>SWJS01000002.1:339379-479253 GCA_007556525.1 Lysobacteraceae bacterium CU05-9 | reverse complement strand
TTCGGCGGAATATCGGCCGGCATTGGATTTTTGATTCGGTTTGGACTTCGATTTCATGATTTACCTCGTATAAGTTGGAGTGTAAACCGTTACATCTTGTGTCCGTTTTTTCGAGTCAGATCAATCTGCCACAGTTGTGACACCCCTGGAATTTACAGTCCGAGCTTGTCGAACAGCGCCGAGCGGTCGAGGTTGACGGAATCCGTGTCGCGGCGGCCGCGGTATTCGTAGGTGCCGTTTTCCAGGCCGCGGCCGGAGACGACCACGCGATGTGGGATGCCGAGCAACTCGATGTCCGCGAACATTTGGCCCGGACGCAAGCCGCGATCATCCATAACAACGTCAACGCCACGCGCACGCAACTCGTCGTACAGAACCTCAGCCGCACCAGACACCACCTCATCGTCCTTCGGATTGATGATACAAACGGCAACTTCGAAAGGAGCCATGGCGGAAGGCCAGATGATGCCGTTGTCGTCGTGATTTTGTTCGATCGCGGCGGCGACGATGCGCGATACGCCGACACCGTAACAACCCATCAATGGCACGACGGCCTTGCCGGTTTCGTCGAGCACGGTGCAGTTCATCGCGCGCGCATACGAATCGCCGAGTTGGAACACGTGACCGACTTCAATGCCACGCGCCATCGACAACTTGCCGACACCATCCGGTGATGGATCACCTTCAACGACGTTACGCAGATCCGCAACCAACGACGGCTCCGGCAAATCGCGGCCCCAGTTGACGCCGGCGGTGTGGAATTTTGGCACGTTTGCACCAACGACGAAGTCGTTCAACACAGCCGCCGCACGATCCGCAATCACGCGCACCGGACGCGTTGGCTCCGTCACAAACACTGGACCAATAAACCCCGGCACCGTCTGCAATGCCGCACGGATTTCTTCTTCCGTCGCCAGGCGGTACTCGCCGATCGCCTTAGTCAATTTGATTTCGTTGACGTCGTGATCACCTCGCAACAAGACCAACACAAATTCGTCGTCCGCCAACGTCACGACCGCAATAGACTTCGCCGTGCGCTCCAACGGAATGCCGAGCAACTCCGCAACTTGCAGGCATGTCGTTTGCTTCGGCGTATCGACGTTGCGCACTTCTTCCGAAGCCGCACCACGTTCGCCCACTGCAACGGCTTCTGCCAACTCAATGTTCGCGGCGTAATCCGATGCGTCAGAGTAGGCGATCGCATCTTCACCGGAATCGGCGAGCACCTGGAATTCGTGCGAAGCCGAACCACCGATCGCGCCGGTATCCGCAAACACCGCGCGGAACTTCAATCCGAGGCGCGTAAAGATGCGCGAGTAGGTGTCGTACATGTTTTTGTACTCGCGCGCGAGATCGTCCTGCGTCAAATGGAAGGAGTAGGCATCCTTCATCAAAAACTCCCGCGCCCTCATCACACCAAACCGCGGACGGATTTCATCACGGAACTTCGTTTGGATTTGGTAGAAATTGACCGGCAGTTCTTTATAAGAACGCAATTCATTCCGGGCAAAATCCGTCACCACCTCTTCCGCCGTCGGCGCATAGCAATAGTCCGCATCCTTTCGGTCGGTGATCTTCAACAGTTGCGGTCCGAATTTTTCCCAGCGTCCCGTTTCTTCCCACAGTTCACGCGGTTGGATTGTTGGCATCAGCATTTCGATGGCGCCGGCTGCATTCATCTCGGAGCGCACGACGTTCTCGACCTTGCGCAAAACGCGAAGTCCGAGCGGCGTCCAGGTATACAGACCCGAGGCGAGCTTGCGGATCATGCCGGTGCGCAGCATCAGTTTGTGGCTGACGAGTTCGGCTTCGGCGGGGGTTTCCTTGACGGTGCGAA
Source organism: Lysobacteraceae bacterium CU05-9 (assembly GCA_007556525.1). GTDB lineage: Bacteria > Pseudomonadota > Gammaproteobacteria > Xanthomonadales > Xanthomonadaceae > Aquilutibacter. Next base: position 477,416 of record SWJS01000002.1, on the reverse strand, counting down.
GGTGAAATTGCGAGAGACGCATGAGGTTCCGGGAATGAGACAAACAAACCTCAATTTTGCCATACTAGCGGCTATGAGTTCTCCTTCCGATCACGCCGAACCGCCGCGCAAACCGCGTGGAATCTATCTTTTGCCGAATTTGTTTACGACGGCGGGGATGTTTTCGGGGTTTTACGCGATCATCGCGGCAACGCAGGGTAAGTTCGAGCACGCATGTGTCGCGATTTTTCTCGCTGCCGTTTTCGACGGGATGGACGGGCGCATCGCGCGCTTGACCAACACGCAATCGGAGTTCGGTGCGCAGTACGATTCGATGTCGGATCTCGTCAGCTTCGGTCTCGCTCCAGCGTTGGTGATGTATCACTGGTCGTTGATTTTCCTGCGTCAAGATTCGGTCATGCTCGGCAAGCTCGGCTGGATGGCCGCGTTCCTCTACGCCGCCTGCGGCGCTTTGCGTCTCGCGCGCTTCAACTCGCAAATCACGCAAGTCGACAAGCGTTGGTTCGTCGGTCTAGCATCGCCCGCCGCCGCTTCGCTGATGGCCGCCTTCATCTGGACGTGCGTCGACAACGGCATCACCTCCGGCGAATCGATCCGCTTCATTGCGCTGCCGTTCACCGCTGTAGTGGGACTGCTGATGTTCTCGCGATTTTTCTACACGTCCTTCAAGGGTTCGCGCTCCGACGGTCGCGTCCCATTTTGGGTGATGCTCCTGCTGGTCCTCGCCATCATCGGCGTCGCACTGAATCCGCCAGTCGTGCTGTTCGCGGTATTCGGTCTCTACGCGCTGTACGGTCCGGTCGCCTGGCTCCTCCGCAAAATCACCCGCCGCGCCCCGCCATCCGTCTCGGTCACGCCGCATGAGTGACGGGGGCTTCTTCTCTTCGGAGCAAGTCGAGTACCTGTCCGCGATGGGCTATGCGGTGTTGGCGCTGCAGACGGATTCCTTCGAAGCTACGCCGGCGCCGCCTGTCGTCGCTCCCGCGCCGCCTGTCACAATTGTCACAAATGTCACAAATGTGACACCACCGCCCCCGGTCAGCAAAGCACCAGACTTCGTACCTGCGCCGCCAGCCGAAGTCGCTGTCGCCCGTGCCGCCGCCGTCCGCGCCACCGCACCGCAATCGCCGCTCGAGCGCGCGCTGCTTGCTGCCACCGGCCAGACCCGCCGCGTTGACGCCCGCGCCGTCCTCGACGAACTGCAAGTTGACATCGACGCACTGCGCGACGACCCGCAAGCCAAGCGCGAGTTGTGGCCCCGCTTGCGCGCGATCCGAGCGAAACGACGCTAAATGCCGCACTTCATCCGCGACATCGTCGAGTCGGACTTCGATGCGTTGTGGGAAATCGAACACCGCGCCTACGAATTTTCGTGGACAAAAGGCATCCTCCTCGACTGCATCCGCATCAAGCACCCGGCATACGTGCTGCATGACGAGACAGGGCACTTGCTCGGTTACGCATTCCTCACCGTCGGAGCAGGGGAGGCGCACTTGCTCAACCTCGCGGTCGAACCCACCGCCCAAAACCAAGGCATCGGCCGCCAACTCCTCGCACACGTTCTCGCCCGCGCGCCACTGATGCGGATCGAGCGGATTTTCCTCGAGGTTCGCCCCTCCAACGCCGCCGCACTGAAGCTCTACGAAGAAGCCGGCTTCAACGAAATCGGCCGCCGCCCCGGCTACTACCCCGCGCCCAACAACCGCCGCGAAGAAGCGATCGTCATGGCGCTTGAGATCCTTCCCCCACCATAGACTCCAACGACCGCGCCGATGCGGTGAGTTCACTTTCAATGGTTAGATGTACGAGGATGTTGGTGTCGATGACGATCATTCGCGGCCTTCATTCTTGGCGCGGTCAATCTCCTCATTCGTGATCCGCACTCGATGTGAATTGCGAATTCGGTCGATGTCGGCGAGAAGGTCGTCGACATTGCGAGGCGGGCGACTCAATGCACCTTGCAGGCAGACGATGGCCTCGCTGTTGATGCTTCGGCGGTTGCGCTCGGCGGACGCCTTCAGCCGCAGATACAGGTCTTCCGGGATGTTCTTCAGAGTGATGCTGGGCATGTGCGCGGACCTTGCAACCATTTTGGTTCCATTTTGGTTGCGCCCATCTGCGGTGTCAATTTGGCTGTTCATGCATCCAGCCTACGGCACGACCAAAGTGCCCCGCAAGCACTTTCCGACGAACGGTCCGATATATACAGTTAGCGGCACGTTGCAACCATTTCGCAACCATTTCGGGGAAAATTGCATCGTTTTGTCACAATTGTGACACCCCGAAAAAAGATGCCGCCCAATCGGACGGCACCCTAGAACTCACGCCAACTTGGCTCGCTGAGCAGACAGCCCTTCGAGCTGCGCCTGCCAATCGACCAACCGCTTGCGCTCCTGCTCAACCACCGCAGCCGGCGCATTCGCCACAAACGTCTCCGATGCCAACTTACCCTGGCACTTCGCGATCTCGCCGGTGACTCGCTTCAGCTCCTTGTCCAGACGCGCGCGCTCAGCGTCTAAATCCACCAACCCCTCCAGCGGCACCAACAACGTCATGTCGCCAACCACGGCGGCAGCTGCAGGCGGCGTCTCACCGGACACGGAATCGACGGCAGAAATCTTGCACAAAAACTTCACCGACGCATCAAACTGCGCCAACCGCTCAACGTCAGAAGCAGACGCACCCGACACCAACAACGGCACCGTGCGAGACGGCGGCACGTTCAATTCCGAACGCACACGACGCAACGCCGTCACGACATCCTGCAACCACTCAACGTCAGCAACTGCAGCAGGGTACGTCTCCGCTGCAACCGGATACGGCGCAAGCATCAACGAACCTGACAGACCGAGACGCGGCGCGACTTGCTGCCACAACTCTTCCGTCACGAACGGAATCAGCGGATGCAACAAGCGCAACAACTGATCCAAAACATACAACAACGTATGACGCGTCGACGCAGCGGCATCAGCAGGAGCATCTGCGGCCAACGCCGGCTTCGACAACTCCAGGAACCAATCGCAGAACGAATTCCACACGAAGTCATACAACGACGCAGCCAACAAATCGAAACGGTACGACGCAAAATGTTCCGCAGCCTCAGCAGACACGCGCGACAACTCCGACAAAATCCACTTCTCCGCATCCGTGACCGGCGTCGGCGCACCGACAAACGAAGCACCCGACGTGTTCATCAACACGAAGCGAGTGGCGTTCCAGAGCTTGTTGAGGAAGTTTTTGTAACCTTCAGCGCGATCCATGTCGAACTTCACGTCACGCCCATGACCCGCCAATGCGACCAACGTAAAACGCAACGCATCCACGCCCAACTTCGGCATGCCGTTCGGATAATCCTTGCGGACCATCTTCGTTACGCGATCAACTAACTTCGGCTGCATCAAACCCGTCGTGCGCTTCGCGAGCAAATCATCAAACGAAATGCCATCGATGATGTCGAGAGGATCGATGATGTTGCCCTTGGATTTGGACATTTTGGAACCGTCCTTATCGCGCACCAAACCGGTGACGAACACATCCTTGAACGGCACTTCTCCCGTAAACTCATCCGTCATGATGATCATGCGGGCGACCCAGAAGAAAATAATGTCGAAGCCCGTCACCAACACCGACGACGGCAAGTAACGATCGTACCCACGCGCAGCCATCTCTTCCGTTCGCGGCCAACCTAACGTGCTGAATGGCCACAACGCCGACGAGAACCATGTTTCCAAAACATCTTCGTCTTCGCGCAACACCACATCTTCGCCGAGCGAATACTTCGCACGCACTTCATCCATCGTGCGGCCAACGTAAACCTTACCGTCCTCGTCATACCACGCAGGAATGCGATGACCCCACCAAAGCTGACGCGAGATCGTCCAGTCCTGGATGTTTTCCATCCAATGACGATAAGTGTTGATCCAATTCGCAGGCACGAACTTGATCGGCGCATCATCGCCGCTCACCAACGCCATGCCACGACGCGCAAACTCATCCATGCGCACGAACCACTGATCCGTCAAATACGGCTCGATGATTTGACCACTGCGATCACCACGTGGGACCTGCAATTTATGGTCTTTGGTTTCAATCAACTGCGCCGATGCCTCGAGATCTTCGAGCATCAACTTACGCGCGTCAAAACGATCCAGCCCACGATACTTCGCCGGAATACCAGCAGCGTCCGCTTCTTCACCATCAACAATGTGCGCCGTCGGCGTCAACACATTCAACAACGGCAACGAATGACGCACACCCACTTGATAGTCATTGAAGTCATGCGCCGGCGTCACTTTCACAACGCCCGTGCCGAACTCACGATCAACATAATCATCGGCAATGACAGGCACTTCGCGACCGGTCACTGGCAGCACAACGGTCTTACCAAGCAACGACGTATAGCGCTCATCTTCCGGATGAACCATCACTGCGGTATCGCCGAGCAACGTTTCCGGACGCGTCGTCGCAACGGTGACCGAACCACTTCCATCACTCAATGGATACGAGATCGACCACAGGAAACCATCTTCTTCTTCATTGACCACTTCAAGGTCGGAGATGGCCGTTTGCAAAACCGGATCCCAATTGACCAAGCGTTTACCACGGTAAATCAAGTCTTTTTCGAACAGACGCACGAACACTTCGCGAACGGCTTCAACCGGTCCGTCGTCCATCGTGAAGGTCGAACGCGACCAATCACCGGACGAACCGAGACGACGCATCTGACGTTCAATCGTGTCGCCGGATTCGTTTTTCCATTCCCAAACTTTCTCGATGAACTTTTCGCGACCCAACGAATTGCGAGTCTCATCAGAACCCGAAGCAGCCAAATTACGCGACACCACCATCTCGGTCGCAATGCCCGCGTGATCCGAACCCATCTGCCACAACGTATCGAACCCACGCATGCGGTGATAGCGAATGAGCGCATCCATCAACGTCTGCTGGAACGCGTGACCCATGTGCAAAGTTCCGGTGACATTCGGCGGCGGCAAAAATATCGAATACGCCTCACCCTTACCGCTCGGCTTGAACAACCCGGCAGATTCCCAACCTTCGTACAGCGGGATCTCGAACGTACCCGGCTCGTAACTTGCACCTAATTCTTTCAACTCAATCACTCCACACTTGCTTCGCTGGGTAAAAGGTAAGAGCTATCGCGCAACTTGCGTCCTAGCTTTTACCCCTTACCTTAGCGAAGCTACATATCGTATTTATTCATCGCCATTCCCTGAGACGCATAGTGCTTCCACCGCTCCCTCAAAGGACCACGCGCACTTTCATCTGCAGGCACCACTTCCAACACTCTCTCGAAAACGCCGGGCACCGCTTCGTCACGCAAGTTGATGACGACGGGGCGCATCGGCGTATCCATGTCCGGTGATGCAATCAAAACCGGCGCAATCTCATCTTCTTCACCGCTGACGATTTGATGTTCGACGTAAGCATCGGAATCAAAGGACCACAGCAAATCGTCGAGCTCTTCGGCTTGCGCGCGATCACGCGTGAGGATCAACGTCCAGTTCCCTTGCGCGTTGGCCTTGCGTGCAAGCTCGCACACAAGGAGCAACGGGTTATCGCGGAAACGTTCCTTCGCAATGAGATAGAAGTCAGCGCGCGACATGTTGTTATGCGACGTTCGCTTGCTTCATCAACCACTGGCTCAACAGGCCAACTGGTCGACCGGTGGCCATGCCACGCTTGCCTTCGTCGGAAGCCGAACCTGCGATGTCGAGGTGAGCCCAACGCTGACCTTCGGTGAAGCGCGCGAGGAAGCAACCTGCCGTGACAGCGCCAGCCCAACGGCCGCCGATGTTGTAAACGTCTGCATAAGTCGAGTCGAGCATCGATTGATATTCGTCCCACAGCGGCAAACGCCACGCGCGATCGAACACCACTTCCCCCGCGTCGAGCAATTCGTTGGCGAGATCATCGTGCTTGGACATCAAGCCCGATGCGTACTTGCCGAGTGCAACCATGCACGCGCCCGTCAACGTGGCAACGTCGACCAACGCTTGTGGTTCGAAACGCTGCGCATACGTCAACGCATCACACAAAATCAAACGGCCTTCCGCGTCGGTGTTGCCGACTTCGATCGTCTTACCGGACATCGACGTCAACACATCCGATGGACGATACGAGTTTGCGTCAGGCATGTTTTCGACGGCTGGAACAACGACATTCAAGTTGATTGGCAAGTTCATGCCAACTGCCGATACGAACGTACCGATGACCGTCGCCGCGCCGCACATGTCGAACTTCATTTCTTCAACGCCACCGGCAACCTTCAAGTTGATGCCGCCGGTATCGAATGTGATGCCCTTACCAACGAGCACGTAAGGCTTTGCGTCGCCACCATTCTTATAAGACAAAACAATCAACTTCGATGGATTCGCCGAGCCGCGACCGACAGCGAGCAACGAGCCCATGCCGAGTTCTTCCATGTCGCTTTCTTCGAGAACTTCGCAAGAGGTGTTGTCGAAACGCGATGCAAACTTCGTTGCTTGTTGCGCCAAATAGCCTGGATTACAGATGTTTGGCGGCAAGTTGCCAAGTTCACGCGCGAAGTTCACGCCATTCGCAATCGCGATGCCTTGTGCGAGAGCGGCTTCGTTATCACCGAGCGTTGTCCACGCATTCAATGCCGGTTCGTTCGCTTGCTTCTCGCGGGCAATCGAACCGAGCGTTGCGTTGTAGCGATAGTTCGAATGATCGCAATTCACAACCGACTGACGGATATTCCAAGCGTTGTCGCGATCCTTCACCGGCACTTCGCTGATCGTGAAGTACGCGCGCGCAGCCGGACCTGACTTCAGGAAACGGGCCGCATCGTTGACCGCCTTGATGTATTGAGGAACGCCGAACTTCTCCTGATCGCCGAGACCGACCACCAAAACACGCGAGGCAGTCACGCCATCGAGGTCGTGGAGCAGGGTGACTTTACCGGTTTTGCCGGAGACATCGCCGCGCTCCAGCAACGCCGAAAGACGTCCGCCCGAAGCGGTGTCGATGGCCGCAGCCGATGGAGTCAGGGATTTATCGCCAAAAACACCCACCACCACGCAATCCGTATCAAACGAGGTGGCCGGTTCGCGGGTGAGGTTATATTCGAGAGTCATTAAGCGCCCGTATCCTAAATATCGTTAAAATGAAACGTTTATTTTAATCCATTCGCACTCTGCACCCAAACGGCGTTTAGACTCGTATTCATGGCCAAATTTGACTCATACCTGACCAAGGAGCTCGCCGGCGCGACTTTTGCGACCGCGGTGGTGCTGTTTGTGGTCTCGGTGGGCGCGGCTTTTACGAATGTTTTGCGCGATATCGCCAGCGGGCAGGTGCCTGCGGGGATGATGCTTTCGCAGCTGTTATTCACGCTATTAAGTGCGACGCCGATTATTTTGCCGCTCGCGTTGATGCTCGGAATCATGCTGGCGGTGGGGCGTTTGTACCGCGATTCGGAAATGCCGGTGTTGCATGCGGCGGGTGCGGGGCCGAAGAGGTTTTTGCGTCCTTTAACTTATGTGGTCTTGCCGATTTTGCTGATCGTCGGCAGCGTTTCGACGTGGCTCGGGCCGTGGGCGAATGCGGAATCCGCCAAGATGGTTTCGGCTGCGAGCCGCAATCTCGTCGTCGCGGGTTTGCAACCCGGTCAATTCACGGCGCTGCCAGGCAATAAGGGCGTGGTTTTCGTGGGCGCAACGAATGATGAAGGCTCGGAGTTGTCGGATATTTTTGTTTATCGCCAGAATGATAAACGCATGGACATCACCACCGCTCCGAATGCGAAGGTCGTAATTGATGACAAGGGCCGTCGCTTTATTTCCCTTGAAAATGGCTTTGAAGTCGAAGGCGCGCGCGATGGTTCGAAGAATTACCGTCTGCTGCGCTATCAGCAAAATGATGTGTTGATGCCCGAAGGTGAGTCGAAATACGATCCGAACAATCCGGAATACCGTCCGTTCTCGACGTTGATTGGCGACAAGGATCCGAAGGCGCAGGCGCAGTTCCATTTCCGTTTGGCGCCGATTTTCCTGACGCTGGCGTTCTCTTTACTCGCGTTCCCATTGGCACGGTCGACGCCACGCGGAGCGAGGTATTCGAGGGTGTTGGTTGGGTTTTTGCTTTACATGGTCGCGTTCGACTTGATGTTGCTGTCGCGCAATTGGATTGAAGATGGCAAAATTCCGGGCGGCCTCGGCATGTGGTGGATTTCGATTCCACTGTTGATCGCCGGTGCGTGGATGTACTTCCGCGATGGTCGGATGAAGAAGAGCTCGTTCAACGTGCGCTTGCCTCTGCCGAAGCGGGGTGACGGATGAAGTTCGGTCCGAAAATTCATGACTGGTACGTTGGCCGTCAAATTTTGTTGATGGTGTGTGCGGTGTGGTTCGTCATGCTGGGTTTGGATTTGACGCTGGGTTTTGCGGACGAATTCAAGAAAGTTGGCAAGAACGATTACGGCATTCCGCAAGCACTTTTGTACATGGCGTACACGATTCCGCGTCGTCTGTATCAGTTGTTCCCTTATGCGGCCGTCATCGGTGCGTTGATGGCGTTGGGTCAGATGGCGGCTTCTTCAGAGCTCACGGCGTTGCGTGCATTGGGTTTGTCGCGCCGTCGTTTGGGCATTTCGGTTGCTGCGGCGATTGCTGTTTTGACGGGCTTGATGGTTGTTTCCGGTGAGACGTTGGGTCCTTGGGGCGAGCGTGCGGCCGATGCGATGCGCGCTTCTTCGACCTCGAAGGAAATGATCGTCACGCGTTACTCGGGCGTGTGGGCTCGCGAGGGTGAGTACATCATCAACGCGCAGGGTGGTCAGGAGCGTGACGATGGTTCTAAGCGTTGGATCGAGCTGCAAGAGCTCCGCTTGTTTGAATTCGCGCCGAACCGTCAGTTGAAGACGATCACTTACGCAACTTCCGGTGTGCACACCGGCGATGGTTGGGACTTGTCGAACGTGACGCGCACGACCTTCACGGATCGTTCGATGTCCGAGGAAAAAATCCCCTCCATGCACTGGGTCTCCAAGCTCGACGCAACTTCGCTCGGTGCCGACGTGGACCGTCCGCGCTATTTGTCCGCCGCGCAACTGAAAGCCGGCATGGAATACCGTGACCGTAACAAAATGAAGTCCACCGACTTCGCCGAGTTCTATTGGGGCCGTTGGTTCTATCCGATCAATATTTTGGCGCTGTGTCTCGCCGCCATCCCATTCGCGTTCGGCACGCTGCGTTCGGGTGGTCTCGGGAAGCGCTTGTTCATCGGCATCGTATTCGGGTTGGCGTTTTTCCTGCTGCAATCCACCTTCATCGAATTCGCCAAAGTCTACAAACTCGACTTGCGTATCGGCTACGCGCTGCCCACGGTCGTGATGCTGCTGTTCTCGTTCTTCCTGTTCCGCCGCCGCTCCGGCTAGCCGCGTGACCCTTGGGCGCCCTCGTGGCGACATCCGCACGCCGTCGGTGCGGTCTGCTCGCTAGCGAGTGGCCACAATTGTAGCCAGTGGACACAATTGTGTCCGCGCGGTTAAGACGACCGGCGGACCAGCCGCGTGTTCGACACCAAGTCGTGCAGCGTCAGGCGATCGGGGCGCACCCACGCGATGTAGAACCCGCCGACCAACGCCAACGTCCCCACGAAGAACCGAATCCACAGCGTACGCCATGACGCGAACGAGCCATCCGGCGCCAACACATACGTGCGAAACGGCTTCATGCCGATCGTCTGACCGCCCCGGCGCCACGATACAACTGTATAGACACCCGTTACGAGGTACAGCGCCACGAACAATGCGTACGACCACCCGGTGCCGGGCAGGATCGCGGGCTCGGCGGAACCGGACAAGCGATGCAACAACATGAAGACGAGCACGGTGACGAACCACAGCGCGAGCATCGCAAAAAAGTCATACACCATCGCCACCACTCGCCACCCGATGTACGGGCGCTCGCCGGGCTGCGGCGCGGGGATCGTTAAATTCACCATGCAGGGATTATGCTTGATGGATGAGTTTTGATGCAAAAACCGACGCCATCACCCGCCGTCGCCGCGCCGCCGCAGATCGCCCCGACGTTTGCGAAGCCGACGCGCAATTGATCGACCAGTTCATCAACGGCATCTGGGCGGAGAATGGCCTCGCGAAGGCGACGCTCGCCAGCTACCGCCGCGACCTCGAGGGGCTGAGCCGCTGGCGTAACGAGCCGCCGGGCACGCTGAAGGGGGCGGAGAGGGCGGTTTTGTTTGATTATTTTGCGGCGAGGACACGCGACAATTATTCCCCGAAGTCGAATGCGCGGTTGCTGACGACGTTGCGGACTTTTTACGGATGGATGATCCGCCAAAACCTACGCACCGACGACCCCACCGCACTCCTCACACCACCGAAGTTGCCGCGCTCCCTTCCCAAAGCGCTCAGCGAATCGCAGATCACCGCGCTGCTCACGGCGCCGGACGCGACGACGTCCAACGGCCTAAGGGACCGCGCGATGCTCGAGCTCATGTATGCGAGCGGATTGCGCGTGAGCGAGCTCGTAAACCTGCCGAGCACGGCAGTGAACCTGCGGCAGGGCGTCATCAGAGTGATGGGCAAGGGCAGCAAGGAGCGGCTGGTCCCGCTGGGCGACGAAGCGCAGCACTGGCTGCAGATGTATCTGGATACCGCCAGGCCCGTGTTGAGCGGGAAACGGGGGGTGAAAGGGTTGTTTTTGACGGAAAAAGGTGAGGAACTCACGCGCCAGCAATTCTGGAATCTCGTCAAAAAATACGCCGGACAAGCCACCATCGATCCGGCGAAGGTGAGTCCGCATGGGTTGAGGCATTCTTTTGCCACGCATTTGCTGAATCATGGCGCCGATTTGCGCGCCCTGCAGATACTGTTGGGGCACAGTTCACTCAGCACCACGCAAATTTATACGTTGGTCGCGCGCGAGAAGCTCAAGCAACTGCACGCGAAGCATCACCCGCGGGGATAGGTGCATAATGACGAATGAATCCCGCTAACGATGGCGCGTACGGAAATGAAAATTACAGTGAAACGAATGATCTCGAAATCCCTTTTGCTCCTCGGACTCGGCAGCGTTGCTCTGGTCGCGTGTGCTCAACAACAAGATGCCGCTCCGAAAACTGATCCTGCACCGAAGGCCGTGGTCTCGAAGTCGATGGCACCGGGAATGGCGGCACCTGCAGCGGGCACGCCGGAAGCGCGAGCACTCGAAGCGATCAAGCGCATGAATCCTGCGATCACCGCGGACAGCATCACGGCAGCGCCGGTGCCGGGTTTCCGTCAAGTTGTGACGGGCGGGCAAGTGGTCTATGTGTCGGATGATGGGAAGTATATTTTTCTGTCGGGTCAAGGTGGCGGATTGTACGACTCGTACACGAAGGTCGACCTGACCGATCAGGCGATGGGCGCTGAGCGAATGAAGTTGGTCAACGCGATTCCGAAGTCTGAGCGCATCGTGTTTGCGCCGGCGAATCCGAAGTATACGGTGACGGTTTTTACCGACGTTGAGTGCGGTTATTGCCGCAAATTGCACAGCGAAATCGATCAGCTCAACAAGGAAGGCATCGCGGTTGAGTATCTGGCGTTCCCGCGTCAGGGGCTGGGGTCGAAGGACTTCGTCGACATGATTTCGGTGTGGTGTGCGTCCGACCGCAAGGCTGCGCTGACGGCTGCGAAGTCGGGCAAACCTGTGCCAGCCAAAGACTGCAAAAACACCGTCGCCGCCCAATACGTCGCCGGCCAGAAAGCCGGTCTCACCGGTACGCCGATGATTCTCGCAGCCGACGGCACGCAGCTCGGTGGCTACTTGCCGCCCGCGGTGTTGAAGCAGCGCCTCGACGCCTGGGCGAAAACCGCTTCCGCTCCGAAGTAATTCGCGCGTTGATGCGGATACATTTGTAGCCAGTGGCTACATTTGTAGCCGCGCGCAGAAACAATTGTTGCTGACAGAAACATTTGTTGCTGCACTCGATCCGTGTTGCAAATGTCACAATTGCAACAATTGTGTCAGTCCCCAAGGGACACCCGCGAGGAGGAGTGCCTGACGTGAACAATCTCACCTTGATCATCAGTTCTGTCGTCGTTCCATTCATGACGATGGCGTGTTTCGGTCCGTGGATCCGCGATGGCAAGTGGACTCAGGTGGCGAGTGCGTCGGCGGTGATTTTTGGCGTGATGGCGTACTTGCTCCACAACGATGGTCAATACTCCCTCGCGAATTCGATGGTCAGAGCGCTGATCATTTCAATGATTCCGATCGCGGGTGGCTGGGCGTTCAACCGGTTCGTGCTGAGCAAGCAGGGGAAGGACTTCGGCGGGTAGGCGCGGGTTCGGGTAAAATAGACAGTCCCTTTGCAACCCACGCATGGCTGGCCTAAATGATGGTCCTTGAGGGCGCGCAGGCGCTGTCTCCGTTTCGTCTCGAACGACTCCAATCCCAATTGCAGGCGATCGCGCCTGATGTGAAATTGCTCGGTGCCTATCCCGTCTACTGGGTGCAACCGCAGGGCGCGGAGGTGCTGGATGTGGCAACGCTCGGGCGGATTTTGGAAGCGAGTGTAGAGCGCGCGGCGAAGCCGGAAGGTGCCGTGAGCAAATTCGTGTCGCCTCGTTTGGGTACCTTGTCGCCGTGGGCGTCGAAGGCCACCGAATTGCTGCAGGGTGCGGGCGTGAAAGTGGCGCGTGTCGAAAAGGGCATGCGCTATGACCTCACCGAATGGCGCGATGAGTTTGCGGACGTTTTGCACGACAAGATGATGCAGTCGGTGTTGAACGACGCCGACGATGGCTTCAAGTTGTTTGAAACGCCGGCGCGCGGTGAGCTCGAACGCATCGAGTTGGATGCGCTCGAAGAGGCGAACAAACGACTTGGATTGGCGCTCGCGGATGATGAGATTGAGTACTTGCGCGAACGTTATGCGACGTTGCCGCACCTCCCGTCCGATGTTGAACTGATGATGTTTGCGCAGGCGAATAGCGAACATTGTCGACACAAAATTTTTAATGCGTCGTGGACGATTGATGGCGTTGAGCAACCGATGTCGTTGTTCAAAATGATCAAAAACACCCACGCCGTCACCCCCAATCACACATTGTCTGCATACAGCGATAACGCCGCGGTCGTGGAAGGTTATCCATCGCAGCGCTTCCGTCCGCAGCCTGGTACGCGTCAATACATCGCAGAGCCAACGGTCGATTCCGCATTCGCGATCAAAGTTGAAACGCATAATCACCCGACGGCGATTGCTCCATTTCCTGGCGCATCGACCGGTAACGGTGGCGAGATCCGCGACGAAGGTGCGACGGGTCGTGGTGGCAAACCGAAAGCAGGGTTGACTGGTTTTACCGTCTCGCATTTGCGCATTCCTGGTGCACGGACGCCGTGGGAAGTTGAGCGTCCGTTGAATCCGCGGATGGCGACAGCGTTCGAAATCATGCGGGATGCACCGTTGGGTGGCGCAGCTTTTAACAATGAATTTGGTCGTCCGAACTTGACGGGTTATTTCCGTTCGTTCGAAATCGCGACGAATGATGCGCGAGTGGTTCGTGCGTATGACAAGCCGATCATGTTGGCCGGCGGTCTCGGTGCGATTGATCGCAACCAAGTTGAGAAGCTGGGTTTGAAGGACGGTTATGCGGTGATCGTGCTCGGCGGTCCGGCGATGTTGATTGGACTGGGTGGTGGCGCGGCTTCGTCCGTGGCATCGGGAGAGTCGTCAGAAGATCTGGATTTTGCGTCGGTACAGCGCGAAAACCCTGAAATGGAACGTCGCGCGCAGGAAGTCATTGATCGTTGCGTGGCGTTGGGTGCCAACAATCCAATCTCATCGGCGCATGATGTTGGCGCCGGTGGTTTGTCGAACGCGATTCCGGAATTGCTGCACGATTCGAATCTCGGTGGCGTGATTGATTTGGGTCAAGTGCCGACCGATGATCCATCGTTGTCGCCAATGCAATTGTGGTGCAACGAATCGCAGGAACGTTACGTGCTTGGCATGCCCGCGCATCGCGTTGCAGAGTTTGCGGCGATTTGCGAACGCGAACGTTGCCCGTTTGCAGTCGTTGGTTATGCGACAGCAGAAGAACGTCTGGTTGTTGGTTACGGTGCGACGGTTGAGACCGTTGCGGATCGCTCACGTGAGTGGCCGATTGATTTGCCGATGGATGTTTTGTTCGGTAAGCCTCCTAAGATGCATCGCAATACCGAGTATCCGGCGGAGCCTGCGTATCCTTCGCTGGTTTGGCAAAATCTCGATTTGCACGCGGCGGGTCTACGTGTTTTGTCACATCCATCCGTCGCATCGAAACAATATTTGATTACGATCGGTGACCGTTCCGTTGGTGGTTTGACGGCGCGTGATCAACTGGTTGGCCCATGGCAATTGCCGGTTGCCGATTGCGCGATTACGTTGTCAGGCTTCGATGGTTTCGCCGGTGAAGCAATGGCGATTGGCGAACGTACACCGTTGGCATTGTTGGATGCTTCGGCTGCCGCGCGCATGACGGTGGGTGAAGCGATCACGAACTTGTGTGCAGCACCCGTCGAAAATCTCTCGCAAATTAAGCTATCCGCGAACTGGATGGCAGCTGCCGGTTTCAATGGTGAAGATGCATTGTTGTACGACGCTGTTCGTGCCGTTGGCATGGAAATTTGTCCGTCGCTCGACTTGAGCATTCCGGTCGGCAAGGATTCGTTGTCGATGCAAGCGCAGTGGAATGTCGATGGTGAAGCGTTCAAATCGGTGTCGCCGGTTTCGTTGGTCGTGTCGGCGTTTGCGCCCGTGTCCGATGTGCGTAAGCATCTGACGCCATTGATGTTGCGCGGTGAGGAAACGGAAGTTTGGTTGATTGGTCTTGGCGGTGGAAAGCAACGCTTGGGCGGATCGATTCTTGCGCAAACACATCCTGAAGCCGTTTCAGCGGACGCCTCGCATACGGCGCCTGCGTTGGCAGGACATGGTGTTGAGCGTGGCGACAGTGGTGTTCCTGATCTCGATGATCCGGAAAGATTGCGTGAGTTTTTTGAACTGATTCGCGAAGCACGTAATGCGAATTTGCTGTGTGCGTATCACGACCGTTCGGATGGTGGTGCGTTCACGGCGCTTGCTGAAATGATGTTTGCATCGCGCATGGGTCTCGATGTGAATCTGAGTCTGTGGGGCGATGATCCATTCCGCACGTTGTTCAACGAAGAGTTGGGTGCGTTGGTGCAAATCCGTACGGAAGATCGCGCGGAGTTTGCCGATCTCGTTGCCGAACATAACTTGATCGACTGTGCGCAACGCATTGCGAAACCAAATGGTCAAACGGGCATGCGAGTTTTGCATGGTGATGAGTTGCTGACTGAGTGGTCGTGGGATGAGTTGATGGATGCATGGTGGTCGACATCGCATGCGATGCAACGGCTTCGTGACAATCCCGTAACCGCCGACGAAGAAGCGGAATCGACGAAGAACTTCCACACGCCTGGTTTGAAACCGCGTCTCACGTTTGATCCAACGGAAGACATTGATGCGCCGTACGTGAATGTCGGTGCGCGTCCGAAGGTCGCGATCTTGCGCGAGCAAGGTGTTAACGGTCAGATCGAAATGGCGGCGGCGTTTACGCAAGCGGGCTTTGATGCATTTGACGTGCACATGAGTGATCTTATCAACGGCGGATTCCAGTTGAATGATTTCAACGGCTTCGCGGCGTGTGGTGGTTTCTCGTATGGCGACGTGCTCGGTGCAGGTCGTGGTTGGGCGACATCGATCCTTGAACGTCCGGCGTTGCGTGAGCAGTTTGAGAAGTTTTTTGCGGATACATCCAAGTTTGGTTTGGGCGTGTGCAATGGTTGCCAGATGATGTCGCAGTTGAAGGACATCATTCCGGGTGCCGAGCATTGGCCGGTGTTCCTGCGTAATCAATCCGAACAGTTTGAAGCGCGTTTTTCGCAGCTCGAGTTGTTGGAGTCGCCATCGGTGTTTTTTCAGGGGATGGCAGGCTCCCGTATTCCGGTGTCGATTGCACATGGTGAAGGTCGTGCGACGTTTGCATCGGCGACGGATCGCGAAGCGGCTGCAGTTGCGGCGCGTTACGTCAACGGTGATGGCTCGATGGCGGTCTCGTATCCGTTCAATCCGAATGGTTCGGAAGAGGCGATCGCTGCGCTGTGCAATGACGATGGACGTTTCACGATCATGATGCCGCATCCGGAGCGTACGCTGCGGGTTGCGAACATGAGCTGGTCGCCGCGCGAGTCGGGCAACGTGAAGTCACCGTGGGTTCGTATGTTCCAAAATGCACGCATCTGGGTGAACTGATTTGACCGTCGTTATCGTTCCGGTTTGCAGCGATGACGTAGCGCTTGATGCTTGTCTGGCCGCACTGGACAAGTCGACTGCGCCGGGCACGCGTGTTTGGTTGCCGGATAATGCGCAGTGCACGACACGTGGTTTTGACTTGATCAAAGCCTGGATCGCACAGACGAAGCTAACCGCCGATTACACGCGACGTGGCAATGCGACGGGTGAAGTCCAAAACATGTTTGAGTTGCTCACCGCAGTCGGTGATGCGGATGTCGTGGTGCTGTCACCTTTTTCCGTTCCGTTCCACGGTTGGTTGAATCGGTTGGAAGCATGTTTCGCATCCGATGCATCGATTGCAACGGCGACGCCTTGGTCAAACATGGGTGATATTTTGTCGTGGCCAACGATGGGCGTTGTGAATCCTTTGCCGGATGATGCGATGTTGGTTGCGCAGGGTGCGGCGAACATGCCGCGCACGTATCCGGAGATTCCGTCTGCGATTCCGCATTGCGTGATGATCCGTGGTGCCGCCCGCAAAGCCGTTGGTTTGGTTGATCCGTCCAGTTTCAATTCCTGGTATGCCGCGTTGGTCGATCTGTCGATGCGCTTCAGTGGGATGGGGTGGCGGAATGTGTTTTGTGAATCTGCATTCGTCGGTTGTTCGATTGAAGAGCATGCTGCAGATGGCGATGCCGCCGCGTTGTTTGCGCGATGGCCGGATTGGCAATCACGTCAAGCGCACTTCGTGTTGAACGACCCGCAGCGCTCGATGCGCAATGAATTGTCGTCGCAGATTGCTGCCGTCACGCCACCGGATTTGCAGCGCGATTTGTTTGAGTCAATTGGGACGGAGACTGCGGCATCCTGATGTCGATCGCCGTTGCCATCGTCACGCATCGCAACGCTTCCACGATTGAAGCATGCTTGGCGTCGGTGCTTGCATCACCTTTGGTAACGTATGTGCGCGTGGTCGACAGTGCATCGGACGATGAGACCGTCAACATTGTTTCGCGTTTTGCATCGCGTGATCCACGTGTGCACTTCATTGCATCCGAAGAAAATCTCGGCTTCGGCCGCGGCATCAATCTCGCAGTCGAAGACTTGCCGCGTGAGTTTGATGGAACGTTACTTGTGTTGAATCCCGATTGCGAGATTGAACCATCGCAAGTGGATGCGTTGTCGCGGCTCGATGGCACGGCGTTGATCGGCACGGCTTTAGTCGATGAAGATGGCGTATTGGATGGGAATGCACGGCGGAATGACTTGTTGTTTTGGCCGACGATACAACGCGTGTTTGGGCAATCGTCCTATCAATTCCTGATTCCGTCCGATGGATCATCGTTGCAAGAGGTCCCTGCGATTTCCGGTGCGGTGATGTGGATGCCGGTGGCGGTGTTTAAGGCGTTGGGTGGTTTTGACGAAGGTTATCGATTGCATGCGGAAGATTTGGATTTCTGTGTGCGTGCGCGTGCCTTGGGCATCAAGATCTATTGCGCGAATGATGTGGCCGTGAAGCATTTGCGCAGTGTGTCGTCGAAGAAGCGGCCGTTTTTCGTCGAGTGGAATAAGCACCTTGGATTGATGCGGTATTTCCGCAAGTTCGAGGGAGTTCACCTGAACTTTATCCAGCGTTTGGTAGTTTTGGGTGGAATCTGGGCTCGGTTTCCCGTGTCACTCGCGCGCGCCGTTTTGAGGATGCGTTAAGCCGACCCTTCTTCCGCAATGGAGAGAAGGCATGAACGTTTGCGATAGCTGCAGCGCCAATCTGGCACCCGGCCAGAAATTCTGCACATCCTGCGGCAAAGCCGTGCAAGTGCGCGTGTGCCCACAATGCCGCGAACCTTTGCAAGCCGACCAGAAATTTTGTTCGAACTGTGGGGCGTCAACCACGAACATTACCCAGAAGAAAAAATCCCTCGCCGACCTCGCAATCACCGAAGTCGAAGCTCATCTCGGTCAAGCCAACTCGGGACTCGTGCGTTCCGTGGTCAAGTTGATGACGCAACCGGGCCAGAGCATGCGCGATTATCTGGGGGGGAAGTGGGCGAAGTTTCCGCGTCCCATCATCTTCATCACCTTGCTCTCGGCAGGGATGATCTATCTCTACAACCGTTTGATGCCACGCAAGTTCGCGGACTTCAATGCCGCAGGTGAGCGCTTGAAACAAGTGCAAAGTGATGAGTTCGATCTCGCCGGCATCACCGATCGAACGCTCGCTGTCACGAACTTCGTCAGCAAGCACATGGAAGTCGTGATCCTCGCTTCCTTCCCCGTCATCGCGTTGTTACTCGCACTCGCATTCAAGTCGTTCAATCGTTACACGGTGCGGCAGTGGTTTTCGATTACGACCTTCCTCGTGGCGCAGGCGTTGTTGATCTACATGATTTCGCTGCCGATCATTCGGTTCTTTCCGGGTGTCGAACCGTGGGTCTAATGGCTGATGCTGGGATTCGGTGTGTGGTCGATGATTGATTTGTTCAACGACCAAAATCCTCTCAACACCGGCATCCGCGCAGCGCTGGTTGGTTTGGCGCTGAAGGGAATCATCTGGATCGTCACCACCGCATTCGTCATCGCAATGATCACGAGCGGGATGAAATAAGCTTGCGTTAGCGATGCGGCGCTTCGTCCAGTAGCTTCTTCAAATCATCCTTCCAGAGATCCGCGATTGTGTGCGAGCCATGACCGCGACTCGCTGGCGTCAAAGGAATCATGATGAGCTTCGAGTTCGGGACGCGTTGGATTTCCTTTTCGATGATCCGCCCGTGCCGTGCATGATCAAAACGGCGTTGGTCGTTTTGCCCTTCTTATCTGTGACTGGCTTGCCGCAAGTGCGGTAATGCAGATTGAGCGTATCGATCTGCTGTCCTTCCGCAAACTTGAAATTCTTGATCTTGAAGTCGCCTTCGTTGATCGTCTGTGCGTTGACGCCGGACGCAGCCAGCAACCCGATGGTCAAGATAATTGTCTTCATATCCCGAAGTTATCACGCTCCATGACTTTCGGCGCCTGACACGTGTCACATTCGTATGCCAAAATCTTCTGAAACTATTTCTGTGGGGTCTCTCATGCCAGGTCGATACCAATACAAAACCGTCGAAGTTCCAATTGATCTCTGGACAGGCAAGCCGAAAGCGCTCGAAGAAGAGTTGAACAAACACGCGCGTGACGGCTGGAAGCTTGTGCAGATCATTTCGGCCAATCAAGGGAACGGCATGACGTACGTGCTGATTTTCGAGAACGTTTGGTAATACGGATGTCGAACTCCTCGACGTGCGGAAGTTGCGGCGCCGGATTTTCTCCCGCCCAAAAATTCTGCGGCTCCTGCGGACAACCAGTCCCCACGCATCGCATTGATTGGGAGTTCCTTTCGCATGAGGTGCAGCATGGTCTTTTGCACGTCGACAAAGGCATCCTCTTCACCGTCAAGCATCTGCTGACACGTCCGGGCGCTTTCATCCGCGAATACATCGACGGCAACCGCGCCGGCCACTTCAAGCCAGTGCTGCTCATCATGATCCTTGGTGCGGTGGCAACGATCATCGCCAGGTTTGCGCGCGGTGCCACTGCGAGCTCAGACTTCTTGCTTGGCGCTTACGAATCCTTGAGTGCGGATCGTGCGGAAGGAATGAAGCAGACAGACGTACGCATGATGGAAGTCCTGAAAATGTGCGTCGAGTGGATTGGCGCACACATTCCATTGTTTCTGGTGCTGCTTGCACCCGTCTTCGCACTCGCAATGTGGTTTGCATTTTATTCGCGCAAACCTAACAGACTTAATTATCCCGAATGGCTCGTCGTCGCATGCTTCTGTGTGGGTCAAGCGCTCTGTGTCTACATCGTGTTCGCGCTGATTGGAATAGTATCGCCAACAATCGGCAACTTCGACTTGCTTGCCATGATGGTGATTCAAGGATGGACAATGCTGCGTCTGTTTACTCACAAGCCCTGGTGGAACACAGTTACGCGCTTCTTGGTGGGCTATGCGTTCTATGTCATTATTTTGGGTGCGCTATTGGTTGCCGGCGGAATTTTCGCAGCAGTCTTCGCCAACGGTACTGATGCATTTATGGAGCAAGTTCGCCAATGAGCGATTTAGGATTCAAGAAACTTACGGCGTGTGCCGAATGCAATCGTCCAATCGATGGGTCGGACCAGAAATATTGTCCTTCGTGCGCTCAACCGACTCCCGCGCATCGCATTGACTGGGAGTTTCTGTCGCATGAAATTCAACACAGTATTTTTCACGTCGACAAAGGCATCCTGTTTACGATCAAGCATTTGCTGACACGTCCGGGTCACATGATCCGCGAATACATCCAAGGCAAACGCGGAGGCCACTTCAAACCTGTGCTGATGATCATGATCCTCGGTGCAGTAATCACAATTTCCTCGAAATATTGGTTGGGTGAGGGTGCATTTGAAGGAATGCTCCGAGTCAACTCCGGTTCCCCGGAAGCTATGAAAGACGCTTCGAAAGTCATTGATGCGATGGGGTTTGAGCAGGCTGCAAAGAACGTCATGCAGTGGATGAGTGATCATTACGCCATCGTGACGTTGCTAATCGTCCCATTCGAAGCTCTGGGCCTTAAACTCGCCTTCCGTCGATTCCGCGAATTGAATTATCCGGAGTGGCTGGTCATTACCACGTTCCTAACGGCGCAAGCCTTTGTGATCCAGATTGTTGGAATTTTTATCCGCAAGTGGGTTCCGGATATCAATGGAACTGTCTTGGCAATAACGATGATTGCGAACATGCTGACGCTAATACAGTTTTTCAAAGGCGAGACTCGATGGAAAATCTTTCTTCGTTCAGCCTGGGGATTTGCGCTGTTCATGGTTTGCCAGGGATTGTTCATGGCAGCGGGCATCTTCTTCTTGATTTGGCGATACAAAGCTTAGCGAATCCGCATCTACCCAGCGTTTCGTGAAGGCTTTGCAACGCCATTTGCAGGAGTTTCAGTTAAAGAGGGTACCGATGTTGAGTTGCACTTTCTATCAGACGTAAGCTCAGCTACTGCAACTGTCGGTGAAAAGTTCGAGCTTGAAGTCGTGCAAGACGTGAAAGACGGTGATCGCATCGTCATTCCTGCTCGATCGAAAGCCGTCGGTACCGTCCAGAGCGCTAAAAAGAAAGGAATGATGGGGAAATCCGGTGAGCTCAATGTAGCAATCAACTATGTGCTCGTGAACGGAACGCGTATTCCGCTACGGGCATCGCAAGGTGCGGAAGGTGAGGGTCGTACTGGTTCGACCGTTGCGCTCACTGTGCTCTTCGGGCCAGTAGGTCTTCTCAAGAAGGGTCTCGACGTAACCATTCCTTCAGGCAAAACAATGAATGCAACTGTTGACTCAACAACGGAAATTGCTGACTAGAGGTAATTCAGCTAGTTAGAACATGAGTAATCAAAAGAGGTGGTTTCCCCACCTCTTTCTTATTTCACGGCGCGAATCTCATCCCGCAACTCACGCGCAACCGAAGCCGCCGCCGAAGCAAAGTCCTCACCGGATGACGCGTACAAAACACCACGCGACGAATTGATGATCAACCCGTAACCGCACGAATCGCGACCCGCGCGAACAACATCTGAGGCCGACCCACCTTGCGCACCAACACCCGGCACCAACAACGGCATATCACCAACCAGCGCACGCACCGATGCCAACTGCGATGCCCACGTCGCACCAACGACCAGTGCACACTGCCGTCCAACATCCCAGGAAGCAACCTGCGATGCGACACGTTGATACAACGGCACGCCATCAACTTCCAAATCCTGAAAATCACCGGCGGATGGATTCGACGTCCGGCACAACACGATGACACCGCGATCCGCGTGTGCAAGGAAAGGCTCCACACCGTCGAAGCCTAAGTAAGGATTCACCGTCACCGCATCCGCGTGATAACGATCGAACGCTTCTGACGCATACTGCGCAGCCGTCGAACCAATGTCGCCACGCTTCGAATCAAGGATTACCGGAATCGACGGATACTTCGACTGCGAATACGCGATCAAATCGAGCAGCACATCCTCGGCACCCAACGCCGCGAAGTGCGCAATCTGCGGCTTGAACGCACACACATACGGCGCACACGCATCGATAATCGCTTCAAAAAAAACCTTCAGCGCCTCACCAACCGGCAACCCACGCAAGTGCTCCGGAAACTTGGCCAACTCCGGATCCCATCCCACACAAACCATCGAGTCCGCTTCGACCCAACGATCACGCAATTGCGGAATAAAACCCGTCGCCCAAACCATAACTAATCCTCTCGCACTCGCCGTTGATTTCAGATTTTAGATTTCAGATTTAGCTCTCGTAACCAAAGGTTACTTGAGAGCTTTGAAGCGCAAACGCGTTGGACCCGCGTCATCGCCCATGCGGCGTTTTTTGTCTTCTTCGTATTCGCGGTAATTGCCCTGGAAAAACTCCACATGCGAATCACCTTCGAACGCGAGGATGTGCGTCGCGATGCGATCGAGGAACCAGCGATCGTGGGAAATCACGAACGTGTTGCCAGGGAACTCGAGCAGCGCATCTTCCAGCGCGCGCAACGTTTCGATGTCCAAGTCGTTGGATGGTTCGTCGAGCAGCAACACGTTGCCACCTTGCAACAAGGTTTTCGCCATGTGCAAACGACCACGCTCACCACCCGACAACGAACCGACCATCTTTTGCTGATCCGTGCCCTTGAAGTTGAAGCGGCCAATGTATGCGCGCGACTGAATCTCGATGCCGTTGATATTCAAAATATCGAGACCACCGGAAATTTCCTGGAACACGTTGTGATCGCCTTCGAGCTTATCGCGCGACTGATCGACGTATGCCAACTGAACGGTTGGACCCATTTCGATCGAACCACTGTCTGGCGTTTCAGCACCGGTGATCATTTTGAACAACGTCGACTTACCCGCACCGTTCGGCCCGATGATGCCAACGATCGCACCTGGCGGCACAACCATCGAGAGATTGTCGATCAACAAACGATCGCCGAAGGACTTGGTGACATTTTTGAACTCAATGACCTTGTTGCCCAGACGCTCGCCTGGTGGAATGAAAATTTCATTCGTCTCATTGCGCTTCTGGTAATCAACCGATTGCAATTCTTCGATGCGCGCCAAACGTGCCTTGCCTTTCGAGCGGCCGCCCTTCGCATTTTGACGTGCCCATTCCAGTTCCTTCTGGATAGCCTTCTGGCGAGCCTTCTCTTGATTCTCTTCTTGCTTGAGACGGTCTTCCTTCTGGACCAGCCAATCGGTGTAGTTGCCCTTCCAAGGAATGCCGCGACCGCGATCAAGTTCCAGAATCCACTCCGCTGCATTATCGAGGAAGTAGCGATCGTGGGTAACCGCAACGACGGTGCCCGGGAACCGTGCCAAAAACTGCTCCAACCACTCAACCGATTCCGCATCCAAGTGGTTCGTTGGTTCGTCGAGCAACAACATGTCCGGCTTTTGCAACAACAAACGGCACAATGCAACGCGGCGCTTTTCACCACCTGACAAATTGCCAATCACGGCATCCCATGGTGGCAAACGCAATGCATCCGCTGCGACTTCCAATTGTTGTTCGAGCATGTGCGCGTCGCCCGAAGCCAAAATCGCTTCCAACCGGCCTTGCTCTGCTGCCAACTTATCGAAGTCCGCTTCGGGATCGCCGTAAGCTTCATAAACTTTGTCGAGCGCGGCTTGCGCTTGCAGAATTTCGCCAACGCCTTCTTCAACCGCTTCACGAACGGTTTGTTCCGGATCGAGTTGTGGTTCCTGAGCGAGGTAGCCCACCTTGATGCCCGGTTGCGCACGCGCTTCGCCGGTGAAATCCGTATCGACGCCCGCCATGATGCGCAGCACCGTCGACTTGCCGGCGCCGTTCAGGCCGAGCAAACCAATTTTCGCCCCCGGGAAAAACGACAGGCTAATGTCCTTGATGATCTGACGCTTGGGCGGCACGGTCTTGGACACGCCCTGCATGGTGTAAATGAACTGCGACATGGAATTTCCAGCAAAAAATCGACTGCGTTGATTATACTCGGGCGCCAGCGGAGCCGTCCAAAAACGGCTAAAATTACAGGATTCCCTTAGATCCTGAGCTTGAGGCTGCGATGTTCCCGAAAAGTGTGACGATTGCGAAGTTTGATCCGGAATTGGCGAAGGCGATTGACGCCGAGAATCAGCGACAGGAAGACCATGTCGAACTGATCGCCAGCGAGAATTACACCAGCCCCGCCGTGATGGAAGCGCAAGGTTCGCAACTCACGAACAAGTACGCCGAAGGCTATCCGGGCAAGCGCTATTATGGTGGCTGCGAATACGTCGACATCGCCGAGCAACTCGCGATCGACCGCCTGAAGGAACTCTACGGTGCGGATTACGCGAACGTGCAACCGCACTCCGGCTCGCAAGCCAACCAAGCCGTTTACTTCGCATTGCTGCAGCCGGGCGACACGATCCTCGGCATGTCGCTCGCCCACGGCGGTCACTTGACGCATGGCGCGAAGGTGAATTTGTCGGGCAAAATTTTTAATGCTGTCCAATACGGCGTCAACGATGAAGGTCTGATTGATTACGACGAAGTTGAGCGATTGGCGTTGGAGCACAAGCCGAAGATGTTGGTCGGCGGTTTTAGCGCTTACTCGCAAGTCGTCGATTGGAAGCGCATGCGTGAAATCGCCGATAAGGTCGGTGCGATTTTCTTCGTCGACATGGCGCACGTTGCAGGCTTGATTGCTGCAGGCGTTTATCCATCTCCGGTTGAGCACGCACATGTCGTGACATCGACGACGCACAAGACGTTGCGTGGCCCACGTGGTGGCATCATCGTTGCGAAAGATCCGAGCGAAGACTTGGTGAAGAAGTTGCAGTCGATTGTTTTCCCGGCGTTGCAGGGCGGTCCATTGATGCATGTGATCGCGGCGAAGGCGGTTGCGTTCAAGGAAGCATTGGATCCTTCGTTCAAGGAATACCAAGCGCAAGTCGTGAAGAATGCGAAGGCGATGGCCGAAACGATTATTTCGCGCGGCTACAAGATTGTTTCAGGCGGTACCGAAAATCACTTGATGTTGATCGACATGATCGGCAAGGGTGTGACGGGCAAGCAAGCCGAAGAAGCACTGGGTCGTGCGCATATCACGGTCAACAAGAACGCCGTGCCGAATGATCCACAAAAGCCATTCATCACCTCGGGTCTGCGCATCGGTACGCCAGCTGTGACTACGCGTGGTTACAAGGAACCGGATGTCGTCGCGTTGGCGAACTGGATGTGCGATGTGCTCGACGATCCAACCAACGAAGACGTCATCAACGGCGTTCGCGAAAATGTCGCGAAGCAGTGCGCCCAATTCCCCGTTTACGGGGAATGAAATCTGAAATCGAAAATCAAAAATCTTGCAACTTGCGGGTTTTAGGTTTGATTTTAGATTTTTGATTTAAGGTTTCCGCGAAGCGAATGTACTGTCCCTTTTGCCAAAATACTGACACCCGCGTGATCGATTCCCGCGTTTCGGAAGATGGTGTCATGATCCGGCGGAGACGCGCGTGTGAAGCGTGTGGGGAGCGTTTTAGCACGATTGAATCTGTTGAATTGAAGTTGCCGGCGGTCATCAAGTCCGATGACCGTCGCGAGCCGTTCAGTGCACATAAGTTACGGTTATCGTTCGACCGTGCGTTGCAAAAGCGTCCGGTATCCGAAGATCAAGTCGAAGCTTGCGTGCGTCATGTGATCTCGCGAGTGCGGCAGTCCGGTGAACGTGAGTTGCCCTCGCGCATGATCGGCGAGTTCGTGATGGCCGAGTTGCGCAAGGTGGATCACGTTGGATATGTGCGTTTTGCCAGTGTCTACCGGTCGTTTGAAGACGTCGCGGATTTCCGTGAAGAATTGGATCGCCTCGAGCGCGATCATTCCGTTCCGACGGATGTGCAGTTGTCATTGCTTGGCGATGACGCGCCACCGAAGGGCAAATCAAAGAAAGAAGGAAAGTAGTGTCCAGTTTTTCGACGTTTGACCATCAGATGATGCAGCGCGCGCTGAGGCTTGCGGCGAAGGGCATGTTCACGACGAAGCCGAATCCGATGGTCGGGTGTGTCATCACGGTCGGTGAGGAGATCGTTGGTGAGGGACATCATGAGCGTGCCGGCGAACCTCATGCGGAAGCGCACGCGTTGACGCAGGCCGGTGAGCGCGCGAAAGGTGCGACGGTTTACGTCACGCTGGAGCCATGCGCGCATTTCGGTCGCACGCCGCCTTGCGCCCAAGCGCTGATTGACGCGGGCGTCTCGCGCGTGGTGATTGCGGCGTTGGACCCATTTGCGCAAGTGGACGGCAAAGGCGCGCAGATGTTGCGCGATGCCGGTATTGCAGTTGAATCCGGTTTGATGGAAGCCGAAGCGCGCACGTTGAATCGCGGTTATTACTCACGCCTTGAGCGTGGACGTCCATTCGTGACGTTGAAGCTCGGTGCGAGTTTGGACGGGCGCACTGCATTGGCGAGCGGCGAATCGAAGTGGATTACCGGCGATGCGGCGCGTCAGGATTCGCAACGCATCCGTGCGCGCGTTGGCGCGATCATCACGGGTGCGGGTACAGTTTTGTTGGATGATCCGAACATGACGGTCCGCATCAAGGAAGATTTTGTTCCGCCGTTGCGGGTTGTCTTGGATCCAGGATTGGCGACGATTACGCGTGGCCGGATTCGCCAAGGTGATGCACCGACGCTGTACATCCACGCACCGGATACGAAGATTCCAAGGGACATTGACGCAGAGCTCGCATCAGCCCCCGTCAAAAACACCCGCTTCGACCTCTTGTCCGTTTTGCACATGATGGCCGCGCGCAACATCAACGAAGTGCTGGTTGAAACCGGTGCGACGTTGGCCGGTGCCTTCATGGCAGCGCAACTCGTTGATGAGTTGATTGTCTATCAAGCGCCGGTTTTGCTCGGTGATGATGCACGTCCATTGTTTGATTCGATGCATGTCGGCTCGATGGAAACGAAGTTCATTTTGACGCGGACAGATGTGCGGATGGTTGGCGACGACTTGAAGTTGACGTTTAAGCCTCAGTTTTCGGTAGCTTAAGAAATGTTTACAGGAATCATTGAAGGCGTCGGTTCAATCCGCGCCATCGAAAGTGTCGGCGGTGATGCGCATTTGACGGTCGATGTCGGCACGTTGGAATTCGACAACGTCCGTCTCGGCGAAAGCATTGCAGTGAACGGTTGTTGCTTGACGGTCACCGCGTTCGATCACAACTCGTTTGAATGCGATGCATCGAATGAAACGTTGCGACTCACAACATTGGGTTCGCTCGGTGCGAATCAATTGGTCAATCTTGAGCGTGCCTTGTTGCCGACGCAGCGCCTCGGTGGTCACTTGGTCTCCGGCCACGTCGATGGCGTGGGTAGCGTGAGAAGCATCGGCGAAGATGCACGCGCGCAGATCTGGACGTTCGATGCGCCGGAAGAATTGCGCAAATACATCGCCAAAAAAGGCTCCATCTGCATCAACGGTGTCAGTCTCACGGTGAATGAGACGGACGAAACAGGTTTTACCGTTGCATTGATTCCGCATACGGTTGCCCATACATCGTTTGCAAGCACAAAGGCCGGTGATCCGGTCAATCTCGAAATTGATCAAGTTGCACGCTACGTTGAGCGGTTACTTGAGTTCAGGAATTAAGAATGTCTTTTGCCCCCATTGAAGAAATCCTCGAAGAAATCCGCCAAGGTCGCATGGTGGTGATCGTGGATGATGAAGACCGCGAAAATGAAGGCGATCTCATCATGGCCGCCGAAATGGTGCGCCCGCAGGATATCAACTTCATGGTCACGCATGCGCGTGGTCTCGTGTGTTTGTCATTGACGCGCGAGCGTTGCCGCCAACTCGGTTTGCCACCGATGGTGCAGGACAATACGTCGCAGCACCACACCAACTTCACCGTGAGCATCGAAGCTGCGGAAGGCGTGACGACCGGCATCAGTGCATACGATCGCGCGCATACGGTTCGCACTGCAGTACGTCCGGATGCCGAAGCGAGCGATTTGAGTCAGCCGGGACATATTTTTCCGTTGACTGCGCAACCCGGTGGTGTGCTGACGCGTGCAGGACATACCGAAGCGGCCGCCGACTTGGCGTTGATGGCAGGATTGGAACCAGCGGGTGTGTTGGTTGAGATCTTGAATGCGGATGGGTCGATGGCGCGTCGGCCGGAGTTGGAAGTTTTTGCGAAAGAACACGGATTGAAGATTGGCTCGATTGAGCAATTGATTCAATATCGACTTGCGACGGAACATACCGTTGATGAAATTGATGCGCGTGATATCGACACGCCGTTTGGTTCGTTCAAGCTCCACACGTTCAAGGATCGATTGAGCAATCGACTGCATTACGCGTTGACGCACGGTGAGATTTCGCCGGACAAGCCAACGTTGGTGCGTGTCCAAGTCCAGAACACGTTGAGTGACTCGTTGCATTGGGCACGACAGGATTTCGGTTCGGCGATTCCCGATGTGTTGAAGCGTTTGAGTGAAGCCGAGGCGGGCGTGATGGTTTTGCTGTCTGATGAAAGTACGCCGGATGAAATGCTCGCTCGGATTACGCAACAACCACGTGAATCATCGGCGCTCCAGGAGTGGAGGCAGACGGGTGTTGGGTCGCAGATTTTGTCGGCACTCGGTGCAGGTCAGATCCGCGTCATCGGTACGCCACGCAAGCAAATCGGCACCGGCGGCTTCGGTTTGCAGATTCTCGAATACGTATAATCACGGAAAATACCACGGACAATTCCAATGGCACATCTTGAAGGCGATCTCCGCAGCCCCGAAAACGCACGCTACGCCATCGTGGCCAGCCGCTGGAACCCAAGCATCACCGATGCGTTGGTGAAGGGCGCACGCGACACGTTCGCAGCGCATGACGTCAGCGAAGAGCAGATCGATGTGATCCGCGTTCCGGGCGCTTGGGAAATTCCGCAAGCCATCGATCATTTGACTGCGGGCGGACCGCGTTACGCGGCTGTCATCGCGCTCGGTTGCGTCGTCCGTGGCGACACGCGTCACTATGAACAAGTTGCCGATGGCTGCTCAAATGCGCTCATGCAAGTCAGTTTGAAAAACGGCGTCCCCGTCGCCAACGGCGTCCTCGCTGTCGAAGCTCACGAAGATGCGCAGGCACGCGCGGGCGGTTCGCACGGCAATAAGGGCGAAGAAGCTGCACTGGTTGCGATGGAAATGGCGAACTTGCTGACGCAGATTGTGAGTGCGCGGCTTGGCGGTTTTGTTGGATAATAGTCGAATGACTTCATCTTCGAACGACTCCCGCCGTCGCGGCACACGTCCAACCAAGGACGGTGTTGACCGCGTTGCCCGCTCCCGCGCCCGGAAGCGCGCCCTGCAGGCAGTCTATGCGTGGCAGATGTCGAAGTGCAGTGGCCGTGAAGCCATCGCGCAGTTCGCACACGAGCAAGCGCGTGAAATTGCGGACCTGGCGTATTTCGAAGAGATCGTTCTCGGCGTTGAGAAGAACGTCACCGAGCTCGATAAGGACTTACGTCCGTTCCTCGATCGCGAAGTTGAAGAAGTCGATCCGATTGAACGTGCCGCTCTGCGCATCGCTGCGTTTGAAATGAAGCACCGTCTCGATGTTCCTTACGCCGTCATCATCAACGAAGCCATTGAATCCGTGAAGAAGTTCGGTACGGAGCATGGTCATACGTTTGTGAATGGTGTTTTGGATCAAGCTGCTGCGAAGCTCCGCGCGATTGAAGTGAACGCGTCGCAGTCCAAGCATCGCGAGTAATTTTCGCCATGGGCGAATTTGAACTGATCAAATACATTCAAACGCGCCTTGCACGTCCCTTGCCGGAATCCGTCGTCCTTGGAATTGGCGATGATGCGGCGATTCTTGCGACACCATCGAACCAGCACGTGGTCGTTACGTCGGATACGTTGAATGCGGGTGTGCATTTTCCCCGTGATACCTCCGCCGAAAACATTGGCTACAAATCATTGGCTGTGAGCCTGTCGGACTTGGCATCGATGGGCGCGAAGCCATGGTGGTTCAATCTCAATCTTTCGTTGATCGATCTCGACTTCGATTGGATGGAAGGGCTGCTCGATGGATTGAACGATGCAATGGATGGCAACGACATCGTGATCATCGGTGGTGACACGACGGGTGGTCCGTTGTCTCTTTCAATTACGGCAGCAGGATTGTGCGGGCCAGGTAAAGCGCTAAGGCGTGATGGCGCGAAGCCCGGCGAAGACGTTTGGGTGTCGGGTTCCATCGGTGATGCCGCGTGCGCGTTGCAGCATATGGATACGGCTTCGGTGGATTTAATGGCAAGGCTCAACCGTCCGACAGCGCGTTTGGAATTGGGCCAAAAACTTGCGCATGATGGACTCGCTTCCTCGTGTGCCGATATCTCGGATGGTTTGTTGGCAGACGCGGGCAACATTGCGGCTCGTTCGGGTGTCGCCATCCAGATCATCGCGGCTGACATTCCGATTGCGGATGAGGTGAAGCGACTGGATCCGAACAACGCCTTGAAGTATGCAGCGACGGGTGGCGATGATTATGAGTTGGTTTTCACGGCGGGTGCGGCACATCGCAACGCACTGAAAAACCTTTCCGCCGAATTGAACTTACCGCTCACGCGTATCGGGACAGTGCTTCAAGGGCAGGGTGTGCATCTGCTGGATGCCGACGGTGCAGAGGTATCCGTGAAGTCACCCGGCTACGATCATTTCAGTTCAACGTAAACGCGTTGCGGAACCAGTTCCATTGCGGTTGATCAACGCGACCACATGCTGAGATCACATCGAAGCGGCAGGCGCGCTTTGAGGCCAATGGATTTTGGGCAAGGTACAACTCTGCGGCGCGGCGCAAACGATGACGCTTCGTCCAGTTGACGGAATCCGCACCATCACCGAAGGAAATGTTGCGACGGTATCGCACTTCGACGAACACCAAAGTGTCATCTCGGTCTTCCATCAATAGATCAATCTCGCCGGATTTGTAACGGACTTGGCGTGCGACCAGACGCATTCCGCGTTTCTGCAAATAGTTAGCCGCTTGTTGTTCGATGCCGTCACCGACTTCGCGTGTGGTTGCCATGATTCGTTATGTCCTGAGTTTCCCCGTCCGCACAGCATACGCACGCAACAGTGAAATCCTGATGAAACTTGCGTGACTGCCCGATGACTGGGTGGCGCGCGCCGATGAACGGTAAACTGGTCGCATGGAAAACAACGCATCCGGCACGCTTTACGTCGTCGCCACACCGATCGGCAACCTGAATGACATCACGCCCCGTGCGTTGGAGACGTTGCGCAACGTGCAGGGCGTCGCGGCCGAGGACACGCGGCACACACGCGCGCTGCTGACGCACTTCGGAATCGAGCAAAATCTCGTCGCCTTGCATCAACACAACGAAGAAGCGAGCGCGGCGCAAGTCGTTGCGAAATTGCTCGCAGGTGAATCGTGGGCATTGGTGAGCGATGCAGGCACACCGTTGATGAGCGATCCGGGCTATCGCGTCGTGAAGGCGGCGCAGGACAACAACATCAAAGTCTCGCCGATTCCAGGTGCGTGTGCGGCAATCGCTGCATTATCGGTTGCTGGATTGGCGACGGATCGGTTTTCGTTCGAAGGATTTTTGCCCGCCAAAAACAAGGCCCGCCGTGACCGTCTATCGCAGCTGGTAAGTGAGACGGGGACGTTGGTTTTCTATGAGTCGGCACATCGCATTGAAGAATCGCTGGAAGATATGGTCAACGTATTCGGTGCATCGCGACGTGCATCCATCGCGCGTGAACTCACGAAATTATTTGAGACGGTGAAGACCGCGACGCTCGCCGAGTTGCTCGAATTTGTTCAAGCCGATCCCAACCAACGCAAAGGAGAATTCGTCGTGATGATTGAAGGTGCAGGTGACGATGCCGATGCGGTGTTGCGCGAAGGCGAGCGTGTTTACGCTGTTTTAAAGGAACATTTGCCACCGAGCACCGCTGCGAAAGTTGCGGCAGAGCTCACAGGCGCGCCGCGCAAATCACTTTACGGTCAGTGATTATTCGTCGACGTCGGGCAGTTCGTCTTCCGGCATCGGCAACAAAACCCAAAACGGTTTCCCATCATCCGACCAGATAAACGCCGCTTCATTCGCGACATCCAACAACGTGTTGAACTCTTCCGGTTCCGCATCGCGCAGACCTGACGCGTTACGCAACACAATCAGCACACCATCATTCGCCGGCAGCCACGATAGATCACGCAACACATCCGCAAGTCCATCCCAGTTGCCACCGAACCACGATGGAATGTGCAAACCTTCCGCGAGCCGTTCCATGAGTTCGACTTTGTCGTTCGCGCCATCAAGCGAGATGTCAGCAACATAAAACTTCAACTGCTCAGCCGTCGTGACCAATGCATCGGCATCGCTATCAGCAAAAAAATACGCACCATTTTGCGCCGCATCCAACAAGATGGATTTCATGTCGAGAGAGTTAATCACTGAACCTCCTGCGCGTCACGCACGATCGCGAAACTGCGGTAATGATCATCGGTGTAATACCATTCGGTTGCCGGCCGTCCACCTGTAACGATCCGGCGCGCCCCACGATCCTTCGATCCTGGCGTCTTCACCGTAAATTCGCGGTAGTACCCTTTGTTCTTCTGCGGCAAAATCCGTTCCCGATTCTGGAACACAATCCCGTCGCGAGGGTAGTCGTAAGGTCCGTCAGACGCAATGTCACCCAGCACCTTCACGGCCTCCTTGGGCAGGTCGCGATAGGAAATTTCTGACAGATTTCCCGACCGGGAGGGCGCATTCCGGTCCCCCTGAGCACGATCTTTACGCTCAGCACGGACAGGCTTGCGGGAGAACTCACCGTCCTGAGAGGCGCTTGCGGTGGGCGTTTGCGCGTTGTCGATGCGCGCCTGGCGGGCTCCCAACTGGTAGAAAAGTGCCGCCAGCACCACGAACCCGAGTATCAGCCAATACTTACGCATATTCAGGAAAATCCGACCTTCAAGTTAATGACCCCACGTTAACACCATTAGCTTTTTTTGAACATTCCCGTCCCAAAATTCTGGTAAATTTGCAGGGTTATGCAACTTAAGTATCTGATTCCGCTTGTAATTTTGGTGGCAGGCTGTGCGCCGACCCCGGTTGAGAAGACCGCACCGCCGCCTCGTGTTACGCAACATCGCCCGCTCGAAATCGCGAACCAGCAAGTGCAATTGCTCGCGACGATGCAGCAGCTCGCCCCGAGTGCCGATCCGCAGGTGCTCTCGATGGCGTTGCAAGCTCGCCAGTGCGCCGTGTCGAAGAACCGCGTCAATCCGGCTGCGTCGAAGTTGGCGGTGATCGATTACTCGCGTCCATCCAGCCAAAAGCGTCTCTGGGTTTTCGACCTCGCGCAACGCCGCTTGTTGTTCGATGAGTACGTGGCGCACGGCGAAGGCAGTGGCGACAACATGGCGCATGCTTTTTCGAATACCAACGACTCGCACCAAAGTTCGCTGGGCTTATTCACGACCGCCGAAACCTACTACGGCGCGAACGGTTATTCGATGCGCATGGATGGTCTTGAGCCCGGCGTCAACGACAATGCACGCATGCGTGCGATCGTCATGCACGGTGCCGACTACGTAAATCCGTTGCTCATCAACACGCAAGGTCGCATCGGCCGTTCGTGGGGTTGCCCGGCGGTCGCTCGCGGTGTCTCACGCGAAATGATCGACACGCTGAAGGATGGCAATTTGGTTTTTGCGTTTTATCCTGACCAAAATTGGATCCGCAACTCGAACTACCTCGACTGCGGTGGTGCCGCGATCGCCGACTTGGGCGGTTTCAATTCGCGTGTCGTCGGTGTCGACGTGGATACGAATACGAAGCACGCAACGCCGTAAGCATTGAGGCGTCAAGGCGCCGCGACAAGCACCTCTGAGAAAAGTGAACATCTGTCCCGGACGAATGTTCACTTTTTTATTGCTGCTTGAGCAGGTTTTCAAAGGTTGAACTTGTGTCAATGGACGCAGATTCAACCTTTGAAATCGCCCAAAAAAAAGGCCAACGGTTCGCGCCGTCAGCCTTTCGCCTTCGGCCTTCACGCTTTCGGCATTAGCCGCACGTCAACTTCTGGATATTGCGCGCGCCATCAATGTGCACGTTCACGCGTGCTGCCTTGAAATCCATCGTTACGGCTTGGCCCGGCGCAATGACGCGACCTTCAGTAGCGCCGCTGTCGGCCTTGATCTTCGCCAGTGTCGCGTTATCGGCAACACGGCCAACAGCCCAGCCCACGTTCGTGATGTTGCAGCTACCGCCTTGCGATGGTGTCGATGCCGTTGGACCGTCGCTGCGAACGATCGGTGCCGGAGCACACGCGCTCAATGCCAGTGCGCCGGTGGCGGCGATTGCAAAAATAAATTTGGTGTCCATGGTCAGCTCTCCTCAGTGTCCATCACCCGATTCTAACCATTGAATTGTGAACTTTCGGTGTCGATGCGTTCAGAGTCGGCAATAATATCCTATGCAACGCATTACAGACCTCACTCTGCCACTCGAGCACACCGACGCGGAACTGCGCGCCGCGATCGTCCAGGCACTCGGCATCCAGCCCTCGCAATTACTTTCATTCGAAGTCGCACGTCGCGGTTATGATGCCCGCCAAAAAGGCCGCATCCGCCTCATCTACGCCATCGATGTGGAGTTGGCTGCAGACACGGACGTCACTCTCGACAAAACTGGTTCTCCCAACTTGCGTTACTCACCGACGCCGGACACCTCATATCAATTTGTGATGCGGGAGCCGCCGGTGGGTTTTAGCAGGCCGGTTGTTGTGGGTATGGGACCTTGTGGATTGTTTGCGGGACTGGTGTTGGCGCAGATGGGATTCAAGCCGATCATCATTGAGCGCGGTGAAGCGGTGAAGGAACGCACGGCGTCGACGTGGGGTCTGTGGCGCAAACGCATTCTCACTACGGAATCGAATGTGCAGTTTGGTGAGGGTGGTGCAGGGACATTTTCGGATGGGAAGTTGTATTCGCAAGTCTCGGATAAATTCCATCACGGGCGTAAGGTGTTGACGGAGTTTGTGGAGGCGGGTGCGCCGGAGGAAATTTTGTATGTGTCCAAGCCGCACATCGGGACGTTCCGTTTGGTCGCGATGGTCCAAAACATGCGCGCCACCATCATCGCTCTCGGCGGTGAAGTGCGTTTCAGTACGCGTGTGGATGAGTTGCTGCTCGATGGTCCCGAAGATGCGCGGCGTGTTGTCGGCGTGCTTTGCAATGATGGTATGGAGATTCGCACGGATCATGTCGTGATGGCTCTAGGTCATTCTGCGCGTGACACGTTCGAGATGTTGTATGACAAGGGCGTCTACATGGAGGCAAAACCTTTCTCCATGGGCTTTCGCATCGAGCATCCGCAATCGTTGATCGATGCCGCGCGCTTCGGTCCGCAAGCCGGCCACCCAATTCTCGGCGCCGCCGATTACAAGTTGGTGCATCACGCGTCGAATGGTCGTGCGGTGTATTCATTTTGCATGTGTCCCGGTGGCACCGTTGTTGCCGCAGCATCGGAGCCGGAACGTGTTGTCACCAACGGGATGAGTCAGTACTCACGCAACGAGCGCAATGCGAACTCGGGCATCGTGACGAATGTGGATCCGGTGGATTTTTTGCCTTATTTCAAGGGTGTTTCGTATGTTCGCGACATCGTGCATGGCGATGAACGTGTGCACCCGTTGGCGGGCATCGCGATGCAGCGTCATTACGAGTCTTTGGCGTACGTGCATGGTGGTTCGTCGTACAACGCGCCGGCTCAGCTGATTGGTGATTACTTGCGTTCGCAGCCGTCGTCTTCGTTGGGTGCAGTCGAGCCGTCGTACAAGCCCGGCGTGACTTTGACTTCGCTGTCGTCGTCGCTGCCGTCATACTCGGTTGAGGCGATTCGTGAAGCGTTGCCATTCTTCGGTCGCAAAATCCGCGGCTTCGATCGCGCCGACTGCGTGTTGACTGGCGTTGAGACGCGCACGTCTGCGCCGTTGCGGATTACACGCGGGCCTGATTTTCAATCGCTGAATGTGCGTGGGTTGTATCCGGCAGGCGAGGGTGCAGGGTATGCGGGCGGAATTTTGTCCGCGGGCATTGACGGCATCAAGGTCGCGGAGGCGATTGCGCGCACGTATCTGTAGAGGTCGATGAAGCGGGGTGTCTCAACTGTGGCAAAACGCCACAATTGTGACACCGTGTGATTCTGCGAGCGTTGAGCCGTGTCCTTCGGCATAGGACAGTGAGAGCGAGGATCAAGTTTTCCTGATGTTTTCAAAGGTTGAATCTCTGTCCATCGATACAAGTTCAACGATTGAAACTCCGCCCGAATTCTATCGATGATTGAATGGGTTAATCGGTATTATGCCAAGTGCCTTGAAATCAGCGACATTCCTCGTCACGACTTCGAAGCCATGCGTGTTGGCAGTCGCTGCAATCATCG
Organism: Lysobacteraceae bacterium CU05-9; assembly: GCA_007556525.1. GTDB lineage: Bacteria > Pseudomonadota > Gammaproteobacteria > Xanthomonadales > Xanthomonadaceae > Aquilutibacter. The sequence goes on along the minus strand of SWJS01000002.1, from coordinate 440,630 downwards.
CGTCATAGATCAGAGTCTCTGATTTGCCCCGCATGAGCCGGGCGTATTCGCGAAACTCATCGGGTCCCATTGAAATAACCTGTGCGCTGGCGATGAGGTCAGAGCACCACGCTTCAAGTTGCTTTGCTTTCGCGGGATCTTGTTTACGCGTCATCTCGATACCGGTTTGAATTTCACCGATCGAAACCGCGGAAACAAACATCGCGTAGTCGGGGTGTTGCCTGATCCAGGACAAAACGCCGCCATGCGGGCGCGCACGTCTCATTTCCGACAGGACGTTCGTATCAAGGATGTACATCAGTCAAACTCCGGTGGCTTCCTTCCGCTCTTCGCACGCTTACGGTCCGGCAGCGGTACATCACCGCGGAAATAATCATCCGACAAAAGCACCTCCTTAATCGAACGTGCAGCGCCCGAACTGACTCTCCTCCATTCTTCGATTGAAACGAGAACTGCAGTCTCTGTCCCACGCTTCGTGATCACTTGCGGGCCCTCGTTCACACAAGTTTCGAGAAGCTCGCTAAAACGCGCTTTCGCATCTTGGACTGGCCATTCATTGAAAGACATGGGAGGCACCTTTAACTGACTAGGTATCTGACTAGTTTAGATCGCGGCGCCTCTGCTTGTCTATCAGCCAAGTCTGAACTTGTTGTCGTACTGCGCCGCATCGTTGATGGACGAGCGATCAGGTGGAGTTTTCAAAGGTTGAATCTCTGTCATTTGACACAAGTTCAATCTTTGAAACGGGGGGTTTTACATCGCTACCGTGCCTTTCGGCATAGGACACGGACCGCGCAGAGGGCACACAATCAAGAGTTACGTGCCCACGAGACCGAAATGATGATGAAGCCTGTTTTCCTTGCAGCTGCCATTGCAATGACCTTCGCGCCAACCGCACACGCCGAGGCGGACAGCATGGCAGCGCAGGCAGTCGACATCACGCAGTGGCAAAGCAATGTGCCGAAGCCGCAGAATATTCCATATCCCGGCACGCTCAAACTTAATGTGGATGCGACGGATACGGCGCGGAAAATTTTCAAGGTGACGCAGACGATTCCGGCGAAGGGCGGCGAACGGCTGACGTTGTTGTATCCGCAATGGCTGCCGGGCAATCACGCACCGAGTGGTCCGATCAATCGCGTCGCGGGCATTACGTTTACGGCAAACGGAACGAAGCTGAAGTGGGAACGCGATCCTTACAATGTTTTTGCGTTTCATATCGATGTGCCGAACGGCGCGACGGAAGTCGAGGCGAAGTTTGATTTCCTAAGCCCGAGCGACAACAACCAAGGTCGCATCACGATGACGCAGGACATGTTGAACCTGCAATGGAACATGGTCGCGTTGTATCCGGCGGGTTATTACGTGCGGCAGATTCCGATTCAAGCGACGGTGAAGTATCCGCAAGGATTTACTGCGTCGACATCACTCGAGCCAACGGGTAAGTCGAATGGGCAGCAGATGGTGAGTTATGCGACGGTACCTTTTGACACGCTGATTGATTCGCCGGTTTATGCGGGACGTTATTTCAAGCAACTTGATTTGGATCCCGGTGCCGAAATCCCGGTGCGTCTAAACATCGTTGCCGATGCTCCGGAGAATCTCGAAGTCGGTGACGAAGCGTTGAAGGCGCACAGGGCGCTCGTGCAGCAAGCGTACAAAGTGTTTGGGTCGCAGCATTATGATCGGTATGATTTTTTGCTGAGTCTTTCGAATCAAATGGGTGGCAACGGTCTGGAGCATCATCGCTCATCTGAGAACGGCCACGATCCCGATCACTTCACCAATTGGGCGGGAAGCAGTGTCGGTCGCGATTTGCTTTCGCATGAATTCACGCACTCGTGGGATGGCAAGTTCCGTCGTGGCGCCGATCTGACCACGCCGGATTATTCGACACCGATGGGCAACACGTTGTTGTGGGTGTATGAGGGGCAGACGCAATTTTGGGGCAATGTCCTCGCGGCACGCTGTGGTTTGGTCTCGCAAAAACAAGCCATGGAAACCACCGCCATGCTCGCTTCGACTTACGCTGACGAACGTCCCGGTTTCGCGTGGCGCTCGATCCAGGACACGACATTCGATCCGATCATCAACCGTCGCGCGCCGCAAGCCAACCGTAGCTATCAAATGAGCGAGGACTACTACTCCGGCGGTCAAATGGTTTGGCTCGCAGTCAACGGCAAGCTCGGTGAATTGACGGGTGAGAAAAAATCCATCGACGATTTCGCCCGCGCATTCTTCGGTGTGGAAGACGGCAACTGGGTCGTGAAGACTTACACGCTCGACGATGTCGTCGCGACGTTGAACGGCATCGCTCCCTATGACTGGAAGTCGTTCCTGCAAGAGCGCATCAACACGCCACGCTCACCTGCCGATGGTTTGAACGCGAACGGTTGGCGTTTGGTTTACAAGGAAACGCCGTCTGATTATCAGAAGAAGGCATTGGGCTCGGCCAAAACCGCCAACTACATTCTCTCTCTCGGCATGAACATCGCAAATGCCGATGGCAAGATTAACAACGTGCTCTGGGATGGTCCTGCCTTCAACGCGGGTCTCGGTGTCGGTCAGACGATCGTCGCGGTCAACGGCATGGCGTACAACTCATCGCGGTTGGATGCCGCGGTTCGCTCGAAGCAACCGGTGAAGTTGATCGTGCGCAGTGGCGAAGTCGTCAAGGATGTCACAATCGATTATCGCGGTGGCCTGCGCTATCCGCACATCGAACGCATCCCCGGCACCGTCGACCGCCTGACGAAGTTACTCGCTCCGAAGTAAGTCGCTGCGCAGTCGAATCGAATATCTGGCGCTTTCAAAGGTTGAATCTGTGTCACTGGACGCAAGTTCAACCTTTGTAAGCACACTTTTTTCGCGCCGAAAAAACTTCTGCCCATGGACAGAAGTTCATGTTCTTGCAGGTGCCCTTAAGCCTTTAGCTTTGCTTGCCTCGCGAAGCAACATAACTGTCCTTCGAGCACGTCTGTTGCAAGGCAGTCCCGAACTTCTGACGGATCAAAACTAATTTCTCGGGAGTTGCGGACGTCAATCCGACATCCGTATCCAGCGCGTCAACGGTGCAAGGACACGCGAACTTGATGTAGTCGTTCACTTCGCGACGGTACAACTCAGCCTCATCCGGCACGACGTCTTTGCCGCGTTTGTACGACGCGTTGTTGAACGCCTGCGTTTCGACAATGGTCGAGCACGCTTGAATCAGACCCAGGCGCAAAACCTTATCGTCCATGACAGGAACGGATGGTGCAGGCGCGGTGCGGATCAACGCCGGCTTCGAAGGAGAGGGCGCAGGCGTCGTCGGAGAAGATTGCGCGAAGGCAACCGACGATACGAATAACAAAGGCAGCAAAAACAGTTTCATCATTGTTCGTTTTCGGCGACAGTCTTCAGCTTAGCAAGACCTTGCTCAAAATCCTTGCCGATCATTGAATCCATCATGCCGAAGAAGGTCATGATTTTGGCCGTGTAATCCGACGGCCCCGTCATCGTCCAGCTAACTTTCGAACCACCGCCTTGGGTTTCCTCCACGCGCAGCAGCGACATGTTCTTCGACTGGAATGGTGCGATGAAGTCGAGCTGGATGTCGACACTCTTCGATGGAATTGAACTTACGATTTCCATGTTGCCTTCACCGACTGAATCGTCCTTACTCTTCCAGTGATAGACAGCACCCTTGCCCGAGGATGCACCGGAGTAGGTTTGCACCATGTTGGGATCGAGCGAGAACCAAGGTGCCCACTTTTTCCATTGTTGGAAATCGTTGATGTAGCCAAAAACCTCACCGGGCGTCGCACGGATCGTCTCCGATGTACGTGTCACGGAATACGAAGAGGGTTGGAACGCAATCAAGCCCGCCAACGTTGTGACGATGAGAACCAATGCGACGAAAATGATTTTGATGACTTTCATGGGATGTCCTTATGCCACGCGAACCAGACGGAGTGGGTTGCGGAATTCGCGCAGCAGTTCTGCCTGTTCGATGCGGGCGTTGTGCACGTTCGCTTCCTTGACGTGACCGAAACCACGCATTTCCTCGGGGATTTCTGCAATCTGCACTGCAATGTCGATGTTGTTCGCGCGGATGTCCGGCAAGATCGTTTCGATCGACTGCAAGTATTCCTTGATCAACTCACGTTCCATGCGACGCTCTTCGGTGCGACCGAAGATGTCGAACGGACCGCCACGCAAGGCCTTAAATTTCGCGAGCAAGCCGAATGCCTTCATCATCCACGGACCGAACTCCTGCTTGATCAAACGGCCTTGCTCGTCCTTTTTCGCGAACAATGGCGGCGCGAGATGGAACGTCAACGTGTAATCGCCTTCGAACTGCTGATCGAGCTGACGCTTGAACGCACCGTTCGTGTACAGGCGCGCGACTTCATACTCGTCCTTGTACGCCATCAACTTGAACAAGTTACGTGCGACCGCTTCTGTCAAAACCGTCGAATGCAAACGCGATTGTTCCGCATCACGCACATGCGAGACGAAGGACGAATAATCGCGGGCGTATGCGGCATTTTGGTAATCCGTGAGGAATTCAACGCGACGTGCAATCAACTCATCGAGTGAATGCGACATGCGGGAATCATCCAACGGCAAGTCGGTGATCTGCGCAACGGCGTTGGATGCCAAGGCCGTCACGGTCTTCTCGCGCGAGACTGGCGCAACCATAGATGCAAATTCGTGCTCTTCCCACTCGCCCGGTGCAAGCAATGGTAGCTCCATGTTGCTGTTGCCCAGTGACGACGCAGCGGAGTCCATGCCAGCAGCTTGCGCAACGGCGGATGGATTGACGACAGCGAGACGGCCGTAAGCGAAGGCTTTCTTGTTGTTTTCGATGGCGGCACCATTGAGTTCAATCGCGCGCATGATCGAATCAAACGACAACGGAATCAAACCTTGCTGCCATGCGTAACCCATGATGAAGCTGTTCGACATGATCGCGTCGCCCATCAACTGAGTTGCAATCTTCGTCGCGTCGATCATCAATGGCTTCTCGCCGCCCAATGCCTTCTTGATGCCCGTAACGATTTCTTCGGCCGGGAATTCCATATCAGGATTCGTCGTAAACGTACCTGGCATCGCTTCGTACGTGTTCAACACAACGGACGAACGGCCTTCGCGGATTTTTGACAAAACCCAGTAATCATTCACGACCACCATGTCACAGCCGAGCACCAAGTCCGCTTCACCGGCAGCGATACGGACTGCGTGCAAATCAGACGGCGAACGCGCGATGCGGATGTGCGAGGTGACGGCGCCACCCTTTTGGGCGAGACCGGTTTGATCCAACACCGTTGAGCCGCGACCTTCGAGGTGACCGGCCATGCCGAGCAGCGCACCGATCGTCACAACACCCGTGCCGCCAACACCCGTCAGCAAAATATTCCACGGTTGCGACAGATCCGATTTGATCGTTGGGTAAGGCAGATTCTCGAGCAAGTCACCGATGCTAAACGCCGAGCCGGAATCCTTGCGCAGCTTGCCACCATTGACGGTGACGAATGACGGACAAAAACCCGTCGTGCACTGGAAGTCCTTGTTGCAGTTCGACTGATCGATCGAACGCTTGCGACCGAACTCCGTTTCCTTGGGAAGGACGGAGACGCAGAAAGATTTTTTGCCGCAGTCACCGCAGCCTTCGCAAACCAACGAGTTGATCAACACGCGCTTCTGCGGATCGACCATCTTGCCGCGCTTGCGACGACGACGCTTCTCGGTCGCGCACGTTTGGTCATAGATCATCACCGACGTGCCTTTGACTTCGCGCAGTTTCTTTTGGACGTTATCCAGTTCCGCGCGGTCATAGAACTCCATACCCGATGGGAAGAGTTCACGCTTGTTCCACTTGCGGATATCGTCCGAGACCAACACGATCGTGTCGACACCTTCGGCACGCATTTGATGCGCGATGCCCGGCACAGTCAACGTACCATCAACCGGTTGACCACCCGTCATCGCAACGGCATCGTTATAGAGAATCTTGTACGTGATGTTCACGCCAGTCGCAATCGATTGACGCACGGCCAACGAACCACTGTGGAAGTAGGTGCCGTCGCCAAGATTTTGGAAAACGTGTTCGTTCGAAGTAAACGGCGCTTGACCCGACCACGTCACACCTTCGCCACCCATGTGGGTATAGGTATCCGTGTTGCGGTTCATCCACGTCACCATGTAGTGACAACCGATGCCACCCATAGCACGTGAACCTTCCGGCACGACGGTCGAGGTGTTGTGCGGACAGCCCGAGCAGTAATGCGGCACCCGTGGGAACTGTGCGCGAGGTAAGGCGAGTTCGGATTCCTTCTGTTCCATCCACGCCATGACTTGACGGATTTGTTCACTGTCATGGAAACGTTGAATGCGACGGCCAATGACGCCCGCAATCGTTGCAGGTGTGAGTTCGCCAGTCGATGGCAAAATCCAATCACCTTCTTCGTTGTACTTGCCCACGATGGATGGACGGTTGCCCTTCCAGTTGTACATGTACTCCTTCATCTGACGTTCGATGAAAGCGCGCTTCTCTTCAACGACGACGATGTCTTCCAAGCCATCCGCGAAACGTTCAATGCCGCGCGGTTCCAGTGGCCACGTCATGCCGATTTTGTAAACGCGAATACCGAGATCCGCACACGCTTGCTCATCGAGTCCGAGATATTCAAGCGCTTGCAAAACATCCAAATACGACTTACCCGTCGTCGCAATACCGAGACGCGCACGTGGAGAGTCGATGACGATTTTGTCAATGTTGTTCGCACGGGCAAAAGCTTGCGCCGCAGCCACCGCGTACTTATGCAAACGCATTTCCTGATCCATCGGCGGATCCGGCCAGCGAATGTTCAAACCGCCCACAGGCATTTCGAAATCAACTGGCGTGATGATCTTCAACGCCAATGGATCAACGTCCAGCGACATTGAGGATTCAACGGTTTCAGCGATGGTTTTGAAACCAATCCAACGGCCGGTGAAGCGCGACATCTCCCAACCGATCAAGCCCATTTCGAGAATGTCCTTGACGCCTGCCGGATTCAAAATCGGCATCATCGCCGAAACGAACTCATCTTCCGAACCATGCGGCAGCGTCGAAGAACGGCATGCGTGATCGTCCGCCGCCAACGCGAGCACACCACCCAACGGCGAGGTACCTGCAGCGTTAGCGTGCTTGAACACGTCGCCCGTGCGATCAACGCCCGGACCCTTGCCGTACCACATGCCGAATACGCCATCGACCTTTGCGCCCGGGAACAGATTCGTTTGCTGCGTGCCCCAAACCATCGTCGCGCCGAGATCTTCGTTGAGACCCGGTGTGAACTTCACCTTCGCGGCTTCGAGATACTTGCGTGCACGCCACAACTCCAGGTCAAAACCACCCAACGGCGATCCGCGGTAACCGGAAACAAAACCTTGCGTGTTGAGGCCCAACGCTTCATCGCGCAGCTTTTGCATGATCGGCAAGCGAACCAACGCCTGCACACCGCTCAGGTAAATGCGGCCTTGTTCGCGCGAGTACTTGTGATCGAGCGAATAGTCGCGATCGACGAAGGAGTTGGTGAGCGAAGTGTTCGCGGAGTCAGGGGACGACAGTTCAGCAGTGCTGATCATTCGATTCAAACCGGATTGAGATGACTGTATTTTAGCCTACGTAGTCATTTCGACGGCTCCCGTTATAGACTGGGGTGAGAACCAGCCAGAGAATCGAGCCATGCGAGAGTTAATCCTGTTACGCCACGCACATGCACAGCCTCCAGACGGCAACCAAGCCGACATTGATCGACCACTCTCTCAGGACGGCATCGCCGAAGCGCAAGCTGCCGGAAAGTGGCTTGTCGAAAATCAATTGACGCCGGACATCGTTCTTTGTTCACCGTCACGCCGCACGCGTGAAACTCTGGAACAGGTCTGTGCCAAAACCGGTTATTGCGAAACGCGCATCGAAGACTCCATTTACGATGCGACACCTGGAACGCTGATTGGATTGTTGGATGAATACCGTGACGTCGGTCGCGTCATGCTCGTCGGGCACAATCCGGGATTGGAACAAGTCGTCGCGCTGATCAGCAGCGGACAATCCGGCGACTACCGTGGCATGCCACCCACCGCGATTGCGGTTTTGCACATGGAAGAAGGTGCGGAAATAGAGCCAGGGATTGCGACGCTGCAACACTTCTGGTGGCCATAAACGATGCGCGTCATTGCGTTGAGTGCGGTGATGTCGGCCGTTCTCTTTTCACAAGCGCAAGCCGCAACACCCCAATTCAACGTCAGAACCTTGATCCACAGCGGTCGACATTTACGTTTCGCGTTGGCAAATTTTATGGCAATGCAGTCGGGGGTGAGTTCACCAAGTCCGAAGGCTTCCTCATGCGCAACGCGCGTGGCGAACGCATGGTCGTCATTGATCTCGATGCAAACGGGATTGATGTCAGCGAGAGCAAAATGCTGACGCGAATCGCGAAAAGTGATTCCTTCTTCGGCGCGACCAAATATCCGAACATTCTTTTTGAATCCGATTGGCATGATCCGGATGTGTTGATCACGGGCGGCACGGTGCAGGGAAACGTCACGATCCGTGGCATTAAGCGGGTCGAGACTTTCCGGATTACACCGGCGAAATGTTCGAGGCCCGGCATTGATTGCGATGTCGAAGCTATAGGCTCCGTGAACCGAAAGGCATATGGGATAGGGTCGGTGAGTGGTGTTTTGGCCCCTGAAGTCGAATTGACGCTTAAAGTAAGGTTTAGAACTTCGGGATCGTAATGCTCAGGAAACTCTTTCAATTGCTGGTCGTTGTTCTCGCGCTGTCACTCAGCGCGTGCGCTGGACTGAGCATGAAGGAGAAGCAACAGATCGGCGTGCTCGCACACGAAGCGCGCGAAACTGCGTTGACCTGCGCCGAAGATGATCCGATGCGTTGCGCGATTCAATCGCCGCTGCATGAACTTGCAGGTTCTGCATACGCCAAATCAACCAGTGATAAGCCGCATAACTATGCATTGATTCTCGATGCCGGCGGCGACGCATTAGTTGCGCGTTTGAACTTGATTCGCAGTGCGACGCGCACCGTTGACTTGCAAACGTACATCTACGACGAAGATGATGCGGGACGGTTGGTACTGGATGAATTGGTCAAGGCTGCGCAGCGCGGTGTGAAAGTGCGCGTGCTGATGGACCAACTTTCGGCGATGAAGAAAGTCGATACGCTCGCCGCACTTTCGGGTGTGCACAAGAATTTTTCCGTCAAAATTTTCAACCCCGTCCTCAACCGCGCGCGCATGAATTATCCGCAGTATGCGATTGCAGCGGCTTGCTGTTGGAGTCAGCTCAACCGGCGCATGCATACGAAGTTGCTGCTCGTGGACAGTGCCGTTGGAATTACCGGTGGTCGCAATTATCAGGACGATTATTTTGACTGGGATAACGACTACAACTTCCGTGATCGGGATGTGCTCATCACTGGTCCGACGACGCGCGTCATGGCGGCGGACTTCGATCGGTTTTGGTTTAATCCGCTGAGCGTGCAACCTCAGATGCTGAAGGATGTGGGTAAACGGATTTTGCGTCAGGGCGTTCCGAAATTGGAGCCACATCCGTTCGCCAACATGGATCGCGCTGCGCAAGTGCTGCGTGCCGCAGAAGATCAAAATTTCGTGCGTGAGACGTTGGTGTCGGAAGCGATGCCGGTGGGCAACATTCAATATGTTTCGGATAGCCCGGACAAGGCGCAGGTGAGCGGTGCGACTGCAGGTGATCATGAACTCGCGAGTGAAACGTTGCGGACGATGATCCAGGGCGCGCAGAAGGAAGTCCTTTTGCAGACGCCATATTTGGTGATGTCGAAAAATGCTCAGGCCGTTTTCCGGGAATTGCACGATCGACCTGATCCGCCGCGCATCATCATCAGCACGAACAGCTTGGCGGCGACGGACGCCTTCATCGCTTATGCGATTGCGTACAAGTACAAGCGTCGCTACATCCGTCGGTTGGGATTCGAAATTTACGAATACAAACCATTTCCGGCGGATATTCCGGGTGTGACGCGCGTTCCCGAGGATGATGCGCGACTCGGATTGTTGGTACGGGAGAACGATCGTCCGCGCGGTTACGTGATGCGTGAGAGCGGTGCGCGTCGTTACTCAGTCCCAGGCGCAAACAAGCCGGTGCGATTGCAGCGCGAAGGTGTTCGCTACGGGATGCATGCGAAATCTTTGGTTGTGGATAATCAGATTGCCGTCATTGGCACGCACAACTTCGATCCGCGCGGAGCAACCTACAATACCGAAAGCATTCTCGTCATTCGCGACCCTGCTTTCGCCGCAGCATTGGCACGCAGTATCCGCAGCGACATGGATCCCGGAAATTCGTGGGTGATCGCGCCGCGTAAGTTGCCGGTACTGTCAGGTCTTAGCTATTCACTCGGCAAAATCAGCAACGAGCTCCCCATCTTCGACTTCTGGCCGGTGAGCTATGCAACGAGTTTTCAGTTTGTGCCGAGCGATGAATGTCCGGCGCCGTTGAGCATCAAGGATCCGGATTTTTATAAGTGCTATCAATCGGTTGGAGACTTTCCGGAAGCACGTTTTGGACTGAAACCATTGCTGACACGGTTCTTTGTCGCCTTCGGTTCAGGTCTGGCGCCCATTATGTAACTCCGCGCGAATTATAATGTTGCAATGAATTCGCGACGCGAGACGAGTGACACCACGACAATGGCCCGGGTTGGGCGCTATTTGGTGCGGGGGCCATTTTTGCTCTGGCATGTCATTGTGAACTTGCCCATCACGCTCATCATGATGTTGCCCGGCATCGGAGCGATCGAATTTGGCGGTGAGCGATTGGAGCTTAAAGTCGCGCGCTGGTGGTCTGCCGGATTGCTGCGTGTTTTCGGCTTGAAGACGATGCGATTTGGAGAACCTCTGGAAGGTGGCACTTTATTCGTTGCGAATCATGTGAGCTGGATCGACATCGTGACGTTGCACTCGCAGCGCATGATGGGCATGGTTGCCAAGCGCGAAATTGCATCGTGGCCTTTGGTGGGTCACATGGCGAAAAGGGCACAGACCATTTTTCACGAACGTGGCTCGACGGAGTCGCTCGGTGGTGTGACGTCCGAGATGCTGAAGCATTTGCAAAATGGCCGTGACGTCGGCGTGTTTCCCGAAGGTGGCACGCGTGATGGGCACGAACTGGGACCGTTTCACGCACGCATTTTCCTCGCGGCAGTCGAATCACAACGACCTGTGCAACCGGTCGCGTTGAGCTATGGTCATCACGGTGATGCGCAACCTCGCATTGCATTCCAGAAACGCGAGAGCTTCCTTGCCAACTTCCTTCGTGTCCTGGGTGAGCCGGGGACCGTTGCGGAGGTGCATTTCCTCGAGCCCATTTTCATGGAAGAAGGGCAGTCACGGCGCGAGATTGCGTCGACGGCACGCAATCGGATTGCGGAAGTTTTGACGGCGAACGACCTTCCAATCGGCTAAAATCGAAGATTCCCCCGCGCGATCCTGTGCGGGCGCCAATTTTCGAGTGAACCGATGTACGAAGCGATCCACCAAGACCTGCGCAACGGCGACCCTGCCGCTGCTGAATTGAAAGCCCGCGCGATTCTCGCCGACCGTCCACGCGATTCCGAAGCCTACCGCGTTCTCGCCGCCGCTCAGGCAATGGCAGGCAACCGCACCGGTGCGCGTGACACGATTGAAACCGGTCTGCAAACGTTGCCGAACGACGCCGCATTGAATTTTGCTCGCGCGACGATGTTGCTCGATGACAACGAGATTCCACGTGCGAATGAAGCGTTGTCGCAGACGATCAAGTTGGACCCGAATTTTTTCCCGGCTTATGTCCTGCAATCGCAGTTGGCATTGGCACAAGGTCAAGTGGATGAAGCAGAACGTTTGACGCGCATCGCGCATCGCGTGTCGCCGGATCATCCGCAACTGCACACGATTGAAGGTCAAGTCGCGTTGGCACGCCAGGATTTTGATCGAGCGCTGCAATTCCTTTCGGCTGCGCAACAGCAAATGCCAGGTGACGAGCGTGTCTTGCGTTCGCTTGGTATGGCTTACATGGGTAAGGGACATTACGCATTTGCAGAACAAACGTTCCGTTCGTTGTTGGCGAAGGAACCGAATGCGCTGGACGTTCGCGGCATGCTCGTTGATGCTGTCCGTTTGCAAGGCCGTTCGGCAGAAGCGTTGGAATTGGTGGAGCCGTTGCTCGGTGATAACGCTGCGCCGACACTGCTGATCAACGCCGGCATCATTGCGATGGAAGCGGGCGATCAAGTGAAGGGTGTGAATTACCTGGAGCGTGGTGTCGATTTGGAACCGGAGAATCCACAGGCGTTGGCCGCATTGGTGCAAGCCTGGCAAGCGACGGAGCAACTGGACCACGGCCGCGAAGTGCTGGAAGGGAAGATCGCCGCGCATCCGGAGAACTCCAATTTCTGGCAAGCGCGCCTGGCGATGGAAGAGTTTGCAGGCGATGCCGCGAAGGACATCATCGAACGTTGGATGGCTGCGGCTCCGAACGCTTTGGAACCACTGCAAGCCCGCATCGTCGTGCATGACGTACGTGGTGAGCGCGCCGAGGCAGACGTCCTTGCTGAGAAAATGATTGCTTTGAATCCATTACATCTCGATGCACAACTGCGTCTTCTCGATTCGTTGATGGCGAAAGACAAGGACGCTGCAATTGAGCGCATCACGTCGTTGCAGGAACTGTTCAAGGACAAGGATCAGCAAGTCGACCAACAACTGCGCGCAGTTCGCAGTGGTGTGATGGATCGCGCTGGCCGTTATCAGGAAGCCGTCGATATCTGGTTGGAAGTTCAACGCGAAGGTAATCCTTACCGCCTGCCACTGCCACCAGTTGGACATCGTCGCGAAGCGGACGCATGGCCTGCGTTGAAGGAAGACAACGGCCTCGACACGGCGAACGAAGTGATCGGTAATCACCATCAGCTGCTGTGGGGTCCGCCGGGCAGCCAGAGTGCATTCGTGGGTTATTCGTTGAGCAACAGCAACGTTCCTGTTTTGACGGATCGCTTTACGGCGACGCCACCGGATGACATGCTGCAACGTTTTGCCGGTATTAACCTGCTGGATGGCGAAGCAGAGAAGAAGCCGTCTGACACCGAGAAATCGCAACTCGCCGCAGAGTGGCTGAGTGGCCTTACGAAGCGCGGGGTGCCACAAGGTGCAGCTGCAGTCGATGCTTTGCTGTTCTGGGATAACAACTATCTCGATGTGTTGCGTGCCAACCCATCGCATGCACAGTTGTTGCTCGCCATTCGTGACCCACGTGACATGTTCCTGCACTGGCTGGCCTATGCGAATGAAGCGCCATTCCAGTTCGAATCACTGGAAGCGGCAGCGACTTGGTTCAATGATCAGTGCGTGCAGATTGCAGACATCGTTGAGCAGAATTTGTTCCCGCACCGCTTGATCAAGTTGGATGATGCAGTCAGTGATGAGCTGGCGTTGCAGACAGAGTTGACGACCGCGTTTGGCATGCCGGTGGCTGCGTTGCCGGAAGGCTTCGTGCAGCACAAGCAGTTTGCGAAGGGTCACTGGCGCGAGTACGCCGGTGTGTTGGGTTCGGTTTTTGACACGTTGAAGGATGTCAGCGTGCGACTGGGTTATTCCGAGGCGTAAATCATGAAGCTCACGACGGACAGTTTTGAACATCGCGGAAAGTTGCCGGATAAGTTTGCTGCTGGCATTCCGACGGCGGATGGGTATGGTTTTGGCGAAAATTTCAATCCGCACCTGTGCTGGAGCGATGCGCCGGAAGGTACGCAATCCTTTGCGATGATCATGATGGATCCGGACGTGCCGACGCATCCTGAGATGGTGGGCGTGCCGGATGTGGAGATTCCCGTGCGTCAAGCGCGCACGGTGTTTACGCATTGGTTGCTGATCGACATCGACAAGGGCACTTCAGAAATTCTTGAAGGTCAACACTCGAAGGGTGTCACGCCGCGTGGCAAGGATGAGAGCAAGGGACCGGGCAACAGCCGTCAGGGTTTGAACGATTACACCGGTTGGTTTGCGAATGATCGTGACATGGCCGGTGATTGGTTTGGTTATGACGGTCCGTTCCCGCCGCCGAATGATTTGCGGGAGCATCGGTATTTTTTCCGGTTGTTTGCGTTGGATGTGCCGACGCTTGATGTGCCAGAGAAGTTCACCGCCAGTGATGTGTTGAAGGCGATGCGCGGACACATCCTGGCGGAAGACGCGATCTACGGAACCTACACGCTGCATCCGAAGTTGCGCGCGAAAGGCTAATTCATGCCCGCAAAGTTTCGAATCACTCGCGAAGGTGCACCCATCTCGCTAGGCGAATGGGTGTCGGCGGCCGGTCGTCAGAAGAACCTGAGGCTGCACTCCGAACCATCCGTCGTGGATGGTTACATGAGTGAGGCGATCGTCGTGAAGCAGATTCGCGGCGATCTCGATTTGATTCTGAAAAACAACTGGTGGCGCAAGCTGCGCGGCAAATCACCGCGGTTGGTGCCGGCATTTGATTTCGCAAACGGTGAAGCGAATTTCGAGATCCGTGCGAACAAATGGAAAGGCAAGGAGCCGATCAAGTTGGCGGCCGAATTCATGGCGCGCGATCTTGATGCACAGATTGTTGATCGTGATGGACGCTTGGTTTACGGTACGAAGCCGGCGGTTACGTCAGTCCCGGAATCAGAAACAGCAACGCCAGGCCCAGCAGAATCCGATACACCGCAAACAGATTGAAGTTGTGCGTTTGGATGTAGCGCAGTAACCACTTCACGGCGATGAAAGCGGTGACCGTTGATGCAACGAATGCGATCGCGAGAGACGACCAATTTTCGCTGCCGATTTGATCGTGACGGTACAGCGAAAGCAGCTCATAAAACGTTGCGGCAAACATCGTTGGAATACCGACAAGAAACGCAAACTCCGTCGCCGCCGCACGCGATGTCGTGCCTGCCAGCAACGCGACGAAAATTGTCGAAGCACTGCGCGATGTTCCCGGGAACACACCCGCAACGACCTGCGCCACACCAACCAACACCGCCGTCAACCACGAGACCTTCGTCTGCT
The DNA here is from genome assembly GCA_007556525.1 of Lysobacteraceae bacterium CU05-9. Taxonomy (GTDB): domain Bacteria; phylum Pseudomonadota; class Gammaproteobacteria; order Xanthomonadales; family Xanthomonadaceae; genus Aquilutibacter. Next base: position 425,532 of record SWJS01000002.1, on the reverse strand, counting down.
CGCCCAATTTCGCCGCACGCTTCGCCGCCAAAAACTCCGCAATCACCATCCACACCGCGCCAATGATCAGCGCCCATGCAATCGGACGCACATTCTCCGGCAACTCCCAACCTGTGGCCTTCACCAGGATGCCGAGCACACTCGTCACGACAAATGCGAGCACCAACTTCAACGTGTATTCGCGCGATGCCTTCAATTCATTTCGCATGCTCGCCAACTCGGCCGCGGATTTCGACGGGTCGGCAACGAGTGGCTTGAACGACGTGTCACGCCCCAGGAAGGTGGTGAAGAGTGCCCACAGTTTTTCGCGGTAGATCAAGACAATCGCGAGGATTGCGCCCGCCTGGATCGAAATGTTGAACAGGTCGCTGCGATGGCCCAGCCACTTCTCGGCGATGAGCAAGTGTCCCGTGCTGGAAATTGGCAAAAATTCCGTAATTCCCTCGATGATTCCGAGGAGCAGGGCTTTAATGAATTCAGGCATGGGACTGGTCGCGGTGATGCAAACCATAAAGCATAGCGGAAATCAGACGTATTCATTCACGTTGGATGTGCAACTGCAAAAAAACTAGTGCAGAATAGACTGTCCGAATCGCCCAACTCGAAGGTTGCCCGAAACCTTGTCAGCGCCTTCGATGCCCTGCGCATCAGGTCAGCCCACCCCACAAGTTTTTTGCGCGAGTCCTTCCCAATGTCCATCAAGAATGTAGAAAATCTGATCACGGAACATTCCATCGAGTTCCTCGATCTCCGCTTCACCGACATGCGCGGTGTCTGGCACCACGTGACCTATCCAATTTCCGCAGTCGAACCGAGCCTGTTTGAAGACGGCAAGATGTTTGACGGCAGCTCCATCGTTGGCTGGCGCGGCATCAACAACTCGGACATGGTTCTGCTTCCGGATCCCGAGACGGCAGTCGTCGATCCTTTCATGGAATATCCGACGCTGATCATGACCTGCGACGTGCTCGATCCAACCACGATGCAGGGTTACGAGCGCGACCCACGCGGCATCGCACGCCGCGCCGAAGCCTTCCTGCAATCCACCGGCATCGCTGACACCGCGTTCTTCGGTCCGGAGCCTGAGTTCTTCATTTTCGACAACGTCAAGTACGGCAACGAAATGGGTCACACCTTCTTCCAGATCGACTCGGAAGAGGCGCACTGGGATCACCAGGGCGACAACCCTTCCCGCCCGGGCGTCAAGGGTGGTTACTTCCCGGTCCCGCCGGTCGACACGCTGCACGGCATCCGCGCGCAAATGTGCAAGTACCTTGAAGACGCGGGCCAAACCGTCGAAGTCCATCACCACGAAGTCGCGAATGCGGGCCAGTGCGAAATCGGCGTCAAGTTCAACACGCTCGTACGCAAGGCCGACGAACTGCAGATGATGAAATACATCGTCCGCAACGTCGCTTACCAAAATGGCAAGACCGCCACCTTCATGCCCAAACCCATCGTCGGCGACAATGGCTCCGGCATGCACGTGCACCAATCGCTCGCCAAAGACGGCGACAACCTTTTCAGCGGCGACGGTTACGGCGGTCTCTCGCAGATTGCATTGTGGTACATCGGCGGCGTCTTCAAGCACGCACGTGCGATCAACGCCTTCGCAAACTCCTCGACGAACTCGTACAAGCGCCTTGTTCCGGGTTTCGAAGCACCTGTCATGCTCGCGTATTCGGCGTCAAACCGCTCCGCATCCTGCCGCATCCCGTTCGTCGCGAATCCAAAGGGGCGCCGCGTCGAATTCCGTTTCCCGGATCCGATGAACTCGGGTTACCTGACCTTCGCAGCGTTGATGATGGCCGGCCTCGACGGCATCAAGAACCAAATCGACCCAGGCGGTCCTTCCGACAAGGATCTCTACGACCTGCCACCGGAAGAAGAGAAGGGCATCCCAACGGTTTGCCACTCGCTCGACCAAGCGCTCAAAGCACTCGACCAGGACCGCGATTTCCTCAAGGCCGGCGGCGTGTTCACCGACGACTTCATTGATGCGTATATTGCGGTGAAAATGAAGGAAGTGACGGCGTTCCGTGCTGCGACGCATCCGTTGGAGTATCAGTTGTATTACGCGAACTGATGTCTACTGAAAGTTAGAGGTAGAGTTAGACGGTTGAGTGATTGGGGCGCCTTCTTCGGGCGCCCTTTTCATTGCAGCGTCGGAACGTCATAGCGCTTGCCGTTGAACGACACAACACCGTCTGGCTCCAGCCGATATTTCTTACGTAGCGCTGTGAGCATTCGGCTGCATTCTTCAAGAAGTGAAAATAGCTCGTTGAGTTCTTCCTTCTTCAACCAGCCAACTTCAACGCAAATCAAGCATTGCGTCATCAGCTCGGTGAGCGATCCATGGGCGTAAGACAAAAACCGGATTTTTTCACGGCGATATTCGCGCGTCCAACCTTCTGCAATGTTGCTCGAGATGGATACTGCCGCTCGTGACATCTGACTGCGCATTCCATACATTTCTTCTTTCGGAAGTTGGTAAGACAGCTTGATTGCAATGCACGCTGCGTCAACGGCTTTACGCCATAGCACGGAATTCTGGAAGATCATCGGAACCTCTAAGCAAGTGGACGGACATCCACTTTGACAATTGCGTGCGTGTCTCGCCATCAGCGAAATGCGAATGGAAATGTCGGCGATGAGCTTGGACGATTGTCAGTAAAGGTAGAGATTGAAAAGACGGGCGTAGGCAATGGGCAGTTGCGTGCGACAACATTTGCGGCATCCACTCAACCGTCTACCTCTACCTCTAACTGATACGGGATAGTAAGAAAGTAGAGAAGGACTCAGCGTATACAAAAAGCCCCGACAGCCGTTCGACTTCGGGGCTTTGCGGCACGCTAGGAAGTGGCCGCTTTGTGACTGGGTTTCGAGTCCAGCTTAGCGCACGCGGCCGCGGCGCACAAGGTTCACGATGGCGAGCAGAATGAGGGCGCCGATGAACGAAACGATCAGGCTTGGGGCGCTGATGCCGTTTTTCATGATGTTCACACCGGTGAAGCCGAGCATTGGGGCTAGGAAGCCGCCGAGCAGGGCGCCGATGACACCGACGACAACGTTCAGGAACACGCCTTGTTGGCCGTCAGTACGCATAACAATGCTGGCCAACCAGCCGAGGATACCACCGACGATGAGAGTAATGATCAAACCCATTTTTACGACTCCTAAGTAACAGTTTGTTGAAATAATTTTGGTTGATGGACTTAGTGATACTTACTTTGAAACGGGAACCGATGCCGACCTCTGTTCATTTGTCCTATCGGTCGGTCCTTATGAACTGTTATACGCTTATGACAATCGTCAAACGTCAATTCATCTACACGAAGCTGAACCAGTGAGTCAGAAAGTCACACATTACGCTCTAATAGCGGACCACGGGCAAGTTGTGCTGCGAAACGAGTTGGCACGATTGTTGCAATGCGAGACGGTGGAAATTCACAAAGATGAGCGCGGTCGCCCGTTTTTGCTCGACAACGACAATGATGTGAATTGGTCGCACTCCGGTGAATTGATTGCGGTCGCGTGGTCTAGCACGAAACGCGTTGGTGTGGATATTGAAAAAATCCGTCCGCGAGACGGATGGCTGCGGATTGCTGGGCGGTTTTTTGCGGAATCAGAAGTGGCTGACCTCGAAAATCAGAATTCGCTGATTGCATTCCTGCAGCTGTGGTGCTTGAAAGAGGCCGTGGTGAAGGCGCATGGGCACGGGATTTCGTATGGGTTGGAGAAGGTTTTGTTTGAGTGGCGCGATGGTTGGTACTTGCAAAAGCTACCGCCGGACATCGGAACGGGATGGCACGCGGAATTGATTGAAGTGCCGGAAGGTTACGTCGGTGCGCTGGCGTGGCGTGATCGCTAAACTATTCGCATGACCATCGAAATTCCCGCACCTCTTCAAATGGAACGCGCACTGCTCGAAGACGGACTCGTGCAATTGCAGCTCGATCGCGAGTTGGCGACGCCGTTACTGCAGTACCTCGCGCTGATGTTGCGTTGGAATGCGACGTACAACCTGACGGCGATCCGGGAGCCGCGGGAGATGGTGGTCAAGCATATTTTGGATTCGGCGGCGATGCATCCGTTCGTCAAGGACATTGCGTCGAAGGGCGGCTCGATTGCAGATCTGGGTGCGGGCGCCGGGTTGCCGGGAATCGTGCTGAGCATCATCTATCCGGATCTGCACGTGACGATGATCGAAAGCGCCGGCAAAAAAGTCCGCTTCCTGCGAGAAGCCATCCGCCAACTCAAACTCGAGCGGGCGAGTGCCGAGCACGTTCGCATCGAGGCGTTCAAGCCGACGAATCCGTTCGATGCGATCACGGCGCGCGCTCTGGCGACGCTGCCGCTGCTGATTGATTTCGGGGGGCACTTGCTTCGGCCGGGTGGCGAACTTCTCGCCATGAAGGCGGTGTTTCCGACGGAGGAGATCGATGGGCTGACGGACGGTTGGAATGTGACGGCGGATCATGAGTTGGCGGTCCCGTTTTTGGATGCTCAGCGCCGCCTCTTGGTGGTTGCCCGGAATGGGGCATAATAGAAAGTCTGCCCTCGGGAATGGGGGAAGGGATCCATAACTTCACAGAACAGGACGGACCAGCGTCAATGGCACGCATCATGGCTGTCGCCAACCAGAAAGGTGGCGTGGGCAAAACGACAACAGCAGTCAACTTAACCGCAGGCTTGGCGAGAATGTCCAAGCGTGTGCTTTTGATCGATCTCGATCCGCAAGGTAATGCGACGATGGGTTCGGGCGTTGATAAGCGCGAGCCTGAGAATACGATTTGCGAAGTGCTGTTGCGTGAGTGCGATATCAAGGAAGCCATCATCCGCACGGAAGAACAGTTCGACTTGATTCCGGGCAACATGGATCTCACCGCCGCCGAGATTGAAATGATCACCGGCGATGAAGCGAAGCGTGGTTTGCATCTCGACGAGTTGCTTGAACCACTGCGTGGCAATTACGATTTCATCATCATCGATTGTCCGCCGTCGTTGTCGCTGCTCACGATTAATGCCTTAAATGCAGCGGATTCCGTGATCATTCCCATGCAGTGCGAGTACTATGCGCTCGAAGGTATCAGCTCGTTAATGGATACCATTCAAGCGTTGCAGGGCAGCAGCAACCCAGGTCTCGAGATCGAGGGTGTGTTGCGAACGATGTTCGACGTGCGTTCCAAGTTGGCGAATGCGGTGTCGGATGAATTGATGAATTTTTTTGGCGACAGAGTGTTCCGCACCATCGTGCCGCGTAACGTGCGCCTCGCAGAAGCTCCAAGTTATGGTCAAAGTATCGTTGGCTACGACAAGGGCTCACGCGGTGGCATTGCATACATCGCATTGGCCGGTGAAGTGATGCGAATTCATCGCGAGCGCGAGAAGGCTGCACGACAGCAAGCGCGTGATGCGGTGAATACGGAAGTTGCAGCGGATGTCGCCGACACAGAATCGAAGGAAAGCGTTGCATGAGTGACGGTTCGAAGTCCAAAGCTCCCGCGAAGAAGCGCGGCGCACTTGGTCGTGGTCTGAACTCTTTGATGAGCCCGCAAGCAGCCGCGAACGCTGCGCGACTCACGGAAGTCCAGAAGGGCGACGAGCTCAAGAAATTGCCGATCGATTCCATGGTCGCCGGTCGCTACCAGCCGCGTAAGGTTTGGGATGACGACAAACTTGCCGAACTTGCGGAGTCGATCAAGACGCAAGGCGTCATTCAACCGATCGTTGTCCGCGACAAGGGCAACAAGGTTTACGAGATCATCGCCGGTGAACGCCGTTGGCGCGCGTCGAAGATTGCAGGCCTGACGGAAATTCCTGCAGTCATCCGCGAAGTCGACGATCGCACGGTCGTCGCGATGGCACTGATCGAAAACATCCAGCGCGAAGACCTCAACCCGATGGAAGAAGCGCAAGCGCTGTTCCGGTTGATTGAAGAATTTTCGCTGACGCATCAACAAGCAGCGGAGACGGTTGGACGTTCGCGCGCATCCGTGTCGAACTTGTTGCGACTGCTTGATTTGCCGGATGAAGTCCGCGCGCATGTCGAGAAGCGCGAACTCGAAATGGGTCACGCGCGCGCCATGTTGCCATTGGCACCGCAAGCAGCGATTGCGCTGGCGAAGCAGGCGGTTGAAGGTGGCTTCAGCGTTCGTGAAGTCGAACATCGTGTACAGCAGATGTTGAGTGGCACGGTTCCAGGCCGCACGACTTCGCGCGGTGGCGGAACGAAGAAGCCATCGGCGGACATCGAAGCACTCGAGCGTGAGTTGGCGGAAGCGTTGAGCACGAAGGTCAATGTTTTGCACGGACGTGGCGGCAAGGGTCGTCTGATTCTTCACTACGGCAACCTTGATACGCTCGATGGTTTGCTGGCACGTTTGCGCGGTCAAGCCAACGACGCATGAAGGTCCTGCTGACGGGAGCCGCGGGTTTCATCGGCGCGTACACGGCGCGTGAGTTGATTGCGCGCGGCATCGAAGTCGTCGGACTCGACAACTACAACGATTATTACGATGTGCAACTCAAGCACGATCGCGTGCAGGCGTTGTGCCCGGAATTACGCATCGCAAAAATCGATCTCGCCGACGCAGCATCATTGAAACAATTATTTGAGCGCGAAAATTTCACGCACGTGATTCACCTCGCGGCGCAAGCTGGCGTTCGCTATTCACTGACGAATCCGGAAGTGTATGTCGCATCCAATCTAGTTGGCTTTGCGAACATTCTCGAATGCTGCCGTCACCACGACATCGAGCATCTCGTTTACGCATCGTCGTCGAGCGTTTATGGCAACAGTGCGACGCCGCCGTTTAGCGAAGACCAACGGGTGGATGAGCCGCGGAGTTTTTATGCGGCAACGAAAGCGTCGAATGAATTGATGGCGTATACGTATGCGCACTTGTACGACTTGCCAAGCACGGGGCTGAGATTCTTCACGGTCTACGGTGCATGGGGGCGGCCGGACATGGCGCCGCTATTGTTTACGCGCGCGGCGCTGACGAATCAGCCGATCAAAGTTTTCAACCACGGACAAATGCAACGCGACTTCACGTACATCGACGACATTGTCAGCGGTGTTTTGGGTGCGCTGGACACGACGCCGCAAGGCGAAAACCCACACGCCATCTTCAACCTCGGCAATCACACGCCGGTTCAACTCGAACGTTTTATCGAGATCATTGAAGATGCGGCGGGCGTCAAAGTTGAGCGCATTTACGAAGACATGCAGCCGGGCGACATGATCGCAACGATGGCGGATACGCGACGGGCGCAGGAGGCTTTTGGCTTCGAACCGCGCACGCCGATTGAGAAAGGACTTCCGAAAGTTGTAGAGTGGTGTCGTGACTATTTCGCCTGAATTATCCGTCGTCGTTCCCGTGCACAATGAGCGCGACAACGTCGAGCCGCTGATCCGTGAGATCGTCGCGGCGCTGACCAATGTGGTGCCGTTTGAGATGGTCTATGTCGATGACACGTCGACGGATGATACGGTGCAGGTTTTGCAAGGGTTGCAAAAAGAATTCCCGCAACTCCGCATCATCAAACACATCACCAACGCAGGTCAGTCGACTGCTGTGCGCAACGGCGTGAAAGCCTCCCGCGCGCCGTGGATCGCGACGCTCGATGGTGACGGACAAAATGATCCTGCCGACATCCCGAAGCTGCTCGCACAACGCGACGCTTCGCAAGACGATGCACTGAAGTTGTTCGCCGGCTGGCGCGTCAATCGCCAAGATAGCGGATCAAAAAAGTGGGCCTCCAAGTGGGCCAACGCGATCCGCTCGCGCATGCTGCAAGATGCAACACCGGACACCGGCTGCGGCATCAAGTTATTTGAGCGCGAGGCTTTCCTTGAGTTGCCGCACTTCAATCACATGCACCGGTATCTGCCTGCGTTGATGCAACGCGCCGGATACAAAACTGTCAGCGTGCCCGTGAACCACCGTCATCGCACAGCGGGCGTATCGAAGTACAACAACCTCAATCGCGCGCTCGTTGGAATCACGGATTTGCGTGGCGTCGCATGGCTCATCAAGCGTGGCAAAGTCACGAAGACGGAAGAGCTATGAACGAGGTCATCACCTGGCTCGAGTGGACCGGCGTGCACATGACGCCGTGGAAGTTGATCGGCTGGGTCGGCGCGCTGATGTTCGGCTCGCGTTGGATCGTGCAGTTCATTGCGACGAAGAGAGCGGGCAAGCCGACGATTCCGCGGGTGTTTTGGTACATGTCCCTCGTCGGCTCCGTGATGACGCTGAGCTACTTCGTGTTTTCGCCGAAGCAGGATTCGGTGGGCGTCTTACAAAATCTCTTCCCCGGATTCACCGCCGCGTACTCTTTGTACAAAGACATTCAGCACCGTGGTTGGAACCGGGATAAGCCTGAAACCTGAAACACTTGAGAAGGGAAATGGGAAAGGGGAAATGGGACTGCGTGTCGGAGCTTGCTATGAAGCGGCCAGCCCAAAGATCCGTCCCATCCCTTTTCCCATCTCCCATTTCTCAGATAAGTTATTGCACCGCAAGGGATTTTCCTGCATAATGTCGGGCTCACTGCGCTAAATGTGCCGGCCATAGGGGCTGGAGCACGGTAGTGGGGCCGCTGCTTCCCGGGCTATGGGAAGTCAAATGATTATTACCGAGGTGCGTAATGTCCCGAGTTTGCCAAGTAACCGGCAAGCGTACTGTGACCGGCAACAACGTGTCACATGCGATGAATAAGACCCGTCGCCGTTTCCTCCCGAACCTGCATGAGCGCCGGTTCTGGGTTGCCAGCGAGAACCGCTGGGTGAAACTGCGTGTTTCCACTGCTGCCATGCGCACCATCGACAAGAACGGTATCGATTCCGTTTTGGCCGACCTGCGCGCGCGCGGCGAGAAGATCTAAGGTACAGGAGAATCAACCATGGCTTCTAAGCGTGATAAGATCCGCCTGATCTCTTCCGAAGGCACCGGTCATTTCTACACGACCGATAAGAACAAGAAGAACACCCCGGGCAAGATGGAAATCAAGAAGTACGATCCAGTTGTCCGTAAGCACGTGATCTATAAGGAAGGCAAGATCAAGTAATTGATCCGCTGACCATACGTTTTACGAAGAACCCGCCTAGATGGCGGGTTTTTTGTTTCTGTACTTCGCAGTATGCGACCTATTTCGCCTTTTTTCGTTGAAGTGTGATGGGTCACAATGCAGGCGCCGCAGGGTCTGAGGGAATTTTTACCCATATTTACTTGACATTTAGAAAAATCAGCGTAGGAATATACGGCAGGAGCAAGGAAAGCTTTTTGGACAATCAAATGGGATGGGGCAGGAGCTCACAGGCATTTGATTCGATTTAGAACATGGAGTGTTCACAGATGTCTCGATTCAATGGGCGTCATATCCGCAATTTGCGGCCATTGCCGTTATCCGTCGTCATCGGCGCAGTGCTGAGTTGCTGCGTGATCAGTGACATCAGCAGCGCGCAAGACCGCGTCATTTCCCCTACGAATGCACCTGCAGCGTCGAACTTCGCGCGGGTGGATCATCGTATTCGAATGTCGGAAGGGCCGGGTGCCGTGGATCGCATCGAAGTGTCTGCCGAAGATGGGGCGCAGGCGGACGGGCACAGTTTGGTGCCGATTGAAATCAAAGTGTTTGGGGCTGATGGCCAGCCGGCGACGGGTGTCATGAGTGTGACAATCGAAACCAGTGCAGGTACGTTGCGGCAAGGTCAGACAGCGGTCAACGGCGAAGGACTGGATACGGATCCAGTCACGCCGGGCGCGCAAATTGCGTTGGTTAACGGTGTAGCGCGTGTGTCGCTGCAAGCGCCGTTCGATGCGCAGACGGTCAAGGTGCGGGTCATCGCAGGTGATGAAATCACTGAAGGTGAATTGCACTTCGTTCCAGAACTGCGCGACATGATCGCGTTTGGTGTCATCGATGGCGTCGTGGCCTTAGACCGGAAGTCCCCATTCTCGTTCGGTCAGGCCCGCCCCAACGACGGCTTCGAAGATCGCATCAACAGCTGGTCGCGGTTGAGCAGTGATGGGAAGCGGAGTGCTGCATTGCGCTCCGCTTTTTTCTTGAAGGGCAGGGTTGGCGCCGATGGATTGCTGACCATGTCGTATGACAGTGACAAGCCCAGCCGTGATCGGTTGTTCCGGGACTTGGATCCGGAGCGTTTTTATCCAACGTATGGCGACTCGTCATTGGTAGGTTTCGATGCGCGCAGCAATAGCCGTTTGTATTTGCGCTATGACGTGGGTCGAAATTATTTGATGTATGGCGACATCACGACGGGTGATGGTTTTAGCCAGCGCTTTGGTCAAGGCAGTGTTGCATCGACAGCGGTGCGTGATCTTGGACAGTACTCGCGTGCAATGACCGGTGTGCGTGGTCACCTCGAAAATGATCGTGGGTACATGGATGTTTTTGGCGCGTACGATAACTTGCGTCAAGTCGTCGAAGAGTTTCCCGGTCGCGGTTTGAGTGGACCGTATACGGTTAGTAACAGCTTGCATGCGATCATCGGCAGCGAGCGTGTTGAGTTGGTTGTTCGTGATCGTTACGCCCCTTCGCGCATCGTAACCATTCGTCCGTTGCAACGGTTTGCGGATTACACGTTTGAACCGTTCAGTGGCCGTATCCTCATGACGACGCCGGTGCCATCGGTTGATTCGGAATTGAATCCGGTCAGTGTTCGCATCACGTACGAAATCGAACAAGGCGGCGATCGCTTCTGGGTGTACGGTGCGAATGCACAATATCAAATCACGCCGAGCTTCAACATCGGTGGGAGTGCAGTGAAGGATGAAAATCCTTTGGCACCGTTTAGTTTGTACAGCGCGAATGCGACGGTGAATTTGGGGCCGAATACTTACTTGCGTGGTGAATGGGCGAAAACGGAAAGCACCGCCGGCTCATGGGGTGGCAACATCTACACGATGAATCCGGCGCTGAATGGTGAGCAAGTCAATGGCGATGCGTGGCGCGTGGAATTCAAACATCATTCGCAGCGCAACGATGTGTTTGCGTATTACGGCGAGGCGGATCGCGACTTCAACAATCCATCGTCTTCGTTCCTTGGTGGACGCAAGCAAGGTGGTTTGAGCTTCCTGACGTGGCTGGGTCCGGTTGATGCGGAATGGCATAAGTGGGCGGTGTATGGTTTTGGCAGTTATGTCAAAGACACCGTGACGAATGCAGAACGTTCACAGGCTGCGGCAGGTGTGCGTTATGCGCCGAGCGAAAGGTTCTCACTGGACATCGGCGCGAATCACATCAACGAACAAGCGGGCACGATGCTGGGTTCGAATGGTACGGTTTTGCCGGGCTCGTTGAATGCACCGTTCGGTATCGGCACGGTGACACCTGGTTTCGGTGGTGGATTCTTCAGTGGATCGCAAAATGCGATTCTTCCAACGACAGGTCAAACGTTATTCAACACGGGCTCGTCTTGGTCAACGCGATATGGTTCGTGGGTTGGTAATGGTCTCGCCGGTGTGCCCGTGAATTATACGGCGCTGCGTTTGGCGATGACGTATCGCCCCAATGCGAAATTGGATTTGAATGCTGAGGTTGAGCAGGACATCAATCACAGTGATCATCGGCGTGCGGCGTTGGGTTTTGGCTATCGAGTCCATGACAAAACACGTTTGTACGGCCAATACGAATGGAACACCGGTCTGAGCACCGTTGCGACTTCAAGCACCGTGACGAATCCGATCACTGGTCGCCCGATGCCATCGCCGTATGACAGCAATGCGTTCGTGTTCGGACTTGAAACCGAGTACATGGAAGGCGGCACCGCGTTCAACGAATACCGCATGTATGACAGCTTTGGAGTCCGCCAGGCACAGAACGCCAGCGGGCTTCGTAATTTGTGGCACATCAACAAGGCGCTGACGTTGCAAACCGGATTGGAACATTTGCAAGTGCTCGATGGTTCCGGTCAAAAATCAACCGCCGCCACCATCGCCGCCGAATATCGTCCGAACGATCAGTGGTTCGCGAATGGCCGCCTTGAATGGCGCCGCACGGATCCGATCAATAACGACATCGGTTTGCCTGCAGCGGCATCCTGGATGAGCGATGGTTACGACAGTTGGTTATCGACGATGACGTTCGCAACCAAGCTAAATCGCGATTGGTCCTTCATCGCACGCAACTATTATTTGCTCAATGACTACCGCGGCGCACGTCGCGACAGTTATGAAGATCGCTTCCAAGTTGGCTTCGCGTATCGCGATACCGATCGTAACCGCTTCAACTTGCTGACACGTTACGAGTATTGGACACGCCGTGATTCCATCCAAAAAGACTGGCTCCCCGCCAACCTCCCGTACACGTTGAGTGACGGGTACGACAAACATATTTTCTCGTTGCATGCTGATTACCATCCGAACCGCGTGTGGTGGTTGAGTGGTCGCGTTGCTGCGAAACAGCAAACCGATTTGTTCGGAGACGTCAAAAGTAAATTCACCGCGTATCTCGTTGGTGGTCGCGTGACGTATCAGCTCAGCGAACGTTGGGATGTCAGTGGCATGGGCTACACGATGTGGTCGCCGGATAAAGGTGGCACGCGTCAACATGCAGTCGGCGCTGAAGTCGGCTATATGCTCACATCCAATTTGTGGTTATCCGCAGGCTATAACGCTCGCGGTTTTAACGCCGACGACATGATCGGCGCCGAATACACGAATCAAGGAACTTTCATTCGGTTGCGCTTTAAGTTCGACGAAAACATTTTCCAAGGCCGCAACCCAGCCATCAACCGGAGCCTGCCACGATGAACGCCATGAATTTTGCGAACATTCGGACTCTTGCGTTGCTGTGCATCGCGTTGATGGTGCCGTTGTCGTTGCAAGCACAATCGCAATCCGTGCCTTCGAAGCAAGCCTACGAAACCTCGTACTCACGGTTGAAGGCATTGAACGATGCGGGCACGCGTGTTGATGATTACGGTTTGTCAAAAGCACAGTGCTGGGTCGACACGTCCTTCCACGAATACACGCGCAATGATCGCGGTGGTTATCCTGCGGCTGCGTTGCATGAAGGTGAGCGCTTGCTGGGCATCATGGAAAGCGGTGGCAAGGTCGGCGCTGAAACACCATTGGTCAACAACGCAGTGAAGTTGCGTGATGACTTGTGGGCACGTTTTGACAAATTACATGCGCATCAAGGATTCCGTTGCGCCGCTGCAGCAACTGCCTGTGCGGAAGTGCGTTTAGTGCACGCCGGAAATGAAATCAAGGATGGCGGATGGCGTCATTCGAATCCTTACGTCTACATGGTGGAAGACATGGCCGCGCGTGCGGAAGCTGCGGCTGAAGCGTGTCCGAAACCGGAAGAAAAACGTGAGCCCATTCCAACGCGCTTCGCTTTCGATGCGGATGCGTTGTTCAAGTTTGATCGCGGTGATCTCGATGGATTGCTGCCAGGTGGTCAAGGTGCATTGGATGCATTTGCGGTGCTGCTCGCAGATCATGCGGACGAAGTGAAATCGTTGCGCGCGATTGGGCATACCGACCGTCTCGGCAGTGATGCGTACAACCAACGTCTCTCCATGCAACGCGCAACGACAGTGCGGGATTATCTCGCTTCGCGCGGCGTGAAGTTGCCGATGGATGTTGTGGGAATGGGTGAGTCGCAACCGGTGACGGGATCGCAATGTGTCGGCAACAAGGCTACTGCTGAGTTGAAGGCATGTCTGCAACCGGATCGACGTGTCGAAATTGAGATTGGGAAATAACTGAAGTAGTTGCAAGCAATGGAATTGTCCGGCAACGAACAGCAAAGGAATGCAAACGTGAATAGTTTTTTGAAAAACCCACTGAAAATGCATTGGCTCACGGCAGTCGCGGGGATGCTGCTTGCGGTTGCACCAATGAGTGCACTTGCACAGTTGGTTCCGGCGACGGCAACCTCGGCGGCCAAGAACGGACTGACATGTGCCGGTGTCCGCTTCGGCAGTGACGTGAACTGCACTTCCAATTCGTTTCTCGATGGTTTCAAGGCGTATCTACCTGACAACGCTCCGAAAGTCTGCTTCCCTGGCGAGCAAATCACGGTTACGGTCCGGGCACCTATCGCAAGTACGGCTAACAGTCGCTACGACGGCGCGCTCTGGGTCGGTGAACAAAATAACGACCCGGAAAGTACGGATCCCACCAAGACTTGTTCGGTAGCTGTTGCTCCGACGTCATCCGTCCTGCCTAATCCAAGCGGTGGCATGGGCGGATTCGCCCAGCTTGACGGCGACACCTGCGGTGACTTCCGTCAAGGTCCCACTGAGCAATGGGATGTCACGAACGTCAAAATTACTTGCACGACGGCCACGGATGCCAGCGGCAACATGCTTGTTCCGGTCATGGCATCTTATTCAAATAACGCGAATACGATTGATTGCGGCGCGAATCCGGAAGCCCAATCGGATTTAGGTCCGTCCAATAAGGCAATGTGCGGCTCGGGCACCATGTCTGTCGTTGGGCTCGCGCCATCCGCAAAGCTTACGATCACGAAGAAGACCAATCCTGCAGGTGCCACGGATACTTTTACGTTCAACGGCACCACGGACAACCCGAATGCAAATGGTGGGATTACGCCTGCTACGTTTACGTTGACTGATGGTCAATCGCAACTCATCAACGTACCGCTCGCATCGGCGGGTGGCAACACCGTCACCCTGACAGAAACATTACTGCCAACTTGGGATCCAACGGCTTCAATCGTTTGCACTGTGCCAGGCGGTGGTGCGGCAACATTCATTACGGTGGATAACGCGAATCGAAAATTGACTGCGCATTTCGACGCTGCAAATCTTGAAGCTTCATGCGAGATCACCAACAAGATCAAACCGCCGGTCATCACGGTCTCCAAGGTGTTGACCACGGAGTCCGGTACCAAGGCCGGTATCGCCGAAGCCGACGAAACGTTGACCTATACCTTGACCGCAACGAACGCAGCGGGTTCCGGCCCTGCATCGAATTATTCGTTTTATGAGGTGGTCCCTGCGAACACGACGTTGCAATCGATCACCGGTACCGGCGTTTCGTTTACGGGTTGCGCGGCACTCACGGCGGGCACGCAGCAATGCACGATCACGATTGCAGGTCCAACAGCCGGTGCTGCATCGGCGACAGCGACAGTTGTCGTCAAAGTTGATGCAACAATTCCTGCAGACGTCACCGCGATCAACAATCTCGTGACGGATGATACGTCGTTACCACCGGGCACCTGTACGCCAACGACGACGAGCTCGCATTGTGTTTCGACGCCGGTTGATCCTGCCAAAATCGATGTCACCAAAATACTGTTCTCGGAATCCGGAACGCAGGCAGGTATTGCGGAGCCCAATGAAACTTTGACGTATCGCTTGACTGCAACGAACAGCGGCAGTGCTTCGGCGGCGAATTTCAAATTCTATGATGTGCTGCCTGCGAACACCACGTTCGTCAGCGTCCTCGGCGGAACAACGGATTGCGTAGCCGCCGACGCCGGTGCGAAGTTGTGCACGATCACGGTCGCGGGTCCGGTTGTTGGTAGTGGTGGGACGGCGACGGTTGATTTTGCCGTGAAGGTTGTTGCGCAGCTGCCAACGACTGCCACGACGATCAATAACTTGGTGACGAACGATACGACTGCTACGCCACCATTGACGCCATGTCCGACAGCTTCGACGCATTGCGTGATCACGCCGTTGTCTGCGCCAGTTATTACAACCAAAAAAATCCTGTCTCTTGAAAGTGGAACGCAAACGGGCATTGCGGAACCCAATGAGACATTGACGTATACGATCACCGCAACGAATAGTGGTGGTGCTGCGGCTTCAAACGTGCAGTTCTACGACGTGCTGCCTGCAAACACGACGTTCGCGAGCATCACGGGTGCGTCAACGGATTGCGTGGCGGGTGATGCCGGAGCGAAATTGTGCAAGATCACCGTCGCTGGTCCAATCCAAGGCAGTGGTGGAACCGCGGATGTAACTTTCGCAGTGAAGGTGGTTGCGCAAATTCCAAGCGGCATCACGGACATCCATAACCTGGTCACCGACAATGCGTTGACGATGCCGCCAACCACACCGTGTACTCCTGCATCGGATCATTGCGTGATCACTCCTTTGTCGGCTCCAGTGATTGCGACGACGAAGGTTTTGACGACAGAGAGTGGCACGCAGGCTGGTTTTGCAGAGCCGAATGAAACGTTGACCTATACGATCACGGCAACGAACAGCGGCGGTGCTTCGGCAAGCAACGTTGAGTTCTATGATGTACTGCCAGCGAACACGACATTCGTGAGCATCAGTGGCGCAACGACGGATTGCGTGGCAAACGACGCCGGAGCGAAGCTCTGCAAGATCACTGTCGCCGGTCCAATCCAGGGCAGTGGTGGAACCGCGGATGTAACTTTCGCGGTGAAGGTCGTCGCGCAAATTCCGAGCGGCCTCACGGACATCCACAACTTGGTGACCAGCAATGCATTGACGACGCCGCCAACGACGCCATGTCCAACGGCGAACGCGCAGTGCGTCATTACGCCAATCGCAGCTCCTGTCATCACGACGAAGAAGGTTTTGACGACAGACATTGGCGGTACGCAACCTGGCATCGCAGAACCAAATGAAACATTGACGTACACCATTACCGCAACCAACAGCGGCGGTGCATCGGCATCGAACGTTGAGTTCTACGACGTGCTGCCTGCGAACACGACATTCGTCAGCATCAGCGGTGCAACGTCGGATTGTGTGGTCGGTGATGCTGGAGCGAAACTTTGCAAAATCACTGTCGCCGGTCCAATCCTCGGCAGTGGTGGTACAGCAGACGTAACCTTTGCGGTGAAAGTCGTTGCTCAGATTCCGGATGGCGTAACGGACATCCACAACCTTGTCACTGACAATGCGTTGACCACGCCGCCAACGACACCATGCCCAACGGCGTCGGATCATTGCGTCATTACGCCGATGTCCGCGCCGGTGATTACAACCAAGAAAGTTTTGACAACGGAGACTGGAACGCAGGCGGGCATCGCTGAGCCGAATGAAACTCTGACGTACACGATCACGGCCACGAACAGTGGTGGTGCTGCGGCTTCGAACGTACAGTTCTACGACGTGCTGCCCGCCAACACGACGTACGTGAGTATCGCGGGTGCGACGACGGATTGCGTGGCGGGCGACGCGGGAGCGAAGCTCTGCAAAATCACTGTCGCCGGTCCAATCCTCGGCAGCGGTGGTACGGCCGAGGTGGCCTTCGCAGTGAAGGTGGTCGCGCAAATTCCAAGCGGCATCACGGACATCCATAACCTCGTGACTGACAATGCATTGACGATGCCGCCAACGACGCCATGTACTCCTGCATCGGACCATTGCGTCATCACGCCAATCGCCGCACCAGTGATTGCAACGACGAAGGTCTTGACGACGGAGAGCGGCACGCAAACAGGCGTGGCCGAACCAAACGAAACTTTGACGTATACGATCACTGCTACGAACAGCGGCGGCGGATCGGCAAGCAACGTTGAATTCTATGACGTGCTGCCAGCGAACACGACATTCGTCAGCATCAGTGGTGCAACGACGGATTGCGTGGCAAATGACGCCGGAGCGAAGCTCTGCAAGATCACTGTTGCTGGTCCAATCCAAGGCAGCGGCGGTACCGCGGATGTAATGTTCGCAGCGAAGGTGGTCGCGCAAATTCCAAGTGGCATTACCAACATCCATAACCTGGTCACCAATGACGCCACGACGACGCCACCAACAACGCCATGTCCGACGGCGAACACGCAGTGCGTGATCACGCCGCTGGCCGCACCAATCATGACGGTGAAGAAGGCGATCACATCCGAATCCGGATCCGTCGCGAACATTGCAGAACCCGGTGAACTCATCGGCTACTCGATCACGGTCACAAACAGCGGCGGTGCATCGCTATCGAACCACACGTTCTACGACGTGCTGCCTGCGAATACGAAGTTCGTGAGCATCAGCGCCAATGCAACGGTGAGCGGATGTGCGGCAGGCGATGCCGGTCCGAAAAACTGCTTGATCACAGTACCGGAAGCGATTCTCGGTAGCGGTGATACGAATGATGCGCCGATTGTTTTGACAGTGCAGGTGAGCGATCCAATTCCGGCGAACGTTTCGAAGATCAGCAACTTGGTCACCGACACGAACACACCTCCGGGCGATTGCGTCCCAACGGACACGAACCATTGCGTCGAAATTCCAGTCGCAGGTCCTGAAGTTACCGTCAAAAAATCCACACCAGTTGAAACTGGCGCGACTGCGGATGGTTTTGCCCAACCTGGTGAAACGCTGACATACACCGTCACCGTAAGTAACGCTGCAGGCAAGGCGAGCGCGATTGACCATCAGTTCCATGAAGTCATTCCTGCTAACACCAAACTCGTCAGCATCACTGGCACCAACATCGCCGTGAGCCCGAACTGCGTCGCAAATACTGCAGGTCCAGCAGACTGCGTGATCACACTGCACGATCCAATTGCAGGTGGTGCATCGCAAACGCTGCAAGTCGCGGTCATGGTGAATGATCCGATTCCTGCAGGCGTTTCGAAGATCAGCAATCTCGTGACTGACAATATCAATCCGCCTGGCGATTGCGTACCAAGCGACACGAATCACTGTGTCGAAACACCCGTGCAGGCTCCACTGGTCACCGTCAAGAAGGCAGCGCCAGTTGAAACCGGCAAGACCGCCGACGGCATCGCGCAACCTGGCGAAACTTTGACGTACGCCGTCACGATCAGCAACGCTGCCGGTAAGGCATCCAAGATCAATCACCAATTCCATGAAGTGATTCCTGCCAACACCACGTTGGTCAGCATTACGGGCACGAACATCACCGTCAGTTCGAACTGCGTTGCAGGAACGGTTGGTTCTGCGGATTGCTTGATCACGTTGAATGACTCGCTCGCAGGCGGTGCATCGCAAGTGCTGCAAGTTGCAGTGATGGTGAATGATCCGATTCCAGCAGGCGTGACCAAGATCAGCAACCTCGTCACCGATGACGTCACACCACCAGGTGATTGCGTACCGAGTGACACCAACCACTGCGTCGAGACACCTGTTGGACAACCGAAGGTCACCGTCAAAAAAGACAAGCCAGTCGAAACCGGCAAGACCGCGGACGGCATTGCACAGCCTGGTGAAACGCTGACGTATGCAGTGACCATCAGTAACGCGACAGGTGTTGCATCTGCAGTGAATCATCAGTTCCATGAAGTGGTTCCTGCGAACACGACACTCGTCAGCATTACGGGTACGAACATTTCGTTCGCGAACTGCACCGTCGGCACCAGCGGCACACAGGATTGCTTGATCACCTTGCACGACTCCATTGCAGGTGGCGCATCGCAAGTCATCCAAGTTGCAGTGATGGTGAACGATCCGATCCCTGCAGGCGTTACCAAAATCAGCAACCTCGTCACCGACGACGCCAACCCACCGGGTGACTGCGTACCAAGCGATACCAATCACTGCGTTGAGATTCCGGTCGGCGATCCAGTTGTCACCGTCAAAAAGGCAACGCCAGTTGAAACCGGCAAGACTGCCGATGGCATCGCTCAACCTGGTGAAACATTGACGTACGCCGTGACGGTGAGCAACGCCGCTGGCAAGGCATCCGCAGTCAATCACCAGTTCCACGAAGTGATTCCTGCCAACACCACGCTGGTTAGCATCACCGGTACCAACATCACCGTCAGCCCGAACTGCGTTGCAGGAACGATTGGCTCGGCCGACTGCTTGATCACGCTGCAAGATCCAATTGCAGGTGGCGCATCACAAGTGCTGCAAGTTGCCGTGATGGTCAACGATCCAATCCCAGCTGGCGTCACGAAGATCAGCAACCTCGTCACCGACGACGCAACACCTCCAGGTGACTGCGTACCGAGCGACACGAACCACTGCGTCGAAACACCGGTGGGTCAACCGCAAGTCACCGTGAAGAAGGCAACGCCAGTTGAAACCGGCAAGACCGCCGACGGCATCGCGCAACCTGGCGAGCTGCTGACTTACGCGGTGACGATCAGTAACGCAACCGGCGTTGCGTCGGCAATCAATCACCAGTTCCATGAAATCATTCCTGCGAATACCACGTTGCAATCGATCACGGGCACGAATATTTCGTTCGCGAACTGCACGGTTGGAACGAGCGGCACGCAGGACTGCGTGATCACCTTGCATGACTCCATTGCTGGCGGTGCATCGCAAGTGCTGCAAGTTGCAGTGCTGGTGAATGATCCAATCCCTGCAGGCGTCACCAAGATCAGTAACCTCGTTACGGATAACATCAATCCTCCTGGCGATTGCGTGCCAACGGATACGAATCACTGCGTTGAAACGCCAGTGGCAGGTCCTGAAGTCACCGTCAAAAAATCCACACCAGTGGAAACTGGCGGGACTGCGGATGGTTTTGCCCAGCCTGGTGAAACGTTGACGTATACCGTTACGGCAAGCAACGCCGTGGGTAAGGCAAGCGTGATTGGTCATCAGTTCCATGAAGTGCTTCCTGCCAACACCACGCTCGTCAGCATCACGGGTACGAACATTACCGTGAGCCCGAATTGCGTTGCAGGAACTGCAGGTCCAGCTGATTGCGTCATTACGTTGAATGACGAAATTGCCGGCGGTGCATCGCAATCGTTGCAAGTTGCCGTGAAGGTCAACGATCCGATCCCAGCCGGTGTCACGAAGATCAGCAACCTCGTCACTGACAATATCAATCCGCCTGGTGATTGCGTACCAAGCGACACCAACCACTGTGTTGAGACGCCAGTCCAAGCACCGTTGGTTACGGTCAAGAAAGACAAGCCAGTGGAAACTGGCAAAACGGCCGACGGTCTCGCACAACCCGGCGAAACGCTCACCTATGCAGTGACGGTCAGCAACGCTGCCGGAAAGGCATCGGCGATCAACCATCAGTTCCATGAAGTGATTCCTGCCGACACCACGTTGGTTAGCATCACCGGCACGAACATCACCGTCAGCCCGAACTGCGTTGCAGGAACGGTTGGCTCTGCCGACTGCTTGATTACGCTGCAAGATCCAATTGCAGGTGGCGCATCGCAAGTCATCCAAGTTGCAGTGATGGTGAACGATCCGATCCCTGCAGGCGTCACCAAAATCAGCAACCTCGTCACCGACGACGCCAACCCACCGGGCGACTGCGTCCCATCCGACACGAACCACTGTGTTGAAACGCCAGTCGGGCAACCACAAGTCACGGTGAAGAAGGACAAGCCGGTCGAAACAGGTGCGACTGCTGACGGCATCGCACAACCGGGTGAAACGCTGACTTATGCGGTGACGATCAGTAACGCCACGGGTGTTGCTTCTGCAGTGAATCATCAGTTCCATGAAGTGATTCCTGCGAACACGACACTGCTATCCATCACGGGCACGAACATTGCCTTCGAAAACTGCACCGTCGGCACAAGCGGCACGCAGGATTGCATCATCACCTTGCGCGACTCGATCGCAGGTGGTGCATCGCAAGTCATTCAAGTAGCGGTGAAGGTCAACGATCCAATCCCTGCGGGCGTCACGAAGATCAGCAACTTGGTCACGGACAACATCAATCCGCCTGGCGATTGCGTACCAAGCGATACCAACCACTGCGTCGAAACACCTGTCGGTGCACCGGTTGTTACGGTCAAGAAAGATAAGCCTGTTGAAACTGGCAAAACGGCCGATGGCATCGCACAACCTGGCGAGCTGCTGACGTACACCGTGACGGTGAGCAACGCAGCGGGTACGGCAAGCGCGATCAACCATCAATTCCACGAAGTGATTCCAGCGAATACAACGCTGCAGTCGATCACGGGTACGAACATCTCGTTCGCGAACTGCACCGTGGGAACAAGCGGCACGCAAGATTGCTTGATCACGCTGAAGGATCCAATCGCCGGTGGCGCGCAGCAAACGTTGCAAGTCGCGGTGATGGTGAACGATCCGATTCCGGCAGGCGTTACTAAAATCAGCAACCTCGTGAGCGATACGAGTGCACCTCCGGGTGACTGCGTACCGAGCGACACGAATCACTGCGTAGAAACGCCAGTGGGACAACCGAACGTTACGGTGAAGAAAGACAAGCCAGTGGAGACTGGGGCGACGGCGGATGGTTTTGCCCAGCCTGGAGAAACACTGACGTACACCGTCACGATCAGTAACGCGACGGGTGTTGCGTCGGCTGTGAATCATCAGTTCCATGAAGTGATTCCTGCAAACACGACACTGCAATCCATCACGGGTACGAACATTGCCTTCGAAAATTGCACCGTCGGAACGAGCGGCACACAGGACTGCTTGATTACGTTGAAGGACTCGATCGCTGGCGGAGCTTCGCAACAACTCACCGTTGCAGTGAAGGTCAACGATCCAATTCCTGCGGGCGTGACGAAGATCAGCAACCTCGTGACGGATACGAGTGCGCCTCCGGGTGACTGCGTACCAAGCGACACCAATCACTGCGTCGAAACACCGGTGCAATCACCTGAAGTCACGGTGGTGAAGGCCAAGCCAGTGGAAACTGGGGCGACGGCGGATGGTTTTGCCCAGCCTGGTGAAACGCTGACGTACACGATCACTGCAAGCAACGCGGCAGGCAAGGCGAGTGCGATCAACCACACGTTCCATGAAGTCGTTCCTGCGAACACGACGCTGCTCAGCATCACGGGCACGAACATCTCGTTCGCGAATTGCACGGTTGGAACCAGTGGCCAGCAAGACTGCCTCATCACGTTGAAGGATCCGATCGCGGGCGGCGCATCGCAACAAGTCACCGTTGCGGTCAAGGTCAACGATCCAATTCCTGCAGGCGTGACGAAGATCAGTAACCTTGTGACGAACGATGCAACACCTCCGGGCGATTGCGTACCGACTGACACGAACCACTGTGTTGAAACACCGGTGCAACCTGCATTGATCACGACGTCGAAGAAACTCACGGCGGAGTCCGGTAGCAAACCAGGCACCGTCGAAGCGGGTGAAACATTGACGTACACAATCACTGTCAAAAACAGCGGTGGCGCATCGGCGAGCAACGTGCAGTTCTATGATGTTTTGCCAATGCACACCACGTTCGTCAGCGTCGACGACAAGGTGACGACCGACTGCAAGGCCGGTGATGCACCGCCGAAGAAATGCGTCATCACGGTGGTGAGTCCAATTGCAGGCAGCGGCGGTACGATGTCGTTCCTGTTCACGGTCAAGGCTGCATCGCCAATTCCGGCAGGTGTCGCGACGATCAACAACGTGGTGACCGATACGCTGGAAACGCCACCGGTTGTGTGCGATGAAAATTCAACGAGCGATCACTGTGTCGTGACGCCAGTTGAGCAGCCTCGCATGTCAATTGCCAAAACACTGCAATCCGGCGGACCCGAAGCCACTCCGAATGGCATCTTGGTCTACGCACTCACCATCTCGAACTCGAGTGGCACAAGTGCGCTGATCCCGGTTGGCGCCATCATGGAGTCGGTACCTGCGCAAACCACCGCACAGGATAGCGATGACTTCACATGCGCAGTGAATGCGGTTGCAGGCACGAAGTGCGGCAACAAGGCGATCGTCACGGTGCCTGGCTACGGCAGCACGACTTTGCTCTTCCGCGTGAAGGTCGTTGCACAGCCTACGCCTGGAACGAAGACAATCAGCAACGTTGTTGTCCCACCGGAAGCCATGACGTGTGATGCGAAGGAACTTTGCACGGAAGTGACGCCACTGAAGCAAAACCCACCAGTCGCAGTCGACGACTTCAAACGAGCTGACAATGTCGGTCAAACAGTGACCTTGTCTGCAAGCGCGAACGACTACGATCCGGACGGTGATCTTGATGTAAGCACGATCAACATCTTGCTCGACAGCGCGCCAAGTGGTGGCGGCAATACGCCGCAGCCGACCGGTTTTGCGTACGGAAAGGCGAAGGGCCGTGACACCGACAATGACGGCGACATGGACGAACTGACGGTAACCGATGAAGGTCAATGGAACATCTCGAACAACGGCGATGCCACGTTCGTACCACTCGCATCGTTCACCGGTGATCCAACGCCAATTCCTTACAACATCAAGGACAAGTCGGGTCTGACTTCGAACACGGCGCTCATCACCATTGTCTATCCGAAGGCAGCGGCGCAATTGTTTGTGCAAAAACGTGGCTCCACCAACATCGCGGAAGTCGGTGACATCGTCACTTACACCGTGACAGTGAAGAACACGGGACAAGTTGCAGCAGCACCAGCCGTCATGGTGGACCGTTTGCCTGCAGGCTTCCTGCTGGTCGACAACGTCACGGTAGTGCAGGGTGCGAAGATGGTCAGCATCGCCGGTGCGCCAGGTCCAGTGATCAACGTGACGTTGGATACGTTGGCACCGGGTGCAACCGCGATGGTCATCTACCGCGTGCGGGTTGGCGTCGGTGCATCCGAAGGCGACGGCATTAACCGAGTCCACTTTGAATGTCCGAAGAGCACGGTGCCGGGTGTCTGTTCGAATGAGAGCGAATGGAAGGTCCGCGTCGAAGGTGGAGTCTTCACCAACGACGGTTGCGTAGTCGGACAAGTGTTCGTCGACTGTAACTGGAACTCCGTGAAGGACAAGGGTGAACTTGGAATTCCGGGCGTCCGGTTGTACATGGAAGACGGTACGTACTTCATCACCGACGTCGACGGTAAGTACAGCTACTGCGGATTGCGTCCAACCACGCACGGCATAAAGGCAGACAGCAAGTCACTGCCAGCGAAGAGCCGCTTGATCACGAGCAGTAACCGGAACACCGGGGATGCGGAGAGTATTTTTGTCGACCTCAAGAACGGCGAAATGCAACGCGCAGACTTCATCGAAGGATCGTGCACTCCGGAAATCATCGAGCAAGTCGAGAACCGCATCAACGGTTCCGGCGCGAACATCCAGGAGGCGAAACGTGCTCCGGTGAAGTTCCAAAACAAACCGGCGAACTAAGGACTCGCTGATGAAAAAAAACCCGTCTCGCATTGAGGCGGGTTTTTCGTTGTCAGCAAGGTGATGTTGAATCCAGCAACACCCATTTGCTTTCCTTCATCAGATACGACGCTGTGCACGTCCCGCCGGTATCCTTGGTCACCGCACCGCCACTGTCGCAATCCGATGTCACATACAACGCGTCCGCGTGACCGTCATCATTCAAGTCGAGCGCGAACTTCACGGTCGCAATGGTGATGCCAGGTGGTAATGCATCCGGTGGTTGCACCAGCTTCGCTTTCGGTTGCGATGGAATGACGTATGCCATTTCAAATGGAAATTCTGCGGACTTTCCGGCATCCGGTTTCGCTGCCAAAATCTCCGCCGTACTTTCCGGCGCTCCGGTCATGGCGAACATTTTGTCGTTTGAACCATTGCATGCCTCATGCGATTCAACGTTGGACACTTTGACGTTCATCGGTTGCGGTGAGTTACGTAGTGGCCACATGAAAATGTTGGCGCCATTTTTCGGACCGCTTTTGGTCGTCGAGAAAATCACACGTGCACCCGTGAAAGGTTCAATGGACTTGCCATCTTCATCCTTGCGATCCGATTGCCGCATCACCGTCGCTGTACCAATCGCAGTAATCGCTTCCGTGACATGCGAGTCGACGCGCGGCGCTGGTTCAATGGGTGTTGCCTGCTCGGACTGAGTTGGCGTCGCGGTCACTTCCGGCGAGGTAGCGTTTTCCTTTTGACATGCGGACAGCGCAATCGCCGAGAGTAATGTAGTCATCAACAATGTTCGCTTCATGGTGCGGTCTCGAACTTCAAACAAACTTCAGTGTAAGAAAGGAACTCGGACTGGCGCGTGAATTTTTGTAAACGCTGCTGAATGGTTGGCCAATCACCTTTGCAAAGTTTCACGGCGCTGCAACGACGTGGCGTTGATACTCGTAGAACAAGAATAATTCAATGGAGAAAACCCATGTCCGATGACATCAAGACTCAGGAAGAATGCAACGCGGAACTCGCGAAGCTGATCAAATCATTCCACACCGCAATGCTCGTCACGATGCGCGATGGCGACAAGCACGTCTCGCGTCCAATGTCGCCGCTGGGCGATGGCGACTTCAATGGTGAACTCTGGTTCTCCGCGGAGCGTCACAGCGATTGCATCGCGGAGATCAATGCGCATCCGGAAGTCAACGTAGCTTTCATGGATGAGTCTGGCAGCAAGTATGTTTCGGCGAGTGGCCGTGCAACGCAACTTGATGACCAAGCCAAGAAAGATGAGTTGTGGTCGCCGGTGATGAAGGCGTTTTTTGAATCAAAAGACGATCCAAACCTCACCCTCATCCGCGTCGACGTCGACAGTGCCGAATATTGGTCCGGCCCAAGCACGTTGATTGGCAAGGGCATCTATCTCGCGAAGTCCGCATTCACGGACAATCACGATTCGATGACGGATCATGGAACCGTCACGAATCCTGCTGCATAAATTGGAGGCGGAGTGAGTCGTTGCGCGAGCGCGCACGGAATTCGATGAGCGACTTGATTGTGCTGCGTCCGCAGGGTTTGTATTGCCCTGCGGGAGATTTTTTCATTGATCCCTGGAAGCCCGTTGAACGGGCGGTCATCACGCATGGACATTCGGATCACGCGCGTGAGGGAATGGGCGAATACTTCGCGACGCGCCAATGCGAGCCCATCCTGCAGTGGCGTCTCGGTGATCAGGACGTCACCGCCTTGGAATATGGCGAGAAATTCCAGCTCAACGATGCAATAATTTCGTTCCATTCGGCCGGTCATGTCCTTGGATCCGCGCAATTGCGCGTGCAAGTCGGCGACGAAGTCTGGGTGGCATCGGGTGATTACAAGCGGCAGCATGATCCCACCTGCGCGCCGTTTGAAGTCGTGGAGTGCGATACCTTCATTACCGAAGCGACGTTTGGATTGCCGATCTATCACTGGCCATTGACGGCCGATGTCGCGGGAGACATTGAGGCGTGGCGTGCAGAGTGTGAAGTGCGTGGTGAAGCCGCGATCCTTTACGCGTATGCGCTCGGCAAGGCGCAACGGATACTTGCGGAGCTCAAGCCATTCGCAAACGGTCCGGTGTACCTGCATGGTGCGATGGATGCTGGCGTTGCGATCTACCGTGAGGCGGGCATCGGTCTGATTGAAACGGAACGGGTGGCTGATCAGGTGAACGATTTTTCGTTCGCCGGAAAGCTCATCCTCGCACCGCCATCGGCGGCGGGAACGACATGGTTGCGACGGTTTGGAAAGGCACAGCACGGATTCGCATCAGGGTGGATGCAGGTGCGCGGAAACCGCCGTCGCCGCAATTACGATCGCGGCTTCGTCGTCTCGGATCACGCCGACTGGAATGACCTGCTCACGACGATTGCGGAAACAAAGGCGAAACGCGTCATCGCTACACATGGCAACACGGATGCGTTGGTGAAGCATCTTTCGGCAAAGGGTGTGAATGTTGGTACGTTCACCACTTCGTTCGGCGAGGTGGATGAGTGAAAAAATTCGCCGATCTCTTCCAACGTCTGGACCGCAGTACCGCGACGAACGACAAACGGGATGCGCTCGTCGAGTATCTGTGCAATGCATCGCCGAAGGACATGGCATGGGCGCTGTACCTGCTGCGTGGCGGAAAGGTCGGGAGCTCGCGGACCAAAATTGCCACCACCGCCGAACTGCGAGAATGGATCGGCGAAGCCAGCGGACTCGAGCCATGGCTTGTCGAAGACAGTTACCATCACGTTGGCGATCTCGCAGAGACGCTTGCGTTGTTGATGCCATCCGTTGAAGGTAGCGGCGGTGATGATGCATCGCTGGCGAGTTGGATTGAAGAACGGATTTTGGCGGTTGCGAATCAGGACGCCGAAGTGCGTAAGGACATGGTCATGACAGCCTGGCGCGAGTTGCCCCTGCAGGAACGGTTCGTGTTCAACAAACTGCTGACCGGCGCGTTGCGCGTTGGTGTCTCACAAGGTCTCGTCCAAAAAGCACTCAGCACCCTCACCGGCATCGAACCTGCACGCATTGCGCAGCGGATGATTGGAAAGTGGCAGCCAACCGAATCGTTCATCATCGGACTGTTGGCCGAGGAAGACAGCGCGACGGATGATGCGTTGCCGTTTCCGTTTTTTCTGGCGTCCCCGCTGGAGAAAATTCCGGATACCGACATCGAAGAGTGGTTGTTCGAATGGAAGTGGGACGGGATCCGCTTGCAGCTGATTCGCCGAGGGGAGACAACGGTGTTGTGGTCGCGCGGTGAGGAAAGGCTGGATGGGCGATTCCCCGAGCTGGAAGAGGCCGCGGCTTTGTTGCCGCACGACGTCGTCCTGGACGGAGAACTTGTCGCCTGGCATCTCGACCGATCGCCCGATGTCCCCGAAGCATTTTCGAAATTGCAGACGCGGATACAGCGGTTGAAACCGAGCGCGAAAATGCGCGAGGAAACACCGGTGCGCTTGATCGCGTACGACTTGCTGGAGATTGACGGTGAAGACTGGCGCCAGCGACCGCTGAGCGAGCGACGCGCGAAATTGATTGAGGTGATGGACCGGACGGCGAGTGACTTTTTTCAGGTGTCGCGCGAGCTGAAACCTTCTTCGTGGGAGGAGGCTGCTGCGCTGCGCGAGACTGCACGCGAAATCGGCGTGGAAGGTTTGATGCTCAAGCGCCGATCGTCTGCGTACTCGTTCGGACGCAAGCGTGGCGACTGGTGGAAATGGAAAGTTGATCCGATGACCATCGATGCCGTCTTGATCTACGCACAAGCCGGTCACGGACGGCGCAGTGCGTTGTACACCGATTACACCTTCGCGGTCTGGAATGAGGAAAACGTGTTGGTGCCTGTGGCGAAGGCATATTCGGGACTGACCGACAAGGAGATTCTGAAACTCGACAAATGGATCCGTGCCAACACGACTGAACGGTTCGGGCCGGTCAGGGCGGTGAAGGCGGAGAAAGTGTTTGAAATTGCGTTTGAAGGCGTGAACATTTCAAAGCGTCACAAGTCCGGCATTGCGGTGCGGTTCCCGCGGATTCTGCGATGGCGCGAAGACAAGCCTGCGAGCGAAGCCGACCGCTTGAGCACGTTGCAGGCGATGGCGACATGACGACGCGTGTCTCGCAAGCCAATTGGGAAAAGCCCCTGAGGCAATGGTTCGCAAGAAAGGGGTGGAAGCCCGCGAAGTTTCAGCGTGACGTTTGGAAACATCAGCGCGACGGAATGGAAGGTCTCGTACTGACGCCAACAGGCTCAGGCAAAACATTGGCTGTCCTCGGTGGCGCGCTGCTGCGTGCGGCAGAAGAGGCCTCGTCGAAAGGTGCGGCGTTGAAGATTCTCTGGATCACGCCCTTGCGTGCATTGGCAACGGACACTGTGCGCGCCATTGAAGAGCCCGTCAAAGCTCTGGGCTTGAACTGGACGGTTGCGATGCGAACGGGTGACGGTTCTTCGCGTGACCGACGGCTAGCCAGGCAAGGCAAAGCCGAGATCATCGTCATAACGCCCGAGTCGCTGGAACTCGAACTGTCTTACGCCGATTCGGAAAGGACATTCGCAAACGTTTCATCGATCATCGTGGATGAGTGGCACGAGTTGCTGGATAACAAGCGCGGCGTTTTGTTGCAGCTGAGCCTCGCGCGTGTGCGTGAGATTGCCGCGCAAGCGAAAACGTGGGGCCTATCCGCAACGATTGGTAATCCGGAACAGGCGCGTGACGTCCTCATTCCGGAGAACCCGCACGCAGTCCTCATCGGTGACGCGAAGCCGCGTCCCGTGAAAATCACCACGTTGCTTCCGGAACACGGCGAGCGCTTTCCATGGGCCGGACATCTTGGCTTGAGTCAACTTGCACGCGTGACGAAAGAGTTGGGGAAGGCGAGGACGAGCATTATTTTTTGTAACACCCGTGCGCAAGCCGAACTGTGGCATCGCGCGTTGAGCACGACGTGGATGGACGATCCGGAGACATTGGCGTTGCATCATGGTTCGTTGTCGATGGGCGTCAGGCAATCCGTGGAGAAAGGCGTCCGCGACGGCCAAATCCGCTGCGTCGTATCAACCTCCAGTCTCGATTTGGGTGTTGATTTCCCCGAAGTCGATCAAGTCTTTCAAGTTGGTAGCCCGAAAGGTCTCTCACGCCTGCTGCAACGGGCGGGGCGCGCGAAACATCAGCCCGGTGAAACGGGTGTTTTGCTGAGCGCGCCAACGCACGCATTGGAACTTGCGGAGTTTGCGGCGGCACGCGAAGCGTTGAAGCATCATGCGATCGAACCGCGCGTTCCGCTGACGCTGACGTTGGATGTCCTTGCGCAACATTGCGTGACAAGGGCGTTGGGTGGGGGATTCGAATCGGACGGACTTTTTGAACAAGTCAAAAAAACGCATGCATTCCGGCATCTCACCAAAGCGCAATGGGAAGCCGTGTTGAAGTTCATTGTCCAGGGCGGCGAGGCGCTCGAGCATTATCCCGAGTATCGCCGCGTCACATTGGACAACGATGGTATTTACCGCGTCAACGACCGACGCATTGCCTTCCGTCACCGCCTTTCGATTGGCACGATCACCAGCGACGGCGCGATGCTGGTGAAGTATGCGAAGGGCGGCACGCTCGGTAGTGTTGAAGAACAGTTCATTACCCGCTTGAAGCCGCGCGATGTTTTTCACTTTGCAGGCAAGGCGCTTGAACTCGTGCAAGTTCGCGACATGACGGCTTTCGTAAGGCTCGCCAAAAACATCTCCGGCACCGTCCCTCGCTGGCAAGGTGGACGCATGCCACTCTCCACGGCGCTGGCAACTTGGGTTCGCAAGGCGCTCGCCGGTGAAATCGATTCACCTGAAATGAAACGCTTGCGACCGTTGCTCGAATTGCAGTCACGAGTGAGTGCGCTACCCACCGAAGGCACCTTACTTGCAGAGTGGATCAAGACGAGGGAAGGGTGGCAACTGTTTTTTTATCCGTTCGCAGGACGTTCCGTGCACGAAGGACTCGCTGCGTTGATCGCGTTGCGTTGGAGCCGTCACGCACCGAACACGATTACGTTCGCCTGCAACGACTACGGTCTCGTGCTTCGTGCGCAAGGCAACGCAAAAATGACGCCGAAATTACTGCGCGAACTGCTGGATCCACTAAACTTACTCGAAGACCTCGAGGCAAGCGTCAATCTCTCCGAACTTGCGCGCAGGCAATTCCGCGAAGTAGCACGCGTCGCCGGACTTTTGCCGCCGAACATGCCCGGCAAGCAACAGCGCAACATGCGGCAACTGCAAGCATCCGGCGGACTCCTCTTCGACGTGCTGGAACGGTACGATCCGCAGCATATTTTGTTGGCGCAGGCGCGGCGTGAAGTTCTGGAAACGCAACTCGGTTTCAGCGGTTTGCGTGATTTGCTTGATCAAATCACCCACCAAAAAATAGACTGGAAAACCCCCGAGCGCCTCACTCCGCTTTCCTTCCCGCTGTGGGCCGAAATGGCCCGCGGCACTTTGAGTTCCGAAGCGTGGAAGGATCGTGTGCAACGCGCGGCTCAGCAATTGGAGCAACGCTATGCCGTCTAGCGTTCCAATACAGTTCAACGGACACGAGTTCATCGCACTCGCCGAGCGTGCATTATTATGGCCCGCCAACGACACGCTCATCATCTCCGACTTGCACCTGGGTAAGGGCGACATCTTCCGCGCGGCGGGCATCGCCATACCAAGCGGCGGCACGCTCAAAGATCTCGACAGACTCACGACGTTACTCAAGGCGCACAACGCGAGGCAACTCATCATCGTTGGCGACATCATTCACGCCGCACGGACGAAGCCGAACTGGCTTGAGCGTTGGCAAACATTCCGCCGCGAACAACGTAACGTTGCGATGCATGTGATCCTCGGTAACCACGACCGACATCTCGACCACGCATCACTGCAAGTCGAAGCGCATGACACGCTCGTCATTGACGGCATCACATTCGCACACGACGCACACGGCGACTTGCCGCAGATCAACGGCCACATACATCCCGTGGTCAAAGTGCCGGGGATCGATGGGAGATGGCCGGTTTTTGCAATTAAACAAAACACCATCACCTTGCCCGCCTTCTCATTATTCACCGGCGGGCATCTCATCGACACGCGTGGCGACTGGATCGCGTGCATCAAGGGTGAAGTTCTCGCGCACTTGAGGCAAACTTAATTCACACGACAACGCTCACGGAACACCATGCAAATTCAGGATCGCTGGCCGGCCACGCAGCCGGATGTCATTCAACTTTATTCACTCGCGACGCCGAACGGTGTCAAAGTGTCGATCGCACTCGAGGAACTTGGCCTGCGTTACGAAGCGCATAAGGTTGACATCACGACGGGCGATCAATTGACGCCGGAATTTCTGAGTCTCAATCCGAATAACAAGATTCCCGCCATCATCGACCCGCACGGTCCAGGTGATGAACCTTTTGGATTGTGGGAGACCGGCGCGATCTTGCAATACCTCGCGGACAAAACCGGCAAGCTGCTCCCGCGCGACGGCGCTCAACGTTACGAAGTGTTGCAATGGCTCTCGTGGCAAGTCGGTGGGTTGGGGCCGATGATGGGGCAGGTTGGGTTTTTCCATAAGTACGCCGGTCGCGAATTTGAAGACAAGCGTCCGCTGCAGCGTTATGTGGATGAGTCGGCTCGGTTGTTGCGTGTGCTCGACAAACATCTCGTCGGCCGTGAGTGGATCGTCGACGAATATTCCATCGCGGACATCGCGGTGTTTCCGTGGGTGCGGAATTTTGTCGGGTGGTATGAAGCTGGCGAGCTGGTGGATTACTCGCAGTTCAAGGAAGTCGATCGCGTCTTGCAGGCATTCCTTGCACGTCCCGCCGTGCAACGTGGGCTCGCGGTGCCCGCCTAGAAGAATTTAATTTTCGCCAAACGAAATTCTTACGTCGCCACTCGCAAAATAAAATTGTTCCCAATCAGCCGAGGTCGCGTTCCATGAAGCAAGAAGATGTGCGGTTTGTTGAAGTCGATGGATATTTGATTCCATTTGATGAGTTGGACACATACAAGGAGCGTCGGTTGCGGTTGGAGGAGCGTGCGCGGGCAGCCATGCTGACGTTTGCAACACGTGTCGAGAAAGGAGGGGAAGGGTCGCAGGATGGCGCATTCCTCGTCGGGGTGTTGGATGACGGAGAGTATCACGGATTTCTGCATCTCGATCCCGAAATGGTTGATCGCGCCGATTACTTGACGGACGGTGAGCTCGCCGAGGAACTCGAACTCGGGTCCTAGCCGCTGACGCGGCGCGGCGCGTACCATTCGTCGGCGTGAGCGGCGCATCCGTCGCGCGCGGCGGGGAAGATCGTTTTTAGTGAGTTTTCAAAGGTTGAACATGTGTCAATGGACACAGATTCAACCTTTCGCCGCCCCTTTGGAATGCACTCTGCGGCATCGCAGGCGCCGATATTGCATCACTTTGCAGAGCGTGCACCTGCGATCAGTATCGAGGAGGCGCTCGAGCGGACGTTGGTGGAATATTTTTGTTGGCATCGAAAACGAACTGTCATCGCGACCTGGGAGTTGGCAGCTGCATTCGTGACGATGGTGCGCTGCTGGAACTGGGACATGTATAAGCTCTGGCAAGGTAACCTGTTGGAGCTCAACTACCGCGAGTTCCGGAAGTTTCGCGAGCGCTTGCTTGAAGCCGACCTGCTGTATCGAATCGATGGGGCGAACGGAATGTTTCTCGCATTCCACCCGTACGTTGAGCCACGTGAGTTCATTTCACAGATCGATCCGTTTGGATGCTTCGCCTTCGGGACCGCGATGCATATTCACAAACTTGCGGATTGGGATGCGCCTTTTATATACACAAAATCTCCACCACGCCCCATTTGGCGCGAGCTTGCGATGAAAGAGTCGGAACGTCACGGTTTGCCGTGGAAGGATATGCCGATGATGCGAGAGGTCAGTCCTTGGCGGCTATCGGGGTTTCAATGGGTGCGTGTGCGCGATGCGCGACTTGATTGTGGTTGGACTGATTACAACGAGTCTGTCACCAGTCGCGCCGAGACTTTTATAGACATGACACGGGAGCCTTCGAAGTGCGGTGGGTGGTCTGTCGTTCTTGAGGCATTCCGACGATGTGATAGGAGTGACGTTGATTCGATCATCTCGCGGCTGGATCGCGATGGGACATTGGCTGACAAGGCGCGGATCGGTTTTTTGCTCGAGCGCTTGGGTATCGTTGAACGTGCACCGGATGACTGGGTCGACGCTTTGCAACGCGGAGGTTCGATGCGACTTGATGCCGCCCGGACGTATTCCAGCAATCTGAGTGATCGATGGAAATTGTCGTTGAATGTTCCTGAGCAGCTTTTCAAAGGTTGAACTTGCGTCCATGGACACAGATTCAACCTTTGAAAACGTGCCTAAAAACAATTTCCAACTTCGTCCAAACAAAAATCGGGAAATCTCGCCCAGGGAGAATCCGTCACGCCAAACTACGAATACGCGCCACTGACCGGCGTGGGTAAAGCGGCTCGCTCGATACGTGGGCCAAGGGAGTAGAAGATGACGGATAACGTCGGTAGTGCGGCGAGCGGCAACGCTATGCCTGCAGGTGCGGCTCAGGCCGCGGGGTACACGCATGTGAGCGTGGTTTTGGACCGGTCCGGTTCGATGGCGTCAATCGCAGACGATGTGATTGGTGGGTTTAATGGGTTTTTGTCGGAACAACGCGCAGCGCCGGGGAAGGCGACGCTGAGTCTGGTGCAGTTTGATAGCCAGGATCCGTACGAGAAGATTTACAATTTCCAGCTTTTGCCGACGGTGCCGGAGCTGACGCGGAAGACGTTCGTGCCGCGTGGCATGACGCCGTTGCTCGATGCGGTCGGGATGAACATCGAGGAACTTGATGCAACGTTGGCGCGCCTTGGAGATGGCGAAAGGCCCGCGAAGATCCTCGTCGTGGTCGTGACGGATGGGCAGGAGAATCATAGCCAACGCTTCCGCCACCAAGACATCAAGCGTCTGATCGACGCACGCACGGAACTCGGTTGGGAATTCGTATTTCTCGCGGCGGATCTTGGCGCGTTCCTGGATGCCGAACGCATGGGCT
Source organism: Lysobacteraceae bacterium CU05-9 (assembly GCA_007556525.1). Lineage (GTDB taxonomy): Bacteria > Pseudomonadota > Gammaproteobacteria > Xanthomonadales > Xanthomonadaceae > Aquilutibacter. The sequence continues at coordinate 390,456 of SWJS01000002.1, read as the reverse complement.
TCCGCGAAAGTCATCGGATGGCTTTTGACAAAAGTGGGCGTGGCGCGCGTGATGCGTTTGGTGATTTGTCGAAGAACGTTCGCATGATGCGTTCTGGTGAAAAATCCGCTGCGTACTTCGATGAAGTCGATCGTCTCAAGCACGACATGGAGCGCACGCGCCGCGGGGGCGGCCGTCCTCAACGCGATCCGCGGGATCCTGCCGATCGCACCTAACATCCGCCGCTAATGCGGGTGGGCCAGCGTTATCTGTCGCAAGGTTGGGGTGTACGCTATGGGTGGCGCTGGTTTTGGTTTTATCGGATGTGCAATAACACGAGCGCGATGAGGGCCGGGAGCGCTTGGATGTAGAGGATTTTTTTGCTCGCCGTTGCCGCGCCGTAAAGTCCTGCGACGATGATGCATGTCAGGAAAAAAATCTTCACATGAAAATTATCCGCGACGAGTCCCCAAATTAATCCGGCGGCGACAATCGCTGTCGCGATGTTGGCGATGGTGTGGATCATAATTGTATAGTCGCACGATGGAACAGATTTTTGTCATGCTCGCCAGCTTCGGCGCCGGTCTCATTGATGCGGTGGTCGGAGGTGGCGGGCTCGTTTTGTTGCCGGCGTTGTTTGCGGCGTTTCCGAATGCGGCACCAGCGACGTTAATCGGCACGAACAAAACCGCCAGCGTCTGGGGCACCATGGCCGCCACGTATAGATATGCGCGGCGTGTCGATCTCAAGTGGCGAGTATTGCTCGTTGCAGCGGCGGCGGCGTTCGTCGGAAGTCTTGCGGGTGCGCAGGCGCTCACGATGATCAATCCGGACGCGTTACGCAAGGCGCTGCCCTTCATCCTCGCGGCGGTGCTCATCTACATGCTCACCAACAAGCAACTCGGACATCATCACGCGCCGAAGTTCGCAGGCAAACATGAAGTCGCCGTGGCGGCAGTGATTGCGGTGGTGTTGGGGGTGTATGACGGGATTTTTGGACCGGGGACAGGGAGCTTCCTGATCTTCCTGTTCGTGAGATTGCTCGGCTATGACTTCCTGCATGCGTCGGCGAGCGCGAAAGTGCTCAACGTCGCGACGAATATTGCGGCGATTTTGTTGCTGGCGGCGAAGGGTCACATCTGGTGGAAAATCGGATTGATGATGGGCGTGGCGAATATTGCGGGCTCGTTTGTGGGCACACACCTTGCGTTGAAGCACGGCAGCGGGTTCGTGCGAGTGGCGTTTTTGGTGGTCGTCAGCGCGTTGATTCTGAAAACCGCATTCGACGCTTTTGGGTGATACGCTAACGGGAAAATCCATTCAAGGAGCGAGCGGATGTGGAGTGTGGCTAAGGCGGTTTTGTTTGTGGCGTTTGTGTATGCGGTGACGGCGTTTTACAACGGGCATCATTTGCAAAAATTCTCCTGCACCGGCCAATTGACCCAGGATCGTGGAACTCCCGAGGAGATGGTCGCTCCTGAGATTCGCGGCGATCTCGAGTTGTCGTCGTGGCGTTGGTTCGTGAAGTGGTGGGATCACGATCGCGGTTCGTTTCAGCTCGTCAACGTTCCAGCGGCGTTGGGCACGCAGTTGGTGCTTGATGGCGATCGGACGGCGATTTTGTCGGAGCCTGAAGACGGCACCTCGCTGAAGCTTGATATCGAGCGTGGCAAGTTGTCCGGCTTCATCGATCGTCGCAACGAATTCGCCGGCACTTGTTCGCGTCAATAATACGCGCGCGGCACGCGGCGCGAGGTCTTTGGAATATCGCGCTGTTACAAAACGCTACAAAAAGAACCGTTTTGGTTGCGAAACGGTTACGAATGCAGCACTTTGTAACACCACAAAATATGGCGGGCCCCTGACGACTCCGCCACATTCGTTTTCGCGCACTGTCACAACTGTGGCAAAACGCCACAATTGTGATACCCCGCAAAATTAGAGCTTGTCGCCGAGCTTCGTCAGCACAAAATCAATGTCCTTATCACCACGACCCGACAAGTTCACGAGGATCGCCGAAGTCGCCGGCAATCGAGCAGCTTCGCGCATCGCGTATGCAACCGCATGCGCCGACTCCAATGCCGGGATGATTCCTTCCAGGCGTGACAAGGCGAGGAACGCATCGAGACACTCGGCATCCGTCGCACACTCATACGACGCGATGCCCATATCTTTCATGTTGGAATGCTGCGGGCCGACGCCAGGATAGTCGAGGCCGGATGCGATGGAGTGGACCGCGGATGGCTCGCCGTCGTCGTCCAACAAAACATAGCACTTGAAGCCCTGGATTTCGCCAACGACACCGCGCGTCATCGTGGCCGCGTGACGACCCGGCACATCGACGCCTTCGCCGGCGGGTTCGACGCCGACAATGCGCACCGAAGCGTCATCAAGAAACGCGTTGAATAATCCGATCGCATTGGAACCACCGCCGACGCAAGCGCAGACGACGTCGGGTAAACGACCGGTTTTTTCGAGAATTTGTGCGCGCGCTTCGTGACCGACGACGGACTGGAAGTAAGCGACCATCTCCGGATATGGCGCAGGACCGACGACCGATCCGATCGCGAAGAAAGCCTCATCCAACTGCCCCATGTAAGATTCAAACGCACTATCAACAGCTTCTTTCAAAGTAGCGGCACCGCGCGACACGGGCACAACTTTGCAGCCGAGAATTTTCATGCGCGAGACATTCGGGTGTTCCTTCGCGATGTCTACGACACCCATGTGGATTTCACATTCGAGACCCATCAATGCAGCGGCGGTGGCGAGTGCGACACCGTGTTGACCAGCGCCGGTTTCAGCGATCACTTTGCGCTTGCCCAGACGCTTGGCGAGAAGGACTTCGCCGAGGCAGTGGTTGATTTTGTGAGCGCCGGTGTGGTTCAAGTCCTCGCGCTTCAGGTAGATCTGCGCACCGCCGCACGCCTCACTCAATCGCGCGGCGTGATAGACCGGGCTTGGGCGGCCGACGTAGTTTTTCAATAGATCACGCATCTCCGAATGAAAATGCGGATCCTTGATCATCTCGCGAAACCCATCTTCAACTTCCTGCATCGCGCGGGCGAGGTCGGGGTGGCCGATTTTGCCGCCGAATTGCCCAAACAGGCCGTCGTCGTTGGGGAGGATTTGTGCGTTCAAGCCGTGTTGCGTGGTCATTTTGGTATTACTCCGTATGTGTTGTGAATTTATTTCTGACAAGCCAAAAAAAGCGCCGCCAACCGTTCTCTTCGGTCAACGACGTTCGTGTGCTGTGTGTTGTGAGTTGCTACCGCGGGCGCGGCTTCAGAGTGTGCCTGTTATGCGCAGGCGAGCACCGACGTCGTTGCGACGAGACGGTCGCGACGCCAACGCCATCGTGCATTCATGCGTTCGCCGGCGAGTGCGGCGATTTGGTGCATGGCAGTGGCGCGTTCGGTGAACATGTTTTTCATCATACACAATTCGCGACGTGTGGCAATCTGTAAGCCATGAATCGTTCCGTCAAAAACCTCCTCGGCCTCCTTTTCCTCGCCGCTCTCCTCGGCCTCGCCGCAGCCATGGCAAGTCCGTTTCCGCTGAAGATGCTTCTCACGCAACCTGGCAAGGTTTACGACTTCGTCACTGCAGATCCGCCGCAACACCTGGCGATCGTGCCGGTGCAGGGCGTGGCGTCGCGACAGCTTGTCGACACGTGGGGTGGGGCGCGCAGCGGCGGGCGCAAGCATGAGGGGATTGATATTTTTGGGCCGCGTAACACACCCGTGCTCTCGGCCACCGATGGCCTCGTCGTCTCGCTCAGTCCGAACTCGCTTGGCGGCACCGTCGTGTGGGTGTTGGGTCCTGGTCGCGAGCGTCACTACTACGCGCACCTGGAATCGCATGCGCCCTCACTCGCCGTCGGGCAGTGGGTGGAAGCGGGCACCGTCCTCGGTTTCGTCGGCGACAGCGGCAATGCGCGCGGCACTCCGCCGCATCTGCACTACGGAATTTATCGGCTGGGTGAGGGCGCCGTGAATCCGTACGACCGCCTGCGGTGATTCATCGAACCATGCTGGCTTCGTCGTCAAGCCATGCTTGCATGAAGCCGATCAGGTCAAAGTAACTTATTCACTCGGCGCTAGTGTGTGCGAGCTTGCAGATATCCGGAAGCTGCTCGTTGAATCTTTGAAAATAGCGTTTCAGCTGCATGTCGCCGGGAACCTTAGCGGTCTTATCTGCGGATCTAATCCAATTTCTGATGATTGAAAGCACCGCAGTTGGACTGCCGTTATGCGGTTTAGCGTCTTGGCCGGAAATATCAGATAGGCATTTCTGAAACGAATATGGCTCGTTCTCGAGAATCAAAATGGGGCGCGAACTGAAGGCCCTTCCGCGGGCGACCAATTTCGCTCCCATTACCATGCCAAGCTCAAACGGCATATTGAAGCGCGGGAGGTTCACCTTGGGGTCAAGTTGAACGTATGAAATGTCGTGAATGCTTGCGCCGGAGTCAGCAATTAACCTTGCAATTTTCACGAGTCTGATTTCACCGCCATCCTCCTCTTCCAAGGCACATCGAGGTTGGCGACCACAAGCAATCAGCGCGAAAATCATCGCACGGAACAATTCACTGTAATCATCTGAAAACGGGGCATTGACGAACACCGCATCTTTGCGAAAAGTAGCCCCCACATCAATTACCCCTCAACAGTTAATGCTACTGACCGCTCTGAGCAGCCTTGACCTTCCTAATAATGGCAACACGATCCCGTTTAGAGACTGATGCACCGTAAACACGGAAGTCCGCCACATCGAACTTGCTGTAGCCCGGTGACTTCCTGCGAGACGACACTTTACCCTTCGTCGTCGAATTCTTGCTTGTACTAACAATAGTGCGTGCGTTCATATCGTTTTCCTCTGGGTTCAGTGTACTCCGCGGAAGCCATAGTTTCCGTGAATTGCGTGTAGGATTTTACGGATTCCACTGTGGGAAATTTACGCAGAATAAGCCGACGAATTGACTCCGCCACGACGCGGTGGCAGATTGAGGGAAACATCATTTTGAACGGGGAAATCAGATGATCGTGCGATTCTTCGCGACTGTCGGCATCATGTGTGTCGCACTCGTCGCATGCAACAAGTCAGAGACAGCACCCACCGTCGCCGCGGAAACGCCGCTGCCTGAAGTCGTGCCGGCAGCACCGGAAACATCGCCTGCACCAGAACCCGAAGCACCGCCAAATCCGGCGGAGTCGAGAGAGTGGGTGGCGGGGGAGTTTTTTGGGGCAATTAAAGAAGACACCACCGAGGCCGACGTCAAGCGCATTTATGGCGCGGCGAATGTGAAGCGCACGGAGCAGCATGTTGGTGAGGGCGAGACCATTGATGCGCTGGTGGTGTACCCGAAAACGCCCGACGAATTCACGATCGCGTGGCACGGCGACAAACCGGAGATCGACCGGATCACGGTGATCGGCAAAAACTGGCACTCCCGCGAAGGCATCCGCATCGGCACGACTTTGGCGGATCTGGTCAAAACAAACGCCAACCCCATCAACTTCTACGGCTTCGCGTGGGATTACGGCGGCACGGTGAGTAACTGGAATCGCGGCAAGTTGCAAACCTTCGATGACTCCGTGGTCGTACGTCTCACACCACCGGAAAACTGGGATTCCGATGACCTGATTGGTGACAGTGAATTTAGCTCGGACGACGCTGAGGCGAAACGCATCGCGCGCGACACCAAAGTGTTCCAGATTGTTTTGGGATTCTGATGACGATCTGTTGATTGCGCGCGTGACTTCTCAGTGATCGCGACTTGCCCCAAGTGCGGCTTCACGGTGATGGTGGTTTGCGAGGGAGAGGAGAGGTGCTTTTTCGTGGATGGCGAACGCAAGGTGTACTTGCGCGCTGTCCGCACCAGCGAGATGTGTCTCCACGGCTTCGGCACCTTCCACTGCCCGGTGTGCGAATACGACCCGCTGGATTTTGTTGCCGAACACTCTCCCTGAAAAAACGAACATTTGTCCATGGACAAGCGTTTGCCTTTCTTGGAAACACTTTTACGGACAGCCAACCGAAATCGGGAAGTTCCGCACACCTCCTTGAGGAGTCCGCCATGAGTTTGATGTTGTGGCATTACCCGGCTGCGCCCAACAACCGCTCCAGCCGATCCGCGACCTTGTCGATGTCCTTGCGCACGTCGCATTCCCACACGACCAGCACGCGCCACCCTTGCCGCCGCAACTTGGCGGCATTCCTGCGATCCCGCTCGACGTTGCGCGCAAACTTCTCCGCCCAAAATTCAACATTACTTGCGGGCACCGTCGCAATCCTGCACCTCGCCGCCTCATGCCGATGCCAAAAACACCCTCTCACCTCAACCACCGCGCCATACTTAGGCAACACGATGTCCGGAGTGCCCGGCATGCCCCGCACATTTTTCCTGAAGCGAAATCCCCGCGCATGCAAACATAAGGCATGTCGCGACTCTAAGTCTGTTTCTAACGACCTTTTCATGGGATTCAACAGCACGCCGTGATCTCACACGGACTTTATCCTTCTGACCGAGTATCCTGGAAGCTCAGTACTTTGGGTGAGCGATGTCGAGCAACGATCTTTCTTACAGCGAGAATGCTGCAGCATTTGAATCTCGACGCTATTTTTATGGCGCCACGCTTCCTCAGTTTCTGGCTGCTGATGAGAATTCGATCATAGGAAGGCTCGCTGCGCGTTTGAACTCTGTAACGCAGCTGGACATTGAAGCTTGGCGTCAGCAAATAAGGATTCTGAAAGAAACATTTGCTGGCTGGTCGAGTCAAGATGACCGCATATTCTTTGAGTTTGTCGTTCCGCGATTAGGTAAGCGAATTGATAATGTCGTCGTAATCGACAACATTCTTTTTGTCATTGAGTTCAAGACGGGCGAGAGTGATTTTTCCAAATATGCCGTAGATCAGGTATGGGATTACGCTCTAGATCTTCTTAATTTTCACAGCACAAGCCATGATGCTGCAATTGTTCCAATTCTGGTCGCGACGAACGGTGAGCCTCAGCAAATTCGAATTTACGGAACAAGTCATGGTGACAATCTAACGCGTCCTGTTCGTGCCGCGCCATCGCAGATTCTTGATGTGATTATCGAGGCTAGTAAACACTTTCAGAATGACCGCCTTAATCTAGATGCGTGGGAGCTAGGTCGTTACTCGCCGACACCGACGATCGTCGAAGCCGCAAAGGCACTCTATGCGGGTCATGGGGTAGAAGATATTTCACGAAGTGACGCTGGCGCAATTAACCTTCAAATCACATCGAACACGGTCAATCAAATTATCCTCGATGCACGTGAGAAGAATCGGAAGGCGATTATCTTCATCACAGGAGTTCCTGGCGCAGGAAAAACTCTAGTTGGTCTGGATGTCGCGACAAAGAACTCAGATGCCGAGTCGAAACAACACAGTGTGTTTCTTTCTGGCAATGGCCCTCTAGTAGCTGTTCTCACCGAAGCTCTTGCCGTCGACAAGGTAACTCGCGCGAAGGAATCTGGCGAGAGGCTGTTGAAGGGTCAGGCGAAGAGTGCCGTCAAAGCCTTCATTCAAATTGTTCATCACTTTCGAGACGAAGGTCTGGTCGATAACGGTCCGCCAGCTGACCATGTTGCACTATTCGACGAAGCCCAACGTGCATGGAACAAATCTCAAACATCGACATTTATGAAAACCAAGAAAGGTATTCAAGATTTCGATATGTCAGAGCCAGAATTTCTTATTTCATGTATGGATCGGCATGATGACTGGGCCGTTGTTGTTTGCCTAATCGGTGAAGGTCAAGAAATTAATAAGGGCGAAGGTGGCGTGTCCGAGTGGACGACAGCGATTCGTCAATCGTTTCCACATTGGGATGTACACATTTCGCCGAATATTTTGAACGATGAAAATGATGCTCGATTGCGTTCTGACTTGAAGTATTTACAGGAGAGAATATTCGCGGACGAGAGTCTCCATTTATCGACTTCGATGCGTTCTTTTAGAGCAGAAAACCTAAGTAATTTCGTCAAGCTGGTTTTGGATCTCGAACTCGATGCTGCACGGGATCAACTCAAACAGATTTACGCCAATTATCCCATCGTTTTGACGCGTGACTTAGATGCCGCAAAGAAATGGATTAAGGAACAAGCGCGAGGCACGGAACGATATGGAATGGTGGTTTCTTCCAAGGCTCAGCGATTGAAGCCACTAGCAATTGATGTCCGTCCGCAGATAGATCCAGTTCACTGGTTCCTGCATCCTGGCGATGACGTCCGGTCAAGCAATTTTCTGGAAGACGCGGCAACTGAATTTGTAGTGCAGGGCTTAGAGCTTGATTGGGCTTGCGTCGTGTGGGACGGTGACTTGCGAATTGATAATGGCAAGTGGTCGCATCACGAATTCAAAGGGGCGAAATGGCAGCGCATCAATGCCGAAGAGCGTCGTCGTTATCAGTTGAATGCCTATCGCGTTTTGCTTACACGCGCGCGCCAAGGCATGGTTATTGTTGTCCCAACCGGAAGCGATAAAGATTCGTCTAGGCAATCGAGATATTATGACGGTGTATATTCACTTCTAAAGGGTGTCGGTATCCTGACTTTGTAGATCCGCCGTCGACTAGGACGGGTCAGAAAAATACTCATCACAGATCAAGGACGCGATAAAGGCACTCAATTCACTACAATATTGATGATAAATATCTGACTTACTCGCATCTGCTAGATCTGAAACAGCTTTCACGCATAGAGCCGGAGTTATTGCGCCGCCTGAAGATCTAGCCGCAAAATAAAATCCGCTTGATTCCATGTCTATTCCGATGACCTTCCGATGTTGTTGCCGAATAATCTGAGTCATTCCATCGGCGGCCACGACGGAACTACCTGATGCCATCGGAGCAAAATGTAATCGCGGTGCGTTGGGTGGCTTTAGTCCCTTAAACGAAGCCCAGAATCCAGCAAGTTGAACTTCGTTGATATTCTTGGCTGCTAATAGTAAACGTGGATGTACGCGCTCCTGCTCTGGCGCGGACCTGAACTGTCCATGTTTGTCCCATTTTCCTGTCTGCCACTCCCAGGACGTCTGTGCTACTACAACGTCCCCCAAGTCGCATTCTCCAGAGATGCCGCCGCAAATACCGGTCATCAGCAAAATCGACGGATTCAGTTGCGAAACAGCGAGCTGCGTCGCAAGGGATGCGCATACCGGACCCATACGGTCCAGCGTGACGTTAGCGATTGATATATCTTTGTAAATTGCATTCCTAACTCGGCCAATGCCTCCAAACAAAGTCCAGCTTCCAAACGCAGAACTCCATGCACAAGCTACGCCTTGAGCCTCGATATCGAGTGCATTGATCACGCAGCAGTGAATTTGTTCGATCGTTGATTTAGTAGACGCCGAGTACTTCAAGACTTGGAGGAGATTTCTAAGCTGCTCTTTCCATTTTGATTCGACGCTGTTCACGACCCATATCGCTACACCAAAATTTTCAAAAGCAATTGAATTTGATTCCTTCGATTCCGCCTCGGCAGTGATTCCCAATATCGAGCCCGGCCAATTTTGCGGATGAAGCTCATTTACGTACGATAAGAGTTGAAAGCTGGACTTAGCTTCAGGAGGATTGTTCTCGCGCCATGGCAACAATATGTCTAAAAGGAGCAAATCGTAACGATTGTGGGCTATCGCAGATAATGCATCAAACGCCGTGGCGCTGTGGTCGATTTGCACCGAGTCGAGACTTGCATTTACCACATTCCTAATAATTTCGAGTTTGCTAGAGTCGTCGTCGACTACTAATATTTTCATCTATCGTGGCCTCAGGTATTTTTCGATTTGAAGTCCCAATTCGTGCCGCCAATCGTCCGCAGTTGCAGAATAGTGCACGACATCCATTAGCACGGAATCCAATTCGAGCATTAAACGCGCCTTCAATGCAGCGAGATTCTCTAGCTCGAGTCCATCAGAGGTCTGAAACTCTTCATACTGCGTGAGTACCACGCACGGTGTTGAGGATCCTAAAAACGAAACGTAGCGAAGTATATCAGCGCCGCCGAACCCCAATGGGCGACTGCCAGCATTTGAATAGGAAGGCAAGGACATATCAACTATCGCTAAATCATAATGCGTCTCGAGAAGTGCGCTTATAGCGTCATGTACAGAAGTTGTCAGAACGACATCTATCTTGGTACCAAATGTCTCCGCCAAGAACTCTAATATCGATTGGCTTTTGTAATCGTCATCCTCAACGAGTAATATTCTCATTTATTCTCCAACCATCCCAAGTCGTCGGCAAGTACAGGAATTCTAGCTGTCGTATTCCACGTAGATCCTACGACATCTATGGAGACCGATTCACCAACATATGTGCCTGACAGACCGGTGGATAGCCATGCCAGCTTGGTTAGCCCAGACCCACCCTCACTTCCAATCAAATCCTTATTATCTTCAAGTATCAATTTCTTTCGAATAACATCTAAACCTATATTCTGAATTTCCGCAACACGTCCGAATTCGAGTGAGTTTGATACTGTAAGTGTTACGTGGCCGTCCTCGTAATTGGAGATACTAAGTTCGATTTCTCGTTCGGTGCTGACAGTTCCCGAATGCTTTATAGCGTTCTCGAGCATGATAAAAAGAGCATCGCGCAACCAGTTGAGTGCAGAGAATCCAAGGCTGGGGTTTGTCTCCAAATCAAAATCTACTTTTACCTTGATGTGAAACTGAGGGTAAACGTTTTTAATTGACTGTATAGCGATCTCTATCGCCTCTGAAAGGTGGACATGATCAGTGATTGCGGAAGAAGTTGTATTAAACCAATCAGCAACGCTCTCACATGTATGCTGAAGTGACGTGGCACTCAGGGTTAGATCGGTCAATACCACGGACACGAAGCGACTCGTCCTGTTCGACAAACGTTGCTTCGCTCGCTCCACCTCAGCTATCAACTGTTCCTTTAATTCGGAACGGATAAACTCCGATATACGCTTTAGGTCACTCTGGGCAAGAATCCAAAAGAAGCGAATCCAGATTTCAATCAGAGAGCTCAACTCCACTTCTTTGCCCGCGAGTAATTCGGTCAAAAGACGAGCGCTTTGGTAGGGGGGGGCGGGATCGAATTTCGCCGAGAGGCTTCTCGGTGGTTCGAACTTGTATTTTTTCACTGTTTACGAACGCAATCTTATCTTTCAGCGCAGAGAGAAGCGTCGACCAGCAGTCGACGACCTCCATAATCTCGTCAGTTTGTACAGAGTCAATGTCAATGGTAGTTATCGTCCGAAAGTTCTCAAGCACACTTTCATGACTTACGCATTTTGCGATATTAAGTGAGAGCACCGGACTTAAGATGACACCTTCCAGACTGCCGTGTCGCACACGTAAACTTAAATAACTATCAAGTCCATCTCCAGGTGCCGATAGAAATCTATCGTGGACGAGATTCATGAAATCTAGCAGTCGTAGCGCCGATGAATCGCCATTGACGGGCTGAGACTCTTCGTGATTGTCATTGCCCTGGCCGTGCACGACGCGTTGAATAGTTTCGGCAACATTCTCAATGCTGTGCGAGAAATCAAGAGACTGGTGCCATTGTGTAAAGTCGGAAGTAAGTTCTCGCTCTGCCCATCGGGCAATTGAAATTTCGTTAACATAGACTCGGGTTTGGTCGAGCTGTTGAAGCCGGCTTCTGACGTTTTGTAGCATTGTTACGGATTTGATTTCATCAACATACGCGTCATCATTTACTGGATCTAAGTCGCGAAGGACGGCGAGCGCTCTCAGTCGCTCAGCTGCGCAATCCTCCTCAGATTTGAGCGACGGAATGAACGCAAAGTTCTCCTCCGTCCATACATCTCTAAGAAGTGCACACAATATCTCCGGATTAGTAGCCGGGAAATGAGATCTTATCTTCGTGATATCTGCCGCGAGTATATTTGAAATCTTACTGCACGCTAGTTTGCATTTAAATGCAATGCTGTCAGTAGGGTTTAGCACATAGGAAACGTGCGAGATTATCGCTGCGCTCAATGTATCATCGCGATTTGCAGTCAATGCTTTAATCGGTGCTTCGATAAGCTTGGCAATGGGGAGCTCAGTGGCGATTGAAGAATCATTCGCGATTGAAGTTACACAGCTTGAAAGTGCGCTAGACAGTGAGTCGTTGTAGATTGCGTTAGATATCGACAACTTAAGGCATAGACGTTGAAAATCATTGCATTCTTCGAGGGCTTCAATCAGTCGTTGTGTTTGAGTCGGTTCTCCTGATCTTAACAGTCCAACGCAGCTTGAGAGCACGTGTATAACATCCGAACTTTCGTTAAACAACAGATCGCTAGGAGTGAAAGTAATTGTAGGTATCGCATTGGAATCAGCCGTAACAAACAGGAACATCACATCCCACGGTCCGAGCCCAGGCGACGCTAGAGCTAACTCAAGACATCGTTCGCTATCAATTGTTAACGGCGAACTAAAAAACGCGACAGCTCCCGCTACCGCATTTCCCGCATCTAAACATCTATGGTTTATTGCCCACTTCAGCGCTCTGTCCGCAGCTTGAACCGCAGACGTGCCATGTGCGGCTACCTGTCTGACATCACGCAATACGTCTTGAATATTCTCTGACCAGGTTAGTTTGAAATCAATCCCCGGGCACATGTCGCTGCTGAATTGATTTGTGAGAGATTCTATACTCCCTACGCAGTGATCGACTGCACTCGCGACAGCGGTATCGCTTGATATGTGCATCAATAGTTTTTCAAGTCGATAATCATCAATGCCCAATTTCGTAAGACGGGATACCGCATCTATGCAAGTTGACCGATCCATCGATATCGATCTCTCGCTTACGGAGTTCTTCAGTAGTTCTATCAAAAGCTCATACAAATCAATGACAGACGATGTCCATTCACGCTCCAGTAGTATCGCTGCGTGAGACGGATCTGCGATTTTTCCGAGAATCTTGTAGGACAAGAAAGGTGAAAACCAAGAGACTCCCTTATTTCGGAAATTTAATGCATTCGAATGAATAGAAAGGAACCGCTCAAAATTTGTACCTGGATCTGCTCTATTTGCAAAAGACCGAATCAAGAATCCGAGCAATCCATTGTCCTTGTTTTTTTCTAATTCCTTCGTCCTAGGTTGCGTGGCCCCCTTACTTAGCCATTGCAAGGTGCAAATTGACAGCTCTAAATTCCAGTACTGCCAACCAAACTTAGAAATGTGTTCCTCAGCAATGTCATCTGCCAATTCGAAGTCCGAATCCAAGATGGCATCCTGCACTTGTAGGGCCATTCTTCTGTGCTCACTGATTTCTCGAGCAAATTTCGAGATTACAGCTACTGCCCAAACTATTTGATCGTTAAGTTCGAGGCTCAGGGTTGTAGGAGCTATGCCGTCCAGATCATGGAGATGCTTGTACCCAACCCTACTTAGCTCATGTCCGTTTCGAGGTGCGAAGATGCGAGAGTCTCGCAAGAGCGTCGCGTATGCGTTTTTGCTAGCGGATGCCCTGAGTTGCTCGATTGTCTTGATCAGAGCGAATTTGCCCCTACGGTCTGCTAAACGCAGAGCGCTCCTATTTGAATCTAATTTTGATTTTTTCAAGCTTTACTCGAATTGTTGTAGGTAGAGCTGCATGCCTTCGCGACATCAGCTGACACTTTACACAATCAGTTTTCATTGATCGCGGAGATTGTAGTGAGTCTCGGTATCGTAAGGTTGAGATAATTGTCAATGACCAATAAATATTCATTGGGTTCGGATGCACAATCAATACTACGTCGAAATCCTCAACGGCGCTTCGATAGTAAGCTTTTCAGTTGAGACTTTTTTGATTTTTCTTGCATTACAATTTGGTGCTCGCTAACTAGAAGACGCCGATACTACTATGACAAAAGCTGAGGCACCCAACTCCATGAAAATCGGCGAGCTCGCGAAGAAGGCGGGGGTGGGCGTGGATACGGTGAGGTTTTGGGAGAAGCATGGGGTTTTGCCGGAGGCGCAGAGGCTCGAGTCGGGGTATCGCGTGTATACGCAGGACGATGTGAAGCGGCTGCAGTTCATTAAGCGCGCGAAGGCGTTGGGTTTTACGCTCGATGACATTGTGGATTTGCTCGGCTTGAGTCAGCGGCGCGATGGCGATATGGCGGCGATGCGTGAGAAGGCGCAGGAACGGCTCGCGGATGTGGATGCCAAAATTGCCGAACTCCAACGCATGCGCAAGGGTCTGCGCTCATTGGTCACGGCGTGTCCGGGCGAGGGCGCGATGGAAACGTGCCCGATCGTGAAGGCGCTGTCCGGTAAGTAATTTCGGTCCGGTGGTAGCGCCTGCGACGTAGACGTAATGCGAATAGTGATGCCCGCGCTCGGGGATGTGTCGCTACTTCCGGGTGTCACAATTGTGACAATTAGAACCGTTTTGGTTGCGGACTGGTTGCGTTTTGCTACGTTTGTGACAGCGTCAGCGCGAAGTGATGACGTCTAATGACGCGGCCTATCGGCGTAACTGACCGCTCAACGCCAAACACCATCGTTTAGCTTTTCCACCGCATGGAAGCAGGTTATTCGTAACTGTGAAGCAACGGAACTCCCGTTGCATTAAATACGCAAGTTACGTATGATGATTCCAGGTGTTTTCGTGGTGACTCCGGCATTGATGGCAAAGAGAAAGCTTTTTGACGAACTGATGGAAGGCCTGAATGCCATTGCGGATCATCAAGCCGGCAAAATCACGCTTCGAACTCACGTCGTTTATTACCAGCCTCTGAAGCCGTTGACGGGTAAGGATGTCATTCGAATTCGCCGGAAGTTGAACATGTCCGCTGCGGTCTTCGCGGCCTACTTGCGCACCAACCCACGGACGCTCGAGAATTGGGAGCAGGATCGCGCTCGCCCCAACGCACAGGCAACGACGCTCATTCGGCTGGTTGAGAAGCACCCGGAAACGGTTAAACATCTCGCTGAGCTGGACTGATTGCTTTCGGTTACCTGGCAGCGGATGTCCCGGCTGCCTGCTTGCGCGGCTCGCACGCCGGGATGTGTCGCTTTTTTTTTCGGCTGTCACAATTGTGACAATTAGAACCGTCTTGGTTGCGGAATGGTTGCGTTTTGCTACGTTTCTAACACCGTCAATTACAACCATCGACACCCGCGTTACTCTTATTTCACGCTCGTAGGCAGCTGCGACATCTGCTCGTCGAATAACTCCGCAAAAACCTCCGCATCAATCTCATGATCAGCGCCCTCCAGTCGGTACAGTCTCACATTGTGATTCACCGCGGCTTCGCGGAGCAGCCGGCTCTGCTTGAACGGCACGACGTGGTCCTTCGTTCCATGCACTAACAAAACCGGCTCCGTGATCTGCTTGATCGCCGCGATGTTGTCGTAGCGGTCGTCGGTCAACGTTGGCACTTTAGTCATGGCCCGCAGCGATGTGAATGCGCCGATGGTGGTGACGGCTTTGAGGTCTGTTTTGGCGGCTAATTGCAGCGCGACCGAGCCACCCAACGAGAACCCGATGACGATCGGTTTGACGTTGATCTCTTTCAAAAACGCGCCCGCATCCTTCATCAACCCCACTTCGCTCGGCGTTCCCGCGTTGCCGCTGTATCCGCGATACGTCGCGACGTAAACGTCATAGCCTCTATCGCGTAGCGGCTTCACAAACGTCGCGGCTTTGATCAAGTTGCCGCCGTTGCCGTGGAAGTAGAGGATGGTGTCGCGCGGCGTGCCCTTCGGCGCGAGTCGCATGCCCGTGAGCGTGACGCCGTCATCGGTGGTGACTTGGAATGTGGTTGCGTCGTTGTTTTGCGCCCATTGTTGCGCTGGTTCCGGCATGTTCGTCGGCGTGTAGACGAATTGGTTCACCACCGACGCGCAGCCGCTGAGTGCGAGACATAGTGCGATGATGAGTGGGCGCATTAGTGCAGATTTTCATATTTGATTCTGCTTGGTTGCTTACCGATCACACAAAAAATAGAATTAATCTAACAAAGTGGACCGGGCAGTTCCTGGTCGGCGCACAAGCCTCGATCTTTTAGTCGAGGCTTCGGGCTTTTTGAGGTTCCGAAAGCCTTTCACCTAATGACTCCTTTTACTGGCTATCGTCACCCATCTAGGTGGTCATTCAGCTTGAAACTGAAGAAAAATTCAAAATAAATGTAAATTTGTACAAAAGTTTGTACATAATCATGTTTATTCAATAAATTCCTTGGAATTAGATCATGCTGCACTATTTCTCCGTTTCGAACTTTCAAAGTTTTTTCGAGGAGTCAACGATCTCTTTCGAGGTCCCGCGGTCGAAAGCCATGAAATCACGTAAATGGGTTCGAAGGTCTCGTGCGGATGATGTTCTTATCGCGACTGCTACATCGTTGTTTGGTGCGAACGGTTCCGGCAAGACTGCGATTCTCAAAGCGCTGCAATTTCTCGAATGGTTTACCAAAGATTCTTTTTCGGATCTGGAGCCGGACGAGTTGATACCGCTAAATCAACATTTTGCGAGTCCGACTGATGCGGTATCCGAATTCGAGATTCTTATGGAGGATTCGAACGGCGAGCTATGGCGCTACGAATTATCTTTGACTCCAAAGATGGTTATGCATGAAGCGTTGTACCGCAGAAGTCAGCGATTCCGCTATGTATTCATTCGTGACTTCGACAAGTCGACTTCATCGTACAAGGTGAAGCAACAGGGCTTTGGTTTCCCTTCTCGGGAGGCTAGGCATATTAGACCCAACGTTTCGTTTCTCTCTGCTGCTCGTCAATTTGGCGTTGACGAAGCGCGAGCCGTCCTACCATTCGATTTGATTTCAAATCTTCCCTCCGCCAACTCTGATTTGCGTGACAACTTAATAACTAGGCGACTTGCTGAAATCAGCGATATCAACCAGTTCGGCAAGAATGAGAAGCTGCGCGAACAGATTATCTCAGAGGTCCGTAAGTGGGATGTTGGCATTAAAGACATTCGTGTCGAAGAAATTCCCAACGCAGGAAACGTGTCCGCTCGTTATCGATTGCTCGGTGTCCACGAAACGGACGAGGGAATCATTGGATTGATTCCGTTTGATGAAGAGTCCGGTGGTACGCGCGCGGCATTTCATTTGATTAGAAAGCTAATATACGCATTGGAACAAGGCGCAGTTGCCGTGATCGACGAGTTGGATTCAGAGCTGCATCCGGAGCTTGCATTGAATCTTGCAAGTATGTTCGATGACTCAAAGCTCAATGCTTTCGGCGCGCAGCTAATTTTTTCCACACACGCATCCATATTGCTCGATCACTTCGAGAGATTTCATGCTTACTTTATCGAGAAGGTTGATAACGAAAGTATTGCCGTTCGGGGAGACGACATCACCGGCTTAAGGGCGGATGATAACTTAAGGGCTAAATACGAAAGCGGCGCATTAGGAGCTGTGCCGCAGTTATGAGTCGAAAGCGTAATACCAGGGAAATTCGAACTACCCTTCTGGTGGTCGCGGAGGGGAAAGCCGAGGAAAATTTTCTTTCGTATTTAAAAAGATCGCTGACGCGGGAAAGGCGTGGTCCTCAGGTAACGATACGAAATGCCAATGGAAAGGGTGCAGCGCATGTCATTGATCGCGCCGTTCGGCTTAGTGGAAACTACGACCTGAAAGCAGTCTTGGTCGACTCCGACACAGATTGGGATGACCGACAAGCGACAATAGCCCGAAAAGCAGGAATTGAGGTCGTGTTAAGTGAGCCATGCTTTGAGGCGTTATTGTTGGGCATCGTCGGAGTTTCGGCTGCGGGGAAAAACACTAAAGACTGCAAGCGAACGTTTAGGAGTACCTTCGGCTGCGAAGCGCAAGACCCAACGCTTTATGGAAGCCAGATTCTGATAGCTGACATTATTGACTCGAGGGAGAGATTTGCTTACCTCGACGCATTGCTGAAATTGTTCGAATTCGAGAAATAATCTCAAATAACTTAAAAAAAATACAAAATTTTGTACAAATAAATGGTTATTTTGATTTTTTTCTCGAATTCAACCTGAACAAACACATTTCAATTTCGCAAATAGCGTGCCGCTGGTGAGCTTGACTCTGGACTAATGTCCAAGGTTTACCATGGTGGGCATGGATAAGCACGAACACAAAAATTGTTGTCACACCAACGACGCCACCGCCGCGCCGGAAGCTGCGAAGGATCCCGTGTGCGGAATGAACGTCAACGTTGCGGCGCCGAAAGGTGGAACGCATGAGCATGATGGGACGACGTTTTATTTTTGCAATCTGAAATGCCGCGAGAAGTTTGCGGCAGAGCCCGACAAATATTTGATACCGATTGAGGATCGTGTTGTCGAGTAAATGCCCGCGGGCACGATGTACATCTGTCCGATGGATCCGGACATTCGGCAGGATCATCCCGGTACGTGTCCGATTTGTGGAATGGCGCTTGAGCCGGAAATGCCGTCGGCGGATGAGGAAGAAAATCCGGAACTGATCGATTTCAGCCGACGCTTCTGGTGGTCATTGCCGCTGACGTTGGCCGTGTTCGTGCTCGCGATGTTTGGCGATTACGTCGTGCCGTCTTGGAGTGCGTCGATGAGATCGTGGGTCGAGTTGCTGCTTGCGACGCCGGTTGTGTTGTGGGCGGGGTGGCCATTCCTGCAGCGTTGGTTTGGCTCCATCCAAACTCGCAACCCCAACATGTTCACGCTGATTGGGACGGGTGTGATTGCGGCGTTTTTGTATAGCATCGTTGCGACGGTGGCGCCTGATGTGTTCCCGGCGTCCTTCGTGACGCATGGTCGCGTCAATGTTTATTTCGAAGAGGCGGTGATGATCATTTCGTTGACGTTGCTTGGGCAGATGCTCGAATTGCGTGCCCGTTCCAAAACTGGATCGGCCCTGCGTGCATTGCTCGGCTTGCAACCGACAACGGCGCGGTTAGTTTCTTCCGATGGCGTAGAGAAAGACGTTCCCTTGAGCGACGTCATCGTTGGTAATGAATTGCGTGTGCGTCCTGGTGAGCGCGTGCCTGTCGATGGTGTTGTCGTCTCGGGTGCGTCGTCAATCGATGAGTCGATGTTGACGGGTGAGTCGTTGCCGGTGTCGCGTGATGTTGGTGATGCTGTGATTGGAGGATCGATGAACACGACGGGTTCGTTTGTGATGCGGGCGTCTGCGGTCGGTGCGGCGTCTGTTTTGTCACAGATCGTTTCGTTGGTTGCAGCTGCGCAACGTTCGCGCGCGCCGATGTCGGTGATGGTGGCGACAGGGTCGGCGGCGAGGGCGGGTGTTTTGTTTAAGGATGCCGCGGCGATTGAGGCGTTGTCGTTAGTGGATACGTTAGTCGTCGACAAAACAGGCACCTTAACCGAAGGCCGTCCTTCCTTCGTTCGTGCCGTGCCAGTTTCCATTTCAGAAGCGGAGTTGCTTCGTTATGCTGCATCGCTGGAGCAGGGCAGTGAGCATCCGTATGCGGCAGCTTTGTTCGCGGCTAATTCGTCGCTGTTGTTGCCAGTGTCTTCGTTTGAATCGGTCACAGGTCAAGGTGTGCGTGGCATCGTTGACGGTCATCGCGTGTCAGTTGGCAATGCTTCGTTCGTTGGTGACGTTTCTTCTGTTGATGTCGCGTCGGAACTCGCTTCGGGTGCCACTGCGTTGTATGTGTCGGTGGATGATTCGTTTGCAGGCGCATTGATCGTCGCCGACAAAATCAAGGATACGACCGTCGAAGTGCGATGAGGCCTTCCGCCAAAGTCGATCTCGTTCGTTCATTGCAATCTCAAGGTCACCGCGTCGCAATGGTCGGCGATGGCATCAACGATGCGCCAGCACTCGCTGCCGCCGACGTTGGCATCGCGATGGGCACGGGCACCGACGTCGCAATGTCCTCTGCACAAGTCACGTTGATCAAGGGCGACCTCCGACGCATCGCAACCGCACGCGACATCGCGTTACGCACTCAGCGCAACATGAAACAAAATCTGTCGTTTGCATTTTTGTACAACGCCCTCGGCGTTCCAGTCGCTGCAGGAGTGCTGTATCCGGTGTTCGGCTTGCTGCTTTCACCGATGATCGCAGCACTCGCGATGTCGTTGTCGTCAGTATCCGTCATCACCAATGCTCTACGATTGGCGGCATTCCGTTGATGCAACACTCCATCTCACGCACGTGGATTGTTGCAACGCCGCCGCGCGCCTAAACTGAACCCATGAAAAAAATCCTCAGCACCCACCAAGCCCCCGCTCGCCATTGGGTTGGCGACGGTTTCCCAGTCCACGGTTTGTTTGGCTACAACGAAGGTGCCGACGCGCGGACGCCGTTTTTGATGTTGGACTATGCAGCGCCGTACAATTTCGAGCCGACGACGAAACGTCGCGGTGTGGGCAGTCATCCGCACCGGGGTTTTGAAACGGTCACGATCGTCTATGACGGCGAAGTCGAGCATCGCGATTCCACCGGCAACGGCGGCGTGATCGGCAAGGGCGACGTCCAATGGATGACCGCCGGCGATGGCATCATCCACTCCGAATTCCACTCGCCTGATTACACGAGCAAGGGTGGTCCTTTCGAGATGGCGCAGCTTTGGGTGAACCTTCCAGCCTCTGCCAAAAAAACCGCAGCCCACTACCAAGCCATCACTTCGACGGACATCCCATCCGTTGCAATCGAAAACGGCACCGTGCGAGTCATCGCCGGTTCTTTCAACGACACGCGCGGTCCCGCCAACACCTACACGCCGATGAATGTGTTGGATGTCAGGTTGCAAGCCGGCGCTACGGCGACGTTGCCACAACCGGAAGGTTGGACTACGATCATCGTCGTGCTCGACGGCACGGTGATGGTGAATGGTGAGGCCGTGTTGCGTGCGACCGAATACGCATCACTCTCGCGCGAAGGCAGTGACGTAACCATCGAAGCGAACAGTGACGCAAAGTTGTTGCTGCTATCCGGCGAACCGATCGACGAACCGATCGTGGGGTATGGACCTTTTGTAATGAATTCCCAAGCGGAAATCATCCAATCGATTCACGACTTCAACGCCGGTAAGTTCGGCACGCTCGCCTAACCCGTCAAAAGTGCGGCGTCAGTCCACCCGGCCTGATGCCGCATTGATGATGCAGAACAAGTGCAAAATCAGCCCCGGCACAAACAACATCGCGTAACCCGCTGCGACGGCGAGAAACCAAATAATCGCCGCGAAAACTTTGCCCTTGTACAACTGACCTGCGCCGGGGATGAATAAACTCAACACCGCAGCGATGCCCGGATTCCATTCGCGCACCATGACCATCTGCGGACGCGCAGCCGACGCGACCTGCAACGTATAGCCGCAACTCGGACACCGCGGCGCCGTGTCGGACACACGCTGGTTACATTCCGGACAACGGATCAGTGCCATGCGCTGAAACTCCTGCTAAGCGTTCAAAACCAATTATCACACAGCGACATTTTCCGATGGGCTCAACCTAGGTCAAACCGCGATGTCCCAATTGTGGCAATCTTCCACAATCGTGACACTACGCATTCTTCCGCTCCGCCACCAAGGTGTCGACCACCGCCGGATCCGCCAACGTCGACGTGTCACCCAACGCACCAATTTCACCTTCGGCGATCTTGCGGAGGATGCGGCGCATGATTTTGCCGGAGCGAGTCTTGGGCAATGCCGGTGCCCACTGGATGTGATCAAGGATCGCGATGGGACCGATCGTTGAGCGCACGGACTTGACCAACTCCGTGGCCAAGTCGGGAGAACCCTCAGCGTCTTCCATCAACGTCACGTAGGCGTACAATCCTTGACCCTTCAGATCATGAGGGAAACCAACGACCGCGGCTTCGGCGACCGAAGGATGTGCCACCAATGCCGACTCCACTTCCGCTGTGCCGATGCGGTGACCGGACACGTTGATCACGTCATCGACGCGGCCGGTGATCCAGTAATAACCATCTTCGTCGCGACGCGCGCCATCGCCGGTGAAGTACATGCCCGGATACGTCGTGAAATAAGTTTCAAAAAACCGCGCATGATCACCAAAGATCGTCCGCATCTGGCCCGGCCAGGAATCCAGCAAGACCAAGTTGCCTTCAACGGCACCGTCAAGCAACTCACCTTCGGAAGACACCATGCCAGGACGCACACCGAAAAACGGCAACGTTGCAGAACCTGGCTTTAATGCAACAGCACCCGGCAACGGCGCAATCAATGTTGCACCGGTTTCTGTTTGCCACCACGTGTCGACGATCGGTGAACGCGAATCGCCCGCGACTTCGTAATACCAACGCCACGCTTCCGGATTGATCGGCTCACCGACCGAGCCCAGCAAACGAATCGACGTGCGCTCGGAGAACTTCACATTTTCCTCGCCCTCACGCATCAACGAACGGATCGCCGTCGGCGCCGTATAAAGAATCGTCACACGATGCTTATCGACAATCTCCCAAGTGCGACGAACGGAAGGATAAGTTGGAATGCCTTCAAACAACACGGACGTCGCGCCGTTAGCAAGCGAGCCGTAAACGCCATACGTATGCCCCGTCACCCAACCGACGTCCGCCGTGCACCAGAACACATCGTCAGGACGCAAATCAAAAACCAAACGATGCGTATGCGCCGCGTAAATCAAATAGCCTGCGCAGGTGTGCAGGACACCTTTCGGTTTGCCCGTTGAACCGGATGTGTACAAGATAAACAACGGATCTTCCGCATTCATGACTTCCGGTTCGCACTCGACCGATTGATTGCGGATCACTTCGTCGTACCATCGGTCACGCGGCATCTGCATGTTGACTGCAGCATGCGTGTTACGCACAACCAAGACCGTTTCAACCGAATTGGTGCCCGGCAGCTTCAATGCGGCATCCACGTTTGCTTTCAAGGGCACATGCTTGCCGCCGCGGTGACCTTCGTCGGCGGTGATGATCAACTTCGCGCCGGAGTCTTGCACACGGTCGGCAATCGACTGCGAACTAAACCCCGCAAAAATCACCATATGTATCGCACCAATCCGCGCACACGCCAGCATCGCAACCGGTGCTTCAATGATCATCGGCAAGTAGATGGCGACGCGATCGCCTTTGCCAACACCCAACGCACGCAACGCATTCGCGAGTTGATTCACGCGATCGTGCAACTCACGATAAGTCACCGAGTACGACGCCATGCGAGGCGAATCCGGTTCAAAAATATACGCAATCTTATTGCCTTGACCCTTGCGCAAATGACGGTCGATGCAATTCACCGTCACATTCATCTCGCCGTCTTCGAACCACTTGATACCGAACGTGTCCTTGTCGAAAGACGTATTCTTGATAATCGTTGGCTTCTTAAACCATTCGAACGTATCGGCCACATCGCGCCAGTAGCCGTCGGGATCATTCAGCGACCTGGCGTAATCCGCATCGTATTGTTCGCGGGTCACAAGCGTCTTCGCTTTCACATCATCGGGGACGGGGTAGATCAGCTGTTCAGTCATGGCGGCGGGTCACGGAATGAAGAGGGAATCCTTTTAGCGTACGCCCAACGAATCGCACGTTCAACTTAGATCAGCCGAAGTGCGATCGCCTTCAAGGATGCGCGCGTACGGTCTCGCGTTCCGAGCTTTTCGAGGATGGTGGAAATGTAGTTTTTGACGGTGCCTTCTGCGAGAAACACCGTCCTTGCGATTTCGCGATTGGAGTAACCCGCCGCCATCAATCGCAAGATATCAATCTCGCGTTTGCTGAAGGATGCCAGCACCGGATCGGCATCCAGATGCTGCGACAACACCGCCGTATCCAAAGGCTTAAACAAAACCTCCCCCAGATGCACCCGCTGTATTGCATCCGATAACTCCGCCGGCTCAACGTCCTTGAGCATGTAACCCTTCGCACCTAACGTGCTCGCACGCATCAACGCATCGCGATCATCAAACGTCGTCAGCAAAATCACCGGTGGTCCATCACGCAATGCTTCAAGCACGCCGAATCCATCCACTAACGGCATGCGAATGTCGGAGAGCACCACGTCGACTTCAGTGCCTTGCAACGCTTCAATCAACTTCTCACCACCGTCCGCTTCAATCGCAATCACGTAGCCCAGTTGTTCGAGCACCGCGCGCAAACCGGCACGCACCAATGCTTGATCATCCGCCAACGCCAATCGCAACGGGATCATTGGAATGTCACCGCGATGTGCAAACCGCCGCGGGTACTTCTACCGAACTCAACATGACCACCCACCGCCTGCACGCGCTCACGAATACCATGTAGACCGTTGCCCTCGTTCAACGGCATCGTGACTTGACCGTCATCTTCAATGATCAACGACGACGAATTCAACGCGACAAAAATATTCTCCGCCACCCCATGCTTCGCTGCATTCGACATGGCTTCCTGGCAAACACGCAGGATGACTTCCGACAACGCAGGGTCATCAACCACTGTGCCCGGAGCAATTTTTAGCTGCAATGAAGGACGTGGGAACGCCCGCGACATCGCGCGCAACGCCGTCTCCATATCGATGCCATCGCTATCACGCAGCGCGGACACAACATTGCGGATATCAGAAAGCACTTCTGCTGTGAGGCTTTCGCTCAACCGCAAGGAAGGATCATCAATGTTTCCCGCAAGCGCACGCAAGTTCAAACGCAATGCCGTCAACTTATGTCCCACCACATCATGCAGATCACGTGAGACACGTAGGCGCTCACCATGACGTGTCGTGCTTTCAAGCAACGCACGTGTGGCGAGCAAGTCGGCATTCACTTGCGCGAGTTGCTGCGTTGCCAGTTCGGCCGTGCGCGCATAGTGCGCCGTGATCACCGCGAAAATCTGAAACCCGCCGAACGACAACATCATCGGGATTGGGATTTTTTCGACACGTAAGCTCAATGCCGCGAAGTAGATGCAGGTCAGCAGCAGTGCGATGGCCGCGGCAATCCGGATCGGCAAAGCCATTGCCAACTGCGCGGCGAACACGACCATCAATACCGCAGAGCTCGACGGATGCTGGACGAACAACGGTAGCGCGACGATGCAAGCGGCCTCGACGCACATAAGCGCCCACAGGATGCGCTCGTTTTTTTCGCCAAGCGGCGTTGCAAAGAACGCGGCCAGCCAGATGAGAAGCAGCGCCAAACTTAGCGGTGCCGATGAACTCATGGATACAACCGCAGCCCATGTAATGAAACCGGCGAGGTAGTAGGGGTGCAGCAATGATTTGAGGAATTCGCGCATACGTTATTGTCGGCACATCACACCATCACCACAATGCAACACCTGCAAAAAGTGACTTTCGGCACCCTGAAGTCATGACCATCGGCACCTCAATGCGGAGCGCACGAATCTCAAACTGATCGCAACGAAACAGGAGACATTCGGGATGAAAACTTACGACATCATTGCAGCGATCCACGCAACGATTGGCGCACTGGCGCTGGTTACGTTTTGGACGGCGGCGTTTGCACGTAAAGGAAGTCCATTGCACAAGAAATCCGGCAAGATCTATTTGCTCGCCATCGCAGCAGTGTTGCTAACCGGCGTTCCACTCGCCATCTCGCGCTTCATCGCAGGACAAATCACCGGCGGAACGTTTCTTTCGTTCCTCCTCGTGCTCACGGCGACATCCGCATGGACGAGCTGGCGTGCAATCCGCGATCAGAAATCCTGGAAAAATTTCGTCGGCCCGGTCTATCAACTCCTGATGTGGTCGAATCTTGTCGCGGGACTTTCTGTCATCTACGTTGCACTGAACATCGCGAGGGACCCACAGTTGATCATGCTTGTTTTTGCGGGACTTGGCTTGCTGCTGTTCGTCAACATGTTCCGGTTCGCGCGCAAGGAACCGACCGATCCGCGTTGGTGGTTGGGTCAACACTTGGGGTCGATGTTGGGTAACGGTATCGCAACGCACATTGCATTTTTGTCATTAGGATTACCGCGGTTAATTCCGCAAATCGCGGGGCCCAGCTTGCAAATGATGGCGTGGTTTGGCCCTGTCGTGATCTCCGCAGCGGCGGGCGTCTATCTCACGCGCAAATATCTCAAGCCACGTCGAATGGCGAGGTAAGTTTCCGGTCGAAAAGGATTCCCAATCAGCAGGGTACGCTCCCTGTACCCCACAAGTGATTGGGCGAGCGGCAAAGCCTGGTGGGTGGCTGCGCTCGGGGTCCGATGACTGACTTGATGACGCCCCAAGGACATTTACAAGTTGGCGTTCCGTTCCATTCTCATCATCGAACGCTGATCGAAACCCAAACCATACGCGACTCCATTCTCTAACTCTCCAAAAAGTGCAGTCGTTGATTCGGTGTCACAAAATCCTTTTGCATCCTTGACACATTCCATATCGAGAGTGGCAAGGCCAATTCACAACTTGCAGTACATCGGTTCGGGCTTGACTCGAGTATACGCACTTCTCACAAGTTGCAATAGATTCTGAGAATTATTTCCGTTTGGGTACTTTGCAGTCTAGAATCGGGTGGAAAGAAGTCATACATTCTTTCCATTAATGCTATATACATCACATATAATTTGCGAACGCATTGGTGCAGGAATTGGTGAAAATTCCACCGCTTGCGCTAAATTGCGCAAACTGAATACCTATTAGTCGCTCGTCCCGCCTTCAACGAGATAACCGTACGGCTCCAGAGTCAGGTCCTGTCCTTCCACGTGTACGTTCTCGACGTTGCCACGCAGGTTGAAGACGCACAGCACATCGCCGCTTGAGTGACGACGCCAGAACGCGAGGATCGGTTCCTTCAAGCCGTGAATCATTTCGATCGAACCGAGGCTCAACGCCGGCACTGTCGCACGCCACGCCATGAACGTGCGGAAGTGATTCAAAACCGAATCCGCAATCGCTTCCTGCGACTCAACCGACTGCATCAAATGCGGCTCATAAACCGGCAACCACGGCTTCATGTGCTGCGACGTGAATGCACCGTTGCGCGTGTAGCTCCACGGCATCGGCGTGCGGCAACCATCGCGACCTTTGAACTTCGGCCAAAATGCAATCCCAAACGGATCCTGCAAATCTTCGAACGCAACTTCCGCTTCCTGCAGACCTAACTCCTGTCCCTGAAAAACGCAGACCGATCCCCGCAACGACAACAAGAGGGTGTTCAACATTTTGGCAGCACTCGCTGGAGCATCCGCGCCAATCCATCGCGTCATCACGCGCGCAACGTCATGATTGCTAAAAGCCCAACACGGATACCCATCCGTCACGCGCTTTTCAAACTCTTCAACGGTATTGCGAATATGCTCCGCGGAATATTCATCGGCTGCGAGTTCGAACGAATACGACATGTGCAAACGCGTCGGACCGGAATACTCCGCCATCGTGCCCAACGAATCTTCGCTGTTTAGTTCTGCAAGCGTGGTGATATTTTCGTATTGATCAAACAACTTGCGCAGTTGCTCAATGAACGGCAACATCTCCGGCTGCGTGTTGTTGAAGTAGTGATACTGGAACGCATACGGATTGTCCGGCGCATAGCCACGACCCGTGCGTGCTTCCAACGGCTTCGGCGGATTGTCACGCAGCTGTTTATCGTGGAAGCAAAAATTAAACGCATCCAACCGAAATCCATCCACGCCCTTATCGAGCCAGAACTTCACGTTGGCGAGAACTTCTTTTTGGACGTCCTCATTATGGAAATTCAAATCGGGTTGTTCGGACAAAAAGTTGTGCAAGTAGTATTGGCAACGCGTGCTGTCCCATTGCCACGCAACCCCACCAAAAATACTCAACCAATTATTCGGCGGCGTGCCATCATCTTTCGCATCGGCCCAAACGTACCAATCGGCCTTCGCGTTATCCTTGCTCGCGCGCGATTCCTTGAACCATTCGTGTTGATCGCTGGTGTGGCTGAAAACTTGGTCAATGATGATTTTGATATTGCTGGCATGCGCCTTGCTGATCAGCTCATCGAAGTCCGCCATGTTGCCGAACATCGGATCGATCTCGCGATAGTCGCTGATGTCATACCCAAAATCCTTCATCGGTGACTTAAAGAACGGCGACACCCAAATCGCCTGGATGCCCAGCGATTTCAGGTACGGCAATTTCTCAGTGATGCCCTTGATATCACCGATGCCATCGTCATTGCTGTCCTTAAAACTACGCGGATAAACTTGATAGATAACCGCGCCGCGCCACCACTCGTTTTGCATGTTTCATGCCGTCCCGATTTCGAAGTGGTTAGCTTAACTTTCGAAGCGCCTGCAGCATCGTTTCCTGCATACCTATTCAGCGCTTCGCATCAAATCTGAAATCTGAAATCTGAAATCTGAAATCTGAAATCTGAAATCTGAAATCAGCGGAATCTGACAGCCGGCCGGGTTTAATGCTGATGTCCACACCAGCGTTTAGGGATTACGCTGGAATGATGCATTTTGAGAAAACTACAATCTGGCCGCGCGCAGTCGAGCTTGCGGACTGTTGTTATCGTTTGACGTCTCTACTTCCGCCTTCGGAGACCTACGGGTTGAGTTCACAGATTCGGCGCGCATCGGTGTCGGTCTATGCGAACTTCGTAGAGGGTTGGAACCGTGAAACCAAGAAGGACAGTGCCAATTTCCTGTCCATATCCCGTGCATCACTAGCAGAGCTAAAGGCCCATCTTCTGTTCTGCGTCAAACGTCGCTGGATGCAACCCGATGACGTGCGGTGGGCATTGCAAGAGATTGATGAGCTCTACCGCATCATGACTGCGATTCGTCTTAAACTGATGCGCGCGAATTGACGATCGCGGCGATTTCAGATTTCAGATTTCAGATTTCAGATTTCAATCAAGCCGACCCGCGAACGACAAGTTCCGACGGTAACAACTGCGAGCTAGCCTCCTCGTCGTTGCGGAGCAGCGCTACGAGTGTGTCGACCATCATCGTGCCCGCCAACTTCGTGTTCTGGCGGACTGTCGTCAGTGGCGGAGTCGTCGAGCGCGCCAACGCGATATCGTCGAATCCGATAACCGCGACGTCTTCCGGAACGCGCAGGCCACGCGATTGCAGTGCGTGCATCGCGCCGATCGCCAGCAGGTCGGAAGCGGCGAACACCGCATCGAACGAAGCGTCATGATCGAGCAGCGCCAACGTCGCACGTTCGCCGAGCTCTTCCAGTGAGTCGGCGATGGAGACGTGCAACTCCGGATCAAACTCAACACCGTTCGCATCCAAAGCATCGCGGTAGCCTTGATAACGAGCGCGGAATTCCGGGCGATGTTCCGATGCGTCGCCGAGGAATGCGATGCGGGAGCGACCAACAGAGATCAAATGCTTCGTTGCGTCGAAGCCACCTTGGCGGTTATCGGAGCCGATTGAGATGCCCGGTGCGTCGGATGATGCATCACCCCAACGCACGAAGCGAGTGCCGGATTCCTCTAACCGTTCGAGAATCGTGCGGGAAGAAACGAAGTCGCCGTAACCGAGCAACAACAAACCGTCGGCCTTGTTCGACTCTTGATAGACCGCGTGCCAGTCGGTGTCGGCGTTTTGGAAGGACATCAAAACATCGTAATTGTGGGAAGCGCCGGCCTTGATGATCGAGCCGAGCAGCGTCAGGAAAAATGGATTGATCAGCGAGTCATCGATTGTGGGATCTTCAAAAATCAACACCGCCAACGTCGCCGAATGTTGCTTGCGGAGGTTCGACGCGGATTTGTCGACGGTGTAATTCATCTCACGCGCAATCTGCAGAATGTGCTGACGCGTCTCTTCGCTGACCAATGGCGAGCCGCTCATCGCCCGCGAAACGGTGGATTGCGAAACGCCCGCTTTGTAAGCGATGTCAAATGAGGTCACTTTCCCTTTCATGACCTCCATTCTAGATTGACTACGTATGAATATGCGACGCTTGCGTGGCTAATTCGTGAAGTCGACCCCAATCGCGTGCTTTTATCGATGATGCAGGGAGCATCCATGAGCCACCGACACCCATCACGTTCGGCAATGCGAGATAGTCACGCGCGTTCGCAACCGTGATACCACCCGTTGGACAGAACTTCGCTTGACTGAAGGGGCCTGCGAGGCTTTTGAGCAACGGTGACCCACCGGCTGCTTCCGCCGGGAAAAACTTAAATCTCTCATACCCACGCTCAATCCCACGCATCAACTCGCTGGCTGTCGAAATTCCCGGGAGAAAAGGAATGCTCGCGTCTTCCGCTGCGTCATACAACGCTTCAGTGGCACCAGGCGAAATTGCGAATACTGCGCCGGCATTCGTAACGTTGTCGAGATCTTGCTTCGTGATGATCGTGCCTGCGCCGACGATGGCGTCCGGAACGCGCGCTGCGATTTCTTCGATGGCTTGCAATGCACATGAAGTTCGCAAGGTAATCTCGAGCACCCGCAAGCCGCCGCTAACCAACGCTTCCGCCATCGGAATCGCATCGTTGATGGCGTCGATGGTGATGACCGGAATGATGCGGGATGCCGAAAAAATGGAATCGATTTTGGCAGAGTCTTTCATTTAAGTATCCAATGCATGCGTGTTGCGCAGCGAGTTCGCGGCGCCGAGCAAGCCGGGGTCAGGGTGAGTGGTGATGAAGACGTCGACCTTTTCGAGGTATGCCACGAAGCGTCCCTTCGCCAGGAAGCGTTCGCGGAATGCGCTCGACATCAAGAACGGAATGAATCTTGGAACGATCCCGCCTGCAATCACTAACGCACGTGAGCCATGAATCAACGCTGCGTCACCGGAGACACTGCCGAGCACTGCGCAGAAGCGAGCCAACGTTCTGCGCGCATCCATGTCATGTCCGTCCAACGCAGCGGGAACAATCACGGCAGGATCGCGCAAGTGTTTCACTTGACCGGTCGCATGATCGATTTCATTTCGCAAAACTGCATCGATGTGACTGATGCCGCGACCGCAGAGTAAGCGCTCGTTCGAGCAGCGACCATGGTATGCCGCGAGCCACTTGGCGATGAGTTGTTCTTCGTCGTTTTGTGGCGAGAACGAAACGTGTCCGCCTTCGGTTTCGATGACGTCCCATCCGTTTTCGCTGCTGCCCACGAGCATCGCAACGCCAAGTCCGGTGCCAGGACCTAACACGGTGACGGGTCCGCGCGGAATGCTGTCATTGCGTGCGAACAATGGCATCAAGTGCTCGGAAGTCAATGCAGGAATCGACCACGCGACCGCACCGAAGTCATTGAGCAACTGCAACTCATCGAGTCCAATCGCTTCGCGCAATTCTTCCCTGCTAAAAGACCACGACAAATTCGTCAGCCGGATGTAATCACTGTTCACCGGTGATGCGACAGCAATCGCCGCACGCTTCGGACGGTAATTCACTTTCTCGAGATACGTTTCGATGACGTGTTGCAGGGAGGCGAAGTCTTCGTTCTTGAAACGCTCCGCATGCAACAACTCGAGCTCGGGTGTGTCGAGATCCGTCAATGCAAAACGCGAATTCGTGCCGCCAATGTCAGCAACCAAAGCCAAATTCGTCATGCGGTCTCCTTTACGAACAGGCTGCACGCGCCTTCCTCGGCAGTGCCAACGGCTTGACGGAACACGCCAAACAATTCGCGACCCATGCCATGACGGTTTGGTTCAACATCCGCAAGTTCAACCGTACGATCGCTGAGATCGGCCAAAACACGCATCGTTCCATTCTCCGCGTCGATTTCAATTTCGTCGCCGTTGCGGATTTTGCCGATGGCGCCGTCATGAATTGCTTCCGGCGTGACGTGAATCGCGGCGAGCACTTTGCCAGACGCGCCGGACATACGACCGTCCGTCAACAATGCAACACGTTGTCCGCGATCTTGCATCACACTCAGCAACGGCGTCAGTCGATGCAACTCCGGCATGCCGTTTGCACACGGACCTTGTCCGCGGATCACCGCAACGAAGTCGCCATGCAAATCATCCGCATCAAACGCATCCTGCAACGCATATTGCGATTCAAAAACTCGCGCCGGCGCCTTGATGTAACGGAACTCGGGAGCGACGGCGGAGATTTTGACAACCGCACGACCGATGTTGCCATCCAACACACGTAATCCGCCTTCCGTATCAAACGGTTCCGCAGCACCACGAACGACATCGAGGTCGAGTGACTTCTCCGGTGGTGCGCGCCACTTCAATTGCAAATCATCGAGATACGGTTCTTGCGCTTGCGTGTGCAGATCGCCGCCCGACACGCACTTGATGTCATTGTGCAAAATACCTTGATCCAGCAATTCGCGCATGACGTAAGCCAAGCCACCTGCCGCATGGAAATGATTCACATCAGCCGAACCGTTCGGATAGACGCGTGCCAGCAACGGCGTGACCTTCGAAATTTCGTCGAGATCAGACCAAGTGATTTTGATTCCAGCACAACGCGCCATCGCAACGAGATGCAACGTGTGATTCGTTGAGCCACCGGTGGCCGCAAGTCCGACCATCGCGTTGACGAATGCTTTTTCGTTGAGCGTTTCCGCCAATGGAAGATAAGTCTTCGACAGTGCTGTGTTACGAATGACTTGCTCCGTCGCGGCGGCCGTCAACGCATCGCGCAATGGCGTGCCTGGATTGATGAAAGCGGATCCTGGAACATGCAGCCCCATGAACTCCATCAACATCTGATTCGAGTTTGCGGTGCCGTAGAACGTGCAAGTACCCGGCGCATGATAAGAGGCCGCTTCAGCAGCGAGCAACTCCGCGCGCGTCGCTTTGCCTTCGGCGTACAGGTTGCGGACGTGTGCCTTCTCTTTGTTCGGAATGCCTGATGGCATTGGACCTGCAGGCGCGAGAATAACCGGCAAATGTCCGAAGCTCAGTGCGCCCATGATGAGGCCGGGAACGATTTTGTCACAGACGCCCAACATGATGACGCCGTCGAATGCATCATGGGATAACGCAATCGCGGTACCTTGTGCAATGTTGTCGCGCGAAAACAACGACAGCTCCATGCCTTCGCGACCTTGCGTCACGCCATCGCACATTGCCGGAACGCCGCCGGCAACTTGCGCGGTGGCACCCATGCCACGCGCAATCGCACGGATCAACGACGGATACGGTTCGAACGGTTGATGCGCGGACAGCATATCGTTGTATGCGGTGACGATACCGATGTTCGCACCGTGTCCATCGCGCAACTCAGGTTTGTCTTCACCCGACGCCGCAAAAGCATGCGCCAAATTACCGCAGCTCAAGCGTGAGCGTGCAGGTCCACGCAAGCGCGCGTCATCCATGCGTTGCAGGTAAGCATCGCGAGTAGGTTTGGATTGTTCGATGATTCGCTGCGTCACAGCGTTGATAACGGGATTCACGATGGGCTCCAATGAATTTCAACTTGCGCAGTGCCGTTGTCGAGAATCGCCATCACGGGAGCTTGCATTGGATCTTCGATTTGCAAGGCTTCCTGCAACGCTTCTTTTTTCGCATCACCTTTAATGGCGAGAATCAATTTCTGTGCGCGCAACAATCGTGCGGCGGTCAAACTGATACGCGGGTAGGGCGCTTCGGGTGGCAATGGGTTTGGAACGACCACTAACGCATCGGAAGGATTCGTCATGTCGATGCCGTCTTTCAGCGCTTCAGCGCCTGGAAACAGCGAAGCCGTGTGCATGTCATTGCCAAGACCAAGCACAACAGCGGAGAACGGTTGCCACAGATCGCTCAAGGTTTTCAAAGCAACAGTCAGCGAAGCTTCAACGTCACCATCCGGTGATGTAATCGGCAGCACGGTAATGCCTTCAAAATCCGCAAAAATCTCGCGAAGCTGCTTAAAGTTCGACGCATCATCATCATGCGGCACGATGCGATCATCACCAGGAAGAACGGTGACCTTCGACCATTCAATGTCTTCCTTCGCCAATGCTTCATACAAAGGCAGGGGCGTACCACCACCGGCAAGACACAAAACAGCGTGACCACGTTCCTTGATGTCGGTGTTGACGCACTTTTTCAAACGCTTCACTAAAGCGCGGCGCCATTCTTCGGCATTGCTATGCGGGAGTAATTCGTAAGCCATTATCGGTCGTACCACTCATGTCCGTTGCGTGCGATGAGATTCGTGCTGGTCGTCGGACCCCAAGTTCCAGCGGCGTAATTCGTGCATTTCAAACCGGCTTCCTGCCAACTTGCGATGATCGTGTCGACCCATTCCCACGCCATCTCGGTTTCGTCGCGGCGCACGAACAAAGTTCCGTTGCCTTCAATCGCATCGAGATACAAACGCTCATAGGCGGGACGACGACGCAGTGATTTGAACTTCTCCTGCATATCAAAATCCAACGACACTTCGCTGAACTTCAATCCATGACGATCCAAACCAGGCGTCTTCGACATGAGGTTGAGTTCGATTTTTTCTTCAGGCTGCAAACGAATCACCAACGCATTCGGTTTCGTCTTCGATGCCGGTCCAAAAATACTATGCGGCACTTCCTTGAACTGGATGTAGATCGTCGTCGCACGGTCGGCCATGCGTTTGCCAGTTCGCAAATAAAACGGCACACCACGCCAACGCCAGTTGTCCACTTGCGCACGCACTGCGACAAACGTTTCGGTGTCGCTGTCCTTGCCGAGATCTTCGATGTAGCCAGGCACCGCTTCGCCATTCATCGCACCGGCAGTGTACTGACCACGTGCCGTTTCAATGGCGACGTGATGTTCGTTGATGGGTCGCAATGAACTCAGCACTTTGATTTTCTCGTTGCGCACAGACGTCGGGTCAAAATGCGCCGGCGGTTCCATCGCCGTCAAGCACAACAATTGCAGCAAGTGATTTTGGAGCATGTCGCGCATCGCGCCACTGCCATCGTAATAATCACCGCGACCTTCAACGCCGACGGTTTCCGCAATTGTGATCTGCACTTGTTCGATGTAACGCGCATTCCACAACGGCTCGAACAACGCGTTACCAAATCGCAATGCGAGCAAGTTCTGCACGCCTTCCTTACCGAGGTAATGATCGACGCGGTAGATGCGATCTTCTTCGAATGCCTTTGCAACGGCGGTGTTAATTTCCTGCGCGGTCTCCAAGCTAAAACCAATCGGCTTCTCCAACATCACGCGCGTGCCGGCACCACTCAAATCATTGTCAGCAAGTGCCTTGGTGATCGGCTCATAAAATCTCGGCGCGGTGCTCAAGTGATAGACGACGTCACCGCGGCGCATGGCGTTGATTTTGTCAGCGAAAGATTTCATCGACGTCGCATCGCCGACATCCGCTGCTTGATAGTGGATGCGATCGGTCAGTGCCTTCACGTTCGCGTCGGTGAGTTCATCGTCCTTCACGAATTCCTTCAACGCCGTTCGCACAAATTCGCGGAACTCTTCGTCGTCCATTTCGGTGCGGCCGCTGCCGAGGATCTGCATGTTGTCCGGAAGCAGTCCGTCACATTGGAGTCCATACATCGATGGGAGGAGCATGCGCTGGGAGAGGTCGCCCGTCGCGCCAAAAATCACAAACAACTGTGCAGTATTCGAGGCCATGAATTCTTCGTTTGATACGTATTCATCAAGTGTCCACTTTACGTGTGAAGATAAGGCGGTGAATACGTTTTCAACCTTTAGTATGCCCCATGCCTGAGTTACCCGAAGTCGAGACAACGATGCGCGGTCTGTCGCCCCATGTGGTCGGGCAGGAAGTCACGTCGGTCGTTTTGCGACGCCCCGATCTGCGCTTCCCCATCGCGCCGGAAATTTCATCGTTATCGGGTTCGGTGATCCGCGGTTTATCTCGCCGGGCAAAATATCTGCTCATGCACTTCGACCACGGTTCTGCCGTTTGGCATCTCGGGATGTCGGGCTCCATGCGGGTGTTTCCTGTTTCGACGCCGCTTCGTGCGCATGATCATGTGGATTTTGTGTTGTCCTCCGATCGGGTTCTGCGCTTCAACGATCCGCGCCGGTTCGGGTCCTTGTTGTGGACGCCGCCCGACGTCGAGCATCCTTTGTTGGCGGGTCTCGGTCCGGAGCCGTTGTCTCCTTCATTCACCGGGTCGTATCTATGGAAGTTGTCGCGTG
Organism: Lysobacteraceae bacterium CU05-9; assembly: GCA_007556525.1. Classification (GTDB taxonomy): domain Bacteria; phylum Pseudomonadota; class Gammaproteobacteria; order Xanthomonadales; family Xanthomonadaceae; genus Aquilutibacter. Next base: position 354,583 of record SWJS01000002.1, on the reverse strand, counting down.
GCCGTCGGGTGCGCGTGAAGCCGTTCCTCATGCAGCAAGACGTCGTCGTCGGCGTCGGCAATATTTATGTCACCGAGGCGCTGTTCCTTGCCGGCATCTCACCGCGCCGCGCGGCTGGCTTCGTGTCGTTGGCTGCCTACGAGCGGATCGTCGCCGCAATTCAATCGGTGTTGTCCTCCGCGATCGAGGTCGGCGGCACTTCATTGAAGGACTTCATCACGCCGGACGGTGCGCGCGGCTACTTCACGCAGTCGCTCCAGGTGTACGGTCGAGGTGGTGAGCCGTGCCTGCGCTGCGGCACTACGTTGCGGTCCGCCGTCTTGGGACAGCGCGCGTCCGTCTGGTGCCCCTCCTGCCAGAAGTAGGCTTAGCGCGGAAACAAATGTTACCGGTGGTTACAAATGTTTCCGCCTGCCCTGTCACAATTGTGACAAAACGATGCAAAATTCCCCTTTTTGGTGGTAAAACGCAACCATTTCGCAACCAAAGTGATGCGTCTTGCCACAATTGTGACACCCCGAGAAAGTAGGACCGCCGCGGTCAGCAGTCGGTGAAACCGACGCGCGCCTCGCCGCTCATCACTTTCTTGAACTCGGCGCGGGAGACGGAGACGTAGCGCTCGTTGCCGCCGATCTCGACTTGCGGGCCGTCCAACACTGCGGCGCCGGAGTCATCGACGCGGAGGTTCATGGTGGCTTTTTTGCCGGAGTGACAGATGGTCTTGATTTCGATTAATTCGTCAGCGATGGCGAGTAAGGTTTCCGAGCCGGGGAACAGCGCGCCGCGGAAGTCCGTGCGCAAGCCGTAGCACAACACCGGAATCCGCAACTCATCGACCACGTCGGAGAGCTGCCACACTTGATCAGCCGACAAAAACTGCGCCTCATCACACAACACACAATGCAGCGGACCATTCGCGACGATATCCGAGCGAACCAGCGACAGCAAATCCGCGGAGGCGTCAAACCCCACGGCATCCGCACGTAAGCCGATGCGGGAGGAGATGGCGGAAATTTTGTCACGGGTGTCCAACGCAGGCTTCATCAACAAAGGGCGCATGCCGCGCTCGCGATAGTTGTGCGCCGACTGCAGCATCGTCGTGGTCTTGCCCGCATTCATCGCGGAATAATAGAAATAGAGTTTCGCCATGAGGCATATTTTACGCCTTGCACGTAAAATGGGTGTCCCTCACTCGACGGCGGACCCGATGCGCGGCCTCAATCCCCAACAACTTGAAGCCGTGATGCATACCGAAGGACCGCTGCTGGTTTTGGCGGGTGCCGGATCGGGGAAGACGAGTGTCATCGTCGAGAAAATTGCGCATTTGATTAACTCCGGCCGCATGCCCGCGCGCCGAATCGCCGCGATTACCTTTACCAACAAGTCCGCCCGCGAAATGCGCGAACGCGTCGCCAAGCGCATCAAGGAAGAGGACGCCAAGGAACTGACGCTCTGCACGTTTCACGCGTTGGGCCTGAAAATCCTCCAGATGGATGGGCATCGCATTGGACTGCGGCGTGGGTTCAGTATTTTTGACAGTGATGATTCGGCCGCTCAATTTAAGGATCTTCTGCCGCGCGGCACGAAGGGTGACGAAATCGCGCGCATGCATTCGCTGGTTTCAAACGTCAAAAACATTGGTCTCTCCCCCGAGCAAGCCGCTGACATTGCGCAGTCGGTGCGTGAGAAAGAGGTCGCATCACTTTATAAGGAATATCAGGCGCGGTTGACGGCGTTTAATGCGGTCGACTTCGATGATCTCATTCGCTTGCCCGTGCAATTGCTCGAGACGGATGCCGAGGCTTTGGCGGTTTGGCGCGAACGGATTGGTTATTTGCTGGTCGACGAGTGCCAGGACACCAACGACTCGCAGTATCGTTTGTTGAAGGCGCTGGCCGGTGAGCGTGGGTTGTTCACTGCGGTAGGCGACGACGATCAGTCGATCTACGCTTGGCGTGGCGCGAATCCCGAGAACTTGTTGTCGTTGGGTTCCGACTATCCTTCGCTTCGCATAGTGAAGCTCGAACAAAACTACCGCTGCTCCAACCGCATCCTCCGCGCCGCCAACGAAGTCATCGCGAACAATCCACACGAGCATCTCAAGCGCTTGTGGAGTGACCGCTCTGATGGCGAACGCATCCGCGTTTGGGGGTGCACGGATTCGGTTGAAGAGGCGGAACGCGTCGCCGCACAGATCGCATTGCTCGTGCACCAGCATGAGCTGCCTTACAGCGAGTTCGCAGTGTTGTTCCGTGGCAACCACCAATCGCGCGCGCTCGAAAAAGCCCTGCAGATCCAGCGCATTCCGTATCACTTGAATGGCGGCACAGCGTTTCTCGATCGCGCTGAAGTCAAGGACGTGATGGCTTGGTTACGCGTGATCAGCAATCCCGATGACGATGCTGCTTTCCTGCGTGCCATCGCATCGCCGAAGCGCGATGTGGGTGCGGCTTCGTTGACCAAGTTGGCTGCGTTGGCTTCGCATGCCGGCGTCTCGATGGCGCGTGCGATCAATGATCCTTCGTTGTTGCGTGTGCTGACGCCGCGGGCTGCGAATGGACTCGATCAATTTGCGTCCATCATCTCGTCGTTACGTGCCCGCTCTCACGCAGTGTCCGCCGGCGATCTCGTGCGTGAGCTTCTGGTGTCATCGGGCATGGAAACTAACTTCCGTTCTCTCGCCAAAAACGAAGCCGACTTCAACCGCCGCAAAGCCAACGCAACCGAGCTCGCCGAGTGGTTCGACGATTCACGTTCCGTCTCCGTCGGCGATCTCAACGCACAGTTGGCATTGCTGTCGAATGCCGATCGCGGCGAGCCGGGCAACCAAGTCCGCCTGATGTCGATGCACGCGTCCAAGGGCCTGGAGTTCTCCGCGGTCTTTGTCGTGGGTTGCAATGATGGTGTTTTGCCACATGAGACTTCGCTCGATGAGGGGTCTTTGGACGAGGAGCGCCGTTTGTTTTACGTCGCGCTGACTCGCTGCAAGCAACACTTATATTTGTCGTACTCGAAGCGTACGTCGCGTTTCGGCAACACGGTTTCGCTGGAGCCGTCGCGCTTCCTCGACGAATTGCCGGTAGAAGAAATCGAGCGGGAAGGCGCAGATCCGGCACTCGATGCCGCCCGCAAAAAAGAACACGCCACCGCGGCCATCGATGCCATCTTCGCGGCGCTGAAATAATTGGAGTCGGAGTTAGAGCAGTGAGCTTGGCTCCGTTCTGACTTGCGCCGCAGCCCCGGATAAGTGCCAAGTTGCAGCACTCACTCCTCTAACTCCTACTATTACTCGTTACAAAACAATCACTTATGTGATGTTTTGTAACGCATTGCATTAACTTTAACGATGCGCTAACCTTTGATGGTCCGATGAAAATCGGACGATGCCACAACTGAGTCCTCCGGCTTTGCCGGTTTTTGAAGGAGACCAATGGTCTCCTTTTTTTTCGGCATAATACGGGGTTATGCCGACACAAACACAGTTTCCATTCGGGCCGTCTGACGAGTCCGAGACGCCAGAGTCCGCCAAAGAGCCGCAACCCGAGGTTGTCGAGCCCGTTGTCGAGACTCAGCCGTCGGAAATTTTGGACACTCCGTCGGAAGACCAGTCGTCGCTGGAAATCCCGGCTGTGGATGGCGCCCTAACGGGTGATCTGCCGACAGACAATGAGATGCCAGCCGTGCTGGCGGCACCATTGCCACGTCGCCGCCGCTCGCTATGGTCTAAGCTGGTCGGCGCGATTCTTAAGCCGTGGGTTTCGGTGAAGGTCGAGCCTGAAGACGTGCGCGAGCGCCTCGCACAGATTGAGCCAGGCCGAATTGTTTATGTCATTGAAGATTACGGTTCGAGCAATGCGTGGATTTTGGAAATGGCAACCGAAGAAGCCGGATTGCCTGATCCGATGCACTCACTGCCTGGCGATCCGCTGGGACGCCGCCGTTCGTATGTCGCACTGAACCGCCGCAACGCACAGAAGCTTGCGCCGAAGGGGCCGCCATCGGGCAAGACGCATTCGGGCTCATTGGCCCGACTCATTCAAGCGCATCGCGACAATCCGGATCTCGACATTCAAGTCGTGCCGGTTTCGATTTTCGTTGGACGTGCGCCGGACAAGGCGAGTAACTGGTTCTCGGTTTTGTTCTCCGAAAACTGGACGATCGTCGGTCGCTTCCGCCGCGTGATGGCGATTTTGCTGAATGGACGAAACACGATGGTGCGCTTCTCTCAGCCGCTGCGTGTCCGTGACATCGTCAATGAAGGTCTTGATGAAGAGCGCACCGTCCGCAAGCTGAGCCGCATTCTCAGAACGCACTTCCACCGTGTCCGCGCTGCGTTGATTGGACCGGACATGTCGACGCGTCGTCTGCTCGTAGATCGCGTGATGGGTTCTGAAGGTGTGCGTAAGGCGATTGAAGATCAAGCGCGCCGTGACAAGTCGTCGCCGCAGGATGCCTGGAAGAAGGCCAACGCGATCGCCTATGAAATCGCTGCCGATTACTCGCATCCGGTGATTCGATCGATTAGCTTTTTGCTGACACCGGTCTGGAACCGCATTTATCGCGGTGTTCTCGTGCATCACCTCGATAAGGTGAAGTCGATTTCGCCGGGTAACGAAATCATTTATGTGCCGTGCCATCGAAGTCACATGGACTATTTGTTGCTCAGCTACTTGCTGTATCGCAACGGCATCTATCCTCCGCACATCGTTGCGGGTGTGAATCTCAACTTGCCAGTGGTCGGAACGATCCTGCGAAAGGGTGGTGCGTTCTTCATCCGTCGCTCGATCCGTGGCTCGCAACTTTATAGTGCTGTTTTTAGCGAGTACATGGCGCAGCTCGTGTCGAATGGTTATTCGCTGGAGTACTTCATTGAAGGTGGCCGTTCGCGTACCGGCCGTTTGTTACCGCCAAAAGGTGGCACCCTCGCGATGACGTTGCGTGCTTATTTACGCTCCCCGACGCGTCCGGTTTTGTTCCAGCCCGTTTACATCGGTTACGAGAAATTGATGGAAGGCAACTCATACCTTGATGAATTGTCGGGCAAGCCGAAAGAGAAAGAGTCCATTTTCCAGCTGATTTCCGGCATTCCGAAGGTGCTGAGTTCCAACTACGGTCAAGTCGTGGTGAACTTTGGTGAGCCAATCGCGTTGAACGACATGCTTGCGACCTACGCGCCTGAGTGGGATGGCAAACCGGTCGAAGAAGACGAGAAGCCGCAGTGGCTGAACATCACGGTCGATGCACTCGCTGACAAGATTCAGGAAAACGTAAACCGCGCCGCCGACGTCAATCCAATCAACTTGCTGTCGCTTGCGTTGCTCTCGACACCGAAGCACGCGATGAGCGAAACGGATTTGGTCAACCAGATCAATCTTTACAAAACATTGCTGGAGCGCCTCCCTTACTCGTCGTTGGTCACAGTCACGCCCCATTCGGCAGCCCAGATCATCGAGCATGGTCTCGACATCAACGTACTCGAACGCGTCACGCATCCGATGGGTGATGTGCTTCAGGTTGAGGACGAAGAGAAGGCTGTTTTGCTTTCTTACTACCGCAACAACATCGTGCATTTGTTTACGGCATCGTCGTGGATCGCTTGCTGCTTCCTGCACAACCGCCGCATGCATTTGGAAAGCTTGATTCGCCGCGGCCGCAGCGTCTATCCATTCCTCAAGAATGAATTGTTCCTGCCTTGGACCGACGACGAATTCGAGAAACGTCTGCGCGATACGGTACAAGTGTTGATCGACGAAGGTCTACTGCAACGCGAAGCGGGAACGGAAGACATCATCGAACGCAACACCGGTGCGACGGATGAAGTGTTCCGTTTGCGCGCGATCGGCCACTCGTTGCAACAAGCCTTCGAACGCTATTACATCGCGATGTCGATCCTTGCCAAAAACGGCTCCGGCACTCTCACATCCGGCCAACTCGAGACGATGTGCCAAATGGCCGCGCAACGTTTGTCGTTGCTGTATGCGCCGGCGGCACCGGAGTTTTTTGACAAAACATTGTTCCGCTCCTTCATCCAGCAACTCCGCGAACTAGAGTTGGTAACAATCGATTCCGAAGGCAAGCTCGCATTCGACGAGAAGCTGGAGTCGTGGGCGAACGATGCGAAGTTCATTCTTGGCCGCGACCTGCGCCATACGATCGAAAAAATTTCACCAGCCGTCGTCGAGGAAGTTGTCCAACCGTAAGGCATGAATCCAATTTTCAAAACGATTGCGCTTCTCACCATCTCGAACGTGTTCATGACGTTTGCGTGGTACGCGCATCTCAAGGAATTGAGCTCGAAGCCGTGGGTCATCGCAGCGTTGATCAGTTGGGGTGTTGCGTTCTTCGAATACATGTTCCAGGTCCCGGCGAACCGCATTGGTTACACGGTGTTATCCGTTGCACAGTTGAAGATCATGCAAGAGGTGATCACGCTCGCGGTGTTTGTGCCGTTTGCGATTTTTTATTTGAAGGAACCATTGAAACTGGATTACCTGTGGGCGGGGCTTTGCATGCTCGGTGCCGTGTATTTCATGTTTCGCTCGAAGCTGTGACAACCGAAGTCCTTGAAAAAATGAACGCCTCTCTCGCCGCATCCTCGATGCCCGATGGCTTGCGTGCGTTGATCGTGTCGGATGATGTCGAGCCAGTTTGGTTGAACGAGCTTGGCGGACTCACCATTCGCGACGGTGATCGTTACATCAAATGGAATCCGTTGTCGTCAGGAATTGACTTGAGGAAAGAAGTCGATCGTCTCGCATGGGCGGCTCCGTTTACCGTCGTGCCTCGCGTCATCGAGTTCGGTTCGAATGCAGACGCGCAATGGATGATCACGCACGCGTTGCCTGGCGAGTCAGCTGTCTCCGCGCGTTGGCGTCATGTGCCTTTGCTGTGCGCACGCGAAATCGGCCGCGGGCTGCGCATTTTGCACGACGCGCTTCCGGTTGCGGCATGCCCATTCACTTGGTCAATCGAAGATCGCACCAACGGTCGCCACACCGCGGCGTCATTGCATGCACCACCGGATGACTTGCTGGTCGTATGCCATGGCGATGCATGTTCACCAAACACACTGCTCGCGCATGATGGTTCGTTTCTCGGTCATGTCGACATGGGATCCCTCGGCGTCGCTGATCGCTGGGCAGATTTGGCCGTTGCATCGATGGCGCTGGATTGGAATTATGAGCCGGCGTTTGAGGATGAATTTTTTGCGGCATATGGCATCGCTCCCGACGCAGAACGCATCGCCTTCTATCGTGACTTATGGAATCGCGAAGATGAGTTGCAGAAATAGTTCGAGGTGCGAGCTGTTGCTTTTACTAAATTGTCTACCTCTACCTATAACTCAAGTAAACTATTGTCACGGAGTCGGCCAGGCAATCGCGTCAGAGGATCGCAAGTGAATCTGCCGAGGAAAGTCCGGGCTCCACAGGGCACGGTGCCAGGTAACGCCTGGGCGGCGTAAGCCGACGGAAAGTGCAACAGAAAGATACCGCCTAAGTCCGCCCAAGCGGAACGGCAAGGGTGAAATGGTGCGGTAAGAGCGCACCGCGAGTCCGGTAACGGACCGGCACGGCAAACCCCACCGGGAGCAAGACCAAATAGGGTGACATTAACTGCGGCCCGCAGGCGTCACCGGGTAGGTTGCTTGAGCGTAACGGCGACGTTGCGCCTAGAGGAATGATTGCCCACGACAGAACCCGGCTTATCGGCCGGCTCCGTTTTTTTCACGTCGTCATGAAATTCCTGAATCGGAACTTTGCGATAACGTCAAATCGACATCGCGTTGATGTGACCATAACTGGAATTTCTCTAAGGTGGAACTGCAAGATCAATAACAATTTTTTGCAGGAGAGAAATCATGAATAAGAATCAAGTCACCGGTGCAGCTAAGGAAGTCGCAGGTAAGATCCAGAAGGAATTCGGCGATCTGAGCGACAATCACTCGCAAGAAGCCAAGGGTCTCGCCAAGGAACTCGCAGGCAAGGCAGAACGCAAGTACGGCGACGCGGTTGAAGCGACCGAGAAGGCAATTGATAAAGCATCGAAAGATTGCGATTGATCAAACCACCGCGTTGCTCTCGCGGAAAGGCCACCCAAATGAGGGTGGCTTTTTTGTTAGATGAACACATGCTGACGGACATCAGGGTTTACGTAATCTGCATCCGGATTTGACCCGGCAGTAACGCTCGCGGCGCTAATCTAAACTCAACAAGCGAGCACGAAGGTAAAGACCGATATTTCCGAATGTGACGTCTCTACCCGACGCAAGAAAGCCACAAAGCCTTACGGCCGCGTGGCTTTCTCTTTTTGGGCTGTAGGTTGCGTTGTGATAACTGAACAGTTGACAACTGAGATGAACCGTGGCTTTCTATTTGTAAACCTCTAGCGAGTTCGTTTACGAGTGTCAGTTGGTAGTTTCAAATTGTGGCTGTTCGTTGTCGCTGTCTTTCTTCTTGAAAGTGCGGGCTTCGCGATGCCAATTGACATGGCCCACATTCAGTCTTCCATGCATCAAGTCGACCCTGATACCGCCAGGTCGAATGCCTCTCATGCGCATGCAGTGGCATCGCATGACAGCACATCCAACCACTCCGCTTCGAGGACAGGTGCTCCTTGCAAGGAATCGCAAGCGGACCGCGCGCAACGTGACGGTGGCGATGAGGATTCCGCCCATGACGATTGCGCTTGCCAGGGCGACCGTTGCGGTTGCGCCATCAGCATCGTACTGGTCGCGAACGACTTCCACGCGGTAGGGCTGTCGGTGGAGTTCGACACGGTCGTACCGGTGCGTAGCCTGCATATCAATCTCGCTTCCGGGGACTGGAAGCCGCCGTTCAGGCCACCCATCACCTCGCTCTCCTGACGTTCAAGCACAACCTTCGGTTGTTGCTCCTATTTTTGATCATTGATGATTAGCGCCGGCAGACGTTGGCGTTGGAGAGTAAACGTGAAAATTAAGAGAACTGCATTGTTCAATGCGTGTATGGTCGCCATGGCGGTGTCATTTTCTTCGCATGCTGTGGCGCAAAGCAGCGAGGCGAATGCCAGCTCTGACAAGGAAGAAGCACCGAAGGCGAAATTCAAGGTCGTTGTGACCGGTTCGTACCTGCGCGGCAAGCAGATTTCCGGCGTTGGTCCGGTGACTGTCATCAACGCAGATGCGATTAAGGCCAGTGGTGCGACGTCGACCGAATCACTTTTGCAACGGCTGCCCGCATCTGCCGGCTACGCAGGCAACCAGGGCAACGCCTACTGGGCAGACAACGGTTACGGCACAACGCAGGTGAACTTGCGCGGATTGGGAGCAAACCGGACACTGGTTCTTTTGAACGGCCGACGCGTCGTCAGCGGGGGCACCGGTGCGAACAGCTCGGTCGACCTCAACACGATTCCGGTTGGGCTGATTGACCGCATCGAAGTCCTCAAGGATGGCGCATCCGCAATCTACGGCGCTGACGCGGTTGCGGGCGTCGTTAACATCATCACCAAGCAGGGTTTCGACGGCGTCGAAGCCGGTATCCGCTACGGCGAAACCACGCGCGGAGATGGCATGGATGCCGCGGTGAATGCGACTTATGGCGCAGCCGGCGACAGCGGTTCGCTGATGATTGCACTGGATATGTCCAAGTCGGGATCGATCAACCTTGCCAGCCGCGCGCCATGCGGGTTGGTGGAATCCAACGGCGAGCTCGTGTGTTCGGGAAGTTCCACCACTGTCGGTGGGCGGGCTGTACTGGCAGACGGGCGCCGAATCAACTTCAACCAGACCTTGGGCGGCGACGGAAATTTCTACGAGACCTATTCCCCCGCGAAGCATAATTACAACGGCAACAAGACGTTGAACGCTGTCAATCCGATCCAGCGTGCATCGCTCGCTGTTTTCGGTGACCGCAAGTTGTCTGAAACGACACGCCTGTTCACCGAGTTGATGTACACGCGGCGTGAGTCAACGCAGCTTGCAACGCCGGGCGCACTTGGCGTCTACCGTCCAATGAATTATTCCGCGTCCCATCCAACTAACCCAACGGGTCAGGACCTGTTGCTGCAACGCCGTCGGCTTGAAGAGGCGGGTCCACGTACATTTTTCCAGAAAACCAATACCTTCCGTGCCGTGGTCGGTGCAGATGGAAGGATCAATGACCGCTGGGATTGGACGGCGGCGCTGAACTGGGGACGCAACACTGGCATCGACGGTTCAACCCGCGTTGCGAACCTGGACCGTGTCGACGCAACGCTCGATACTTCACGTTGCTCGTGGGCGATCAATGCGGCAATCCCTTGCGCGGACTATCTTGGCTACGGCGATGTCACCGCGCGCGTTCTCGATTACATCCTGTTTGATACCCGTGATCATGGCGGCAATGAGCAGCAGAGTTTTACGGCGAACATTGGTGGACGTCTGGGCACCTGGTATGCCGGCGACATTGGCGTTGCGACGGGCGTTGAGATTCGGCGCGAGAAAGGCTGGCGATATCCGGATGCGTTGACGGTTGCCGGGATTGCGAACACCAACCAAAATGACCGGATTGAAGGTGCGTATACGGCAAAGGAAGTCTTTACGGAAATTTCCCTGCCGATTCTTCGTGACAGCGTGATCGCGAAATCAATGACCTTGAACGCCGCGTTGCGTTACTCCAGTTATGACCTCTTCGGCAACGATACGAACTACAAAATTGGGCTGGACTGGCAGATCGTTGACGCGTTCAAGATTCGCGCAAACCACTCGACCGGTTTCCGCGTTCCGAACATTCCGGAGCTGTTTGGTGGCGTCTCGGAAGGCAATCTCACGACAACCGATCCATGTAACAACTGGAACTTGAAGCCAAGCAGTTCCGTTGTGTACCAGAACTGCCAGAAGTCCGGTCTGCCATTGAACTACCGGCAACTGGGCAACACCATTCTCACGACGACCGGCGGCAATCCGAACCTCGAGCCGGAGGATTCAACGTCGTCGACGGTCGGTTTTGTCTGGACACCGAAGTTCATTCCGGGATTTACGTTTACGGGTGACTACTTCAACATCCGCATCGATAACGCCATCCAGCGCATTGCGGGATCGACGAAGCTGGCGATCTGCTACAACACGCCGGACATGAAACATCAGTTCTGCGAGCCAACCAGCTTTACGCGCAATAAGTTGACCGGCGAAGTGGATTTCCTTTCTTCCCAGCCTGTGAACGCAGCGACCGAACGTGTGGCAGGCATTGACATCGGTGGTATTTACGAGCGGAAGATTGGATCGTGGACTTCGGTGCTGAACTTCGATATCTCTCGTTTGCTCCGCTATGACGTCACGCCTTTCGACGGCGCCGATACGATTGAATATGCGGGCAAGATCACCGGAGGACGCGGCAGCTACACGCAGCTGAGAAGTTACTCATCGTTGACGCTCAAGCGTCGCCCCTGGGCGTTCACTTATGGCGTTCAGTTCATCGGAAGCGCTGACGATATCAATGCATCGCCCGGTGACATCGGGGATCACGCGCCTGCGTTGGCGTATCACAACGCGCAAGTGAAGTTCTCTCCCACGAACCGGGTTGATTACGCGTTCGGCGTCGACAATCTATTCGACAAAAAGGCGCCGTACATCCAAAGCTACACGGATGGCAATACGGACACCATGACGTATGACCTCATGGGACGCCGCTGGTATGTTTCGTTGAATTACCGTTTCTGAGTACGATGGGAGGGCTGCCTTACCGCGGCCCTCCCGATACTTGTCGAGAGTAGGATATGGCAAATAAATCCATCGTTGCCCGCACGTTACACAAATGGTTCGCACTGATCGTGGGCGTTCAAGCACTGCTGTGGTTCATCAGCGGTGCGTACATGACGATCGTTCCGCTGGAAATCATCCACGGGGATCATCTCGAGCATGCGCACTCGGACCCGCTCAAGCTCTCCGTCCCCGGAGGCGCCAAAGGACTTGATGCGGTGAAGCGGCATTTTCCGGGCGCTGAGAAAGTCGAAATTTCGACGTTGGACGGAAGGACGGTGGTCAAGGCCAGCGGGGGTGAACGCAGCGGCGTGGTCGACCTCGCATCCGGAACGTTACTGACGCCAATAGGCCGTGAGATGGCGACCCGAATTGCAAGTGACGCATATACCGGAAAGGGCGAGGTCACTGCCACGGACTGGATCACCAAGGCACCGCAGGAAGTTTCGACTCGGCCAGTACCACTGTGGGCGGTACGGTTCGATGACTTGGGCCGAACCACGTTCTACGTGTCGCCCTCGAGCGGCAACATCGTGGCACGACGTCACACCCTGTGGCGGATATTCGATTTCGTGTGGATGTTCCACATCATGGATTACGAAAATCGTACGGATGTGCATCACCCGCTGTTGCGCATTGCGATCATCACGACACTGCTGATGGCGCTTTCCGGCATTTGGCTGCTTTTGTACAGCTTTCATCGGAGGGAACGCGCATGACGCCCCTGTTCCGAAAACTGCATAAATGGCTGGGCCTCATTATCGGAATTCAATTCCTGCTGTGGCTGGCAAGCGCGCTGACGATGAGCCTGCTGGACGCCGACCTGGTCAATGCGAAGAATACTCGCGCCCCGCAAATTGAGGGTCGGAAATGGTCCGGTTATGTTGAGGACTACGATGCCTTGCTTTCGGCAGCGCCGACCGATGTGACCGCAATCCGTTCCGGCTGGATACTTGACCGTCCCGTGTTTCACCTGACGTCGCCGCAAGGTCACCGGATCGTTGATGCGCACAGCATGGAGCGAGTGGTCCTTGGGCCATCCCAGATTTCAACAATCGCGAAAAGTTACTACAAGGGCGATGGTATTCCCGCCGCGCCTCGCCTACTCGAACGCACGGGCGAAGCACGGGATTTCAGTGGACGGTTGTGGCGCGTTGACTTTGCCGATGGCAACGACACGACGGTTTACGTCGCGGCGAATACCGGCGAACTGGTGGAAATGCGGAACAAGTCGTGGCGGTTGTTCGACTTGGCCTGGATGTTCCACATCATGGATTACGCGAACCGCGTGAACTTCAACAATCCGTTACTGGTCGCAAGCGGTCTAAGTGGACTGATGCTGTCGCTGTTTGGGTTCTGGCTACTGTTCGTGAGTTTTAAGCTGGCCGATTTCGTGCCTGCACGCTTCATGCCCAAGTACAACTTGCGAGTCGTCGACCCCAGCGGTCTCGCACTCAAGGAAGCGGTTGTCCCGAGTGGCGAAAACGTATTTGCCGGCCTACGGCATGCGGGAATTGATTTGCCCTCAAATTGCGGTGGTGGCCAGTCGTGTGGACTTTGCGCGGTACGGGTACGCGATCAAAAAATTCCTGCGAGTCCTGCGGACCGTTCATTGCTGTCGGCGGAGGAGATTCGCGAAGGATACCGACTTGCCTGCAACCTACCGGTGAAGGGCGATCTTTGCGTCGAAGTCGGTAATTCATCTGACGCATGGAAAGTGCGGACCGGTGTCGTGTCATCCGTTCGCTCGTATGGGGCGTACCTGCGCGAACTGGTGATCCGTCCGGATGAGCAATTGACCGAAGCGTACCCGGCCGGCAGTTTTGTGCAGGTCGCGATTCCGGAGTTCGACTTCCGCCGTGGCGATTTGTGGAAGGACATCGACGACGTTTCGACTGATGCTGCATCCGATGGCGATTCATCCATTTCCAACCGACTGCCCGCGCGCCGATCGTATTCGCTGTGCGAAGAGGTAAAACTCAGGAGTGACAAGGAAATCCGCTTGCTGGTCCGATGGAGCCCCGGCTCTTCGGGTGGCAAGGTGACTCGGCCAGGTAAAGGGTCGTCTTATCTTTTTTCACGTCGACCTGGCGATACCGTCGCGTTCACAGGTCCGTTTGGAAACTTCCGACTGAAGCCAACCGATGCGCCCAAGGTCTTCCTGGGTAGTGGAGCCGGCATGGGTCCGTTGCGTGCCATGGCGTTCGAGCAGTTGCAAAGGAACGCCGAAGTTGACTGTTTCATGCTGGCCATGAATCGTCGAAACGAGCTGTTACCCTTTGATGAGGAGTTTCTGAATCTAGCGGCGTCCGCGCCCAAGTTCCGATACTTCGGTACATCGCCTGCCGCTGACGGGGCGGATCATGCCGTCTCAACGCAGGTTGAACGCTTGTTGGCAGAGTTGCGAACTGCCGAACTGGATATTCGCACTTGCGAGTACTACTTATGCGGGGGACCCCGCTTCATTCGGGAAGCTCGACTGGCATTACGCAATGCCGGCATTTCGGACACGCAAGTTTCCCTTGACGATTTTCTCGTCTGAATCATTTTGAAGGAGACATCAATCGATGAAATCCCATGCAAATGTCCCGTCGGCGCTTTGTGCAAGGCCTTGCATGCGCCGGCGTGGTGACGGCAGCCGATGCGCTGTTGCCAAAATCACTGCTTGCGGCCGCGCGCCAAAGCAATGTATCGAGTGCAATGCCCGTTTTGACCGGTACCGATTTCAGCCTCTGGATCGGCGAGTCCCTCGTCAATTACACAGGTGCTTTGCGTCCTGCGATCACCGTCAACGGCTCTTTGCCAGCTCCCGTACTGCGGTGGAAAGAGGGTGACACGGTGAACTTGCGTGTTAGCAATGCGCTGCCGCCCGGATCCATCCATGGTGACCAAACGTCGATTCACTGGCACGGCATTATTCTTCCGGCGAACATGGACGGCGTCCCCGGACTGAGCTTTGACGGGATCCATCGCGGCGAGACCTATCACTATCGCTTTGACGTGAATCAGTCAGGCACGTACTGGTATCACAGCCATTCGGGCTTTCAGGAGCAAGGCGGATTATATGGTCCCATCATCATTGATCCGATCAAGCCCCATCCGTTTTCCTTTGACCGCGAACACATCGTGTTTCTGTCCGACTGGACCGATATGGATCCAGCCAAGTTGATGCGTCGACTGAAAAAGCGTTCCGACTACGACAACTACAGCAAGCGAACAGTTGCAGATTTCTTCCGCGACGTGGAACGTGACGGACTCGGCTACACCGTCGAGGACCGCAAGATGTGGGGCAAAATGCGGATGACTCCAACCGATCTGTCGGACGTCAATGCCAATACCTACACCTATCTAATGAATGGATGTACTTAGACTCAACTTCCAAGTGCAACGCCCCCATATCGGGCCGTAATCATGATCGAGCGGCAGAACGGCAGCAGTTTGCGAGCGATCGGTCTGCGCCTTGGGCGTTCGGCAGCCACTGTTTCGCG
>SWJS01000002.1:0-339281 GCA_007556525.1 Lysobacteraceae bacterium CU05-9 | reverse complement strand
ACTTAGACTCAACTTCCAAGTGCAACGCCCCCATATCGGGCCGTAATCATGATCGAGCGGCAGAACGGCAGCAGTTTGCGAGCGATCGGTCTGCGCCTTGGGCGTTCGGCAGCCACTGTTTCGCGAGAGCTCCGGCGCTGCGATCAAGCTGCGTACAACGCCAGCCAGGCCGCTCTCAGCTATCGCCGACGCCGCAGCCGTTGCAGACCAATGAAGCGGTTGGTGGCCGGAAGCAGGCTTTATCAATACGTCCACGATCACCTTGTCTACAGGCGCTGGTCACCGCAGCAGATTGCCGCCAAACTCCGCCAGATGCCTGAGTCCATCCGTCCTGGCCTTGTCAGCCACGAAACAATTTACGCGGCCATCTATGCCCAGCCACGCGGCGGACTCAAGCAGGCCATGGTGGAAGCGCTGCGGCAAGCCAAGCCGACGCGCGGCCCAGGCCGCAAGTCGGCCGCAGCCAAGACCTTCGTCCCGGAAGAGCTGAGCATCAAGCACCGTCCCGAGGAAATTGAGCAACGACTGCTGCCTGGCCACTGGGAAGGCGATCTGATCAAGGGCGCCTTCAACCGCTCGGCCGTGGGCGTATTGGTGGAGCGCAAGACACGCTTCGTCATCCTCTGCCGGATGGACGGCTGTACAGCAGCAGATGCACTGGAGGGCTTCAGCCGCCAGATAAAGAAACTGCCAGCCTTCCTACGTGAGAGCCTGACCTATGACCGCGGTAGCGAGTTGGCCTGTTTTGATGCCTTGAGCAAGCG
This sequence comes from Lysobacteraceae bacterium CU05-9, assembly GCA_007556525.1. Taxonomy (GTDB): domain Bacteria; phylum Pseudomonadota; class Gammaproteobacteria; order Xanthomonadales; family Xanthomonadaceae; genus Aquilutibacter. The sequence goes on along the minus strand of SWJS01000002.1, from coordinate 338,517 downwards.
GATAAACATGAATATCTGGTTCTGCGACCCGCATGCCCCTTGGCAGCGCGGCAGCAATGAGAACACCAATGGCCTGCTGCGCCAGTTCCTGCCAAAGGGGACGGATCTGTCAATAGCCAGTCAAACCCTGCTCAACGATATTGCACGCCTGCTCAATGGACGGCCACGTAAAACACTGGGCTGGAAAAGCCCGGAAGAAGCAATGGCCGAGGAACTGGCGAAATTCTCATCACCTTGTGTTGCACTTGAATCTTGAGACCGCGCTGCTCGCAAGCGCGAGTCCTCGTCGAACCAGAATCTAGCCCAAGCCTGTAGATATTGAGTAGGGCGATACTCGCTCTGGGGAGATAGCCACGTAACCTCAATGTCGACTTCGTTTGCGCTATATAGCGGTGTACCATTGCCCCCACAGAAACCAACCAATACCCCAGCTCTAGCCAGTTCTCGCATCGCTGCCTGAGTAATAGAGGTGCCTGTGCCGAGCAGTAGCGTGGTTGTATTGGCTATAGGGATATTCCAATATAAAGACTGTTTTCCAGCGTCAGTGACGTATTCAACCCTGCCGCCATTCACCAACACTCGACAGTGCTGCAGGTAATAGATATTGGCACGCTTGGAATGCAAGATCGTTTTAAGATCCGAAGACAGCAGCTGTTCCATGGTTCCCCCATATGCGGATCTGTGCTCATCGTTTCAGCCAGTGTAACTGTACAGGGCGGTCGATTTTGCCATGCGGTGCGCTGAATTTCTCGCAATTTATTCCCCTACTATGGAGCTAAAAATACCGTCCGAACTGCTGAGAGGGCGGAGATACTCGCACCACCAAAATTCCCCCGCACTTTTTCGGTGGCGTAACCGGGACTGGCAGCAGTAGCATGAAGGCATGAACCTGTCTTTGCCTTTGCTGCCTCCCCACGATGAGATGTTGTCGGCGTTTCTCAATTGCGATGCCTCTTACGAGGGCGTGTTTTTCACTGCCGTGCTGACCACTCGCATCTTCTGCCGTCCCACTTGTACTGCACGCAAGCCGCTTCCGGAGAATGTCACTTTTTATTCCAGTGCATCTGAGGCCATCGAGAACGGATTTCGTCCCTGCCTGAGATGCAAGCCACTGGAGATGGAAGGCGAGCGCCCAGATTGGATTAAGCCACTGCTCGATGCCGTTGAACAAGATCCCTATGCCCGATGGACACACGCGGAAATCGAACAGTTCAAACTGTCTCCAGCGCGTGTCAGAGCTTGGTGCAAACAGCAATTTGGAACCACCTTTTCCGATTACGTTCGTACCCAACGACTAGGTCACGCGCTTGATCAATTAAAGGTCGGCGAGTCTATCGACAATGTAGCCGTCGATGCCGGATACGAATCCGTCAGCGGATTTCGAGATGCATTTGCAAAAGCATTTGGAGTGCCACCTGGTCAAGCGGCGCAACGCAAGCTGCTGAAGTATCGTCACTTACAAACACCTCTCGGACCCATGCTGGCCATGGCCGAAGCTGAGGGTGTGGTCATGCTGGAGTTTGTCGATAGACCCGCCTTACCCAAAGAGCTCGAAGACTTAAAGAGATTTGGTTACGCAGCCGTGCCTGGCGATAACCCACATTTGCAGCAACTACAAATTGAATTGCAGCAGTATTTTGTCGGACAGCTGAGCCAGTTCACCGTGCCGCTTATTGCGCCAGGTACCGAGTTTGAAAAAGCGACCTGGGATGGATTATTGAAGATCCCATACGGAACCACTTGTAGCTATGCACAACTCGCGCAATCGATTGGCCGCCCCAGTTCAATTCGCGCTGTCGCTAACGCCAATGGCCGTAATCGCTTAGCCATCTTGATTCCCTGCCATCGAGTGATCGCATCAGATCGAACACTTGGCGGATATGGCGGCGGCGTCGCTCGCAAATCCAAATTGCTCAAAATTGAAAGCCAAGCCTGCGCGTTTAAGACAATCTACACACCTATGTCACCTGCGTAAAACAGAAACCTTGCTAGCTTGAATGTGTCGCTGCGGCAGTGAAGGCATAGTGCCTGAACGCCACAGCGACATACACATCAAGGAGAAGCAACATGAGCCACCACACTTCCGAACATCGAAGCTCTGACATGAATCAATGCATCGATAACTGTCAGAGCTGCCATCAAATCTGTGTCGAAACCATCCAATACTGCCTTAGTAAGGGTGGTAAACATGCCGAACAATCGCATATCGCGTTGATGCAAACCTGCGCCGATATTTGCGCCACCAGTGCCGATGCCATGCTTCGCGGAACATCCGCCCATAAGTACACCTGTGGAGCATGCGCAGAGATCTGCCGCTTATGCGCCGATGCCTGCGAGCAAATGGGCGATCCCGAAATGCAACGCTGCGTCGATGCCTGCCGCCGTTGCGCCCAAAGCTGCGCTTCAATGGCACACTAGAAACACATTAAGAGATTCCCGACGCCGGAGGGCACCAGTGCACTGGTGCCCTTTCTATTTGCGGATTTGTCATCAATCTGTAATTCAATAATTCTAGTATTATTGAACTATGGATACTTCAGCAGCAGTCACCGCATTATCAGCATTAGCCCAAGCCTCTCGGCTGTGTGTGTTTCAGCACCTTGTACAAGCCGGTCATGAGGGTGCTCAGCCAAGCGAAATAGCTGCCGCACTCGATATTCCCAGCAACACCTTATCCTTTCATCTCAAAGCACTTGCGCATTCTGGATTGATTACTGCCGATCCACACGGCCGCACCATTGTCTATCGCGCCAATTTCGCGCAGATGCAGACGCTTATTGAGTTCCTTACTGCAAATTGCTGTGGCGGTGACGCAAGTCAATGTGCGCCGAGCGCTTCCGTTCGATCAAGCAAAAAATCTTCAGTTAAAAATTTACAGGCGCGTTGCAAATGACGATTAAAGTAGGAATCAATGGCTTCGGCCGAATGGGCCGATTAGCACTGCGCGCAGGATGGGGCTCGCCGGATCTAGAATTTGTGCACATCAACGATCCGGCAGGGGACGCATCGACGTTCGCACACTTGCTGGAATTTGATTCCATCCACGGCCGTTGGAATCGCGATATCCAGTCCGATGCAGATGCAATGTATATCGATGATCACCAACTTTCGCTGACTCGAAACCACGCTATAGAAGACACGGATTGGTCTGACTGCGACGTAGTGATTGAATCCAGCGGAAAATTTAAGAAACCCGATGTTCTGCAAAATTATTTAGAGCAGGGGGTGAAGCGTGTCGTTGTAACGGCACCTATCAAGGCTCAGGGTGCGTTGGACGTTGTCATGGGGGTCAATGACCACCTGTTTGAGCCCGATACGCACCGCATTGTTTCAGCAGCCTCCTGTACGACGAATTGCCTCGCACCTATCGTCAAAGTCATCCATGAAGGAATTGGTATTAAGCATGGCAGCCTCACCACGGTGCATTGCTTGACCAACACACAAACCATTGTCGATGCAGCTCATAAGGATCTGCGCCGCGCCCGTGCATGCGGTGAAAGTTTGATCCCAACCTCGACGGGCTCTGCGACGGCAATCGCAGAAATTTTTCCAGAACTCAAAGGTCGTCTCAACGGACATGCCATTCGCGTACCGTTAGTCGTGGCCTCGTTAACCGATTGCGTTTTTGAAGTCGATCGTTCGACCACGGTTGATGAAGTCAATCAGCTGTTGCGTAGCGCAGCCGAAGGCGAGCTTAAGGGCGTCTTGGGATTCGAAGAACGGCCCCTCGTTTCCGTCGATTATCGAACTGACCCTCGCTCAAGTATTGTCGATGCACTATCAACCATGGTCATCAATAACACCCAAGTCAAAATTTACGCCTGGTATGACAACGAGTGGGGCTACGTGAACCGTACCGTAGAACTGGTGAGAAAAGTCGGATTCGCATAGGCGTTGTATGTTGAGTTCGCTATCCTCGCCAGTGCGCCAATACCTAATCATTACGGGAAACTACTGGGCATTTACCCTGACCGATGGCGCACTGCGCATGCTGGTGGTTTTGTACTTCCACCAGCTGGGGTACTCGCCGTTGCAGGTCGCGTCGCTGTTTCTGTTTTACGAAATATTCGGTGTCGTCACCAACTTGGTCGGTGGATGGTTGGGTGCGCGCATCGGATTAAATCGAACCATGCAACTTGGCTTAATGTTGCAAGTGTTCGCGTTAGCCATGCTATCTGTACCTGCTGCTTGGTTAAGCGTGATTTGGGTCATGGCAGCTCAAGCGCTTTCTGGAATCGCGAAAGATCTCAATAAAATGAGCGCGAAAAGTAGCATCAAACTGTTGGTGCCAGCCGAGCAGCAGGGTTCTTTGTATCGCTGGGTCGCAGCCCTCACCGGATCAAAGAATGCCTTAAAGGGACTTGGATTTTTTCTCGGCGGAGTACTGCTCAGTATCATAGGGTTCCGTTCCTCGGTGCTCGTCATGGCAATAGCCTTGCTTGCCATCTGGGCAGTCAGCTTGGTTCTCTTAAGGCAGGATCTCGGCAAAACGCGATTCACGCCGAAGTTTAAAGATCTGCTTTCCAAGAGCAAAGCGATCAATCAACTATCCGCGGCGAGATTGTTTTTATTCGCGGCTCGAGATGTTTGGTTTGTCATTGCATTGCCGGTGTACTTATCCGCGCAACTACAGTGGAATTTTTGGCAAGTCGGTGGATTTATGGCGGCATGGGTCATTGGATATGGAATCGTCCAAGCGCTCACTCCGCTAGCCACTTCGGTTCGAAGCGTTCACGTACCCACAGGCAACACGGCCGCACGTTGGGCCACGCTGCTTGCGATGATTCCAATCGCCATGGCCTTGTTTTTGCACTGGCAGCATTCGCCGACATTGGTGCTAATGACTGGGCTGGCAATATTTGGCATTGTATTTGCCGTGAACTCCACCATTCACAGCTACCTCATTGTCAGCTATGCAAATCAAGAAGGTGTCTCACTGGACGTGGGTTTCTATTACATGGCCAATGCAATGGGCCGATTGTTAGGAACTGTATTTTCGGGATGGGTGTTTCAATGGGGTGGCATCGTCCCATGTTTAACGCTATCTGGTGTTTTTGTAGTACTAGCCGCTGTATTAGCACCTCGCACCGTTCGAGCCAAGTAAGTGCTCTAAACTAGGTTAATGTCCTGGCTCAACCATAAGATTCCACCGCCCGTAGTGTTCGTCGTCACCGCAGTCTTGATGTGGATGACGCAGCAATGGATGCCCTATAGCAGCTCCCTGCCGAAGTTTCTCATGCAATTCGCAGCCGTAATGGGAGCACTATGGGGCATCGGCATCGCCTTGCTCGGACTGCGTGAGTTCCGCAAGGCCAAGACCACGGTCAATCCATTAAAGCCAGAAACCTCCAGCACCTTGGTGCGCAGCGGCATTTATGAGTTCAGTCGTAATCCGATGTATCTGGGCATGCTGTTAGTACTGGTCGCCTGGGGCTTGTGGCTTGGAAATCCATGGGCGCTGATTTGGACTTTGGGTTTTGTCATGTATATCAACGAGTATCAAATCAAGCCCGAAGAAGCCGCACTGCGGAAACTCTTCGGCGACGCCTTCGATCAATACACTCGCGAAGTAAGGCGTTGGATCTGAGGCTCGACGGCGCTGCCTCGCTAAAAACCTTGCTCAGGCTCGGTCATCATCCGTAAGATTTCAAGGTAACGCTGGGTATCTTTTAGCTCACCCAGCTGCAAAGAAGTGAGCGCCATTTCCACCACCACCTGCCGATGCACCTCTAACTGATACGGAGCGGCTAAGCATCCGCCTAAGCGTTCCAAACGCAATTGCGGAGTCGCCGCCACTCTGGCTTGGTCGAGAACATTGACACAAGGATGCGCATCGACTGTGGCGTTGTTTGGATCAGCAATCGCCATCGCTGGAAAGGCTAGCAGCGTTGCGGTCATCAGGCTCGCGCCAGTGCGCAGCAAAAAGCGGTAGGTTGATTTCATATCAAAATCATACGCCACCGCTTCAAGGAACGACGGGTTATTTGGAAGGATTGCTTCCCAGCAGCTTGCCGTTGATCTCCTGTCCATATGGAGAGTGCGGAGTGTCGTGATAGAGCTTGCGTGTCTCGGCCAGGTTGCCGGTGTAGCGTGGGTCCTGTGGGCGTTCGTGAGAGTTGATAAATAAAGCAACGTCCCAAGATTCTTGCTCACTCAAGGAGCCACCCCGACCGAGGGGCATGTTGGCGCGAATAAATGCCGCAGCGTTGTTGAGCTGATGCATGCCAGCGCCCCAGTTATAGGACTCGGATCCCCATAAAGGTGGGAATACGGTCTTACCTTCGGCAACTTGCCCTTGTCCGTCTTCGCCATGGCACAGCGCACAGTTCTCCTGGTAAATTTTTTCGCCTCGGGCTAGATCAGGAGGTTGCGGCGCCTTGTCTTGCTTGGGATAGCCAGCGCCTTTCAGTGTAGTGCCGGTGGGCGCGCCTTTGGCCATCCAGAACGAATAGGCTTCGAGTGCAGCCAGTACTTCGTGACCGGTCGGTGGAGCTTTGCCATTCATGCTGTACATAAAGCAGCCTTGCAAACGCTCGCTATAACTATTGACGCGCTCATTTTTGGAACGATAGGCTGGATACCGCACCCACGCGCCCCACAACGGTGCCGAGTCGGCTTTGCGACCGGCGTCGAGATGGCAGTTGCTGCAACTCAACTGGTTGCCAGAAAATTCTGCGGCATGGGTGGGCGTGTCCGTAAAGATCTCATAACCCCTACGAACCAGCGCGCCAAACTCGTCTTGGGGCATATCCTCAAAGCGAGGCGGTGTGAAATCAGTGTTGATCGCTTGAGCTTTACCTTGCCTCACACTGGATTCGGTCTCACCCTCAGGAATCTCGACGACCTTGCCGTTTTCATCCACGTAATGGCGCGGTGCTCGAGCGTCTTGTCCGCATGCGCTTAGCAGTACGCATCCTGCGAGTGCGCTCATGATGATGGTGTGTCTCATTTCGCACCTCCGCTTGGAGCTTTCGCAGGCTGCGCAGCAAAGTAGGCGGCGACCGCTTCAATTTCAGCAGCCGTCAAGTTTTTCGCGGGCGAGCGCATCAGCTGTAAGGGATCATTGGCTCGTTGGCCCGATGCAAATGCGCGCAACTGTGAGCCGATGTATCCAGCAGTCTGTCCGGCAATCGCAGGAAAGGTCGATCCAACGCCACGCCCTCCTGGGCCATGACACTGTACACAGGCGGGTACATTTTTTGACCAAGCGCCATGCAATGCAATCTTTTGGCCAAGCGCATTATTTGCCACTGGGGCCGCTTGTTGAATGTCAGGCAGCTTCGAATAATAAGTGGCCATAGCAGTGCGATCGGCCACGGCCAATTTTTTGGCGATAGGAGCCATGACCGGACTCGCACGTTGACCCGATGCAAACTCGTTGAGTTGCCGCGTTAAATAGCCCGCATCCAGTCCCGCAAGCTTAGGGAAGTTTGATTGCCCCTGTCCGTTCGCGCCATGACAGGAGGCGCAAGATGCTAATCCATTGCCACCTGATCGGGCCAGTGTCGCCGGATCAATGGCACTCGCGGGCGACACCACGCACAGACCGGCGATTACCAATCCAAATAAAGAGATATTGCGGAAGGTCATTGCTACCTCGAAAGCAAGCGCACCTAATCGCTAAGCTATCCGCCGAGGAGTGAACGTCCTGTTTGGATCAGCATATAAATCGCAACAATCACGATCAAACTTGCCAAAGTGAGATTCAACGCACCCTTTTTATCGGCTAATCGAACGGCTGCACGCGATCCAAGCTGGCTGCCCACTGCACCACCGACAACGAAAACGCCGGCAATCGCCCATGACACCCATCCCGACAAGGCGTAACTCACTGCAGTGGTGAGGAGAGGCCTTAATATCCGCCGAAACTACCCGCAGCACCCGGGAACACCACCGGACTTTCAGTGCCATCCGCGGCAACTGCGGCCACACCAAAGAAATAGTTATCGATCACCACATTCTTCAGAGTGGCCTGTTCCACCTTGCCAACATAACGGCTGTGGGTCCAAGTCGGGTCGGTGGTCAGGCGCCAATAGATCTTGAAGCCTTTTAGATGTGGAGCTTGCTGCGCGCTTGGCATCTTCCATTTCAGTGTAGTGTCAGCGCTAACTGCGCCATCGATGCTGACTTGCGAGGGCGGCGGAGGGGCCCACGCCATAGCCGCTAGACTGACCGCATTGAGGGCCGTGAGTTTGGTGGCATAATCGAAATCAACGCCATCGATGGTGTCGCCATATTTGCGGCCATCTTCAACGCGCAAGTCTTGGTGCTGGCGATCGTAATGTTCGTTGGTCTCCATAATGCGAACTGCGGGATAGCCCAAGTCGTTGAACGGACGATGATGTCCACCACGACCAAATCGATCGAGCCGGTAGATCATCATCACGTCTAAGTTGGGTACGTAGCGCGCCATTTGATCGATATATCGCGCCAGATTCCGTGTCGGGGAATCGACTTCGCCACCGGTAAACCGGCGTTGCCTAGCTTCGTCAGCGGTCTCTGTATAGCGTGTACCTTCAGCAAAAACCCGCGCAGTGGTGTTGTCCTTGACGCCATTGATGCCTTCGCTGTTACCGATCATGTCGTTGTTGAGGACGGCTTCAATGCGCCAGCCTCTTTGCTTAGCGTACTCGGCCAAGATCTTGCCCCCGAACAAGCCTTGCTCTTCGCCTGCCAGTGCCGCATAAACGATCGAGCCGTTGAACTTATGCTTGCTGAGAATGCGCGCCGCTTCTAAGGTGCCGGCAATGCCGGAGGCATTATCGTTAGCACCAGGAGAATCGCTGCTGGCGTCCATCACATCACTGACGCGCGAGTCGATGTCGCCGCTCATTAAGACGTATCGATTTGGATCGGACATGCCTTTTTGAATGGCGATAATGCTGACGACTTCGGTGGGATTTGGAATGCGCGTCTCGCCTTGTACGGTGTCTTTCACCTCGTAATTTATGCGCTGATCAAACAGGTCCAGCACGACGCACAGATACAGCTTGGCCTGCTGGGTCTTGATCTCGGTGATGTCGGTCACCCACTTGGTTTCCGGCTCCAGGGCGCTGAAATCACGCTCCAGCAGGTTGCGCACGCCCGGCGGCGTCAGTGCCGGTTGGGCGCGCTGACCACGCCGTTTCGGGCGTGGCCAGCCCTGAAGGCCGGCTACCGCCATCAGCCGGGCAACCCGGTTCCGACTGGCCATCAACCCTTCCTCGACCAGATCCTCCTGCATGCGGCCGGCACCCAGCGTGCCCCGGCTGTCCTGGTGCAGCGCATGGATACGGCCCAGCAAGCGCTCGTTGTCGCGCTGGCGGGCACTGGGCAGGCGCTTGCTCCAGTCGTAGTAGCCACTGGTCGATACCCGCAGGCAGCGGCACATCAGGCGAATCGGAAACTCATCGCGGCAACGTTCGATCACCTGATACCTCAGGATGATCCCTTGGCAAAGAACGTCGCCGCTTCTCGCAAAAAATCCCGCTCCTTGGTGATCCGGGCCAACTCGCGCTTGAGCCGGGCAACTTCCTCGTCACGCGGGCTACCGGTGCCAACAAAGGCGGCTTTTCCCACCGCCTGTGCCTCCCGCTTCCAGCGAGTCAGCAGGCTGTCACGGATGCCCAGCTCACGGGCTACCTGGGCGCAGCTGACACCTGGCCGACTGGCTTGCTCCACTGCACCACGCTTGAACTCGGCACTGAACTTACGACGCTTTGACATGAACACTCCTCATGGCCTGAATCGGCCTTCTTGTAAGTGTCCGTGAAAACGGGGGTGAACCCCGCGGTACGGATGGTGCTGGAGCATCAGGGCGAGCACGGATCGCAGTGGGCGGCGATTGTCTCGATCGCAGGCAAGGTAGGGTGCACGCCCGAGTCGCTGCGTCGCTGGGTCCGTCAGGCCGAGCGTGACCGCGGCTTGCGCAGCGGGCCGACTACCGACGAGCAGGCGCGGATAAAGGCGTTGGAGCGGGAAGTACGCGAGCTGCGCCAGGCCAACGAGATCCTGCGCAAGGCGTCAGCGTATTTTGCCCAGGCGGAGCTCGACCGCCGGTTCAAGCCATGAGAGGGTCGGCAGGGATTCGTGTAAAAACGGGCCGAAAGTGAGCTAACTGCCTGTCGCAGCTGGCTTTCTTGGCCGCTCCAGAAAATCGAGGGTTGGGCAGCACTCTCCCGCCGGCACTTGGGCGCACCGCGCTATCTTCTGTTCGAGATCCCTCTCCAGCTGTCGCAGCTCGCGGATTCGTAGACGGACATCGACGAGCTTTCGCTCGGTCAGCTGACGGGTCTGCTCGCAAGAACGTTCGCCTGTGATCTCTAGCAGGCCAGCGATCTCGTCGAGGCTGAATCCCATCATCTGAGCGCGCCGGATGAACTGAAGCCGATTGACATCGTTTTCGTCGTAACGACGCACGCCTCCTATGGGTCGCTCGGGTTGACGCAGCAGCCTACGTCGCTGGTAGTAGCGCACGGTTTCGACGTGCACATCGGCCGCCGCCGCCAGCCGGCTGATCGTAAACGTGTTCGGACGCACGGCTTGACTCCGAGGTACAGAGGCTAGTATGCTCTGATGCAAACAACCCCGGCCAAATCGTCTGTTCCAGCCATCGTTGGCGCGAGCATCGCCGCCATTGGCGCATCGGTCTGCTGCGTCGTGCCGCTGGTGCTGGTCCTGCTGGGCATCAGTGGCGCCTGGATCGGCACCCTGACAGCTCTCGATCCCTTGAGGCCCTGGTTCAGCGCCGCCGCCGTACTGTCCTTGGCCGTGGCGTTTTGGATGCTGTATCGACCGGCGGCACGGTGCGGTGTGGATGGCAGTTGCATCGCCCCGGACGCTCTGCGACGCAGGCGACGTTGGCTCTGGTTGGCGACAGCCCTCATCGTCCTGTTGCTGCTGTTTCCCTATTACATCGTCTGGATTCTGTAGGAGGCGCGATGCACAAGTGGATACTGGCCCTGGTGGCTGCTCTGTCGGTCGGTGCCGCTCTTGCGACGCCCGCAACCGTAGTGATGCTCGATGCTGAGAACATGACCTGTCCCGCCTGCGGCATCACCATCAGGAAGGCGCTGGAGAAGGTGCCGGGCGTGGCCGATGTGAAGGTGGACACCCGGGCTGAAACAGTCACGGTGACGTTCGAATCGAGCCAGACGGATGCAGCCGGAATCGCGCGTGCAGTCACGGAAGCAGGCTTCCCGGCCAAGGTGCGGACTCGCGGTGAGTGACGTCAAGCTGGAAAGCGTCTTGACCTGCCCGGAGTGCGGCCATCGGGCGACCGAGACAATGCCCATCACAGCGTGTCAATTCTTCTATGAGTGCACGGGCTGTGGAGCGGTTTTGCGTCCGCATCAAGGCGACTGCTGTGTGTTCTGCTCGTTCGGAACAGTGCCATGTCCACCGATCCAACAGAACAATCCCTGTTGTGGTTGAACCGCGGACTCCGATAATAGTTGGACAGACAGGCTGCGAGATCGACTGTGCCACCCTGGAAAGCGCGCCGCTCAACCAGCGGTGTGCATGCGAAGTGGTCGACATCCTCCGTCTGCACGAGTCGATCCGGGGTGCCTTTCCGGAGTTCACGACTGATCCCGCCGTACACGCGCACTTATTTTCACCCTATGCCTTGTTCGTTGATCGGCCCGCGTTGGAGGCCATGGGACGAGTCGCGGCGGCGGTCTTCGACGTCGCAGGAAACCCGGGATATAGCCAACGGGTCCTGCAATGGGCCCCTGACATTGCAACCCATGATCCGGGTTCTGCGGGGGGCGTCCTGGGTCTGGACTTTCACCTGACGGTCGATGGGCCGCGGCTGATCGAGGTCAACACCAATCCAGGCGGTCTGCTCCTCAATGCCTTGTTGCTCGATGCCGTGCGGTCTTGCGCGCCGCCAGCATGGGCCACCTGGACCAACGCGGCCCAAGCGCGTGATGCGGCCGTCACGGCCTGGATGGAGGATGCTCGGCAGCAATCCGGGCGCACGCCGTCGCGCCTGGCCATCGTGGACAGCACTCCGCGAGCGCAGTTCCTTTACCCCGAGTTTGAGCTGTACGCGAACGCGTTTCGGGACCATGGCGTGGACTGCGTGATCAGCGATCCCGAGGATTTGTCGTTTGGTTCGGACGGGCTTGAGGATGCCCGCGGTCGAATCGACACTGTCTACAACCGGTTGACCGATTTCGCGCTCGAGGATACCTCGCATGCAGACATTCGTGAGGCTTACCTGGCAGGGGACGTCGCGCTGATGCCGCATCCCCGAGCACACGCGCTGTTTGCCGACAAGCGCAACCTTGCGGTGCTCGGGGACCCGGCTCTGCTCGGCGGGTTCGGGGTCGATGCGGGTTCGACGGCACTGCTGGGCCAGGTGATCCCGCCCACGGTCGAACTCGTGCCCGCGAACCGGGATGCGTTGTGGGCAGCGCGCAACGGCTACTTCTTCAAGCCTGCAGCAGGTTTCGGCAGTCGCGGCAGCTATCGGGGCGACAAGCTCACCCGGCGGACGTGGGAGTCGATGGCGTCGGCGACCTACATCGCACAGACCTTCGCGCCACCGAGCATGCGGATCGTGCATGGGGGCCAGTCCCTCAAGGCGGATGTGCGCTGCTTCGCGTCCGAGGCGGGTGTGCTGTTGTTCGCGGCCCGGCTTTACCAGGGCCAGACTACGAACATGCGCACCCCGGGTGGTGGATTCGCAGCGGTGCTCACGACGCCACTGATCGACGAGTAATCCTGGCAGGGGCCGGCCGCCCTGGCGGTATGCCGTGGACTACAGCCACGCCAGTGCTGATTCGGCCAGCTCGCGTTCCTCATCGATCGCGACGTTCCAGATGGCCGGCCCGCTCGCGGCATCGATCCGCGTGGCTCCAGCATCGTTGTCGTCAGGTGCCAGCGCCAGGCCAAGCCAGCCCAAGCGCGCGATGATGCGCGTCCGCACACCGGGCGCGCGGTGGCCGATGCCGCCGGAAAAGACGACATGGTCGAGTCCGCCGATTCCCGTGGCCATGGCCGCGATGGACTGCGCGATCCGGACTGCGAAGAGGTCCACGGCAAGCTGGGCCTGCGGGCCAGGATCGGCAAGCAGCACGCGCATGTCGCCGTGCCCGGCGATGCCGGCAAGACCTGCAGTGCGGGACAAACCATCTTCAATCGCTTGCGCGTCCAGCCGTTCGTGCCTGAGCAGGTACAGCAACGCACCGGGATCGAGATCCCCGGAGCGGGTAGGGCTCGGGATTCCACCGAGCGGAGTGAGCGCCATGGTGGTGTCGCGGCTGCGGCCGCCCTCGACGGCGCAGACGCTGCAGCCACCCCCCAGATGCGCGAAGACAGCGCGGCCCTTCAGGATTCCAGCGTCGTGGCTGGCCACTATGCGGAGCGCGGAGGCAAAGGCGAGTCCATGGAAACCGTAGCGGCGGATGCCCAGCGCATCCCATGCTTCAGGGACAGGCAAGCGCCGGCTCCAGGGCGCGAGCGACGCGTGGAAGTCGGTGTCGAAGGCCACGCCTTGGCGCGCGTGCGGCCAACGCATGCGCGCGGCACGCGCGAAAGCGAGGGCTACCGGCTGGTGCAAGGGTGCGAACGGCACCAATGCATCCAGTTTCGCGAGCACGGTTTCGTCGAGCTCGCGGGCGTCGTGCAGGTCACCGCCATGTACGATTCGGTGCACCACCACGTCGGGGCTGGGCCACGGCTCCGACAATGCCTCGAGCAGGGTGGCAAGGCGCTCCTGCGCATCCACGCCGACTGGAATTTCGGCCCGGGAGCGCTCGAGCAGACGAGACTGCGCGCCGTGTCCCTCAGTGTTGAACAGATAGGACGCGCCCTTGAGGGTGGACGAGCCAACGTTGAGTGCAAGAAGCCGGCGCGTGGTCACAGGTGTCCCCGAATCATGTTCATGGGGACCGCACCGCCCGGCGCAACAACTGCGCATTGATTGCCACAACGACGGTGCTCAGCGACATGAGCACTGCCCCAAGCGCAGGTTGCAGCAGGATCCCCCATGCGGCGAGAACGCCAGCGGCGAGAGGGATGGCGACGATGTTGTAGCCGGCGGCCCACCACAGGTTCTGGATCATCTTGCGATAGGTGGCCTTGCTCAATTCGATGATCGCTGGCACGTCGCGCGGGTCGCTGCGCACGAGTACGACGTCGCCGGCCTCGACCGCGACGTCCGTCCCTGTGCCGATGGCGATGCCGACGTCGGACGTGAGCAGCGCCGGAGCGTCATTGACACCGTCACCCACCATCGCGACGCGCTTGCCCTGGGCCTGCAGCTCCTCGATCTTTGCCACCTTGTCCTCGGGCAATACCTCGGCGAAGACGGTGTCGATGTTGAGTTCCTTCGCGACCGCGTTTGCGACCGCCGTGGAATCACCAGTCAGCAGGACAACCTCCAGCCCTTCGTTGTGCAGACGCTTGACCGCGTCGAACGATTCGGGACGGATGGCATCCGCGATCGCAAATACGGCGAGCACCCGGTCGCCTTCCACCAGGTAGGTTGCAGACTGACCATCGGCTGCCGCTGATTCGGCAGCCCGCCGAAGGGTCTCCGGCGGTTCGACGGCGAGCATTCTCAAGAGACCCGGCCCGCCAACGTGAAGCGAGCGCTCCTCGACGACTGCGCGCACGCCGCGTCCCGGCATGGACTCGAAGTCCTGCGACATCGGAACGTCGATGCCATGTTCCTTTGCGCTGGTCATCAGCGCCTGCGCGATCGGATGTTCAGCGTCGCGCTGGACCGACGCGGCCACGCGAAGCACCTCGTCGTCGGTGAATCCTTCGGCGGCGGTGGTCTTCACGACGCGATGCGACCCGAGGGTGAGCGTCCCTGTCTTGTCGAATACGACCGTGTTCAGAAGACGCGCCTCTTCCAGGCCGCGTCGATCGCGCACAAGCAGGCCGTTCCGCGCGCCAATCGTGGTCGAGATGGCTGTCACCAGCGGGATGGCCAGACCCAGCGCATGGGGACAAGCGATCACGAGCACGGTCACTACGCGCTCGATCGTGAAGCTCCAGGGTCGACCGAGGAGTGGCCAGACGATGGCGGTGATGGCGGCGGAGACGATGGCGATGATGGTGAGGTAGAACGCCGCCCGGTCCGCCAGGGCCTGGGCACGCGAGCGCGACGTTTGGGCCTGCTCGACGAGCCGCATGATACCCGCGAGCGCGGTCTCGTCGCCGGTTCCCGTCACTTCGACCCGCAGCGAGCCCTGCCCGTTGACGGTGCCGGCGATCACCCGGTCGCCCGCCGACTTGTCCATCGGCTTGGACTCACCGGTAATCATCGCTTCGTTGACCGCGCTGGTCCCTTCCTTCACTACGCCGTCGGCGGGAATGCTCGCGCCGGGCCTGATGAGCAGCAGGTCACCGCGCCTCAGATCCGCGACTGGGACTTCCTTCGCGGTACCGGCCTCATCCAACCGTACCGCCATGTCAGGCAGCAGCTTCGCGAGCTCCTTGAGAGCGCCCTGCGCCTGGTTGATCGAACGCATCTCGATCCAGTGGCCGAGCAACATGATCGCCACCAGCGTCGCCAGCTCCCACCACAGGTCCAATCCCTCGACAACGCCGAGCGTGACCAACGCGCTGTAAAGGAAGGCAACGGTGATCGCAAGCGAGATCAGCGTCATCATGCCCGGCAGGCGATTTCTCAGCTCGTGGTATCCGCCGCGCAGGAAGGGCCAGCCGCCGTAGAAGTACACGATCGTGCCGAACACCGCTGGGATGTACGCCGACCCCGGGAACAGTGGTGCGGTGTAGTCGAACCAATGCTGGATCATCCCGCTCCAGATCAGCGTGGGGATGGTCAGCAGCAGCGTGAGCCAGAACTTGTCGCGGAAGCTCGCCACGCTGTGGCCGGCATGCTTGTCGTGCCCGGCATGGGCGTCGCCATCAGCGCCTTTGCGAGGATGCGGTGGTTGCTCGCCGTGCGCCTGATGATCTTGATGATGATGATTGTGTTGCGTCATGGGTCTGCCTTCCTGGATGCACTGATGCACCGAGCATCAGCGGGGAGATAGATCAGTGTTCTGCTACAAGTGCCCCGATCTGGCGATGGCCGTCACCAGCCGCATTGAGCGCAATCCCGCAGCAGCAAAAGCCACGATCGCCAGGAAAGGCATGTGACCGAACACTGTGCTCGATGGCCTCGGCATCGCGGAACAACACGCCTAGCTGTGCCGCCTTGCCGGTGGCGACCATGGCGTCACCACCGGCAGCGGAAGCGTCCCCCAGAACCGGCGCGAGAAGTCGCGCAGTTCCGGATTGTCATCGTCCTCCAGGCTCGGCATCTCCGCTTCCAGCGCCATGCCGCAGAAGGGACAGGTGCCGGGACCCTCTTGGCAGACTTCAGGGTGCATCGGGCAGGTAAAGATGGCGCCGGGCAGTGCCGCCTCGGGCTCGTCCCGGGGCGACAGCCAACGCTGCGGATCGTCCACGAACTTCGCGCGACATCGCTCCGAGCAGAAGTGGAAAGCCGCGCCGTCGTGGGTCGCATGATGCGGCGTGGTGGCGGGATCCACCTGCATGCCACAGACCGGGTCGGTGACCCGTCCATCCACCGACTCAACAGCGGTTCTCGCGCCTTCAGCACGGGGATGATGATGAGAAGATGGCGAGTTCATGCAGGTACTCGTTGCATTGAGAGGGGCTACCAAGGCAGTGTACCATAAGGGTTGGTCAGCAGGACCGGCCACTGTGATCGACGAGGAGGTACTTGCGCTGGCGGCCACGCATCTGTCGCGTCCGTCCGCTCGTTGAGCCATGCGACATTATATTGAGGGTGACGCGCTCTACGCCGATCTGCGCGCGGATATCGCGGCGGCCCGTTCCACCATCCGTCTGGAGTCCTACATCTTCGCGGACGATGAGGCCGGAGAACCGATCCTCGATCTCCTGGCCAGTGCGGCCGCGCGCGGAATACTGGTCCGATTGCGCATCGATGCCGTCGGCTCCTGGGGCATGCTTTCCAGTGCGCGGCTGGCCGCGTTGCGCTCCGCCGGCGTCCAACTGCACTGGAGCCGCCCCTGGTCGTGGAGGCGGCCGTTGGCGTACCATCGGCGCAACCACCGCAAGCTGCTGGTCGTGGACGACACGGCCGCCTATCTGGGCGGCTTCAACATTCATCGGGACAGTTCGGCCGCCGCCGTCGGCCCCGGCCGGTGGCGCGACACCCACCTGCGGTTCGAGTGTGAACTCGTGCAGTATGCCATCCGCCACTTCGATGCCTACCCGCGCGCGCCCTGGCCACCGGTAACGCACTCCGGCCGGCAGCTGGTGCCCAACAGCAACCGCCGCTGCCGGCACGTATTGCACTGCGAATTCACCGATGCGTTCCGTGCAGCGCGTCACCGGATCTGGCTGACCACTCCCTACTTCGTCCCCGACCAGCACAGCCAAGCGGCGCTGCGCGACGCTGCCAGGCGAGGCCTGGACGTGCGCTTGCTGGTGCCGGGCAAGAGCG
Source organism: Lysobacteraceae bacterium CU05-9 (assembly GCA_007556525.1). Taxonomy (GTDB): domain Bacteria; phylum Pseudomonadota; class Gammaproteobacteria; order Xanthomonadales; family Xanthomonadaceae; genus Aquilutibacter. Next base: position 321,080 of record SWJS01000002.1, on the reverse strand, counting down.
ACGTTCCCATCACCCAGTGGGCCGCGCGCGCCGCCTATGGCAGCTTGCGGGCGGCGGGCGTACGGATCTGGGAGTACCAGTCCCGCGTCCTCCATGCCAAGACGGTTTTGGTGGATGACGACTGGGCGACGGTGGGTACGGCGAACTTCGATTACCGCAGCTTCTTCGTCAACGATGAGCTCAATCTGTTCGAACACGGACCGGCGCTGAATGGACAGCTTGCCGGCCAGTTTCTACTGGACCTGGACGACGCTGCCGAAGTCACCGAAGACTGGTCGCGGCGCAGGCCATGGCACTCGCCGGTTACCCAACTGATCGGTTGGTGGGCACGCCGCTGGCTCTGACGACACCCGGAGTGGGTGCGCCAAGACCGCAGGGGCGGACTTGGCCGGGGCGGCGCCCCGTCGAATCCGTTGTGTCGCGGCCGCCCGTCGTTCCGGTGTCGTCGCGCAACCGGCCCGCTGGCATTGCGTCGTCATCGCTGACACTGCCTGAAGCCCGTGAGCGCTTGACCCACGTCCAGGCCAGCATTGCGCGACCTCAGGGGGCAGACGATGAATGCAGCTGGCCTTCGGTGGTGCCGAGTGACTGGGCAAGCGAAAGTGGACGCGCCGGGCGAACTTTCTGGCGGAAGTGGACCCGGTCGTCCCGTGAAATTGGCGAACATATCGCCTGACCTGGACTCGAGGACGCGGGGTCTGGAAGGTTCATCGATCGCAGAGCCGTTGTTGCGCCCGGATCGGACGCGCTTGAAGCCCGAGGTGGGCGCCGAATATTTTTGCAATCATCGTCGCCCGGCGATTTGGGTCAGCAAGCCGATCCCGAGTGTTGCATCGGTTTTGGCGATCGATTCTTTAGCGTTGCTCATCGTTCCGGTCAACGCCCGGACGGCGTCGATCGTCTCTGGAATGACGATCGCCTGATTGTCGACCATGTAAGCGTAGAACAGCTCGTCCCCTTCGACTTTCAACATGTCCGACCACAGAGCCACTTCATAGAGATTGTCATGCGGCCGGCCGAGATCGGCCATGAGCTCCTTGACCGTATTGAGAGCCGACAATCCGGCATCCGTGCGTATCAGCGCGATCCGGGACGATGCGGCAAAGGCGTCGAGCACCTCTTCAGTGGAGGCCGGTCGCGTCAACTGCACCGACCAGTAATGCAGATGCGCCAAGGTCTCCGGCACTTTGACCGCCATCGTGATGACATCCAAAGCGGGGTCGACGCACTGCGCGTCCGGCCCCTGATGGCTGGGAATTTCAGGCTCGGGGACGAGGGTGTTCATAATGCCGCCGAGATGGCTTTCCCACGGATCCGTGGCGCGGCGCAGCAGCGTCCCGCGCGCGCGGCGCAGCAGACCCGCGTGCTTCAATGCAGTAAGTGTTCTGACGATCGAGGTGGTGTTGCAGGAGACGACTCGCGTGCTTTCCCGGTTCAATGCGCTCGAATAGCTGGCCTCGGCGACGAAGGAGTGTCCGGTCACCTCGTGCTTTTCGCCACCCTGGACGATGAACTTGATGCCCCTTTGTCGATAGATGTCAACGTTCAGCGCCGCGATTCGCTTCGGCGTGCAGTCAACCACCAGATCGCTCACCCCGAGCAGATCTTCCAGATTTCCCACGACTTCGAGGCCTGACTCCCGCATCGCCTGCGTATGTTCCCCGGTGGCCCCGAACAGGCGAAAGCCCTTCTGCAGCGCCACGCGCGGACGCCAGTCGGTACTGATTTCCGCCACTCCTGCGAGCTCCATATCGTCCTGCCTGGCCACGGCTTCGGCGACACGCTTTCCGATCACGCCGTAGCCGTTGACGGCGACTCTGCACTTCTTCGCTGGGCTCATCGTCTTCTCCTTGCGGCGGAATTCGCTCCGCTGTCAGTGTCGCCGGTTGTCTCAGGAACGCGGGCCCAGTATATCACGTAGCGGGTCGGCTACTGTCGCTTGGACAACCAGGCTCGATGAACGTCCTCGAACGGCGCTCACTCTATCAAGACCTCCGGTTTGCGCCATGTGCTAAGTGGCGCAGGCGCGCCGTGAGACAACGGGAACGACAAGAAAAGGCAGCCATGGAAGCAGCGCTGGCGGCAGCCAGAATCTCTCGTGTGCCTGCGGGCCAGCGCGGGAATGATGAAGTGCAAGAAGGTCAGGGTGCAGGACGAGCTGCGGTTCGGCGCGACGCGAGCGCGATGTAGACCATGACGCTGAGCACGGCGGCATAGAAGCACCAGACCGAGATGAACCAGCGCGCATAAACCAGGTAGGTGAAGCCCGCCGATGCCAGTGCCAGCACGCCGAACCAGCGGATCACCGGCTGGCTCGACATGCCCAGCCCCACCGTCGTCGCGGCGAGATACAGCGTCAGCGATATCGGCAGGAAGAAATGCGGCGATCGATACGCGAGGTGGCCTCCGGTCGGGACCACCTCGATCGGCGTGACGACCATGCCGAAAAGGAGGAACAGGGCGCTCGCGAGGCCGGCGACACCGAGCAGGGCCAGCACGCGCCGTCTCCATGGCACGGGCTCGAGTGCACGCACCGCCCATGGGATGAAGACGGGCCAGACCAGGTGGGAGAAGACCGAATAGACCTGCGTTGCCCAGGCGCGCAAGGTCGGTGCATCCCACGGGTAACTCATCCATACGAGGCCCTCCGTCGCCTGCTGCGCGGCGAACAGGAGCGGGATCAAGGCGAACATGCGCTCGCCGGGCGTGTGCGCGGCGCGCAGCGCAAGCACGCCGATGCCGGTGAGTGCGACGCTGGCGGTAAAGCTTGCGGTGGCGGAAAAGCACATGGCGACCTCCTGTCAGCGGGGCGCGACGTAGCCGCCCGGCACGCCGTCGCGGGAAAGGACAAGCTGCCAGAGTTGCGCGTTGCGGCTGCGAAATGCGGCCATGCTGGCGTGTAGGTAATAGCGCCACATGCGGCGGAAACGTTCGTCGTAGCGGGCCGGCAGCTGGGGCCACGCGGCTTCGATGTTGCCACGCCAGGCTTGCAGCGTCCGGTCGTAGTCGGCACCGAAGTTGTGCCAATCCTCGTGCACGAACAGACCCTCGCTGGCGGCGGTGATCTGCGCCGCCGAGGGCAGCATCGAATTGGGGAAAATGTAGCGCTCGATCCAGGGGTCGGTGTGGTTGGTCGAGCGGTTGGTGCCGATGGTGTGCAGCAGCGTGAGGCCGTGCGGCCGCAGGCAGCGATGCACTGTCTCGAAGTAGGCGCGGTAGTTGCGCACGCCGACGTGCTCGAACATGCCGACGGAAAACACCCGGTCGAACTCGCCGCGCACATCGTGGTAGTCCTGCACGCGGATCTCGACGGGAAACCCGGCACAACGCTCGCGCGCGAAGTCCGCTTGCTCCCTGGAGATGGTCAGGCCCACACCGCTGATGCCGTAGTGCTCGGCGAAGTGGCGCAGGGCCTCGCCCCAGCCGCAGCCGATATCGAGCACACGCATGCCCGGCGCGAGCTGCAGCTTGCGCGCGATCAGGTCGAGCTTGGCGACCTGCGCGGCGTCGAGGTCGGCCGCCTCGCTCCAGTACGCGCAGCTGTAGACCAGGCGCGTGCCCAGCATGGCGCGGTAGAGATCGTTGCCCAGGTCGTAGTGGCGCTCGCCGACCTTGAAGGCGCGCCGCCCGCGCTGGCGGTTGAACAGCCGCGCACGCAGGGCGTCCCAGCGGTCGGCCCAGCCGATGACGGCTTCATCCAGCCGCGCACGCAGCAGGCGCGTGAGCATCTCGTCCAGCGCCTCGCAGTCCCAGGCGCCTTCCATGTAGGTCTCGCCAAGTGCGAGCGAGCCGTTACGCAGCAGGCGGGGAAACACGCCAGGGTCGTGGACACGCATGTCCCAGGGGTGCGGCCCGTCGACAAGCACGTCGGCCCGTGCAAGAACAGCGGTGACGGCCGCCTGGCCAGGGAACGGACGGCGCGTCGGCGGGGTGGCATGCGGGGCGTCGCCGGAAGGGGCGGCGCGGTGGGCAGCAGGATGAGTGGTCTTGGACATGGTCATCGCTCGTGAGTCGGTACGGAATATGGTAGCCCGGCCGGTGCGCGGCGTCGTGCGAGGGCGAGCATGGCCGCGACGAGCAGGGTCAAGAGGAGGGTGGCCAGCGCGATCTTTCCCACAAGGGTCGCGGCGAAAGCGAAACCGCCGGCAAGACTGCCAAGCGCCTGGCCGGCACTCGTGAACGAAGCGCGCCACCCCAGACCGGTGGCCTCGGCGGGCCCCGCGGCGCGGGAGGTCCAGTAGACGAGCGCCGGCTGCAGCACGCCGCCACCTGCCGCCACAAGGACCAGGCCGAGCGCACTCGGCCACCGGCCCCCGAGCCAGGCGAGCAACGCGAGGCCGGCAGCGGTGGCGACGAAGGAGGGCGCCACCCAGGCGAATGCGCGCAACGGGTCGTGTCGCGGGCGGAAGACGAGCGACTGGCTGAGCAGCATCACCACCCCGCAGCCCGTGAACATGAAGCCGAGCGCGCGTGCCGACAGGCCATCCACCAGGCGCCCCTGCGTCGCGAGCCCCACCTCGTAGACGCTCATTGCCGCAGCCGCCAGGGCAGCCAGCAGAATCAGGACGACGACGTCGCGATCGCGTGGCGAACCCGGGCCGGCCACGACAATGGTGGAGGACCCGGTCGCCGGCCGCTGCGCTGCGGCTGCAAGCACGAGCACGGCAACGCCGACGAGGACCGGGCCGACCAGGCTGTCGTCGGGCGCCGCGACCCCCCCCACGCCGGGGCCAAGCAGGCCGCCGACCAGCGCGGCGCGGGTCAGGTCCGACAGGCGCTGCGAGCGGTCGCCCTCACTGCCAGCGGCGCGCGAAGCGGCGGTCTGCAGGGCGGGGAGTGCGGCACCTGCGAAGATGCCCTGCAGGCCGCGCGCCAACAGCAGCATCGTCGTTTCCGAAGACCAGAGGAGCATGATCATCGCCGCGGCCTGGCCAAGCAGGCTGAGGCGCACGAGCAGGTGTGCCGGAAGTTGGCGACAGACCCGTACCCAGATCGGTGCCGTCACCACCATGGCGGCGCTGTAGACCGCCATCAACTCGGCGATCGCGCGCGCCGGCGAAGGCGACGAAGCCACCACCGTGGGCAGGACCGGCAGCACCACGCCGTAGGCGAGCGCAACCGCTGCGCTCGCCGCCAACCCCGGCCGCGCGCTCGGGATGCCGACGGGTTCGCGTCCGGCCATCACGCGATCGCCTCGGCGCGGACGGCTTGGGGCCGCACCGCTTCGCAGAGGGCGTCGACTACCCCATGGCAGGCGCCCGGATCGCGCAACCACGGATGATGGTCGGCATCCAGCGTCACATGGCGCCAGAGCGGGAAACGCGCCGCCAGCTCGTTCACGCGCGCAGGCGGTGCCGTCGCGTCACGCAGGCCGTGCACACACGCTACTGGCAGGTCCGGTGGCAGAGCGGCCGCGTCGGCCCGCACGTCGTGCCGGTAGAGCACCTCCCACAGCGATGTGGTGGACGAGGCCATGTTGTGCAACACCAGGTCGCGCGCGACCTCGGGCGGAACGTTGTGCACCAGATAAGGCAGCCAACGGCCCGCCACGCGGCGAGTGACCAGGCACGCGAGCGCGGTCGCCAGCATGTTCGTGTAGACCCAGCCACCGCGCTGACTGGCGAACCATTCGATCGCGCCAGCGCCGCGCCGAGCGAATGGCCGACGAGGACCCGCGGCGGGCCGGCCTGGAGGGTGCGTGCGAGCGCGTCGACGTGCCGCTCGACCGTGTAGCGGCACCAGGGCCGGGGCGAGTGCCCGAACCCGTAGAGATCGACCAGCTCGGTCTGCGCATGCCGGAACGCCGGTGCCACCGGCGTCGAGGTCCAGTAGCGCGTGGTGCCACCCAGGCCCGGCAGGAACGTCACCCGTAGCGACCCCCGGCCGAGAGACTCCACATGCAGGCGTTCGGGAAGACCGGGATGTGCCGGGTCGGCAAAGCCTGGCAGCGTGGTCATGGATTGTGCGCCAGCGTATAGGCGAAGCGGGCGACGATCAGTTCGGGCTCGCCAGGCACGCGCACGGTGGTGGTGAAGACGTAGCGCCCCGGGCCCGCGAGTACGAACACGGCGCCGTGGCTCATCGAGCCGTTGATCGACATCGCCCCGAGCGTGCGGCTCACCGTCTGTCCGGCGATCGGCACTGTCGCCACGACCTGCACGCCCGTCGGGCGCACGCCGTCGCGCATGCGCTCGACGACGACCAGCAGGTGATGCTCACGCGGATAATCCCCGCGCGGCAACCCGTGCGCGTCGCGCGGACCGGGGCTGTGGGTTCCGACCGAATCCGCAGCAATCGCGCTGGGCACCATGCCGAAATACAGCGTGTATCCATCGATATGCTGGACCGGACCCGTCATGGGTGTCTCGCTGGCAAACGCGGTGCCGGCGGACAGCGACAACAGGCCGACGAGGGACAGGACAAGGCGACGTTTCATGGCGGTTCCTCCGGACATCAGTGGCGTTGTTGCGCTTACAGGTGGCCTGATCGCCCTATGGCAACGACGAGCCGCAGCGACAGGAGCGCTGCGCCGGCGAACGCGATGACGGACAGCCATGGCAGATGTCCGGCCAGCAGCGGACCGGTGCTGTGCAGGGCGAGCAGGGAGCCGCTCACGTACAGGCCCAAGGTCACCAGGGCCAGCGCCAGCCGGTTGCCGGTGCGCGCAAGCGCCTCGTGCGTGGGAGCCAGGCCGTGGTGGTGCACCGAGAACGCGGGTCGTCCGTCACTCAGCTGTGCCTGTCGCAACAGGTCGGTGGCGATCTGCGGCAGCTGGCGGGCGGTGCGTGCCAGCCGCATCGCCAGCGGACGGCGCGCGGGTCGGCTGGCGTCGACGATCGCCATGACGTCGGCTGCCTGCGCCGACAGCGTGCCCAGCAGGTCCATGTCCGGATCCAGTGCCCGCAGCGTGTTCTCGACCAAGAACAACGTGCGGATCAGGGCCAACAGGTGGGCGGGTAGCCGGAAGCCAGCGCCCTGCCCAATGCGTGCCACGCGCCAGATCGCCTCGGCAATGGACCATTCCGCCAGCGGGCGGCTGGCCATCTCGGCCAGGATCAGGTGGATCTCGCGAACATGTGAGCGTCGCTCGACCTGCGGGGGGAAGAAGCCCAGGGCGATCGCCGCATCCAGCACGCCCTCGGCGTCGTCGGCCGCGATGGCTTCGACCATGCCGCCCAGCGCGAGCCGGGATGCCGGGTCGAGCACGCCGATCGAGCCGAAGTCATGCAGGCACAGGCGACCGTCGTCGAAGAAGAACAGGTTTCCAGGATGCGGATCTGCATGGAATACGCCGGCGCCGAAGAGCTGATGCACGTAGGCATCGAGCAGCGCGCTCGCCATCGCGGGAGCGGCCGCTGTCCCGTAGGCGGCGTCCAGGCGGATGCCGTGGCTTCGATCCTGGACCAGCACGTCGCGGGTGGCGTACGGCTCGACGACGTGTGGCTGGGTGATGCCGGGCAGCGCATCAAGCACCTTGGCCATGCGCCGCATGTTGTGCGCCTCGTGGCGCATGTCGATCTCGTCGCGCAGGAATGCGCCCAGTTCGTCCACGAGTTCGAGCGGGCGGTGTCGCTTGAGGGGCGGCCAGAGCCACTGAGCCACGCGCACCGTGCGCCGCAGGAGCCGCAGGTCGGCCTGCACCTGGGCATGGATACCGGGGCGGGTGATCTTGACGACCACATCGCGACCATCCTGCATGCGCGCCGGATGGATCTGGGCCACCGACGCCGCGGCCAACGGCTTGTCATCGAAGCTTGCGAAGAGCGCGTCCACCGGCGCGCCGAACGCCTGTTCGACCATGTGCCTGGCACGGTCCGCAGGAAACGCCGGCACGTCGCTGTGCAGCTGCGACAGCGCCTCGCGATAGGGCACCGGCAGTAGGTCCCAACGCAGGCTCAAGCCCTGGCCCAGCTTGACGAAGGTGGTGCCCAGCCCGACCAAGGTGGCGCTGACGTACGCGGGAAGCCGTTCGGGTGCGCGCCGGCGCAGGCGCAGCACGGCGGCCCCGAGCTTCAGTCCGGCCCAGGCGATCTGCCCTCCGCGCCGCACCGTGCCCGCCATCAGCGCGCGGCCCTGGCCGGCCGGCTCACGATGCCGGGCCCGTTGCTGGGCGCAGGATGGTGGCCGGATCGCCTTGGCCATCCACTGCCGCCAGCTCCGCCTCGGTCAACAGGTTGCCACGGGACTCGCCGAGGACGCTTGCAGCCGCATCGACCACGTGCGCCCAGGTGCTGCGGTTGGCAAACAGCAGTCCTGGCACGTCCAGCGTGCCGCCGCGGTTGACGAAGCCCAGCGCCGCGGTCGTTGCGGGACCGGTGTCGAGCCGACGCAGGGCCCCTAGGAAAGGCTCGGGCCGGGTGTGGGTGACGAATACACGCGGCCGCTCCGCCGGGAACAGCGCATGGACTTCGCTGTCGGAGTGCACGTACTGCGCTTCCTTCGGATCGCGTGGCGCGCGGAACCGGCCGGGCTCGCCGAGATAGAGGATCGCTGCCGACACACCCCGTTCGACGAGACGCGTCTGCGCACGACGCACTTCCTGCAACTGGTAAGCGCCCGTGGCGACCAGCAGGATCGCCGCCGTCGCCGGATCGCCGGCCAGGCAGGTCGCGCCGGTCACGGCCAACGACTGGGCCTGCTGTGGCGTCAGCTCGTGAGGCACCGGCCGCTTCGGGACCACGAGGGCGGTGACCGTGCCGCGTTGCGCGTAGGCGTGGGCAAGGGCTGCGGCAGCGCCATTGGCGTCAGGAGGAAACACCACGCGCGAGATGTCGGCCATTTCGCCCAGGAGCGCCTCGGCCATGGCCGGGTCTTGGTGGGACTGCTCGTTTTTGGCGTTCTCCCACGTGTGGGAGGTCAGCACCAGCGGCACCCCCAGCCAGCCGGGCGGGCGCCCAGCCTGCGCCAAGTGGCGCGCGAAGATCAATTCCTGGCGCACGGCGCCAAGCATCTTCGGTGCGAACGCTTCGTAAGTGACCACCAGGTTCAGCCCGCCCTTGTTGCCGAGCGCGGCGCAGACCACGGCTTCCTCGTTGAGCGCGGTGATGACCGCGCCGGTCGGCGATTCGGCGACGCCGGGCTCGGGTTCGTGCACCCGGTGCTTCATCGCGTCCAGGGTGCGGTCGAGCTTGTTGCTGCGCAACTCGTCCGGATTTCCCACGCGCACGCGCAGCCCCGGGTTCGCTTCGGCGATCGCGACGAACTGCTCGTCGAGCGCGGTCATCGGCGAGCTCTCGCCGCCGGCGTCGCGGTCGGCAATCGCTGGAACGCGGGGCGGGTCCACCTGGCGGTCGGCCAGCGCATGGTCGCGCTCGCGCACACGCTGCTGGAGATCGTGGCTGTTGAGTGCGGCAATGGCCTCATCGAGCTCGGACGCGGCCACGAACAGCGCCGCCGTGCCTTCATTGAACAGCGCGCGTGCCTCGGCGTCCTTCGCGGGATTCCCGGGAAGGGGCAGGTTGTGCGAGGCGTTGGTCCCGGCGCCGGGGAAGCCGAATCCCTTCACGGTTTCGGCGATGCCATAGGGCAGCCGCACGTCGATATCGGGGACCGCCGCGCCCGCTTGCAGGCGCGACTCCATCACGTGGATGCCCCACGCGATGCTGGCCGGATCGCGCCCGTCCAGGGCGATCGGATCAAAGCCGTTCAATCGCAGGTGCCGGTCCAACCATCGCTCGCCGCCCTGCTGGGTGATCTGACTGCGCTGTTCGATGCGCCGCCCGTTGAGGATGATGATCGGGCTAACCAGCCCGCTGTCCTCGGCACGCCACCAGCGCGGCGCCCAGTCGCTACCACGCTGTTCCTCGAACGCACCGTCGCTGAGGAAGGCCACCAGGCGTTCGTCCTTGAGCGGCGCATGCACGTACTGCAGTTCGGCGAAGCCGAGATAGCCGCCTTCCATCACGCCCCCGGCGGTGTGCGCATTGACGTGGGAGCCGAGGGGCGACGCCGGCGTTCCGTCCGGATTGAGGGTGTAGGCATAGAAGTCGCTTACGAACCGGCTCAGCCCTTCGCCGGTGCGGTCGTAACGTTCGGCGTGCCGGTCGGTCATGTTGCCAACCAGCACGTTCAGCGCGTCGATGGCGGCCACGCAGTGCCCCTGGCCCATCATCCACGCGCGGGTGACGCCATCCAGGGAATCCATCAGCAGGTAGCCGGCGTAGGCGGGCACCATGTTGAGGGACCCGCCGGTGTGGCCTTCAGGCGTGGTCTTGAAATCATCGACCTCCAGGGCCGCGCCGTCGGTACGAACGCGCTGGCTGTAGGTCATGTGCGCCACCAGCCACATGCCGGCGCTGGTGACGCGGTCGGCCGCGGCGAGCCGCTGCCATGCGGTGCCGGCATCCGGCGTGCGGCCCAGGGCGACCAGCTCGTGCACCATCTGGCGGACCCGGAGCTGGGTAAGCGGGTCATGTCGGATCACCCCGTAGCCGGCCGCCCAGTGGGCGAACGCGGGATCGGCCTGCCGGTGGGCGTCGGCGAGTTCAAGGATCCGCTGGCGCTCGGCGGCCGACAGCTGGTCGGCGGTGCAGCAGTTGAGATGCAGGTTCATGGGTCCTCCGGGGAATCGGTCGAAGCGGTCATCAGGGTCGATGCCGCGGCGGCGAGGTCCGCACCCAGCGCGATGGCGTTGGAGGGGTGGGAAATGGTGTCAGTGCTGACGATGCGGGCCAGGCCCGCCTCCTGCAGGCGGGCATAGGCGTCGCCTGCGAACACCGGATGGATGGCGACCAGCAACGGCGACGGCAACGACAACCGGCGCAGGTGTGCGAGGGTCTCCAGGATCGTGTGGCCGGACGACACGATGTCGTCGATCAGCACCGGAGTCCGACCAGCCACGGCTGCCGGGTCGGGCAGGCTGACGCGCACGTCGTAGTCGCCGTGCCGCTCCTTGGCCAGCACCTGGTAGGGCATGCCGGACAGGGCGGCGATGTCCGCTACCCACTGCTCGCTCTCGCTGTCAGGGCCGATCAGCACAGCGTCGGGGACGGTCTCAGCGATCCAGCGGGCCACGGCCGGCGTCGCCGATACGTGGACCGTCGGAATGCGGTAGAGCGACTGCAGGCGCTCGACGCGGTGCAGGTGCGGGTCCACGGTCACCAGCCAGTCGAAAGCCTCTTCGAGGAATTGCGCAAACAGCGGTGTACTGACCGCCTCGCCGCGATGGAAGCGGGTGTCCTGGCGCATATACCCCAGGTAGGGTGCGATGAGGCCGACCGAACGAGCCCCGAACTCGCGCGCGGTCCGGGCGGCGAAGCGCAACGGGAGGGCCGTGGCATCGGCGTTGCGCAGGCTGGCCAGGAGCGCCACATCGGCTCCGGCCAGTGCGTCGTCCAGGGTGACCAGCGACTCGCCATCTGGGAAGTGCCGCCAAGCCACGGGTGCAATGCGCGCCTGCAGGGGCGTGGCGAAGGTGCCAGCCAACGCCGCATCGGCCGGGAACGGCATCAGTACACGGTTCATGGGATCTCCGCGAGGACAAAGGGTTGCAACGCCGCAGCGTGCTCAAGGGCGTAGGCCAGTTCTCCGGGCGACTCCGCATGCAGGGTCAGTAGTGGCTGTCCGCGCTCGACCGTGTCGCCGACCCGCAGCCCGGTCTCCAAGCCGGCGGTGGGGGACGTCGGTGCGCCGGCCAGCTTGGCCAGTTTGGCCAGCCTGCGGTTGTCGATCACCGCGATCCGACCCGATGCGGTTGCCGGGACGTCGGCGGTGAACGCCGCCCGTAGCGGTTCGCGGAAGCCTCCCTGGGCCTCGCAGATCGCCAGGAACTTGGCCAACGCAGCCCCGGAATCCAGCACGCTGCGCGCGCGCTGCAGCCCGGTGCCGGCGCTGCTGCCCGGTGCCATGTCGAGCAGCGCCGCGGACAGCGCCAGCGCGCGTTCCCGAAGGTCGGCCGGGGCATCAGCGGCGTTGCGCAGCACCTTGAGCACATCGTGCGCCTCGAGCGCCGGACCGATTCCCCGACCCACCGGTTGGCTGCCGTCGGAGCGATGGATGCCCAGCTGCAGTCCAAGCGCGCCCGCGGTGTGGGCGAGCCGCGAGCCGAGGCTCTCAGCCGCAGCCTCACTTCGCACCTTGGCGGTCGGGCCTACCGGCATGTCGATCAGGACGTGGGTCGAGCCCGCCGCGATCTTCTTCGACAACACGCTGGCGACCAGTTGGCCGTCGCTGTCGAAGTCCAGCGGGCGCTGGACCCGGATCAGGATGTCGTCAGCCGGGCTCAGGCGCACGTTGCCGCCCCAGACGATGCAGCCGCCCTCGCGCTCCACTACCCGGCGCATCGCCGCCAGATCGAGCGCCACCGGTGCCATGACCTCCATGGTGTCGGCGGTGCCCGCGGGCGACGTGATCGCGCGCGACGAGGTCTTCGGAATGCGGTAGCCAAGCGCGGCCACGATGGCCACCACGATTGGCGTGGTGCGATTGCCCGGCAGTCCGCCCACGCAGTGTTTATCCAGCACCGGCCCTTCGCCCCAGTCCAGGCGCTGGCCCACGGAGATCATGGCCCGCGTCAGCGCGGTCGTCTCCGCATGGTCCAGGCGGTCGCCCGCGCTGGCCGTGACGAACGCGGCAAGCTCCAGGTCCGACAGCCTGCTTTCCATCACGTCCTGCACGAGGGCGAGGTACTGCGCGTCGTCCAGCCGTGCCCCGAACACCTTGGCGCGGAGCGCGCCTGCCGACGCCGCGGGTTCCGCGTGCCGAACCCGGGCCAGTGCATCCGGCATGGGTTCGAGGAGCGTCCACGCGACCTCCGACAGCGCCACCTCGTCAAGTCCCAGCCTGTCGTCGACGACCACGTTCAGCGTCGCCACCAGCGTGCGCGTGCCCACGTCCAGCCTCACGCGCGTCATCGCGGCAAAGCCTTCCGAGCGGCAGACTTCACAGTCGCGATGCATGTAGACCACCGGTTGCTGGTATGTGTCGATCCCGGCACGGGTGACGCGCAGCCGGGTGTGGCCTGCGGCCTGCCCGGTCATCGCGCATCCCCCAGGCCAACACGCTCCAGGTGCTCCGGCACGCGCGCATGCCAGCCCAGCTCGCGCTCTACGCGTCCGCGCAGCGTATCGGCCGCATCCGGTTCGCCATGGGTGAGGTAGACCATGCGCGGGGCGGACGGCGCGGTGCGCATCCAGTCCAGCAGCTCCCCGGCGTCGGCGTGGCCGGAGAAGCCTTCCAGCTGCACCACTTCGGCGCGGATGGAAATTTCCCGGCCGAACATGCGCAACGTGCGCTTTCCTGCCGCCAGCGCGGCGCCGCGTGTTCCGCCGGCCTGGTAACCCGCGAGCAGGATTGCGTTGCGGTCGTCTGATCCGAACGCCTCGATGTGGTGCAGCACGCGCCCGCCGGTGATCATGCCGCTGGCCGAGATGATGATCATCGGGCCGCGCTGTCGGTTGAGCGCCTTCGACTCTTCTACAGTGTTGACGAAGGTGGCCACGTCGAACATCCGCTGGCAGTCCTCGTCGGACACGTGGTGCTCGGAGTGGTGGTCGTGGTAGTGCCTGGTGGCGTTGATCGCCATCGGGCTGTTGAGGTAGACCGGGACGCGGGGAATCTCCTGCCGCTCACGCAGCCGGGCGATGTGAAGCATGAGCGCCTGGGCGCGGCCGATGGCAAAGGCGGGGATGACGATCACGCCCCCACGGGCAGCGACGCGGCGGATGATGGGGGCCAGCTCCGCCTCTTGGTCGATCGGAACGTGTTCCCGATTGCCGTATGTGGACTCGCAGACCAGTACGTCACAGGCGGGCAGGGGCGTCGGCGGATTCATCAGCGACTCCTGTTGCCGGCCCAGGTCGCCACTGAAGTGCAGGCGCTGGCCTTGCACGTCCAGGCTGACGTGGGCGGCGCCCAGGATATGGCCGGCGGGATGGAAACGGACTGTGAAGCCGGGCGCGACCTCGATGTCCCGCTCGTAGTCATTCCCCTTGAGCTGCTTCAGGCTGCGACGGGCGTCGTCTTCTGTGTAGAGCGGTCGCGGCTCCTTGTGCTTCGAGTAGCCCTTGCGTGCGGCGTACTTCGCCTCCTCTTCGAGCAGGTGTCCGCTATCGGGGAGCAGCAGGCCACACAGGGCGACGCTGCCGTGGGTGCAGTGGATCCGCCCGCGGAACCCCTGTTTGACCAGTGCGGGCAGGTAGCCCGAATGATCCAGGTGGGCGTGGGTCAGGACGACCGCGTCGATCGAAGACGGCTCAACGGGAAACGGAGCCCAGTTGCGTTCGCGCAGTTGCTTGTAGCCCTGGAACAGGCCGCAGTCGACCAGCACGCGCTGGCCATTGGCCTCGACCAGGTAGCGCGAGCCGGTGACGGTGCCCGCGGCGCCGAGGAACTGGAGAGTGGGACTGGTTGCGTTGTTCATGGGTGCTCCGGGGGGTTGGCGGCTACGCCGCGGTTTCGAGAGAGGAAGGCGTGGGGTCGCCTGCGGTACGTGGGACCAGCCGCACGCGGCGCAGCAGCAAGGCGTTGACGGCGACGATCACTGAACTTCCCGACATGGAGAGCGCGGCGATTTCGGGCGACAGCACGAAGGGATAAAGCACCCCGGCTGCAAGCGGGAAGGCCAGGACGTTGTAACCCACGGCCCAGCCCAGGTTCTGGTGCATCTTGCGCAGGGTGGCGTGGGCGATGGTGGTCGCGCGAACGACGTCGTAGGGGTCGCTGTGCATGAGCACGACGTCCGCGCTTTCGATTGCGACGTCGGTGCCGGCGCCAATTGCGAAGCCCACATCCGCCTGGGTCAGCGCCGGTGCGTCGTTGATGCCGTCGCCCACCATGCCGACCTTGAGGCCCTGTGACTGCAGCTTGATGACTTCGTCGGCCTTGCCGCCAGGCAGCACGTCGGCCAGCACGATGTCGATTCCCAGGTCCTGCGCCACGCGCTCGGCCGTGGGGCGGTTGTCGCCGGTGATCATCGCCACCTTGATGCTGCGACGGTGCAATTCGTCGATAGCGGCGCGCGAGGTCTCGCGGATCGCGTCGGCAATCGCGAAGAAGCCCGCGAACTGGCCATCCACCCCGGCATAGATCACCGTGCGGCCGGCGCCGGTGAGGCGGGCGGCCTCCACTTCCAGTGCGGAGAGGTCGATGCCGTGCTCGACCATCAGTATCTGGTTGCCCAGCAGCACCTGCACCCCATCGACCACGCCGGTGGCGCCCTGGCCGTCGATGTTGGTGAAGTTTGTAGCGCGCTCGGCTACCGGACCGGCGCGCTTCAGGATGGCCTGTGCCAACGGGTGCTCGGAATGCGCCTCGACCGCGGCAGCCGTGGCCAGCAGCCGCTCCTGCGTCCAGCCCGGCGCGACCGCCATGTCGACCACCTCTGGGGCGCCGACCGTCAGGGTGCCGGTCTTGTCGAAGATCACCACGTCCAGGCGTGCGCTCTTCTCGATCGATTCGGCATGCTTGAACAGGATGCCGTGTCGTGCGCCCAGGCCCGTGCCGATCATGATCGCCATCGGCGTGGCCAGGCCGAGCGCATCGGGGCAGGCGATGACGAAGACGGTGATCGTCAGCGTAAGCGCGAACATGAGCGGCTGTCCCAGCCACCAGAACCAGACCGCGAACGTCAGCAGCCCGATCACGATCGCGGCCAGCACCAGCCACTGCGAGGCGCGGTCGGCGAGCAACTGCGCGGGCGCCTTGGAGTTCTGCGCGGTCTGGACCAGCTTGATGATCTGCGCCAGTGCCGTGTCGCTACCGATCCTGGTGGCGGTGTAGGCAAATGCGCCGCTCTTGTTGATCGATCCGCCGACGACGGACTCTCCGGGATCCTTGCGCACCGGCATCGACTCGCCGGTCAGCATGGATTCGTCGACCTGGGAGCTGCCTTCGGTGACGGTGCCGTCGACCGGAATCTTGGCCCCGGGCCGCACCACTACGATGTCGCCGACCAGCACTTCCGCAGTGGGGATCTCGATTTCCTGCCCCTCGCGCCGGACGATCGCGCGGGGTGGGGACAGCTTCAGCAGCGCTTTCATGGCGTCCGAGGCGCCGGCGCGAGCCCGCATCTCGAGCCAGTGGCCAAGCAGGACGAAGGTCAGCAAGACGGCTGAGGCCTCGTAGAAGTTCGGCCCGTCGAAGAAGAACGTCGACGCGATGCTGAAACCGTAACCCGTGCCCACGCTGAGGAGCACCAATACCGCCATGTCGAGTACGCCGCGCCGCAGGGAGCGGATCGCCGCACTGAAGAATGGCCAGCCCGGATACAGCACGGCGCCGGTCGCCAGCAGGAACAACCAGACGTTCTCGCGCAGTCCGAACGGCACCGGCGGCGGCTCCATCAGGCCGCCCATGGGCGACCACACGAACACCGGGATCGCGAAGGCGAGGGCGACCAGGAAGCGGCGGCCCATGTCGCGCGCCGCGGCGTGCAGATCGCTGCCGTGGTTCATGCCCGCATGGGCGTCGTGGCCCCCGGCATCCTTGGCGTCATCGCCGTGGTCGGCGTGGGTTTCGGCGGGGTGCTCCGCGGCCGTACCCTGTCTATGCCCGGCATGCGCGTGATGGACGTGCGCCCCTGTTGCCTGGGCTGCATCGTGCACCGCATCGTCCGCCGATGCCTCGCATTGGAAGCCGCAGTCGCGGATCGCGGTGGCGACCGCGCCCGCCGACAGGCGGGCCGGGTCGTAGGACACCTGCAGGGTCGCGGTAGCGAAGTTCGCGCTGGTGGCGTTGACTCCAGGCAGCGCGGCCACGGCCTTCTCCAGCGTGCGCGCGCAGCCGGTGCTCACCATGTCGCCGATGGGCCAGGTGCGCGTGCGCACCGTGGGTTCGTGGACCTGCATCATCGGGCTTCTCCTTGGGATGGGGCGGGGCCGCGCCGGCGTCGGGGGATGAAGGCCGGCACTTCCTGCATGTAGCGGACGTAGTCGTCGCCGAAGCGGCTCAAGCAGTCTTTTTCCTCACGGCGTGCCAGGCGGGCATAGGCCCACACGAGCACTGGATAGCTGGCGAGCGTGAGCAGCGTGGGCCACTGCAGCAGGAAACCGGTCAGCACGAGCACGAAGGCGACGTACTGCGGGTGGCGCATGCGCGCATACACGCCCTCCCGGGCGAGCCGGCCCTCACGCTGTGCCCGATACAGCACGGGCCAGGCGGCCGACAGCAGCCAGAAGCCGCCGCCGATCAGGACGAAACTCGCGATGTGGAATGGGCCGAAATGCGGGTTGGCGCGCCAGCCGAACCACATCTCCAGAAGATGGCCCGCGTCATGGCTGAGCCAGTCCACCTGCGGATAGTTGGCGCTGAGCCAGCCGCCCAGGACGTACAGCGTCAGCGGGAAGCCATACATTTCCGCGAACAGGGCCACGACGAAGGCGGAGAACATCCCGAACCCCCGCCAGTCCCACCGGGTCAACGGCTTGTAGAAGCTCCAGGCGAAGAAGATGAAGAACGCGGCGTTGATGGCGGCCAGGAGCCAGAGTCCGTAGCCAGAGTCAGGTGCATGCATGTCAGTGCCCTCCGGTCGAGGTGTCGGATGTCTCGTCGGTCTGTGCCTGCTTGCGACGGCCGTCATCACCACCACCGGTGGGGGCATCGGCATTTCTGTCTTGCCCGTGGCCTCCATGACCGCCATGTCCCTTGTGCATGAACACATGCATGAGCGGGCACAACAGCAGGATGGCCAGCGGCAACCAGCGGAGCGTTCCGGCGAGGTGGGCGCGATGCTCGACGCCCAGATAGAACACGGCCAGCGCGAGGAAGGTCCAGAAGACCCAACGTCGGGGCCCGGACGTGGCGGGAGAGCGGGGGACAGTCATGGCAGATTCTCCTGAGCGAGGCGGCGCCCGATGAGTCGTCGCGGGGTGGATCTGACGAACTTGCCGCCTTCCGCCGCGGCTACAGCTTCGATCAATGCGCAGACATCGTCGCCCGTCGGAATGGAGTCCGGCAGCGCGGCCCAAGCGTGGATGGCACGCTCCATCCGTTCGTGCATGGCGAGGAGCCTGTCCAGTTGCTGGCGGGTGTCGGTGGCGGCAGCGACCAGCGCCGCCGGCGTGCCTGGGAGGTCCAGGCACTCGCCATGGCCGGCCAGCGCGAACTGCGACCAGAGCAGCGCCGCCATCGCGAGGAAGACGGTGCGCTTGAACCAGTTCCGGTGGCGAAGACGGGCCATGACTTGAGCTTACCACGTAGACGCGAAGGTGAGGTTCTGCTTCATGTTGGCCACGGTGGCCTGGGAGATCTTCCGGGCGCGCAGGATGCCCCGCAGGTCGCCCTTGACCAGGGTGATCTGGGCACTGGACATCGCGACGTCGGTGCCTGTGCCCATGGCGCTCCCGACGTCGGCTGCGGCCACCATGCACCTCGTCCAGGCCTAGGTCGGTGGCCAGGGCCTGGGCGGTGGTGAGCCCGTCGCCGGTGGCCATGATGATGCGCAGCCCGGCGGCGTGCAGCTCATTGATGGCGGTCGCGGCCGACGTCTTGATCGGGTCGGCGACAGCGATCAGGCCCGCCAGTCGACCGTCAACGGCGAGGAACATGGCGCTGGTGCCCTCGCGACGCATCCGTTCGGCCACGTCGACGTGCGCGCCGGGTTGGCGCCCAGGTCGTCCATGAGTGCGGTATTGCCCAGCGCAAGCGTGTGACCGGCCACGGTTCCGCAAACCCCCATGCCGCCATCAATCCCCACATCGCGCAGCAACTGGTACCGCCGGGCGAGCGCAGAATGGGCAGAAAGCTTGGCAGCTGAAGATCGACATCCGCTGTTACGCCTCCCGAGGAATGCCGCTGAGGTTTTCGGCGCGTTTGGACCAGAGGCAGACCACCAACTTCCGCACGCCTGGCGGCGGGTTCGCCCCCGCGCTGGTCGCAGCACGCTAGGTCGAATGGCCGCAGCCGGGCGACATAGCTCCTACATGCTTTCGTATTCGCTCTTGCTCAGCTTGCCATTCTTGTCTGTATCCATCATGCCGAAGTGTGCGGCCATCGGATGCTTCGCCATCTCTTCCTTCGACAGCGAGCCGTCTTTGTTCTTGTCCAGAGCGGCGAAATCCTGCGCTCCGGTGGCCTGCTTGTGAGATTCGTGTGCGGCGCGGTCTTTTGCCGGCGGCTCGGCGGCTGCCACCGGGGTAACGACGGCCAGTGACAGGAGCAACGCTGACGCCATGGCTGCAATTTTCATTTGATGAGCTCCAGGGAACGTGATTGTGATGCCATGGGCGCGGTTCCCGGCACACCCGCCTGGCAGTTATTCGAACCGGGTCTTGCCCAGTCGAAGAGCATTAGCTACCACCGATACTGAACTGAGGCTCATTGCCAGCGCCGCCACCATCGGGCTGAGCAGCAGGCCAAACACCGGATACAGCACGCCCGCGGCGATCGGGACGCCGAGTGCGTTGTAGAGGAATGCGAAGGTCAGGTTCTGCTTCATGTTCGCCACGGTGGCACTGGACAGCTTGCGCGCGCGCACGATGCCGCGCAGGTCGCCCTTGACCAAGGTCACCTGCGCGCTCGACATGGCGACGTCCGTGCCGGTGCCCATGGCGATGCCGATGTCGGCGCCGGCCAGTGCCGGGGCGTCGTTGATGCCGTCGCCGGCCATCGCGACCCTGTGGCCTTCGGCCTGCAGCCGCTGCACGAGGTCGATCTTGTCCTTCGGCCGCACCTCGCCGTGCACCTCGTCGATGCCCAGTTCGCGCGCGACGGCATTTGCGGTGGCCACGCCGTCGCCGGTGGCCATCACGATGCGCAGGCCGTCAGCCTGCAGGGCCCGGATGGCTTCGCGCGAGGAGGCCTTGATCGGGTCGGCCACGGCGATGAGTCCGGCCAGGGCCCCGTCGACCGCGAGGTACATGACGCTCGCGCCTTCGTGACGCAGCGTCTCGGCCTGCGCCTGCAGCGAGGCTGGGTCGACGCCCTGTTCCCGCATCAGCTGTGTGTTGCCGATCGCCAGCGTGAGCGCCCCTACCGTGCCGCGCACGCCGATGCCGGTGGACGATTCGAAGTCCTGCGGCGTCTCCAACGCCAGGCCGCGACGACGCGCCTCGGCGACGATGGCATCGGCCAGCGGGTGTTCGCTGCCCTGGTCCAGGCTGGCAGCCAGGCGCAGCACCTCGTCCTCCGTAAAACCATTCGCCGCAATCGTCTCCCGGAACGCGGGCCTGCCTTCGGTGAGCGTGCCGGTCTTGTCGACGATGAGCGTGTCGATGCGGCGGAAGTTCTCGATCGCCTCGGCATCGCGGAACAGCACGCCGCCCTGCGCGGCGCGGCCGGTGGCCACCATGATCGACATTGGCGTCGCCAGGCCCAGCGCGCAGGGGCAGGCGATGATCAGCACCGACACCGCGTTGAGCACGGCGTAGGTCCACGACGGCTCCGGGCCGAAGAATCCCCAGACCAGCAGCGTGGCGACCGCGATCGCCAGCACCGCGAGCACGAACCAGAAGGCGACCTTGTCGGCCATGCGCTGCATCGGCGCACGCGAGCGCTGCGCCTGCGCCACCAGTTGCACGATTTGCGACAGCACGGTTTCCGAACCGACCTTCTGGGCCTGGATCACCAGGCTGCCCGTGGCGTTCATGGTGGCGCCGATGACCCTGTCGCCGGCCGCCTTCTCGACCGGGATCGGTTCGCCGGTCAGCATCGACTCGTCGATGTTGGATCGGCCTTCCAGCACCTTGCCGTCGACGGGGACCTTCTCGCCGGGGCGCACACGCAGGCGGTCGCCGACATGGACGTGGCTCAGCTCGATGTTCTCCTCGGTGCCGTCGTCGCGCAGGCGGCGAGCGGTCTTCGGTGCGAGGCCCAGCAGCGACTTGATCGCGGCAGACGTCCTGGAGCGGGCCCGCAGCTCCAGCAACTGCCCGAGCAGGGTGAGCGAGACGATCACCGCGGCGGCTTCGAAGTACACGCCCACGCGGCTGTGCTCGCGGAACGAGTCCGGGAACAGGCCGGGGGCCACGGTCGCGACGACGCTGTAGCCGAAGGCAGCCGCTACGCCGATCCCGATCAGCGTCCACATGTTCGGGCTGCGGTTGCGGATCGACTGGACGCAGCGAACGAAGAACGGCCAGCCGGCCCAGAGCACCACTGGCGCGGTGAGCACCAGCTCTAGCCAGGTCCGCACATCGGTCGGCAGCCAGGCGAACTGGTGACCGACCATGGCCAGTACCAGCACGACCAGCGTCAGCGGCAGCGTCCACCAGAAGCGGCGGCTGAAGTCGACGAGCTCCGGGTTCTCTTCGTCGTCAAGCCCGGGCATCTCCGGCTCCAGTGCCATGCCGCAGATCGGGCAGGTGCCGGGATGATCCTGGCGGATCTCGGGATGCATCGGGCAGATGTACATGGCGCCCGGAACCGCAGGCGCAGGCTCGGCCGAAGTCGGAGCGAGGTACTTGCCGGGGGCGGCGACGAACTTCGTGCGGCAGCCCCCCGAGCAGAAGTGGTATGTCGTGCCGGCATGTTCGGCGTGGTGGGGCGAGGACTTCGGATCGACGTTCATGCCGCAGACCGGATCCGTCACCATTCCGGGCGGCGCGGTTTGCTGGCCGCCTTCAGGCGCGTGCGCGGCAGTGTTGCCGCCATGTCCGTGGGCCTGCTGGTGGGACTCGTGCGTGTTCATGCGTCTTCCTTCAACAAGGCGCCCAGGATCGGGCAGTTCTCGACACCGCCATGCCCAGGGCAGGCGGTGACGAGTTGGCGCAACCCATCGCGGATGCGGGTGAGTTCGTCCAGCTTGCGCTCGACGTCGGCGAGGCGTGCCGCCGCCGACCCACGCACCCCCGCCATGTCCTCACCCGACCGCCCGGAGAGCTGCAGCAGCTCGCTGATCTCGCGCAGCGTGAAGCCGAGCGCCTTGGCGCGACGCACGAAATGCAGGCGCGCCACGTCGGCGTCGCCGTAGGATCGATATCCCGAATTGAGACGGGCAGGGGCGGGCAGGATGCCGTGGCTCTCGTAGTAGCGGATCGTGTCGATGGGCACGTGTGTCCGCTTGGCGAGTTGACCTATCTGCATGGTGGGCGCTCCGCTAGACCAGATTCCGAGTGTGCCCTTGACCACGGTCCAGAGTCAAGTGGTGCGGCCCCCGCGCTGATGCCCGTTGCCTTCGGTGCCAGCCTCGAGCTGCCGTATGGATTGCAACCCCTACACAGGGCTGAGCGTCCCAAGCACTGAAACAACAATCACGATCAAGATGGCCAGTGCGGCCTCGGCCGTAACGCTCTGCCGCAGGGCGCGCACTTCCTGCGCAGGGTTTCCGCTGGTCAACGCCCGTCCCAGGCGTGGCACCAGCGCCCAACGGTGCAGCGCTCCCAGTCCGAGCATTCCGCCGAATAGAGCGAGCTTGACCAGCAACAGGTTTCCGTAGGTGCTTTGCACCAGCGTCGGCAAGGACCAAGCGGTGAGATCACCGTAGTGCGCGATACCGGACACGATGAGCGCAGCTACGAAAATCGTGCCCAGCGTCGAAAAGCCATGTAGAAAATCATGCGTGGATCGCAGGCGGTCGTTGCGGGAGGCTTCCTTGCCTTGCAGGAGCATCCCCAAGAACATCAAGACCGCTGCGACCCAGCCGCCTGCTGCGAGAAGGTGGACGAGACCCGCGGCAAGCCGGACCGCACCTGCCATGCCCTCGCCAGCAGCGGCGTGGCCGTTCCATGCCAGCGAAGCGAGTGCGCCGCCCGCCAGCGTCGCCGCCAGCGGGAAGGCGGACTCCACCGTCCCGCGACGACGATGCCACCCGAGCAAGAACGCCATGGCGATCAGCAGCACGCTTCTCGCCATGGCTGCGCGGCCCGCGGACGTTTCGAGCAGATACCAGCCAAGCGATTCGCGATCAACGTCGGCAATCGGCATTCCCATGATGCCGGCGGTCTTGAATACGACATCGGCCCCGGTGAGCACGAGCCCGACGGCGGCACTCACCAACAGAATGCCCATGAAGGGCCATCCGGCCAGGGCGTCGGCGAGTGCCGGTCGCCGCAAACCATACCAGCCGAACAGCGGAACCCCGAAAAGAACCATGAGAACCATGTATTCCAGGAATCTCAGTGCATAAGCCGAGACGTCGAACATTTGTTGCTCCTCAGCGCACCGTGAAACTGAAATTGCCGGTCATGGGGTGGTTGTCGCCTCCAACGGCGCGGTATTCCACGGTATAGACGCCCGGAGTCAGCGGCTGGGGCAACTTGGCACGCAGGGTCTTACCGTTGTTGACGATCTTGGTCGTGAAATTCTCGATCGGCATGGTGGAACTCCCGTGCTTCATGAGCAACTTGAGACGCGACGCCCGCGGAATCAGCGTCTCGTTGAACACGAGATCGATCTGGCTTGGGGAGGCCACGATCGCATTTGCTGCCGGTGTGGACTGCTGTAACGCCGCGTGGGCGCGCGCGACCTGCAGCGAAAACTGCCCTGCCGCGATTGCGAGTACGAGCGCGAAAGAGCGAAGGACGTTTGATGATTTCATAGGGATAAATCCTCATTGCGAATGTGATGCAAAGCCCCGTTCGGCGCCGTGCTGTGTTGGATCCGACAAGCGTTAGGTGTCGGGCTGTCACCGAACCACGGTTGGTCGGCTTTTGATATTTGAGATGAGGATCCCGCCGCTCAGGCGGGATCCTCGACGCGTCAAGCCGCCATGGCGCTGCAGCTTTCCGCGCAACGGCGACAAACTTCGGCGCAGCGCGCCATCTCCGGGTCGTTCATGGCGTCGCATGCATCGGCGCACTGGCGGCAGATCTCCGCGCAGGCACCGCAAACCACGTCGTGAGCGCTGGCACCGCGCAGCATCGCGTCGGCACTGGTTGCGCAGATATCGGCACACGTCGCAAGTAGTGCAATGTGCTCTGGGGTCGCGTGGGCACCTCCTTTGGTCAGGCAGTAGTTGATGGTCTCCAGGCAGATGTCATGACACTGCGTGCAGTTGTCGATGCACTCGTTCATGGCCTGGGACCGGTGTGCGGCGGAATGGTGAGTCATGTGGTTCTCCTTCTTTCTTGCGGGCGAGAATCGGCGCGCCCGCAACACCGCCCCCTGTTGCTGCGACGGATCAGTGCTGTGCGAACGGTTCAGTGGTTCCGTCGCGATGGACCAGCTCGACCGTGTACGGCTGCTGTCGCCCCTCCGGAACCTCCATGCCGGGAGAACCAAGCGGCATCCCTGGGAGGACCAGGCCGCGTGCGTCCGGCTTTTCTTCGAGGAGACGCTTGATGTCCGCGGCCGGGACGTGGCCTTCGATGACGTATCCGCCGATCTCGGCCGTGTGGCAGGAGCCCTTTGCATAGGGGACACCCAGCCGTTCCTTGACCGGACCCAGGTCATCCATGTCGTGCACATCCACGGTGAAGCCCGCCTTCTGCACGTGGTCGATCCAGGCACCGCAGCACCCGCAGGTCGGGGTCTTGTGGACGGTCATGCGTGGCAGGGCTGCTGGAGTCGCGTCGGCTGATTGGACGACAACCTGTGCGGAGGGCGAGGTTGTGGGTTGCGCGGATGAAGCATCCTGGGTGCAAGCACCCAGACCAGCCACGGCAAGGACCACAAAAGTCAGGCGGTGCAATCTGAGCGTAGTCATTTCAAACTCTCGACTCAGCGCTTGGTCCGCGAGGACCAGTGGATGTGGACGATCCGCCAGCCGTCGGCGGTCTGCTTCAGCACCATCGTTTCGGTGCTCTGGACGGTCAGTGGCTTGCCGTCCTTCTGGGCGTGCAGCTCGCTTTCGGTTCCGACCCACGCGAACTCGCCAGCGGTTCGTGCACGCTGACGGAGCAGCTGGCGATGGGCGCCCTTGAGGAACGCCGCATCGCTGACTGCGTGATGGCCCATGTATTCCTCGCGGCTGTGTTCGGCGCCCCCGGACTCGAGGATGAGAACGTCGGCAGCGAGCAGGGCTTCGACCGTGGCCAGATCGCCGCTGGACAGGGCGCTGTTGAAACGCTCCGCTACGGCGACCGCGGCCTCTGCAGTGACTGGGACGTCGACGTCCGCAGATGCCGCGGCAGCGGGGTGATGTGCGTGCGGCTGTGTCGCCTGCGCCATTGCGGGGGACACGACGGCCAGTGCCAGTGCGAGGGTGAACGAGATTGCTGTTGCGTTCATTGCGTGGGCTCCAAGGAGATCAATGGGTGTGCGCATGGCCGTCACCGGCCACGGGCGTGTGTGGTGCAGGGTGCGACTCCACCTTGCCGTTGGGATGGCGGTGGTCCACCAACCCGACTTCCGTGTCGCTGAGTGTCGGGCCGTGGTGATCGTCGTCCACGCCCGGCGGGTGCGCGTGCGGCATGGAGTTGTTGCCCGGCTCGGATGGGGCAGGGTGATCCTCGGCCTTTTCGTCGTCATGGTGGCCTTGCGTCTCGCCGCCGCCATGCGAATGGCCCTCGCTGCTGTCGACAAGTTCCTTGTACGCAGTCGCGTCGAGCGTGGGCAGCATCTGCAGGAACGCGGCCATGTTCCAGATGTACTCGTCCCCCATGTTCTTGCCCCAGGCGGGCATGCCGCTAGCCTTGATCCCGTGCTTGATCACCCAGAACGCTTTGGCCACGTCGACCTTGTGTTTGCTGAGGTCCGGCGGCGTGGGATACAGGCCCTGGCTCAACTCGGTTTCGGCCATCGACGGAGCCAAGTGGCACCCTGCGCACATGGCCGCATAATTGCCCGCGCCCTGGACGATCCGTGTGCGATCGTCCAAATCCGACGGCACGTTCAGCTGTCCCAGACGTGCCACGATGGAGCGCTCGCGTGCGGTTTCGAGCAGGAACTGCACGGGCTTCGTGTGCATGTCATCGGCGGCGACGTTGTACACGCCGCCCCAGATGAAGCCCGCCGTACCGGCCACGACAACCAGCGGAACCCCGATCAACCAAACACGCTTGCGTGTCTTCAGTTGCATGTATGTTCTCCCATCAGAACCAGATTCGAACGCCGGCGACGATCCGGGTGTCGTCGATGTCACCGGACTGCGCGCGACGTTGGTCCGCCGTGCCCCCGTAGGCACGCTCCCACACCACCCCGACGTAGGGAGCGAACTGCCGATGGAACTCGTAGCGCAGGCGGAAACCGGCTTCGACCTTGCTCAGCCCGCTGCCGATTCCAACCGCCGGATCGTCCTTGCTCCAGGCTTCGCCCTCGACCAGCCACTGGCCGATCAGCCGGTTGGTGAACAGCATTTCGTATTCGGCTTCCGCCCCGAGTCCGACCTGGCCGGACTCGCCCAGGTAGGCCGTGGCTTCGACTTCGAACTTGTACGGGGCAAGACCAATGACGCCAAGCGCGGCATAGGTGCGCGACGGGCCACCGCCAAAACCGAAATCGTGGCGGACACCGGCCACTGCGTCCCACCATGGTGCGATCGCACGGCCGTACAGGACTTCCACATCCGCCGACTCGGTGGATCCGCCCGCACGCTCGCCTTCGCTGCGGAGCCAGAGCCGGTTCAAATCGGAGCCGACCCAGGCTTTCGCTTCCCAGGCTATGCCGGTGCCGTCCTCATCCGCGTCCCACGCCTCGAGCCGATCAAGCGCCCAGTAGGAGTTGATCGACGTGCCGTGCATCACGTGCTCGTCGAGGTCCTGGAAGGCCGCGGCTCGATCGGCCGGGGTGATGACAGGAATGGGCTCGTGCGGCTCCGCGGTCGCCGGAAGATCCTGGCTGGCACCAGGCTGATGGCCCATCGACGCGTGGTCCATGCCAGAGTGATCCATCTCGGAGTGGTCCATCGTGGAGTGGTCCATCGCCGAGTGGTCCATCGTGGAGTGATCCATCGTGGAGTGATCCATCGTGGAGTGATCCATCGTGGAGTGATCCATCGTGGAGTGATCCATCGTGGAGTGATCGCTGCCGGCAGTGTCCGCGGCCCCATGTTTCATGGAGCCGTGGTCCATGGCCCCGTGATCATCGGACATCGTGTCTGTCGGAGTCGGCTGGTGGCCGGCGTGTGGGTCAACAGGCTCAGGTGACGATGGTGTCGCAGCTGGAGCCGGCTTCGCTTCCGGATGGTGCGAGGCATGGTCTGTCTCCTGCGCCCACGCGGGCGCGAACCCAGCGGCAAGCCACAGTGCGGAGGCCAGGCCGATGGCCAGGGGCTGGCGGCTGGAACCGATCATGGCGCTCATTCCTCCACCCGCACTTCGCGGAACATGCCGGCTTCCATGTGGTAAAGCAGGTGGCAGTGGTATGCCCAGCGGCCGAGCGCGTCGGCACGCACCCGGTAACTGCGTCGGGTGCCCGGCGGCATGTCGATAGTGTGCTTGCGCACCATGAAGTTGCCGGACTCGTCCTCGAGGTCGCTCCACATGCCGTGGAGGTGGATCGGATGCGACATCATCGTGTCGTTGACCAGCACGATCCGCATGCGCTCGCCGTAGTTGAGGCGCAGGGGCTCCGCGTCAGCGAACTTCACGCCGTCAAAGGACCAGGCGAAGCGCTCCATGTGGCCGGTCAGGTGCAACTCGACCGTGCGGCCGGGTTCGCGCCCGTCGGGATCGCGGAACGTGCTCCGCAGATCGGCGTAGGTGAGCACGCGGCGGCCGTTGTCGCGCAGGCCGATGCCCGGGTCATCCAGCCTGGGCGCGGGCGCCATCGTCTGCATGTCGACCAGCGGGTTGCCGGTTTCGCTCGCAGGGTGTTCCTGCATCCCGCCGGCACCGTGATCCATCCCGGCCATGCTTCCGCCGGCCATTGCGCCTCCGGCCATCGACGACATGTCGTGGCCGCTGTGGTCCATCCCGGCCATCGCA
This sequence comes from Lysobacteraceae bacterium CU05-9, assembly GCA_007556525.1. Taxonomy (GTDB): domain Bacteria; phylum Pseudomonadota; class Gammaproteobacteria; order Xanthomonadales; family Xanthomonadaceae; genus Aquilutibacter. Next base: position 293,403 of record SWJS01000002.1, on the reverse strand, counting down.
CCGCCGGCCATCGCACCGTGTGACATCGAGGACATGTCGTGACCGCCGCCGCCCATGCCGCCGTGGCCCATATCGTCCATGGTGAGGAGCGGCTTGGGGTCGACGTTGGGCACGGGTGCCCGCAGCCCTTCCCTGACGGCCAGCGTGCCGCTGATATAGCCGGTCCGGCCGCTGTCCTGGGCAAAAATGGTGAACGCATCCTGCCCGGTCGGCTCGACAATGACGTCGAACGTTTCAGCGGTGGCGATGCGGAACTCATCGACCGTGACCGGGCGGACGTACTGTCCATCGGCCGCGACCACCGTCATCTTCAGGCCCGGGATGCGCACATCGAAGTACGTCATTGCCGACCCGTTGATGAAACGGAGGCGGACCTTCTCGCCCGACCGGAACAGCCCGGTCCAGTTGCCGAGCGAGGTCGTGCCGTTCATGAGGAAGGTATAGGTGTTGCCGTTGACGTCCGACAGGTCGGTCGGGGTCATCCGCATCTGGCCCCACATCTTGCGGTCTTCGACCGTGGCGGCCAGGCCGTGCTGCTTCACGTCATCGAAGAAGTCGCCAACCGTCTGCTTGGAGAAGTTGTCGAAATCCGACCGCTTCTTGAGTCTGGCGAACAGGCTGTTCGGATCGAGGTCGGTCCAGTCGCTGAGCATGACCACGTAGTCGCGGTCATAGGCGAAGGGCTCGGGTTCCAGCGGCTCGATCACCAGCGGCCCGTAAAGACCGGCCTGCTCCTGGAAACCGGAATGGCTGTGGTACCAGTAGGTGCCGCCTTGCACGACGTTGAAGCGGTAATGGTAGGTCTCGCCGCGGTGGATGCCGTTGAAGCTCAGCCCGGGCACGCCGTCCATGTCCGCCGGCAGCAGGATGCCGTGCCAGTGGATCGATGTCTGGTCGCCATGGATGGAACCGGGCGGCAGGGCATTGCGGACCCGCAGGTTGACGGTGGTGCCCTCGCGCCAGCGCAGCAGCGGCGCCGGAACGGATCCGTTGACCGTGATCGCAGGGCGCGTGGCGCCGGTGAAGTTCATCGGCGTCTCGCCGATGGTCAGGTCGAAATCGGTGCCCGAGAGCACGTTGGGCAGGCCCTCGGCCTTGACGGCCCAGCTGGAACGGGGCCACAGGCCCAAGGTTGCGACGGCCCCGCCAACAGCAAGGCCCTGGACGAAGCGGCGGCGCGACGGGGCAGACAGCCCCTCGGCACGGCCGAAAGAATCGGATGACATGGGAACTCCGGGAAAGGCATGCCCCTTAGTATACGTGCGGATATAAACTCCGGATGAATACAGTGACAACGCACGGGGGATCGAGCCGCGGGTCTTCGTCGCCTGCCTGACCCAACGTCGCCTCCCGCTTTTCGGCTACAGGGCCATGTCTTCGTAGCTGCGGGGATCGGAGACCGGTTCCAGGTGCCCGGTCACGCGCATGGCGGGAAACTCCGCCACGATCTTCTCCACCAGGTCTTCCATGGCGTCATGCCCGCGCAGCACCGTCCAGTCGCCGGGCACCAGCATGCGCATCTCCATGAACTGGCGGGCCCCGGACTCGCGCGTGCGCACGGCGTGGAATTCGATCCGGCCCGGTTCGGCGTGCGCGTCCAGGATGGCCTGGATCCGGGCGTTGTCCTCGGGGGACAGGGTCGCGTCCATCAGGCCGGAGGCGGATTCGGACATCAGCCGGTAGCCGACAACCAGGATGTTCACGCCCACCAGGATCGCGATCACCGGATCCAGCCAGTTCCAGCCTGTCAGCCACGCCAACCCCAGGCCCACCACGACCCCGACCGAGGTGTACACGTCGGCCATCATCAGATGCTTGCCGTCGGCGCGCAGGGTGATGGAGCGGTGCTCGGTGCCGACCTGGATCAGGATCCGCCCGACGACACCGTTGAGGACGGCGGCCACGATCGAAATGGCGAGGCCGATGCCGAGGGCTCCCAGTGGCCGCGGATTGAGCAGGCGATCGATGCCCAAGTAGATGATCGAGGCCGCGGCGACGAAGATCATGATCCCTTCCAGCGCGGCGGAGAAATACTCCGCCTTGCTGTGGCCGAAGTGGTGGTCGTCGTCGGCCGGCTGGGCGGCGATGGTCAGCGAGACCAGGGCCACGATGGCGGCCACGAGGTTGACCATCGATTCGGCGGCGTCCGACAGCAGGCCCACCGAGCCGGTGATCGCCCAGGCACTGCCCTTGAGCAGCACCGTCAGCACCGCCGTCACGATCGCCAGCCACGCGTACTTCCTCAGGTCCGGCGTGGCTTCGGCCGGTCTGTCATGGGGTTTCATGGGGACCATTGTCTGCTGTGCGCGCGGGTCCGGCCAGCCGAAGCCTGTCGCCTCACGATCACCAGGGTCGCCCGGAATCTCCACGTGGCCCGTACGTACACGTTGTCATTGCGGCGCGCGCCGGGCGATTTCCTCGCGCGGCGGAGGATGCCCCCGTTGGTCATGGTCTACCACACCCACCGCATCCCGAGCAGTTCGTCGCTGACCTGAAATCGCTCAGCAACAGCTAGCCGTTGGGGCGCCGAGTAAACGATACCGGCGCCGTGATCGTAGGCCGCTTTGGCCGGAAGCGAACATCGATAGGGCAGGGGATTAGGGATGTTTATCACGGTTAGCATATGGCGGGTAGCATATTAGATCGAGGGTGATTGCGATTCGGTGTCCCGCAGTAGTCTAGGAACCTCTTAGACTCAACTTCCAAGTGCAACGCCCCCATATCGGGCCGTAATCATGATCGAGCGGCAGAACGGCAGCAGTTTGCGAGCGATCGGTCTGCGCCTTGGGCGTTCGGCAGCCACTGTTTCGCGAGAGCTCCGGCGCTGCGATCAAGCTGCGTACAACGCCAGCCAGGCCGCTCTCAGCTATCGCCGACGCCGCAGCCGTTGCAGACCAATGAAGCGGTTGGTGGCCGGAAGCAGGCTTTATCAATACGTCCACGATCACCTTGTCTACAGGCGCTGGTCACCGCAGCAGATTGCCGCCAAACTCCGCCAGATGCCTGAGTCCATCCGTCCTGGCCTTGTCAGCCACGAAACAATTTACGCGGCCATCTATGCCCAGCCACGCGGCGGACTCAAGCAGGCCATGGTGGAAGCGCTGCGGCAAGCCAAGCCGACGCGCGGCCCAGGCCGCAAGTCGGCCGCAGCCAAGACCTTCGTCCCGGAAGAGCTGAGCATCAAGCACCGTCCCGAGGAAATTGAGCAACGACTGCTGCCTGGCCACTGGGAAGGCGATCTGATCAAGGGCGCCTTCAACCGCTCGGCCGTGGGCGTATTGGTGGAGCGCAAGACACGCTTCGTCATCCTCTGCCGGATGGACGGCTGTACAGCAGCAGATGCACTGGAGGGCTTCAGCCGCCAGATAAAGAAACTGCCAGCCTTCCTACGTGAGAGCCTGACCTATGACCGCGGTAGCGAGTTGGCCTGTTTTGATGCCTTGAGCAAGCGGATAAACATGAATATCTGGTTCTGCGACCCGCATGCCCCTTGGCAGCGCGGCAGCAATGAGAACACCAATGGCCTGCTGCGCCAGTTCCTGCCAAAGGGGACGGATCTGTCAATAGCCAGTCAAACCCTGCTCAACGATATTGCACGCCTGCTCAATGGACGGCCACGTAAAACACTGGGCTGGAAAAGCCCGGAAGAAGCAATGGCCGAGGAACTGGCGAAATTCTCATCACCTTGTGTCGCACTTGAATCTTGAGACCGCGGTACGACATTGGCTAACTGGAACGGTACCTTCGTTCCCGGCGAAAAAGTACTGCTGCGTTTCATCAACGGCTCCGCCATGACGTATTTCGATGTCCGCATTCCCGGATTGAAAATGACGGTAGTTGCCGCTGATGGTCAGTACGTTCACCCCGTGTCCGTTGATGAGTTCCGGATCGCCGCCGCCGAAACCTTTGACGTGCTTGTCGAGCCAACCGGTCAAGACGCATTTACCGTCTTTGCGCAGGACTCTGGCAGAACTGGATATGTCGCCGGCTCCTTAGCAGTGCGGCAGGGTTTGCGGGCACCGATTCCGGAACTGGATCCGAAACCGTTGCTGACCATGGCCGACATGGGTCATGACCACGACATGTCCGGTGGCGATCACTCCATGCATGGTGGTGGAGAGACACCTGCACCGGTGGCACCGGACGCTTCCGAGCATGCGGGTCATTCCATGGCCGGTATGGCCGGAATGGTTTCGCACCCCGCCTCGGAAACCAACAACCCGTTAGTGGACATGCAGACGATGACGCCGACTCACAAGCTCGACGATCCCGGCATTGGCCTGCGCGGGAATGACCGCGACGTGCTGACTTACAGCCGGCTGAAGTCGTTGTTCGAGGATCCGGACGGTCGCGAACCGGGCCGCGAGGTCGAGCTGCACCTGACGGGACACATGGAGAGGTTTGCTTGGTCCTTTAATGGGGTCAAGTTCGCACAAGCGGAACCGTTGCGAATGACTTACGGTGAGCGTCTGCGAATCGTGCTTGTCAACGACACGATGATGAGTCACCCGATTCACTTGCACGGTCTCTGGAGCGATCTCGAAGATGCAGACGGCAACTTCATGGTCCGCAAGCACACAGTGGATATGCCACCTGGCACTAAACGCAGTTATCGCGTTCGAGCCGATGCGCTCGGCCGGTGGGCCTATCACTGCCATCTGTTCTATCACATGGAAAGCGGCATGTTCCGCGAAGTCCGGGTGGAGGAGTGACCATGAAAATCCGTAATTTGGTGCTGGCAATCGCGTTGGCAAATTCGGCGGCTTCGGTAGTCGCTGCACAGGATCACTCCACGATGGACCATTCAAAAATGGACCATTCCAAGCCGACTCAACCTCCTGTTGATCATTCGAAGATGGATCATTCAAAGATGGATCATTCAAAGATGGATCATTCAAAGATGGATCATTCAAAGATGGATCATTCAAAGATGGATCATTCAAAGATGGATCATTCCACGACGAATCCACCACCAGTGGATCACTCCAAGATGGACCATTCCAAAATGGGAGCAATGGACACGCCTCGGGAGCCCATTCCGTCAGTGACGGATGCAGATCGACGCGCGGCGTTCCCCGAGTTGCACGACCATCATGCGCACGGAACTGGTATCTATGGATCCGTGATCGTCGACCGACTGGAAATGGACGATGACGACGGCTATGCAATGGAAGCCGAAGCATGGATCGGTGGCGATGTCCGCAAGTTCGTCATCAGCACGGAACTGCACGGCGATAAGCACGAATTGGAAGAGGCGTCGTTCGATTTGCTGTACTCGCAAGGCGTGCGTGCCTGGTGGGATGTCGTCGCGGGCGTACGGCAGGACTTTCCGTCGGATCACTCGCGGACGTGGCTTGCAGCCGGTGTGCGCGGTTTTGCGCCCTACAAATTTGAAGTGTCTGCCATGACGTATGCAAGCGACGGCGGACGCGCGATGGCGAATTTCGAAGGTGAGTACGAAACGCTACTGACGAACCGGGCAATCGTGCAATGGCGCGGTGAGGCCAATTTGCGCAACAAGGCCGAACCGGAATTGCAACTTGGCACAGGACTGACGACCGCTTCGATCGGCGCCCGACTGCGCTATGAGATCCGCAAGGAATTCGCACCCTACATCGGAGTTCAGTACGAGCGTTCATTCGGCAATACGCGACGCCTACGTACGTCCTCGGGCGAAAAGGCAGGTGATGTTTCGTTTGTTGCCGGCATCCGGTTTTGGTTCTGAACGATGACAAACTCCACCAATTTCGTGCAGTGCATCGGAAAGCTGCCGTTAATGTCCGAATGAGAAAATAACTCAAAGTAAGTCGATTTCAATTTTGCTGAACATCCATAGGAAAATCCACGAATGAAATTTGCAATGTCCGCGCTATTGGTCACCGGTTTGGCTGCTGTTTTCAGCGCCAATGCACAGGCACACAATCACGCCGGCCACGGTGCGGCGCAAGCGACCACTCCACGTCCCGCAGCCGCTGCCGTCGAAAATGCTTCGGCAAATGCCAAGTTCAAGGCCGAATTCACGAAGTACGATCGCAATAAGGACGGTAAGCTGACTCGTCGTGAGATGGTCCAGCATCCGATGCTGGGTCATTTCAAGATGATGGACGTGAACGGCGACGGATACATTTCGTTTGCTGAGTACACGCGCAAGCACTAAGCAGTTCACGCTGCTCACAAAGAAGCCACGCTAGCGCGTGGCTTTTTTGCATTCCGGCAATGTTTCGGCGCTGTTGCCTTACTCAATCGTCTAACTCGAACTCTAACTTTGCAGTTCGCGGTTAGAATAGTGTCTGGAGTTGGCCAGGCAATCGCGGCGTCCTTGTGGCGTCGAGGAAAGTCCGGGCTCCGCAGGGCACGATGCCAGGTAACGCCTGGGCGATGTGAGTCGACGGAAAGTGCAACAGAGAGATACCGCCGAACGGCCTTCGGGTGCGTGGTAAGGGTGAAATGGTGCGGTAAGAGCGCACCGCGAGTCCGGTAACGGACCGGCACGGCAAACCCCATCGGGAGCAAGACCAAATAGGGTGACATTAACTGCGGCCCGCAGGCGTCACCGGGTAGGTTGCTTGAGCGTAACGGCGACGTTGCGCCCAGAGGAATGATTGTCCAAGACAGAACCCGGCTTATCGGCCAACTCCTTTCTTTTTGCGCACCGCGAACCATACGGAAAGTGCCTTATCATACAGTTAGATTTCAATAACTGTGACATATTGCTCATTAATAGGATGCGCAGATACCATTTTAGGCATGCTTTGATTTGACGGTTGCGAAGCAGATTAACAATCTGAATTCCTGCAATCCAGCTCAGAAAGCCCCTGATTTAGGGCGTTTCACGTCGGTCACCTAGCGGTGTGGATCCTCTAACGTTGTTGTATTGAAAAAATAACGGACGAAGTTTGACCATGAAAGCGTGGAAAGGACTCCACAGTTAAGACCCGTTTCAGGGAAAGGAACTAGTCATGAAAATCTATGGCGAATGGTGGGACATCGATCCCGAAGGTGATGCCAGCAAGAAGTTAGATGCTGACATTAAAGTCGGGGCTGACAAGAAGGCGGATGTGAACCTTGCAGCTGCTTCCGAGCCAGCGGTAGAAGAGCATAGGTGGCGAGGCACCGACTTCTATCGTCATCCTGATGATATGGACTACTCGCACTGGTAATGGTGTTACCCGCAAGTATAAATATCGAGAGCCATCTTCCCGCGCGAAGGTGGCTTCTTCGTTTCTGGCTCTAACGAATCCACAAAAAAAACCACGCCGGCGAACCGACGTGGTTTTTTTCTGACGAAGTACGAAGCGGCTTATGCAACAGCCGATTCCTCGAACTGTTCTTCTTCCGTCGAGCCGCGCAGTGCAACCGTTGACGAGTTGCCGGCCTGGATGACCTGGGTCACCGAATCGAAATAGCCGGTACCGACTTCGCGTTGGTGCTTGACGGCAGTGAAGCCGCGAGGCGCTGCTGCGAATTCCGCTTCCTGCAGATCAACGAATGCCGACATTTGCTTTTCGGCGTAGCCGTGCGCGAGATTGAACATCGAGTAGTTCAGCGCATGGAAACCTGCGAGCGTGATGAACTGGAACTTATAGCCGAGCTTCGCGAGTTCCTTCTGGAACGATGCGATGGTGGCGTCGTCGAGGTTCTTTTTCCAGTTGAACGATGGCGAGCAGTTGTAGGCGAGCATCTTGCCTGGATATTTCGCGTGAATCGCTTCGGCGAACTTGCGCGCGAACTCGAGATCCGGCTTGCCGGTTTCGCACCAGACCAGGTCGGCATACGGTGCGTAGGCGAGACCGCGCGAGATGGCTTGGTCGAGGCCGTTGCGGGTCTTATAAAAACCTTCCACGGTCCGCTCACCCGTCACGAATGGCTTGTCATTGTCATCAACGTCGGACGTCAACAGGTCTGCAGCTTCGGCGTCAGTACGCGCAACGATCAACGTCGGCACACCCATCACGTCTGCAGCCAAACGTGCGGCGACCAACTTCTCGACGGCTTCGCGCGTCGGCACCAGAACCTTGCCGCCCATGTGACCGCACTTTTTCACCGATGCGAGTTGATCTTCGAAGTGCACGCCCGCAGCGCCAGCTTCAATCATCGACTTCATCAACTCAAACGCATTGAGCACACCGCCAAAACCCGCCTCCGCATCCGCAACAATCGGTTGCAGGAAATCGATGTCACCGCTGCCTTCGCTGCACTGGATTTGATCGGCGCGCAACAAGGTGTTGTTAATGCGCTTCACAACTTGTGGTACGGAGTTCGCTGGGTACAGCGATTGGTCCGGATACATTTCGCCGGCGATGTTCGCATCGGCTGCCACTTGCCAACCGCTCAAGTAGATCGCCTTCAAGCCAGCCTTGACTTGTTGCATCGCTTGGTTACCGGTCAACGCACCGAGTGCATTGACGAAGCCGGTTTCGTGCAGCGAGCGCCACAGCTTCTGTGCGCCATGCTTGGCGAGCGAATGTTCGACGTGGATGGTACCGCGCAGCTTGACGACATCTTCGGCCGTGTAAGGACGTTCGATGCCGTTCCAGCGAGGGTTGTTTTCCCAGTCAATTTGCAGCTGTTCTTTCGAGAGGTGTGGTTGCATCGTCATGATCAAAGTCTCCGGTAATGATTAAGGCAGTTCGTTATAAGCAGGGATCGTCAAAAATTCTTCCAGCACATCGCTCTCCGTGAGTTGCTCGAGCATGGCGATGGCTTGTGGGATTTTTTCGCGGGCAATCACGTCAGGTTGATTCGCGAGTCTGGATGGCAAGTTGAATAGACATTGCTGGAACAGCAGTTCGTTGACCAGTGTTCCGTCATGCAACGACAAACCTGGCGTATGCATCCATTGCCACAGTTGTACGCGCGCAATTTCTGCAGTCGCCGCATCTTCCATCAAGTGATGGATCGGCACGCAGCCATTCCCTGCGAGCCACGCAGCGATATAACGCACACACACTTCGATGTTGTTCGCGAAGCCACGACGCGTGATCGTGCCGTAAGGTGCTTTCAGCAAATCCTGCTGGTCAACCACAACTTCATGACGCAAGAGATGATGTTGATTGGCGCCACGCATGCGCTCATCGAAAATCCGTTTCGCCAGCGGAATCAACGCCGGATGCGCAACCCATGTTCCGTCATGGCCCGCCGTCACTTCGCGCAACTTGTCGTTGCGGACTTTGCTCATGGCTTCATCGTTCGCTTCAACGTCATTGTTGATTGGAATCTGCGCCGCCATGCCACCCATCGCATGCGCACCACGGCGATGACACGTTTGAATCAGCAGCTCGCTGTATGCGCGCAAGAATGGTGACGTCATCGTGACTTGCGTACGTTCCGGCAACAGGTATGCGCGATGTGCACGCAAGGTTTTGATGTAGCTAAAAACGTAGTCCCAGCGTCCGCAGTTCAATCCAACGATGCGGTGCTTCAACGCGTGCAGGATCTCGTCCATTTCAAACGCTGCAGGGAACGTCTCGATGAGCACCGTGACTTTGATCGAACCATGCTCAAGCTTGAGCGACTGTTCGACGTAACCGAGCACATCATTCCACCACGCGGCTTCCTCCATCGACTGCAACTTCGGAATGTACAAATAAGGTCCGCGATCACGTGACGCCAGCGTCGTTGCGTTGTTGAACAAAAACACCCCCGCATCAAACAAGCTCGCCGACATTTCGGTGCCGTTGATGAGCACGTGTTTTTCGTTGAGATGCAGACCCCGTGGACGCACATGCAATACGGCTTGCTTATCACGCGCAACGAGCTGGTAATGCTTGCCCGTCACCGGCGCCGTGTATTCGAGCAAACCGCGGCATGCGGAGCGCAACGCAATTTGACCCTCTATCAAGTTGCTCCACGTTGGCGAGGTGCTGTCTTCGAAGTCCGCCATGTAACACGACGCGCCGGAGTTCAATGCGTTGATCACCATCTTCGGGTCCGTCGGCCCGGTGATTTCAACGCGACGGTCCTGCAAGGCAACGGGTAGGGCGGCGACCTTCCAGTGGGACTCGCGGATTTTTGCGGTGTCAGGACGGAAGTCCGGCAACTCACCGGCGTCATAACGTGCCTGCTTGGCAACGCGCGCCGCCAACAACTCCAAACGGCGCGAATCAAACGCTTCCTGCAATCCGGTCAGGAACGCGATGCATTCGTCAGACAGGACGGTCGCCTGGTTTGGGGCAGCGATTGCGGTCAACAGCACGGAGTTGGTGAGATCTTCGGCAAGTACAGCGGACATGGGTGATGGCTCCTCGGTGATTGATGCAACGCAAAATTTGTTGCGGTGCAACCACAGTGCAGAACCTGGCGGAATGTGACAATATAATTCTGTCAACCATTCGTATAAACAAACCTTATAGATGCCCACACAACGCGCCAAATACCCAACGAAATCAACGCGTTTCGCCTATAAGGGCCACCGGCTGAAGCCGTTGCGGGCGTTTTGTCAGGTTGCCAAATTGGGATCTGTGTCACGTGCGGCGGAATCGCTGTACCTGACGCAGCCCGCCGTTAGTCTCCAATTACAGGCACTTGAGCGCGAGTTTGGTGTCGAACTCCTACGGCGCCAGGGAAGAAATCTGGTGCTGACGAAGGAAGGGCAGCTTTTGTTCGAAATGGCGACGCCGCTGGTGGACGGACTCGACAGCCTGGAGAGCGAATTCCGCAAGGAAATCAAGGGGATGGCGGCGGGAGAGCTCAACGTGGCGGCGGGAACATCGACGTCGATGTATCTTTTGCCGGGCATCATTGAGCGCTTCAAGCAGCTGCAGCCGGATATCAAGTTCAACCTGCACACCGTGACCGGCGCGCAGGGGATGGAGCTGCTGAGGAACGGCAAAGTGGACCTCGCCGTGGGGTCGATGATCGATGTGCCGCACGATCTCGACTACGCGAAGGTGTATCAGTACGATATGCACCTGATCACCCATCCGGAGCACGAATTAGCCCGCGAAAAGTCGATAACATTGGATAAAATCGCCAAACATGGTCTTATCTTGCCGCCGCAAAGGCTAACGTCGTATCGACTGATTGATTTGGTTTTTGCGAATAAACACCTGCCGCTGGACGTCATCCTGGAGGTCGGTGGGTGGGAAATCATCAAGGAATACGTCGCCCAGAACATCGGGATCAGTGTGGTGACGGGGATCTGCCTGACGGAGCGCGATCGTTTCAGACTTTTCCGACATAACCTCAAGGACTTCTTCCCTTCGCGGAGCTATGGGGTCATCGTGCGCAAAGGGAAGTTTTTGTCAGCGCAAGCACGCGTGTTTGTCGACCAAATTCAGCCCGGACTCTTTGAACGGATGGACTACTATTCCACAGGTCAGTCCGACCGCTGATTCTCACAATGTGAGACAAAACAATAGCTTGTGGATAAACCTTGAATAAGTTTCTGAAGTATCGTGCAAGTCATTGATTCAGAAATGAAAAAAACTTCCGACTACCTGTTGACAGACCCTGAAATTGACCCTAATGTGGGACTCTGTGGGAAAACTTGGTTTTTAGTGGTTTTTCCGGTTGTGGCCGAGCCGCCCGAAGAGGCGGCCATCACCCTTTAGGTATCCGAGTGTTTCAAGGCGAAAACGCAATCACGATTGACGACAAAGGACGGTTAGCCATTCCGACGGCTTACCGTGACCAAGTCGCGTCTGAATGCGGCAACAAGCTCGTGGTCACCTATAGCCCGTTCGATACGGGTTGCCTGTTCGTCTACCCCCATGCGGTCTGGGAACGCGTTCGCGATGATGTCAATCGTCTGCCGCGCACCAAGAGCTCGAGCCGCAACATGCAGCTGAAGTTGGTAGGCGCAGCGCACATCGTCGAACTTGATGGCAACGGTCGCATCAGCATTCCAGCCTCTCACCGCGCAAACGCAATGCTTGAAAAGAAAGCAGTGCTTGTCGGCATGGGAGAAAAGTTTGAGTTGTGGAGCGAGCACGCACATCAAGCCCAGATCCGTCAGGTCCTTTCTGACGATGATTTGACGGATGAGTTGCTCGACCTGCAACTGTGATCGGGGGGGATCGCGCGGCCCATGAAGCTGCGGGACACCTTCCGGTTTTGTACAACCAAGTCATCGATGGACTGAATGTCAAAGCCGACGGACGTTACCTTGACGGAACGTTTGGACGCGGCGGTCATGCCAAAGGTGTTCTTGCCCGTTTAGGTCCACAAGGTTTGTTGCTCGTCATGGATAAGGATCCCGAAGCGATCAAGGTCGCACAGGAATTGCAGCGCGAAGATGCGCGCGTCCATGTCTATCATGGTTCGTTCAAGGACATGTCCTCGTGGGGCATGGCACGCGAAGGTATTGACGGAATTATGTTGGACCTCGGAGTGTCGTCACCGCAACTCGATGTTGCAGAACGTGGCTTCTCGTTTAGCAAGGACGGCCCACTCGACATGCGCATGGACACCACGTCCGGTCAAAGCGCTGCGCAGTGGATTGCAACCGCATCGGATACTGAAATTGCAGATGTTTTGTTCACTTACGGCGAAGAGCGTCAATCGCGCAAGATTGCCCGCGCCATCGTTGCAGAACGTGCCAGAAACGAAATCACCCGCACCGCCCAACTCGCTTCGATCATCGCCGCTGTGATGCCACGTGGTGATTCGAAGATCCATCCGGCGACGCGTTCGTTCCAGGCCATCCGCATCTTCATCAACCGTGAGTTGGAAGATTTGCAGGATGGTTTGCAGGCCGCCGTTGATGTGTTGAAGCCGGAAGGTCGACTCGCCGTCATCAGCTTTCACTCATTGGAAGATCGCATCACGAAGCAATTTTTCAACAAGCTAGCGAAGGCGCCGCCAACCGATCGTCGTATGCCGGTTGCCGTTGAGTTCACGCCGACGTTGAAGTTGCTCGGTGGTGCGCAGAAAGGCACGGACGAAGAAATCAAGGACAACGCCCGCGCACGTAGCGCAGTGTTGCGCGTTGCACAGAAGGTGGCGGCATGAGCGCGCGCATTCTCATCGTGTTGTTGTTGATCGGCTGCGTGATCTCGGGCTTGGCTGTCGTGTTTTCGCGCCACGAGCATCGCAAGTTGTTCTCGACGTTGAGTAAGCTCGAGAAAGAGCGCGACGAACTGAACATCGAGTTTGGCCGTCTGCAGTTGGAGCAGGCGACGTGGGCAGAGAGCACGCGCATCGATGATGTTTCGCGCGCACGTTTGGGCATGAAGTTTCCTGAGGGCACCGATACGGTGTTGGTGCACGAATGAATCAACGCCGCCAACAACGTTCATCGAGCCGCAACGATCGCCAGGGTAACTGGATTGATCGCATGCCGGAGTGGCTGCGCCGCTTCTTCGAAGTCAGCGAAGGTGGTCGTCGCGGCTATTCCGTTGCGACGCGAGCGAAGTTCATGGTTGCTGTCATGGGCATCATCGTTGCGGCGCTGATCGTCCGTGCGTTTTCGATGATGATCGTCAACAAGGACTTCTACATGTCGCAAGGTGAAGCGCGCTTTGAGCGTTTGCTTCCGATCGCTACGACGCGCGGCATGATCACCGACCGCAATGGCGAACCTCTCGCAGTGTCGACGCCGGTGGAATCGGTGTGGGGCAATCCACAGGAGCTGGTGAAAGTTCAAAATCGCTGGGGTGAACTTGCGAAAGCACTTGGCATGCCATTGGATGAGCTGAAGCGTAAGCTCGCCCAAAAGCAAGGCAAGGAATTCGTCTACCTCAAGCGTCGCATCAATCCCGATGAAGCGAAGCGCATCCTTGCTCACAAAATTCCCGGCGTTCAATCGCAGCGGGAATATCGTCGTTTCTATCCGCAGGGTGAATCCATTGCGCACATCCTCGGCTTCACCAACGTGGATGACAAGGGTCAGGAAGGGCTTGAGCTTGCGTTCGAAGATTGGTTGAAGGGCAAGGAAGGCGAAAAGCGCATTATCCGTTCGCGCCAGGGTGATGTCGTAGAAGCCGAGCAAATCAAGCCATCGGTGCCGGGTCACGAATTGACGTTGTCTCTTGACCGCCGCGTGCAATATCTCGCGTTCAAGGAACTGCGCGACATGATCGTGAAGAGCGGCGCGGCTTCCGGCAGTGCAGTGATCCTCGACATTCAAACGGGCGAAATTTTGGCAATGGCAAACCTGCCGACGTTCAATCCGAATGCTTCGGTGCAGAAGAATTTGGACGCGCACCGCAACCGCGCTGTTACGGATTTGGTTGAGCCAGGCTCCACGATGAAGCCAATCACCGTTGCTGCTGCATTGGAAAAAGGAACCATCAACCCGAACATGGTTTTTTCCACGGAAGGCGGTCGCATGGCGAACGGTAAATACTTCATTACCGACACGCACAACTACGGTTCGTTGACGGTCACCGGAATCATCACGAAGTCCTCCAACGTTGGCGCGGCGAAAATCGCGAAGACCCTGTCTGACCGTTACTTCTACGATTTTGTTCATAACCTCGGATACGGCACGAAGCCCAACAGTGGTTTCCCCGGTGAATCCGCAGGTTTGATTCCGTCGCCGGGTTCGCCAATGTGGTTCGGCACGACCAAAGCAACGATGTCCTATGGTTATGGTCTGAGTGCGACGCCACTGCAAATTGCAATGTCTTATGCGGCGCTGGCCAATGGCGGCAAGTTGATCACGCCGACCTTCGTCAAAGGAACGACGCCTGAGTACAAGCAAGTGATGGATCCCAAGGTTGCTGATCAAGTCATGAAAATGATGGAAACCGTGACCAAGCCAGGTGGCACTGCCACGCAAGCGGCAATCCTCGGCTACAACGTCGCCGGCAAAACAGGTACCGCCCGCATGGCGAGCGAATCGGGTGGTTATTCGCGCAAGTACAACGCATTTTTTGCAGGTGTCGTTCCTGTCGAAAATCCACGCTTCTCGATGGTGGTCGTCGTCAATGATCCGGATCCGTCGAAGGGCTACTACGGTGGTTTGATTTCGGGTCCGGTGTTCAAGAATGTCATGGAAGGCACGTTGCGTTTGATGGACGTTCCGCCAGATGACATCGAAACGTGGATCGCAGCGAATGCAAAGGCCGGTCACCCATCGTTGCGTGCTGCTTCGACGACGACTTCTGCAGGTATCGCTGCGCCGTCCGCTCCAGTCAAGAAAGAACTGCCGAAACCAGTCTCACTGGGGGTGACGCCATGATGGGTCATGAAAAGTTCCTCGCTGACTTGCTGCCTGATCTGGAAAGCATTGCTGATGACTTGAAGATTACGGGTCTCGTGATGGACAGCCGTGAAGTTGAGCCAGGCAACGCGTTCGTCGCGATTGAAGGCTTCGGCGCACACGGTTTGAATTTCGTCGAAAAAGCACTGGAAAATGGCGCTTCCGTCGTTCTTTACGAGCCACCGGCACCCGATAACTTCGACATTCCGGATGACGCATTGGCAATTGCAGGCCTGCGTGCGCGCATGGGTCAGATGGCTGATGACTTCTTCGATCATCCGTCCTCGCAAATGACGATGGTCGGCGTCACCGGTACGAACGGAAAAACTTCCAGCACGCAGTTGATCGCCCAAGCGTGGGAATTGATTGGTACTCGTGCGGCCACGATCGGTACGCTAGGCGCAGGCTTGTATGGCGATGTTGAGCCAACCGGCTTCACCACACCGTTGGTCTTGCGCGTGCACGCCATCTTGAATGATCTGCGCGAAAAGGGCGCACAAGCCGTTGCGATGGAAGTCAGCTCGCATGCGTTGGATCAAGGTCGTGTTGATGCAGTGGATTTCGACATTGCCGTGTTTACCAACTTGACGCGCGATCACCTTGATTACCACGGTGACATGGAATCGTACGGCGCCGCGAAGAAGAAACTCTTCGATTGGCCAGGTCTCGGTGCGTCGGTCATCAACATCGACGATGCGTTCGGCTATTCGCTCGCGAATGATCTGCCACCGGGTTTAGTCTCGTGGCGGTTCAGCACGCGCGGCGATTCGTTCGCAAACCTGCGTGCTGACAACTTGAATCTGGATTCGCAAGGCATCCACTTTGATCTCGTGGTGAATGACGAATCGTATAAGGTTGATTCGCCACTGCTCGGCAAGTTCAACGTCGAAAATCTTCTCGCCGTCGCCGGTGTGATGTTGTCGTGCGGTCAATCTGCAGACGATGTCGCGCGGTTGCTGTCACAGCTAACGCCAATCCATGGACGCATGAATCGCCTCGGTGGCGAAGGCATGCAGCCAACGGTAGTCATTGATTACGCGCACACTCCGGACGCTTTGCAGCAAGCATTACAGGCGTTGTCGCATCACGTTGAAGGTGAATTGGTTTGCATCTTTGGATGCGGCGGTGATCGCGACAAGGGTAAGCGTCCGCAAATGGCATCGATTGCCGAGATGGATTCGGATGTTGTGATCGTCACTGATGACAATCCGCGCACGGAAGATGGCGATGCCATCGTTCGCGACATCATGGAAGGTTTCACTGAGCCGAAGAAAGTTCGCGTGATCCGTGATCGCCGCAATGCGATTGAAACGCTGATTGCTGAGTCGGGTCCTGACGACATTATTTTGATCGCCGGTAAAGGTCACGAGCCGTATCAGGAAGTGAATGGTGTCCGCCATGACTTCGATGACACGTTGATTGCCATGGCGGCATTGGAGGGGCTGGAATGATTCCGATGCTTTTGTCGAAGCTTGCAGCAGCATGCAATGGTCGCTTGAATGGTGACGACATCTTGATCTCGCAAGTGCATACCGATACGCGCGCACTTGCTGCATTGAACGACATTGGCAGCACGTTGTTCATTGCATTGAAGGGCGAAAACTTCGACGCCCACGATCACCTACAAGCGGCATTTGAGAGCGGCATTCGCGCAGCCTTGTTGTCGAAAGACGTGAACATCGATGGCTTGAGCACGATCAAGGTGGACAACACCGAAGTGGCGCTCGCACAGATCGCAACGATGATCCAAGCGGCGCGCAATAGTAAGGTCGTAGCGATCACTGGCAGCAATGGCAAGACGTCGGTGAAGACGCTGACGCAAGCCGTGCTCGAAGTCGCCGGCAAGACCTACGCCACACCCGGCAACCGCAACAACGAAATCGGTATGCCACTCGCTGTAATTGCTGCTCCGGAAGACGCACAGTTTGCAATCTACGAGATGGGCACCGGCAAACCAGGTGACATCAAGTACCTGACGCAAATTGCGAAGCCATCGGTTGGCATCGTGAACAACGTCGCGCCGGCACACATGGAGCGCATGGGTTCGTTGCAAAACATCGCCGATACGAAGTCAGCAGTCTATGACGACTTGATGCCACAGGGTGTTGCAGTGATCAATGCGGATGATGCGTTTGCACCGTTTTTTGCGAGCCGCGCCCATGGACACCGCGTCGTGCGCTTCGGCATCACGAACAGTGCTGACGTTACCGCGCGCGACATTCAGGAAGACAGCGAGGGCAGTCAGTTCACGCTAGTCACGCCGCAAGGTGAAGCGCAAGTCCGCATCCAGTTCCCTGGTTTGCATAACGTGTCCAATGCATTGGCTGCTGCAGCGATTGCTTACGGTTTGGATGTTTCGCTAGAAGACATTCGCACCGGCTTGCAGAACGCCGAACAAGTACAAGGTCGTCTGGTTGCGTCGACGACGCCGCAAGGCGCGATTTTGGTGGACGACAGCTACAACGCGAACCCGGGGTCGATGGTTGCCGCAATCCAAACGTTGGCGAAGGCTGCTGCTAGTGAGAGTCGCGAAGCGTGGTTGGTCATCGGCGACATGCGTGAGCTCGGTGATGATGCTTTCGCAATGCACGAACAAATCGGCCGTCGCGCGAAGGATGCAGGCATTAAGAAGCTGTACGCACTCGGTGAATTGAGCGCGGGTGCTGCGAATGCGTTTGGCGAAGGCGCGGAAATTTTTGCAACACATGAAGAACTCGCTGCGAAGTTGGCGGGCGAATTGAATGAAGGCGTGCGTGTCCTTGTAAAGGGGTCGCGCGGTAGTGCCATGGACCGGGTCGTTCGCGCGATCGTCCCGGATCAAAAAGGAAACGGAGGCGCACATGCTGCTTGAACTGACGCGTTGGCTGGAGCAATTGGCGAGTTATTTTGGCCTGTTCAATTACTTGACGTTCCGCGCGATTCTCGCATCGCTGACATCGCTTGCTTTGTCGTTGTGGTGGGGCCCTGCGGTGATCCGTCAATTGGGTCAGCTCAAGGGCGGTCAACCGATCCGCACCGATGGTCCACAGTCACACTTCTCCAAGGCGGGAACGCCGACGATGGGTGGCGCGCTGATTTTGATGACGATTTTCGCGGCGACCATGTTGTGGGGCGATCTTCGCAACAAGTACATCTGGGTCGTGCTCGCGGTCATGGTGCTGTTTGGTTTGATCGGTTGGTATGACGACTGGATCAAAATCGTCAAGCGTGATCCCAACGGTTTGAAGTCGCGTTGGAAGTACCTGGCGCAGTCGGTTTTCGGTCTCGGCGCAGCTCTGTATCTGTATTACTTCGCAGACGTTCCTGCTGCGACCACTTTCTACGTGCCGCTGTTCAAGTCAATTGCGTTGCCGTTGGCAGGCATCAGTTTCATCACGATCGCGTATCTGTGGATCGTCGGCTTCTCGAATGCTGTGAACCTCACGGACGGTTTGGATGGTCTTGCGATCATGCCAACCGTGTTGGTGGCTTGTGCGCTTGGCGTGTTTGCCTATGCCTCGGGTAACGCGACGTTCTCCGCTTACTTGAACATTCCTGCCGTGCCTGGCGCCGGTGAATTGGTCATCATCTGTGCGGCGATTGCCGGTGCAGGTCTCGGATTCCTCTGGTTCAACACCTATCCGGCGATGGTGTTCATGGGCGACATCGGTGCGTTGTCACTCGGTGCAGTGCTCGGCACGATCGCCGTGATTGTCCGTCAGGAATTGGTGCTCGTGATCATGGGCGGCATTTTCGTGATTGAAACGCTGTCGGTGATGATTCAAGTTGCTTCGTTCAAGCTCACGGGCAAACGTGTTTTCCGGATGGCACCGATTCACCACCACTTCGAAATGAAGGGTTGGCCTGAGCCGCGGGTCATCGTTCGTTTTTGGATTATTTCGGTCATCCTCGTGTTGATCGGCTTGGCTACGTTGAAGATTCGCTGATGGAACATCAAGCCACTCGCTTTAACGACATTCGCGGACAAATTGATCCGTGGCTGCTCATCGCTTCGCTGTTGCTCGGTGCAATCGGCGTGGTGATGGTCGGTTCGTCGTCGTTGGCGATTGGTGAAATTGAGAAGGTCGGTAAAGCCGGTTATCTGATCAAGCAATCCATCTTCCTGGCGGTCGGTGTGCTCGGTGCGATTGTCATGACGCGCATAGAGTTGAAGGAACTTGAGAAGCGTGCGCACTTGGCATTGCTCTTGTCCATTGCACTGCTGCTCCTCGTGTGGGTTCCGGGTCTCGGTGTGAAGGTCAACGGTGCGCGCCGTTGGATCAATCTCGGCATTTCAAATTTCCAAGTTGTTGAAGCAGTGAAATTACTTTTCATCATTTGGATGGCGAGTTTCATGAAGCGCTTCAGCGAAGGACTGCAGGCATCTTGGAAAGTGCTTGCAACCCCGTTCGCAGTCACATTGTTCCTGGTGGTGCTGTTGATGGCACAGCCGGACTTCGGTTCGTCGGTTCTGTTGTTCACGATCTGTGGCGGCATGCTGGTGCTGGGTGGTGGCAATGTTCCACGTTTGATGTTGCCAGCAGTTGCACTGGCGATTGCTGCAGTCGGACTCGTAATTTTTGAACCTTACCGCATGCGCCGCGTCACGTCGTTCCTGCGCCCGTGGGATGATCCGTTCGGCCAGGGCTATCAGCTTGTGAATGCGCTGATGGGTATCGGCCGTGGTGAATGGTTAGGTGTCGGTCTCGGTGGTTCCATCCAAAAACTCAACTACCTACCGGAAGCCAACACGGACTTCATCGCCTCGATCATTGGGGAAGAGCTGGGCTTCGTTGGGTTGTCCTTTGTAATTTTGCTCTATGCATTCTTCGTTGGCCGTGCTTTCTGGTATGGCGTTAAGTGCGTTGAGATGCGCCGCCACTTTGCAGGCTATGTCGCCTTCGGCATCGGCTTGTGGTTTGCGTTCCAGGCGTTCGTGTCGATGGGCGTAAACATGGGAATTTTGCCGACGAAGGGCTTGACGCTGCCGTTGATTTCTTACGGTGGTTCGAGCGTTGTGGTCAGCTGTGCCGCAGTCGGTGTGCTGTTGCGTGTGACCTATGAATTGGATCGCGCCAAGCGTCAAGTTGCGCGTTCGCGTGAGGAGGGACCTCTGTTTGCCACTGCGTAATTCAAATGGTCCGGTCATGATCCTCGCCGGTGGTACGGGCGGACATATTTTCCCGGGTCTTGCTGTTGCGAAAGCATTGAAAGCGAGAGGCGTTGATGTGTGCTGGCTCGGATCCGAGGGTGGCATGGAAACCCGTCTCGTGCCGCAACACGACATCGCCATCGATACGCTGCAAATCAAGGGCATTCGTGGTAAGGGCATCGCAAAGATGTTGTTTGCTCCATCCCAAATTCTCCGCGCTGTCGGTGCTGCCCGTGCACTGTTCAAGCAGCGCCGTCCACGCGCCGTGATCAGCTTTGGTGGTTATGCTGCCGGTCCCGGTGGTTTGGCTGCGAAGCTCAGTGGCATCCCGTTGTATGTGCATGAACAAAATCGTGCGCCGGGCATGACGAACCGTGTGTTGAGCCGCATGGCGGAACAAGTGTTGACGGGTTTCCCGGATACATTTGTTGGCATCGACGAAACATGGGTTGGCAATCCGGTGCGCGAAGAAATCTCAAACATCCCAGCGCCTTCCGATCGTTTCAACGGACGCGAAGGCGCGTTGAATCTGTTGGTGCTTGGTGGTAGCCAAGGCGCGAAGGTGTTGAACGACGCTGTCCCAACGGCGATCAAAGCATTGCAAGAGAAAGGCATCGCATTCAACATCCGTCATCAATCCGGCGAAAAAATGTACGACGGCGCTAAAGCCGCATATGAACAAGCAGGCGTCACGGCAAGCGTTGATCCGTTCATCGGTGACATGACCGAAGCATACGCATGGGCAGACCTCGTCGTCTGCCGCGCAGGTGCATTGACGTTGGCTGAGTTGTGCGCCGCCGGTGTTGGCAGTGTGCTCGTGCCATTCGCAGCAGCCGTCGATGACCACCAGACCAAAAACGCACATTACCTTGTCGCACGTCACGCTGCCCGAATCGCTGCGCAGTCGCCGGACCTGGCTGACAAGTTGATCGCCCACATCGAAGACATCAAGGACCGCGCAACGTTGCTCGCCATGGCGGAAGCTGCGCGCGAACTTGCCAAGCCTCATGCGGCTGAGCAAGTTGCTGACATCATTTTGGAGAACGCCGCATGAATTCCGATCTGCGCCGCCGCTTGCAACAGAAAGGCGATCTCGCCAAAGTCTTCCCGCGCATCCATTTCGTCGGTGTCGGCGGAACGGGCATGAGTGGCTTGGCAGAAGTCATGTCGACGCTTGGCTACGATGTCAGCGGTTCTGATATGGCCGACAATCCAGTGACGCAACGCTTGAGCCGCATTGGCGTCAACGTGTTCAAGGGTCACGCTGCCGCGAACGTGCTCGGTACGGATTGCGTCGTTGTTTCCAGTGCGATCAAGGAAGACAACGCCGAGTTGATGGAAGCACGCGCGCAACGCATTCCAGTCGTACCGCGTGCTGAGATGCTCGCAGAGCTGATGCGCTTCAAGCGTGGCATCGCTGTCGCAGGTACGCACGGCAAAACCACGACGACCTCCTTGGCTGCAAGCGTGCTCGGCGAAGGCGGCATCGATCCAACGTTTGTGATTGGTGGAAAGTTGCTGGCTGCGGGTGCGAATGCGCGCTTGGGTAAAGGTGATTGGCTCGTTGCAGAAGCCGACGAAAGCGACGGTAGCTTCCTGCGCTTGAACCCACAGATCGCGATCGTCACCAACATTGACGAAGATCACCTCGAAAACTACAACAACGACTTCCTGCAAGTGCAGGCGGCGTTCAATGAATTTTTGCATCGCTTGCCGTTCTACGGATTGGCAGTCCTGTGCACCGACAACGAAGTCGTCGCCAAACTTGCGGAAACCACTTCCCGTCACGTCATTACGTACGGCGTCAATGCACAAGCGGACGTCCGTGCAGAAGACGTACGCCAGGAAGGCAACATCATGCATTTCACGCTGTGCCTCCCCGATCAAACACGCACGCCGATTGCGCTGGCGATCCCGGGCATCCACAACGTGCAGAACGCACTTGCCGCTGCCGCAGTCGCATGGCAACTCGGTGTTTCGCTTGAAGCGATCCAAAAAGGCCTCGGCGAATTCGCCGGCGTCGGCCGTCGCTTCAATACGTTGGGTGATTTCGAAACTACCAACGGCGCGATGGTCAAGGTGGTCGATGATTACGCGCACCATCCGAAGGAACTCGAAGCGGTTCTCGCTGCTGCACGCGGTGGCTGGCCGGACCGCCGCTTGGTCGTTGCATTCCAACCGCATCGCTACAGCCGTACGCGTGACTTGTTTGACGACTTCGCAAGCGTCCTGTCGAGCGTTGACGTCCTGCTGCTGACCGAAGTCTATGCGGCGGGCGAGCAACCGATCGCAGGCGCCGGCTCGAAAGATCTTGCACGCGCGATCCGCGCGCGCGGCCGCATCGAACCGATCGTTGTGAACACCGCGAAAGATTTGAAGGGAGCATTGAATGATTTGCTCCTGCAGGGCGATCTCGTTTTGATGGTCGGTGCCGGAGATATCGGCGCTTCCGCTGCAGCGATTGGCCAGGATGGTTTTAAGGGAGGCGACAAGTGAGTTTGGCGACATCCAATCTGGATCCGAAAGTGTTTGGTCGCGTGGCTGTCCTGATGGGCGGCACGAGCGCCGAACGCGAAGTGTCGTTGGACTCCGGCAGCGGCATCCTCAACGCACTGACGAACAAGGGCGTCAACGCATTCGCCGTCGATGGACTCGAAGCATTGCTCAAGCACCTCAACGACAAGACTGTCGATCGCGTCTTCAACATCATGCATGGTGGTGAAGGTGAGAATGGCGTGTTACAGGGTGTGCTCGAAGCTTTCGGCATTCCTTACACCGGTCCGGGTGTGATGGGCAGCGCGTTGACGATGGACAAAATCCGTACCAAGCAAGTCTGGGAAGCATCCGGTTTGCCAACGCCGAAGTTCATCCGCCTCGCCAGGGGTGAAGACGTCCATGCCGCAGCGAAACAATTGGGTTTGCCCGTTGTCGTGAAGCCATCCGCTGAAGGTTCCAGCGTTGGCGTGTCGATGGTCGAGAGTGATGCCGAACTCGAAGAAGCAGTGAAGCTCGCATCAACGTTTCATGGCGAGTTACTCATCGAACAAATGATCCAAGGTCCGGAATACTCGGTACCCGTTGTTGCACTTGATGGTGAAGCGACGGCATTGCCTTCGATCAAGATCATTCCAAAGGGCCGTTGGTACGACTACCACGCCAAGTACATCGCCGACGACACCCAATACATTTGTCCTGGCTGCGATGACGCAACGGAAGAAGCGACGATCAAGGATCTCGCCGTGAAAGCATTCAAGGCCGCCGGTCTCGAAAGCTGGAGCCGCGTTGATTTCATGCAGGACAAAACCACCCGCCAGTTCTACCTCATCGAAGTGAATACGGCGCCGGGCATGACGAGCCACTCGCTCGTGCCGAAGGCTGCCGATGTTGTTGGCGTGAACTACGAAGAACTTTGCTACGCGATTCTTGCCTCCACCGTGAAAGAAGGAGACGCATCGAAGTGAATTGGGTTCTGCGCATCGCTGCTTGGTTACTTGCGCTGGCATTGCTGGCTGCACCGGTCATCGCCGTCAACTACGGTGTGATTGGTGCGGACCGCTGGCCGCTCAAGAAGATGCGCGTGATGAATGAACTCAAGTACGTCGATGCACGTGATCTCACGAAAGCGTTGAACCCGTATGCGGATCAGGGATTTTTTGGCGTTGATCTCGATGAGGCACAGGAACGCGTCAAGCAAATGCCGTGGGTCAGCAATGCACAAGTCCGCAAAAAATGGCCCGACACCCTCGAAGTCACCGTCACCGAAGATCCACCCTTGGCGTTGTGGGGCAGTGACAAGTTGGTGAGCAAGAGCCTCAAGATTTTCAGCAAGAAAGGCGTGCGTGTTCCTGCGAACTTGCCTCAGCTCGATGGCAACCCACTCGACGTCAAGCGTGTCGTTGAGCTGTATGCCGTCAGCAGCGACTTGTTCAGCAAGATCAAAGTCCCGCTGAAGTCAGTGCAGATGGATCCACGTGGCAGCTTCAGTGTGGATCTCGCGAACGGTACCCACGTGATTGCAGGTCGCAATGACGCGCGCGCCAGACTGACGCGCTTCGTATCCATCTATCCGCAATTGATTTCGCAAAACAAAGCACTTCCACGCACCGTGGATCTGCGTTACACGAACGGCTTTGCAATGTCCTGGATCGCCACGACAAACAACGCCGCCGCCCCTGCTGCTGTGGCGGCAACTGCAACAAAGGAAACACCATGAGTTTTAAAGGCGACAAATCCCTCATCGTCGGACTCGACATCGGCACCACGAAGATCGTGGCGTTGGTCGGCGAGTACGCACCGGGTCAACCGATTGAGTTGATTGGTTTGGGCACGCACGATTCGCGCGGCATGCGTCGCGGCGTCATCGTCGACATCGAGTCGACCGTGCAATCCATCCAGGAAGCGATCAAGGAAGCGGAAGCATCCGCCGGTTGCGAAATTACTTCGGTCTCCGCATCGATCAGCGGCAGCCACATTCAATGTCGCAACTCGGAAGGCATCACGCCAATCCGCGATCAGGAAGTCACGTATCACGAACTCGAGCGCGTCATTGATGCGGCGAAGGCCGTGCCAATCGGTGCGGATCAACGCATCATCCACGCGATCCCACGCGACTACGTGCTCGACGACACGCAAGAAGGCATCCGCAATCCACTCGGCATGACTGGTGTGCGTCTCGAAGTGAATGCACACATCGTGACGAGCGCGGCATCCGCTGCAGCGAACATCACCAAGTGCGTCGAGAAGTGCGGACTGCAGGTTGATGACTTGGTTTTCAGCGTGGTTGCGAGTGCAGAGGCCGTGCTGACGCGTGATGAACGTGACCTCGGTGTGTTGCTCGTTGACATGGGTGCAGGCACGACCGACATCGCAGTGTTCGTCAACGGCTCGATCGCATACAGCAAGAGCTTGGGCATCGCCGGCGAAAAGGTCACCGAAGACATCGCTCACATGCTCCGCACGCCAACGGCAGAAGCCGAGCAAATCAAGGTGCGTTATGCGTGTGCGCAAGCATCGATGGCGCGCGCCGAAGAAACGATTCAAGTGCCGAGCGTTGGCGACCGTCAACCACGTCGCGTGCAACGTGCTGCGTTGGCTCAAGCGGTGCAGGCGCGGTATGAAGAGATTTTTGAGATGGTCCAGGCCGAATTGCGTCGCAGCGGGTTTGAACAACACGTTCGCGCAGGCATGGTGTTGACCGGCGGTGCGTCGCGCATGGAAGGCGTTGCGGAACTGGCAGAAGAAATGATGCAAATGCCAGTACGCGTCGGCATTCCACAACATGCAACGGGCAATCCGGTTGTGATGGGTAACCCTGTATACGCAACGGCGGTTGGATTGCTTTTGCTCGGTGCGAAGAACGAAGACTCAGCAGGTCGTCGTCGCGGCACACGTAGCGGACGTTCCAGCAGCGGCGGTGGATTGATTGACCGGTGGAAGAGCTGGTTCCAGGGCAATTTTTGATAAAGAAATTTCACGGCGTGATGGCACGCAATGAATGTAGGCAGGCAGCAAGGCAAACTCCCGAAACGCAACAAACACACTATAAAAAACCAAAAGACTCGAGGACATCCAAATGGCAAATTTTGAATTCGTAGAACAAGCTGCACCCAATGCAGTCATCAAGGTGATCGGTGTCGGTGGCGGCGGCGGTAACGCAGTAACGCACATGATCAACTCCGATACGCAAGGTGTGGAGTTCATTACCGCAAACACCGACGCACAAGCAATCGGCAACGCCGGCACGAAGTTGCAGCTGCAACTGGGCACGAACGTGACGAAGGGCTTGGGCGCAGGCGCGAACCCTGAAGTGGGCCGTCAATCGGCTCTCGAAGATCGCGAACGCATCATGGACGCACTGCAAGGTGCCGACATGGTGTTCATCACCGCCGGTATGGGTGGTGGCACGGGTACGGGCGCAGCACCGGTCATCGCGCAAATCGCTAAGGAAATGGGCATTTTGACGGTTGGTGTTGTCACCAAGCCATTCCCATTTGAAGGCCGTCGTCGTATGCAAGTTGCGTTGAAGGGCATTGAAGAACTGTCCGAACATTGCGATTCGTTGATCACGATTCCTAACGAAAAACTGATCACCGTCCTCGGCCGCAACGCCACGATGATCCAGGCGTTCCGTGCAGCGAATGATGTTTTGCTGGGCGCCGTGAAGGGTATCGCAGACTTGATCGTCTCGCCTGGCATGATCAACGTCGACTTCGCAGACGTTCGCACCGTCATGAGCGAAATGGGCTTGGCCATGATGGGTACCGGTTCGGCACGTGGCGATGACCGCGCACAAGCTGCAGCGGAAGCCGCGATCAAGAACCCACTGCTCGACGACGTCAACCTGGAAGGCGCGAACGGCATTTTGGTCAACATCACTTCCGGTCCGGACATCACGATGGCCGAGTTCGACGAGATCGGTCGCGCAGTCGAAGCGTATGCAGCTGACGACGCAACGGTCATCATCGGTACTGCAATCGATCCGAACATGCAGGACGAAGTCCGCGTGACGTTGGTTGCTGCCGGCTTGAACCGCAACCGCGCATCGAACCGCCAAAAGGACTTTACCGTCGTCGTCAACAACGACATCCCACGTGAAGAATGGAAGGCAACCGGTACGGATTCGTTCGCACCGTTCGTGGATAACACGGCGGCGTTCGGTTCCAACTTGAGCAGCAACACCAACGAAGCTGACAACAGCGGCGCCGCACAATTCAAGGATGAAGGTTACCTCGACATCCCTGCGTTCCTGCGCCGTCAAGCTGACTAATAGCAACACACGTAATAAGTAGTACAAAAAACCTCGATCTTTCCCGGCCCTCGCCAAGGGCCGGGTTCTTGGTCTCCATTCAGGTGATCGTGGTAATCTTTACGTCTATACATACGGCAAAAGACAACATCAAGGAATGCTGAAGCAACGCACGATCAAGAACGTGATCCGCGCCACGGGCGTGGGGTTGCACAGTGGCGAGAAAGTTTTTCTCACCTTGCGTCCTGCCGATCCGAATGTCGGAATTGTCTTCCGTCGCGTTGATCTCGATCCGGTTGTCGAAATGCCGGCGAGCGCTGAGCTCGTCACGGAAACCACCTTGTGCACCGGGCTGTCATGTGATGGCGCGAAGGTGCAGACGGTGGAGCATCTTTTGTCCGCGTTGGCAGGTTTGGGCGTCGATAATGTCTATATAGACTTGTCCGCACCGGAAGTGCCGATCATGGATGGCTCTGCGGGTCCTTTCATTTTCCTGCTGCAATCCGCAGGTTTGGTGGAGCAAGATGCTCCAAAGAAATTTATCCGCATCATCGAGCCGATTGAAGTGACGGAAGGCGACAAGGTTGCACGCTGGGATCCGTACGACGGTTTCAAGCTGACGTTTACCGTCGAGTTTGATCATCCGGCGATTCCTTCGACGATGTCGAACGTGACGATGGATTTCTCGACGGCGGCATACATTAAGGAAGTTTCGCGCGCACGCACGTTTGGTTTCATGCGTGATCTCGAATACATGCGCGAGCGTAATCTCGGACTCGGTGGTTCGATGGATAACGCGATCGTGCTGGATGAGTTCCGCGTTTTGAATGACGACGGTTTGCGTTACTGCGATGAGTTTGTTCGCCATAAGATTCTCGATGCGATCGGCGACTTGTATCTCGCAGGTCATGCCACGCTCGGTGCTTACACCGGTTTCAAATCAGGCCATGCGCTCAACAATAAGTTGGTGCGTGCGATGCTCGAGCAGCCTGAGAAATGGGAAATCGTGACGTTCGAAGAAGCGTCTGCGCAGGATCATGCGCCAGTGGTGTTTGAGCCGGTCACGGCTTAACTAAATCCTAACTCATTGATATTGTTCAAAATTGCGCCACATTCAGCGCAAAACGGGCATTTTTACCCATACTCTTCACGCCGTTTTATCGAATTTCGCAAAAAATTTCAACGGTATTATGGGGCTGAGCGCAAATAACCTGAATTTGCACTGCAACATTTAACATTTGTTTAGTTTGAGTCGTTAGGATTATGGCTTCCCGATCCGCGGACCAGAGGCGCGCCGAGAGCAGCTTCTAAGTCGCGGATTGTCTTTGCGGACATGGGAACGGATGTAGGCGCGACCTGACCGGGTGGCGCGGGTGGCTCAGCAACTTTGATGACCACTTCTTGCGCATCCAGCCCAATTCGTTGGGCAGCGTCGAGTAAAGCCGGTATCTGAAAGCGAACTTTCGAATGCCACAGCGGACTCTCGACGAGTACAACGAGTTTCTTCCCCACGACGTTAGCAACACGCATGTGAGCACGAAGTGATGGAGAGACCTGAGCCAGTAACTTCCCGTTCACTTGCTCCAGCCAATCAGCACGTGCAAGCGTGCCGTCGGCAAGACTGTTCAGAACAGACTTGAACGATCGTGGACCTGGAGATTTGTTGGGGGTATTCGACACAGGGTATAGGTTTTGGAAAACACAAACGATAACAACGAGTTTGCAGGTGCATCACTTGCATTGCAAACGAAACCATCGCGAGGGAAGCAATTCGCGATGCCGGCAGTTCTTCTGATCGCCGGACTTGGCATCGGTGGTGGCACGATGTGGGGTTTAACCCAGAAGGCGCGCACTGATGCGCAGCTCGTACAAGCCACTGCAGAAGCACAAATTCTCAACTCCCAGGCCGAAATGAATGAAATGGCCAAGGAAATGAGCATCATTCAAGCCGAAGTGAACCGCATTAATGCACTCGGCGAAGTCCTTGTCAAAAAGGGTAACGTCAACGCCGACAACGTTGATTTCAGCAAGCCTGTTGGTCAAGGTGGCGGTGATGATGACTCCGAAGACATCAACGCACAGGGCATCAAGGTTGGCTTGGCCACTTTGAAGGCGGACGTTGCGCACAGCGGCGAACAACTGAATCTTTTGAGCAACATCGTCAGCAAGACGACCAGCCTCGTGAAGGCGACGCTCGCAGTTCCTCTGTTGAACACGTATGTCACGTCGGCGTTTGGTCGTCGCGGTGACCCGATCAAGGGCGGTACCCAGTTCCATAAGGGCATCGACTTCCAGGCGAAGGTTGGCGATACCGTCATGACCGTTGCCGATGGCGTGGTGAGTTTCGCTGGCTGGCGTGGTGGCTACGGCAACACGATCGAAATCGAGCATGCCAATGGCTACCGCACGCGTTACGCGCACAATTCGCGCCTTGTTGCGAAGGTCGGTCAAGTTGTGACGGCTGGGCAGGAGATTGCGAAAGCAGGTTCGACCGGTCGTTCAACAGGTCCACACGTGCATCTGGAAGTCTTCAAGAATGACGTGATCGTGAATCCACTGACCTTCCTGAACAAAAAGCCGACCAACTCTTGAAGTTCGCGCGTTCAGCCTACAGGTTACAATAGCTGATTGCTATTCCCAGAGATGGGGCGCTAAGCGCCCCATTTTCATTTCCGATATTTAAGAACAACACACACCCATGCTCAACAATTTGCTGACCAGTGTTTTTGGAAGCCGCAACGACCGTTTACTTAGCCAGTTGCAGAAGACCGTGAATAAGATCAACGCTCTCGAGCCATCGATGGAAGCGTTGTCCGATGAAGAACTCAAGGCGAAGACGCCGGAGTTCAAGCAACGGATTGAGCAGGGTGAATCGCTGGACAAGATTTTGCCGGAAGCGTTTGCGGTTTGCCGTGAAGCATCCAAGCGTGTTCTCGGCATGCGTCACTTTGATACGCAGATGATTGGTGGCATCGTGCTGCATCTTGGCAAGATTGCTGAAATGCGTACGGGTGAAGGTAAGACGCTCGTTGGTACGTTGCCGGTTTACTTGAATGCATTGACGGGCAAGGGTGTGCACGTCGTGACGGTCAACGATTACCTGGCACGTCGCGATAGCGAGTGGATGGGCCGTCTTTATAACTGGCTGGGATTGTCGGTCGGTGTGGTTTATCCGGGCATGCAACATAGCGATAAGGGTGCAGCGTATGCCGCTGACATTACTTATGCAACGAATAATGAAATTGGCTTCGACTATCTGCGTGACAACATGGCGTTGTCGCCGGAAGACCGTTTCCAACGTGGTTTGAATTACGCCATCGTCGACGAAGTGGACTCGATCCTGATCGACGAAGCGCGTACGCCTCTAATCATTTCGGGTCCGACGGACGATACGCCGGAACTGTACATTAAGGTCAATCACATCGTTCCGAAGTTGATCCGTCAGGAAGCAGAAGATGCACCGGGCGATTACTGGGTCGACGAGAAGCAAAAGCAAGTCCACCTCTCCGAAGAAGGCCAGGAAAAGGCTGAGCGTTTGCTGCAGGAAGCGGGCGTTTTGTCTGAAGACAGCGACTTGTATGCGGGCACGAACATTGCAGTTGTTCACCACTTGATGGCGGCACTGCGCGCGCACGGTATTTATCAGCGCGACGTCGATTACATCGTGCGTGATGGCGAAGTCATCATCGTCGACGAATTCACCGGCCGTACGTTGGCGGGCCGTCGTTGGTCAGAAGGTTTGCACCAAGCGGTTGAAGCGAAGGAAGGCGTTCCAGTTCAGCGCGAGAACCAAACGCTTGCATCGATCACTTTCCAAAATCTCTTCCGCATGTACGGCAAGCTCGCCGGCATGACCGGTACGGCAGATACGGAAGCTTACGAATTCCAAAGCATCTACGGCTTGGAAGTCGTCGTGATTCCAACGAACCGTCCGGTGCAACGTATCGATCATCCGGATTCGGTTTATCTCAACCGGGCCGGCAAGTTCCGCGCAGTAGTACGTGAAATCATCGAAGCGAATGCGAAGGGCCAACCGGTTCTGGTTGGTACAACCTCGATCGAAATTTCGGAATTGCTTTCGGACGAATTGAACAAGGCCGGCATCGATCACGAAGTGTTGAACGCGAAGCAGCACGAACGCGAAGCAACGATCGTTGCGCAGGCCGGCCGTCCAGGTGCGATCACGATTGCGACCAACATGGCGGGACGTGGTACCGACATCGTGTTGGGCGGTTCCCTGGAAGCTGAAATTGCTGAGATCGAAGCGACGCAAGGTCCTTTGGACGAAGCGACGAAGCAACAAATGAAAGCGGCTTGGCAGGAACGTCATGATGCGGTCAAGGCGGCCGGTGGTTTGCATATCGTGGGTACCGAGCGTCACGAATCGCGTCGCATCGATAACCAGTTGCGTGGCCGTTCGGGCCGTCAAGGAGACCCGGGTTCGTCGCGTTTCTATCTGTCGCTCGATGACAACTTGATGCGTATTTTTGCGTCCGATTGGGTGCAGCGCGTGATGACCCGCATGGGTCTGCAGGAAGACGACGTCATCGAAAGCGGTATGGTGACGAAGCAAATTGCGAATGCGCAACGTAAGGTTGAAGAGCATAACTTCGACATCCGCAAGAACCTGCTTGAGTTCGACGACGTCAACAACGACCAGCGTAAGGTGATCTATTCGCAGCGCAATGAATTGCTGGAAGCCGATAACGTTGCCGAGAACATCGAAGGCATCCGTGAAGACGTGATCCGTGATTTGGTTGATCGCTACATTCCGGCGAACTCGGTGGATGCACAATGGAACGTGCCTTCGCTTGAGAAGGAATTGGCGTCCGACTTCGACGTGAACTTGGATATCCAGGGTTACATCGCACAACACTCGGAACTCGATGCGGAAGGAATTTCGGATTGGGTACACGATCAGTTCGTCGACTCGTTTACCAAGCGCGAAGAGCAGTACGGTCCTGAAACCATGCGCATGCTGGAACGTCACGTAATGTTGAACGTTTTGGATCAAAGCTGGAAGGAACACTTGGCACAGATGGATTATCTGCGTCAGGGTATCCACTTGCGCGGTTACGCACAGAAGCAACCGAAGCAAGAGTACAAGCGCGAAGCGTTTGCGTTGTTTACCGACATGCTCGAGAAGGTCAAGCACGACGTGATCAGCATGCTGTCGCGCATCCGTCTGCAATCGCAGGAAGAAGTCACCGCAATGGAAGAGCAGGAGCGCCAGCTCGCCGCAGCTGCCGCGCAAGGCATGGCCTTCAATCATCCGGATACGGGTTCTTACTCGGCGGATGAAGAGGCTGCGGAAGCGGCAGCAATGCAAGCGGGTGGTTTTGCGAACAGCGGTGCGTCGGGCTACGCAGGCAATGCGTTGACGGATCCTGCGTTTGCGAACGTGAGCCGCAATGATCCATGTCCTTGCGGCAGTGGCAAGAAGTTCAAGCACTGCCACGGCGCGCTGAGCTGATTTTCGCTATTCTGGTGCAATGACGGACGGGACGAGATTCATCCAAGTTGTTGCAGCAGTGATCACCGATGCACGTGGGAGGGTTCTGCTCTCACGCCGCAAGGAAGATTCTGATCTGGCTGGCCTCTGGGAATTCCCCGGAGGCAAGATCGAGCCTGGCGAATCGCCTGAGCGAGCGTTGATCCGCGAGTTGCGTGAAGAGATCGGCATCGAAGCCGTCGTCGGCGACAAGCTCATCAAAGTTCCGCAGCGCTATCCTTCGAAGCGGCTGACGCTGGATGTCCGGCACGTGCCGGAGTTTGCCGGCAATGCACGTGGTCAGGAAGGGCAGGCGTTGATGTGGGTCGATCCTGGGAAGCTGACGCAATACTCAATGCCGAACGCCGATCAACCGGTCGTTGCCGCGTTAACGCAGCCGTCTTCGTATGCGATCACTTCTGAAATGCCGGAGCCGTTTGATGCGA
The DNA here is from genome assembly GCA_007556525.1 of Lysobacteraceae bacterium CU05-9. Taxonomy (GTDB): domain Bacteria; phylum Pseudomonadota; class Gammaproteobacteria; order Xanthomonadales; family Xanthomonadaceae; genus Aquilutibacter. Next base: position 260,445 of record SWJS01000002.1, on the reverse strand, counting down.
TTTCGATTGAACGTTGGATCGTGCGCGTGCAGCAGTTGGTCGAGAAAGGGCATCGCCGCATTCAGCTGCGTTCGCCGAAGGTGCCTGCGGCGATTTTTGGTGCGGCGGTTGCGGCCTTGCTGGAACGCGTTGTCGGTGAGGACGTCGAGTTTCTCGTCAACCGCGATGTTGCGTTAGCGCAAGAGCTCGGGCTGGGCGTCCACCTCAACGCAGCGCAATTGCACCAGCTGGATACGCTGCCATCGTTGTTCGAAGAATCGCCGGTCGCTGCGTCCTGTCATAACCATGCCGATCTTGAACGTGCGCAAGCGCTGGGTTGCGACTTCGTCGTATTGAGCCCGGTCAAGGAGACGCGCTCGCATTCCGACGCGACGCCGATCGGATGGGAAGGATTTTCGTCATTGCGCGAGAATGTCGCGTTGCCGATCTATGCGTTGGGTGGGTTGAGCATACTCGATCTGGATGACGCACGTGAGTGTGGTGCCCAGGGCATCGCTGCAATCCGTTCTTTCGGGGATGCGTACTGATGTCGGTGTTTGCGGTCGTCGTGACCGGCGGGATTGCATCGGGTAAATCTGCTGTGACTTCGCGCTTTGAATCGCTGGGGATCACGGTGGTCGATGCCGACGTCGCGTCGCGCGAAGTCGTTGCTGTAGGAACCGAAGGACTAAGGGAGGTCATTGAGCGGTTTGGTTCCGACGTGCTGCAAGGTGACGGCTCAATGAACCGCGCCTTGATGCGTCAGATCATTTACGCCGATCCCTCTGCCCGCCGGGATCTTGAGTCGATCATCCATCCGCGAGTCCGTGATTACATGATCGGGAAATGTTCAGAAGCACCATCTGCCTACGTGCTCGCAGCGATTCCGTTGTTCACCGAAGTCGGCGGCCGTACCGCATACCCATGGATCGATCGTGTGCTGGTGATTGATGTCGCACCGGAAACACAGCTCGCGCGGTTGATGAAGCGCGATGATGCGACCGAGGAGCTTGCTCAGAAGATGATCGCCGCACAGGCGACTCGCGCGCAGCGGTTGGCTGTCGCGGACGATGTGCTAAGCAATGAAGGTACGTTGGACTCGCTTGACGAACCGATCGCGTCGTTGGATCGGATTTACCGTAAGCTTGCGTCAGCGGAACAGCCCGCCTAACTGCTGAATCCACGTCACCACTTCATCGTGGCCGATCAGCAATAACGCGAAACCGGTGAAGGCCAGGAACGGTCCGAATGCGACCGGATTGTTCGCACTGCGCTTTGTCGCGACCATGTAACCGCCGCCAATGAGAATGCCGAGTATCGATGAAATCGCGATGGTGGGCAGCAGCATGTCGGCACCGACCCAGGCGCCAATCGCGGCCAGCATCTTGTAATCGCCTCTCCCGAGCCCTGACTTACCGCGGATTTGCTTGAACAACCCGCTGACGAACCAAAAGATCAAATACCCGCCCATCGCCCCAAGCAGCGCAGGCTTGGACGGAATGAAAAGCCGGTCGGTCGATGCCACAAGCCCGAGCCACATGAGGGGCAGCGTCAATCGGTCCGGCAAGATGCCATCCCGCAGATCAATCGTCGACAGCGCGATCAGGAACCACCCGAACAACATTGCGCCAAAGCCTTGCCACCCGAATCCAAACCGCCACACGCTCAGGAGCGTCACGATCATCGTGACCAGTTCCAAAGCAGGGTAGAGTTTGGAGATCGGAGCGCCACAGTTGCGACACTTGCCGCCCAGCAAGAGATAGCTGAGCAGCGGAATGTTGTCATACCATCGGATCGTCGCGCGGCAGTGCGGGCACCGCGACTTCCCCGTCAAGACACTCGATGGCGGGGGATCGTAGTAATCGGTCGTATCAAGTGCTTCGTATGCCTTGCGTCGATTCTTCCAACGGATGCGTGGTGGCATCCGCGTGACGACCACACTAAGGAAGCTGCCCATGGCCAAGCCCGCCGCTGCAACGAGAGGGTAGCCGAGTTCGGGATTTTCGCCGAGGAAGGACATGCGGACTCTATTTTCAAAGACTTGTTCAGGATAACCGCAAACGCGTTTTAACGGAATTATCCAATCGCATTCGACAGCTCAAACACGGGCAAATACATCGCAAGCAGCATTGTCCCCACCAACACGCCGATTACGATCATGACGACGGGTTCGAGCAAAGTACTCAGCATCGCTACGGCCTTGTTGACCTTGTCGAGATGGAATTCCCCAATGCGATCCAACATCGAATCCAACTGCCCGGACTCCTGTCCCATCGCCATCATCTGCAATGCCCACGGCGCGAAAATCCCCGCAGCCCTCAGCGCCTCCCGCAATGACGCACCGTCTTCGATGGCGTAACTCCATTTCTGCGCGTGTCGTTTGAACCTCGGATGTTGTGCGTTGTCGCACGCGAGGTTCAATCCCTGCAAAAACGGCAGTCCCGCCCTCAGCGTCATCACCATCGTCGAAGTCCATCGCGCGATTGCGGCGTTTAACCAGATGTCGCGGGCGATGGGTGTGCGTGAGAGGATTTTCTCTAGCCAGGTTACGCGAGTTAGCCACGCCACGGTCGTTGCGACGGTTATCGCTACGCATAACATCAACGTGTTCTCGCGAATGAAATGACTGGCGTCGATCAGTTTCATGGTGAGCCAAGGCAGCGTTGCGTTGTTCGCTTCGAACAACGTCGCGAATTGCGGCACGACATACAGCAACATAAATATCGAAATTGCCACCGCAACGACGAACACACAAACCGGATAAACCAATGCTTGGCGTAACTTCGCGCGCAGGGCCGCGCGTTGCTCAAGTGATATCGCGATGCGTTCGAGCACTGTGTCCAATTGACCCGTCTGTTCGCCGGTTTCGATCAACTTCACGGTGAGGGGATCAAAGATTTTCGGATGTTGCGATAACGCGGCACTGAAGCCGACCCCACCTCGCAGTTGCGATGCCAACGACTCCTGCACTCCACGCCAACGTTTATGTGTTTCCGTTTCAATCATTGACGTGAGGGTCTGCATCAACGGAATTCCGGCACGCATCATGACTGCGAGTTGTGCGAACCATCGCGCGACGAGTGTTAGCGGGACGCGATGTGAATTTGTTGTGCTTACGACGACATCATCTATGCGCAATTCAACAGCAGTGGAACGGTCAATCGCCATGCATCAGTACTCTACGCAGACGCGCTGCACTTCTTCGCGTGTGGTAATGCCCGCATTGACCTTTCGCATCCCAGCATCTAGTAAACGTGGGACATCGCGCGAAGACATTTCACTTTCAATCGATTCAACGCTGAAGGCCGTACGGCTCAACGAAGCACGCAAAGACGGATCGAACGACAACATCTCGTAGATCGCTTCACGCCCGCGAAAACCGTGATGACATTCGCGACAGCCACTGACACAGCTATGCCGCTTGCGGACCAGACGCTGCGCGATCACCAATGACAACGATGCGGCGAGATCATGATGCGGCACACCGAGGTTGACCAACCGTTGAATGGCTTGCGCGGAATCATTGGTATGTAATGTCGACAACACCAAGTGTCCCGTTTGCGCGGCCTTCACAGCAATGTCAGCAGACTCCGCGTCACGGATCTCACCGAGCATCAAGACATCCGGATCCTGCCGCAAAAAACTGCGCATCGCCGTCGCAAACGTCAGCCCACGTTTGGCATTCATCGCCACTTGGTTCACGCCGTCAATTGCGAGTTCAATCGGATCCTCAACGGAAGACACGTTGCGATGCACTTGATTCAAGTACTGCAACGCAGCGTATAACGTCACCGTCTTGCCAGAGCCAGTCGGGCCGGTGACGAGAATCAAACCATGTGGTTGATCGAGATGCTTACGGAACAACGCCAACTGCGAATCGAGGAAGCCAAGTTGATCAAGCGACAGCTCAACGGAGAGACGGTCCTGGAGGCGGAGGACGATTTTTTCGCCGAAGAGAGTGGGCAAAGTCGACACACGGAAGTCAACGATCGACGCACCGATCTTCCAAGCGAGACGACCGTCTTGAGGAATGCGTTTCTCCGCGATGTCCAACTGCGATGCGACCTTGATCTGGGACGTCACCACGCCGGTATCTTCAATCGACAACTCCTGATGCACCATCAGGAAACCATCGATGCGGAAGCGCACACGCAACACCGAAGCGAACGGCTCGATGTGGATGTCCGAAGCACCACGCTCCAGCGCAGTCCACAACGTCAACTCCAGCCAATCAGACGGCAACATTTATTGCGCCGTGCAACGGATGCCGCGTGCGTTCGACGCCGATGAACACCCGGAACCACTCAACGTCCAACGCAACGCCGAGTCGTTCAATGACGGTGTCAAAGTCAGCGCCATCAACGAACCGTCAGATAGCTTGCCGGTGGAAACCACCGAAATCACGCCATCAACCACGGAGACCGAATCGACATACTGGATCGACGCACCGCCAGAACCCGACGCCACGGCAGACGGGATCTCAGACAATCCGGAGGAACACCCGACGACCGAGCCCGACTCCTGAGCGCAGGAGGCGACGGCAAGTTTGACGGCGGAAATACCCGATAGAGCACCAGTGACCTTCGCGCGCTGCGTATGGTTGGCGTATTGGGGAACGCCGAATAACGCCAGCAAAGCGATGATGGCGATGACCACCATCAGCTCGATTAGCGTAAAACCGGCTTGGGAAGACAGGGAGCGGGGCATGGGTAGAACCTCGGAAACATAGCGGAAAACCCATGTTGAGGCCCGAAAGCACGGGGTAAATGACTACAAGGGGTGGATTTTGGACGAAATGGCTCACAAAACCGACGAAACGACCCACCACACAATTTGAGTGAAAACCCAGAATCGGCGATAATATGGCACTCCAAACCGTGGCGTTTGGTGCTCCCCCTCACTATTTTGGTGGCTAATGAATTTTCACGAATACCAGGCGAAAAAGCTTTTCGCCGACTACGGAATCGCTGTGCCGAAGGGCATTGTCGCGCGCACTCCTGACGAAGCCGTCGCTGCGGCGAAGCAAATCCCGGGTGACCTGTGGGTCGTCAAGGCGCAAATCCACGCAGGCGGTCGCGGTAAAGCGGGCGGCGTGAAGCTGGCGCGTTCGTTTGACGAAGTCAAGGAACTGGCGAAGGCCATGCTGGGCACGAAGATGGCAACGTATCAAACGGCCGGTGTTGAACTGCCGATTGACAGCGTGCTGATTTCCGAAGGTACGGACATCGACAAGGAACTGTATCTGTCGGTTCTGGTTGACCGTGACACGCAAACCGTTACGTTCATCGCATCGCCTGAAGGCGGCATGGACATCGAACAAGTCGCGAAAGAGAAGCCTGAAGCCATCCACACGTTGCACGTCAACTATGTCGAAGGCCTGCAAGCGTATCAGTGCCGTGACCTGGGTTTTGCCATGGGTCTCAACGCGAAGCAAACTGGTCAGCTGACGAAGATCATGTTGGGCTTGTACAAGTTGTTTAATGAAAAAGACTTGGCGCTCGTCGAATTGAACCCACTCGCGATCCTCACCAATGGTGACCTCGCAGTGCTCGACGGCAAGGTCGACTCGGACGACAACGCATCGTACCGTCACCCGGATCTCGTTGAAATGCGCGACGTGCGTCAGGAAGACGAAACTGAAGTGAAGGCTTCGCAATTCGACCTGAACTACGTGACGATGGACGGCAACATTGGTTGCATGGTCAACGGCGCAGGTTTGGCAATGGCGACGATGGACGTCATCGCGTTGAACGGCGGTTCGCCTGCGAACTTCCTCGACGTTGGTGGTGGCGCGAATAAGACGAAGGTGACGGAAGCGTTCAAGTTGATTTTGTCCTCGGATAAAGTCAAGGCGATCTTCGTGAACATCTTCGGTGGCATCGTCCGTTGCGACATGATTGCGGAAGGCATCATTGCTGCAGTGAAGGAAGTCGGCGTCAAGGTTCCGGTCATCGTGCGCCTCGAAGGTACGAACGTTGAAGAAGGCAAGGCCATGCTTCGCGATTCCGGTTTGGCGATCACGCCTGCCGATGACATCAATGACGGTGCCAAAAAAGCCGTCGCCGCAGTCAACGCTGCCTAACTCCGGAGCCTATTTCACATGAGCGTTTTGATTAATAAAGACACCAAGGTGATCGTGCAGGGCTTCACCGGCTCGCAAGGTTCCTTCCACGCAGAACAAATGATCGACTACGGCACGCAAGTGGTCGGTGGCGTCACGCCTGGTAAGGGCGGCACCACGCATCTCGATCGTCCGGTGTTCGATACGGTCGCACAAGCTGTTGCCGCAACGGGTGCGAATGCATCGGTTATTTTCGTTCCACCTCCGTTTGCTGCTGACGCAATCCTCGAAGCCGCTGCTGCAGGCATCAAGGTCATCATCTGCATCACCGAAGGCATTCCTGTGCTCGACATGATGCGCGTGAAGAACGTGCTGAAGTCGCATGACGATGTTGTTTTGGTCGGTCCAAACTGCCCAGGCGTCATCACTCCGGGCGAATGCAAGATCGGCATCATGCCAGGTCACATTCACATGCCAGGCAAAATCGGTATCGTCTCGCGCTCCGGCACGTTGACTTACGAAGCGGTCAAGCAAACGACGGACGTCGGTCTCGGCCAGTCGACCTGTATCGGCATCGGCGGCGACCCAATCAACGGCACCAACTTCATCGATGCTTTGAAACTTTTCCAAAACGACCCACAAACCGAAGCCATCATCATGGTCGGTGAAATCGGTGGTTCGGCTGAAGAAGAAGCCGCTGCTTACATCGCGAAGCACGTCACCAAGCCAGTCGTCGGTTTCATCGCCGGTGCATCGGCTCCGAAGGGCAAGCGCATGGGTCACGCGGGCGCAATTGCTTCGGGCGGTTCGGGCACGGCAGAAGGCAAGTTCGCTGCACTCGAAGCCGCAGGCGTCACGACGGTGAAGTCGCCGGGTGATCTGGGTTCGGCGATTAAGGCGCGCCTGGAAGCGAACGCTTAATCGTAAACCCGAAATCTGAAATCGAAAATCAGAGAAGCGACATCGCGAAGCCGCTCATCCTGGAAAGGGTGGGCGGTTTTTTATTGATGGAAGAACGACATATGGGTAAGAATCAATTCCATGTTATAGGCAGCCTATAACATGGCATATTCTTTAAGAATGAAAATTTTGATTTTTGGTGCGACCGGCATGGTCGGGCAGGGTGTATTGCGTGAGTCGTTGTTGGCTCCGGACGTTTCTGAACTGGTGGCTGTTGTTCGCTCACCGATTGATGGCGAGTCGTCGTCGAAGCTTACGCAAATTGTGCATTCGGATTTTTACGATTACTCTTCGATTGCCTCGCAGTTGTCAGGCTTCGATGCGTGCTTCTTCTGTCTCGGCACAACATCAGCAGGCAAACAAGAGCCCGAATACACGCGCATCACTTATGACCTCACGATGGCTGCTGCGGAAACGTTGGTCACGCGCAATCCATCCATGACGTTCGTTTACGTTTCCGGTCGTGGTGCAGACTCATCCGAAAAAGGCTCCGTCATGTGGGCTCGCGTCCGCGGTCGTCTCGAAAATGCATTACTCGCAATGCCGTTCAAGCGTGTTTTCATTTTGCGCCCGGCAATGATTCAACCATTGAATGGTGCCCGCTCAAAAACTCCCTGGATCTCCGCCATGTACACCGTTACCGCACCGCTGTTGTCATTGTGGCGTTCGTTCTCACCTGGCGGCATCAACACCACCGAATCGATCGGCCGCACGATGCTTCGTCTCGCCCGCATTGGCTACCCGAAGAAAATTCTCGAAAGCGCCGACATCGCCGAAGCGGGATCGATTTAGTTAGTCCAGCAACCAGCCGTGCTCTTGCGCCATGCGGGCGACGTCGGAGGACGTGCGTGCGCCAAGCTTTTCCATGAGGTTGGCGCGTTGGCGGTAGAGTGTCTTGTCGCTGATGCCGAGGTCGTAGGCGATGACCTTTGGCGGTTTGTCGGCGATGATGCCGCGCACGATGTCTCGCTCGCGGTCGGTGAGTTCCACGCGAAGGGATGAGCGGCGAACGTCGCCGGATGTGACGGTTTCGCCTTCCATAACGCGTCCCAACAGACTCACCAGCACATGCGGGGCTTCCGCCTTGCTGATGAATCCGTTGGCCCCTTGACTCAACGCGCGTACAACAAGCGCCGGATCGTCATGCATGCTGACGACGACGCGTTTTGAAGTAGGACAGACTTCAGCCAATTCCGGCAAAAGATCGAGTCCGCTCTTCGGTCCTCCCAAACTGATGTCGACCATGATCAAATCCGGCGTCAAACGACGGCAGACTTCGACCGCCTCTTCGGGATTTGATGCTTCACCGACGACCTCAAACGAATCATCCGTCTCGAACAGGCGCTTAAAGCCTTCGCGGACAATATGGTGGTCATCAATGAGGACGAGTCGATTCATCCTTTGATTGTCTCTTACGAACGCTATGTTTTGGTGAGAAAAAATCTCATGCCAACGCCGACTCGGGGCCAATGTGGGCGTTAATCGCTTAACCTTGTTAGCAACAATGAGCGTCCTCGAATATCCAACGGAATCGAAATTCAACAAGCAGTACTGGCTGACGGTGCTCGGCTTGCTGACGGTGTATCCGTTCGTTTACATGATGCTGTACGTGCACCTGGCGCAGATTCATTGGTTGATCATGACAGGGATGGTGTTTTCGGCGTTGTGGGTGTTGCCGAGGAGGTTTTGGCCGTGGGTGTTTGCGGCGACGATCCTGGTGCGGTCGAATTCGCGGATGGCGTATAACGTTTTTTATCCGACGCGGTTTCCAGAAGCGCGGTGGTTCAACGTCGAGACAGCCGATCCGGTTGTCTACGTCGTCAACAACTGGGCGGAGCCATTTCTAGTTGGTGCTGCGGTGTTGCTGTTGGTCAAGCGATGGAAAGTTCATCCGAAGCAAATCGGTGAGCATTCGGGGATGATGAAGTTGCACATCGCTGCGTTGATTGCGGCGGCGGCGACCTCGATGAAGGATCTGATTTACGTCTGGCGGGATGGCAGTCAAGCGGATCCGGTGATGTGGTTTTTGCGGGTTTTTCCGGGGCATTTCGTCGGGATCATGTTGATTGCGCCGATCGTGGCGATTGCCGTCGTTCCGGAATTCCGGCGTGGCATTGGCGTGATCTTGAAAGAGACCGCGTTGTTTGTCGTGCCGTTGCTGGCGCTGCTGGTCATTATCGGTATCCGCGCGAAAGATCCGACGTATCGTGAGTTGTTGCACATGCTGATGCTCGTGATCATCATCGTGATGACGATTCGGCATGATTGGCGGGGCGCGGCGGTGGTTTTGTTCGTGACTAGTTTTGCGTTGGCAGTCGAGGACAAAATGGGTCCGAAGTTTGCAAACATGGCTTCTTTGCAGGCATTTATTTCGATTGCGGGCGCGATGGCGTTGTTGTTTGGGACTGCGTTGGAAGGACTGCGCGTTCGTAACAAAGAGTTGGAAACTGCGATCGGTGAGATCCAATCCCTCGACACGAAGTTACGCTCGGCAACCATTCGCAACATCGAATCGGAAGAGCGCGAACGACGGATGCTGGCTGCGAATCTGCATGATGAGTTTGGTCAGAGTTTGACTGCCTTGCAAACGCATTTGACGATCGCCGAAAAAACTCCGGATGAACCCGCCGCTTTCGGCACCATGATGCAAATAACCGGGACAATGAGACGGAACATCCGGCGCGTTTTGGATTCGTTGCGACCGATTTCGCTCGATGAGTTGGGTCTCTATGCGGCATTGGATCGCGGCAGCATGCGGCAGCTTTGTGAGACTGCGGGCATTCGATACGAAATGGAATTGCATGGGAATGCGCGATTGATACAGCGATTGACGGATGCCCTTCAGATCACGGTCTATCGCATCGTGCAGGAGTCGGTGACCAACGTTGTGCGACATGCGAATGCAACCGAATGCAAGGTGAGGTTGAGAATTACCGAGAGGGTGGGGAAGGTTTTTGTTTTTGTACGTATTACCGATGATGGGCAAGGGCGTGCGAATGACTTGAAGGCGGGCAACGGAATTCGTGGACTGCAGGATCGCATCATTTCGCTGGGTGGTGTCTTGCACATTCGTGATGCGTTTCCGGGCCTTCATGTGCACGCTATGTTGGAACAGTCCACGTAATACGCTGTAATCTTGTGGTATCTCAATCCCGCGGGACTGTCGCCATGAAAAATCTATTCTTCGCACTGGGCATCGCTGCCGTATTGGCCATCACCGGTTGCCAGGCGAAGTCAAAGCAAGAATCAACCGTTGATCTCAACGGGGTGCAATATCGCATCATCGGTGCGGAGCGCGTTGAAGCACGCGCGAACAATGAAGTGCGCAAGACTCGCGACGACAAGGGAGTTGAGTCGGAGACGAAAATCATTTCGCAAGCAATTGTCTTGAACGGTAAGCACAATATTGAAATCAACGGAGATGGCTCGTTCACCGTTGATGGTGTGAAGCAGACCACATCAGGCGACAACAAGCCAAAGACGATCCGTCTCGACGGCGACAAGGTCATCATCGAGTAACTGACCACCATGCTTGGTATCGAGGGGAAGCGGACGCCGCAGGAGAAATTTTGGCGGAATAACTTACTGATCGCGTTGTTCGTGATGTTCAGTTTTTGGACGATCATCCGAATCTCCTATACGCATTGGTTGCTTCCATCGGGCATCACGTTCTTCATGCTGTGGTGGTTGCCGTATCGGTATTGGCCGGTGGTGCTGTTGTCGGCGATGACGGCGCGGTTGAATGCGCAAGTGTTTGCGTATTACTTTCTGGGCATACCGGGAAAGTTCGGGATCAACTGGTTCAACATGTATGGTTGGCGCAATCATCCGGACCTTACATTCCTTGGATCGATCGTGGATCCATTGGCGCAATCAACGGGTGCGCTGTTCCTCAAGTATCGACGCATCAAACCGGTTGATCTGCAATCCGAAAAAAACATGCTGATGCTCCACATCGCCGCAATTATTTCTGCAGCGGTTGCGGGAACGAAGGATCGGATTTATGTATTCCTGGAGCAAGCCGATCCTGACGTAAGTACGTTTTACCTTCGCGTTTTCCTGGGGCATTTCGTCGGCATCATGTTGGCGGCGCCGTTGCTCGCGATTGCCGTGACCCCGAAATTCCGTAAAGGAATGTTGCCGATCCTCAAGGCAAGTTCGTGGTTGTTGCCACTGTTCGGGGGACTGGTTTTCCTCGGCATTAATTCCGGCTCATTGTTGATGCTCGAGCTGATGCGGTTGGCGATGTTGACGTCGGTGATTGTTTTTGCCATGAGATATGGATGGCGGGGTGCAACGATCTCCGTGTTCATGACGAGTGTCGCTGTGCAGCTGGTGGATCGGTATGGGATGAAAGGTGATGCCAATATCCTGTTGCAGGCATTCATCGCGGTAGCCGGCGCGATGGCGTTGTTGTTCGGCATGGCGCAGGACATTCTCACGGAAAAAAACGAAGCCCTTACCGCAAGCAACCACCGTGCAACCGAACTTGCCAACGAGCTCCGGGAGGCCGCATTAAAGATGCAGGTCATTGAAGCGAGTGAACGCAGACAGCTTGCACTTGAGCTTCATGATGAGTTTGGTCAGAGTTTAACCGCGTTACAAACTCACTTGCAGTTGGCGAAGGCGCGACCGGACGAAGCGGTACCTGTCGATCTATTGAGTTCGTTGACCTTTGCGATGCGGAACAACATATCCCGGGTGTTGGAGGCGCTGCGGCCCGCCGCATTGGATGAAGTTGGTTTGATCGTTGCCATCGATCGCGGAAGCCTGCGAAGGATGGTGGAGAATGCGGAAATTAGTTACAGCATGACGTTGGAAGGTGATGCGTCGCTGCTCAGTCAATTCGACATCGCGTATCAGAACAGCGCATACCGCATCGTGCAGGAAGCCCTCACGAATATCGTGAAGCATTCCCGCGCGGATGCCTGCGAGGTGCGGCTACGAATCAGTGAGCGAAATGATGAGTTGATGATGTTCATCAATGTACTGGATGACGGCATCGGCCGCGTTGATGACCTGTCACGCGGCCATGGACTGCAATCGCTACGGGATCGAGTGCGGTCTTTGGGTGGGGTCCTCCATGCTCATGATCTTGGGCGTGGACTGCGCCTGCATGCGCTGCTGCGAAAACCGCGTTAGGTCAGCGGCCCTTTGCGTAGGAGCCGTTGATTTCGAGATTGCTGAAGGTTTTCGTTTCGGGGTTGAACACTGCGCCGAATGCACGGTCGCCGCCGTCGCACATGAGGAGCGCTTGTTTTTGCCAGATGATTTGATCCGGTGGTGGCATGATTGCGTTGACGTAGACTTTGTTGACGCCTTTGTCGATGATGCCGACGTATTGATAGATGTATTCGTTCAATGGTCGGATACCGCGGCCATCGCTGTCCTTCATGGAGGCAAGCTTGCCGAGGTTTGCGTTCGTCAGTCGGATGTCCGACGGGGACATGAGGCGCAGAATGTCGTGAGGCGGGTTTGGACGCGAGCATTGCTTGACGAGTTTCATCGCCTCAGGCCCGGTGAGTGCCGTGGATTGCAAACCACTTGGATTGGTTGCGGTCGTTGCACACGCGGCCAGGGCAGAAGCCAAAATCATCGAAATTGCAATGCGTTTCATCGGACACCGTTGTTGTTTGGTCTGGTGACAATCTAACTGAATTTTCCTGAACAAGGTGCGAAATGTGTCAGACAACCACCCGTTGTGCCGTAGGAAATGGCTGAGGGGCGGTTTTTGGACGTGAAATTGTTCTACGCTAAAAACATATCCACCAACTCAGGGGTTCTCAATGAGGGCGTTATTCGGTGTTGTTGTGATGGGGTTGTTGCTGGCGTGGCCTTCGACGAGTCAGGCGGCGTCCAAAGTCGTCAAGGCGAATTACACCATGCCGGCGTGCAAGCTCGGCAAGGGTCAATGTGCGGAGCTGGATCTCAAGCGCATTCAAAGTGACGATCCGTGGATTACAGCGACGATGGACCGCATCATGTATCCGCCTTGCTGGAGCGATATGGGTGATGGCAATAAGAAGAACTGCACGCTGCAGCAGGACGTCAATGCATTTGCCGCGCAATCGAATGAGGGCGTCAAGGAGTATGAGACGCCGCCTTTCCATTATGAGGTGACTCCGGCTCCGCTGCGGGATTGGGGACGTTTAAAGCAGTTCTCAGTTCACTCCGAGATGTATACGGGAGGGGCGCACGGGAGTCCGAATTTTGCGTATGTGGTGCTGGATCCGACGGCTCGCAAACAAGTCAAGCTAGCCGATGTTGTTGCGCCGGGGCAGATGTCTAAATTGACTGCGATGTTACGCGAGCGCAACAGGCAACGCGTGGTCAAGAGCGAAGGCGCTAAGGGTGCTGCTGAGTACTTGAGGATGTTTGAGTTTGAGATGACGGAGAATTTCGTTTTCGACCGTACTGGTCTCACGTTCCTCTACAACGTTTATGAGGTTGCACCATATGCGGAGGGTCCCATGGAATACACGATTCCATACTCGCAGCTGAAGGGTGTCCTGAAAGCCGATTATTATCCGACGCCGGCATACATGAAATCGATCGGCAAATAATCCGGTAACGCATCAGTCACATGGCATGGCGGATAATATCGCCATGCCTAAGAAAACCAGCGCCGACAAGCTCCAGAAGCAAGTTACGGATCTCGCGTTTGCGACACCCGCCGTCGTGGCGTCACGTCTCACGCGCATAGCGCTTGCCGGTACGAATCCGTCGCGACGCGATCAGCGTGAATTTACGCGGATGAGCTCGGAGAAGGTGATGGCGTTTTATTCGTCGTGGGCGGCGATGTGGATGGAAGCTGCCTTCATGCCGTTGAAGATGATGACGGGGTCGGTGAGTGCGGATCCGGCGAGCGATATTTTGGAAGCGGGACTGAAACCAATTCACAAAACCGCAATGGCCAACCAACGCCGCTTGAATCGCACGCGCAGGCGTTAAGCGCGTTACGGTATCATGGGTTAATCCGTTCAAGTCCGAATGACCATGACCAACAAACTCCGCATCGCTCTGGCGCAATTCGATTTTCATGTCGGCGCTTTCGACCGCAATCTTGATTTGATGCGCCAACTGATCGCGCAGGCGCGTGATGAGTTCAGGGCGGATGTCATTTTGTTTCCTGAGATGTCGATTTGCGGATACGTGTCGGAAGATTTGTACAACCGTCCGGGTTATTTGCGTCGATGCGCCGAATCAGTTGAAGCACTGGCGAAGGACGTCACAGGCATTACGGCGATCGTCGGTTGGGCTGAAGCGGCCGGCGCTGTGGTTTACAACTCTGCCAGCGTGTTGCGCGATGGACGCATTGAGCACACCTACCGCAAGCGCGAACTGCCGAACTACACCGTGTTCGATGAACGTCGTTATTTCGTGGTGGATCCGGATCGTGAAGATTGTGTTTTTGAAGTGAATGGCATCAAGGTTGGCTTGATCATTTGCGAAGACATTTGGTACGCGGATCCGATGGCTTCGACTGTTGCGGCGGGCGCGCAAATCGTGTTGGTGCTGAATGCGTCTCCTTTCGAAGGTGAGAAGCACGCGCAACGTGATGACTTGCTGAGCACGCGTGTCAAAGAGAACAAAACCGCCATCGCCTACCTCAACGTCGTCGGCGGTCAGGATTCGCTGGTGTATGACGGTGCGTCCGTGATCGCGGATGCGGACGGGAATGTGCATCAAGCGGCGAAGTCGTTCGAAGACTTGTTGCTGGTCGTTGATTTCGACGCGGACACTGGCAAGTTCACGCAAGTGCAGTGGGTCGAAGAGGACGATGAAAGTAAGACCTCCTTGATGTGGCGCGCGATCGTCCGTGGCACGCGCGATTATTGCTTGAAGAACGGCTTCAAAAAAACCTGGCTCGGTCTCTCAGGTGGCATCGACTCCAGTCTGGTTCTCGTCGCTGCCGCAGAAGCATTGGGTCCCGAGAATGTCACAGCCGTGCGGTTGCCATCGCGCTACACCGCCGACTTATCGAATGACTTGGCGCAGGAACAATGCGACCGCCTCGGCGTGCCGATGATGACGATTCCAATTGAGAAACCGTTTCAAGGATTTCTCGATGCCTTGGCGCCGTCGTTTGAAGGTACTGAATCCGATACCACCGAAGAAAACTTGCAGTCCCGCATCCGCGGCACGATCCTCATGGCATTGTCGAATAAATTCGGCGGACTGTTGCTGACGACGGGTAACAAGTCTGAATATGCTGTCGGCTATTGCACCATTTACGGCGACATGAACGGTGGCTACGCGGTGATCAAGGACGTTTACAAGACGGAAGTGTTCGCGCTGTCCCGTTGGCTCAATGCGCGCGCCGGTGCGCCGGTGATTCCGACCGAAGTGATCAACCGTCCTCCATCTGCAGAGTTGCGTGACAACCAGAAGGATCAAGATTCATTGCCGCCGTACGATGTGCTGGATGCGATTCTTCAGCGGCACATCGAGCTACAACAGGATGCGGGCGAAATCATTGCGGCCGGCTTCAACGAGGACGTGGTGAAGCGCGTCTTGCATCTCGTGCGAATCAGCGAATGGAAGCGGCATCAATCGGCGCCGGGGCCGAAGGTGTCGAAGAGGGCTTTTGGCAAGGAGCGCCGTTACCCAATCAGCAACGGATATCGCTAAACTGGTTTGAATTCCACCACGGGCGCCGTGTACATGGACGTCAAAACTCGCTGGCACCTCCCGCTGATCGGCCTGATTCAGGGCATCATCCTCGCGATCATCCACTACAACTTCGATTTCGAAGCACCGGTGCCGCTGGCGTTGCGGTTGGTGATTGATGTCGTGGTGCTTGCGCCGGTTTTGTTCTATGCGACCGAAGCGATTGATGGTCTCTCGCAACGCAGCCGCGCGATCATCATCGGCGGATTGATCCTGCTGACCATTGCAGTTTTTGAATACAACACTTGGGTGTTCGCACCAACCGAAGCGCCATCGTGGCGACCGCAAACTGTCGGGCCGATGCTGGTCTTTTTGTTCATAGCCACGCATTTGCTCATGCATTGGTCGGTGTTGAATCCAACGCATCACGCGTACCGCGATTTGTATAAATCGACTTGGCGTAACGCGATTTTGTGTTTGCTCGCGGTCGTGCTCACGCAGTTGTTCTGGATGATTTTGTTTGCGGGTGCTGAACTGTTCAAGCTGATTGGCATCAAGGAACTGCGCGACCTAATCAGCAAGCCTTGGTTCAACATGCCTGCGACAACGGCGGTGTTCTCGGTCGTGATCGCGACGGCGTTGCTCCGTCATGAAAGTTTCGAAAATCTCCGTCGCCTGCTGCTTGGGTTGCTGAAGTGGTTTTTGCCGTTGGTGTTGTTGCTCGCCGCAGTCTGGGTCGTGTGCTTGCCGTTCACCGGTATCACAGGTATTTTCAAAAACCGATCCGCCGCCTGGATCATGCTGCCCACCGTTGCACTCTCGGTATTATTTATCAATGCGGCCTACCAGGACGGTGATGAAGACGCGCCGTATCAAACACGCATCAGCCAATTGATGAAGTGGTTGTGGCTTGCGTTGATTCCGGTGAGCTTGATTGCGTTGTGGGCGTTTTATCTACGCGTCAGCGAATACTCGTGGACATCCGAGCGGTTGTGGGGCACGTTCGTGACGTTGCTCGCGATCACGTATGCCATTGGCTATTCGGTTTCCGTGTTGCGTCCGCGCTCTGCGACTTGGATGCCAACGATCGCACGCACCAACCGCATCGCCGCTGTGATTACTTGCATCGGCATCATCGCATTCCTGACGCCGTTACTCGATGGTCGGCGCATTGAAGCGAACGCGCAGTTGAAGCGGACGCTGGCGATGAAGGCGATGCCAGAGCGCGGTAACATCATGAAATTCCTCGGCACCGGTTTGGACCTTAAATTCACGGAAGAAAACGGACGTTTCGGCCTCGCCGCGTTGAACCAACTCACTGCACCGAATGCGCCGTTCGTCTCGAAGGATGTCGCCGCCGGGGTGAAGCGTGACGAAGACAAAATCCGTAGACGCATAGCGGATCGATTGAAGCCGCGCGACAAGTCCTCGGATGACGGTTCGAAGGTTCGGATTGATGTCGTCAATGCGGAGGCTGTGAACGCACCGTTGGATGCTGCTTTACGTAAGCGCATTGCTGATAAGCAAGATAACGTTGACATGTTCCTGTGCACTGAAGGAACTGGTTGCACGATCTGGTGGCAGGATCTCAATGGTGATGGTCAGAGTGAGGCGATTATTTTTGGAAATGATTCCAAGGTGATGGCACATGTCTATGTCCTCGTCGATAATGAGCCGAAGCAAATCGGAATGCTGCAACCCGCGGACTTGGTGCGAGGACCCGCGACAACTGACTTGTTTGAATCGGTGAAAAGCGGCAATGCGGAGTTGGTGCCGAATCCATGGAAGCGAGTGAGGGTGGGGAATGACGAGTACGAACTTAAGTAGATTGAAGCGGTTTTTTATTGGGGTACTCGCGCTGTTCGTCATCGCCGCGATGGCTTTGCTCGCGCTGGCATGGACACCGATGGGCTCCGCGCCGAATGATGCAACGAAGACTACGTTTCCAGCTTCGACCCATTGGGACGGGAAATTATTCAATAACCCGCAGCCGATGTGGCAGGAATCATTTTCGAAATCATTGCGCGACGCCTTCCGCGAAAACATCGACAGCAATCCGCACGAGCCGATCAACATCGTGCAGACATCACCCGCACCGCTGAAAACACCATCGGATTTACGCGTTACATGGTTCGGACATTCATCGGTGTTGTTGGATCTCGACCAAACGACCGTGCTCATCGATCCGGTGTGGAGCGATCGTGTGTCGCCGTTTCAATTCATGGGCCCCAAGCGTTGGTATGATCCGCCGTTGAAATTCAACGACATTCCAAACGTCGATGTCGTCGTTATCTCGCACGACCATTACGATCATCTCGATCAAGGCACAATTGCGCGAATGCGCACCTGGACCAACCTGTTCGTCGTTCCTCTCGGCATCGGTTCGCACCTGAAATCATGGGGTATTTCGCCGGATCGCATCATCGAACTCGACTGGTGGCAATCAACCAAAGTGAAGTCGCTGACCATCAACGCGGTGCCCGCACGCCATCACTCCGGTCGCATCAATCCACAAGCCGATCACACGCTATGGTCGGGTTATGCGTTCGTCGGGCCGTCGCATCGTGTGTTTTATTCGGGCGACACCGGCATGCATGATTCCTTCCCGGAGATTGGTTCCAAGTTCGGTCCCTTCGATCTTGCACTCGTCGAAGTCGGGCAATACAGCCAAGCCTGGCCCGATTGGCACATCGGTCCCGAGCAAGCGATCGTCGCCGCGAAACAAGTCGGCGCGCGCACGATGATGCCGATTCACTGGGCGTTATTTAAACTCGCCGACCACACGTGGACCGAACCAGGCGTCCGTTCCGTCGCAGCAAGCACCTGCCAAAACTACCCCCTCATACTCCCACCTCCCGGCATGACCGTCGATCTCGTCAACTCGACCTACGCATTCGCCAAATGGTGGCCCGACTTGCCAACCCGCACCGCCGAGCAATATCCGCTCGTTCCGACGCGAGATGGCAACAAGGCGAATCTCTATCCCGTTCCGGTGTGTGCTGCGCACGAGGCTAAAGGCTAAGGGCTTAAGCCTAGCGTAGCGATTCTTTGACTTGGCCTTTGCATCCGACAAGCTAGGGTATTCGCATGATGACAAAATCAATTCTTACGATCGCCCTCAGCGCCGCACTCATCGCCTGCAGCAGCCCAACCGCTCCCGCTCAAACCACCACGAACGCGCCAACACCTGCGCCTGTCGAAGATCAACCGACACCTCCCGCAACGGAAGCACCGGCGACACCTTCGACAACGCAACCACTGACTGTCAAAATCGTCCCCGTCGACATCCAACTCCCACCCTGCACGAAGACCCCGAAGAAAAACTGCGTCTCCATCAAGATGTCCCGCGTAGAGTCGAACAATCAGTGGGTGAATGAATTTTTTGACAAAGAGATCCGCGCATATGGCCGCGTCGGTAAGGACATGGAAACGAAGCGTGACTTCGCGACCTACCAGGAGATGGCCGATGCCTTCGTCAAGGACTCCAACGAATCGCTCAAAGACAGCGTCGCCGCCTACGAACTCGAAGCCACTCCGAGCTATCACGGCACCCACGGCAACGCCCACATGTTCACGCTGAAAGGCTACACCTACTGGGGCGGCGCTCACGGCCAACCGACCACGATGCATTACCTCGTCGACCCGTCCGCCCAAAAACAACTCAAACTCGCCGACCTCCTCGAACTCAACAAGCTCCCCGCGTTCACCGAGCTCGCACACGACGCCTACCGCACCTGGATCAAACAGCATCATCCCAACGATCCCAAAGGTCACGAAGAGATCTACAAATTCGAAATCCCACCTTCCATCACCTTCACCGACAAGGGCGTCCTGCTTCACTACCAACCCTATGACATCGACGCCTTCGCAGCTGGAGAGCAATCCCTGGTCGTGCCTTACGATAAACTCCGCGGCATTTTGAAACCTATCTACTTCCCCACCAATGCAGGTAAGGGGTAAAAGCTACGTAGAGAGGCTCCGATTATTCTGACCAACGTCGAGATAGTCACTTACGACATTTTCGGAATCCGTTGATTTTCGTGAGACATGCAGTAGGCCATCCTTTCTGAAACAGGAGAGGGTGGCATTATGCATTTCGATGAAACAATGATCTGGCAGAAAGCCGCAGTGATTGCGAGGATGATCTTTCAGCTACTGCCGGTCTTGCCGCAAGAGGAACGTTTCGGACTGCGGTCGCAGATGTCGAGGGCGTCCATTTCGATTTCGAGCAATATTGCAGAAGGATGGTCGCGAGAGACTCAGCGTGACCGGTTGAACTTCATGGTTATTGCGCAGGGATCACTTTCAGAACTGCAGTCACAAGTGCGCCTTTGCATCATCCTGGATCTGATGGCGAAAAGTGACGTGGCAGCCGTGTTGGATGAAATCGGGCAACTCAGTCGAATGCTCACGACACTTCGTCGAAAAATGCGAAAGTCGATCATGGAAGAATACGAGCAGGATGGGCGCCGTATTCCGTATAGGTACCGCAAAATGCAAAAACCGCCACCAAGCTCGAAGCATTGATGACGGTTTAGCTTTTACCCGTTACCTAACCGAAGGTATTGCGTTAGCGCTTCAAAGGCGGCGGTGGCGCGTCGATGATCTTGTCAATCGGAGAACGCTCACCCACGAATGGATTCAACTTGCGGATGTTCTTCGGATAGACCGGCCAACGACCCGACAGGTAAGGGTGGTTCGGATTTGCCTGCTTGAGTTGAGCAACCGAGGAGTCGTAAAGTGCCGTGTTGTTGAGGGACTTGTACGATGCGGCGAGCAGTGCAATTGCGTCGTCCGCGAATTGGTTCTGCGGGTACGTGTCAAGGATCGCGCGTGAGCGACCGATCGAAGAGACGTACGCGCCGCGTTTGTAGTAGTAGAGGCCGACATCCAGCTCATGGCGCGCGAAGAGATCGCGCAGCTCAAACATGCGTTGGCGCGCATCAGCCGCGTAGGCCGAATTTGGGTAGTTGTTCACGACAATCGAGAAATCGTTGAACGCCTGGTTCGGCGTTGCGAGTTCGCGACGTGATGCGTCGAGATTCCAGACGCGGCGCAGGAACACCGTGTCGCGGTTCGAATTCACCAGACCACGCAGGTAATACATGTAGGCAATGCTACGGTGCGTTGGATAGGTCCGGATGAAACGGTCAATCGTGGTGATGGCGTCTTCATTTTTGCCCGCTTTATATTGCGCGTAAGCGGTCTCAATTTGCGCCTGCTCAGCTTCAGCGCCGTACGGATACTGGGCGACGAGGCGCTTGAAAATTTCCTCTGCACGATCCCAATTGCCACTGACCATGTTCTTATGGCCTTGCTCGTAAAGCGATTCGGCGGCGACTCCCTCGAATTTATCGGTGTTCTTTTTGTTAAAAACGCTCTTCACCGTCGAACAGCTGGTCACGAGGAAAATCGACGTCAGCGCGATGGCTGCGAAGCGGAAATGGAGGGATCGGTTGGTCATTGTGTTCAAAAAACTCTGCGCCAAATGCACGGAAAGCCCATAATAGCAGTCTTAGGCTCAATCTGATGAACATTTTTCCATGACCGAAACGTCCATTCAGCGAACCGCAACCGTACCCGACAACTTGGCAGGGCAGCGGTTTGATGCGGTTTTGGCAACACTTTTCAGCGAATATTCGCGCTCCAAGCTATCTTCGTGGATCAAGTCCGGCGAGGCTTTGCTCGATGGCGCCGTCGTACGTCCGCGCGATCCCGTGAAGGGCGGCGAAACTGTGACTTTGAGCGCCGTTGAGACCGTCCAGACCCATTCCGAGCCTGAGGACATTGCGCTGGATATTTTGTACGAGGATTCTGACATCCTGGTGTTAAATAAGCCTGCAGGACTTGTCGTACATCCAGGTGCCGGAAATCCTACGGGCACGTTGGTCAATGCCCTATTGCACCACGACCCATCGCTCGATAAGCTGCCGCGCGCCGGCATCGTCCACCGCCTCGACAAGGACACCTCCGGTGTGATGGTCGTTGCCAAAACTCTCCCCGCCCACACTAAGCTCATCGAGCTGTTGTCAGATCGCGATGTGCACCGTCAATATCTCGCGGTCGTCTCAGGCGCTCTCGTGTCCGGCGGTACCGCCAACGCGCCGATCGATCGCCATCCACGTGACCGCATCCGCCAAGCTGTCCGCGAAGATGGTCGTGAAGCCGTGACGCATTTCCGTTTGCGCGAACGTTTTCGCAATCACACCTTGCTCGAGTGCCGTCTGGAAACAGGCCGCACACACCAAATCCGCGTTCACATGCAACACCTCAAGCATCCGATCATCGGCGATCCGTTGTACGGTGGTTCGTTGAAGTTGCCGAAGGGTGCGACGGAAGATTTGATTCAAGTGTTGCGCAGCTTCAAGCGCCAGGCACTGCACGCCGAACAACTTTCATTTGAACACCCAATCACCGGCGAAGAGATGAAGTTCGAAGCGCCAATGCCGGCGGATATGAAGGCACTGGTGGATACGTTGCGGGCTGACACGAAAGAAGCAGCTAAAGGGTAAAAGCTGATTTCCGCGTCGCGATAGCTTTTACCCCTTACCTTGCTGTTAGTACAGCAGTCTCAACCTTATCGTGTTCTCAATCGAGCGGAGCTGCTGGATGACGTCGTCCGTATAAGCCGCCGCGATGTCAGTAATCACGTAGCCGATTTGATCGTTGGTTTTGAGGTATTGGCCGACGATGTTGATTTGGTGATCGGCGAAAATCTGGTTGATCTGCGCAAGAATCCCCGGCACGTTGCGATGGATGTGCAGCACGCGATGTGCGTTGGTCAGCTGCGGCAAAATCAGCTCAGGGAAGTTGACAGAGTTGGATGTGTTGCCGGCGTCGATGAAGTCGAAGATTTTTTTGGGGACGAAATTACCGATGTTTTCCTGCGCTTCCAATGTGCTGCCGCCGATATGCGGAGTGAGGATCGTGTTGCGAATGCCGCACAGTGGTGACGTGAACATTTCGTCGTTGGTCGCGGGTTCGTAAGGGAACACGTCGACAGCGCTGCCACGCAAGCGGCCGCTCTCCAGTGCGTCACGCAAAGCATCGATGTCGACGACATGGCCGCGGCTAAGGTTGATGAGGATTGCACCGTCACGCATGGACGCGAGTTCGGCGGCGCCGATGAGGTTGGCGTTAGACGCACGGCCATCGACGTGTAGCGATACGATGTCGGATTGTTCGAGAACTTCACGCATCGACTTGCATTGCGTCGCGTTGCCCAGGGCGAGTCTTTCTGCGATGTCGTAGAACACCACGCGCATGCCGAGCGATTCTGCGAGCACGGAGAGTTGCGTGCCGATCGAGCCGTAGCCGATGAGGCCGAGTGTTTTGCCACGGACTTCATGTGAGCCGGATGCGGACTTGTCCCAGACGCCTTGATGCAATTGCGCGGATTTGTCCGGCACTTGTCGCATTAACAAAATCATTTCGGCGAGCGCGAGCTCAACGACGGAACGCGTGTTGGAGTAGGGCGCGTTGAAAACCGCGACGCCTTTCTCGGTGGCTGCACGCAAATCGATTTGGTTGGTGCCGATGCAAAAAGCCCCCACCGTCAGCAATTTCGGGGCGTTGTCGAGGACGCGTTGGGTGACCTGTGTTTTGGAACGGATGCCGAGAATCGAAACGGTCTTGATGCGTTCGATGAGCTCATCTTCGTTCAATGCGCCCTTGAGCGATTCGACTTGATAGCCTTGGGCTTCGAAGAGTTCGACGGCGACGGGATGCACATTTTCGAGCAGCAGAACTTGCATACGCGACTTCGGGTACGACAATTTATTAGGCATTGCGGTCCAGCTCAATGAGTTCTTCAAGATTCAACAAAACATGATCGGCGACATCTGCGACGCCGGGCCTGCGGACATTCTCGGTGAATGCGAGGAATTTGTCAGCTGCGCCGTGCAGTTTGATTTCGTAATCGGTGTAACCATCGCCGATGATCCACACGGGTTGCGTGAAGTTGGCGGCGGCGACGACTTTCGGCTTGCCTTGATCGTGCGCGAGTGGGCTCGCTTTCGCGACGTGACCGATGCCGCGCGAATCCCAAACGAACTCGTTTGCGAGGATGCGATCCGGTTCGATTCCGAGGCGATGCACGACGGGCGCGATGAATTCCTTGAAGCCGCTGGAAACAATCCAGATGCGGTCGCTGTGGGAGAGGAACCAGGTTTTGTTACGGTCGATGGATTCGCTGACACGGTGATGTAACGTGGCGATGAGATCCTGTAAGTCGACGACCTGTAACTTCAGGATATCGAGGCGTTTCTCGAGTGATTGCCCAAAACCAATCTCACCCGCCATCCCCTGATCGGTGATGTGCTTGATCTGTGCGACGTCGTGGGCGGTGAGCCGGCCGTTCGCGGCGAGCTGTTCGCCGAGAAGGTCGAGCGCCTCGACATTGGTGATGGTGCTATCGAAATCAAAAAGCAAAATCGGTTTCATCTACGCAGTATTACATGCGCCCGCGTTACGATAGGTGCAGGTCAACGGAATTTTGATGATGTCCAATACGCCTTGGATTACCGCCGAATGGAACGCGCCCGCAAATGTGCACGGGCTCACAACGACGCGCGATGGTGCGGGATTTTCTGAAGCGCCGTTCGATACTTTCAACATGGGCAACACGGCTTCTCCCCGCGGCGACGATCCTGCTGTTGTGAAGCGCAATCGCGCAGAGTTGGTGAAGTTGGCGGCGTTGCCGTCGGAGCCATTTTGGTTGAAGCAAGTTCATGGCGTCGATGTCGTTGAGTTGCGTCGTGCATCGCAGCTCGATGATCTGCCGACTGCCGATGCGTCGTTCACGCGCGAACGTGGATTGGTGCTGGCGATACAGACGGCGGATTGTTTGCCGGTTTTGTTTGCTTCGCGCGATGGTTCGGTGATTGGAGCGGCGCATGCGGGATGGCGTTCGTTACTTGAAGGCGTGATCGAGAAAACAATCGCCGCCATGGGTTCCGATCCTGCTGACATGTCGGTGTGGCTGGGTCCCGCTGCAGGTCCTTCGAAATACGAGATTGGTCTGGATGTTTACGACGCGTTCGTAAGTCGCAACTGGAGCGCCGGCGCCGCATTCAAAACAACCCGCGATTACCATTGGAACGTCGATCTCTATGCACTGGCGCGAATCCGTCTCGAAGACGCCGGCATTTCGGCTTCGAACGTCTTCGGCGGTGACCTCTGCACCATCTCGGATTCGAAACGTTTTTTCTCCCATCGACGCGACCAACGTACCGGCCGCATGGTCTCCCTGCTCTGGATGTCTGAAGATTAATTAAAGCTGTCTGGAGCAGACTAAATCGTCTAACTCTAACTATAATTAGAGTGATCGAGACCCCATATTAAGTTGAGAATTATGTGAAAGTAGAACGATGCGATTAGATAAATTAACCAGTCGCTTCACGCAAGCTCTGCAGGAAGCGCAATCCGCGGCAGTGGGCCGCAACAACAACTTCATTGAACCCGCACACTTGTTGATGGCATTGCTCGATCAGCAAGGTGGCAGCACGTCGCCGTTGCTCACGCGAGCCGGTGTAAACGTGCCGATCTTGCGGAATCAGTTGAAGGATATTTTGGATAAACTCCCGAAGGTTTCGGGGAATCAGGGCAACGTGACGCTGAGCAATGAACTCGCGCGTGTCCTCAATGTCACCGATCAACTCGCCCAAAAGGCCGGTGATGCATACATTCCATCCGAGTGGTTCCTCGTCGCGTTGCTCCGCGATGGTGGAACGACGTCGCAGGCGTTGAAGTCTGCCGGTGCGAATGAATCGAATTTGGAACAAGCCATTCAAGCGATGCGTGGAGGAGAAACTGTGCAAGACGAAAATGCAGAAGACCAGCGCCAAGCGTTGGAGAAATACACGATTGACCTGACCGCGCGCGCGGAGTCGGGCAAGCTCGATCCGGTCATCGGACGCGATGAGGAAATTCGCCGCACGATTCAAGTGCTGCAACGCCGGACGAAGAACAACCCTGTTTTGATCGGCGAACCAGGCGTTGGCAAAACTGCCATCGTCGAGGGACTTGCCCAGCGCATCGTGAATCACGAAGTGCCGGAGTCGTTGCGGTCGAAGCGTGTTTTGTCGCTGGATATGGGCGCGTTGATTGCTGGCGCGAAGTATCGCGGCGAATTTGAAGAACGCTTGAAGGCCGTTTTGAATGACCTTGCCAAAAACGAAGGGCAAGTCATCCTCTTCATCGACGAACTCCACACGATGGTGGGTGCGGGCAAAGGCGAAGGCGCGATGGACGCCGGTCAAATGTTGAAGCCGGCGTTGGCTCGCGGTGAATTGCATTGCATCGGCGCAACGACGTTGGACGAATATCGTCAGTACATCGAAAAGGATGCTGCGTTGGAGCGTCGCTTCCAGAAAGTATTCGTCGGTGAGCCAACGGTCGAAGATACGATCGCGATTTTGCGTGGATTGAAGCCGAAGTATGCGTTGCACCACGGCGTCGAAATTACCGATCCCGCCATCGTTGCAGCTGCGACTTTGTCGAACCGCTACATTGCCGACCGCCAGTTGCCGGACAAGGCCATCGACTTGATGGACGAAGCCGCGTCTCGTATCCGCATGGAGATTGATTCGAAGCCGGAGGAACTTGATCGTCAGGAGCGCCGTTTGATCCAACTCAAAATTCAGCGCGAAGCGTTGAAGAAGGAGAAGGACGACGCGTCGAAGAAGCGTCTTGAAGATCTCGAGAATGATATCGAGGAATTGCAGAAGTCCTTCGATGACTTGAACGAAATTTGGAAGTCCGAGAAGGCTGCGCTGCAAGGTACGTCGGCGATCAAGGAACAAATTGAGAAAGCCAAGACGGAACTCGAGGCCGCGCAACGCAAGCAGGATTTCGCGCGCATGTCGGAGCTGCAATACGGCACGATTCCGGAGTTGGAGAAGCAACTGCAATTGGCAGATGCCGTCGACAACCAGGGTTTCAAGCTCGTGCAGGACAAGGTGACGGAAGAGGAGATTGCCGAGGTCGTATCGCGTTGGACCGGCATTCCAGTCAACAAAATGCTCGAAGGCGAGCGCGACAAGTTGTTGCGCATGGAAGAGCATTTGCACGTTCGCGTCGTCGGTCAAGAAGATGCGATTGCTGTCATCAGCGATGCGGTCCGCCGTTCGCGTGCAGGCTTGGCGGATCCGAACAAGCCTAGTGGCTCGTTCCTGTTCCTCGGCCCGACCGGCGTGGGTAAGACGGAACTGTCGAAGGCGTTGGCGGAGTTTTTGTTTGACTCACCCGATGCGATGGTTCGCATCGACATGTCGGAATTCATGGAAAAGCATGCAGTTTCGCGTTTGGTCGGTGCGCCTCCGGGCTATGTCGGCTATGAAGAGGGCGGTTACCTCACGGAAGCGGTGCGACGTCGTCCGTACAGCGTGATTTTGCTGGATGAAGTCGAGAAGGCGCATCCGGATGTTTTCAACATTCTGCTGCAAGTACTCGATGACGGACGACTTACCGACGGTCAAGGTCGTACAGTTGATTTCCGCAACACGGTGATCATCATGACTTCGAACCTGGGCTCGCAACGCATCCAGCAGATTGCGCAGGATAACGGGTCATACGAAGAAATGAAGGAATCGGTGATGGAAGTCGTGCAAGGTCATTTCCGTCCTGAGTTCATCAACCGTCTCGACGACATCGTGGTGTTCCATCCACTGGATCAGTCGCAGATCCGTTCGATCGCGGCAATTCAGTTGCGTGGTCTCGAAAAACGTCTGGCCGAGCGCGGCATTTCGCTGGACGTGACGGATGCGGCGCTGGATCAACTCGGGTCGGCTGGTTTCGATCCGGTTTACGGTGCGCGTCCATTGAAGCGTGCGATCCAGCAGCAGCTCGAGAATCAATTAGCCAACAAAATTCTCGGCGGCGAATTCACCAACGGCGACACGATCGTTGTCGGTGCCTCGGATGGTGCATTAACCTTCACCAAGAAGTAAGAACGAGAAACCGCCCTTCGGGGCGGTTTTTCCATGTGTTCAGTAAATCTCGCCGATACAGCAACGCAACGACCCACCGCCCGCTTCAATCGCGTCCAGCTCAACGGAACGCACGGAGAAGCCCGCATCGTTCAATTGCTTCGCATGCTCAGACGTCAAAGCACGCTCCGCAGCCGCACTCATCCACACGGTGTCAGGTGAGGCCGAAATGCAATTGCCAACGAAAGCTTGATGCTCAGCTTCAGTGCACATGATCGAATGCGGCGCATACAACGATGCGATGAAGTCGGCTGCTTCGGACGACGCGAAACCGCGCGGACAAATCACCGCAGCGCGACCGGCAAGAATCGCCAACACCACATTCGTGTGATATTCGCCATCGGCGAGATCGAACACCAACGACGCACGCAACCCAAATGCTTCATGCATCAAGCGCGCACCTTCTTCATCAACGCGATCACTCAAACCGATGAATCCAACACCACGCGCGCGGTCGATAACGATGGCGCCGGTGAGTTCGCATGGATGGTTTTGGGTGGATAAATCAATTTCATTCAAACCGAGCACGTCCGTGAAGTACGAACGCATATCTGCACGGGTCGCTTCGCGCTGGCGCACGGGATGCAACATGCGACCAATCACGACATTGCCGGAGCCAGTGGCGAACACATTATTCGGAAAAACCGCATCCGGCGTCTCCGCCCAACCCGCAAACGCAATCGCAGGCACGACGGACGACATTTCGCGGACCAGATCGCGATGCTGCGCCAATGCACGTTGCGGATCAAACGCTTCAGCGGCCGCCATGTATACGTTGTCCTGCGCTGATTCCTCCGCGCGCATGAAGCCTTCAGGCGTCACAAGGAAAACGCATCGTGGCGTCGCCGGTCCGAAATTCAAATCAGCCTGCTCGAACGCCTGACGGAACGCCTCAAAATCACGGGTCAACATACAAAGCCTCAAATGACGGGGAGCGTCTTCTCACTCCTCTAACGATTACTCCAACTCGCATTGCTATGATACCAGTCATGTCGATCGAGCAAATTACCTTTCTCGTCATCCTCGCAGGGGCCCTCTATCTTTTTGTGACGGAGAAGCTCCGCGTCGATGTGACCGCGATGCTGACCTTGCTGGCGCTCGTCGTTACGGGGATCCTTGATTCCAAAAAAGCCCTCAGCGGTTTCGCCAGCGAGCCTGCGATCATTGTTGCGGCGGTTTTCGTGATCAGTGCCGGCCTCACCGCGACGGGCATCACCGAGAAAATCGGTGATTGGGTCTCCAAGGCTAGCGGCTCGAGCGAGACGCGGTCGATCGCCGTCGTAATGCCGACCGTTGCAGCGATAGCATCGTTCACGCATCACGTCATGGTCACCGCAATGATGGTGCCAATTCTGACGAAGTTCGCGCGCAGCAAGAAACTCTCGGTCTCGCGCTTGCTGATGCCGATGTCATTGGCAGCATCGCTTGGCACGACGTTGACGCTTGTCAGTGCGCCGGCGTTCCTGCTTGCCAATGACATGATCGAACGCAGTGGCGCGA
The DNA here is from genome assembly GCA_007556525.1 of Lysobacteraceae bacterium CU05-9. Taxonomy (GTDB): domain Bacteria; phylum Pseudomonadota; class Gammaproteobacteria; order Xanthomonadales; family Xanthomonadaceae; genus Aquilutibacter. Next base: position 231,348 of record SWJS01000002.1, on the reverse strand, counting down.
AGTCCCTCGGCATTTTCAGCATCACGCCGATCGGTGTCGCCGTAGTCTTGATGGGGACGTTGTACTTCCTGTTGATGCGGTTCTTTTTGCCAAAGCACATGGGCGAAGCGGATGACAGCGAATACTTCCGCCTCGACCGTTATCGCACGGAGCTGGTCATCGGCCGCGAATCGCGATGGGCGACGAAGACATTGGCGGAACTGAAGGCGGCAATGGGCGAAAAATTCGAGGTCGTCGGTTGGTTGCGCGATGACATCGAGCGCGATGATCTCACTGACAAAAGTCCGCTAAGCCGCGGCGACATCCTCATCGTCGATGCGAGTCCGGATGACATTGCATCACTGCAGGCCGATCCGGGCATGTCGTTGAATGCGGTGGAGCGGTTTGGGATTTTGGCGGAGCAGGGCGATGGTAAGCCGCAACTCGTGCAAGCCGTCGTTGCACCGGGCTCGGAATTCATCGGGCGCTCGGTGCGCGAACTGCAGTTCGTGCAGCGTAACGGTGTGTTGGTGACGGGGCTTTGGCGTCGCGGCGGCAAGTTGCGCGAGAAGCGTTATGCGGAAGAGCGCCTGCAGGAAGGTGATCTCGTTGTTTTGTGGGGACATCCTTCGCAGTTCTCGCAACTTGCAAGTCACCATGGCTTCCTGATGCTCGTTCCGTTTAGCGGTGACGTAAAGCGTCCATTGCTCTCACCGGTTTCGTTGGGTATTCTCGCATTGACCGTGTTCGCTGCTGCAACGCATCTGCTGGATCCGCCACTGGCATTCTTGCTCGGCGCCGTTGCAATGGTCGCGACGCGCTGTGTTGGAATCGACGAGGCCTACAACTCCATCGATGTGCGAATCTTCGTGATGATCGCGGGCGTCATTCCGCTCGGCATTGCGATGGAAGACACGGGCACTGCCAAAATGATCTCCGACTGGATGGCCCATCTCGTCAATGGTTGGCCAACGCTCGCGATCCTCTTCATGTTGTTCACGGCGGCGGGATTGTTGACGCAGATTTTGTCAGATGCCGCGACAACTGTTTTACTTGGGCCGATTGCTTTGGCACTTGCCGCAACTTTAGGATTGCCGGTCACGCCGTTCGTTGTCGTGACTGCACTAGGCGCGGTTGCATCCTTCCTCACGCCGATCGGACACCATGGCAACTTGCTGATTTTGAAGCCTGGCAACTATACCTTCAAGGATTTCTTGTTACTTGGCTTGCCATTGACGTTGATGATCGGTCTGGTCGCTTCCTGGATGGCGCGTTGGCTGTGGCTTGAAGGTCCGCTTATTCCCGCGTTCTAATATTTGATCAATCACACCATTTAGTTTGCGCACCCAAACGCTTACAGGTTTGTAGTGTATTTAACGTGCCAGCAAGAACGTATTGATGTCGCCTGTCTGCACTCCGCGAGAGATTACCACGATGTTCAAATTAAAATTTTGTGCAACTTTCGCGGTTCTAACTTGCCTTAGTCTTTCAAGCGCTGTCACAGCCGACGAAATACGTGAGGCGCCCTATGGATTTAGCTGTTCGCAGAAAAACGTGGACGGCGAATCACTTCAGACGCGATTGCTGCACGTCGCTGAGGCGAGGAGGAATATTCAATTAATTTCAAGAAGCCTAACCTTAGTCCAAGCACGCGAGTTTCGTGGTTCATGCGTTAAGCGGATAAACGGATACCTCGGCGCGACGTTGTTCAGGACAAACGACTATCCTCTTTTTTACCCACGAAATATCGCACAAGCTAGGCTGCCTCCGTCGAAATGGCAAAGACCACGTGACCGTTCCGATCAAAAGGGCAATCCATATTTTCAAAAGAATGCACCGCATCCCACAAACATACCTGGGACGTTTCGAGGAGCAACGCCGGTGGTTCGGGGTAGTCATTACGTCGGAATCTGGTCTGACTCGGGATTGGATAAGGTCTACTCTTACGAAATAAGTAATCAACTCCCGTCAAAAAAATACTCACTTCTACTACAGTCAAGGTATCGACTTTTGAGCGTTGGCGCTCTGACATACCCGGGCAAGCGAATATCTTTGCTGCAAAAGTATAATGACTACTTGATCGGATACGATCTTGACTGGAAATAACCTGGATGAAACGTTTGAATTCGTCATCCATTCGCTGAAGCAAGCTGCCGATCATGTAACGGCGCAAGAATGGTCAACGCAACCAACCCGCCAATCAGCGCGTAGAACATATCGGATTGCGTATCCCACTCGTAACCTTGCGTGCCGAGGAACTCTTCGGCACCTTCGCCAAGCATCAACGCAGCAGCCCATTCAATCAACTCATACAGTGAGCTGATGAACATCACGACGCATAGGCATAGCAAAAGCAACCATCCCTTCTTCAACACCACGCGATGACGGACTAACAATTCGCGCGCGACGATGGCGGGCGTGAGGCCTTGCATGAAGTGGCCGATTTTGTCGTAGGGATTGCGGTCCATACCCAACCAATCCTGGATCGCAAAGCCAAGTGGTACGCGAGCATACGAGTACGCGCCACCTAGTATCAGCACTAACGCTTGCAGCCAAATCAACGTGTAGAGCAGGGGCGTTAACGGAAATCGCTTGTACGTCGCGATCAACAACGGCAACGCGATGAGAACCGGCGCAATTTCCATCCACCAAGTGCCGCGCTCATAGGGATGGATGCCCGAGAGAACGAGCGCGGCGATTAAAGAAACAAGTCCGGCTTTAAGCCACAAATGCTTCATGCGAGCGGATCAGGTCTTCCAACTTCACTTGGTCGATCGCGAACTTGTCGATGCCTTCCTTCAATTTTTCGGAAGCCATTGGATCCGCGGCGACTTCCGCACGGAACTCATCTTCCGTCATCGCTGTCGGCAATGGCGTGACTTCGCCGTTGAACGTCAACGCGGCAGGAACTTCGATATCCATCGCTGCCATCTCATCCAGCAAGTCCGGCGAGATCGTCAAACGATCGCAGCCTGCCAATGCAAGGATCTGTCCGGTGTTGCGGAAGCTCGCGCCCATGACCACCGTCGGCACACCATGTTGCTTATAAAAATTCCAAATCTCCGTCACCGACTTCACACCCGGATCATCCGAAGGATTCGTTACCGGCGACATGCCATTCGCGAGATGCCAATCGAGAATGCGACCAACAAATGGAGAGATCAAAAACACACCCGCATCCGCCGACGCACGCGCTTGCGCCATGTTGAACAGCAACGTGAGGTTCGTGTTGATGCCTTCTGCTTCCAAAGCCTTCGCCGCTTGGATGCCTTCCCACGTCGATGCGAGCTTGATGAGGATGCGATCCTTCGAAACGCCCGCAGCTTCGTACATCGCGATCAAATGTTTCGCCTTCGCGATCGACGCATCCTTGTCGTAGCTCAAACGTGCGTCGACTTCGGTGGAGACGCGGCCTTCGATTTTGGACAAAATTTCCTTACCCACCGCAACCGCCAGACGATCGGCTGCATCCGCAACGCGTGCATCCGCATCCGCACCTTCCGCGCTCGCAATCGCTTCCGACACGACGGACGACAACGATGGCATGCCAACGGCTTTCAGCAGCAATGATGGATTGGTGGTCGCATCCTGTGGTTTCAGGCGGGCGATGGCTTCAATGTCACCGCTGTCGGCGACGATCACGCTCAGGGCGCGAAGTTGTTCAAGTGCATTTTTGGTCATAACACCCAGTTTACCCGTTATACGCGGCTTCGATTGGCGCGATTTCCAATTTGATCTGCTTCATCATCTCAGCGATGGCGCTTTGTTGCTTCTCGGGATTGGCATTGTCACCGACCATCGCGATGATCGCCTTCGGTGCAATCTGCCAACGCACGCCGTAGCGATCTTCGAGCCAACCACATTGCATTTCCTTGCCGCCACCTGCGAGCAACGAACTCCAGTAGTGATCGGTCTGCGCTTGATCATCCGTCAGCACAAGCATCGACACCCCGTTATTGAAATCAAATGCATGCGGTCCTTCCGAATCCATCGCATAAAGATGGTATCCATCGATTTCAAAATCCGCGTGCATCACATTTCCCTTGTCGTCTTTCTTTGCTCCATTGCTGCGCGAATTCAGAAACGTCGAAGTGTAAAGTTCCATCGCTTCCGAACACTTGCCAACCTTGTCACCAACAAACATCAACGACGGCACCAATGTCTGCGGCTGCGTTGCGCCACCGGTTCCATACACTTGCCACGATGTGCCGAACCGATCGTTGACCCAACCATAGCGCGGGCTCCACGGATAAGAACCTAACGGCATCAACTCGCGTCCACCTTCTTTCAACGCATTGAAAATCCGATCCACTTCCGCGTCATCGTCAATGTTGAGATGGAGATTCAGCGCGGGAGTTTTATCGATGGGCATGCCGTAATTGAGCAGCATGAGTTTTTGGCCGAACACATCCACCATCGTGACGAACGGATTCTCCGACGAGGCCGTCCCGCCATACAAATCCGCATAAAACGTCCCGGCATCCGCCGCCTCACGCTCAAACAGAACGCACGGATAAATATCGTTATTCATGATGAAACCTCAGTAAAGGTCGTAAGGGTCGACGTCCAATGACCATCTTACTTTGCGCGCCTCGGGCAACGCGTAAATGGCGGGTAAAGCGTTCGTTAGCACGGTGTGCAACGGCTTGCGCGTCTCTGACAAAACCAACAACTGTTCCCTTAAATATCCCGCTCTTCGAGGCATCGGCGCCGGCAACGGACCCATCGCTTCCACGCCCAACTCGTTTGCCAACAACTCGCGCGTCGCGACAAGAAAGTTGCGCGCATCGCCAACATGTTGCGCTTCCGCACGGATCAACGCGAGAAATGCGAACGGGGGATACAACGCGGCTTGTCGCTGCGGCAATTCTTTCGCCGCAAATGCCTTGTAACCACCATTAATCAGCAACGCCAGCAACGGATGATCGGGATGATGCGTTTGAATCATCACCGTGCCTAACCGCGATGCACGACCTGCACGACCCGCCACTTGAATCAGCAATTGCGCAAGGCGTTCATTCGCGCGGAAGTCCGCCGAAAACAAACCTTCGTCGGCACCGACGACGACAACTAACGTCAAGTTGCTTAAATCATGGCCTTTCGCGAGCATCTGCGTACCGACAAGGATGCCTGCGCCATCGCCGAGTTTGCTCAACTGCTGCAACATGCCGTCGCGCGTTTGCGTTGTTCCGCGATCAACGCGAATGACCGGCGCATCGGGGAAATGGTCGACGAGAAACCCTTCAATGCGTTCCGTGCCGACACCTTGCGGATGCAACGCAAGGGATGCGCAGTCGGGACACGCATTGGGTGCAGAGCGCGACGCGCCACAGTGATGGCATTGCAAACGGCGACCGTTGTTGTGCACGGTCATCGATGCGTCGCAGCGCGTGCATTTGGCGGTCCAACCGCAATCGTGACAGAGCAGGACGGGGGCGTAACCGCGGCGGTTTTTGAATACCAAAACTTGCTCACCCCGCGCCAATGTCTGCTCAATCGCCTTCAATGCATCGGGCGACAAACCTGCTTGCAAACGCGCGGCACGGATATCTTGCACGACGATGCGTGGTGGTTGCGCGTCACCGGCGCGATGCTGCAATTCCTCGCGATGGTAACGACCGCTGACGGCGTTTTGCCAGGATTCCAACGACGGTGTTGCAGAACCGAGAATCACCGGCACGTCCCATCGATATGCGCGTTGAATCACAAAGTCGCGCGCATTGAAACGGATGCCATCAAACTGCTTGAAACTGCTGTCGTGCTCTTCGTCGACGATGATCAGGCCCAACGATTCAAACGGCAAAAACGCAGACGACCTCGTCCCCACCACCACTCGCGCCAAGCCAGTCCGTGCAGCGATCCAAGTTTGTGCGCGCTCGGTATCGCTCATCGAAGAGTGATACGCGTAAACGGGAATGCCAAGTCGCGATTCAAACCGTCGCAAGGTCTGCGGCGTCAAACCAATTTCCGGCACCATGACGAGCACTTGTTTGCCCGATGCGAGCACCTGCGCCATGCGTTGCAGATAGACCTCTGTTTTGCCGCTGCCTGTCACGCCATCCAGCAACGAGACATTGAAGCCCGACCGCGATTGCAACGATGCAAGCACACTAGCTTGCTCTTCATTCAAGGTCAGAGCATGCAGGGGATGTGCTTCATCAAATGACGCGACAGATGTGATGGCATTGCGCACGCGCGTATCCAACGCGATCTCGGAACGTTCAACAAACTCCTTCGCCAGCAAGCCACGCGCGGTCGTCGAGAAGTTCTCATGCACAACGCGCAAAGCGTCCTCGGAAACAGGACCATTGGCTAAGGCGGACAGCAGTGCTTTTGGCCGGCCTTCACGTGCAGAGCCCAAATGCGTCCGTCCAGCCTCCGTCAGCGACCAAACGAAAGAGGGCGCCACAAACAGGGCTTCGCCATCTCGCAGCACTTTCGGCATCGCTTGCCACAGCACCTCGCCCAACGGACCGTGCGTATAGCGCGACAGCCACAAAAGACTTTCAAGCAACTCCCCATCCAGCACCGGCACGGTATCCAGCAGCTCGGATGCCTGGGTCAGCCGCTCCAGCGCCATTTCAGACGCCAAAACCGCCACAATCACCCCAATTCTCTCCTTGTCGCCACGACCGAAGGGCACTCGGACACGCTTCCCGATATCGCCAGCCGTCGCCACGTGACCGTCGACTGGGAGATAATCAAACGACGCCAGCAAGGGCGCATTGACCGCGACTCGCCAGACGGTTGGAGATGTCGATTTTTCGGCAATGTCAAGGGGCTCGGGCATGACGATAGTCTAAGGGAAGTGGCGAGATATTCAGCATGAACGATTTGCCAATCACTCCTACAGATTATTCTGACAAAGGGTCGTAAATGTCTGATACACAAGGGAAAATTCGGTTATCCACATAATCTGTGGATAACTCTGTGCATGGAACTTGTTAAGGGGGTTCAAACCGCTCAATGTCACGCCCTTAGATAAATTGGTGATTTTTTCACCACATTGGATAATGATAATAAAATCAAGCACTTAGGCGTGAAACATACGTGAAAATAGGATTCCCTAGCGTTTCACGCACAATTGCAACAATTCCCGAGGCGCTGTGGAAAGCTTGCAATTTAACGAAATATCGATATCGCCTGAAAAACAAGGCAAATTTGAAATGTCAAGCCTGCAGGTCGCCTAATTTTGAGCCGACGGACGGTCGGTTTTACCGATAAAATAGACGCACTGCAACAATACAGAATATGGGCCAGCGCCCATCCTCATGCGCTGACGAATTTATGACCAATAAGCGCATCTCGCAACTCCTTCCGGAAATGAAGACGACCGCCGTCCTGGCAGGTCCGCTGGTCATCGGCCAGATTTCCGCCGCGCTGATCGGCTTCGTCGATTCCGTCATCGCAGGTCACCACAGCACCGAAACACTCGCCGCGGTCTCCGTGGGCACGGCCATCCTGTGGTTGCCGATCATGTTGCCACTCGGTGTGCTGATGTCCATTCCGCCGACCGTGTCCGAAATGCACGGTGCGGAGAAGAGAAGTGAAGTTGGACCGTTTTTCCGGCAGTCCCTGTGGCTCGCTGCGGCGCTCGCGGTATTGCTGTTTACATTCCTGAGTTTCTCGCCGTTCTTCATGCGCCTGTTTGGGATTGATCCCGCGATCATTCCGGGTGCGTCGGACTTTTTGCTGGCAGTGCGCTGGGGCGTGCCGGGGATGTGCTTGTTTTTCTGCATGCGCTATCTCGCGGAGGGCATGCATTGGACGACGCCGACGATGGTGCTCAGCATTCTTGGCGTGGTGATTCTCGCGCCGATTGGTTACGTGTTGACGTTCGGACTCTTTGGCTTTCCATCGATGGGTGCGAAAGGATTGGGTGTCGCAACGATCATCGTGATGTGGGCGCAGGCGGTTGGTTTCATTTTGGTACTGCGAAAATCACGCCGCTTTGCTGACCTTCAATTGTTCAAGCAATTCGATCTCCCGAATTGGGAAGTCATCCGAAACACCTTAAAAATAGGACTCCCCATCGGTGTCATGGTGTTGATGGAAGGTGGTCTGTTTGTCGCAACGACCTTGTTAATGGGCAAGCTGGGCACGGTCATCGCGTCGAGTCATCAAATCGCCATCAGCATTGCAACGTTGTGCTTCATGATTCCGGTGGGTGTCGCCGAAGCGACGACTGTGCGTGTCGGTCACGCCATGGGACGCCGCAACTACGTCGGTGTGCGCAACGCAATGCATGCGGGTCTTGCGATCGTTCTGTTTACGCAGGTGCTGTCGGCATCGATCATGATTTTTGGAAATGAGCATCTCACGCGCTTGTACACGGATGACATCACGGTCATTGGATTGGCGTCGACGTTGATTCTGTTTGCGGCGATGTTCCAGTTTCCGGATGGTGTGCAAGTCATTTCCGCTGCGACGCTGCGTGGACTGAAAGATACGACAATCCCGATGTGGATCGCAGTGATTTCGTATTGGCTGGTCGGCATGCCGGTCGGCATTTATTTGAGTTTCCAGCAGGAAATGGGGCCGAAAGGCATGTGGATCGGCTTAATCAGCGGGCTCACAGTCGCCGCCATTTTGCTGAACTGGCGAACGCGCAACACGATTGCGAAACTGATTGCGAACAATCCATGACCTTTGGTGCATTTAAACGCGCCAAGGATTGGTTACGATAAAACCTAGATTTACACGGGGATTTCCATGTCTGTACCAGCCCAACACGTTCCACCCGCGCCACCGGCACGCCGCCGCTTCCTCGAGTCGCCATTGGGTCGATTCCTCAAGCGCTGCTGGGACGTCGTCAATTTCCTGCGTCGCCTGGTGTTCAATGCGATCTTTTTGTTCTTCCTGTTGATTTTCCTGATCCTCGTCTTGGCGGGAATCTTCGGCGGTAGTTCAATGAAAAGCGACACGACCCTCGTGCTGAATCCGAAGGGCAAGGTCGTTGAGCAATTTACGCAGGATCCGTTCTCTTCAGCGTTGACCAAAATGGCCGGTGATGATTCCAGCGAAGTTCGTTTACGGGATCTGCTGCAAGTTTTGGATCGTGTGAAGGACGACAAGCGCATCAACCGTGTTGTGCTGGATCTCGATAAGTTGACACCAACGGGCTGGGCTTCGACGCGCGAAATCGCGCAAGCCGTCCGTGCCGTACGTGATTCCGGCAAGGAAGTCATTACGTATACGGAAGGTTTCGAGCAAAGCCAATATTTGATCGCCGCTGCAGGCAACCAGGTTTACGTCGATCCATTGAACGGCGTCATGTTGATGGGTCTGTCGCGCTACCGTCAGTACTACCGTGAGTTGTTGCAGGACAAGCTTGGCGTTGATATGCAGCTGTTCAAGGTCGGCACATTCAAGTCGGCAGCGGAGCCATACATTCTCGATGCGTCGTCGCCTGCTGCGAAAGAAGCGGACATGTTCTGGATGAATGATGTGTGGACGCGCTACATGGCGGACGTCGCGAAAGATCGCAAGACAACGCCGGACGCTTTGAACGCAAGCATTCTCAATCAAACGTCCATCACCGATGGTGATCTTGCGAAATATGCGTTGGCATCGAAGTGGGTTGATGGTTTGAAAACGCGCGCCGAGTTCAACGACATGATTGCGAAGAAGGGCGTCAAGGACGATTCGAATGATCTTGGTTACCGTGCGATCGGCTATCAGAATTACCTCGATACGATCAGCATGGAACCGAACAAGTCACAGCCTTTGATGGCAACGTCGAACGTTGGCGTGATCATTGCGGAAGGCGAAATTGCAGGTGGCGAAAAGCCAGCCGGCACCATCGGTGGTGACTCGACGTCGAAGCTTTTGCGTGAAGCGTTGAAGGACAAATCCATCAAGGCGGTTGTGCTGCGCGTGAATTCGCCGGGTGGGGAAGTTTTTGCATCGGAACAAATCCGCCGTGAAGTGAATGCATTGAAGAAGGCGGGCAAGCCGGTCGTCGCATCGATGGGTGACTTGGCGGCATCGGGTGGCTATTGGATTTCGATGGATGCGAATCGAATCTATGCGGATCCTTCGACGATTACGGGGTCGATCGGTATTTTTGGTTTGATTCCGAATGTCACTCGTGGCCTCGACAAAATCGGTGTCCACACCGACGGCGTCCAAACCACGCCATTTGCCGGTGCGTTTGATCCAACACGTCCAATGGCACCTGAAGTGAAGGGCTTGATTCAAGGCGTGATCGAGAAGGGTTACCGTGATTTCGCGGGCAACGTTGCGAAGGCGCGCGGCAAGACTTACGAGCAAATCGATGAGATTGCGCAAGGTCGTGTTTGGACGGGTGCGCAAGCGAAGGAACGCGGTTTGGTCGATGAGTTCGGTACGTTGAATGATGCGATCAAGTACGCGGCATCGTTGGCAAAGCTCGGTGATGTTGGCTCTTACGGCCAAAAGTACATCGAAGAGAAAGCGACACCATTCTCCGAGTTGTTCGGCAAGGTTCCGCGGGTCAAGGCATTCATTGCGGGCAACTCGTTCCTGCGTAGTTTCTTCGTGGAAGCATCGCCGCAGATGGTCAAGGAATTTGATGTTCTGCGTAAGCTGTCGTCAAAACCATCAGGTCAAGTCATCACTCCCGTGGCACACTGTCTCTGTCAGTAATTTTTTCGGTGTGCGTTGATGGCAAATGATCGTTGGCGTTTGGATGGGAAGCTCGCGCTGGTCACCGGCGCGAGTGCGGGCATTGGTTTCGCAACGGCGCGTGAGCTCGTATCGCTCGGCGCCGATGTATTGCTCAATGGCCGTGATCTGAACTCACTCGAAAATGCCCGCGACGAAATCCTCGAAGAATTTCCGTTGCGTGATGTGCAGATTTTCCCGGCTGATGTTTCGCGCGATGAAGAGCGGCGTGACTTGATCGATTGGGTCGAGGACTTCGACGAAGGCCTGCACATTCTCATCAACAACGCCGGCGGCAATAAGTCGATGCCGGCGACGGATTATTCCGATGAAGAGTGGCGGCATCTGTTCGAGCTCAATACTTTTTCCGCATTTGAAATCTCGCGCTTCTGCCATCCGTTGTTGGTGAAGCACGCTGCGACTTCGGTTGTGAATGTCGGTTCCGTGTCCGGTGTGATGCATGTTCGCACTGGCGCCGTTTACGGCATGACGAAAGCGGCGATGCATCAGATGACACGCAACCTTGCGGTCGAGTGGGCAGAAGATGGCATCCGTGTGAACTCGGTTGCGCCTTGGTACATTCGGACGCGGCGGACGTCGGAGAAGTTGGCGGATCCGGAATATTTGGATGATGTTTTGTTACGGACACCAATGGGACGCGTTGGTGAGCCGGAAGAGGTTGCGGCGGCGATTGCGTTTTTGTGCATGCCTGCTGCGTCGTACATTACCGGTGAATGCGTGGCGGTTGACGGTGGCTTCCTGAGGTATGGATTCTGATGGCGAATACAAATGCTGAGTTGCTGATGTATGTGCTGCTGTTTGCATTCGGAACAGTCTTGATGCACATGGTTTCGAAGTATCGTCTCGGCACGCGATCGGGTGTTGCTTACTTCCGTCGTTTCCTCGACGAGAAACAACGCCGCAAAATCACCGACGCTCAACTGCGTGGCCGATTACTCGCCTTGCACTCGTCCGTCGTCGCCTGGTTGCTTGATGCGTTGGCGATGCTCGGTGTGTTGGCCGCTGTTGTCATCGCAACTCGCATTGTCGGCAATGAGGCTGGCTTCACCGCATCGTTGAAATACTTGATGGCATTCGCGTTGGTCGCGTTGCCGGTGATGTTCCTTGCAAGTGTCATCCGCGCGAAGTTCTATCGGGCGAAGTTGCAATCTTCACTTGCATGAAATGTTGATTTGATAATCTTGCCGGAACGAGTTTGAGACGACGGTTATGAGCTGGATTGGATATCTGATTTACTTTGGCTTTGGTGCCTTCATCCTCGGGATGATCTGGCTGATCCGTTCCGATCAGTTGAAAACGGTGCGACGGAGTAACGGATCCAAGCCTATATTCCTGGGTGAGAAAAAGTGGCCATCGTTCCCAAATGAAGAGGTCATGCGGGCGAAGTCTGACGTGATTTCAAGCCCCGTGTTCTTTCTGGGTTGGCTTGGATTGTTCGCAGTGATGTTCATCCTTTATCAAACCGTCGGAGCTCAAATGGCGGACGGGAAGAGTCTCGTTTGCCAGATCATGATCATTACTGGCGTTGTGCTTGCGGCGATGGTCCTTCATCAATACGCTCTTGCATTGTTGGTTCGCAAGCGCCTTACCGCCTCGAAGAGCAGAGTCGGTCAATAGTATTCCCGAGATCAAAAAAAATGAATTCAACCGTTCTACTCACATTCGCATTCCAGTTCGCGTTTATCGCGTTGCTCGTCCTTGGATTGCGTTGGTTCTTCCTGAAGGCGCTTGATCGCACGAACGGCGTGAGTCCCCGATTACCTGGCGAGTCGAAGTGGCCCGCGATTCCGCAGGCAAACATTCTGCAGGCGAAATATGAAGTGTTCCGCGGACCATTGTTCTGGATATCGTATATGGCGCCGCTGATTATTTTGACGGTGTTGTATCAGATGACCGCGATTGGTCAGGCGACGGGATTTGCCGGCAGTGCGACACGCATCCTCATCGTGCTGATCGCGTTGTACGTGGGGCGCATGGCGCTCGCTGCAGCAGTCCGCAAACGGTTGAACATCAACTAGCGCAGAACTTCACCCGTCACCGCATCGCGAATCGTCGACGCAACACCCGTCCCTAACGTATCGCCGACGCAAACCGCATCGACGCCCGAGACGATCGAAGAACAAACCGTCGCGAATGACAACGGCGACGGCGCACCGGCGACATTGGCGGAAGTCGACACCAACGCCCCGCCAAACGAATTGCACATCTCGCGCACTGATGGATGCGACGTCACACGCACGGCAACGCTCTGAAACGCCCCGCGCACGAACGCCGGCACTAAACCTGATGCAGGAATGACCCACGTGTTGGGGCCGGGCCAGGACGCAGAAATCTCGTCGCAGCGATCTTCCGACAGCGAAGTGATATCGAGGAACGGCATCAGCTGCGCAATCGACGCAGCGATGAGAATGAGCCCCTTGGACTCCTCGCGCGACTTCAACGCCAACACACGGCGCACCGCATCCTCGTCAATGGGCGAGCAGCCGAGACCCCACACACCTTCCGTCGGATAAAGAACAACGCCGCCGTTGCGGCAAACAAGACCACATTCGGCGGCGGAGAGAACTTTCATGGCGAGTTATTCGGCCGATTTCTTGGCAGCGGCTTTCTTCGCGACTTTTTTGGCGGCCGTTTTCTTGGCGGCGGTCTTTTTCGCAGCCTTTTTCACGGCTTTTTTGGCGACTTTCTTCGTCGCTGCCTTCTTGGCAACCTTCTTCGCCGCAGCTTTTTTCGCGACTTTCTTCACGGCCTTACGACCAAAACCACGACGCGCCGGCTTGCCCGTTTCCTTCAACCACTCTTCGGCTTGCTCCAACGTGATCGAACGAGGCTCGACGTCCTTCGGAATTTTGCCATTCAATTCGCCGTCGGAAATAAACGGCCCAAAACGACCATTCAGCACCTGAATTTTCGAACCATCAAACTCCTTGATGATGCGATTGCGGATGAACTCTTCCTTCTCATTGATCAGGAACAGGGCACGATCCAATTCAATCGTGTACGGATTGTCATCACCCTTGAGCGACGCATTCGTCGTGCCCTTACGGACATACGCACCGAATGGACCACGTGCAGCCACGACTTCAACGCCATCGACTTCACCCAACGTCCGCGGCAGTGCGAACAACGCCAGCGCATCCTTCGGCGAAATCGTAAAAATACTTTGCCCATCCATCAAGGAAGCGAACTTCGGTTTTTCCTCGTCATCCACCGTACCGATCTGCGCAAACGCACCGTACTGACCGACGCGCGCCGACAACGGTTTGCCCGACACCGGATCCGTGCCCAGCTCAACGATGCCCGGGAACTTCACTTCGCGGCCGTTGATGATCACCGTCACTTCCTTGATGCGCTCACCGAACGCCTTCCAGAATTGCTCCATCACCTCGAGCCACTTCGCTTCGCCTTCGGCGATCTTGTCGAGCTCATTTTCCATCGCGGCCGTAAAGCCGTAATCCACGTAACGGTTGAAATATTCCGTCAGGAAGATCACCAAAACACGTCCCAAATCCGTCGGCTTGAACCGCTTGTTATCGAGGATCGTGTAGTCCTTATAAAGCAACGTCGAGATGATCGAGGCGTACGTCGAAGGACGGCCAATGCCGAATTCTTCGAGCGCCTTCACTAGCGACGCTTCCGAATAACGCGGCGGCGGTTCGGTGAAATGTTGATTCGTCACAACGTCATTCAAATCAACGACATCGCCAATCTTCAACGGCGGTACCTTGCGGCCTTCATCGTCGTCATCGACGCGCTTCGCATCGCGACCTTCTTCGTAAACCGCAAGGAAGCCCGGTACCACCACCGTCGTACCCGAGACGCGGAACGTATGATCGGAACCTGCTGCCAAGTCGATCGACACCGTATTCATCGTCGCCGGAATCATCTGCGATGCAACCGCACGCTTCCAAATCAACGAGTACAACTTGCGCTCGTCTTCCGTCAGGTACTTCGCAACTTGTGCAGGAGTACGCAACGCCGAGGTTGGTCGAATTGCTTCGTGGGCCTCTTGGGCATTTTGGTTTTTGTTCTTATAAAAATTCGGCTTATCCGGCAAATTCTCAATGCCATAGTCGCGAGCAATCACGTCACGCAATTGCCCCAGCGCTTCGCCGGACAACGACAGTGAGTCAGTACGCATGTAGGAGATCAGACCGACCGTGCCTTCGTCGCCGATGCGGATGCCTTCATACAATTTCTGTGCGACTTGCATCGTCTTGCGCGTCGGGAAACCAAGCTTGCGGCCAGCTTCCTGTTGCAACGTGGATGTCGTGAACGGAGGTGCAGGGCGGCGCTTGCGTTCCTTCGACGAGACATCAGTGACGCGCAGTTGTCCTTGCGCATCCTTGAGAATGCGGGCCTTCGCAGCGGACGCATCACCTTCATCAGTGATCGTGAATTGCTCGAACTTCTTGTTGTCGTAGCGGATCAACTTCGCGGCGAAATCCTGCTTCGGATGCGAGCAATGCGCATCAATCGACCAGTATTCCTGCGACACGAATGCTTCGATCTCCGCCTCACGCTCAACGATCAAACGAAGGGCAGGGGATTGCACACGTCCGGCGGATTTCGCGCCGCGGATGTAACGCCAGAGCAGTGGGGAGATTTTGAAACCGACCAAATAGTCGAGAACGCGACGCGCCTTATACGCATCGACGAGCCACTCGGAAATGTCACGTGGGTTGGCAACCGCTTCCTGCACCGCCTTCTGCGTCACTTCCGTGAACACGACACGCTTGACGTTGCGGTCCTTCAAAAGACCTTTCTTCGCCATGATCTCCGACAGATGCCAGGAGATGGCCTCACCTTCGCGATCCGGGTCAGTCGCCAGATAGATGTTGGACGCGTCCTTGGCGGCTTTGAAGATCTTGTCGAGATGCGGGGCGCTCTTCGAATTGAGCTGCCACTCGATGCTGAAGTTCTTGTCAGGGTCGACCGAGCCGTCCTTCGGGACTACGTCGCGGACGTGACCGTACGAGGCCAGGACGATGAAATCCTTTCCCAGGTACTTATTAATGGTCTTCGCCTTTGCCGGCGATTCCACGATGAGCAGGTTATTGGCCATAAATTCCTCAAATCAGACCATGCCCTGTGCCATGTTAAGGACTGGTCGAGAAGCTAACGCCCACCGGATGAGGGGTGGGCGTTTCCTTTTTTATGATTTTCACGCCTTTCGACGAATGTCAAGAGGTGCGTTCAGATTCCGTCAATGAACCGATTCGGGGTCATCCTCGAAAATCTGCGTTTCCATCCAGGCATACGCCGCTTCACTACCTGGTTGGTTGAACAGTACCATCAAAACGACCCATTTCAAGTCATCGAGCTCCAATGGATCCTGATCCAGCGCCATTGCGCGGTCCACAACGATCTCCCGTTGCGCCGGCGTCAGCACTGCCTGCTGCTCCAATTTCATGAGAAAACCGATGCACTCCCGATCCAACTTCTCGAGCTCACGGCCATGGAACACCCGCACCGCCGAATGCAGCGATACAGGCGCACTGCCACCTGCCGGACGCTGCTGATCCAGGGCGTCGAGCCAGTCAAATGCGCGTTTAATCTCTTCGGCGGAGAAGCCGGCACGCCCTAAATCGTCGGAAAGGGGGCCACTGATGAGCTGGTTGCGATCCTGAACGAGGTCCGCCTCAGCGGTCAGGTAGTGTTCGAATAAATACAGCAGTACGTCCAAAATGCTTTCTTTCATTTCCCTCAGCCTGCACCCGAAAGTGCTCTGCGTTTGCGGACCTTGTGGTAGCGCCCGTCAAGACTAATGACTTTGCCTTCAGACTCCAGCTCCACCAGAATGACCGAGACTTTCGCAAACGTCAATCCAGTGCGCTCAACCAGTGAACCCATATCTGTTGGGTCGTCGTCGAAGCTTTGCCACAAGGTGTTGTAGTCGGGGTCGTCGAAGGGGTTTTCAATGGGGTCAATCCAGAACTGTTCAGCCAGCGCCGCCTTAAGCTCCTCGGGCACCTCCTCGAAGTCCAGATTGCAGCGCTCCCGCATGACTTCAATCTCCTGCAATACCTCCGGAATCGATTGCGCGAGTATCGCCCCGTCCTTGATCAGGCGATGATTTCCGCGATACAGGGGGTTGTGGATCGAGCCCGGCACCGCAAACACCTCTTTGCCGTTATCCAGCGCATGCTTCGCGGTTCCTGTCGCACCGGACCCTTCGCGCCCCTCAATCAGCATCGTTGCGACCGAGAGCCCCGCAATAATGCGGTTGCGCAAGGGGAAGTGATACCGATCAGGGCGGTCCCCCGGGAAAAACTCCGTCACCACTGCTCCCGCCTCCGCCACTTCCGTCTGCAATCGTCGATTCGACGCGGGATAGATGACGTCCGGCCCATTCCCGAGCACACCGATGGGCACGCCACCGAACCTGAGCGCCGCCTCGTGCGCCCGCGAATCAATCCCTGCCGCGAGTCCGCTCGTGATCGCCAAGCCCGACTTAACCAGCCCCTCCACGAAAAAATCCGTATTGTCCTTCCCTTGCCACGACGGATTGCGGGACCCGATCACCGCGATTTGCTGGAACCACAGCGCCAAAGGATTGCCGTCCACGAACAGCCCCGCCTGGAAGGAATCGCCGCGCTTGAGCATCGCAGGGAAAAGTGGTGAATACCAAGGAATGAAGTGATGGTTCGGATGCGAGAGCCACTCCATCGCGCGATCCACGCGGCGCTTTAGGTCGCCTTTTTCATCCTTCAGCTCCTTCAAATAGTCCTTATTCTTCGCGTCAATCATGGGCAAAACATCCGCCACACACGGTGGCGCCCGCAACTCTTCAATGTATTTGCGTTTGACGCCAGCGCCGTACTTGGGAGCGAGAATGGTCAGCAGTGGTTCGGCGTAGTCGGGGAGTGGCATGGGGACGGGACCTTTTGAGTAGAAACAAAAACCACTGTGTGCCGCCGCGCGACCTCGCCAAACGGTACCTGTCCCAAAACCCGACAAACCGCATGATTCAGCCGATAAACGGTAGAATATAGGGTGATACCGAATCCGAAGAACCTTGCAATGTCGTTACTTCCCATTCTTGAATTTCCAGATCCGCGCCTGCGCACCGTTGCCAAACCGGTCGACGTGTCGAAGGTGACGGGCGATGAGTTCCAGGCACTTTTTGACCAGATGTTCGCCACCATGTATGACGCGCCGGGCATTGGCCTCGCTGCGAGTCAGGTCGACGTGCATCAACGTTTCATGGTCATCGACGTGAGCGAAGATCAAAGCAATCCGCTGGTGTTCGTGAATCCTGAGATCCTTGAGCGCGATGGCGAGCAGGTGTATCAGGAAGGTTGCCTGTCGGTGCCCGGGATTTTTGCGGATGTGACCCGTGCGAACACGATCAAGGTCAAGGCCGTGAACCGTCAGGGCGAAGAGTTCGAATTGGACGCCGATGGCGTGCTTGCCGTGTGCATCCAACACGAGATGGATCACCTCGATGGCAAATTGTTCGTTGACTACCTATCGCCGCTCAAGCGCGAAATGGTCCGCAAGAAACTCGCCAAAGCCGCGAAGAACAAATAAGGACCGCAGCCAATGAGAATTGTTTTTGCAGGAACTCCCGAGTTCGCCGTGCCTGCGTTGAAGGCTGCGTGCGATAAGGGCGAAGTCGTTGCGGTTTACACCCAACCGGACCGTCCCGCAGGTCGTGGTCGTGGCTTGACGCCATCCCCTGTCAAAATGGAGGCGATCAAACGCAACATCCCAGTCTTCCAGCCGCTCAACTTCAAGTCGAAGGAAGCGCGCGAAGAGTTACGTGCGCACAATGCCGACGTGATGATCGTAGTGGCGTACGGTTTGATTTTGCCGCAGAGCGTGCTCGACATGTTCCCCGATGGTTGCTGGAACGTGCACGCGTCGATGCTGCCGCGCTGGCGTGGTGCTGCGCCGATTCAACGTGCGATCCAGGCCGGTGATAAATCCACCGGCGTGTGTTTGATGATGATGGAGAAAGGTCTCGATACCGGGCCGATTATTTTGTCCGTACCTGTCGTGATTCATCCGCATGAAACGGGCGGCATGTTGCATGACAAACTCGCCGAGTGGGGCGCACAAGTTGTGACTGATGGTCTGGGTTTGCTGCGTGCCGGCATCCGTCCACCTCCGCAACCGCAGCCTCTTGAGGGCGTGACGTACGCCAATAAACTTGAGAAAAACGAAGCTCACATCAACTGGGCCCTCTCTGCATTGGAAATTGCGGACACGGTGCGTGCATTCAATCCGTGGCCAGTTGCGGAGACCACCATCAACGGTGAGCGTCTGCGCGTGCACGATGCGATTGCGATTGCGTACGATGGTCCGGAGAAGCCAGGCGAAGTCATTGCGATTACGCGTGATGGCATCGACGTGAAGTGTGGTTCGGATGCTTTGCGCATTCAACGCATGCAACGCGATGGTGGCAAGCCGATCTCTGCGCCTGACTACGTCAACGCGCATCGTCAGCGTCAGTAATCACGATGAGTGACGGCGTCGATGCAAGAGTTCTCGCGGCGCGCATTGTCCATGCGGTTGTTTTTGATGGGCGCTCTTTAAAGGCGGTATTGAATGAGTCGCTGCCGTCGATGCGCGACTCGCGTGACCGTGCGTTAGTCGAAGCGATGGTCATGGCGGTGATCCGCAATCGCGTCGCGTACCAGCAAACGATTGATCGCATGATGCCGCGTCCGCTGGGCAAGCGCGATGCGGATTTGCGCGCGTTGCTGTACATCGGTATCGCGCAATTGCATGACATGGGTTTGGCGGCGCACGCATCATTGGCGACGACGGTGGATGCTGCGCGTGCGATTGGTCGTGCGCATCAAGCGAATATGGTGAACGCGGTTCTGCGCCGTGTGCAGCGCGAAGGTGTGTTGCCTTTGCCATCGTCGTCGGAGTGGCCACCGTTCCTCGTTGAGATGATTCGACGCGATTGGGGTGAGTTGGCGGATATGGTTTTTGAACAGTCTGCGTTGCAGGCGCCGATGTTCCTGCGCGTGAATCCGCGCTTCATTTCGCGCGATGAGTACTTGGCGTCGTTGCCGATGGATGCCGTTGCAGTGCCGGAGTTTGAGCACGCGATTGAGTTGAGTGAAGCAGTTTCCGTGCATGATTTGCCGGGGTTTGCGGAAGGTCATGTCTCGGTGCAGGATTTGTCCGCGCAGGCGACCGCTTACTTGGTTAATGCGTCCGGTGATGTGTTGGATGCTTGCGCGGCGCCGGGTGGGAAGACTGCGGCTTTGTTGGAAACACAGTCGCCGAATAAGTTGATCGCGCTGGATAACAACGCTAGGCGTTTGAAGCAAATTGAAGAGACGTTGCAGCGCTTGAAGTTGCTGGGACCGAATGTGTCGCTGCAGGTCGCTGACTCGCGGACGATTCGTTTCGATCACTCATTTGATACGGTCGTGCTGGATGTGCCGTGCTCGGCAACCGGCGTGGTGCGCCGTCAGCCGGATGTGTTGTTGCACCGTCGTCGCGAAGATATCGATGCGTTGGTCGAGATGCAGCATCGGATTTTGCTCAATGGATATGCGCAGCTCAAGCCAGGTGGCACGTTGCTGTATTGCACGTGTTCGATCTTGCGCGTCGAAAATGCCAACCAAATCGCAACCTTCCTTGGCTTGCATCCGGATGCGGAGTGCGTGGAGATTGAACGCACAGGCTATGGCATTGCATGCACGAATGACGGAAAGTATGTGGGACACCAACGCTTGCCGGGAGACTTGCATGCGGATGGATTTTTTTACGCATTGATTAGGAAGCGCGCATGATCCGACGTTATGAGCGACAGTGGTTCTGGATCATTGCGATCGTGATGCTTGCGATCGGCATTGGATTGCGCGACCCGTGGCCGGCGGATGAGCCGCGATTTGTATTGGTTGCCAAGCAGATGGTCGAGTCGGGTAACTGGTTGTTCCCGATGCGCGGTGATGAACTGTATCCGGATAAACCGCCTGTTTTCATGTGGATTTTGGCGGTGTTTTATTCCATCACGGGATCCGTCAAGTGGTCGTTCCTGATTCCATCGCTGCTGAGTGGACTCGGTGTTCTGTGGTTGGTGCGTGATCTGGGCGAGCGTTTGTGGCCTGGCGAAAATGCCGGCGAATACGCGTCGTGGATGACCTTGTTTACGCTGATGTTTACGTATCAGTTCAAGCGCGCGCAGATCGATCCGTTGCTGACGTTTGAATTGACGCTGGCGGCGTGGGCGTTCTTAAGGCACTTCTGCGAGAAGCCGAATCTCAAACTCTGGTGTCTCGGTTTCTTCATGGCGGGTCTGGGCGTCATCACGAAGGGCGTTGGCATCATCGTCTTGTTTATGCTGATTCCGGTGCTGTACGCGATGGTGCGCGGTTGGAACCACATCAAGCCGAATGAGACCTTGCGTTGGTCGAGTTTGTTGGGGTTGGTGTTCTTGCTGTTGCCAATTCTCGCTTGGTTGTTGCCGATGGTGTGGAGCGTCGATCAATCAAACAACCCTGCATATCAAGCGTATGCGGACAATATTCTGTTGAAGCAGACCGCGAAGCGTTACGCAAATCCATGGGGTCACAATCAACCGTGGTATTACTTCATTGAAGTGATTGTGCTGCAGTGGTTGCCTGCAACGTTGTTGTTGCCGTTCGTGATCAAGCCATGGCGCGAAGCGTTGCAGCGGAAAGACTCGCGCATCCTGATCTTGTTGGGATGGGTTGTGCTGACGGTGATTTTCTTCAGCATCAGCCGCGGCAAGCGTGAGGTTTACATCATGCCGGTGCTGCCGATGTTCTGCCTTGCGATGGGGCCGTACATTGGAGAGTTGATCACGCGACGATCGGTGCAGCGTGTTTTGACGGGTTTCAATTTGTTGTTGATTCTCGGACTCATCGTTGCTGGCGGAATGCTTACGTTTGGTGATCCGAAGTTTGCTGCCAAAATCGGTGACGGCGCTCAAAGCGTTGGCTTGATGGTGTTGGTCGTTGGTGTGCTGTCATTGCTGATTGCGCTATGGCGCTACAAGCAGGCGGTGTTAGGTGTGTTGGCGACGCTGTTTTTGCTGTGGTGTGGCTTGAGCCTCGTTGCCTATCCGGTGTTGAATGACGATAGTTCCGCGAAGGAATTGATGGATCACACGGGTGAGATCATTGGACCCGGCGGCGAGCTCGCGCTGGTCCAATGGAAGGAACAAAATCTGTTGATGGCTGATCGACCTGCGAAGACATTTGGCTTCCTCACGGGTTCGCTGACGCAATGGAATGCGGCGCAGCAATGGGCGTCCGAGAAACCAAACCGCTGGATTCTCGGCGAAGATATCGCGCTGCCGAAGTGCTTCAATGCAGCGAGTGCAATGAACATGGGAGTCTACAATCGCCGGACTTGGCTTTTGATTCGCGGCAATGAAATGTGTCCTGCGACGGCTGACGAATTGGCGAATGACTTCGTGAAGGAAAAACCTGGAACACAAGATTGATGGAACTAGAACGTAAGATCCGTGTGCTGCATTTCGTGACGGGTGGTTTCACCGGTGGTGCGACGCAAGTTGCCGTGCAATTGGTGAAGTCTGCATTGGATGATCCTTTTGAAACTGTGGAGCCTTTGTTGGTGTTGCGCACAAAGCGCCGTACGCCACGCGATCGTGTCGATGAGCTGGTATCGCAAGGTGTTCCGTTGCGCGAAGTCGGCTCGTGGACGCACGGTCAAACCATCAAGCAACTCATTGAGATTTGTCGCGAGTTCAAACCGGATATTTTCGTGGCGCACGGTTTCAGTGAACACATCTGGGGACGGATGGCCGCGTTGAAGGCAGAGGTTCCGCACATCGTGCACATCGAGCACAACACGCGCGAGCGTTACACGCCACGTCGTCTGCAGCAGACGCATGCACTGGCGCCATTCACCGATGCGTTCGTGGGCGTCTCGGAAGGTGTGAAGCAAGCATTGTTGAACATGGGCATGCCGGCATTGCGAACGAAGGCGATTCCGAACGGCATCAACCTCGCGCCATTCCGTCATGCGCGTGAGCATCCGTTCGTGGAGCGTGCGCCGGACTTGGTGATGGTGTCGCGCTTCTCGCAGCAGAAAGATCACATCACGCTGATCCAGGCACTGCATGTTCTGAAGCAAAAAGGCTACACCCCCACATTGCATCTCGCCGGTGGTGGTGGTTCACAGCATCGTAAAGTCGTGGAAGACTTCGTTGCGAAGTGCGATTTGTCCTCGCAGGTGAAGTTCCTCGGAGTGCATCGCGATGTTCCGGGTTTGCTTCAAGGCAACCAAATTTTCGTGATGTCCACGCACTGGGAAGGCATGCCGTTGGCGTTGCTCGAAGGGATGGCAGCCGGCATGGCAGTCGTTGCAACGGATGTTGCCGGCGTCAAGGAAGTGATTGAACACGATCAAACAGGCTTGTTAGTCGCCGAAAATGATCCGTACAACCTCGCCGATGCGTTGCAGTATCTGCTGGACCATCCGGAAGCCGGCAAGCGCCTGGGCATCAATGCGCACCACCAGGCATTCCGCGAACATAGCCGTGAGACGATGAACGCGAAATACAATCAGCTCTGGATTGATCTGTTCAATTCACCGGTGATGGCGTCGCGCAATTCAACCGCACGCGGGTAAGGTAGCAGAGGCATTTTCAAAACGCCTCTCGCCGCACCCGGCGTATCCATCGTCAACGTCGCCGTATTGAACCAGCGATCAACGGGTCTTTGTTGCAAGGACACCACATGCGCGCGCCTGATCTCCGCGAAGTGCCATTTGCGTGACAGCCAACCACGCCGTACGGCGAACGAATTGCTGTCCAGCGAGTACGCATGGAACCGCACTTGATACGCGGCACTGATGATGCAGCTGAG
This sequence comes from Lysobacteraceae bacterium CU05-9, assembly GCA_007556525.1. GTDB lineage: Bacteria > Pseudomonadota > Gammaproteobacteria > Xanthomonadales > Xanthomonadaceae > Aquilutibacter. The sequence continues at coordinate 207,880 of SWJS01000002.1, read as the reverse complement.
TAACCAAATGCCGATGGCTGAGAAATAGATCGGCTGATTCACCCACGACTGCATCTGCGGAATGAAGCGCAACATGACTTGCGTGCCGACCACCGCGGGAATCAAGGTCAGTAATTGACCGACAAAAAGTCTCGCGAAGTTTTTCGTTTCAATGCGTTGCCAGGCGCGCCCATCAATTTCCAGTCCTTGCGCAAGATGCTCGATGATTTGCGCGGCGCGTTGCGGCGTTGCAACTGGGAGCAAGTGGTTGGACTGCTTCTTCGCTGTGCCATCTTCGTTCATGGCGCCATCGCTGCCGGACAATGTATCGACGTCGACGGTTTGACGATTGACAAGGCGATGCCAAATGCCCTCCTTGATGCGGAAGGATTGGATGCGGCTCTTCACAATCGCATCATGCCAACGTGCGAATAAACCGCGCTCCGTTTGCAGTCGCCGCGGTTGCTCGGTCAACGTGAAGTTGTAGTGCGTCCAGAACGCGAGCACGATCGACAGCAAGCGCACGAACACAATCACGAGTGCAATCAAGCTGACCGCAAAGGCAATCAGCATCGGCGTCGATAGATGGACGATGCGATCAACCTGGTTACTGAAATCGAAATGCTTGATCAGGAAGCCCGTGAACGTATCCCAGAAATCGTCCATGAACTGCATCGTTGCCGCGAACGCGGCAGCGAGAACGATCATCCCGCGGTTGGACACAAACCCAAAACGGATCAACTCACCAATCGGCATGTGCAACAACACATCGCCTTTGATTTCCTCGACGACAGGCATACCGTCCGCGCTGACTTTGCCACGCGATTGAATCAAGTCGGATAGCGCACGCGCGTCGTTGTAGCGGAGGACGTCGAAGGTGGCCTCGGGTTTTTTGGAACCGGCAGACTCCAGCTCAACACGTGCAACGCCGAACACTCTGTGCAAAACATTCTGCGTCAGCTTGACGTTCTGGATGCGGTTGAACGGAATGATTTTGGTGTCTTTGTCGAAGATGCCCGTGCGCACGAACACCGCTTGATTCGCAATGGACCAACGGGTGATGCGCGATGCGATGATCTGAAAAACAATGATCATCACGAAGATGGCACTCACGATGATCCCGCGCACCATCAAGCTGTCCGCCTTACCGAGGAAGCCACCGGCAATCAGCAACGGCAGCATCTGAGGTAACGCTTTAATCAGCGCAAAAACCCACGAATGCGGATAGAGCCTGCGGTCTAACTCAGGTACCGCCGCCGGCGAATTCATTCGTCCACCCAATCAATGCGCTCGGACAGGTACGCGCGGATTTGCTCCGCGATACCGTTGTCCATATTTGGCAATTTCACGGAAGAGTTCGCGGTGCCCGCGGTGAACACTGTGAGCGTCGCGAGTTCGCGCTTGCGTTGCAACGGACCGCGCGAGAGGTTGAGATGCTGTACGCGTTGAATCGGAACGCGCGCGTCTTTCATCCACATGTGCCCACTGCGGATGCCGAGACCGGTGTCATCGAGGCGCCAGCGGAAATTTTTGTGCACTTTATAGCCGCGCCAGATGCCAATGCCGATTCCGATCAAGCCAAGCGCGACGGCAACAGGAATGAGGCGGTCCATGTTCAAGCCAATCGCGAAAATCACGAACACCGCCACCGCTGCTGCAATGCCGATGAGTCCAAAAATAAGCACATTGTTGAGAATAAACATTGCGCGCGCTCGGGCGGGCAGGGGCGTCCAGTCAGAACGCGGCAAGCTGATTTCATCCATCAATAGCAATCCGGGTAGTAGGGATTCTTGTCACCAACTTGTTTTGTAAACCGTTTGTACGTCCATTGATACTGCAGGAAGTCACGGCGGGCGATTTTTTCGACGCTTCGGTTCAATGCAGCGACCGATTCGTTTAGATCGTCGTCGTAGATTTCCAGATCCGCGGCTTCGAGGTGCACTTCAAACTGCAGATCCTTGTCGTCGACACGTTCGCAATACGCCATGATTACCGGTGCTTTCGTCTTCTGCGCGAGCTTGCTCAGCAACGTCATGGTCAAGGCAGGATAGTCAAAAAACGGCGCATACTCCCCATCCCCCACCTTCGGCTGCTGATCCGGCAAGATGCCAATCACGCCGCCTTGCTTCAGGATTTTGAGCAACGTTCTCACGCCGCTTGCACCGTCTGCACGCACTTGCGTCACGCGATGATTGTCGTTGTCGCGAACGATATTGAGAAATTCTTCTGCCGCTTTCGCATCCGGTGGTGCGTACAAAACGGCGATCTCAGTTTTCTCCGCCAGCCATTGATTCAACAATTCCCAGTTGCCGTAGTGAGGCGCAGTCACGATCACGCCTTTGCCGGCCGCGATCGCGTCGTCGAACAACTGCTCACCATTGACGCGCTTGATGCGACGCAAATTCCGTTGCGTTGGTGTCGTCCAAAACTTCAACGTCTCCAACCCTTGCATCACCGTCGTCTGCAAAATCCGCCGCGCATTTTCATCCTTGTCCGGCATCTGCGGATACGCGAGTTCGAGGTTGCGCATGGTGGACCGGGCAATCTTCGTATTGCGTGCCTGCAAAAAATCCCCAATCAAATTCGCGACACCGCGTTGCAATGACCACGGTGTCCGCGCGACAGCTGCCGCGAAAACATATGCGATGCGCGCAAGAAACTTGTCCACTTGTCTCGATTCTTTCCGTGAGGTGTTCCAAACTGTTACAAACGTAACACCTACCGGGAGATACACCAAACATGCTCGTCCTCATCCAGCGCGTCAGCGAAGCCAAGGTCACCGTTGATGACGAAACCGTCGGCGAGATCGGCCCCGGAATCCTCGCATTCGTGGGGGTCGAACCCGGTGATACGGACAAGGATCTCGACCGCATGTCGGACCGATTGACCGGCTATCGGATTTTCTCGGACGATGCTGGCCGCATGAATCGCTCTGTCAAGGACATTCAGGGGGAAATATTGCTCGTCAGTCAGTTCACTTTGGCTGCCGATACCTCCAGCGGGATGCGTGCTTCCTTCACCGGAGCGTGCGAACCTGAACGGGCGAGGGTGCTTTTTGACACATTTGTTCAGAAAGTTCGCGAAAAACATCTGTCAAGGGTGGAAACTGGCCGCTTCGGTGCCCATATGGTAGTAAGCCTGGTCAATGATGGACCAGTCACGTTCCTATTAAGACCTTGAGAAGCGGTATAATAGGCGGTTCACTTTTGCTTCCATTTTCCTGGGAACTGCTGCATGGCTACAAATCGTCAAGCGCTCGAACGCGAGATCAAATTGCTCGTCGCGAAGGGCATTGAACAAGGTTATTTGACGCATTCGGAGATCAACGACTCGTTGCCGGATGACGTTGTCGATCCCGAGCAGTTGGAAGAAGTGCTGGGCGTGATGTCCGGTATGGGCATCGAAGTTCTGGACGCTCCACCGGATGCGGATACGCTGTTGCTGTCGGATGGCAGTGGCTCGCGTGACGTCGACGAAACGGCAGCCGAAGAAGCCGCCGCCGCATTGACCGGTCTCGACGCTGAAGGCGGTCGCACCACGGACCCCGTCCGCATGTACATGCGTGAAATGGGTACGGTCGAGCTGTTGACGCGCGAAGGCGAAATCAAGATTGCGAAGCGAATCGAGGAAGGTCTCGGTGAGTTGCATCACGCGCTGGGTCAATTCCCGGGCACGATCGCGACGGTGCTGGCAGATTACGAAGCGTACAAGGCAGGCGAGAAGCGTCTCGTTGAAGTGATCGTCGGTTTCCGCGATCCGAACGAAGAAGTCCCTGACGAAATTCCAACGCCGGCACAGACTGGTCCAGCCTCAAAGGTTGAGAAGGTTGAAGCCGCTGACGCGGACGACGCGGAAGCGGATGAGGATGAAGACGATACGACGACCACCGCTGAAGAGCCAGCGCCGTCGGGTCCGGATCCTGAAGAAGTTGAGCAGAAGTTCAACGACCTTGCCGCACACTTCACGAAGTTCCTGAAGTCGGTTGAGAAGAATGGTGCCGAGCACAAGACCACGTTGAAGGAACGTGAGGCGATGAGTGAGATTTTTGACACGCTCAAGCTGCCTTTGAATTACACCGATGCGTTGGTCGAGTTCATGCGTGAAGAACGCAAGAGCTTGCGTACTTGCGAACTGCGCGTGCGTGACTATGCGATGCGCGTTGCGAAGATGCCACAGAAGGATTTCATCCGTACGTGGGAAGGCAACGCAACGAATCTCGGTTGGGTCGACGACCTGATCAAGCGTAAGCAGAAGTGGTCTTCGGCAATGCGTGACATCAAGGATCAAATCCAGGATGAGCAGAAGGCGATCATCGACATCGAACGCAACATGCACATCTCGATTGCGGAACTCGATCGCGTCAGCAAGCAGCTGTATGCCGGTGAGTTGAAGGCCCGTCAAGCCAAGCGCGAAATGGTCGAAGCGAACTTGCGTTTGGTGATTTCGATTGCGAAGAAGTACACGAACCGCGGTCTGCAATTCCTCGACTTGATCCAGGAAGGCAACATCGGTTTGATGAAGGCCGTCGACAAGTTCGAATACCGTCGTGGTTATAAGTTCTCGACGTATGCCACCTGGTGGATCCGTCAGGCCATCACGCGCTCGATCGCGGATCAGGCTCGCACGATCCGTATTCCGGTGCACATGATCGAAACCATCAACAAGCTCAACCGCATTTCGCGTCAGATGCTTCAGCAGTTCGGCCGTGAAGCCACGCCTGAAGAACTGGCGAAGGAAATGGAAATGCCGGAAGACAAGATCCGAAAGGTCATGAAGATTGCGAAGGAACCAATCTCCATGGAAACGCCGATCGGTGACGATGAAGATTCGCATCTGGGTGATTTCATCGAAGACACGAACGTCGAGTCTCCGATTGAAGCCACCACGAACATCAACCTCACGGAAACGGTGCGTGACGTGTTGGCTGGTTTGACGCCGCGTGAAGCGAAGGTTTTGCGCATGCGTTTTGGCATCGACATGAACACGGATCACACGCTGGAAGAAGTCGGTAAGCAATTCGACGTCACGCGTGAACGGATTCGTCAGATCGAAGCGAAGGCGTTGCGTAAGTTGCGTCATCCTTCTCGATCCGAACAGCTGCGCTCGTTCCTGGATGTCGAGTGAGTTATAGGTAGAGTTAGACTATTTAGTTAAAGCAAAAGCCCGCGGAAATCTTCGCGGGCTTTCTTATTACGGCAGAGGTAGAGCGAGAGGACTCACTCCTCTAACTCGTACTACTACTCCTACTCAACAAAGTAAGGGCCAACATCGCGATACTTCGCTGCGATGGCCGTTGCCGACAAGCCAATGACGCTGAGCATAACGCTGTGCCAACGAAGCAGATCGGAGGCGCTGATGGATTTCAGTGCGTCGGACGTGGACTTCGCTTTCAAGGCGTAACGCGCAAGCGAGATTTCCCTGATGTCATTGCGAGTGTCATCGGAGATGGTGAAGTCGGGGCAGAGCATTTCGATTTTTTCAACCTGACGGTCGAAGTCGATACGATCAATCCGAGTGAGTAAGTCGGGCTTCACGAGCATCAAGTCAGCGGTGCGACCCGGTGCCTTTGAAGCAAAAACGATGAAGTTTGCAACTTGCTTAATGTAGCCGTCCCAAAGGCCGAGGATGTCCGTCAATGCTTGACGTGCAAGGGTGTGATGGGAGTCTGCCGCATCATCTAATACGAAAGGTTCCGAAAATATTGCTTGAAGTCTTCCCTGGATTTCGAGCGCCAACGCCGCCGGATATTGGTGTCCGGCAAATGCAGTTGTCATGGTGTTTCCCTGGCCCGCGGGGCCGATGCTCTCGGATTGCCTCTCCGATGTGTCTATCCTAGGTGTCATTCTGTGACAAAACGGTTTCACGCCGTCTTAATGTCTTTCGGATGTTCGTTTCTGTGACGTTGACAGGTTTCACAGTTTCATTCGTGATAAGTGTCACATGTATTTTGAACAAAAAGCTATGTCGATTCCGCACTTTTCCGTTCATTCGCGCTTTACGCATGGTTCCCCGCGAGCGCGCTAGCGGCGGGTCCACGTTTTTGTTTAAGAAATTCGCGCACTTCGTTATCATTAACGGTTCGCACGGGCCTATAGCTCAATGGTTAGAGCAGAGGACTCATAATCCTTTGGTTCCAGGTTCGAGTCCTGGTGGGCCCACCATGCCGAGCGAGGGGAGAATACATGCGTAAGTGGATCAAGTGGGTTTTGATAGTTCTCGTTGCAATCGCAGCGACACTCCTCGCGCTTTCGTTTCTCACGTATCGACCGCTGCCTCCGCGCAGTAGTGAAGCACCCTCGACGCACATCACTGACACGGCAGACACGGTGCTCGGTCGTTCCGTCACCAGATTGCGTGCGGATCACACGGGTCAAACAGGAATCTACCCGTTGGCGGATGGCCGGGATGCGTTTGCGATCCGGGCAGCGTTGAGCGAAGTCGCCGAGAAAAGCATCGACGTCCAATATTACATCTGGCATGACGAAGTGTCGGGACGCTTGCTGTTGCAGAGCTTGCGGCGTGCGGCAGATCGCGGCGTGCGCGTTCGACTTCTCCTCGACGACAACAACACCGGTGGGATGGATGGTGTGCTGATGGGTTTGGATGCCCATCCGAATTTTGAAGTTCGCGTGTTCAATCCTCTGATGCATCGCGAATGGCGTGTGCTGGATTACCTGAGTGACTTCGCGCGCACGAACCGGCGCATGCACAACAAATCATTCACCGTGGATAACCAAACCACCGTGGTTGGCGGACGCAATGTGGGGGACGAATATTTTGGCGCGGGTGATGGCGTCATGTTTGCTGACCTCGACGTGCTTGCCGCAGGTGAAGTGGTGGGCAGCGTGTCGAGCGACTTCGATCGCTATTGGGCGAGTGAATCGACGTATCCGATTTCAAGCATCGTCCCCAAAACCACCCCTCCAATTGATATCGGCACCACTCCGGCGAACAACGCCGCAACGCAGACGTATTTGAAAGCATTGGCGCAATCCGGACTGGTTGAGCAATTGCATTCCGGCAGCATTCCATTGGAATGGACGAGCGCGCAGATGATCAGTGACGATCCAATTAAGGGCTTGGGTAAGGCTTCGCGGGAACAAACGTTGATGGGTCGCGCACGGCAAGTCGTTGATTCGGCGCAGAACGAGTTTACGATTGTGTCGCCGTATTTTGTTCCGACTCAAGCAGGCACGGATGAGTTAACGGAGTTGGCGAAGCGCGGAGTGAAGGTGACGGTTTTGACGAACTCATTGTCCGCAACGGACGTGGCCGCCGTGCATTCGGGTTACGCCAAATATCGCAAGGAATTGCTGCGCGCAGGCGTCAAACTTTACGAGCTCAAACCAAGCGCAACGATCGTCGCGACCGGAACCGGCGGACTGACTGGTAGCAGCGGCGCGAGTCTGCACGCCAAAACATTTGAAGTCGATGGCAAGCAAGTTTTCGTTGGGTCATTCAACATGGATCCACGTTCGGCTGCGTTGAATACGGAGATGGGACTGTTGATTGAGAGTCCGAATCTCGCCGCTCAATTGCCGGCATCGCTTGCAGCCAATGGCGCGAACAACAGCTATGTCGTGACGTTGGATGGGAATAATCTGCGTTGGACGACGAATGAAAATGGCCAAAGCGTTACGTTCGAACGCGAACCTCATGCATCGTGGTTGCGACGTGCGAGCGTCGTCGTGATGTCTTGGCTGCCGATTGAATGGATGCTGTAAAAATGCGAATCGCCCCTCGCTCAGTTTTCATTGCAGCAGTTTACGGTGCACTGGCGGGTGCGTTGGCTGCGGTGACTTTTTGGGGGATGAATGCAGTTAGTGACGCAGTGTGGTCGATCTCCGACGCACGCTGGTATGTCGCAGCTGCGATCATGGCCGGCGGCGTTTTGATCGCGCTGATTCGTCGGCAGACTGAAGACGTAGATCTCGGAACGCAGTTGACGCTGACGAGTGATCCGTTGCATCTCAAGAAACGCTCGACGCTATTTCTTGCATTGTCGGCGATTGTCGCCGTCGGATTTGGCGGAGCCGTGGGTCCTGAAGCCGGACTCATTGCCGTCGTTTCTGAGGCCTCTGCAATCGTTGCGTTGTTGATTGCACGCAGCGAAGCCGAAGCTCGCCTGATCGGTGACACTGGCTCCGTCGCTGCATTGTCCGGCTTGTATGGCTCACCACCAGGCGCGGCAGTTTATGCCGATGAAAACGAAGATCTTCGCCAGATGCATTCCGGTGATGGAGAAAATGCCACGCCGCTACCGCTGAAGTTTCTTGGAGCTGTTGCTGGCCTTGGCGGGTTTTTGTTTGTGGCGAATCGCTTGATGCCGAGCAACACGCTGCGATTGCCTTTGCCCGCATACGACGCACCATTCGATGGCAGTGATTTGCTGTGGGCACTGGTCCCTGCATTACTGGGTGCGATCATCGGTTCTGTTTTCCGGTTCCTCCAGCCGCGTATCTCAGTCGCGTTGTCGAAAATGGGACGTCCGGGGCTGCAAACATTGATTGGCACGGCGGTATTCGCCGCGTTAGCCGCAGCGTTTCCGCTCGTGAGATTTTCCGGCCACCACGAATTAATTCACGCGCTGGAACATGGCATTCAAAACACAGCGTGGACAGCGCTTCTCGGACTCGGTTTTTTGAAGGCATTGGCACTAGCGATCTGCTTGTCTAGCGGCTGGCGTGGTGGTGCGGCGTTCCCATTGATGTTTGCCGGTGCCGTGGCGAGCCTTGCCGCGATTGCGTTCTTGCCTGGGACTCCAACGACCGTCGCGCTCGTCGCGGGGATGACGGCTGCGACAACTGTCGGCATGGGCAAACCGATCGCGGTTCTGCTCATCATGTTGATGTTCACTGGAATGAGTGCGCCGGGAGCGATGTTCATCGGTGTGCTGATAGGATATGGTGCAAGTCGGTTTTTCCCGGAAGTGGTTTCGAAACATTGATGCCGCAGTTTGCCAGTGACACCGCTGAATCAGAATGATTTGTTGCTCCCAAGAATACTCTGCGGAAAGAATATTGACTCCGCCTGCATTAACGGCTTGAACATCCCTTGAAAAAATTCCGATCCATCATTGCAGTCCTGCTGGTCTCCTTCGGCATTTCGGCAGTGCACGCGCAAGAGCGTGGGCCTGTCGTGCTTGCCGCAGCGAGTTTGCAGGAATCGATGACGGAAGCATCCAATGCATGGGCCGCGAAGGGGCATGCAAAGCCGGTGCTTTCCTTCGCGGCATCGTCCGCGCTTGCACGGCAAATCGAATCCAATGCGCCCGCCGATCTGTTTGTGTCTGCCGATGAGGAGTGGATGGATGATGTTGAGCGGAAAGGTTTGTTGAAACCGAATACGCGCAAATCATTCCTGAGCAATCGACTGGTGTTGGTGGGTCCAATGACGAATACGCTTTATTTCAAGGTCAATCGGAACTTTCCGTTAGCGGATGCCTTACGTGGCGCACGGTTATCTCTTGCAGACCCTGACGCAGTTCCTGCAGGCAAGTACGCGAAGTCAGCGTTGCAGCAACTTGGTGTCTGGAGCTCCGTGGAGAATCGAATTGCCCGTGGCGAAAACGTACGCGCCGCACTCGCTTTAGTCGAGCGTGGCGAAGCACCGTTGGGAATTGTCTATGCAACGGATGCAGTGGCCTCTAAGAAAGTCCGCGTCGCCGGAGTATTTCCGGAGAGCAGCCATCCACCCATCACATACCCAATCGCGACATTGAGATCATCGACGCACAAGGAAGCCGAGGCGTTCCGGCAGTTTCTTTTGTCACGCGAAGGTCACCGCATCTTTACGAAATACGGATTCGGTACGCGTTGATGTTGACGCCGGAAGAACTCGAGATCATCACACTCTCATTGAAGGTGAGTGTTGTTGCGGTATTGCTGTGTTTGCCGATTGCATTTGGTTTGGCTTGGTTGCTCGCGCGCGTAAACTTCCCCGGCAAGATCCTTGTCGACGCCATCGTGCATTTGCCACTCGTGTTGCCACCGGTTGTGACGGGTTGGTTGCTGCTCGTCGTTTTCGGCAATACGGGTTTCATTGGCAAGTGGCTCAACGAGGCTGGGATGTCGCTGATGTTCCGCTGGACCGGTGCAGCGTTGGCTGCAGCGATCATGGCATTGCCGTTGATGGTTCGTGCAATGAGGCTCTCGATCGAAGCGGTCGACAAGCGTTACGAAAATGCCGCGCGCACGCTCGGTGCATCTCCATGGAAAACCTTCGCATCCATCACGTTACCGTTATCGGTGCCGGGAATTTTGGTGGCGTGCGTGTTGGGCTTCGCAAGGTCGATCGGTGAGTTCGGCGCAACGATTACGTTTGTGTCGAACATTCCGGGTGAGACGCGCACGCTGCCGATTGCGATTTACTCAGCCCTGCAAGTTCCAGGTGGGGAGTCGATGGTGACGCGCTTGAGCATCATCGCAGTGATCATTTCGTTGGCTGCCTTGCTGCTATCTGAAATCATCGCGCGCCGCATGTACCAAGGCAAAAATCACCATGTCATTTGACGTCCATCTCCTCAAGAAGCTTGGCGACACGCAAGTGCGTGCGACGTTCACCGCGCCGAGTGGCTTGACGGCGTTGTTTGGTCCGTCGGGTGCGGGCAAGACAAGCATCCTCAACATGATTGCGGGATTGCTGACACCTGACGAAGGTACGATTTGTGTCGATGGTGAAGTGGTTTTTGATGGTTCTTCCAAAATCAACGTCGCTCCCGAACATCGCCGCGCCGGCTACGTGTTTCAAGATGATCGATTGTTTCCGCACAAGCGTGTCCGCGAGAATTTGTTGTTCGGCTGGAATCTCTCGGCACCGGAACGTCGTTGGATGTCGTTGGATGAAGCGACAGAGTTCCTCGGAATCAAGCATCTCCTCGACAGAACGCCGAACACATTGTCAGGCGGTGAGGCACAACGCGTTGCCATCGGTAGGGCACTGCTCAGTGGTCCACGGTTCCTTTTGATGGACGAACCATTGTCGTCGTTGGACCGAGCGAGACGTGACGACATCATGACCGTCATCGAACGCATTCGTGATGAATTGAAGTTGCCGATTCTGTATGTCAGCCATGACGCGAGTGAAGTTGAACGGCTGGCGGATACGGTGATTCAAATCGATTGATTTGCGGTATGCTATGCCAATGATCAACACATCAACCATGCACAGGCAATTCCGAATATCGAGCGCTGGCTAAGCGTTTTTTCGATATTTGCCCCTGTAGCTAACGTTGGTCAAAGCGCCGGACTTATAAACCGGTGAAAGCACGCGCCAGATAAGCGCGGCAACGCGGGTTCGATTCCCGCCGGGGGTACCATCGCTGATGGACTTCACCATAATTCCTCCTTCTGTCACGGTATGGCAAGCCTGCCGGGAATAGACTCGGAAGATGGATACCAAGCGTTTTCAGATTCTCGCGCTCTCCGGAGGCGGTTTCCGTGGTTTGTATACGGCACGGATCTTGGACGCACTCGAGCAAAAAGCTGGAACGCCACTCGCCAACTGCTTCGGACTTCTCGCCGGTACGTCGATCGGTGGCATCATTGCGCTGGCGATCGCGCTCGAGAAACCAACTGCCGACATCGTGCGGATGTTTGAACTGCACGGCGGCGATATTTTCCGAAGACGAAATACGTTCGGTATGTGGCAATCGCCTTACACGACCGATGCGATGCGTGAATTGCTCGGCGACGATGCATGGTTCGGCACACGCACTTTGCAGGAGTTGAAGCATCCGACGATCATTCCGGTGTTGGATTACTCGAATGGGGCGCCGGTTGTTTTTGCAACGCCTCACGATCCATTGGACATGCGAGGCGCGAACACACGGTTAGTTGATGTAGCTCTCGCAACGAGTGCGGCGCCTGCATATTTCCCGCGATTCGTTTTGAATAATCGGGAATATCTCGATGGTGGTTTGTTTGCCAATGCACCTGGTGCCATCGCGTTGAACGAGGCGGACTTTCACATGTCATGCGAAGAGCGGGATATGTATATTCTCGCGATTGGAACAACGGGTACGACGCAGCGGACGACGCAAACACGGAACGGCCGGGGAGGAATGCTGGATTGGGGTGGGTTCAATCCTTTGAGAGCGCCGCGACACCTTCTGGAGCTGTCGATCTCGGCGCAGGAAATTGTTGCGGATTCGATCTTGCGTCACCGCCTCACCGAAGAGCGATACGTCATGCTGGATGATGTGCTTTCCGATGATGATGCAAGCAAAGTTGCTCTCGACAAAATCGACGCCGATGCCCGTGAAGTTCTCAATACCTTGGGTCATGCGCGCGCACAGATTGCGTTGCAGGATCCGAGAGTGCTGACGATGCTTTCGCATCGCGCCGCCGCTGTTAACATAGCGCAATGAATTCCCAACGCGATGCGATTAACTGGCCACTCATTCTGACGACCGCCATCGGCCCTTTGATTTGGGGATCGACGTACATGGTGACGACGGAATTTTTGCCGCCTGAGCGACCCTATTGGGCAGCGTTGTTTCGATGCCTGCCTGCGGGTCTGATTCTCATCGCGACGACGGGATTCAAATTGCCGTTGCGTGAGAACTGGCGCAAGCTCCTTGCATTGTCGGCGTTGAACATCGGTGTGTTTCAAGCGTTGCTTTTCATTGCGGCCTACCGATTGCCGGGTGGGTTAGCGGCGGTGATGGGTGCGGTGCAGCCGTTGATGGTGATGGTGTTGATTTTGGTTGTCGACAAAATACCTCCTTCCAAATCCGCATGGCTCGCTGCGTTCATTGGCGTTCTTGGCATGGCAGTTTTGTTATTGGGCCCGTCCGCGAAGTGGGACACGATCGGTGTCGCCGCTGCGTTGGGTGGTGCGGCATGCATGGGGCTCGGAACATTTCTCACTAATCGATGGAAGCTGCCGATGCCCGTGCTTGCGTTGACAGGATGGCAGTTGTTGCTCGGTGGCTTGATGTTGTTGCCGCTCGCGTTGTTCGTCGATCCTTCTTTGCCGTCGCTCACGCCGCGTAACGTGCTTGGATACGCATACCTGTGTTTGTTCGGATCGGTGTTGGCGTATTCATTGTGGTGTCGTGCTGCGGCGCGCATCTCGCCTGCAGCCGTTTCATCACTCGCGTTACTGAGTCCTTTGGCGGCGGTGATACTTGGCTGGGTGTTTCTCGGTCAATCGTTGACGGCACGGACCGGCATTGGGTTTGCGTTGGTGTTGTTGTCGATCATCGGCGTGCAACTGACTTCCAGCTCGAAGCGTGCGAGTTAGAGCCGAATCATCCCGAGACACTTCGCATCTTCAACGTGCGGGTAAATACTGTAGGTCGGACGTGGCGGCTTCACGCCGGTGGCGAATGAAGTGAGATAGGTATTTTCCGCACGCTCCACAGGGTAGCAAGGTATTTTTTCGAATTGAATGCGGCCCCTCGTAGGTCTATGACGGACCGTTGAGTACGCGGCTCGCTCGATTCTCGCGACACCCTTTGCGGAGTTTTTCGACGTTAGCAAGTTGCGCAAAGCCGCGATGTCGCGTGTTGGTTCGCGGATTAATTGATTGAGCGTTTCTTCACTGATGTATGCGCCTGTCACCGGGAAGGTCTCGGTGCGTGCATAGCCGCCGTTCTCGTAGCTTGAATTCTTAACTGAAATGCCGCGAACGCAGTTGGCGACCATGGAGATTCCTGCGCCACCACTGAACCGGGCATACGAAAACGAAACGCTGTCGATGCTAGGTTCGGTATACGCAAGTCGTTCAAACTGCTCTTGGCTGTAACAGTTTTTCGTTGTGCTGGTATCGAATCGAAATTGATACTCTTTCAACGCCGGATTGAATGAAGCGCTGAAGGGGCTCGCAGCGGAATTTTGCGCGACCATTGCATTGAGTCGCTTGAGCGCCTCGCGTTCGCTCGCATCGGTGTCGAAGCGCAGGAGTCGAATCGTTTGGTTTAAGTATTCAAGGGAGGTTGCATCGTTAGACGCTGTTGGTGTGGTCGCGCATGATGCGAGACTGATCGCTGCGATTACGGTCCAAAAACAACGTCGTGAAACTGACATGCAAGCTCCGGGTGAGGTCATGATTTTTTGGAGTATACCAATTCACCGTGTTCGATCCGTGCAGGGCTCGTGTAAGGATGTTCGGTCGACTTGCCGACGCCCATGATGTGCTGCACGTTCCAGCCCGCATGCTTCAATGCATCGGACACCATCGATCGATGGCAGCTCCACCAAACGGCCTCAGAGCACATGAAAACAGTGCGTTTCAATGAGGCTAACTTCTCGAGTTGCTTCAATGCTTCGACGAACTCCGGCGTCTCCATGTAATCCGCATAACCTTTGAAAGCATCCAACCGCCACGCATCATTGTGCGAATCCTTCAGCGGTCGGCGACGTCCGCCGAGGTGGACGAAGTGGTGATACTCAATGCCGACGTCAGGCAATGTGACGGCGAGACTGTCTTTGTTGAACCACGGAAATTTTCGTGAGCCAGGGAAGCGACGTACATCGGCAACGGCTTGGATATCGAACGATTGCAGCATGGCAACCAGCTCCTCGAACGTGTGCGAGGAATGTCCGATGGTCCAGATTGTTTTTGTGGAGGCCATGCGATCAGTATGAGACTCCAATGCTTCAACGAACGTGAAAGATAAAACTTACGGAAGCAACTTCTCCAATACGACCACAGCATCCTCTCGTGTCATGTAACGCGGCACGCCATAAGTTCCATGTGCTTCGGCGAAGGCGTGATTGATGATTTTGTCAAAATCTTCCCGACGCAGTGCAGACACCTTGGATGGAATACCCAACGATTCATTCAACGAACGGATCCATGCAATGAACGCCGCGCCGCCACCACGGACACCCGCAGCTTCACCCAGCAAGGCTAATCGCTTCTCGCACTCTGGCAGCGAAAAATCGAGCACATACGGCAACACAATCGCATTCGCCAACCCATGTGGTACGTGATACAAAGCGCCGAGCTGGTGGGCAATCGCATGGACGTATCCAACGCCCGCACGAGTGAACGCGAGACCCGCGAGATTGGACGCAACCAACATGTCACGGCGCGCAAGAATGTCCGGCCCATCCGAATACGCAATCGGCAACGACAACGCGATCAACCGCGTCGCTTCCAAACACTGCTTGTCGGTTTCCGCCAACGCCATCGTCGACACGAATCCTTCAACGGCATGCGTCAACGCATCCATCCCCGTCGCCGCCGTGATCGGTGCAGGCAATCCCAACGTCAGCAGGGGATCCAACGCGACGGAAGAGGGCGCCAGTTTCGGCTCAATGATCGTGACCTTCGTTTCATTCGCAACGTCCGACAACACCGACACCACCGTCGCCTCGGAACCCGTGCCAGCAGTCGTCGGCACCACATACAACGGCAACCCACGCTTGCGCGGCAATGCATACAACCACAGACCGGTGAGTTGGGAGGGATGCTTCTTGTTCGCGAACGACAACGACATTGCCTTTGCAGTATCGATCGTCGAGCCGCCGCCAATCGCAAGCAACGCATCGGCATCAAACGAATGCATGACTTCGAGCCCACGTTCAATTAACGCGAAACTTGGATCAGGCTCAACCTCCGAAAACACCTTCACCGTCACGCCCTGTGAGCGCAACGCATTGATGCATCCGTCGACGAGTCCCAACGATACCAACGATGGATCCGTCACCAGCAAAACACGCTCATGCGTCTCCGCAATTTTCCGGCACAGCACCAACGCGGTATCCGCGCCGACGAACGTCTCCGGCACAGGGAATTTCAACAATGGCAATACAACGCGGTTGAGAGCTACGCGCACTTTGGGAATCAAGTACATTTTTATCCTTGCAATTTACCGAGCAACGACAGCAGTCGACGTGGCAAGCCTTCATAGGGTGGCAAAAACAAATCCAACCCACGGAACACACGGCTCTGCTTAAACACCGGTCGCAACTTCGAGAATGTGTGGAAGCCTTCGATGCCGTGATAGTGACCCATGCCGGAGTTGCCCGTGCCACCAAATGGCAACGAGTGGATCCCTGCTTGCACGACGGCTTCGTTCAATCCAACGCCACCGGTCAGAGTGTTGTGCAAAAATTTCTCCTGCAACGATCGATCATGCGAATAAACATACATCGCGAGAGGGCGCGGCTTTGAATTGATATCGACGATCACGTCTCCGACACTTCGATACGGAATGATCGGCAGCAATGGCCCGAAGATTTCACGCTGCATCACCTCCATGTCATCCGTGACGTTGAGCAACACGACTGGCGCCATGATGCGGCGCGCCGCGTCACCCGCTTCACCCGGCAGCAAATCAACTCGCGTTGCACCTTTCGCAACTGCATCCGCCAATGTCGCTTGCAATCGATCGTAAGACACCTGATCAATCACCGCCGTGTAGTCACCGCTATTGATGTCGGAAACGTGCTCTGCCATCCTCGCGCGTGCAGCAGCGACGAACGAATCCACCTTGTTTTCAGGCACATACAGATGATCGACGTTGGTGCAGATCTGGCCGGCGTTCAAGGTCTTGGCCCACATCACACGCTTCGCCGCCTCGGCAATGTCGTAGTCATCGCCAATCACTGCAGGCGACTTGCCACCAAGCTCCAACGTTACTGGCGTCAAATTACGCGCGGCATTCATCATCACGGCACGACCAGTCGACGACGACCCCGTAAAAAACAAATGATCAAACGCCAACGCACTGAACGAGGGGCCGCGACCACCGCCATCTTCAAACACCGCAAGCTCAGACGCATCGAAATACTTCGGCACGATCTCGCGCAACAACGAAGCAAGATGATTTGAGTTCTCGGACATTTTGACCATGACGCGATTGCCCGCAGCCAATGCCGTCGTCACCGGACCCATGCTCAACAGCAACGGGAAATTCCATGGCACGATGATGCCAACCACACCTTTGGGTTGCGGGAACGTCCACGCCCGTGCAAACGGATACTGCAGGAAACTCAGGTGACGCTTCTCGGGTCGCATCCAACGGCGCAGTTGCTTCAACGTCGACTTAATTTCATGACGTAACAAAAACGCCTCAGCAAACCGCGTCTCAAACTCTGCACGATGGCCATAATCGGAGTTGATCGCGGCGACCAATGCATCTTCATTTTCGGTAATCAAACGGTAGAGACGTTGCAGAGAATCGCGGCGCGCTGCCAACGAAGGACTCATCGCCTCCAAGTGCGCAGCCTTCTGCAATGCAAGGGTCTCGTCAAATTCCGCGACGCGTGGCGGAAGGGTGGAATCATTCATTCCACCATCTTGCCTTGCTCACCCAACTATGTCGACAGTCGCTATAGGTGCTGCAAAATATTGATCAACCGACCGAACGGATCGCGCACGAAAAAGCGCCGCACACCCCATTCTTCGACCTCAGGACCATACTCAATCATCAGCGAAGCATCGCGCGCACGCTGCAGCGCAGTGTCGAGATCATCGACCTCAATCGAGAGTTCGGGAACAGGCATGCCGGAACCACCGTGGGATGCGAGAGTGACTTGCGCGGATTTTTCGCCGGGTGCGCCGTAGGTCTGCAACCATCCATGATCCATCAAAAGATCCAGACCCAACACATCACCGTAGAATTCCTGTGCCTTCTCGGGTTCGGTATTTCTAAGATTTGGGACGACTCGAATGACTTTCATGTCTGCAGTCTCGGACAACTGCGGTGAAAGTCTTGTCGATTTGAGCGCGATGCGATTTCGGCGTTACGCCAGGGGTTACATACCTAAACGCAATATCACGTCAGAGTGATGCTTCAGCGAAATCCTGCAGACGTTCAAGGGTAATGCGTTGGTTATTGTGAAAAAATTCCTTCTCCAACTCCAACCCCGCCAACGACTCATCGGACTGCGATGCGAGCCAATCAATGAACTTGTCACGCGATGCGAACTTCAAGCCCTTCGGCTCCGTGCGAATATCCGCAATGGTCGGCGGATAGCCGTCCCACACGGATGCGTAGACGTATGTGTCCTCATCCTTCGCCAAACCCATGCCGCAATAATCACGGTGGACGTACGTCAACACCGCGCCATCGTCGAGACGATCAGCCACGCGCGTCGCAAGCACGGTGCCAACCGTCAAATGTTCCGGATTTTCGTTCAGGTTTCGCATACCCATACAAGAATGTGGATTTGTGGACGATTTTTCAACCCCCCAGAAGTACTAGTTGCGTGGACCCGAGGTTTCCCGCGGCTTTGCACGCCGATCCGACAGCATCGCCGCCACCACGATTCCGACGCCAAGCACCGCTGCAATCACGAAAAAAACCAACGCCAACGCCGGATACCCCATCAATCGCGGACCACCCTGGTTGTTCATCAACATGGCAGAAGCCACGATCAAAGCAGCGACAATGAGTCCCGTTGAAATGCGGTTCGCCACCTTCTGGATGTTTTCCATCAAGTGCGATTCCTCAAGGCCCACCATCTTCAATTGCAATTTATTTTCGGCAAGCAAGGAAAGGATCGTGGAGATCTTCGCGGGAGACTCACGCATCAACGCTTGAATCTCAATGGCCTCCGATGCGATGTTCGCTGGCGAGAACGATTTCTTCAAACGATCACGCATCACCGATTCGAGATGCGACTCGACGACCTTCTTGACGTCCATGTTTGGATCAAGCGCCGTCGAAACCCCTTCGAGGTTGAGCAATGTTTTGCCGAGCAAACTCAACTCGGGTGGCGTTCGCAAACCACAAGCCGTTCCGATCAACGTCAGATCCAGCACCATGCGACCTTCAGACAAGGTTCGACCGTGACCGGCACTCGCCGAATAGCGCGACACCATTTGGCCGACTTCGCGATAATATTTTTCCTCGTCGAAATCTTCCAGACGCGTGCCCATCGCGACCGCTTCCGCCGCAACTTCTTCGCCGCGACCATCGACGGCGGCAAACAACAACTTCAACAATTGATCGCGACGCTTCGGCGGCACATGCGCGACCATGCCGAGATCCAGCAACGCCACGCGACCATCGTTGGTGATCAGCACATTGCCCGGATGCGGATCCGCATGAATCTCTCCATGCACGAAAACCTGATCCAAATACCCCCGCATAATCGCTTCACCGAGCGCGCCAAGATCTTCCTCGGCACGACGCATGCCACTGATGTCCGTCGCCTTGACGCCATCGACGAGATCCATGGTGAGGACTTTTTGCTTCGTGAAATCCCACACCGGTTGCGGCACGAACAGTTCATCGAACTTGTCAAAATGCTTTCCAAACCGCTGCAAATTCTCCGCTTCGGTCCGGTAATCCAACTCGGCAAGCAAGGTGCGACGGAACTCATGCACCCAATCCGCAAACTTGATGCGGCGTCCCATGTCCGTCCAGCGATCAGCTTTGTTCGCCAACGAATCCAACGCGTCCAAGTCAGCTTTGATCTGCTCAGTAATGTTTGGTCGCTGCACTTTCACTGCAACCGGACGTCCGTCACGCAGCCGCGCCTTATGGACTTGCGCAAGTGATGCGGCACCGATTGGTGTTTTGTCAAACTCGCTAAAAGCCGTGTTGATCTTGATGCCAAGCTCGCTCTCGACGACCTCTGCAATCACCTCGTAATCAAGTGCGGTCGCATCATCCTGAATTCGTTCGAGCGCCTTGAGATATTCCGGCGGTACCATGTCCGGTCGCGTGCTCAACGCTTGTCCAATCTTGACGAACGCCGGACCCAATTTCTCGAGGTCCGCGACAAACTCTTCGGGCTTCCCCGGCTCGTTGTCGTCAGTGACGTTCGCCATCGCGGTCGCGTCAGTATCCAACCCACCAAAAACTCCCGCACTCCGATATTTCATCAGGAATGTCAGGATTTCTGCCGTTCTCCCCAATGCAGACGGTGGGGCGCCATCGATATCTTCATTCATGTGAATGAATGTAAGACGCGCCACCGTAGCATGGCGTGAACGAAGGTAGAGGTATAGGTAGACGGTTTAGTGAAAGCGCGCCGAATGGCGCAAAAAGAGAAACGGCGCCCATCGGGCGCCGCATCACTACAGCGTCTAACTCTAACTATAACTAGTGCTCAAGAGCGCGCTTTCGCAAACTCCTCACGCGTGAGATTCAAGGGCGCGCTGCTCGAGCGTGCCACCACGTTGTCCTCAATGCGGATGCCGCCATAAGGCATGAATTCAGCCACGCGATCCCAGTTGACGTCCTTGGTTGCATCCGTCGCGCGCACTTCGTCGAGCAACATTTGAATGAAGTAGATGCCAGGCTCGATGGTGACGACGGAGTTTTCCATCAGTTCACGCGTCAAGCGCAAGTATGGCTGACCAACCGGACGCTCGATGCGACCGCCGGTATCCGCAGCATGGAAGCCGGCAACGTCGTGCACCTGCAAGCCAATCGGGTGACCAATGCCATGCGGGAAAAACGCATTGCTAATCCGCCCCGCCAACGCCGCTTCCGGCGAGCAAGTAATCACGCCGAAGTCGTTAAGGATCTGCGACATTTCCATGTGCGTCGCCATGTGGATTTCCTTGTAATCTACACCTGGTACAACCATCGCGCACAATTCCAGCTCCGCTTTGTCCACCGCATCGACCATCGCTTGGAACTCATCCTGCACGTACGAGTAAGTGCGTGTGATGTCGGATGCGTAACCGCCGAACGACGCGCCCGCATCAATCAGGAACGACAGCAACTTTGGTGGGGCAGTGCGCGCACGGTTGGTATAGTGCAAAACTGCACCATTCTCATTCAAGCCAATGATGTTCATGTACGGCAGATCGAATGGTTCTTGCTGCGTTGCTTCCTGATACGCGAGATGGATTGCAAACTCCGACTTGCCTTCGCGGAATGCTTTCTCGGCAGCGAGGTGGCCCAACACGCCGATGCGCGTGGCTTCACGCATCATCGTAATTTCGTAAGGGGTTTTGGAATGGCGGTGGTAGTCGAGGTAATCCAGAACAGGCGCAGGGTTGTTTGGGACGAAGGAACCCAACGCCGAATTTTCTTCACCAAGGATCGCGAGCTTGCCCGATGATGGGAGATGCTTCAACGCTTCGTCGGCTTCGCGAATGATCACGATGTCGAATTGATCAACCCAATAACCGGATGGATCTTGCG
This sequence comes from Lysobacteraceae bacterium CU05-9, assembly GCA_007556525.1. Classification (GTDB taxonomy): domain Bacteria; phylum Pseudomonadota; class Gammaproteobacteria; order Xanthomonadales; family Xanthomonadaceae; genus Aquilutibacter. The sequence continues at coordinate 186,840 of SWJS01000002.1, read as the reverse complement.
GTACCGAATGCCAGTAATCATGCGGCTGCATGAAAATCAACTTGGGCTTCGAGCCCGGCGTAAATACGATCCACGAACTCGGCGCGTTGGTGATCGGTACCCAATATTTGAAATTCGGATTCACCGCGAACGCATAGTCGCGATCATCAAACACTTGATAGCGCAAAACGCCGGACGGGATGACCAGATGATCGAAGCCCCCACGTTCGAGCGCAACGGTGGCGCGTTTGCTGACTTCAGCGATGTGAGCGGGATATTCGGCGGCGAGAGTGGAATCGAGGGACATTTGGGGAAACCTTGCGTCAACGCGTGATTTCACCATTTTGGCAGATTTACAAAAACAACGTCATGACGTCATTCGTAAATTGACGACCGAGATCCGTGGGCTTAACCCATTCGTTATCCGTGAGTGAAATGAAGCCCTTCGCCAGCGCCTCATTGAGCTGCGGCATGATCACATCGCGCGATAAGCCAGTGCGCAATTCAAACATATTCAAGCCAAAACCATCGTTCAACCGCAGCGCATTCATCATGAACTCGAACGGACGACGCGACGGCTCAATCACATCGTCGCCACCGATACAGGGGATCGTGCCGGCAGTCTCCATGAACGTGCGCGGATGCTTGACCTTCCAGCGGCGGATGATTTCCTGCGTGGCGCCCATGGTGATTTTGCCGTGAGCACCCGCACCGATGCCGAGATAATCGCCGTAGCGCCAGTAGTTCAAGTTATGTTCGCAGCGTTTGCCATCGCGTGCATATGCGGAAGTCTCGTATTGCAGATAGCCGGCGGAGGCGAGGGCTTTTTGGCACTCCACTTGGATATCCCATGACGAATCATCGTCGGGCAAACCGGACGGTGGCTTCGCGAAAAACACCGTATTCGGTTCCATCGTCAGCTGGTAGTGCGAGATATGTGTCGGTGACAACTCGACTGCCGATGCCACATCAAACAACGCCATGTCCAACGTCTGATCGGGCAGGGCATACATCAAGTCGAGGTTGATATTTGAGAAGCCAGCATCCTGCGCCATGCGAACGGCATTGCGCGCTTCCTGCGAACCATGGATCCGCCCGAGCTTGGCGAGCACCGCATCATCAAACGACTGCACGCCGAAGCTCAAACGGTTCACGCCGGCTGCTAAGTAATGTTCGAAGCGACCATGTTCTGCGGTGCCGGGATTCGTCTCCATCGTGATTTCGCAATCCGGTGCGAAACGCATGCGCGCAGAAGCTTGCTGAAGGAAAGAATCGATGAATTCGGGCGGCATCAACGATGGCGTTCCACCGCCAAAGAAAACCGAATGCACCACGCGTCCCCAAACCAAAGGCAAGTCCTGTTCGAGATCGCGGATCAATGCCGCAACGTATTCTTCGAACGGCAATGTACCACGGCCCTCATGCGAATTGAAATCGCAGTAAGGACACTTGCGCACGCACCAGGGAATGTGGACGTATAGCGACAGCGGTGGCGTCATCAAGTCCAAGTCGTTATGCCAATCGTGGCGACGGGCTCAAATGCTCGCGGAGCAAGCGCATGGCGCGACCGCGGTGCGAGATGGCATTTTTGACGTCGGGATCAATCTCTGCGGCCGTCAAGTTGAAGTTCGGATCAAGGAACATCGGATCGTAGCCAAAGCCACCATCACCCCGTTGCTCATCAATGACGCGTCCATGCCAACGACCTTCGACCACGATCGGTGCCGGATCATCGGCGCTTTGCAGGAATGCAATCACCGAGATAAAAAACGCATCCCTCGGTACATCACCCAACTTCAACAATTCACCTTGCAGCTTTGCCATGTTCGCTTTCGCATCACCGTGCGTGCCGGCGTAACGTGCCGAATACAAACCCGGTGCACCACCTAACGCAGCCACACACAAACCGGAATCGTCGGCGATCGCAGGTAAGCCGGTGACTTCGCACGCGTGGCGCGCTTTCAAGATCGCATTCTCAACAAACGTCAAACCCGTCTCGTCGATGTCACTGACATTCAACTCAGTCTGCGGAACAACGGTCCATGGCAAGTCGGCGAGCAATTCTTCGAACTCCCGGATTTTGCCTTTATTGGAACTGGCAATGACGACCTTCATCGACCGAGTGCCTCGTTTTGTGCGGCGAGCAATTGCGTGATGCCATTCTCGGCAAGATCCATCAATGCATTCAATTCATCGCGACGGAATGCATGCCCTTCGGCAGTGCCTTGCACTTCAATGAAACCACCACCGTCATTCATCACGACATTCATATCGGTATCGCAATTGGAATCTTCTGCGTAATCGAGATCCAAAACAGGCACACCATTGAACACACCTACAGATACTGCGGCGACGGCGCCGAACAATGGATTCTTTTTGATATCGCCACGCGCGAGCAACACATTGATCGCATCCACCAGCGCAACGTAAGCACCGGTAATTGCAGCAGTTCGAGTTCCACCATCGGCCTGCAAAACATCACAGTCCAAAGTAATCGTGCGCTCGCCCAACGCCGAACGGTCGATGCACGCACGCAACGAGCGACCAATCAATCGTTGAATCTCCAACGTACGACCGCCTTGCTTGCCCTTCGCAGCTTCACGCTCAAAGCGGGTGTTCGTCGCGCCAGGCAACATCCCATATTCTGCAGTGACCCAACCTTCGCCAGTACCACGCAAAAATCCGGGCACACGATTCTCAATCGACGCTGTGCAGAGAACGCGCGTATCACCGAACGAAATCAGCACCGAACCGGCGGCATGCTTGGTAAAACCACGTTGAATCGAAACTTCGCGAAGTTGCGACGGATCACGGCCACTCGGGCGGGGTGATGGGGTAGACATGTTTGTAATGAACGTTCCAAAAGACGTGTCCAAAGTTTACCATTGAGCCATTCCTTTCCTTTTTGCGGGTTATCCAAGGCCAAAATGATCAAGAGCATGACCGGCTATGCCAACGCCGCCACCACAACGCCGTGGGGGCAAGTCACATGCGAAGTCCGTTCGGTCAACTCGCGTCACCTTGAATTGAGCATCCGCTCGCCCGACGAGATCCGCCAATTCGAGCCGGCAATCCGCCAACTCGTTCAAGCGAAAGTCACGCGCGGCAAAGTCGAAGTGAACATGCGTCTTCGCCGTGGCGAAGGCGAAGAGTCGCTGAGCATCAATCAACAAGTGCTCGCGGAATATGCGAAGGCCGCCCAGAACGCGAACAGCCAATTCCCGAACCTCAATGTTGAATTCGCGCGCTTGCTCACGTTGCCGGGCGTCATGGCATCGCAGGAAGTTGATTCAGAAGGTTTGCAGAAAGCCGTTCTCGATCTCGTTCGTAAGACGGTTGATGCTTTCATCGAGGCCCGTCAACGCGAAGGCGCAAAGTTGAAGGATGTCATCGTGACGCGCCTTGACGGCATCGAAGCGATCGCGAAGGATGCACGCAGCTGGATCCCTGCGATCCGTGAAGCGCAACGTGCACGACTGATGAAACGACTCGGCGATGTTGATGTCACGATCGATCCGCAACGCATCGAGCAGGAACTCGTGATTGCGTTGACCAAGCTGGATGTGGATGAAGAATTGGATCGCCTGGATTCGCATATTGCCGAGGCACGCCGCGTGGTTGCGTTGGATGAGGCGGTGGGGCGGCGGATGGATTTTTTGCTGCAGGAATTCAATCGCGAAGCGAATACACTGGGCTCAAAGTCGGTCGATTCGCGCACGGGTAACGCCAGCGTGGAGCTGAAAGTTCTGATCGACCAGATCCGCGAACAGATCCAAAACATCGAATAACCACGGATTTTCGGTTACTGTAATCAATCAGTAGCTTCCGAAAAAATCTTCCCATGCGCGGAACCCTCTTCATCGTTGCGGCACCATCGGGCGCCGGTAAGTCCAGCGTCGTTAACGCGGCGCTCGCACGCGATCCGAAAATTGCGTTGTCCATTTCGTTTACGTCGCGCCAGCCGCGACCGGGCGAACGTCATGCGGAGCATTACAACTTCGTCGACAAGGCAACGTTTGAGTCGATGATTGATGATGGGGATTTTTTCGAATATGCCGTAGTTCACGGTGATTTCAAGGGCACGGCAAAGCAATCCGTTGAACCGCAGCTGGCATCCGGCCGCGATGTCCTGTTGGAAATTGATTGGCAAGGTGCACGCCAAGTCCGGTCGAAAATGCCCGGTGCCATCTCCATCTTCATCCTCCCGCCATCGCGTGATGCGTTGGAGTTGCGCATGCGCAACCGCGGTCAGGATTCGGAAGACGTAATCGCGCAACGCCTCGCCGCCGCCCGTGACGAGATGTCGCATTACGGCGAATTCGATTACCTGATCGTCAACGAACACTTCGCGGTGGCCGTCGATGAGATGTGCTCGATTTTCACGGCCTCCCGCCTGCGCCGCGAACAGCAGGTCGCCCGCCATCAACCCCTGATTTCTGAGCTGCTCTCTGGCGAGTAAGTCATTGATTTAATTGCTAAAATCACGATTTTCGTTGACAAGTCGCGCATTTTTGCGGAAAATTACCAGTTCCCACGAATTTTTTGACGCTGGACATCCAGCAGGATCCTTATGGCACGTATTACCGTAGAAGATTGCCTCGAAGTCGTCGACAACCGTTTCGAACTGGTGATGATGGCAGCCAAGCGCGCCCGTCAACTGGCGAACGGTGTTGAGCCGATGCTCGACAACCGCGAAACGAAGGACAAGCCAACCGTGCTTGCGCTGCGCGAAATTGCTGACCGTCTGGTCAACGAAGATTACATCAACCAGGTCGAGAAGGCCGAGCGCGAACGCCGCGACCGTGAAGCGATCGAGTGGAAGGCGGCTGAGCTCGTGTCTGATGAAGATCTGGCGAAGGGTGACGACTAACGTCGCACCCAGTTATAGTTAGAGTTAGACGATTGAGTGATGCGGCGCCCGATGGGCGCCGTTTCTTTTATGGCTGCGCTGTGGGTATTAGTTTGAGTTAGACCAGTGAGTATCCGGCGCCAACAGGCGCCGCTTTTATTCGCGCCACCGGCGCGCTTTCACTCAATCGTCTACCTCTACCTCTACCTCCAGCGAAGATGACAGTAGAGGCGAGAGGCTAGTCCTATACCAATGTCTGCTGTTAAAGTTAAGTGATATGACCTCGATCGAGCCCATTGTCCGAACAAACGTACCGTTGCCACCGACGAGTGGTGATGTGCCGGATTATGTTTTGGAATTGGAGCAGACCGCGAAGTATCTTGATGCCGAAGGGCTGAAGAAATTGCGTCGCGCATATGAGATTGGAGCGGCGGCGCATGTGGGACAGATGCGCAAGTCGGGTGAGCCGTACATTACGCATCCGGTGGCGGTGGCGAAGATTTTGGCCGAGCAAGGGCTCGACGCGGATAGTTTGATTGCGGCGATTTTGCACGACACCATTGAAGATACGCCGATCACGCATGATGATCTGTCGCGTGAGTTTGGCGATGATGTTGCGAACATCGTTGAAGGTGTGACGAAGCTCGACAAGCTGCAATTCAAGGATCGCCGTGAAGCGGATGCGGAGAGCTTCCGCAAGATGATGCTCGCGATTGCGGAAGACTTGCGGGTGATTTTGATTAAGCTCGCCGATCGTTTGCACAACATGCGGACGTTAGGTGCGCAGAGTGCGGAAGCGCGGCAACGCATCGCGAAGGAAACACTCGACGTTTATGCGCCGATTGCGCAACGGCTCGGCATGAACATGCTGAAGTCGGAGCTGCAGGATCTTGGCTTCAAGGCGATGTATCCGTGGCGTCATGCCGTGTTGAGCAAGCGCATCCGTGCGCAGCCAGTTGTGCGCCGTGAATCGATGGTGCAGATTGAAGCAGAGCTGGCGCAGCGCTTGGCACGCGAGAAATTGCAGCACCGTTTGATCTCCCGCGTGAAGTCGCCGTGGAGCATCTACACGAAGATGAAAGCGGAGTCGAAGACGTTTGCGCAGGTGATGGATGTTTTCGGTTTTCGCCTTGTCATGCGTTCGGTGGCGGATTGCTATCACGCGTTAGGCGTTGTGCATTCCGTTTACAAGCCGGTTGATACGCGATTCCGTGACTTCATTGCGATTCCGAAGGGCAACGGCTATCAATCGTTGCATACGGTTTTGTTCGGGCCTTATGGCGCGCATGTTGAAGTGCAGATCCGCACCGAGGAAATGGATCTCGTTGCGGAGAAGGGCATCGCGGCGCATTGGACCTACAAGTCCGGTGGCGCGCAGCAGAGCTCTGCGGAGATGCGTGCGAGGAACTGGATTTCGTCGCTGATGTCCGATCATCAGGCGCAGAACCGTTCGTCGCTGGAATTTTATGAGAATGTGAAGATTGATCTCTTTCAGGAAGAGGTCTATGTCTTTTCGCCGAAGGGGGATATTTTGTCCCTGCCACGCAATGCGACTGCGCTGGACTTCGCGTACATGGTTCATACCGACGTCGGCAATCACGCCGTAACGGCGCGCATCAATGGCAAGCTGTCGCCGCTGAGAACGCAATTGGATAACGGCGATCGGGTCGAAATCGTAACGACCCCATCGTCAACGCCGAAGCCACAATGGCTGGAGTTTGTGGTGACGGGCAAGGCGCGTGCATCCATCCGGCAGCAGCTGAAGCAATTGGAGCATGAGGATGCGATTGAGATCGGTCATCGCATGCTCGACCGTGCGCTGGAGCAATTGGGTTCTTCGATTGACAAGATTCCGGCGGCGACGCTGGAAGCTTATTTGCAGGAGAATAAGATGCAACGGCTCGAGAACCTTCTCGCCGAAATTGCATTGGGCAACCGTTTGCCCTCCCTTGTTGCGCCATTGCTCGTTGAGAAGTCGGCATCACCGGGCGCGCCGGAAGAGCGGAAGGTCAACCGAGAGCTGTTGTTGATTGATGGCACGGAACGCAACGTCATCAGTTTCTCGAACTGCTGCAACGCAGTGCCGGGAGACGAGATCATGGGCTTCCACACATCGGGCAAGGGTATCGTCGTGCATCGCCTGGAGTGCTCGAACGTGGCGGAATACCGCAAGCATCCGGAGCGCTGGATCAATGTCGGTTGGGCGCGCAAGGTCACCGGTGATTACATTGCATCGATCCGCATGGAGCTCGACAACCGTCAGGGTGCGTTGGCGCAAGTTGCCGCCGCGATTGCAGAAGCGGAATCGAACATTGACCGCGTGGAATACATTGAGCGTGATACGCAAGTCGGCGTTTTGCGCGTGAATATCGAAGTTCGCAGCCTGTCCCATTTGGGTGACGTGATGCGCAGGCTTCGCCGTCTGAAAGTTGTCCTTGGAGTGAGTCGAATTTAATCATGGCACGTGAAATCATCCATACCGAAAATGCACCGGCCGCCATCGGTCCTTACTCGCAAGCTGTCAAAGTAGGCGACATGGTTTTTGTTTCCGGTTGCACACCGTTGGTCCCGGAATCGATGCTGGTGATTGAAGGTGATGTGACGGCGCAAGCGCGTTGTGCATTCCAGAACTTCGAAGCAATTTGCGTCGGTGCGGGTGGCACGATTGATAGCGCGGTCAAAATCGGTTTGTTCCTCACCGACCTCAACGACTTCGCTGCAGTGAATGCGGTGATGGCAGAATTTTTCAAAAAGCCATACCCAACGCGCACGACCGTGGAAGTCTCCGCACTGCCTCGCGGTGTGAAAGTTGAAGTCGATGGCATCCTGCATCTGGATTAAGCGACGATGCCCAAGGGCACGCTAAGCGCCCTGCGGGGCGTTGGCCCCAAAGTTCTCGGGAAGCTCAACCAAGCCGGGATCGAGAGCATTGAGGATCTGTGGTTTTTCCTGCCGCGTTCCTACGAAGACCGCACGCGTCTAACGCAGTTTCGTTCGTTGCAGCATGGTCTGACCGTGCAGGTGCAGGGACGTGTCGTTGCGGCGGATGTTTTGTTTCGTGGCCGGAGAATCCTGCGTGTGCTCGTCGAAGATGACGATGGCAATGCGCTGACGTTGACGTTTTTTCATTTCACTTCGCAACAGGCTGCATCATTCCGCAACGGTTCGAACATCGTATTGTTCGGTCAGGCTCGACAGGGTTTCAGCGGTTTCGAGATGGTGCACCCAACGTATCGCTTGCTGCGTGCCGGTGAAGTCGTTGAACTGAGTGATCGCCTCGACCCCGTTTATCCCGCGATTGAAGGTGTTGGCGCGCCGACTCTGCGCAAGATGGTGCATGAGGCATTGCTGCAGATGCCGCGCGATGAATCGTTGGAGTTGTTGCCTGCGGATGTCGTTGCCCACTTGTCGTTACCGAGTTTGCGCGATGCATTGTTGCTTGTGCATCAGCCTCCCGTCGGCACGGACTTGAATGCGTTGAAGGATGGCTCCCATCCTGCGCAACAACGTTTGGCGTTTGAGGAATTACTGGCGCATCAGTTGAGCCTAAGACAACAACGTCTCGCTCACCAGCAGCGCAAGGCGCATTCCTTACGTGACCCTGCATTGCTGAAGAACCTGCGCACCTCTTTGCCATACACCCTGACCAACGCACAGGACCGCGTGCTCACGGATATCGCGCGCGACCTCGCAACGCAAACTCCGATGCTGCGTCTTGTGCAAGGTGACGTTGGCTCCGGCAAAACCATCGTGGCTGCCCTCAGTGCACTGCTTGCCGTTGCGAACGGTCAGCAAGTTGCGGTGATGGCGCCGACAGAATTACTCGCGGAACAACACCTCAATAATTTCAAGTTGTGGCTGGAACCGTTGGGCATTAACGTTGCATGGCTCGTTGGCAAAGTGACTGGTAAAGCGCGCACGAGTGTTCTCGAGGAAATCGCGAGCGGCTCTGCACAGGTCATCGTTGGAACGCATGCGTTGATGCAATCGCATGTTGCGTTCCATGATCTCGCATTGGTCGTCGTGGATGAGCAGCATCGCTTCGGTGTGCATCAACGCCTCGCATTGCGCGACAAAGGTGAGCAAGGGCAGTTCACTGCGCACCAACTCGTCATGACGGCGACCCCCATTCCACGTACGCTTGCGATGACCGCATACGCAGACCTCGATGTGAGTGCGATTGATGAGCTACCACCCGGACGCACACCGGTAAGAACATTCGTCGTGAACTCGAGCAAGCGCGATCAACTTATCGAGCGCATCGCGATGGCATGCAGCGAAGGGCGGCAAGCGTATTGGGTTTGCACACTCATCGAAGAAAACGAAGAGATCGAAGCGCAAGCCGCGGAAGCCACGCACGAATACCTCACGAAACACCTACCCAAACAGCGCGTCGGTCTGATTCACGGAAGGCTTAAACCTGCCGAGAAGCAACGCATCATGGCGGCTTTCAAAAATCACGAATTGGATGTACTCGTTGCGACAACAGTCATCGAAGTGGGTGTGGATGTCCCGAACGCGTCACTCATGATCATCGAAAATGCGGAACGTCTAGGTCTCGCACAGCTGCATCAACTGCGCGGAAGAGTCGGGCGGGGCAGCGCCGTCAGCGATTGCTTGCTGCTGTACCGCGAACCACTCGGGCAGATTGCGAAGCAACGATTGCAGACGATGCGGGATACGAATGATGGTTTTGTCATCGCCCAAAAAGATCTCGAACTACGCGGCCCCGGCGAAATTCTCGGCACACGTCAAACGGGCATTACCAGTTTCAGATTTGCGGATTTGATGCGCGATTCGCATTTGTTGCCGGCGGTCCAGAAGGTCGCGCAGGATCTCATGGCGAAAGACGCGGGCACCGTTGAGAAGTTGCTGAAGCGCTGGATCGGCCATGCACTTCGCTACGTCGAAGTTTAGAATGTTGAAATGACGAACAAAATTCCATTACTGATTGACACTGATCCGGGTGTCGATGATGCGCTCGCGATTTTGATGGCGCTGAATGAAGAGTCCGTGCAAGTCGTCGGGTTGACGATCGCTGCCGGCAACGTTGGTTTGAACCACACCGTCAACAACGCGTTGAAGTTGCTGGATGTGTGTGGGCGTGAGGATGTTCCTGTTTTTGCGGGGTGTGCGGAGCCGTTCGTGTTTCCATCCGTCGATGCTGCGGACGTGCATGGCGCCGATGGCTTTGGTGATACCGGTTACGACAAATCAACGCGCAAAGCAGAAGACGAACACGCTGCGCTCGCGATCATCCGTCTCTCGCACGAGCATGCGAATGAGTTGACGTTTGTTGCGTTAGGTCCATTGACGAACGTTGCGCTCGCATTGAAGCTCGATCCAACATTGCCGTCGCGCATTAAGCGTTTCATCGTGATGGGTGGTGCAGTGACCGGTCATGGCAACATCACGCATGCGGCGGAGTTCAATATCCACTTCGATCCCGAAGCGGCGCACGTCGTGTTCAGCGGATTTCCAATGACGGAAGTCGTTGACTGGGAAGCGACGGTTGCCCATGGTTTGCCGCACGATGAAATCGATCAGTGGTGTCTGCAAAATTCCGAACGCGCCAAGTTCTATAACTCGATCTCACGCAAGACGCGCGATTGGGCACGTGGTTTACGCGGCGACAAGGATTGGCATTCGGCAGATTCGCTCGCGATGATGGCGGTTTTGGAGCCGAGCTCGGTGACGAAGTCAGAAGACCGCCCACTGGTCATCGAAACGCAGGGTGCGCACGCCCGCGGGACGACTTTGGTGGACTGGAATCGCCAGACCGGCAAGCCCGACAACGCCCGGATTGTGCTGGATATCGACCGAAATGCCTTCTATGACCGCGTGAAACGGGCGCTGGGGGCGGGATAACGAGTTTTTGCACAAAAACCTTGCACGGACTCAATAGTCGGGCTACAATATCCGACTTTCCCCTTTAATGATTGGTGTTTGCCATGGCAAAAGAAGGCATCCATCCCGAATACCGCGAAGTTGTGTTCCAAGATGTGACCACGGACTTCTCCTTCCTGACTCGTTCGAACCTGGCCGCCTCGGCTAAGGAAACGATCAAGTGGGAAGACGGCAACGAGTACCCACTCGTTAAGGTTGATATCTCGTCGGCGTCGCATCCGTTCTACACGGGCAAGCACTCGATCGTTGATACAACCGGCCGCGTTGATAAGTTCCGTAAGCGTTACGGCAAGTAATCAACTTCCGCTGTTCCGGATGTAATTCGAAGAAGACCGCTAGTTTTAGCGGTCTTTTTTTGTCCGTACACCTGCGAATATGCGATAATGGTGCATTGCAAAAAGTACTCATTTCCTAGGAGTCAACGTGTCCGATAAGACCGCAACCCTCACCGCCGGCGACAAGTCCGTCGAGCTGCCAGTTCTCTCGCCATCCGTTGGCGCAGACTGCATTGATATCGCGAAACTGCCGAAAGAAACCGGCATGTTCACGTACGACCCTGGCTTCACCGCCACGGCATCGTGCAAGTCCGCGATCACGTACATCGATGGCGACGAAGGTATTTTGCTTTATCGCGGTTATCCGATCGAACAACTCGCCGAACATTCGAACTTCCTCGAAGTCGCTTACCTGTTGATGCACGGCGAGCTGCCGACCGCAACGGAATTTTCGGCATTCGAAAGCGAAATCACGCATCACACGATGGTGCATGAGTCCGCAAATTCGGTGATCAAGGGCTTCATGCACGACGGTCACCCGATGGCAATGTTGATCTCGATGCTCGGCGCGCTGTCCGGCATCTATCACAACCAATTGGATCTCGAAGATCCGGAACAACGCCGCCTGGCTGCGATCCGTTTGATCGCGAAGGTTCCAACGATCGCGGCTGCTTCGTACCGTCATTCGATCGGCTTCCCGAAGAGCTACCCGCGTAACGACCTCGACTACGCATCCCGCTTCCTGACCATGCTGCGCGAAGTTCCTTCGGAGCCGTTTGAGCTGGATCCGGTTGCGGCGAAGGCATTGGATTTGCTGCTGATTTTGCATGCGGACCATGAGCAAAATGCGTCGACATCCACCGTCCGTCTCGTCGGCTCCACCGGCGCGAATCCGTATGCCTCCGTTGCGTCGGGCGTCGCTGCATTGTGGGGACCTGCCCACGGTGGTGCGAACGAAGCCGTTCTGAAGATGCTGAAGGAAATCGGCACGCCTGAGAACGTGAAGTCGGCTGTCGAGAAGGCGAAGAACAAGGAATCGGGCTTCCGCTTGATGGGCTTCGGTCACCGCGTTTACAAGAACTACGATCCACGCGCTGCGTTGGTTCGCAAGATGACGCACGAAGTTCTCGCTCAGTTGAAGGTCAGCGATCCATTGCTCGACGTTGCAGTGAAGCTCGAAGAAGCCGCATTGAGCGACGAGTACTTCATCCAACGCAAGCTGTATCCGAACGTCGATTTCTACTCGGGCCTGATCTACAAGGCTCTGGGTATTCCAGTCGAAATGTTCACTGTGATGTTCGCAATCGGCCGCACCGCGGGTTGGGTTGCGCATTGGCTGGAACAACAGTTGGATCCGGAAAACAAGATCGGTCGTCCGCGTCAAATCTATACGGGCGCAACAACGCGCGACTACGTCGCTGTTGATAAGCGCAAGTAATAGTTAGAGTTAGACGAGTGAGTCAAAGCACGGGGCACCATTGGCGCTCCGTTTTTTTGTGCGCTGGAAAGTGAAACGCAATTCGTGCGAGAGTGTTCCAAAATGCGCACTACATCGACTACCTCATTGTTCTGGACGTTCCTTCGGCTTGGCTGCACATCCTTCGGCGGTCCCATCGCGCACCTCGGTTATTTCCGCACGGAGTTCGTGACCAAACGCGGCTGGATGACTGAAGCGGAGTATGCGGACTTGGCGGGGTTGTGTCAGTTTTTGCCGGGACCGGCGAGCAGTCAGGTTGGCATGGGAATCGGCTATCGGTTCGCGGGAGTGAAAGGCGCATTGGCCGCGTGGCTCGGTTTCACTTTGCCATCGGCGTTGATCATGTTTGCAGCGGCTGCACTGTTACTTCAGTACCCGGACTGGGCATCGAGCGGTGTCGTGCACGGACTTAAAATCGCCGCAGTCGCCATCGTCGCCCACGCCGTTGTCGGTATGTCGCAATCGCTTTGCCCGGATTGGGAGCGACGGATTATTGCGGTCGTCATCGCGGCGTTGCTACTGATCATCCCAGAGTCGATGATGCAACTGATCGTGATCGGCGCGGCGGCACTTTACGGTTGGATGCGTTCGCCAAAAAGAACCCCTGCAACTTTCGCCAAACCGCGCTTTGGCTATCTCGCAATATTCTTTGGACTGTTGATCGCACTGCCATTGTTCGCGCACACGAAATCCCTCGAGATGTTCAGTGGGTTTTATCGGACGGGTGCGTTGGTGTTCGGGGGTGGGCATGTCGTGTTGCCGCTGCTTGAAACGCAAACGGTCGCCAAAGGTTGGATCAGCGCGAACGACTTCCTCGCCGGCTACGGCATTGCCCAAGCATTGCCAGGTCCGCTCTTTACGTTTGCGACGTATCTCGGCGCGCAAATCGGCGGTTGGCAATTCGCATTGCTGGCAACGCTGGCGATCTTCCTCGCGTCATTCCTTTTGCTTGCGGGCGTTCTTCCAATGTGGGATTCCCTCAAAAACAACGTCACCTCCCGCACCATCCTCAACTACGTCAACGCCGCAGTCGTCGGCATCCTCGCTGCCGCATGGGTCAATCCCGTCGCAAAGACTGCACTCGTCAACATGCACGACGGCGTAATTGCACTGGTGGCATTTCTGATGCTGCAGCTGATGCGAACATCACCGATTTTGATCGTCACACTCTGCGCCATCGCCAGTTGGAGTCTGAGTTAAACCAGTGAGACCGCTCGCGCAGCGGCTTTCACTCAATCGTCTACCTCTACCTCTAACTCAACGTAGGTAATCGGCGATCTCAGACTCCGTCAACATCCCCTCAACCTGCGCTAGATTCGCGCGCTTCATCGGCCTCTCATCCACCGGCGACAACGGCGCCTGCCGCAACACCGCATAAGGCAACGCGATCACTTCGAAACGCAAACCATCGGCGTCGAACACATAGCAAGTGACATCGGAATCGCGATGACGGTCGAGGCGGATGCGGCGCGTGCGGACATCGTAGGCGATGTTGTTTTGCGTGAGCCAACGATCGACCGCTTCGTTCTCGTCCGTGTGGACATGTAACGTCACCGGCGAGCGCGAGTCAGCCGTGCCATCTAACACGGCGCCAACCAAACGCGGAGAAAACGCCGAGAAAAACTGCAACGCTTCAACCGATGCTTCGCGGCGCACACGTAACGCGTCGTCCTGGTCCGGCACGAATAAGCGTTGATACTCACGCAACGCTTCTTCGATCTCACGGTTGCGGGGCAGGGAGGCGTCGTCGAAGATGCCGAGGCGCTCCGCGGCCTTCTGCTTAGCTTGCAAAAAATCCCGCGTTCCACCCTGTGCAATGATCTTCGCAGCTTCGTGGGCCAATCGATGGCGACGTTCGCGCGTTCGCGCCTGCGAATGTTGGATAGCGTGCTGTCTGGCGTGGGGCATGGTAATCCTCGCGTGGCTGCACAACCCGATTGCGATCGGCGCATCAACGCCGCAAAACAAAAGGGGCCGATGCAAAGTGCACCGACCCCGTCAACATAGCATGATCTGTTTTAGAAAGTCTCGAATTGTTCTTCGGGCTTTTTCTCTTCCTTTGGCGCTTCTTCAGGTTTCGCTTCAACCGGTTGAGTTGAAACCGGAGCCGCGGATGTACTCTTCGGCTTGGCTGTCGTCTTCTCCGGAACCTTGTCACCGAAGTCGACGTAGAAGTCGCTGTAATCCAGGTCTTCGTCCTTGACCCATTCACCGGCAGCGTCATCGCCAACCGACGACATCCGTGCGCCACTTTGCGCAACCTTCGTCATACCCTTCGGTACTTCAAGTTTCTTGACTGGCTGATCTTTCAACGCAGCGCGCATGTAGTTAATCCAAATTGGCAGCGCCGCCGCGCCACCGTATTCACCGCGGCCCAATGGTTTGAAGTCATCGCGACCAACCCAAACGACTGTCGTGTACTTGCCGCCAAAACCCGCAAACCAAGCATCCCGGTGTTCGTTCGTTGAGCCCGTCTTGCCACCGACATCCGTGCGATTCAATGCACGTGCTGCGGTCGCAGTACCGCGCAACACAACGTCACGCATCATCGAGTTCAGCTGATATGCAACCCGCGGATCCATTGCGCGGGGTGCAACCGTTGCGGTTTTCGGATCGAAGCCTTCCGGCATTTCCACCTTCGTCGACTCTTCACCCTTCTTCGCGTCCTTGCCGTCCTTCGATGCAGTCTTGGAATCCGCCTTCGGCTCTTCTTTCTTTAACGGTCCAAAATTAAACCCATCCACCACATAGCTCGTCGGCGCCGGCGTATTCAATCCGTTACCCAAGCCAGAGTCGCAAGATGGGCACGCCACCGCTGGCTTATGTCGGTACATGACCGTGCCTTCGCGATCGCGCACTTCCGAGATGAACCACGGCGTGACGTGGAAGCCACCATTGTTGAATGCCGCGAAACCTTCCGTCACTTTCAATGGAGGTAGGTCTGCGGTGCCGAGCGCCATCGTGAGGTTACGGGGAATGGTTTTCGGGTCGAAGCCAAAATACGAAATATATTTGATCGCGTAATCAATGCCGATCGTTTTGAGCAAGCGGATCGAGACCAAGTTCTTCGAGCGAACCAGCGCATCACGAATGCGAATCGGACCGGAGAAGCCGCCGCCGTCGTTTTGCGGACGCCAGACTTTGCCGTTACCCATGCGCAGTGTCAATGGCGCATCTTGCACGATGGAGCCTGGGTTCATGCCGCGCTCCAACGCCGCTGCATAAACAAACGGCTTAAACGAAGAGCCTGGTTGACGTTTCGCCTGCGTGGCGCGGTTGAACTTGTTGCCTTCGAAGCTGTAGCCGCCGGTGAGCGCACGGATTTCGCCGGTCATCGAATCGATCGAAATCAATGCGGCTTGCGCCTTCGGAATCTGGCCGAGGGTGTAGCGCGGATTATCGGGATTGATGACCTTGCCGCTTGAGTCACGTTGAGGACGCAGGTATGCCAGGTCGCCGCGCTTCAACTGACCGGCAGGATTCGCCCCACGCCAGCCTTGACCAGGGCCGATCGATGTTGTCTTGCCATTTTTCAAAACGATCGACACCTTGCCGCCGGCGGTGCTCAGGACAATCCCCGGGACCATTGTGTTCTGCGGGAAGTAATCCTTTAAACGCTCAGCGGTTTCGACGACTTCCTCGTCCTTGGGTAGATCAAATTTCTTCGATGCGCCTTGCCAACCATGACGGATTTGATAAAGGTCGAGACCTGCGGTCACTGCGCGATCCGAGGCAGCTTGCAGCTCAGGATCAACGGTTGTCGTGATGTGGAGCCCCTTGGTGAGTGCTTCCTTGCCGTAGCGCTGGATCATTTCCTGACGCACCATCTCGGCAACGTATGGCGCATAGACTTCAATCTTGCGTTCATGCGGCGTGGCGTGCATTGGCGCGTTCTGCGCCTGTTGCATCTCGGCTGTGGAGATGTAGCCCAACGCGTTCATGCGCTCGAGAATATAGTCGCGGCGGATCTTTGCACGCTCCGGATTGTCGAGCGGGTTACCCGTCGATGGGAACTTCGGCACACCGGCGAGCGAAGCCATTTCGTCGAGGGTGAGTTCGTTGAGTTTTTTGCCGTAATAAAATTCCGCAGCCGCACCCACACCGTACGCACGATTGCCGAAGAAGCTCTTATTCAAGTAGATTTCAAAAATCTCATCCTTGCTGAGTTCGCGTTCGATCTTCAGCGCGAGGAAAATTTCTGACAACTTGCGCGAGTAGCTGTAATCGTTGGTGAGGAACACCTGGCGCACGACCTGTTGCGTAATCGTCGAACCACCTGGCACGCGGTCATCACTCGTCGTCAGCAACAACCAAACGGCGCGACCGATACCCTTGGCATCAATGCCCGGATGCTTATAAAAATTCTGGTCTTCAATCGAAATGAACGCTTGCTTGAGCTTGTCCGGCACATTTTTGATATCAACCGGATAGCGACGGCCCTCGCCGTACAGGCTCATCAACTTACCATCGACCGAATAGACATACATCGGCTCTTCCAGTTGCATTTCGCGCAGTGCCGATGCGTCCGGCAACTTCGGCGTCAGGAACAGCAGCACGGCCGCAATGCCCAAAATCACCGCCAGCCCCATTCCCGCAATCGCGTAGAGTGCCCAGCGCAGCTTCTTGTTGGTCGGAAGTTTCAAGTGTTTCAAATCCAATGCAGTAACTTTTCGATTATACGAGACTCCGCCGCTTTCATTTGCGTTCCGTGAAGGACTACACAAAAACCAATTTTTCCGACACGACACCACGGCTTTTTCCGATATTCGCCGCTGGGGGTGCGGTTCAAGATTGAAGTCACAGTTGGGAGGGAGTGTGATGAAGTCGATTTTGGCGCGGGCTGCGGTCCGGGAGTTGCCCGCAGGCGTGCGCATTGGCATCGAAGTGGGGCAGTCAGCGATCAAGCTCCTCGAGCTCGCGCGCGTCGGCGGGGAGTTCGTACTGCGCCGTTTCGCGGTTGAGCCACTGCCCGCCGGCGTCGTCATCGAAGGTGAGATCCAGGATTACGCTCGGCTCACTGAACGTCTCGCCGCACTCCGCAAGCGACTGGGCTTCGGACGCGTCCCCGTCGTCACGGCGATTGCCGACGGTGCCGTTCAGTACAAGGTCCTGCGTGTCGAGAAGGCGATGGAGTCGCGCAAGGTGCTCGCGTTGGCTCATCGCGAGGCACGCACGTTGATCCGCGATCCCGATCTGGAGGTGTCCGTGGATATTGCTTACTTGGGAGAGGCGGTCATGGGTACAGAAATGCGTGAGTTGCTGCTGGTCGCAGCCCGATCGAAGGATGTGCAGCGGTTTGCAACGTGCTTCCGACGCGCAGGTTGGGAGCCGGAAATCGTGGATGTGGAAGGTTTGACGTCGCGCTTTGGCGTCGAGTCACCGCCGCAGCCCCATTACAACGGCGATGGATCTGCGGTGACTGCCATGTTCGATATTGGTGCCAGCGGCATTTCGATGTCGGTGATCCGGCGCGATGAAGTGGTGTTCCACCGTGAACAATCGTGGCCATCGCCAAGCTGCAACATCTTTGGAGATGAGGCGGCGCATGGTCCGTTAATTGAGTGCGTGCGGAGTTTATCTCAGGCGTTTTATCGGCATACCGGGATTGAACATCTGGATCGGCTGCAAGTCACCGGTGGTTTGAGCAACGACGAGCGATGCGTGACGGAGATTGCCGACTGGATGGGCTTACCCGTTTCACGTTGGCGCGTTGAGGATCAAGTCCAAGTCGATTCCTCCGTGAATCCAGTCGAGCTGAGCGATGTCGCTTCCCGTTTATTCGTCGCGTTGAGTTTGGCGAAACGAGGGTTTGCATGATGAGCGTGGAGTTCCCGACAACCGTCAACATGCTGCCGTGGCGTGACAGCGCTGCCCGTGCGCAACGGATGCGTTTGTTTCGGCATCTCGCGGTTGGAGTTGTTGTTGCCCTGTTGGTGGTCGGCATGGCAATGTTTCAGTTGCAGCGCATGCGTGCAAGCGCGGAGCTCGAGTTGAATTCCGTGCGCGCGCAGATCGCGTCCAATCAGCGTCGTGCCACCGCGGCGCAGCTAACCGTTAACGAAATTGCGCGTTGGAAGGGGTTTGCGTTGCTCGAGCCTTCGGCGCGCGATTCACATCTGCGTGTCTTGCATCTATTGCGGGATCTGTCAGCGCAAGCGGTCACCGGCATTGCACTGTCATCCATTGAAATCAATGGCGAGGTGATTGAGGTCAAGGGTTCGACGAAGAGCAAGTCGCTTGCAGTCGACTTCGTCCGCGGGCTCAAGGCGCGAGGTTGGCCGGCGGCATCTCCCACGGTCGCGGCGAGTGACGCGAAACTCAAGGAATTTCAGTTCCTGATTAAGCCTAAGGCGAAGAAGAAAAAATGACCCTATCCGATCTCCGCACACGATTCCTGGGTGATGCATCGTGGACTGAACCCGAGGCATGGCCACGACGGGCACAGATTATTTTGATTGCCGCATTGATCTTCATCTGCACCGTCGTTGCCGGATTGCTTCTGTTGCTTCCCGAATGGACTGATTTGAAAACGACGCGCGCAACGCAAAGCGATCTCAATGCACAGTTGATCTCGCAGTCGAATCTGATTTCTTCGGATAGCGTGCGATCCCAGGAGTTGCAGAGGTTGCGCAGCGGCAAGGTCGATCCGATGTCCGTGGAAGCCGTTGATGCCGCCTTTGAATCTTCGACACCCGATGTGGACGTCTCAGAAGGCGATGGCGGCGTTAGCATTGAAGGCGAAGGAACCTTCGCTCGACTGGAGTCATGGATTGCCGGCGTCAGCCAGAATCCAAGCTTGCCGTTGCTACGCTGGAAGTCGCTCCGCATCGAATCGCGCGATGGCGAGTTGAATTGGACAGGTCAACTCGAACGTATCGAAAAACCAATCGAATCCGCACTGCCAAGCGCGGATTCTCACGCAGCAATCATCGGGCGAAATCCTTTCACTTCACTCGTGGCGGATGTCGCTCAAGTTCCACTGCCGCTGATGGCTGCCGAGCCGTCATTGCCGAGCGAAGACAGTTGGCCACGACCTGCCGTTACTGATTGGCCCATTGCTAATTTGCGAATGGTCGGTACGTTAGGTCCCGCGCAACCGCGTGCGCTCGTCATGGCGGGAGCGAAATCACTCTATGTGATTCGCATCGGCGATGTCATTGGACGGGAACGCCGGCTGGTGACGCAGGTGTCCGGCAATCGGTTACTTGCCGGTGGAACCACCGTAAGTCTCGCGCCTCATATCATCGAGCGTGCGCCATGATTCGCTGGTTATTTCTCATTGTGCTGCTGTCGCTTCCGCGTGTAGGTTTCGCGCAAAACGTGTCGATCGAAGCCCAAGACATTCCCGTTCGTATTGCACTGCAATTGATTGCGAAGGAGGCGGGCGTGAATGTTGCGCTGGCGGATTCCGTCACTGGCTCCACGAGTCTGAGCCTTCGTAACGTGCCATGGCGTGAAGCGCTCGATGTCGTCGTCAAAGCACGCGGTCTCACATTGCAGCAGCAAGGAAGCGTGCTTTGGGTGGCGCCGGCGAACGCTGCCGCGCCATTGGACGATGCGGGATTCGTGACGCGGATTTTTCCGGTGCAGTATCACAGCGCCGCGGCGATCTTCAAAGGCATCAGTGAGTCGCGTGGTGCAGGGTCCTTGAGCAGCACCGATGCGAACTCCGGCGGCGCGTTTCTGAGTACGCGGGGAAGGATTTTTGCAGATGAAAGAAATAACGCGCTGGTGGTGAGTGATACCCCCGACAAAATCAACCAACTCGAATCCCTGATCAAGGCGCTGGATGTTCCCGCACAGCAAGTCATCATTGAAGCGCGCATCGTCGTGGCGAATGATCGGTTCGCGAAGGAGATCGGTGCGAAGTTTGGGCTCAGCCGTGCGACGCAGAATTTTGCGTTGAGCGGCAACTTGGCAACGAACGCCGAGAATCTCGCGGACCGCTCGAAGCTGCAAAGTGGGTTGATGTCGGCACTGTCTTTGACGAACCCATCCGGCTCCATTGCGGGAACGCTGCTGACCGCTGGAAACTTGCTGGATGTCGAACTGCAGGCGATGCAAACCAATGGACTAGGGCAGATCATTTCGCAGCCGCGCATCATTACGACGAATCAACGCACGGCACGCATCGCCCAGGGGCGTGAAGTTGGCTATGTCACCTTACAAAATCACAGCAATGCCAATCCCACGCCGAACGTCGCCTTTAAGCAAGCGCTGTTGGAGTTGTCCGTCACGCCGACGATCACGCAGGATGGGCACGTGTTTTTGGCATTGGAATTGAAAAAAGACGAACTCGACGGTTACGTGCAAACAAGCGTCGGAGACATTCCGCAAATCAACAAGCGCGAAGTGACTACGGCGGTGCTGATGGAGGACGGGCAGACGTTGGTGATCGGCGGTGTGCAGGAATTCATTGATCAGGATGACGTCAACAAGGTCCCGTACCTGGGCGATATTCCATTGCTCAAACACCTGTTTCGCAAATCCCATCAAGTGAAGCAAAAAGCAGAATTGCTGATTTTCCTGACGCCGACCATTCTGAAGGGTGTTGCGAAGCTGAACGATAATGCAAAAGCCAACGCTCAGTAGGGCTCATTCCAGCTCGAATTAACATTCAGGTTGTCATAATGAACACTGTTTGTTTGCGCAATTTGAGTCTATGGAAACCACATCTTCGAACATCTTTCAGCCGGTGACGACCGAGAAGCCGGGCATCGGCAGACTGCATGACCGGTTCTTGCGCCTCAAGGATGCCTTGTCGCAGGAGATCGTCGGTCAGTCGCATCTGGTTGAGCGGCTGTTGATTGCGCTTTTGTCAGATGGACATTTGCTGGTTGAAGGTGCGCCAGGTCTTGCCAAAACGACGGCCATCCGCGCGCTGGCGTCGCGGCTGGAAGCGCAGTTTGCGCGTATCCAGTTCACGCCGGATTTGCTGCCCGCGGATTTGACGGGAACGGACGTCTGGCGTCCGCAGGAAGGTCGCTTCGAATTTATCGCCGGCCCGTTGTTCCATCCGTTGTTGCTTGCCGACGAAATCAACCGTGCGCCCGCCAAGGTGCAATCGGCATTGTTGGAAGCGATGGGTGAGCGTCAGGTTTCGGTCGGTGGCAAGACGTATGGGTTGCCGCAATTGTTCCTCGTGATGGCAACGCAAAATCCGATTGAGCAGGAAGGTACGTTCCCGCTGCCGGAAGCACAACTCGATCGCTTCCTGATGCACGTTGTCATTGGATATCCGGATGCATCGACGGAAACGGATATTTTGAAAATTGCGCGTGACCGTGCGAAGGCCGAGCAAGCGTCGGGCGCACCGCGTGGTGACACCGGCATCCACTTGAGCGAAGAGGATGTGATGCGTGCGCGGCAGGAAGTTTTGAACATTCATCTCTCGGATGTTGTAGAGCGCTATCTCATTGAGATTGTGCATGCTTCGCGTACTGCGGAGCGTTACGACGAGTCCTTGAAGCGTCGCATCGCGTGGGGCGCGAGCCCGCGTGGCACGATCGCATTGGAGCGTTGTGCGCGTTCGTATGCGTGGCTGCAGGGGCGTGACTTCGTGACGCCGGATGACGTTCGTGCGGTGGCCGTGGATGTGTTGAGGCACCGTGTTTTGCCAAGTTATGAAGCGACGGCTGAAGGCTGGGATGGCGAGCGCCTGGTGAAGGAAATTTTGAAAGCTGTTCCGCTGCCGTAACGGCGAGTTCGTTTGAATGCCTGAAGCATTGAACCAACCCAATGGCATGACGCCCGAGCTCGCGGAATTGATTTCCATGCGGGAGGTTGTCCTGCGTCGCGAGCCAGCGAAGCGTGGTCGGCACAGTGTGTCCGGTCCGTCGCTGTCGCCGTTGCGTGGGCGCGGAATGGAGTACGCAGAGTCCCGTGAATATCAGCATGGTGATGATGCGCGGCACATGGACTGGCGAATCACGGCGCGAACTGGCAAGGCACACACGAAGGTGTTTCAAGCCGAACGCGAACGTTTGACGTTGTTGGTAGCGGATACGTCGAAGCGGATGTATTTTGGGACGCGTGTGCGATACAAGTCGGTGCAAGCGGCGCGTGCCGGTGCACTCGCAGTGTGGCAAGCGTTGCGCGATGGTGACCGTGTTGCCGCTTTGCGTGGCAGCGTTCGCGAAGAACCGGTGAAGCCAGCGAGCGGGACGCGCGGAGTGTTGCGTGTGCTCGATGCGTTGCGACGTTGGTACTCGGAACCACCTCAAGATGATTTGGGTTTGGAGATGGCGATCGCGCATGCGATTCGTGTGGCGAAACCAGGTACTCGCGTCATTGTTCTGGCAGATACACGAAGCATCGCGGCGATACCTCTGGTGAATTGGTCGGCATTGGCACAGCACAGTGAAGTCATTGTGTTAGCGCTAACGGATCCATTGGAGATCGCGCCGCCGCATCGCGAAGTGGCATTCAATGTTGGGGGTCAACGCGTCAATTTGAACTTGGACGCTGAGAGTACCGTTGACGCTTGGGATGAGCAGTTCGCTGCGCCGATTGAGGAAGCACGGACACGCCTGCAAAGTCGGGGTGTGCGTTTCTACGCGTTATCGACTGCTGATGACAGCGATGCGTGGATGGATCTACTGGGACGTGTGCCGTCCATGGTGGCGTGATGATTTTGGCGGAAGTCAATTTGCCATTGCGCTCGATTCACGCGACGGATTCGGTTCCGTGGTGGCCGCTTGCGCCGGGTTGGTGGGGCGTGATCATCGCCGTGCTGCTGTGCGCGCTGCTGGTTGCATGGTGGCGTCGGAAGGAAAAGGCGAGAGTTGCGAGAGTGCGGGCGTTTTTTGATGATGACGTTGCGCAAGGTGCGACAGAGGCAGAACGCATCGGGCGGATGTCGGAGTTGCTGAGGCGTGCCGCGAGAACGAAACACAAGGACGTTGAGCAGCTGCAAGGCGCGGAGTGGTTGGGCGTTCTGAACAAGGGCATGAAGGGTCAACCATTTAACGGTGTCATGGGCGAACTGCTCCTCGATGGTGGCTTCCGTCGCAATGTTGATCCGATGCAAGCCGATGCGTTACAAAACATTGCCAGGGATCGTTTCGTGAAGTGGGTGCGCGATGTTTGAGGCGTTTTGGCTGCCGAACTGGCGCGACATCACGTTTGAATTGCCACAACTGCTGTGGCTGATTCCACTGCCGTTGCTTGTGTATTTACTCGTACCGGCTGCGAAGGCGCGCGTCGCTGCGTTGCGTGTGCCATATGAAGAAGTCAAAAACGTACAGAGCGGATTTTCGCTCGGCAAAGGGAAAGGGCCTGGCTTGTTGGCCTGGCTTGCATGGGCGTGCCTGTGTGTTGCCGCAGCATTGCCACGCGTCTACGGACCGCCGGTGAATCCGCCTGCGTTGGGCCGAGACTTGATGATGGTGTTGGACCTCTCAGCAAGCATGAGCTCCGAAGACATGATCGTCGGTGCAGAGCATGTAGACCGTTTGACCGCTGCGAAAGCCGTGTTGGGTGAGTTCCTAAATCAGCGCGAGGGCGATCGGATTGGGTTGGTTGTTTTTGGCACGAATGCCTATGTCATGACGCCACTCACGCGCGACCTGAAAACCGTCAACGAACAACTCGCGAGCACCGCGCATTCGATGGCCGGTCCGGCGACGTCCATCGGTGATGCGATTGCACTGGCAGTCAAGCGCTTGGATGAGGAAAATGTCCCGCAGAAAGTCGTGATTTTGCTGACGGATGGTTACACGACGGCAGGACGTTTGACGCCCGACGAAGCGGCCGACATTGCTGCAAGGGCGGGTGTCAAAATCTACACCATCGGTTTCGGCGACGATCCATCCCTGACTTTGTTTGGCTTCCGAATTCCAATTGGCGGCCAGCAAGTCGACATTGATGAAGCGGCGTTGCAACGCATGGCGAAGGCAACGAACGGCAAGTTCTATCGTGCACGTGAGACGCAGGAATTGCTCAATATCTACAACGACATTCAACGCCTCGAACCCATCACGCGTCAAACGAAAACCGTCCGTCCGGTCATCAGCTTGTACTACTGGCCGTTGTCGCTCGCCTTCGGTTTCGCGCTGTCTGCATTCCTGTTGAACGGTTTGCTGAAACGGAGGATTGCATGAATTTCGATCCGGCACCGTTTTTGTTTCTGCGTCCGATGTGGCTGCTGTTGCTTGCCATCATTCCCGTCATCGCATGGTTGATGTTGCGTTCCGCGCGCGCACCGAGCGTGTGGACCCAGTATGTGGATCCGCATTTGCAGGATGCATTACTCGAAAAGCCCAAAGCCACTCGCGGTATCGCCGCAGTAGTGTGGATGTCGTGCTTGCTCGCGGTGACCATCGTTGCATTGGCAGGTCCAAGTTTCCGCCAGTCCGAACAGCCATTGTGGGAGCGCGGTGGCGTGATTGTCGTGGCGGCGGAAATGTCGTCGGATGTTTTGTCGAATGACATTCAACCTTCGCGGTTGTTGGTCATGCATCAGAAAATGGCCGCAGTCATGTCGAAGTGGGAAGGCACGCTTGGCTTCATCGCGTACACCGAGCAGCCTTTCACTGTGACGCCGATGACGGAAGATGCACGAAACGCTTCGGTATTTCTCGATCAGTTGTCGCCGGAAGTGATGCCACGTAATGGCAAAAATCCAGCCGCCGCCATCGACTACGCCGTTGACTTGATGCGTCGCGATGGTCAATCCAGTGGGGTGATTTGGTTGCTGGCGACCGATGCGGATGACGCTGCCGTCAGTGCTGCACGTCGTGCTCGCGCGCAGGGATTCGTTGTGTCCGTGTCGGGTGTGGGCGCGAATGGTTCGCTCAACACCAGTGCGATGGAAGCCGTTGCAAACGCGGGTGGCGGAACTTACGCCACGGTCACGGCCAATGACAGCGATCTGAAGCAACTCGCGCTCGACACCACCGCGTCTGCGAAATCCAGTAACCGCATGCTCAACATCCGCAACGGATTCGTGAGGCAGGACAATGGGTTTTGGCTGATTCCAATCATCCTTCTGCTTGGCTTATTCGCGTTTCGCCGACGCCAAGCAGCTGCGGTGGTACTTGTGTTCGCGTTGATCCCGATGTTTGCACCGTCGACTGCAGTCGCACAGGGCGTGCCGTCGGCAACCGCGTGGCGTACGCAACAACAACAAAATGCCATTCAAGCCCAAAAGGCCGATGCCGCATATAAAGCCGGCGACTACGAAACTGCGGCGCAGTTGTATGAGCCTTTGGTGACACCGCAACATCGCTACAACTTTGCAAATTCGCTCGCGAAAATGGGTAAGTACAGCGAAGCCATCAAGGCTTACGATCAGGCGATCGCCGGCAATCCGAAGAATACGGATGCCAAGATCAATAAGGCTCTCGTTGAAGCCGCGTTGAAGTCGCAAGTCAATTCGTTCAACAAGCCCGCTGAGAAACCGTCGACCAAACAAGGACAGAAGTCGAGCGCCGAAGAGTTGCGCAAGCAACAGGAAGCGCAGCAACGTAAGCGCGATCAAGAGCGCAAGGCGCGCGAAGAGCTGGAGCGTCAACGCCGCGAAGCGCAGAAGAAAGACGCCGAGAAGAAAAAAGACGAGATCAACCCACTAACCGGCAAGCATTACACGCCGGATGAGAAGGTTGCACGCGGCAAACTCAACGAAGACCTGCGAAAGGTCGAAGATGATCCGGGTGGATTGTTGCGCGCGAAGTTTTATCTCGAATACATTCGCCGCCTCTCGCAACAAGGTGGTACGCCATGATCTGGAAACGTGCCCGAAAACAGAACGATTGGTCGGAAATCCTCGAGCAGGATGCGAATGCGATTGAACAGGCGTTGATCAAGGCGGCGCCAAACAAAGCCCGCAACCTTGATGATGTCATCGCGCAACTCGATGATCCCGAACAGGCGAAAGTCCTGGCTTATTGGCACCGGTCGCGCTGGACGTCCACGAAACAGACCGATGTCACAAATGAAATGCGCCGTGTTTTCGCCACGGGACCTCGCTGGCGCAAGCCGGAAACGCGAAAAGCGTCGAAATTACCGCCCTTGTATCCACCAGACAAGGGGCGCGAATAATCCAAACGTGCGAAAATGGAAAGCTGTCAGTGCCGATGCGTTGACAGCTTCTTTTTTTGCAGCCCAAGAGATCTCCATGTCGAACCCAAGTCGCCGCGAATTAGCCAATGCCATCCGCTTCCTTTCCATCGATGCCGTCCAGCAGGCCAACTCCGGGCATCCCGGCGCGCCCATGGGCATGGCAGATATTGCACAGGTCCTGTGGACCGATTACCTGAAGCACAACCCGGCGAATCCCGATTGGTTTAACCGCGACCGTTTCGTTTTGTCGAATGGTCACGGCTCGATGTTGCTGTACTCGTTGCTGCATTTGAGTGGCTACGATTTGCCGCTGGAAGAGTTAAAGAATTTCCGTCAGCTCGGTTCGAAGACACCGGGTCACCCTGAGAATTTTGTTACTCACGGCATTGAAACGACGACCGGTCCATTGGGTCAAGGTTTCGCGAATGCGGTGGGTTTTGCGTTGGCTGAGAAGGTCCTTGCCAACCGTTTCAATAAGGATGGTCACGACATCATTGATCACCGCACCTGGGTGTTCATGGGTGACGGTTGCTTGATGGAAGGCATCTCCCATGAAGCCGCTTCGCTCGCGGGAACGTGGGGACTGAATAAGCTGGTTGCGTTTTGGGACGATAACCACATCTCGATCGACGGCAACGTTGAAGGTTGGTTTACGGACGATACGCCGGGCCGTTTCGAAGCTTACGGTTGGCATGTGATTCGTGGTGTCGATGGTCATGATGCCGATGCGATCAAGAATGCGATTGATGCGGCGCTGAAGGTCACCGACAAGCCAGTGCTGATTTGTACGCGGACGACGATTGGTTTTGGCTCGCCGAACAAGGCCGGCAAGGAATCGTCGCACGGTGCACCGCTCGGTGCAGAAGAAGTGACGAAGACGCGCGAAGCGCTCGGCTGGACGTATGGTCCTTTCGAAATTCCTGACGCGATCTATGACGGCTGGCGCGACGCTGAAGGTCACGCGAAACAACAATCTGATTGGGATGCTGCACTGAACGCTTACACGCAAGCATTCCCGGAAGAAGGTGCAGAACTTGCACGTCGTATCAAGGGTGACTTGCCGGCGAACTTCAATGACGACGCGAATGCCTACGCTGCGAAGTTGCAGGAAGAAGGTCCAGTTGTCGCATCGCGCAAAGCCTCGCAAATGGCGATCGAACATTTCGCGCCGTTGCTGCCGGAATTGATGGGCGGTTCGGCTGACTTGGCACACTCCAATCTCACGTTGTGGAAGGGCAGCCAGTCCGTCAACAGCGATGCGGCAAACGCGAACTACATCTACTACGGCGTGCGCGAATTTGCGATGACGGCGATCAGCAATGGTCTCGCGTTGCATGGTGGTTTCATTCCATACGACGCGACATTCCTGGTGTTCAGCGATTACGCGCGTAACGCAGTACGCATGTCCGCGCTGATGGGCGCACGTGCGATTCACGTCTACACGCACGACTCGATTGGTTTGGGCGAAGACGGTCCAACGCACCAACCGATCGAACATCTCGCATCGCTGCGTTACATCCCGAACAACGACGTCTGGCGTCCGTGCGACGCGGTGGAATCCGCCGTGTCGTGGCAAGCAGGTATCGAGCGCAAGGATGGTCCGTCGTGCTTGATTTTCTCTCGCCAAAATCTACCCCACCAACCACGCACCTCGCAACAACTGAGCGACATCGCGCGCGGTGGTTATGTGCTGAAGGATTCGAACGGTGCGCCGGAAATCATTTTGATTGCGACAGGTTCGGAAGTCGGACTCGCCATGGATGCCGCCGCGCAACTCGGTGATAAGGTTCGCGTTGTTTCGATGCCATCGACGAATGTGTTCGATCGCCAGGACGAAGCGTATCGCGAATCCGTGTTGCCGAAGAATGTCCGCAAGCGCCTCGCAATTGAAGCAGGCACCGCAGATTTCTGGGCGAAGTACGTTGGCTTCGACGGTGCAACGATCGGTATGACGCGTTACGGTGCGTCGGCGCCGGCGGATCAACTGTTTGACGCATTTGGCTTTACCGTCGACAAGGTCGTCGAAGCGGCGAACAAGCTCTAACCGAGTAACAACAGACGTGCGGCGCCGATGACCATCACGGCGCCAACCATCCAACGCAGCGTTCGGGTCGACAGGACCCGAATGCCCAGTTGCGTTCCGATCAACGCACCGATCGCGACGATGATCGCCCAGTACGGCAATTGCGACGGATAAGTTGGAGCCTCCAACATCCAAAATGCCAGCAGCGAATTCAGCCACACGATGACCACGGACGTTCCGAACGCTTCACGCGTGGGCATCCATCCAGCCAGCAAAATCAGCGGCGTCAAAATCACCGCGCCACCGGTACCCGTCATCGCACTGAAAAGTCCAATGCAACCGCCCGCAAATATTGCGGCGAGCATCGGCATCTTGTTGACCGCCGCGCGTGCATCTAAAGTATCCGCGCGCTCAGCCTGAGCGAACATGCCAATCGCACCGATCATGATGAGAATGCCGAGTACAAGCGCGTAGCTCGGTGCAGTAAAGTGCATTTTGGTCGCGAAGTACACGGCCGGAATGGATGCGATCGCGAATGGCAGGACGTTACGCAGCTTGATGTGACC
The DNA here is from genome assembly GCA_007556525.1 of Lysobacteraceae bacterium CU05-9. Lineage (GTDB taxonomy): Bacteria > Pseudomonadota > Gammaproteobacteria > Xanthomonadales > Xanthomonadaceae > Aquilutibacter. The sequence continues at coordinate 157,703 of SWJS01000002.1, read as the reverse complement.
TGCGCTGGCGAAACGGAAAAGTCCGATCGCGCCGACCACGATATTCAACACGATTGCCGTTGGTTTCATGCTCTCGGGCGAGAAGCCCAGCAGTGCCATGGAAGTCAGGTAACCCGTGCCGCCCGCGTGACCCACGGACGAATAAAGAATTGCGACGAGCAGAAACGCAAGTGCGAGCAGAATTTCCATCAAATTCATGAAAAATTGTTCAGCAGCAATATGGCAAGATGTCCGAGGATGACAAATCACTGATTCAGAAAAAATGACGAAAGCTTCACAAGTCCTCGTTGCTTCCATGTTTTGCGCGCTGGCAGCGCCGGTTTTGGCTCAAACTTCAGCGCCAGTCAGCGCAATGCCGCCCGTGAAGGATGCACCCGTTGTGCCGCAAACGCCGACAGTGAACGACGCGCCAGTCGTGCCTCAGACGTCGACGACGCCAGTGCGCGTGTCCGACCTGAAAGAACCAACTCGCACCACGACGTATTTGCCGACAAATCCCGTCTACAACATTTCGACGTTGGATGAGAGACTGCGGCAGTTTTTGCCGAATCTAAAGCGCCCAACGTTGGCACTGATGACCTCGGGACAGCCGATGCCACAAGCTTGGAAAAATGTCGCGGACGCCGGCGTGAAAACGGTGATCAACCTGCGTCCAGCCGGTGAACTTGGATTGCGCGATGAAGGTAGCGAAGTTCGCTCGGCTGGTCTGAATTACGTGGAGATTCCTGTCGGTGATCACAGCAACCTGACGCCGTCCAACGCCCATAAGCTGTGGGATACGTTGCGTGGCGCACGTGGAGGTGTTTTGGTTCACTGCTCAACCGGTGACCGAGCCGGCGCACTCCTGGCGATTGCCGCACACCGCGAAGGCAAATTGTCACCAAAGGACGCGCTCGAGTTCGGCAAGAGAGCAGGGCTCAACACCCTCACGCCGATTGTCGATGCGATCTTGCACGACCGCCCGATTCAGACGGCTGCTGACAAATAACAGTCGTTATCGCAAGACGCGATTCAGGATGTCTGCAAGCTGTTGCGCGGCAAGCACCACTTGCATCTCCGCAACCGGACGCCAGCGTTGGATGTACTCCGGCATCAGCTGGGAAGTCACAGGATAGAAATCCGGAGCCTGTGTGATGCGGCAGGATTGTTGCGCCCAATAAGCGGAATTCTTGTGCATGTCATCCAGCGCGATCAGCTGCGCCTGTAGCGGACGTAAGCGATTGAGATATTCCTCATCGCTCAGATGTTCGTAATAAAACATCCCGCTGTCCCACAATCGATGCAAGTTCGTGCCTTCGTTGTTGTAACGGAGCTGGATATCATTGCCGCCCTTATCCTTCGCGTTGCCGGCATGCAAAGGTTGGTAGACATCACCGGCGAAGTGGATGACAAACTTCAACGCTTCAGTTCGGGCTTCACGTGTTGCACGTGGATCCGCCAAAACCCGCGAATAATTCGTCAACGCTGCAACGACGCACTCGCCGTCCTTACATGCAGTCGCAGGGAAATAGATGCAGCCATCTTCACCGGAGTTGATGTAATGCATTTTCGCCGTCTTGCGATAAAGAGCCGCATCGGTATCCCGCAGTTCATCCGCCCAGCTGGCGACGCCGGCCATCGTCGGTGTTTTTTCGCCTTTCAAAAGATCATTCACCTGCGCCAATGCGCGCGGCGTCAGTTGCTCCTGCGCAAGTTGCGCGACCATGCGGTGACCTTGTCCGCCCCAAGCAAAAGCAGAAGAAATGGGAAAAACGAAAAGGGAGAAAAACAAAAGCAGAGTTGTAAACGGTTTCATAGGCATAAGACTACTGGATATGGCGAGTGGGGCACAGTGCCGAAAGTTGTAATCGGTTAAAATACGGGCACTTTAAGAAGCCCACTTGGGAGAGGCGTAATGACGATTAAGGTTGGTATTAACGGTTTTGGCCGCATTGGCCGCAATGTGTTCCGCTCGGCGATCCAGAATTTCGGCAACGACATTCAGATAGTGGGCATCAACGACTTGCTGGAACCGGATTACCTGGCTTACATGTTGAAGTATGACTCGGTGCACGGCAAATTTGACGCCGATGTGTCGGTGGACGGTAACGATTTGGTTGTAAATGGCCAGAAGATCCGTCTGACCCAGGAACGCGATCCTGCGAACCTGAAGTGGGATGAAGTCGGTGCGGATGTTGTCATCGAATCGACGGGTCTGTTTTTGGACAAGGCTTCGGCGCAGAAGCACATCGATGCAGGCGCGAAGAAGGTCATCATGTCGGCTCCTTCGAAGGACGACACGCCGATGTTCGTTTACGGCGTGAACAACGACAAGTACAACGGTGAAGCGATCATCTCGAACGCATCGTGCACCACGAACTGCTTGGCACCGATTGCGAAGGTTCTGCATGACAAGTGGGGCATCAAGCGCGGTTTGATGACGACGGTTCACGCAGCAACGGCAACGCAGAAGACGGTGGACGGTCCATCGAGCAAGGACTGGCGCGGTGGTCGCGGCATTCTCGAAAACATCATCCCATCCTCGACCGGTGCTGCGAAGGCAGTGGGCGTCGTTTTGCCGGAATTGAATGGCAAGCTGACGGGTATGTCGTTCCGCGTTCCAACGTCGGACGTCTCGGTTGTCGACTTGACTGTTGAACTCGAAAATGAAGCGAGCTACGACGAAATCTGCGCCGAAATGAAGTCGCAGTCGGAAGGCGCATTGAAGGGCGTTCTCGGCTACACGACGGACAAGGTTGTTGCAACGGACTTCCGTGGTGATACGCGCACGTCGATTTTCGACGCCGAAGCCGGCATCGCAATGGACAAGACGTTCGTGAAGCTCGTCTCGTGGTATGACAACGAATGGGGCTACTCGAACAAGTGCCTGGAAATGTGCAAGGTCATCACAGCTAAGTAATCGCAGCGATGCTTTGATGAAGAGAACGGTCGCTGCGAGGCGACCGTTTTCGCATCTACCGGCGCAAATTGTTTAAAATGGTATTTGAGATACCTATTTATTGGATTTTTGCAAAAACGAATCATGGACACGCAACACAAGCTTCCCCTGTCGATGGAGTCGATCACCAAGTTGGTGGATGTTTTTTACGATCGCATTCAAGTGCATCCGACGCTTGGGCCGGTGTTCAATGCAGCGGTGCATGATTGGCCGGAGCATAAGCGTTTGCTGGTTTCGTTCTGGTCGTCAGTGGCGCTGAAGTCGCAGACGTATCGCGGCAATCCGATGCGTGAACATCACGGGAAGGGCATTCAGTTCGAACATTTTGATCAATGGCTCGAGTTATGGAAAGATACAAGTAACGAGATTCTTGACGCGGAATCCGCGGAAGAAATGCAGATGTACGCAACTCGCATCGGTCGCAGTTTGAGTTATGGACTGGGACTGAGTGGGGCGCACGGGGGACGTAACTTGGGAGTGCCGGTGATCCAATGAAATTGTCAGAAGAAATTTTGCGTTCGTACCGCGAAGCGCGTTACGTAATCGAAGATCCTGAGGGTCATACGGATGTGCCGATGGATGGGGCGTGCTCGTTCAATCCACGGTTGCAGCGTCAGATCCGCGGCGTCTCCGGTGTCATTGCGACGGCTTGGAATCCGTTCGGCGAAGAGCGTCCGTTCGCGATCAACCATCGTGCGAATGATCAGTTTGCGGAGAAGCTGTTGAGTCGAGGCAAAAATTTACTCGGCGCCTACGGTGAAGCGCAAGATCAGAGTTGGCGTGAAGATGGGTTTTTTGTTCATCCCATGGACCGTGAGGAAGCCACGCAGCTTTGTGTCGAATTTGCACAAAATGCGGTCATTCTCGTTCACGATTCCGGACAAGCTGAATTGATTTTCCACCCGGAAATTGTCGAAGGCTGAATGTAAGGCAATCGTTTCGCCGAACCGTGATAGATTTGGCGAAATATCCCTATAATCGGAAGCATGTGTGCCGATTCGCGCACGAATTGAAACCGGAGTTTTTTTGATGGTACCCTTTTCGAAAGTCGCATTGATTGCAGGTCTCGCTTTGGTTCCTGCGTTCGCGATGGCACAGCAAGCTCAGCCTCAGGCACAGCAACAGCAGCAAATTGATCCTGCTTTGAAGGCAGCACTGGACGCAACAGTGCCGAAAGCTAATTCCTTCGTGACTGCGTTGGACAACAAGCAGTTTGCGCAAGCCTTGGGTATGACTTCGGCGGAGTTCAAGAAGAGCCTGGGCACGCAGAAGTTTGACCAAGTCATCGGCACGTTCCAATCGAAGAACGGTGCAGTCAAGGGTCGCCAGATCGTTGGCGCAGGTCCGGTCAATCCACCAACGGAAGCGAACGCGCCGAAGGGCCGTTACATGGCCGTCCAGTATCAAACGATGTTTGCGAACAGCGGTGCCAACGTGGAACTCGTCGTTTTGCACGAAGGCACGCCGAACAATTGGAACATCGCAGGTTATTTCGCGAACCCAGTGCCGCCGCAACCATCGGCCGCACCGGCGCGCTAAATCTGTCGCAAGGCTTTAAGAAGAAAGGCGAGTTCATTTGAACTCGCCTTTTTCGTTTACTTTGACTTGGTGATGTCGATCTTCGTGCCTTTATTCTGCGGCGTGTAGATCACATCCCATGAAGTCTTCTTGCCGCAACCCGTTGCATCCCAACGCTCCTTGATACGGAAGTTGCCGTTCGGCTTCTTGTCCTTGCCGAGCTGTGGTTGCATTGCAATGATATGAGGCTCGACGAGATCCATTTTCGCGCATTTGGTCGCAGGCGTGTAGACGGATGCTAGCTTCTGCATCGTTGCAATTTGCAACTCACGGGAGCCGGACGTCTCGCCCTTGAACCGCACGGATTGCGCTTGCGCTTCAGTTGCGCCAACGATGGTCAAAGCACCCAGTGCCACTGCGAAAAAAACAGACTTCATACGTAATTACCTCAAACTTTCAAATCATTGACCGGCCGCAGCGAGCGCTGCCGCGTAGTCGGGTTCGTTGGTGATTTCCGGAACGAGTTCGGAATGCAGCACCTTGTTGTTTTCATCGAGCACGATGACTGCACGTGCAGCCAAACCCGCCAAAGGACCATCGGCGATATCAACACCGAGATCTTTCTTGAGCGACGAGTTGCGCATCAGCGATCCCATTTTGACATTCTCAATGCCTTCAGCACCGCAAAAACGTGCCTGCGCAAACGGCAAATCATTCGACATGCCAATCACGACGGTGTTATCGAGACCCGCCGCGGATTCGTTGAACTTACGCACCGAAGTCGCACACACGCCGGTATCAACACTTGGGAAAATATTCAGCACTTTCTTCTTGCCCGCGAAGTCGCTGAGCTTGATCGGTTGCAAGTCCGCGCCGACCAATTCGAAGTCCGCGACAGTGTCGCCGACATTCTTGAGCGTTCCATCGACTTGGACGTTGTTTCCTTGCAGGGTAACGGTAGACATGATTCTCACTTCCTTGGTTTGCGATAAGAGTTAATCATAATTATCCCAAAGCGCACGTTAACAGCGTGACGTAATTAAGGAACTTTTAACTTGTCCGTTCAATGTGGCTTAAAATAACTGCATTTGCGCCCACGCGCGTCCGTTGATTGAAGGAGTTTTTGGCATGGCCATTGTTCGCATGAGTGATCTGGATCTGAAAGGAAAGCGTGTTCTCATCCGCCAGGATTTGAATGTGCCAATCGAAAATGGTCGCATCACATCCGAGCAGCGCATCACTGCCAGTCTTCCAACAATTCGGGAAGCTTTGTCGAAGGGCGCCGCAGTCATGGTGACGTCGCACTTGGGTCGTCCAACGGAAGGCACATGGAGTGAAGCGGATTCGTTGGCGCCAGTCGCTGCACGCTTGAGTGAATTGCTTGGCACTGATGTTGAGTTGGTCAAGGATTGGGTCGATGGCGTGTCCATCGAACCGGGTCAAGTGAAGCTTCTCGAAAATTGCCGCATGAATGTTGGCGAAGGCAAGGACGATGAAGCGTTGTCCTCGAAGTACGCCGCGTTGTGCGATGTGTATGTCATGGACGCGTTCGGTACGGCGCACCGCGCGCAAGCTTCGACGCATGGTGCGTTGTTGAAGGCCTCGGTCGCTGCCGGTGGTCCGTTGTTGATGGCGGAGTTGGATGCTTTGGATAAGGCGTTGAAAGATCCTGCACGTCCAATGCTTGCGATCGTTGCCGGCTCGAAGGTTTCGACGAAGTTGGAATTGCTTGGCTCGCTGGTGAGCAAAGTTGATCAGCTGATTGTCGGTGGTGGCATCGCGAATACGTTTATTGCGGCGCAGGGTTACAACGTCGGCAAGTCGTTGGTCGAAATGGATTTGCTCGATACCGCGCGCAAAATCATGGCGGACGCGAATGCACGTGGCGCTTCGATTCCTTTGCCGGTTGATGTGGTTGTGGCTGACAAGTTCGCGGCGGATGCTGTCGCGACGATTAAGGCTGTTGATGCGGTCGGTGACGACGACATGATTCTCGACATTGGACCGGAGACGGCTGCAATTTACGCGGAGCTCATCAAGAAGGCAGGCACCGTCGTGTGGAACGGTCCAGTTGGTGTGTTCGAGTTTGATGCCTTTGGTAAGGGCACGGAAGCGATGGCGCGTGCGATCGCGTCGTCGAAGGCATTCTCGATTGCCGGCGGTGGCGATACGTTGGCGGCGGTCGACAAATATGGCATCGCCGATGATGTCTCGTACATCTCGACCGGTGGCGGCGCGTTCCTGGAATTTCTGGAAGGAAAGACTCTTCCTGCCGTCGCCGCGTTGACGAAACGCGGCGGATAATCGCTCTGTAACGCAATCGTATTCAAATGGCGGTTACATTGGGAGGTGATAGTTTTTGATATTCACCTGGAGTAACCGCCGTCATGAATGACCAACCCGTCGCCCGCCGTACAAAGATTCTTGCAACCTTAGGTCCTGCAACCGATGCACCGGGTGTGCTCGATGATTTGCTGCGTGCCGGTGTGGATGTGGTGCGGTTGAATTTTTCGCATGGTGATCCGTCGGGTCAAATCGCGCGCGCTGAAGCACTGCGTGCTGCTGCGGAACGTGTTGGTAAGGAAGTTGGTATCCTGTGCGATTTGCCAGGTCCGAAAATCCGCATCGAAACGTTTGCTGATAACAAAGTGATGCTCAATGCCGGCGATAAGTTTGCGTTGGTCGCGCGCGAAGACGCACCGCCGGGTGACGAAACTCAAGTTGGTGTGAGCTACCTCGGTTTGCCGCAGGACGTGAAGCCCGGTGATCTGCTGTTGCTCGATGACGGCATGATGCAGTTGCTCGTTGATCGCGTTGATGGCGACACGATTCACACAACCGTGCAGAATAATGGCGTGTTGAGCAACCGCAAGGGTTTGAACAAGCTCGGTGGCGGTTTGTCACTGGGTGCGCTGACGGAGAAGGACAAGGAACTCATTGGCGTCGCGGCGCAAATCAAGGCGGACTTCATCGCGGTGAGTTTTTGCCGTAATGCAGAGGACATGAATGAGGCGCGCCGTGTCGCGCAGTCGTTCGGTTCGGATGCGCACATGGTTTCGAAAATCGAACGCGCAGAAGCCATCGAGAACTTGGTTGAAATCGTCGGTGCTTCCGATGTCGTCATGGTCGCGCGTGGCGATCTCGGCGTCGAAATCGGTGACGCAGAATTGCCCGGTCTCCAGAAGAAGATCATCCGCGAAGCCCTCGACCAATCGCGCATCGTCATCACGGCAACTCAGATGTTGCAGTCGATGGTGGAATCGCCGATTCCAACGCGTGCGGAAGTGCTCGACGTTGCGAACGCGGTCATCGACGGAACCGATGCGGTGATGTTGTCGCAGGAAAGTGCCGCGGGCGCATACCCCGTGAAGTCCGTCGAAGCGATGGCGCGGATCTGCCTCGGTGCAGAACGCCAATTCCATAACGAAACTAACTTCGAGAAAGCCAAGCGCGATCTCAAACGCGCCGACCAAGCCATCGCCATGGCCGCGATGTTCCTCAGTGAGCACATCAACGTGCGCGCGATCGTCGCGATGACGGACACCGGTGGCACCGCGCGCTTCCTTTCGCGCTACCGCTCCACCGCCAACATCTTTGCAATGTCAGGCTACGATGCCGCCCGCCGCCGCATGACCTTGATGCGCGATGTCCAGCCGGTGAAATTCGATTACCGCGGCATCTCCGCCCGCGAGGCGACCCGCTTCGCCACGAAGCAGCTGTTCGACCTCGGCTACCTCAACGTCGGCGATCAGATCATCGTGACGAACGGCGACGAAATGGACCGCCGCGGTGGGACGAACACATTGCGACTGCTTCAAGTCGGCTTGGACGGCAAGGCGGTGGGCTTGGCTTCGCTGTAAACGTTCTCACGGCTGAATTCGTCGGAAATCATTGATTTTAGAGACATTTTTCGTAAAACGCGGATGGCAATGCATTCCTATGCAGGGTATAATATTGCGGCGCAATTTTTATGCGTTTAGACCAATTTCGGCAGATTACGAAGGAAAAGTACCTACATGAGTATCGAGCAACTGGCGGAAACCGCTTTGGCGATGGTGGCACCTGGTAAGGGCATCATCGCGATTGATGAATCGACGGGCACCATTCAGAAGCGTTTTGACGGCGTCAACATTGAGTGCACGGAAGAGAACCGCCGCGCTTACCGTGAAATGCTGCTGACCACGCCGAACCTGAGCGATCACGTTTCGGGCGCAATTTTGTTTGACGAAACCCTGCGTCAGTCGACGAAGGATGGCTCTCCTTTTGCCAAGGTCATGATGGATTCCGGCGTGATTCCGGGCATCAAGGTCGACAAGGGCACGGTTCCATTGGCTGGCTTCCCAGGTGAAGTTGTGACCGACGGTCTGGACGGTCTGCGTGATCGTTTGGCTGAGTACTACAAGCTCGGTGCACGCTTTGCGAAGTGGCGCGCTGTGATCAACATCAGCGAAGACGCTCCATCGCAAGCAGCGATCGACGCGAACTCGCACGCTTTGGCCCGCTATGCAGCGCTGTGCCAAGAGCAAGGTTTGGTGCCGATGGTTGAGCCGGAAGTTTTGATGGATGGCGATCATGACATCGATACGTGCTACGACGTGACGGAAGCAACTCTGTTGTCGTTGTTCAACGCATTGCGCGAACACAACGTGATGATGGAAGGTTGCGTGCTGAAGGCTTCGATGGTTATTTCGGGCTCGACGTGTCCTGATCAAGCACCGGTGGAAGAAGTTGCCGGTGCAACGCTGCACTGCTTGCGTGCAACCGTTCCTGCTACGCTTGCTGGCATCGTGTTCCTGAGCGGTGGTCAATCGGATGAGAAGGCAACGGCTCACTTGAATGCCATCAACTCGATGGGCGAGCAACCTTGGCCGCTGACGTTCTCGTACGGTCGCGCAATGCAATCGGCTGCGCTGAAGAAGTGGTCGGAAGACATGAACGCAAACGTCGGTGCTGCACAGGAAGCTGTTTACGCACGTGCACGTGCGAACGGTCTCGCATCGTTGGGTGAGTGGGAAGGTTAATTCCTCCACGCATTACACGAATTGGAACGCCGGTCGAAAGATCGGCGTTTCTGTTTGCGCGCGCGGTCAACGTTTGGGGCATCGGTGCGTTGACATTGAGATGACCCTTACGAAAAGCCCCCTATAATTGCCCTCTATGAGTCCATTTATTCGTCACGTTGTTGTTGGGGTTTTTTCAGTCGCTCTCATCGTCGGATGTTCCGGTGGCAAGGAGGATGCGAAAGGCGGTGCAGGCAAGGGCGGCCCTGGTGGCGGTGGCGACCGCAATCGACCTGTCGCAGTGACTGTTTTGGAAGTTGGTAACAGCGAATGGACGGATCGATTGAACGCGCTTGGAACCGTCGTTGCGAATGAATCGGTGACCGTTGCCGCGAAAGTCAGCGAAACGGTATCACGCGTGCATTTCTCGAGCGGGCAGTTTGTTCGCCGTGGTACGCCATTGGTAACGCTGACGGGTCAGCAACAGGACGCATCGATGGCCGAGGCTCAGGCGCAGTTGCGTGAAGCGCAGGCGCTGTATAACCGTTACGCGGCGTTGGCGAAAGATCAATACGTGTCGGCGGCGCAACTTGATACTCAGCGTGCGGCGTTGGAAGTAGCGAAGGCACGCGTGAGCACGATCCGTGCAAATTTGAGTGATCGCGTCATAAGGGCGCCGTTCGCGGGTGTGCTTGGATTGCGTAACATCTCGCCGGGTGCGTTGATTACGCCGGGTACCGAGATCGCAACGCTTGATGATATTTCGCAAGTTTTCGTTGACTTTCCGGTGCCTGAAGTGCAGTTGCCTTTGGTTCGCCCTGGACAGAGCGTCGTCGCAACGAGCCAAGCATTCGCTGATAAACCATTCAACGGCACGATCACGAATTTGGCGACGCGTGTTGATCCGACATCGCGTGCCGGCACGGTGCGGGCGAGGTTTGCGAATCCGGGAATGGAATTACGGCCGGGGATGCTTTTGACAGTGAATATCGCGCAGCAAACGCGAAACACGTTGAGCGTGCCGGAAATTGCAGTCGTTCAGAACGGTGCGGATAGTTCCGTGTTCCGTGTAGGCGCCGAAAATAAAGTGTCATCCGTGCGAGTTGAGCTGGGTGATCGCCAAAACGGTTTAGTCGAGATCAAGAATGGATTGATGGCGGGTGACAAAATCGTCGTCGATGGTGTCGGCAAGATGACGGAAGGCAGCACGATTAAACCTGCCCCTTATGTCCCTGGTGGTAAGGCACCGGTCGCCGAGGCCGTTGCGCAATGATGCTTTCGGATATCAGCATTCGCCGTCCGGTTTTTGCGACCGTGATGAGTTTGCTGATTATCGTGCTGGGGGTGATGGCGTTTTCGCGTTTGACGTTGCGTGAACTGCCGGCGATTGATCCACCGATTGTCTCTGCATCCGTTTCCTATCCAGGGGCATCCGCGGCCGTTGTTGAAACACGCGTGACGCAAGTCCTTGAAGATGCACTGTCCGGCATCGAAGGCGTCAACACAATTGAATCGCGCAGCCAGCAAGGGCGCGCTTCGGTCAGTATCGAATTCAGTTTGAGCCGTGACATTGAAGCGGCGGCGAACGACGTGCGTGGTGCCATCAGCCGAGTTGCCGGTCGTTTGCCGGAAGAAACGGATCCACCGCAAATTTCGAAAGTTGAAAGTGACTCGGATCCGATCCTCTGGTTGAACATGAGTTCGACCAACATGGATTCGTTGCATCTTACGGATTACGCGGACCGTTACATTGTCGATCGACTTTCATCCATTGACGGTGTTGCATCGGTGATGATCGGTGGTCAGCAACGTTATGCGATGCGCGTGTGGTTGAATCGCGATCAGATGGCTGCGCGTGGCATTACGATCTCGGATGTCTCCGCTGCATTACGCGCCGAAAACGTCGAGCTTCCCGCCGGTCAAATTGAATCCGCCGAGCGCGACTTTGCGATCCGCGTTGAGCGCAATTACCGAAGCGCTGAAGATTTTTCGCAAATGCCGTTGAAGAAGGGCGACGATGGTTACGTCGTGCGGCTAGGCGATGTGGCGAAGGTTGAGCTGACCACTGCAGAACGCCGCGCATATTACAAATCCAATGGCGAGCCGAACATTGGTATCGGCATTGTCAAAACCTCCACCGCCAACAGCCTCGACGTCGCGCGCGCTGCACGCGATGCCGCCGAACAAATCCAGCCGACGTTGCCACCGGGCATGAAGATCTTCGTCGCATTCGACACTACGCAGTTCATTGAAGCGGCGGTCGAGCGCGTGTACTGGACGTTGGGTGAAGCGATCGTGCTGGTTTTGATCGTGATCTGGCTGTTCCTTGGTTCATGGCGTGCGGCGTTGATTCCTGCCGTGACGGTTCCGATCTGTTTGATCGCGGCGTTCATTCCTTTGTACGTGTTCGGATTCTCGATCAACTTATTGACGTTGCTCGCGTTGATTCTCTGTATCGGGTTGGTGGTCGATGATGCGATTGTCGTTCTCGAAAACATTCAACGTCGCGCCGACTTAGGTGAGCCCCGTTTGCTGGCGGCGACTCGCGGCACGAAACAGGTTGCGTTTGCGGTCATTGCGACGACGGCGGTGTTGGTGGCGGTGTTTTTGCCGGTTGGTTTCATGGAGGGCAACACGGGTCGTCTGTTCCGTGAGTTGTCGGTGGCGATGGCAGGTGCCGTTGCGATCTCCGCATTGATCGCGTTGACGCTGACGCCGATGATGTCTTCGAAACTCGTGCGACCGCATTCCGAAGAGAAGTCCATTCGGATCGTCCGCCAATTCAACAAGGGCGTGGATTGGATTACCAAAAAATACACCGCCATACTCTCCCGCGTCATCTCCCACGCATGGTTGTTTGGTATCGCGATGCTGCTTGCATTTTCCGCAGTGTGGGGCTTGATGAAAATCGTCCCAAGCGAATTGGCGCCCGCGGAAGATCGCGGAAGCTTCAGTGTTGTGTTGAACGCACCGGAAGGCGCGGGCTTTGATTACACCGTGAAGCAAGTGCAGGAAGCAGAGCACATTCTCGCCAAGTACACGGGACCTGATAAAGACATCGTCCGCTACAATCCGCGCGTGCCCGGTGGCTTCGGTGGCGGTGGTGGCGACATGAGTGTCGGACGCATCATGGTGTTCCTCAACTCCTGGCGCGACCGTGAAAAATCCACGCAAGACGTCGCAGATAGTTTGCGCAAGGAACTCTCAGGATTGCGTGGCGTGCAAGCGCGACCACAAGTCGGCGGTGGTTTGGTTCGTACGCGTGGTCAGCCACTGCAGCTCGTTTTGCAAGGTCCTGATTACGCGCAACTCACGCAATGGCGCGACGTCATTCTGGATCGCTTGAAGGACAATCCCAACATTGTTGGCCCTGATTCCGACTACAAGGAAACGTTGCCGCAGTTGCGGGTCGCCGTGGATCCCAAGCGTGCAGCTGATCTCGGTGTTAGTCAATCCGCGATCGGTCAAGCGTTGGAAGCGATGCTGGGCGGTCAGCGAGTGACGACTTTTGTGCAGTCGGGTGAAGAGTACGACGTGATCTTGCAGGCGATGCGGGACGAGCGTTTGCAGCCAAGCGATCTCGAGCAAATCCAAGTCCGTTCGAAAACTGGCCAGATGATTCCCCTGAGCAATTTGGTCACGATGCGGAATACCGCGGAGCCAATGACGTTCAACCGATTCAACCGTCTGCGTGCGATCACCATCAGCGCAAGTCTCGCGCCGGGCTATCCAATGGGTCAAGCGGTCAATGACTTGAACGAGTTGGTGCGTGAAGTTTTGCCGCCGCAAGCACAGATCGACTGGAAGGGCGAGTCACGCGAATTCAATGCAGCGGGCAGCACCGTCATGATCACGTTCGCACTCGCGCTGCTGATCGTTTATCTCGTGCTTGCCGCGCAATTCGAAAGCTTCGTGCATCCATTTGTCATCATGCTGACTGTTCCACTCGGCGTGCTCGGCGCGTTGATCGGGCTGTGGTTGAGCGGCGGCTCGCTGAATCTTTTCAGCCAAATCGGTATCGTGATGCTCGTAGGTCTAGCCGCCAAAAACGGCATTCTCATCGTCGAATTCGCCAACCAATTACGCGATGAGGGACGCACGATTCTTCAGGCGATCATTGAGTCTTCAACGGTACGTCTGCGTCCGATCCTCATGACATCGATTGCAACGGCCGTTGGCGCCGTGCCTTTGATTCTCGCCGGCGGTCCCGGTTCTGCGAGCCGGCAGACGATTGGCATCGTGATTGTTTTTGGTGTGGCATTCTCGACGTTGCTGTCGCTGTTCGTGGTGCCGGTGTTCTACAATTTGTTGGCACGCTTCACGAAATCTCCGCAGACGATCACGAAGGAAATCGACCGTCTCGAGATCAATACGGCGCCCGTTGATACGATCAACGCACCAATGACGGAACCCTGATGAACAATCCATGGCAATCGCGTAAACCCGCCGCACCTCGCGCACCGTCGAAGCCACGCGCAGATTCACCTGCGCCTGCGCGTCCGTCACGCAATGAAGTTCGTTTGTATGGATTGAACGCGATCCAAGCGGTGTTCGAAAAGCGTCCTGAAGCCATCCGCAAGGTTTATCTAACGGAAGATCGGTTGTCAGTGTTGAAGCCGTTGCTTGCGTGGTGTGTCGAAAACAAAGTCGGCTACCGTCTCGTCGACGAAACTGACTTGCAGAAGTTGGCGCAAAGCCAGCATCACGAGGGTGTCGTTGCAGAAGTGTTGCGTCAGCCGGAATTGCCGTTGCAGGATTTTCTCGATGAGTTGCCTGCGGGTCCGCAGTGTTTGGTCTGGCTCGATGGCGTTGGCAACCCGCACAACCTCGGCGCGATCCTGCGCTCCTGTGCACACTTCGGTGCCGCAGCTGTATTAATTCCATCGCGCGATCCAATCAACGTGTCGGGCGCTGCTGCGCGTGTTGCCGAAGGTGGCGCGGAGTCGGTGTCGTTGGTGAGATTGCCGGAACGGACGTTGGATGGCATCACGGTATTGAAGCGCAATGGGTTCGCGGTGTTTGCGACTGTCGTCGATGGTGGCGAGTCATTGTTTGCTGTCGACATGCCCGAACGAGTTGTGTGGATGATTGGCGCGGAAGGCGAGGGGATGGATCGTTCGCTGGCGGAACTCGCTGACCAGCAGATCTCGATTCCAGGCAGCGGTGCCGTAGAGAGTTTGAACGTGTCTGCGGCGACGGCGGTGTTGCTGGCGCAATCGGCGAGACCGAAGGCTTAAGGCAAAAGGCCTAAGGCGTACGCGCGGAAAATCTCACCTCAAAAAAAGATGAACTTCTGTCCATGGACACAAGTTCATCTTTTGAAAAGCTACGCAAATTTACTTTTCCCCGGATGCCAGATCGGGCTTCGGCGCACGACGCGAAATCACTTCTTCCCGGAAGCAGCATCCGGCTTCGGCGCACTGCCGAAGTCACCTTCGGCATCGGCAGCCAAGTAAGCAAACGCTGCATACGCCGCGACGTTCTGTGCCAAGGCGGCTGGTTCGATTTTGTCTAACGTGTCATCCGGCGTGTGGTGCAGATGGAAATAATCCGTGCCGTCCTGACGCAACGATGCCCACGCCAAACCCTTCTCGGCGAATGGAATCAGATCCGGACCTGGACCGCCTGTACCGTCACCGCCATCGATGCCTAACGGAGCGAGGACGGAGAGGATTTGCTTCTCGGCATTTTTGGCATATGGAGGAGCCGAAGTGACAAACGCATAGATACGTCCCGCGCCGAAATCACTTTCCGCCGCAATCTGATGCTTCTTCAGACCACCTACATGATTCGCCGCATAAACTTTGCCGCCGACCAAACCTTGCTCTTCGTTCGCAAACGCGATGACGCGGATCGTGCGGGCAGGGGCTTTCGGCAACTGACCGATCAACGCACCGGCAGCCATCGTTATCGCGACGCCTGCACCGTCATCGACAGCGCCTGTGCCGAGATCCCATGAATCCAAGTGACCGCCGATGACCACGTATTCCTTCGGCTTCGTGCGACCAGTGATTTCACCAACGACGTTGTACGAAGTGAACTCACCATCCCACCCGCAATCGAGCTTCAAATGAACTTGCTGCGGACCGAGCTTCAACAAACGCGTCAATTGCTCCGCATCCACCGTCGACATGGCAGCGGCAGGAATCGGTGTGCCTTCTGCCGGATAACGCGTCATGCCCGTATGCGGGAAACGATGCGAGTCCGTGCCCGCCGAGCGCATCACAAAACCAATCGCGCCTTTCGACATCGCTGCAGCCGGACCGCCATTGCGAATGCGAGAACCCTTCCCGTAATCACGGCCGTCGCGATAGGGTTTCATTTCGAAATCAATGAATGCAATTTTGCCAACCAAGGAATCCGCCGGCGCATTTTGCAAAGCTTCAAGACTTTCAAAACGCACCACTTCACCCGTGACATCCCCCGCAGCACTGCCACCCAATGCCGTCACGTACAACGGTTGCGCATTCGCGCCGAGCACACGGGCGGACTCAGAATGACGCACCCACTTCGGGAAAGTCACCGGTTCCGTCCAAACTTTGTCGTAGCCCAATGCCTTGAATTTCGCCTTCGCCCATTCCACGGCCTTGAGATCATTGGGACCGCCGGCTTCACGCGGACCGACTTCCGTCGTCAACGAAGAAACGATTTCATAGCCCGTGTTGTCCTTCAACGCACGGTCGCGCAATTGTTCAGCGACGGTGATTGATGCCGCGGGAATTTTCGTCTCTGCTGCAAGAACTGAGGTGGGATCGACCAGCGCAACGGCGAGAGCGAGACTGGCGAGACGGGACTTCAATGCGACGGACATAGAAACGGTTCCACTCAAAGCAAGAAACCCCCAGCATAGCAAGCCGGGGGTTTCCTGGAACATGTCAGAAGTTGGGGTTTGACGAACGCGCGTCAATCCAACCCGAAATGATTAACGCTTCAGGCTGTCACGGATTTCGCGCAGCAACAACGTATCTTCTGCTGGACCTTCTTCGGCCGCAGGAGCGCGCATACGGTTGTAAGCCTTCAAGAACATGAAGATCACGAACGCGATCAACAGGAAGTTGATGATCGACTGCAGGAACTCACCGTACTTGATCGCATTTTCAGCAACGATTTCCTTACCGTTTTCGATCACGGCAGGCGACAGCACGTGCTTCCAATCCGAAACGCTTTCGCCACCGGTCAACATGCCGATGAACGGCATGATGATGCCATCGACAAGAGCCGACACGATCTTGCCAAAAGCCGCACCAATCACGACACCGACCGCCAGGTCGACGACGTTACCCTTGGCGATGAATTCCTTAAATTCAGAGATCATTCCCATTTCAAACAACTCCTTAGAATAGTTATGCAACCCGAGCGGGTTAATTAAAAAAGTTACAGCACCCACCGGCGATTGCCAGTCCTATCGAACACTGCTGTGCGAATTCTCGCATAATTCACGCGACTTGCGTCACGCATTCGTATGAAATGACGAAAAAACCAATTGCTGGCATCATAAGTGATCTGACGTTGGAGGATTTTGAGTGAAGCAGATTTTTGACCTGAAAGAGTGGCCGGACGCGCAAGCGGTTGAATGCGAAGGAGACGTCGAAGGCATCGCGTCATCGATCATCGTGTGCAAGACCGACGACGGTTACGCCGCCTATCTCAACGTTTGCCCACATGCGGGCCGCCGGTTGGATTGGGCGCCGGGGCAATTCCTCGTCAGTGCTGAGAAGTTGTTAGTGTGCGCGGCGCACGGTGCATCGTTCGAAATGGCGAAGGGCGAGTGCCTTGCCGGTCCATGCCGCGGTGAGAGTTTGCTGCCAGTGCCAATTCGCGTCGAAGGCGATTACATCTACTTAGAAGAGTAAATTCACCACGGCCTGTGCCACGATCAGGTACAGGAAGCCGAGTGGTGCGCCGACGGCCCATAACTGTTTGGTCGTGTAATTTGCAGGACCCATCGCCATCGAAATGACCGGGTTCGATGACGTCATGAAGTTGTTCGATGCGGCTAGCGCCGTCGTCAATGCGAACACAACCGGTCCCGCGCCGGACGCCAACGCGATGTTGATCGCAATCGGCACCATGATAATCGTCGCGCTGACATGACCGACTACCAACGAGAAAAACATCGTAAATAAAGCCACCAGGAACTGAATCACCCACGGCGGTGTCCCCGATGGCAGCTGTTCAATCGAGTGACCTGCAAGCCACGCAGCGGCGCCGCTCGAGTCCATCGCCCAACCCAACGGAATCAAACACGCCATCAAGAAAATGGTGCGCCAGGAAATCGAGGCATACGCTTCGTCGATGCTGATCACGCCGGTCAGCAACATGCCGGCAACACCGGTCATCAGCGCAATCGAAACCGGCAAACGCGATGACAATGCCAGCAACATGGCAATCGCAAAAATCGCAAGCGCAATCTTCAACTTATGTGGACGTTGCATCGCCTTGGGATAATCGGTGAGGACGACGAGGTCCTTCTTCTTCGCGACGTCCGCGAGATCCGTCCACACACCATGCAACACCAACATGTCGCCGGCGCGGATATCTTCATCCTTGACGTTGTCGGTGATGATTTTGCGGTCGCGGTTGATCGCCAGCAAGCTCAGACCATCTTGACGGCGCAACCCAAGCTCACGCGCATCCTTGCCAATGTATGTAGACGTCGGAGGAATGACCGCTTCAGCAATACCTGCACGCGATGGATTGAACAAATCACCGAGCACTTTCAAACGCGTGCTCATGCGCAACATGTTATTGAGCGAAAAATCCGCCACCTGCCGTTGCGTTCCCATCACACCGATGACACTGCCGGTCCAGATGCGCGTGTCTGCAGCAGGTGCAACGCGGGTGTCCTTTTCGGTTTTCAACGCTAGCAAACGCGGCGCGCCGTGCATCATCTCCGCTTCACCGAAACTCATGCCGACCAAAGGCGAATCCGCAGTGACGGTCAACTCATACAAGTCACCATCGATGCCATAGACCTTGCTGAAATAACTCTGCGCGCGCACTGGCGTAACGTCTTCGCCGACGACACGGTTCTGTGCTTCAAGTCGACGCAAGCGCCAATAGAAATATCCCAACGTCAATGCGAGCAAAGCAAGACCCACAGGCAACGTCGAAAACATCTGCAACGGCTTGATCGTCGCCGCACCCGAAGGCAAGTTACTGTTCGCCGCCAGCAACAAATCGTTGAGCATGATCAACGGCGATGTACCGACCATCGTGATCGCACCACCGGTCACGATCGCGCAAGCCAACGGCAACAACATCCGCTTCATCGTCAAACCGGAGGATGCCGTGATGCGTGAAGTGAC
The DNA here is from genome assembly GCA_007556525.1 of Lysobacteraceae bacterium CU05-9. Classification (GTDB taxonomy): domain Bacteria; phylum Pseudomonadota; class Gammaproteobacteria; order Xanthomonadales; family Xanthomonadaceae; genus Aquilutibacter. Next base: position 138,939 of record SWJS01000002.1, on the reverse strand, counting down.
GGGCATGTATAACGCCATGACGGATGGATTTTGCATGACTGCTGATTGCAAACCCGCAAGACCCGTTGTCAGCAACATCAATTTGCTGTCGTCGCCTTTCGCACGATGCAAGATCCACTCCGCGACACGGTTCAATGCACCGGTACGATCGAGACCTGCGCCCATGATCATGGTCGCCATGATCGACAGCACAGCGTTGGAGCTGAAGCCGTTGAAAATTTCTTCAGGTGCAACCAGCCCGGTCAATCCGAGCACCACCAGAACGACAAGTGCGACCACATCGGATCGCACTTTCTCGATCAGGAACATCACGCTGGTGAAGAAGACAAGCGCAAGCGCAAGCTTCATATCCGTCGTCAGCGCGAGTTGACTATCCATGCCTTAGGCTAACTGTCCTGCACGCGATCGTAAAGCAAATCCCAGACGCCGTGACCCAACTTCTGTCCGCGCGTTTCGAAATGCGTTTGCGGACGCCACGATGGACGCTCAACAAAGCCCCTTGGTCCAGCGCGATTTGCAAATTTGTCGGATGCATCCAGCACATCCCACATATGTTCGGCATACGGTTCCCAATCGGTCGCGAGATGCAGCAGACCACCGATCTTCAACTTACGCGCCAACAACTCCGCGAAGTCGGGTTGCACCAAACGTCTTTTGTTGTGTCTCTTCTTATGCCACGGATCCGGGAAAAATATCCGCACTTCATCCAGCGATCCGTCTGCGATTTCATTCGTCAGCACTTCAACCGCATCATGATGATAGACACGCACGTTCGCACGATCATCTTCCGCCAATGCATTCAACAAGCGACCAACACCCGGTGCATGCACTTCCAACCCGATCAAGTTACGCGTCGGCTCATTGCCACCCGCGAACCGCAACGCTTCACCGTTGCCGAAACCAATCTCAAGCACAAGTTCCTGCGAGTTACCAAACACTGCCGACAAATCACGCGGCGCACCGGTGTAATCAATGCCGAATCGCGCCCATTGTTCTTCAAACGCACGTTGCTGCGCTTCAGTGAAACGACCTTGTCGCAACACGAAGCTGCGGATCGGGCGATGCCCTTCCGTCGACGTATAAGGCTGCGATGGCTTATGCGACTCGCTCATTCAATCAACCAATCAAACCATCGACAGGCGACGACGCACTCGCGTAACGCTTACGTGGAATGCGACCCGCGCGGAAAGCCAAGCGACCCGCTTCAACGGCATAACGCATCGCGGTCGCCATCATCACCGGATCCTTCGCACCGGCAATTGCCGTATTCATCAGCACGCCATCGCAACCGAGTTCCATCGCAATCGATGCATCGGATGCCGTACCCACGCCTGCGTCAACAATGATTGGCACGTTTGCGTTCTCGATGATTTCGAGGAGGTTGTATTTGTTTTGGATACCCAAGCCCGAACCGATCGGCGCTGCCAGAGGCATCACGGCAACGCAGCCAATCTCTTCCAGGCGCTTAGCCAAAATCGGATCATCCGACGTATAGACCATCACTTCGAAACCATCAGCGACCAACTTCTCGGCAGCGTCCAGCGTCGCGACGACGTCGGGATACAACGTGCGTTGATCACCCAGCACTTCGAGCTTCACCAAGTTGTGACCATCGAGCAACTCGCGCGCCAGGCGGCAAGTGCGCACGGCATCGTCGGAGGTGTAGCAACCCGCAGTGTTCGGCAACAACGTAAACTCGTTAGGCGGCAAAACATCCAGCAAGTTGGGTTCGCCCGGATTTTGGCCAATGTTCGTGCGGCGGATTGCCACGGTCACGATCTGTGCACCGGCAGCCAATGTTGCAGCGCGGGTCTCGTCGAGATCCTTGAACTTGCCCGTCCCCGTCAGCAAACGCGAATGGAACGAACGGGTGCCGATGTTGAGAATGTCTTTGGAGTCAGTCAATGTAGGGATGTCCCATTAATCAAAAATTACCCACCACCCAGCGCATGCACGATTTCGATGCGGTCGCCGTCGTTGATGGAGTGGTTCGCGTGTTCACTGCGCGGAATGATATCCCCGTTAATCTCAACCGCGACGCGTCGTTCGGTTAAGTTCTGGCGGTCCAGAAGCTCAGCGACGGAGCAGGGGGATTTCAGTTCGAGCCAGTCGCCGTTCAATTGCACTTTCATGCCCTCTATTCTCGCATGACCACCCATGCGCGTGAAGTTCAAAAAGCACGGAAACCGCAGCATGACCAATGCACCTTGCAATCAAGCCCGCTAGGTGTTCCGATAGTATTCACATATTCGTCAAAAACGACCTCGAGGTCTTTCCCAATGAAACTCCGCCATACCCTGATTGCCGCCGCGCTGATGACCGCTGCGATGCCGGCAGCTGCGCAACAATTCAGCAACGTCGTTTTTTTTGGTGACAGCTTGACTGACTCCGGTTACTTCCGTCCTGCATTGATTCAACAAGCAGGTTCCGGTGCTGCAGTCGTCGGCAAGTTCACCACCAACCCTTATTTGGTTTGGTCAGAGCAACTTGCCTTGAAATACGGCATCAATTTGAATCCATCGAATCAAGGTGGCAGCAACTATGCAGTCGGCGGTGCGCGCGCTGGCGTTGACGTCACCGGTGCGTTGGGTCCGATTCCTTCGGTGACCACGCAAGTCTCGAATTACTTGAAGGCGAACGGCGGTAAGGCCGATCCGAACGCCTTGTATTCGGTATGGGCCGGCGGTAACGACATGCTTGCCGTTCTCGGTGGTGCACCAGCGCAAGCAACCATCGGTGCTGCCGTGCAATCCGAAGTGACCGCACTTGCAACCTTGAAGGCGGCGGGTGCGCAGTATATTTTGCTGCCAATCTTGCCTGATCTGGGTATGACGCCAACCGCATTGGCCGGTGGCGCTGCGACGATTGGCGCGGCAACCGGTGGTTCGCAGTCCTATAACCAAGCATTGCTTGCCGGTGCACAAGCAGCAGGCGTCAATATCATTCCGGTCGACACCTTCTCGTTGCTGCGGGAAGTGAAGGCGAATGCGGCGGCTTTTGGCTATACCAACACAACGGGTACGGCTTGCGGCGCGACATCCTCGTTGACATGTGCACCGGCAAACTACGTTGCACCTGGCGCATCGGAATCGTATTTGTTTGCTGACGGCGTCCACCCAACGGGCAAGACGCACACGATCATGGCGCAACTCGCATACTCAATGGTTGCGGCCCCATACCAACAAGCAATGGTCAGCAAGGCTGCATTGAATGTCGGTACCTCGCGTGCGGATCGCGTGTTCGGCGCGTCCGGTTCCGGCTCGAAGGTCTGGGCAGATGTCCGCGGTAATTTCAACCGCTACGACCACGGCAAGCAATTCAATAGCGACGGTGTTGGCTTGCTGGTCGGTGGCACATTCGGCGACAACATGTTGAAGTTCGGACCGTTCGTTGGTTTCGGCAAGCAAACGAATAAGTTTGGTGAGTCGGCGGGTAATTTTGACCAGAAGGACACAACTCTCGGCGCATACCTCCGCTACGGTGAAGGCAACGGTGCATGGGGCGCAGCGCAAGTCAGCTACTCGAAGACCAGCGCAAACGTTGATCGCAAGATCGCTCTCGGTCCGGTCACGCGCATCCATAGCGGCTCACGCGATGGCAGCAACATCACGGTGGGTGCGCAAGGCGGCTACATGATGGGCGAGGGTGCGTTGAAGCACGGTCCATTCCTGAGCGTCGTTTCGCAAAGCGCGAAGTCCGATGGCTACACCGAATCCGATCCAACGTTGTCGACGGCGTTGTCGTATGACGACGTCACCGCGAAGTCTTTGGCCGGTCGCATCGGCTACAAGATGGAAATGAACTTGACGCCGCACATGGCACCTTACGCGAGCATTGCGTACAACCGTGAGTTCAAGAAGGACGCACTGCAAGCGCATGCAACTTCGATGACCACTGGCGTTCGCTATGCAGTGCCGGCACCGGCTTTTGACCGTGACTACGCCGTCATCAACATCGGGGCGAAAACCAAAGTGCTCGGTTTCGCGGCGGACGTTGGCTTGGCAGCAGGTCTGGGTGAGAAGGACGCGCAGCAAGCAACCGTCTACGCGACGTTCGGTTTCTAATCCGTCACATTGCTTTAGCGTGTAGCGGTTATCGTTAACGCTTCGGTCGAAGCAAATGGAATTCGGCTCATCCGCTGATTGGGGTGAGCCGAGTTTTTTTCTACAAGAGTTGATGCATGGCGTTACCCAAAAAAATGATCGGCTGGCGCGAATGGGTCAGCCTTCCCGGTCTGCAAATCCCCGCGATCATGGTGAAAGTGGACACGGGCGCGCGCACTTCCGCGCTGCACGTGGACGACCAATGGCAGTTCGTCGAGCAGGGAGAGCCGTGGGTCGGATTTAAGATCGTGACGGGTCCGCAATTCCCGGATGTCATCGAGGCGCATGCGAAGATCGTGGATCGGCGTGGTGTGCGGGACTCCGGTGGCAAGATGAGTGAGAGAGTTTTTATCAGGACACCCTTGGTATTGGGTGGGATTGAGGCCGAGGTGGAAATGAATTTATGTCACCGCGGCAAGATGGCGTTCCCGATGTTGCTTGGACGGACAGCGATGCGCAAGAGATTTACGGTGGATCCGGTGAAGTCGTTCCTGTGTGGACGCGAGATGCCGACCACCGTGCAACATGGGATTGAGGAAGAGAAATGAAGATTGTGATTTTGTCGCGGAATACGCGGTTGTATTCGACGAGACGTTTGGTGGAAGCGGCGCGCGAGCAGGGACATATCGTGCGGGTGCTGGATCCGCTGCGTTGCTACATGCGCATCGCGAATGATGGCATTCAAATCCATTACAAAAGTCGCGCCATCCGCAACGTCGACGTGGTCATCCCACGCATCGGTGCATCGATCACGCGCTACGGCACTGCGGTGCTGACACAGTTTGAAATGATGGGATCGTATACCCCGAATCCGGCGGAGCATATTCTGCGCGCCCGCGATAAGTTGCGGACACATCAGTTGCTGTGCGGTCAGGGCATTGGCATGCCGACGACCGTGTTCGGCGAAAATCCCGACGACACCGCCGACTTGCTCTCAATGCTCGGACCACCGCCGCACGTCATCAAGTTGACGGAAGGCACGCAAGGCGCCGGCGTGATGTTGACGGAGAAGTTGTCCGCATCGAAGTCCGTGATTGAAGCGTTGCGCGGTTTGTATGCGAACTTCCTCGTGCAGGAGTTCATCGAAGAAGCGAAAGGTGCTGATCTGCGTTGCTTCGTGATTGGCGATCAAGTGGTTGCCGCCATGCGCCGCCAAGCTCCGAAGGGAGATTTCCGCTCGAATTTGCATCGCGGAGGTTTTGCCAAGGGAATCAAGCCAACCAAGGAAGAAAAGGAAACGGCCATCCGCGCCGCACAGAGTTTGGGCCTCGAAGTGGCGGGTGTAGACTTAATCAGATCGAAACGGGGACCGCTGGTTCTCGAGGTGAATTCGTCGCCTGGCCTCGAAGGAATCGAATCCGCATCGGGTCTCGATATCGCCGGCGAGATCATCCAGTACGTGACCGACAAGGCGTCCGCCCGTTCAGCGCAAAAAGGTCATTTCCTCGTTCGGAAAACTCCTACACGCACGGCTGCAGTCAAGAAAAACCGCAAGATAATCAAATAGTTAGATCATTCAGATTGGCGTTCAGAATGCCGTTAACAGAATTTTAATTGAGACCCCATTAGCTTCGATCTTCCACGCTACGAATTCCCCGGAAAGTCGGCCCGTCAGTCCGAATTTTCGGCCACGCGTAGCGCGGGTATCGGGGCAAATTGCCTTTTTGAACCCGGATGGCTCAGGTCGTCCGGGTTTTTTTATTTAACAAATGGTTCCAAATGTTAAATGAGTGCCGTATTGTTAAATGCACCCACAAAAACAAAAAAGGAACCCCATGCGCATTCTGGTTATTGAAGACAATCAAGACATTGCGGCAAACCTTGGCGATTTTCTGGAAGAACGTGGCCATACGGTCGATTTCGCGGCTGACGGCATCACCGGGCTGCACCTCGCCGTGGTGCACGATTTTGACGCCATTGTGCTCGATCTCAACCTGCCAGGTCTCGATGGCCTGGAAGTGGCCAAGAAGCTTCGTAACGAAGCCCGCAAGCAGACTCCGATCCTGATGCTCACCGCACGGGACTCTCTCGAAAATAAGCTCGCTGGCTTCGATTCCGGCGCTGACGATTACCTGATCAAGCCATTTGCGCTGCAGGAAGTGGAAGTGCGGTTAAATGCCCTGCAACGCCGTGGCCGTGGCGTGCAAACCCGCGTCCTCACCGTCGGCGATCTCGAGTACAACCTCGACACGCTGGAAGTCCGCCGAGAAGGCAAGCTTTTGCAGCTCAACCCAACCGCGTTGAAGATCCTCCAGGCGTTGATGGAAGCCTCGCCGGCGGTCGTTACCCGTCAGGACATTGAAACCCGCGTCTGGGGCGAAGAACTGCCGGATTCGGACAGCTTGCGCGTCCACATCCACGGTCTGCGTACCCTGGTCGACAAGCCATTCAAGGACGCGATGATCCAGACGCGCCACGGCATCGGTTACCGCATCGCGCTGCCGGAACAGGAAGCGTAAGGTTTTTGCTTAGGTCGTAATGTCCAGCATTCCAAGGGCCACGGGGAAAGCATCCGCAACACGCTTCAGGCGCACCTTACGGACGCGTCTGATCCTGGCCTTTGGGCTGCTGGCGCTATTGCTGGTTTCGACGTTCATCTACACGACTTACAAAGTCAGTAGCATGCTCGACCTTGACCGCACCACCTACCTCACGAACATCCTTGATCGCGCGGCTGAAGATTCTTACAAAAACCCAAAGAAGCAGTTCGGCGAAATCACCGACCTCAAACTGTATCGTTTCCTGTCGAGTGAACCGGAGAAAATTCCATTTCCTGAGTGGACGGAATTTCCCAACGGCGTTTACAACGTCGAAGGCTTGGATGATTCCGGCAAAAGCTTCAACTACCGCCTCGCCGTCCGCAAGGATCCGAAGTACTGGTTTTTCGTAGCCACCGATCAGACGGATGCGATTCAACGCCAGCGCCGCGTCACGATGTTGCTGCTGAGTTTGGCAGGCGCTTCTTTAGTCATTTCTTTGGTCGTCGGTTGGTGGCTGGCGAATACGGTTTTGCGTCCGGTGACCGAGCTGGCTTCCGATCTCAAAAAATCCAGCCGCGACCCCGACATGAAGTTCAAGACCGAGCGTGTGCCGAACGATGAAGTGGGACAGCTCGCACAAGCACTCGACGATTACTCCGACCGTCTGCGCGAAGTCGTGCAGCGCGATCAGGAATTCAACGCGGACGTTTCCCATGAATTGCGCACACCGCTGGCAGTCATCCGCGGTGCCGTCGAATTATTGATGGCATCGCCTTCGTTGGATGAGCGGACATTGACCCGCATCAAACGCATCCAGCGTTCCGAACAACAATGTACGGACTTGATCAGTTCGATGTTGCTGCTTTCACGAAACGAACGCGGCACGGGTTCCGTGGACATCGCCAAGTTGTGCGAACAATTGATTGATGCACACCGCGAACAAATCGGCCGCAAAAACGTCACCATCCGCTTCGAAGGCGAGCCCGGCCTCGTCGTCAACGCACCGGAATCCTCGGTCTCCGTCGCCCTCGGCAATCTCATCGGCAACGCGGTGAAGTACACGCCGGAAGGTGAAGTCGTCGTGCGCCTCGAAGGCGACGTCGTGCGTGTCATCGATTCCGGTCCAGGTCTCTCCGTCGACGACATGTCGAAGTTGTTCCAGCGCGGCTACCGCGGCACGCACGTCGGCCACTCACACGGCGGCGGCATCGGCCTATCCATCGTGCGTCGTCTTTGCGCGTTGTACGGCTGGGAAGTCTCCGTGTTGCCACATGCGCCGAAGGGTGTGGAGGCTTCGTTGTATTTTGATCCACACAAAACGAGGCCGTCTTCGACGGCGAGTTAGAGGTAGAGTTAGACGGTTTAGTAACAGCCCGCTAACTTTAAACTGCTGAACTATGAGCATGAAAGCAGAAAAGCCAGCGCATTACATCGCTTTACTAATCTTAGGTTTGCTTGCCGCATATTCCGGTGTGATGCTTTTCATTGGTTTGACGACTGGCTCAATCGACGGACCGACGCGCGGTCCAGACACAATTTCATTCGCGTCTGAACGCGTTGCGTTTGTCATGACGATGCTTCTCTATGCGCTGACTCTTGTTTGCAGTGCTTTCGCATCCCGATACATCTTCAACAAGTTACGCAAATAAAAAGGGCGCCAATGGCGCCCATTACTCACTCCTCTAACTCCGACTCCAACTCAGCACGAACAATCGCAGTGCGAGTGTCAGACGTATTCCAACCAACCGTGCTTGTCTTCCGATTTGCCCTTCACTAAATCGAAGTAAGCCTGCTGCAACTTGCGCGTGATTTCGCCGGCGCGACCAGTACCGACGACACGACCATCCACCGATCGGATTGGCGTGATTTCTGCAGCGGTGCCGCACATAAACAATTCGTCGCACAAATAAAGGTACTCGCGCGGCAGATCGCGTTCGACGACTTCGAGGCCCATCTCGCGCGCTAAGGTGATGATCGTGTTGCGCGTGATGCCGTTGAGCAACGCGGCGCTCACCGGCGTTGTGTTCAACACGCCGTCGAAGATGAGGAAGAGGTTTTCGCCGGCACCTTCAGAGAGCAAACCAGTCGAGGCCAACGCAATGCCTTCGCCGAAACCGAGACGACGTGCTTCACGCGCGACCAATTGGCCGGAGAGATAATTGCCGCCGGCTTTCGCGCCTGCAGGAATCGTGTTCGGTGCGAAACGTTGCCACGATGATACGCACGCATCGATGCCTTCTTCGAGCACGCCATCACCCAGATATGCACCCATGTACCAAGTCGCGACGACGACATCGATGGGTGTTTCGGCAGACAAGCCAAAACCACCCAAACCACGATAAGCAACCGGGCGAAGATAGGCGTCCTTCAAATCATTTTTGCGGACCATTTCCTTACAGACCGAAACCAACTCTTCAGTGGAGTAGGGGATTTCGAAATCGTAGATTTTGGCCGAGGCGTGCAAGCGTTTGATGTGATCGGTCAAGCGGAATACGGCAGGACCCTTCGGCGTGTCGTAGGCGCGAATCCCTTCAAAAACCGACGACCCATAATGCACCACATGCGACATCACATGCGTCGTGGCATCCGCCCATTTCTTGACTTCGCCGTTCTGCCAAATCCACTCGGGGTAATTCATCGCGCCGCTCACATCAATAGGATGCGGCTATTTTAGCAAGTTGATGCTAACCGCCCGTCAACCAGTAGCAATCTTCATATTTGATGACGCCGAAAACCGTGAACACCTTCTTCGCGCGAATGCGACCTTCTTCCTGTTCAACGCGAATTGCTTTCGCAATGGTGCCAAAACCTCCGCCATCCACCGACGACACCCAACCATCGGATTGTTGCATTGCGTCGAGTTCCTTGCGCAGTTGGCGATCGAACTCTTCGGCCTTACGTTGCGATTCGGCGAGTGCTTTGTCGGTATCGAGCCACGGATCCGGTGCGGTTGGCTCGGCTACGTAGACGTCATCCTGAGGCAAGTCGGGCAAACGACCCAAGCCACGCGGATCGTTGTCTTCGATGTAAGGTCCGATCTCGGGTGTGTCTTCAACAGGCGGTGGTGGCAGCGCACTGAGAAATCCAAGTCCCGCCGTCAGGAAGCGAACGACGAGCGTGCGTGGTTTGTAGGACACGCCGCTGCCGATGGGATCGACGGAGATCAGAGTGCGCTGGGACATTTTGATGAAGTCATCCATCTTGCGATAAGCCGTTTCGCTGCTGAAACCCGCCCAGTAATACAACGTCGCGATGTAGTTTTCGTCTTGCGAAGTGATCGCGTTGGTCAAGTCATTCGCGAGTTGGTCGGTATCGCGTGCGCAGTAGCGCGCATAGTTCTGCCCATAAACAGGTTGGGCGATTAGTAACCCAATCGCCCAAGCTGCAAAACAAATTTTGAAACGTCCTGAAATCAATCCAGAAGATCCAATACGCGAACGGTTGGCTTGGCAAGATTCAGTGTATAGAAATGGAAGCCCGGTGCGCCACCTTCCGTCAAACGACGGCACAGATCCGCAACCATTTCCGTTGCGAAATCGCGCTGTGCTTCCATGTCTTCACCGTAAGCATCCATGCGCTGAGAAATCCAACGTGGAATTTCCGAACCGCACATTGCCGAGAACTGCTTGATCTTGTGAAAATCCGAGATCGGCATGATGCCCGCGATGATTGGAATGTCGACGCCCATTTTCTGGACATCATCCACAAACCGGAAGTACGCATCCACATTATAAAAATACTGCGTAATCGCCGACGTCGCTCCCGCCTTCGCCTTCGCTGCAAAGTTCTGCAGGTCATGCTTCGCGTTACGTGCTTGCGGATGGATTTCCGGATAAGCCGCTACGTGCAGGTGAAAATGATCGCCGTATTCTTCACGCAAAAATTTCAGCAAATCAATCGCGTACTTGAACTCACCCGGATCGCCCATTCCCGAAGGAATGTCGCCGCGCAAGGTCACGATGCGATCGCAACCCATATCGAGATAGTCGGCGATCAGCGTGCGGAACTCATCACGCGTGCCACCGACGCAGCTTAAATGCGGTGCAATGTTGTAGCCGAACTTCTCACGAAGGTGACGAACCGTGCGTGGTGTGTGCGACTGAGTCGAGCCACCTGCACCAAAGGTGCAGGAGCCGTAGTCAGGCTTGAACCGTGCCAAACGCTGCGCAGTTCTGTCGAGCTGCGCGCGTTGTTCGTCAGTCTTCGGCGGATAAAACTCGAAACTGACCGGTGTCTTCATGACGATTCGCCGATTAGTAACGGTAATGTTCTGGTTTGTATGGACCGTCGATGTCCACACCCAGATACGCCGCTTGTTCCGGAGTCAGACGGGTCAGGACGACGCCGATCTTCTCCAGGTGCAAACGTGCAACTTCTTCGTCGAGCTTCTTCGGCAAAATGTACACCTTCTTCTCATACGTATCCTTGTTCTTCCACAGGTCGATCTGTGCAAGCGTTTGGTTCGAGAAGGAGTTCGACATGACGAAGCTTGGGTGTCCCGTTGCGCAACCGAGGTTGACCAGGCGACCTTCAGCCAGCAGGAACACGCTGTTACCACCGTCAAAAGTGAACTTGTCCACTTGTGGCTTGATGTTCAAGTGCGTCGCGCCCGATTCCTTCAAAGCGTCGACTTGGATTTCGTTGTCGAAGTGACCGATGTTGCAGATGATCGCTTGGTCCTTCATTTGACGCATGTGATCCAACGTCAAAACATCCTTATTACCCGTCGTCGTGACGTAGATGTCACCGCGGCCCAAGGTGCTTTCAACGGTGTTCACTTCGAAGCCTTCCATCGAAGCTTGCAGTGCGTTGATTGGATCGATTTCGGTGACGACAACGCGTGCGCCGTATGCGCGCAGCGAGTGAGCCGAACCCTTACCAACGTCGCCGTAACCGCAGACGACTGCAACCTTACCGGCCAACATGACGTCCATCGCGCGCTTCAGGCCGTCAGCCAACGATTCGCGGCAGCCGTACAAGTTGTCGAACTTCGACTTCGTGACCGAGTCATTGACGTTGATCGCAGGAATCAGCAATTCGCCGTCTTGCGACAACTGGTACAAACGGTGCACGCCGGTCGTCGTTTCTTCCGAAACACCCTTCCAGTCACGGACAACGGTCGTCCAAAAACCAGGACGTTCCTTTTCGACACGCTTCAGCAAGTTCTTGATGACTTGTTCTTCGTGGTTCGACGATGGGGTATCGCACCAACGGTCACCCGCCGTTTCCAGCGCATAACCCTTGTGGATCAGCAACGTGACGTCGCCGCCGTCATCAACGACGAGTTCCGGACCGAGGAAACCGCCCTTGCCGTCCGGGAACGACAATGCAGCCAAGGTGCAGTCCCAATATTCTTCCAGCGTCTCACCCTTCCAGGCGAACACAGGAACGCCAGCCGCCGCAATCGCTGCAGCCGCATGATCTTGCGTCGAAAAAATATTGCACGATGCCCAACGCACGTCAGCGCCGAGGTCAACCAACGTCTCAATCAAAACACCGGTTTGAATCGTCATGTGCAGCGAACCCGTGACGCGGACGCCCTTGAGGGATTGTTCTGCTGCGTACTTCTTGCGGATCGACATCAAACCTGGCATTTCATGCTCAGCAATGTCGAGTTCCTTGCGGCCCCAATCGGCCAGGGTGATATCAGCGATCTTGTAATCGCCGTCTTGCGAAAAAGTCTTAACTTGGGCGTTCATCTATTTGCTCCGTGAAAGAAAGTGGGAATCAGTCACGGGCGCCGTTGGATTGCCTCTGATGGGCAGGGTGTCGAGCCTGGTGTCAGCACGGACTCAAAATCCGGACATCGCAGCGCCCCTCGACAGCGGTCTATTATACAGCAGGTATAGTAGAGGTAGACGATTTAGTGGGCATCTCCACACTCTCTCGCTCTGCGGCGACCCGACGCGGTCGTATGTTGGCTGCGGCGGCTGTGCGTTTTCGCGGGGCGCCGAAAATTCCACTTTTCAAAGGTTGAACTTGTGTCCATGGACAGAGATTCAACCTTTGAAAGTTGGCCGAAAGAGACAAGCCAGCCTCAATTCGCCGCACGCCACTCACTTCTCTAACTCCAACTCCAACTGCAGTCCTAACGGTACTTTAGGCATAGGTGTACCAAGTGCCAGTCACGTAACATCGAAGGTTACACAACATTTTTGGGGCGCGCATGGTGCTTAGACATAGTTTGACCGTTGGACTCCTGACATTAGGGCTGCTGGCGACACCGGTTTTCGCGCAGGATCAGGCGGCGGCGAATGAGCCGGCGAAGGTTCTGAAGGAGGCGGGATATCAGGAGCCGGTGAAGGTTCTCAAGGATATCGTCGATGCACCGCGCCCGTCGATGTTCTCCGTGGGTCCGAAGCGCACGATGGCGGTGATTGCGGATGTGCCGGATTTGCCGAGCATTGCGGTGGTTGCGCAGCCTGAGTTGAAGTTGGCGGGATTGCGGATTCATCCGAAGTATTTTTCCGCGAGTCGCTTCTCGTATTATCCGAGCCTTGCGCTGTATGACATCCCGAATGCGAAGAAGCTGTCGATCAAGGGACTGCCTGCGAATTTGAATGTCGCGACGATGTCGTGGTCGCCGGATCAATCGAAGCTCGCGTTCAACAACGTCGATCCCGTGAGTGGTGCAAGCACGCTATGGATTGTGGATGCCAAAACACAAACCGCCACCCAACTCAAGAACGTCTCGCTCAACAGCGTCGTGGATTCGGGGTATGAGTGGTTTGGTGATTCGTCGCGATTATTGCTGACGTTGCGTGCGAACAATGACGTGCGCATGCCTGCGCCGCAAACGCCAAGTGGTCCGGTGATGCAGCAAACCGACGCGCAAGCCGGCGTGCGTCAACTGCGGACGTATCAGGATTTGTTGACGAACGAAGATGATGCGAAGTTGTTCGAACATTACTTGACGACGCAACTCGCAATTGCAAACGCGTCGACTGGTTCCGTCGAAAAAATCGGCAAGCCCGCCCTCTACTGGAACACGAGTGTGGCGCCGGGTGGGAAGGAGATTTTGGTGACGAAGTTGCAACGTCCATTCTCGTACGTCGTGTCCGCGAACTCATTCCCGCAAGAAGTTTCCGTGATTGATTTGAAGGGCAACACGGTCAAGCAAATTGCACAAGTTCCATTGATCGAAGGTTTGCCAACCGGCAACGACGCAGTGCGCACCGGCATCCGTAACGTGTCTTGGCGCAACGATGCACCGGCGACATTGGTGTGGGCCGAAGCACTCGATGGTGGTGATCCTGCGAAGGAAGTCACCGAGCGTGATGTTGTCAAAATGCAATCCGCACCATTCACCACAGCGCCACGCGAACTCGCCCGTTTGGGTTCGCGTTACCGCGGCATCACTTGGTCCGACGGTCAACTCGCATTGCTCAATGAGTACTGGTGGAAAAACCGCAAGATCAAGCAATGGCGTATCGCGCCGGATGCACCGAATGTTGCGCCGAAGCTTTTGTCGGATCGTTCCAGCGAAGACAGTTACAACAACCCCGGTTCTGAAATGACGATGGTGGGGCCGTTGGGTAAGTCAGTTTTGGCACGTTCGTCTGATGGCAAGTCGATGTTCCGCGTCGGCACTGGCGCATCGAAAGAGGGCAACCGTCCATTCCTCGATCGCGTCGACATTGAGTCGCAGCAAACGCAACGACTGTTCCGTTCGCAAGCACCGTATTACGAAGCACCGGTCGCATTGCTTGATCCCGACGCGCGCACGATCTTGATCAATCGCCAATCGGTGACGGTGCCGTCGAATGTTTTGGTCGTCAAAACAGGCGCCGACGAAGCTTCCTACAAAGTCGAGCGTGCGTTGACCAACAACGTCAATCCGTTCCCTGAGTTGTCGAACGTCCGCAAGGAATTGATTCACTACGTGCGCAAGGATGGCGTGAAGTTGTCGGGCACGTTGTATTTGCCGCCAAGTTTTGAACCAGGTAAGTCCGCTCCGTTGCCGGTGTTGATGTGGGCTTATCCCGCAGAGTTTAAGTCTGCCGATGCCGCGGGCCAAGTCACCGGTTCGCCGTACACGTTCAACAACATCAGCTACTGGGGTCCGCTGCCATTCCTAGCGCGTGGCTTCGCAGTCCTCGACAATCCGTCATTCCCAATCGTCGGTGAAGGCACCGCTGAACCGAACGACACCTACATCACGCAATTGGTTGATGACGCCGCAGCAGCCATCGACAAGTTAGTGGACATGAAGGTCGGCGATCGCAATCGCATGGCGATCGGTGGTCACTCGTACGGCGCATTCATGACGGCAAACTTGCTGGCACACTCGCGCTTGTTCAAAGCCGGCATCGCGCGCAGCGGTGCATACAACCGCACGTTGACGCCATTCGGTTTCCAATCCGAAGAGCGCAATTACTGGACGGCAAAAGACGTCTACCGCGACATGTCGCCATTCAACTACGCCGAAAACATCAAGGATGCATTGTTGATCATCCACGGCGCTGACGATAACAACCCAGGCACTTTTCCGATTCAGTCCGAACGTTTGTTCGCCGCAATCAAGGGACTCGGCGGCAACGCGCGTCTCGTCATGCTGCCGAACGAATCACACGGTTATCGCGCGCGTGAGTCGTTGCTGCACATGTTGGCTGAGGAAGATGCGTGGTTGATGCGTTACGTGAAGCCGTAACGCAGGTAGAGGTAGAGTTAGACGATGTAGTGATTGGGCGCCTTGGTGCGCCCTTTCTTTTGCGCCGCGGGGAGTGCGCTCTCGAATTTACCGTGTTTCAAAGGTTGAACTTGTGTCCATGGACAAATGTTCGTTTTTTTCAGCGCTCAAAAAAAAGCCCGCGGGATTAACCGCGGGCCCTCACTGGATCGTCTACCTCTACCTCTAACTTCATCTCGAAGTCAGAGGCGAGAGCAGTGATTAGAGCTTTGCCGCCTTACGCAGCATTTCTGCCTTGTCCGTCTTCTCCCACGAGAATGCGGTGGCCTTTTCGGTCTTGCCGTCCATGCCGGTGTATTCCAGCTCGTATGGCTTGCGGCCGAAGTGACCGTAAGCTGCCGTTGGCTGATAGATCGGGTGGATCAGGTCGAGCATTTTGACGATGCCGTAAGGACGCAGATCGAAGTTGGCGCGGATCAGCTTTTCGATTTGCTCGTCAGGAATGCGGCCAGTGCCGAACGTCGTGACGGAAATCGAGGTTGGCTCTGCAACGCCGATCGCGTACGAAACTTGGACTTCGCACTTGTCAGCGAGGCCGGCTTCGACGATGTTCTTGGCAACGTAACGTGCTGCGTATGCTGCCGAACGGTCAACCTTCGATGGATCCTTGCCGGAGAACGCGCCGCCGCCGTGACGTGCCATGCCGCCGTACGTATCGACGATGATCTTACGGCCGGTCAGACCGCAGTCACCGACTGGACCACCGATCACGAAGATACCGGTTGGGTTGATGTGCACCTTGCTCTTAGGCAGAGACTCGTACCACTTCTTAGGCAGAACTGGTTTGAGGATGTGCTCGCGAACGCCTTCGATGAGGTCTTTTTGCTTAATGCCCGGATCATGTTGCGTCGACAAAACAACCGCATCGATACCCACAACCTTATGGTCGTTGTCATACTTCAACGTGACTTGCGACTTTGCGTCCGGACGCAGCCATGGCAACTTCGAATTCTTTGCCTTGCGGACCTTGGCTTGTTGCTCGACCAAACGGTGCGAATAGTACAAAGGAGCAGGCATATGCTCAGGAGCTTCGTTACACGCGTAACCGAACATCAGGCCTTGATCGCCTGCGCCCATTTCTTCCGGCTTCTTCGCTTTCTTCGAAGTGCCGTCAACGCCGGCAGCGATGTCAGGCGATTGCTTGCCGAGCATGTTGATGATGGCGCAGGTGTGACCGTCAAAACCAACATCCGAATTGTCATAACCGATACCGTTGATGACGTTACGCGCCAGATTTTCGATATCGACCCAAGCCGATGTGGTGACTTCACCGGCAACGATGGCGGCACCCGTCTTTACCAGCGTTTCGCACGCAACACGGGCGCGCTTGTCCTGCGCGAGGATCGCATCGAGAACCGCATCGGAAACCTGATCGGCAATTTTGTCCGGATGGCCTTCCGAGACCGATTCCGAGGTAAAGAGGTAGTTCGACATTTAAATATCCTTTAATACGGATAGAGAGATGAATTGTTAGCCGCACATTTTCACACAGTTTTAGAGCCTGTGCAATGTAGATCGATTTCAGCATACCGAACGTTCAGGTTTTGTTGCCGTCTAGACAGTTGTCCAGTCATCAAATTGCCACACAACCGTCACCGGATGTTCGCATTCGGTCGACACACTGTCGGCAAGCTCCAACAAAACCAGGTCCTCACCGTGCAACCCCTCGCAACACAACTCGCAGAACGGTTCCCGAAGTGGTTCACGGGACCGCGGGCGGTGCTCACGAAGCCGATCGTCCGCGGCATCAGCCGCTGGTCGCGCCTCGATCAGATCCAGATGTTCCTCGACGAAAATCGCGATTTGAAGGATTGGGAATTCCTCGATGCATCGTTGGACTATCTCGGCGTGCATCATCACGCGTGGGACGCGGAACTCGAACATATTCCGAAGACCGGCCGCGCATTGATCGTAGCGAATCATCCGCTGGGTGCGCTCGATGCGCTCGCGTTGCTCAAGCAGATTTCGAAAGTGCGCAAAGATGTCCGCATCATCGCGAACGACATGCTGATGCAGTTGACGAATTTGCAGGGATTGTTTTTGCCGGTGCGCATCATCGGTGGGCAAGCAGGTGCGCAAAGTGTCGACGCGATTGAGAAGGCGTTGAATGCGGAAGAGTGCGTGGTGATTTTTCCGGCGGGTGAGGTGTCGCGTCTTGGGTTGAAAGGCATCGTCGACGGTCCATGGCGTCGCGGCTTCGTGCGCTTCGCGCGTCGCACGCAATCGCCGATCGTGCCGGCCAAAATCCGCGCACGCAACTCGGTCTTGTTCTATGGCGCGTCGACGATTCACAAATCGATTGGCACTTCGTTGTTGGCGCGTGAGATGTTTTCGCGTCGCGGACGTCGTTTGCAATTGCGCATTGGTGAACCGATGTTGATTCCATCCGACATGTCGTCAAGCGATGCGATTGTGTGGGTGCGCTCGACGTTGGAGCAGCTCGATGCGCGCGCGTTGAATGCGCCGAAGTTGCAAGCAGAGCCGTTGATTGATGTGGTCGACACGGACTTAGTCGCGGCAGAAATTGCAACGTTGAAAACACTCGGCGAAACCTCCGACGGTCATTTGATCGTCTGCGGCAAGCTTGCAAGTGATTCGAACTTAATGCGGGAAATCGCGCGTTTGCGTGAGCTGACTTTCCGCGAAGTGGGTGAGGGCACCGGACGCGCGATGGACATGGACGTCTTCGATGCGTGGTATGAGCACATCGTGTTGTGGGATCGCAACCAGCTCAAAATCGCCGGTGCCTATCGTGTTGCACGTGGTGCGAAAGTTTTGGCAGAGCGTGGCATCCAAGGTTGGTATACGGCATCGCTGTTCGAATATTCGGAAGGTGCGATCGCGCGCATAGCCAAAGGCATGGAGCTGGGGCGTAGTTTCGTCGCGCCGGAATATTGGGGTGGTCGCAGCATTGATTACCTGTGGCAGGGCATCGGCGCGTATCTCAATCAGTATCCGAGCGTGCGTTATTTGTATGGACCGGTTTCGATCAGTGCAGCGTTACCAACAGCAGCCCGCGATCAAATCGTTGCGTACTACGCGAAGTATTATGGTTGCGAAAATGGACTCGGTCGTTCCAAATCACCGTTCGCTTATTTCGAAGCGCCGCCGCAATTTGCGGACTTGGATGCGCCGACGGCGTTTAAGGTTTTGCGTTCAAACTTGGATTCACTTGGTGCTGCGTTGCCGATGCTTTACAAGCAATATACGGAGTTGTGCGAGCCAGGCGGCGTGAAGTTCCTGGCGTTCGGCGTCGACAAGGATTTCCAAAATGCGATCGACGGACTCATCGAAGTCGACATCGAGAAGATGCGGCCGCACAAACGCGCGCGCTACATCCAGCGCACGAAACACTAAGCGGCGAGTGCGTCGAAATAATCTTTCGTGATGCGTGATTGATCTTCCGCATTGCTTGCGCGGTTGACGACCGAACGGAATTCCGTGCCGCCCGGTTGATCCTTCGCGTACCAACCTAAGTGTTTGCGTGCGATGCGCACACCCATTTCTTCGCCATAAAACACATGCAATCGCTGCAAGTGGTCCATCAGCACGTCGCGTACTTCTGTGATCGGTGGTGCTTCCAGCAACTCACCCGTTGCAAGGTAATGTGCAATCTCGCGAAAAATCCACGGACGTCCCTGCGCAGCACGGCCAATCATCACCGCATCGCAGCCCGTGTAATCGAGCACTTCGCGCGCACGTTGCGGTGAGTCGATGTCACCGTTCGCAACGACCGGAATGCTCAACATCGATTTGATCTCGGCGACCGTGTCGTACTCCGCGAAACCCTTGTAGAGTTGATCACGCGTGCGACCATGCACGGCGAGACACGCGATGCCGGCAGATTCCGCGATGCGTGCGATGACGGGAGCGTTTTTGTTTTCGGCGTTCCAACCCGTTCGGATCTTCAAGGTCACCGGCACATCGACGGCGCGAACAACGGCGTCGAGGATTTGCCCGACTAGCGGCTCGTTCTGCATCAATGCGGAACCGGCCCAGACGTTGCAAACTTTTTTGGCCGGGCAACCCATGTTGATGTCGATGATCTGCGCGCCATGATCGACGTTGTATTTCGCGGCGTCGGCGAGCATCTGTGGATCAGTGCCGGCAATCTGCACGCTGATCGGATCCGGCTCACCGTCGTGATCCATGCGGTGGCGCGATTTATTGGTTTTCCAAAATCGCGGATCCGAAATCGTCATCTCCGACACGCACAGTCCGGCGCCCTGTTGCTTGCACAAAATACGGAACGGCTTATCCGTCACACCTGCCATGGGGGCAAGGATGACTCGCGGTTCGATGTTGTGAGGGCCGATGAACATCCGCGTATTTTAGCGGAATCAATGTCTTACGCGCCGAAACGTGCCCCGAAACGTTCAGTCACATCATTCGCCAACGGCATCGACATTGCGGCGCCCGGCGATTCGGTCGACATTGCGGCATACGCAGACGCCCACTGAATGCGATCCTTGAAAACTCCGTCATGGCGGAACGTCGCCGCCAACGCACCATTGAATGCATCACCGGCACCGGTCGTATCGACGGTCTTCGCCGGGATAATTCCGACGCGATAAAACGCCATCGCATCGCCACGCAAGTCATCGCCATGCGAGACGAACGATCCATTTTCGCCGAGTGTCAAAACCACCGTTCCATGAGGCAACACACGACGGCAAATCGCATGCAGTTCTTCATCGGACATCGATGCTGAAACATCCGGCGCATCCGCGAGGAGCTGCAACTCCGTTTCGTTCGGTGTGAGGATGTCGACCAGCGACAAACACTCGACAGGCAAAGACTTCACGGCCGGGGCAGGATTCAAAATCGTCACGACGTTATTCGCGCGACCCAAACGCAACGCGTGAGTGATTGCGGGCAGGGGATTTTCCAATTGCGCCAGAACGACGCGTGCACTGCCGAAACTTCCGCCATGCGACGCGACAAACGATTCTGAGAGTTCGCCGTTCGCACCGGGTCCAATGACAATGGAGTTGTGACCGGTTGAATCCACCCAAATTCCGGCAGTGCCTGTTGGCGATACTGCATCAAACGCAACCAGCTGCAACGATGCATCCGCCGCCAAGCGGCGCGCCAACGCAGCGCCGTCATCATCGCCGAGCGAACAAATGAAAGTGGTCAAGCCGCCGGAACGTGCAGCGGCGATCGCCTGGTTAAAACCTTTCCCACCTGGTCCCGTGGAATATTCACCGGCCAGCGTTTGACCACGCAATGGCAATGCATCGCATCGCCACACGTGATCTACGTTAAAAGATCCAACAACAATGACCTGGCTCATACAACCAGACTAACTTAACTCAACTGCGTGAGCACGCCGGCGATCGTTGCCGTCATCAACGTTGCGATCGAACCACCGAGCACGGCACGCATACCGAACTTTGCGAGATCCTGACGACGGTCCGGGGCCAATCCACCGATGCCACCAATTTGGATCGCGATCGACGAGAAGTTCGCGAAACCGCACAACGCATAGGTCGAAATCAACTTGCCATGTTCGGTCAAGGAGACGCCCGCCATTTTGCCATTGATGATTTCAGCCAATTGCGAGTACGCAATGAATTCGTTCAAAACGATCTTCTGGCCAATCAAACCACCGACCGTGACCGCATCTTGCCAAGGCACGCCGATGATCCAGGCGATTGGAGCGAGGACGTAACCGAGCAACGTTGCCAAGTTGGTTGGCTTGCCGAGCATCGCCGCCAAGCCCGTCACATCACCGAGCCACGTCAATGGCCAGTTGATCAATGCAATCAACGCGATGAAGGCGAGCAACATCGCGCCGATGTTCAACGCGAGTCGCAAACCATCACCAGCCCCTTGAGCGGCAGCGTCGATGACGTTGGATGTGGTTTTCTCAACTTCCATCTTCACGGTGCCGCGCGTCAATGGAACGCCGACTTCAGGCACGAGCAATTTCGAAACGACGAACGTTGCAGGCGCTGCCATGATCGATGCGGCGAGCAAATGCTTTGCGTAAAAAGCCTGCTCCACCGGATCCGAGCCACCCAACATGCCGACGTACGCTGCCAAAACACCACCGGCAATATGCGCCATGCCACCGATCATCATGGTGACGAGTTCGGAGTCCGTCATCTTGGAAATGTAAGGACGCACCGTCAAAGGCGCTTCGGTTTGACCGATGAACACCGACGCACAAACGGACGTCGTTTCAGCGCCGGAAACGCGCATGACCTTGGTGATTGCCCACGCCATCCAACGGACGATCCACTGCATCACGCCAAGGTGATACAAAACGCCCATCAACGACGCAAAGAAAATGATCGTCGGCAAAACCTGGAACGCAAAGATGAATCCGTTCTTCGGGATGTCCATCATCGAACCGAAGATGAAGTTCGAGCCTTCATTCACGAACGAGAGAATGCGGACGAAGCCACGGCCAAGCGCGTCGAAGATGTCGCGTCCACCTGGGACGAGCAAGACGAATGCCGCGAACGCAATCTGCAAAATAATGCCGGTTGCGACGAGCTTCCAGTCGACAGCACGCTTGTTGTTGGAGAACAGCCATGTCAAAGCAAGAAGACATGCCAAACCAAAAAGGCCGAAGCCGATGCTGCCGAGTACGTTCACTGATCCGCCCTGGTCGTCGCAAAAACGCAAATAATTCGTTGAAGCGTATCGCAAGCAGGGGTGTCGGACAAGCGTTTTATGTTTTTTGGGGACCCCACACCCTATAATCGAAAGACACACAATCGATAGGGAACTCGGCATGGAATTTGGTTTGATTCTCGCAGCTGCGCTGGCTTTGCTCGTCATCGTCGCCATTTTCAAGGCCGTCCGGATGGTGCCGCAAGGTTACGCCTGGACCGTCGAGAATTTCGGCAAGTACACTCAAACGCTGACGCCGGGACTGCATTTCCTCGTGCCGATTTACCAGGATGTCGGTCGCAAGATCAACATGATGGAACAGGTCCTCGAAGTTCCGAGCCAGGACGTCATTACGCGCGACAACGCGGTGGTGAAGGTGGATGGCGTCGTGTTTTTCCAGGTGCTGGATGCAGCGAAGGCGGCGTACGAAGTTGCGCAACTCGAAGTCGCGATCCTGAATCTCGTGATGACCAACATCCGTACCGCGATTGGTTCGATGGACCTCGACGAATCGCTGTCGAAGCGTGATGAGATCAATACGAAGGTTTTGCACGCGGTCGATACGGCAACGCATCCATGGGGCATCAAGGTCAACCGCATCGAGTTGAAGGACATTCAACCACCGCGCGACCTCGTTGAATCGATGGCCCGTCAGATGAAGGCAGAACGTGAGAAGCGCGCGAACATTCTCGAAGCGGAAGGTCTGCGTCAATCTGAAATTCTGCGTGCAGAAGGTGAGAAGCAATCCGCGATCCTGACGGCAGAAGGTCAGAAGGAAGCGGCGTTCCGTCAAGCAGAAGCGCGCGAGCGTTTGGCTGAAGCCGAAGCGGCAGCGACGACGATGGTTTCGGACGCGATCAAGGACGGTAACGTGCAGGCGATCAACTACTTCGTTGCACAGAAATACGTTGAAGCGTTCAAGTCGTTGGCTGAGGCGCCGAACCAGAAGTTTGTTTTGATGCCGATGGAATCGTCGGGCATCATCGGTTCAATCGCAGGCATCGCGGAACTCGCGAAGGACGCTCTTGGCGACAAGGGCAAGCAGTAATGTTCAAGGAGGCGTGACATGATTTTGAATTGGGTCGCTGTGACATGGGGTGTGCTGGCACTCATCTTGATTTGCGCAGAAATCATCGCGCCGGGTGCGTTCCTCCTTTGGCTTGGATTTGCCGCCGCTGTGCTGTTCATCACGACATTGCTGGTTCCGTCGATGGGCATTTTGCTGCAGATCATCCTGTTTGCAATTTTCAGCTTCATCTTCATCCAGCTTTACCGCAAGTATTTCCGCCGTACGACGCGCGAGTCCGATCAACCGTTGTTGAATCGCCGTGCTGAGCAGCTGATTGGCAATGTCTACCGTCTTGAAACGCCGATCTACGAAGGTCGTGGTCAAGTGCGTGTTGGTGACGCGATCTGGAGCGTCGTCGGTGACGATCTTGAAGCCGGCCGTTCCGTACGCGTTGTTGCTGTGCATGGCATGGACCTGCGCGTAGAACCTTTACCCATTTAATTTTTCGGAGCTGTTTTTCGTAATGACTTCCAAAACAATCTTGAACGACTCACACCGCTCGCTCGGCGCACGCATGGTGGATTTCGGTGGCTGGGACATGCCATTGCAATACTCTTCGCAAGTTGAAGAGCACGAAGCCGTTCGCAACGATGCGGGCATGTTTGACGTGTCGCACATGACCATCGTCGACTTGCATGGCGAGCGTACGCGTGAATTTCTGCGTCATTTGATGGCGAACAATGTCGACAAGTTGAAGGTGAAGGGCAAGGCACTTTATACGTGCATGCTGAATCCACAGGGCGGCATCATCGATGACTTGATCATCTATTACATGGACGATACGTTCTATCGCCTGGTGGTCAATGCGTCGACTCGCGAAAAGGATCTTGCATGGATCAGCGGTCAAGCGAAGGACTTCGACGTCACTGTCACGGAGCGCACGGAGTTCGGCTTGATTGCCGTGCAAGGTCCGAATGCACGCGAGAAGGTCATCGCATTGTTGCGCGACGAAGATCAGGAAACGATTCGCAAGCTAGGCAAGTTTGCCGCGAAGACGGTCCAACTGAAAGATGGCGTGGAAGTTTTCATCGCGCGCACCGGCTATACCGGTGAGGATGGTTTTGAAGTGCTCGTGCCGGAAGCCAACACTGTCGCGTTGTGGGATGCATTGCATGCCGCAGGCGTGAAGCCGGCAGGTTTGGGCGCGCGCGATACATTGCGTTTGGAGGCCGGAATGAACTTGTACGGTTCCGACATGGACGAAACCATCAATCCTTACGAAGCCGGTTTGGCTTGGACCGTGTCGATGGATGAAGGCCGCAACTTCGTTGGACGCGACGTCCTGGAAACGATGGGTCGCGATGGCGTGAAGCGACAGCTGATCGGCATCGTGATGGACGACAAGGGCGTTTTGCGCCATGGACAGGTCGTTGAAACGGCGCAAGGCGAGGGCGAGATACTCTCGGGTACGTTCGCACCAACCTTGAAGAAGGCGATTGCGTTCGCGCGCGTGCCAGCTGGCGAAGTCGGAGAGGTGAGCGTTGACATCCGCGGCCGCAAGGTGCCCGTTCGCGTCGTGAACTATCCATTTGTGCGCGATGGCAAGGCGCAAGATGGCGTGCTGATCGACTGACATCACGAATTGCCGATGCCGATGGCTAGCGGTCGTCGGTTTTGGCTAAAATGACCCTACACATTTACCACTTAGGATTACTTGGAGTACACCGTGAGCGATATCCCTAGCGAATTGAAGTTCTTGAAGTCACACGAATGGGCGCGCATCGAAGATGGCAAGGCGACTGTCGGTATCTCCGAGCATGCACAGGAGTTGCTGGGCGACATCGTGTATGTCGAACTGCCGAACGTCGGCGATGAAGTCACCGTTGGTGAAGCATGTGCAGTTGTTGAATCGGTGAAGGCAGCTTCCGACATCTATGCACCGATGTCCGGCACCGTCTTTGCGATCAACGAAGCATTGGCCGACAAGCCTGAAACTGTTAACGATGATGCGTTCGGTGATGGTTGGTTGTTTACGATCGAAGTGAGCGATGCAGAGCAAGCGAATGACTTGTTGTCTGCCGATGAGTATGCATCCGAGATCGAAGATTGATTGCATCACTACATGCAAATGCATAACGGAGACGGTCGCTTGATGCGACCGTTTTCTTTTTTTGGCGTTGCATCATGCGTGTTGGACGCGTCCAAAAAGTTTGCGCAAATCGCGCTTCAATCTTTCAATTTGCGCATCATTGCGATGTCGGCGAAAAAATTTTTTTCAGTGCCCATTTAGAAATGTTTGGCGCTTCTTCATATCATCGCTTACATCGAACACATGCTGCAGTTGCAATCGCATTTCGAGCAAACATGCGTAAAGTATCTTGAAAATAGATGTTTTCGTGTCGTTGATATTGTGGTGACGACTTTATGCGTTGCATTCGCATGGCATTCTTCCAACATTGCGTTGACCGACGCGGCGGTGAGTCGATGCACGAATGAAAATTTTTTTCGTCCAAGGTGTTGACAGTGCAAATGCAGGTGCTTAAGTTTCGAGATAGCAGGTAACTGCTGTTGGCAATCCCGCCGATAACCTTTTTTGAAATCCTGGGCATTTTTCAAAATCCCTTACTGACGAAGGAAATCTCAAATGGCTACAAAGAAAGCACCAGCTAAGAAAGCTGCCAAGAAAGTTGCAAAGAAAGCAGCAGCTAAGAAGGCAGTGAAGAAGGCAGCAAAGAAAGTTGCAAAGAAAGCAGTAAAGAAGGCACCAGCTAAGAAGGCTGCAAAGAAAGTTGTAAAGAAGGCCGCAGCCAAGAAAGCAGTAAAGAAGGCTCCAGCTAAGAAGGCCGCGAAGAAGGCTCCAGCCAAGAAGGCTGCCAAGAAGGCTCCGGCCAAGAAGGCAGCGAAGAAGGCTCCAGCGAAGAAAGCAGCAAAGAAAGCTCCAGCCAAGAAGGCAATGAAGAAGGCTTAATCCCCTTCACGTCGTGACACCGTAAATCACGATGGCAAGATCGTAAAGAATTAAAAAAACAATTCGATACCCGCGTTACGCGATCAAACCCCCATTCGACAGCCTAGGCGGATGGGGGTTTTTTACGCTTCGCGTAAAACTTAGATAGAGTCAGACTATTTAGTAACAGCCCCATCGAAAAAGTAGCTTTTCAAAGGTTGAACTTCCGTCACCTGACAGAGGTTCAACATTTGAAACCCTCAATAAAAGAACCACGCCGCAAAGGACGTGGTGCTTTCACTAAATAGTCTACCTCTACCTCTAACTGGAGCTCCCGTCAGAGCGACTTGATGAGTTCCCCCAGCGGATCCTTCTGCGATGCCGGCGCGGAGGACGGTGGCACTTCACCTTCTTCGTATTCGCCCAGGTTCAGACCGTTGATGCGGACCCAGCTTTTCGAAGTGATACCAATCGCGCGGTCGAGGACCATCGGCAGCAGACCGGATGGCGTGCCGCTTTCGGAGTTCCACAGCAACACCACGCCGATATCCTTGTCAGGCATCATTGCGATCGCTGTGCGATAACCTTGCACCGCACCACCGTGGAAGATCACATCGCGTCCCATGTACTTCAGTGTGCGCCAACCCAATGCGTAACCAGCTGAGCTGACACGTTCGCGACGCCATGCCGATTGCGTGGCTTCTCGCGGCGTATCGACGAGCTCCGTATGCAACGTGCGAAGAACTGACGGTGACAAAACATCCGGTCGATGCCCCAACTGCGCAATCATGTACAACGCCATGTCATGTACGGATGCGTTGACTCCTGCAGCGGGCATGACTTCGTAGTAGGTTGGCTTCGGCTCAACAACGTTCCAAGCGCCACCGCGGAAAACGGTGGGTTGCGCCCAATTGCCCGAACCTTTCAACGACCACAAGCCCAGTGATGAGTTCGACATGCCGAGTGGTTTGAGAACGCGGTTCATCACACTCGTGCGATAGTCCACGCCGGTAGAGCGTTGAATCATGTCGCCGATGATGCTGTAGGCAACGTTTTGGTAGTTGTAGCAAGTGCCGGGACGGCACGTCAGCTTTACCGTGGACAAACGACCACGCAATGTTGGGTAATCAACGCCACGTTCAATGTCGCGATCGTATGCGTTCTTCGGCAAACCCGTGCGATGGCTCAGCAAGTCGGCGACATCCAATGCCGCGGTGGAGTCCGCATCGATCAAACGGAAGTCGGGGAGCAACGAAGTGACGGGTGTGTTCCAGTTCAACTTGCCATCTTCAACGACCAAGGCCGTTGTGGTGGACGCGAAACTTTTCGACAACGATGCCAAACGATAAACCGTTTGCGCCGTTGCACCGACACCGCCCCATGGTTTCGTCATGCCGTAGCCGCGCTCGCTGATGATCTTGCCGTCGTGCACGATCGCCATGGCCATGCCGGGGATTTTGCCTTCCGTGACGATTTGACGTGCAAGCGATTCGAACTCGGAGACGTTGAAATTGGCCGGCAATGTGGTGCCACCTGGTCGCGCCGCTTGTCCGGCTGCGAGCAACGCCGACGAATTCAGCGATTGCGCGGATGGCGAAGCGGGGAGGAGTGCCGAAGAGGCGACGGCGAGACTCAGCAGAGTTGGCTTGAGGATTCGATTCAAAACAGCATGCACAGATTTCAATTCCCGCGTGACGCGTCAATTCGCAAAAAACAGATTCCATCATATCGCCTACCACTTGAACGGAGACTTTGCGATGAGGGGGAAATGGGTTTTTTGTGATGATTCGCAGTAAACTGCGCTCAAGACAAACTGAATGAGGCGCTTTGCGCGAATGAAAACGCAAGTTATGAAGGACGCAGCGCATGAGCCACGCGTGCATCAAGGTGAGTGGACGGCGGCGATCATCTCGTTCGTGTATTTCTTTTGCGTGCTGTGCGCGTATTACGTCGTCAGACCTGTTCGCGAGCAATTTTCCGCGGCGGTCGGTTCGACAAATCTCCCGTGGTTCTATCTCGCGACGTTCATCGCGACGCTGATCCTGACGCCGATTTTTGCGTGGCTCTCCGCGAAGTATGCAAGACGCATCGTCGTGCCGTTGGTGTACATCTTCTTTATCGTGTGCCTCGTCGCATTCATTCCGCTCTTCACCAATCAAGGCGTGATCTCGCCGAAGCACCTGGGCACTGTGTTCTTCGTTTGGGTAAGCGTGTTCAACTTGTTCGTCGTCAGCGTGTTCTGGACATTCATGACGGACATCTGGCGCGCGGATCAAGCGAAGCGTTTGTTTCCGATCATCGCGATCGGTGGCACGGCGGGTACAGTCGTCGGTCCGGTGCTGACGCGTTTACTCGTCGAAAAAATCGGCGTCGCCCCCTTACTCGCCGTCTCCGCCACGCTTCTCATCTGTGCGTTGGGTTGCGTGATGTTGCTTTCGAAATGGTCGGCACGCACTGCGACTGCCAGCGAAACTCTGATGCACCAGAAGGGTGTCGGCGGCGGAATGTTCGATGGGTTGAAGCAGATTTTTGCAAATCCATTTGTTGGCGGCATGGCGATCCTGTTGTTGCTCGGTGACGGCATTGGTACGGTGAACTACGCGCTTGTTGCGGATTACACCGGGCAGCATTTCACGGATCCGAAATTGCGCACGATCTTCGCGGCGAACGTGGACTTCATGACGAACGTATTGATCATTGCGATTCAGGCGTTTTTTGCAAGGGCAATCCTCGTGCGTTGGGGCGTCATTCCAGCGGTGTTGATCTGGGCGCTCGGTGCGGTCGTCGCGATGTCCGCCGTTGTGTTCGTTGCGGATCCGCACGCTGCGATTTCCGGCATCAGCAATGCCGACGTGATGTCGCTGCAATCGCAAATGGGTCAATCGTGGTGGGGCGATGTGCAGATTTTCATGTCGCAAATGTCGTGGGTGGTGTTCGCTTTGATCATCACGCGCGCATTGGCGTACGGCATGCTTGGTCCTGCGCGTGAGGCAATGTTCGCCGCGGTTCCGCGCAATCTCCGTTACCAAGGCAAAAATGCAGTCGACACCGCCGTCTGGCGATTCGGCGATCTGGCCATCTCCACTTCGATGAATGGTCTGCGCGCGTTGGGCATGAGCGTCGGTGGCTTCGCCGGTCTCGCTGCACTCGCCGGTGCCACCGCTGCCGTCGTCGGCTACAAGCTCGGCAAGCGCGTCGAGGATAAGTCATTGCGTGGCATGGAAGCCGAAGCATTCGGTTAAGCCTCGCGCCATTAAACTGACGCGATGAAAGATCGGATCCTTCTCCGCAATCGTCCTGTCGCGCGCCGCTGGGTGCTCGGCATTTTCCTGACGCTCGTTGCGATCATGCTTTATGGCGTCGCCGTCGTGCCGCGCCAACTCAGCATCGTCAACCACGACATCGCGCTGCGCAACCTGCCATCCTCCTGCGAAAACACCTCCATCGATTTCGTCGCCGACACGCACACCGGTTCGCTCAACAACGGCGTCGACAATCTCGACCGCGTCGTCAACATGCTCATCAAGAGCGACTCCAAAGTCGTTTTGCTCGGCGGCGATTACGTGATCCTCAGCGTCCTCGGCGGCACCTACGTCAGCTCCGACAAACTCGTCGCGCACCTCAAACCTCTCACTCGCGCCAAGCCGGTTTACGCGGTCCTCGGCAATCACGACTGGTGGAAAAATGGTCCCGACGTCACCGCCCACCTCCGCGAAGCCGGCATCACCGTTCTCGAAGATGAGTCGCGCGAAATCAATGTGGGCCCCTGCAAGCTTTGGGTCGCCGGCATCGGTGATCTTGACGAAGCGCGCCACGACATACCGAAGACTTTTTCCACGATTCCCAACGACGCCACTCCGGTCATTGCGCTGACGCATAACCCGATGATTTTCCCTCAGATTCCCGTGCGCGCTGAACTCACTCTTGCAGGCCATACGCACGGCGGTCAAATCAACTTGCCGGTCGTTGGCAGTCCCGCATTCTGGTTCAAGCATGGACAGCATAGCGATTACGTCAACGGCCTGTACTCAAAGCCCAATGGACAGCAGATGTTCGTCACACCCGGCATCGGAACGTCGATCATGCCAATGCGGTTAGGTGTGCCGCCGGAAATCTCTAAGCTGACGCTGAAGAAAAGGTAGAGGTAGAGGTAGACGATTTAGTAAGAGCCGCGTTGCGCGGACGCGCAGTAGCCCGCGGAGCGAGCCGACCAATTCGGATGTCAAAATTGTGACAAAACGCGGCAAAACGGGGAATTTCGCAACCAAAACGGTTACTTTTGTAGCGTTTTGTAACACCCCAAAAAAAGAAAAACCCCGCCGAAGCGAGGCTTTTCCATGAGAGTCTCAGCCGAGGACTCAAGCAATGTTGCGTCCGATGTTGGTATCCGCGACCGGTTCCGTCATCAACACTTGACCGTCGTTTGCGGCGGCATTCAACACCTTCGCTTTGAACGACGCGTAGCCCGCCGAACGCAATTCTTCCGTGTCGAAATCGTCGACCGAGATCGTGTCCACAGTCATCTCGCGCAGAGCCTTCAATTGCGAACGCTCCTCGTCCGTGATCCATCCTTCCGCAACACCTTCGTTCAACTGCGCGTCGAAATCCAACGCTTCGATGTCGGAGTTCTTCAATGCCTTCACGAACTTACGCTCAACCGGCTCTGCCAAAACCACCGCTTCCAAATACGACGAAATGCGGCCGGCAGGGTTGTTGTCACAAGGAGTCGTGAAGACGCCGACCGCCATACGATCACGCACATCATTTGGCGTCATCAACAACGAAGCAACCTTGTGCGACAGACGGTCCGATGGATACTGCGCACGGCGGCCCCATGGGAACACGAGAACCCACAACATCCAGCCTGCCCAACGGACAGGGAAGTTGCGCAGCGCGTTGGACATGGATTTTTCGATTTCGTAGCAGCTGTTATGGAAGCTCCAGGCCAACAGAGGCTGATCGCTCGCAGGCGTACCTTCATCGTGATAACGCTTCAACACGGCCGACGCGATGTACAGATGCGACAAAACATCGCCGAGACGACCCGACAGATTTTCCTTGAATTTCAGCTTGCCGCCCAGCAACAACATCGACAAGTCAGCGACGACTGCGAGGTTGGCAGAGTAACGGTTGAGCTTGCGGAAATAACGCTTCGTGTAAGCATCGCCAGGAGCCGAGCCGAAGCGCGCACCTGTGAGGCCCATGAAGAAACTGCGCACCGAGTTGCTGATCGCCATGCCGATGTGACCGAACAGTGCTGAGTCAAACGCACGCACACGCTCTGCAGGATCCGCGAGTTGCGTCGCCTTCATTTCCTTCAGCACCCATGGGTGACAGAGGATCGCGCCCTGACCAAAAATCATCAGCGTGCGAGTCATGATGTTCGCGCCTTCCACCGTGATGGCGATTGGCGATGCTTGCCAGCCGCGACCCAAGTAGTTGCGTGGTCCGAGGATGATGCCCTTACCGCCATGGATGTCCATCGCGTCCTGCGCAATCTGACGGCCCATTTCCGTACAGTGATACTTCGAGATCGTCGACGGGACTGCCGGCAACTCACCACGCGTCACAGCGGCAGCGGATGCTTCCGCCAACGCCGACACCGTGTACGCCTTACCGCCGATGCGAGCCAATGCTTCCTCAACACCTTCGAAGCGACCGATCGACAGGCCGAACTGCTTACGGATGCGCGAGTAGGCGCCGGTGACGATGGCGGCCATCTTGGCACCGCCGGACGCGGTCGATGGCAACGTGATTGAACGACCGATCGACAGACATTCAACCAGCATCTGCCAACCCATACCGGCATACGCTTCACCACCAATCAACTGCGACAGTGGGATGAAAACTTCGCGGCCGTGGATTGGACCATTTTGGAAAGGGGAATTCAACGGGAAGTGACGGCGACCGATATCGACGCCAGCCGTATCACGCGGCAAAAGACCCAACGTAATGCCAATATCCTTCGTATCACCCAGCAAACCGTCGGGATCGTACATGCGGAACGCGAGACCGATGATCGTCGCAACCGGCGCCAACGTGATGTAACGCTTATCAAACGTCAACTTCACACCGACAACTTGCGCACCGTTCCATTCGCCCATCGACACGATGCCGTAATCCGGAATCGACGTGGCGTCCGAACCTGCCCATGGACCGGTCAAACCAAAGCAAGGCACTTCGCGACCATCGGCGAGACGTGGGAGGTAGTAATCCTTCTGTTCCTGGGTGCCGTAATGCATCAACAACTCTGCAGGACCCAACGAGTTCGGCACGCCAACCGTGGACGACAAAACCGTCGACACCGACGCGAGCTTTTGGATGACTTTGTGATTCGCCAACGCGGTGAAGCCCAGACCACCGTATTCCTTCGGAACGATCATGCCGAAGAATTTGTTTTTCTTGATAAAATCCCAAACTTCCGGCGCGAGGTCGGCGCGGATGTGCGTGGTTTCCCAATCGTTGGTCATGCGGCACAACTCTTCGCACGGACCGTCGATGAACGCTTGTTCTTCAGCAGTCAGTTCCGGCTTCGGCTGCGCAAACAGCTCGTTCCAGTTCGGCTTGCCCGAGAACAATTCACCTTCGAATCCCACCGTGCCCGATTCCAGCGCAACGCGCTCGGATTCGCTCAGGGGAGGGAGGATCTTCGTATAAAAACCCAGCAGCGGCTTGCTGATCAACGGCATGCGCAGCGCAGGGATGACAAGCAGCGCACCCGCCAACACCGAGAGACCCAACAGGACCGCAGTCGTGATCACATGACCGCCGAACACCATGGTCAATGCCAACGCGCCAATCAACGCGATGAAATACACCGGCAAACGTGCGCGGAAGTAGGCTGCAACGGCGCTAACCAGGAGCGCAACGAGAAAAGGAATTAAGATACTCATGTAGAGATCGTCCGTAAAAGTATTGAAGCGCGAATCACCATACGTTACTGTATGGAGAGTTACCTTTAGATTAGTCCAAATTTGCACGCAGGACAACAACTGCGAAATTCCGCCGAATCCACTATCCTCAATACCTTATGAAGATCAATCCGCCGTCATTTGTACTGAACAACCAGTTCCCACGTGAAGAGGAGCCGGCGCCGCGTAAATCGCGTCTCAGCGCCGACGATTGGGCCCAGGCCGCGATCGACCAGATCGCTGAAGCCGGCATCTCATCGGTCGCCGTCGAGTCGATGGCCCGTACGCTGGGGGTGACGAAAGGTAGTTTTTACTGGCACTTCCCATCCCGCGATGCGCTGATTGCGGCTGCGCTGTCCCGTTGGGAGCAGCTGGAGATGGAAGCGATCTGGAATTATCTGGACGGTATCGAGGATCCATCGGCCCGTCTGCGTGAGATGGTGAACATCATTGCGCACGAATATAAGTCGCATAAGATTTTCGTCGAACTCGTGAAGGCCTTCGACCACCCGGTGGTTACGCCGGTCATCGAACGCATCAGTGCCCGTCGCATCGATTACATGCGCCGCTCGTACGAGCAAAGTGGCATGACCGAACAGGAAGCGATGAACCGCGCGCAGTTGGTGTACTCGGCGTATGTCGGTTTTATCCAGCTCAACACGCATCTCAAACATATGCGCATGGACCGTGATCAGTACCATGCGTTTGTGGAACATATTGTCAAAACGTTTGCACCCTAATCCAACCGTCCAACCCTAATCAAGTTACGAAGTGAGGAAAGAAGTCGAAATGAACGCCCAAGCCACCAACGAAGCCATGGATGCCTCATCACCGACGACACTCGCATCCCTGCGCGACTGGGTGGACCAGGTTGCGAAGTTGACGACGCCTGACGCTGTCGAGTGGTGTGATGGTTCGGATGCCGAAAACAAAAAACTCATCGACCGCATGCTCGCCGACGGCACGCTGCAGACGTTGAATGAAGAGACGAATCCGAATAGCTTCCTCCATCGTTCTGATCCAAGTGACGTTGCACGCGTCGAACACCTGACGTTTGTTTGCACGACCGAAGAAGATGATGCGGGTCCGAACAACCATTGGATGTCGCCGGTCGACGGCCATCGCAAGATGGACGAGTTGTTCAAGGGCTGCATGAAGGGACGCACGATGTACGTGATTCCTTACTGCATGGGTCCAATTGATTCACCGCTGTCGCGTTGCGGCGTCGAAATCACCGACAGCCCTTACGTCGTTGCGAACATGCGCATCATGACGCGCATGGGCGAGCAAGCGTTGAAGCGCATCGAACGCGAAGGCAAGTTCGTCAAGGGCCTGCACTCGATCGGCGAACTCGATCCGAACCGCCGCTTCATCATGCACTTCCCGGAAGAACTGTCGATCAAGTCGTACGGTTCGGGCTACGGCGGTAATGCATTACTCGGCAAAAAATGTCACGCCCTCCGCATCGCCTCGCACCAAGCGAAATCCGAAGGCTGGTTGGCGGAACACATGTTGATCCTCGGCGTCGAAAATCCCGAAGGCGAAACACATTACATCGCTGCGGCATTCCCATCAGCATGTGGTAAGACGAATCTCGCGATGCTCATTCCGCCGGAGTCGTATCGCGAGGCTGGTTGGAAAATCTGGACCGTCGGCGATGACATTTGCTGGATGCGTCCAGGTGCAGACGGTCGTCTGTATGCGATCAATCCGGAAGCCGGCTTCTTTGGCGTCGCGCCGGGCACGGGTTCCGACTCCAATCCCAATGCCGTGAAAACGTTGAGCCGCGATGCGATTTTTACCAACGTCGCACTCACTGCGGATAACCAGCCGTGGTGGGAAGGCATCGACGGTGACGCATTGCCGACAGTCGATTGGCAAGGACGTTTGTACGATCCAACGAATGGTCCGGCCGCGCATCCAAACTCACGCTTCACCGTGAGCGCGAAGCAATGTCCTTCGTATACGGATGAGGCGGAGAATCCGGCGGGCGTACCGATCAGTGCGATTATTTTCGGTGGGCGTCGTCCGTCGCTCGTGCCGTTGGTGTTCGAAGCACGCGATTGGAATCATGGCGTCCTTGTCGGTGCATCGATGGGTTCGGAGACGACTGCTGCCGCGACCGGTGCGGTTGGTGTGATGCGTCGCGATCCGATGGCGATGAAGCCTTTCTGCGGATATAACTTCGCGGATTACTTCGGTCACTGGATGTCGTTTGCGGATGACAACGACAACTTGCCGAAGATCTATCACGTCAACTGGTTCCGCAAGGGCAAGGATGGCAAGTACGTCTGGCCAGGCTTCGGCGAAAACATGCGCGTCCTCGAATGGATCATCGACCGCGTCAAGGGTGAGGCTTCGGCCGTGGAAACGCCTATTGGCAACTTGCCGTCCGCGGAAGACTTGAACTTGGATGGTTTGGCGCTTTCGGAAGACGCTGTGCAGACTTTGTTTGACTTCGACCGTACGGGTTGGGCCGAGGAATTCAAGAACATCGGTTCGTTTCTCGACGAATTTGGCGATCGATTGACCCCAAAACTGCGCAAAGAACACGCAAAAATCGTCGATCAGCTTAACGATTGACTTCGAAACGTGCGCTAAGTCATTGATTTCACGTATCT
The DNA here is from genome assembly GCA_007556525.1 of Lysobacteraceae bacterium CU05-9. Taxonomy (GTDB): domain Bacteria; phylum Pseudomonadota; class Gammaproteobacteria; order Xanthomonadales; family Xanthomonadaceae; genus Aquilutibacter. The sequence goes on along the minus strand of SWJS01000002.1, from coordinate 103,555 downwards.
TAATGAAAGTTAAACACTTTTGTTTAACAAAGGTATGCAAAGACGTGAACTTTGCGTTATCCTCGCAATAACCCCAATTTAACGTTGCAACCCGTTCAGGTTTCAATTGTTGGGCGGATTGTGCAGTAAATTTTCACACTCAGAGAGAGAGTAATAATGAAAGTAACCAACACTAAGTTGGCTGATGCAATTAAGTTCGGCTTGATCGCCGGCTTTACGACCATCGCATTTGCTGGCGTTGCTTCCGCACAGGACAGCAACGACGACGCGAAGAAAGACGACACGACCACCACGAAGAGCGTTGGTAAGGTCACCGTTACGGGTTCGCGCCTGAAGCGCGCTGACGTTGAAGGCGCAACGCCAGTCCAAGTCATGACCAAGCAAGACCTTGACCAAACCGGTAAGACGACCGTTGCTGATGTCATGCGTGATATTCCAGCCGCATCGTCCGGTAACTTCCGCCCGCAATCCGGTTCGTCGGCGCAAGCCCTGGCAACGATTGACTTGGGCGGTCTGGGTTCGCAACGTACTCTCGTGCTGATCGACGGACGCCGTCTTCCTAAGGCGCCATTTTCAGCGTCTTCGAACGACTTGAACTCAATCCCTACGGCAGCAATTGAACGCGTTGAAATCTTGACGGACGGCGCATCGGCTGTATACGGTTCGGACGCCATCGGCGGCGTGGTGAACGTCATCCTGCGTAAGGACTTCAACGGCGCGGAAATCCGTTACGGTATCGGTCAAACCGCTGTGAAAGGTGGCGACACGGCTGAGTTCTCGGCGACTTTTGGTACTTCGGGTGAGCGCGGTAGCCTGATTGCCGGCGTCAGCTCTACGGAACGCGGTATGGTCTATACGCGCGATCAAATTGGGTATGAGCAGGGTGTGTCGGGTTACGGTAATAATTACCGTACTCCATATGTCCCAACGACTGGCCCGAACGCTGGCAAGTTAGTTTTGAGCCCGTCGGCAGCACTACCTGGCTTCGCATGTAATTCCGATGGCTTCTGGTTACGAGACGCCAAGGTGCTTGATCCGAATACAGGATTGGCCACTACGGTTAAGCAGTGTTCGTTTGACTTCAATGCCGTTGCGGCAAACGAAGCTTCCACGAAAACAAAAGGTATGTTCGCTCGTGGTGAATACAACATCAACGATAACTGGACGACCTACCTGACCGCTTCGGCAAACAAGGTCGAATCGTTCGGCCGTTATGCGCCCGTGCCCGGTCTCTTCATCGTTCCTGACAACAGTGATAATGACGTCGTCAAGGGCGACGGGCAACCTACCTATCTTTATCACCGTTTGGCTGCATTCGGTAACCGCGACACGAGTACTGATGCAACAATTACCGACGGTTTGATTGGTTTTAAGGGTCGCGTTTGGGATAAGGTTGACCTTGACTTTGGCTTGCGCCGTAGTAGCTACCGCTTTTCCGAGACAGGTACGGGCTACACGGTGAACCCACTTGTCGTGGCAGCATTCTCCGACGGCTCGTACAGCGCAGCTGATCCGTTCTACCGTCTGCCAGAAAACGCAGGCAAGGAACTGCCAGGTGTTACCGCGACGATCGGCAAGCAGTCGTTCTATGACGTCAACGAAATGTTCGTCATCTCGAACTTCGACGTTTTCGAAATGGCGGGCGGCACTTCGAACGCAGTCCTCGGCGCTGAATACCGTAAGGAAGATTTTGCGAACATTTTCGACAAGCTCTCCGAAGCCAACCTGATCGACGGTTCATCTGGTAACTCGGCAGCGGGTTCGCGCAATGTCGGCTCTGCATTCTTCGAGTGGCTGTTCCCAATTGCAAAGAGCTTGGACATCACATTGGCTGGTCGTTTCGACAAATACAGCGATTACGGGTCCGATTTCTCGCCTAAGATTGCGATGCGCTGGCAGCCACTGGCTAACCTGACGTTCCGCGGATCGTACGGTGAAGGCTTTATGGCGCCGGACCTTGAAATTCTCACTCAGAATACTTCGTTCTCTGCAGAGTCGGTTACGGACGCTGCGACTTGTGGCCCTGGCAACGCTTGCCAGGTGGACACATACTTCCAGAAGAACGCGAACCTGAGTTCCGAACAGTCGAAGCAATATTCGGTTGGTTTCGCGTTTGATCCAACCGACTGGTTCAACATAACGGCTGACTATCGCGACGTCAAGATTTCGAACCTGATCTCCTCGATCGGCGCACAGACTGTCATTAACCGAACGGCGAACCCTGCATCGGGCACGCTGCCTGCCGGTTTTGAAGTTATTCGTTTCGCGGATGGATCGATCCAACGGATCAACACCGGTTACGCGAACGAAGGCGATCTCCACGCGCAGTATTTGGATACGATCCTCCGTACACGTTTTGACCTGGGTCCGGGCAAGATGCGCAATCAGTTGAACATTGCGAAGGTGTTGAAGTATGAGATCTCCAATAGCGGTCAGACGAATGATTACGTCGGAGTCGAAGGTTTGCCATCGATGCGTGCCAACCTTGTCAATACGTACAACGTAGGCGACTGGACTTTTGGTACGTCGCACAACTATATTGATTCGAACGTCACGAATGAAGGCAATGATGTTGCCAGCTACACGCTGCATAACATCTTCACGACGTACAATACGCCCTGGAATGCGACGGTTCAGGTTGGTGTTAACAATGTGGCGAACAAGTACCCGCAGTTGGCCGGCCACGGCGGTCGTCCTTGGAACTTCTACCTGTATGACGCATACGGTCGCACGATCTACATGCGCTACACGCAACGCTTCTGATAGAAACGTAGCTTGAAGTTTGCAAGAACAGGAAAGGGCTCCCTCGTGAGCCCTTTCTTTTTATACTGGTCATATTGGTTAGACGGAGTAGGATGTGACGGCAGAAATTACCCGTGAAGATGCGTGGAGTGAGTACTGGCAGACTGGCGCGCTGCATTCCTGTGCAACGAGCCTGGATGACGGATATTCGGGCGCGATTGGCGATTTTTGGCATGAGGTTGCATCGGAGATTCCTGAGGGTGCCGCGGTGCTGGACATTGCGACGGGGAATGGGCCGGTGCCGAAGTTTTTGGCGGGGTTCAATAACGCGTCGACGTGGTTAATACGGGGCATTGACCTGGCGGGGATTCACCCGACATGGCTGAACAGCGCATCGCATGTCGATGTCAAATTGATTGGCAATTGTGGGTTAGGCGAAGCACAGTCGAAATTGCTTGCCGGTGGCGACCCGACGCAGTTCAATGTTCTGACCAGCCAATTCGGTTGGGAATACATCACGCCACGATCTGATGCCATTGAGCAGGCATTGCAGCTGACTAAGCCGGGAGGCGTCTGGAGATTTGTTAGCCACCACGCGGACGGAGTGCTCGCCAAGGTTGCGCGTGAGGAAGTGGCGCACGTCGACTTCTTGCTCGGTGAGTCGGGACTGCTCAAACGTGCGAAGGATCTTCTGCCGTGGATGGAGCGGGCGATTCTGGATGTTGAGACGGTGCGTAACAATGCGCAGGCAAGCGACGCTAGAAACGCCTATAACGATGCGATGGCGGGCATCTCAGATCGTCTACGGACATCCTCAGCGCCGGATCTGCTGAACGAAGCGCGGGAAGGAATTCATTCACTGGTGGCGCAGGTCGGCGGCGGTGCCAAGTTACGGCATCACGATATCCTCATGCAGTGGCGGCAAGGTTTGCATGCTTCTCGGCTGCGTTGTCAGGAGTTAATCGACCATTGTCTGTCGCAGTCCGATATTGATATGTTGTTTGCTGAGCTGCGTATACGTGACAGTGACGTCGCAGCAACTGCCGTTGAGCTGAGTCAAGCTGAGAGGTTGCTCGGGTGGGGTATCCGCGTGAATTGGAGCGCCTAACGGTATTTCTAGACTGCAATCACAGTCTTCGTGAACCCTCGTTTCTTCTGATAAAAATTTTTTAATTCAATTTTTTGAAATTCATCCGCTTGTTCGTGTTGTTTGATTGAAACCATTAAGGGCTAAAAAAACAGACCGAGAAATTCTCGGTCTGCTTTCAAATTAGGGAAATTACAAAGGTTTACTGTTGTTGCCTAAAATCGCGGTCAAATGGATCGCTGGCTTCAAATACAAGGTCGCAACCGTAGCTGTTGCAGTAGGTGACGTAGCAACCGCCCTGCACGCAAAGTGGTTGGCCCACTTGCTTAGGTGGATCAGTGTCCATGTTAGGGAGGCTAGGCCTGGAACCAGAGGCAGAAAGAGCACCGGCAGTACAGGTCAATAAAACAGCACCAACGACAAGAGCGAATTTCTTAAGCAACATTTAGCACCTAATCAATGATCGCGCATTATTGCGCAATTCAATTATTAGCCAAAATCCAGAACTCTGAAACGTATCATTGTCTCAAATCAGAACATTGAACCAAAACAGTCGTGATTTGAGCTACAAAGGAAGGACAGATTTACGGGTGTGAGCGTGCTACAGGCCTTGTTGATACCGGACATAAGGGGTTGCCCCTTCTTCCGCATCACTGTTCGTGCCGAATGGGTTCTTGCCACGGGTAATGACGTTCTCAGCACCGATGCTGAACTCGCCCTTCCAAGGTGCCTTCCAGTTAATGCCGACGCCGACATTCTTGAAACTTGCGGTGTTTGGCGTGTCGACGACGCGACCCACAACACTGGCACTGAAGTTTCCGACGCCTGCGCCAACACTCAATGCACTCATATCCCAACGATCGGCCAGTTGCGGAACGTGATCTGCCGGCACCAAGCGTGCGCGTGCAATCGTGCCGCCGATCGAGATCGTGGCTTCGCGTCCAATCTTCTTATCGCCAAAAATCATCAGGCTGTTCTGATTGATCTGCGAGTTGTTGTCGCTGCGGCCCGATGCCAACCAAGTCGGAAGCGAGGAGGCGTTACGGCCCGCCATCACACCAATACGGTTGCCATTGCGCGTCAAGCTGACACCGCTGAATGCGCTCGCATTGCGACGGCCATCGCCATCAACGGCTGCCAACACACAGTTGCCGGACATGTTCGAAATCGCAGAAGTCGACACGCTGTTCTTGCAGACCATGCCCAAAGTATCGCGACCACTCAAACCCAGCGACTTCTCGAGGGAGCTCGCACCCATCTGCCAACGGCTATTGCTGGCGGGTTCGATCAACAAAAGTGCCTCAACCTTGCCATTATTGCTGTTCCACAGCGGCAAAACGGTTGCATTCTTCGCAGCAGATTGCGCCATCGCCGAGGACACCGCAAATGGTGTGGCGAGAAGCAAGAGACCAGTTGTCAGCCAACGTTTCATCATGGAATGAAATAGACCAATACGGTTGCGCGAAAGTTCCCCTGTTACGGAATAATCCGTTTACAGGTCATTTATGTTTATTTAACAACTATTCCGTACTTAATGCAAGGTCGACGAACCTGCCTGTTCAGATTCTGCTTCACTATGAATCTCAGCCATTTCAGACGCCGTAAAAACGTACTCCTCACCGCAAAACTCACATTTCACGTTGGTATCGTCCTCAGTCGGCTCGACGCCTTCCTCCGGACCCAAGGACGCCAGCATGTCGCGGGCACGCTCACGGGAACATGAACAGGCAAAGCCGATTTCCTGCGTCTCGAGGATGTCGAGCGTCTCTTCATGGAATAAACGGTGCAAAACGTCCGCTGATGCCGTTTCCAGCAACTCTGCCTCGCCCAGTGTGTCGAACAGGGCGGTCGCCCGGTCCCAGCCGTCCTGGTCCTGCGCGGTCTCAGGGAGCTTTTGGAGCATCAGACCTGCCGCCTGGCCATTACCCGCCGCCAGCAGGAATCGCGTCGGCAATTGTTCCGACTGCACGAAGTAGTTCTCCAGCGCGCCGGCAAGCGTTGGGCCGTTCACTTCGACCAGGCCTTGATAGCGCTGCATCTCACGGTTGCCCACACCGCGGTTTTCGATAGTGATCGCCAAGTACTGGTCCAAACCGTTCGCCGTCAGATCTATCACTTCCGGTGCCGCCATGTCTTCCGCGATCTGCGCGATGCCACGGACCGTGTGATTCGCCGTGCTTTCCGCAAACAACGTGCGCAGGGCGCCGTTCGACTTCAGCTGCAGCGACAGACGCCCGTCGACTTTCACATGCGATGACAAAATCGACGCAGCCGCCACCGCCTCACCCAGCAGTTGCGAAACCGCTTCGGAGTATTCGGGGCGCGATTGAATTTTGGATAAAGAATCCTGCAAATGGATTGCCACGCCACGGATGCCCAATTCGGGCAGCATGAAGCGTGTCAGTTGATCAGAGCTCGCCAAGGTCATTTGAATTTCCGTAGTAGTCAACCATGCCTTCAATAGTGCGGGCGATTAGCGCTTGTTCAAGTGTGGACAGGAACGGGTTCCATACGTCAAAAATCAAAACCACCCGCCGTTCATCGCTGTGATTCCAGGCCGCATGGCGGATTGTGTCGTCGAAAATCAGTAATTCCCGCATTTTCCAGGTGCGGATGTCGTCCCCAACCTGCAGCGCGCAGTTGTCCGGAATGATGAGCGGCAAATGAACTGTGAGTCGCGCATTCGTCGCACCATTGTGCGGCGGGATGTCGGTATGCGGCTTTAGCGCACTGAAAAACACCGCGGGCGCACGGTCCTTGACCTTAATCTGTGGAGCCATGTTGATGGCCGCTTCGGTGTTCGGACACCGTGCGCAATGTTCATCGACACGCTTGCCCTGATTCCAGAGGAAGTACGCGCTCCAGCCGTCGTCATTGTCTAGCGCGCCAAACTGTCCCGAGTCATCGCCTTCAGCCGTTTGAACGTACGGAATAAAACCAGCCGTATCGTTTGCAGTAATCTCGTTGAGTTCGGCGAGTACTAAGTCCGTTTGGTCTTCAACGTCCTTAGCCCACGCAAAATCAGACCGATCAAAAAATTGAATGGCTGGCAGACCCGGAACCGGCACGGACAGGGGCGTTGCGGTGATAAATCGCCTCTTGCCCGTCATGATATCGAGGCAATGGTGAAATCGTTTGAGATCCTTCTCTGACTCGCCCTCGCAGAGCTCTTCCACGTTTTCCCATAAATACTCGCGCAATTTGCTGTTGTTGACTGCAACGGCTTCGCTCGCGATGTTTATTAAACTTGCAAGGTCGGCGTTCGATCGATCCGCGTCCGTCAAGTAAATCAGACCGGTACGCCAATAGAACGTAGCGCCGATCGTGTCGCCGATTTGCTCGAGGAATTGCGCTTTCTCGAAGCGCGGGCCCCAGGCGGTCGGCATGGCGGCGATGGCTCTGTCGAAAGAGGCGCGTGCTTTCGCGACGTCACCGCTCGCGGCATACGCACGTCCGAGATAGGCGTGCGCCAGTGCGTGGTCGGGAACAATCTGCAAGGCCCGTTCGAGCAAACCGATGGCGGCGTCGTGTGAGCCTTTGGATAGGTTTGAGAAAGCAATTTGACACAGCTGGTTCGCCTGATTCTGCAGTTGCTGCTGCATGGCCATGCTGCTTGGGGGATAGGGTGTGCTCATTCTGTCAGTGTAGCGTTTCGTCTACACTTGGGAACATGGAAAAAAAGAAGCGCGGCTTATTTTGGTGGATCTGGCGAATTGTTCTGTCGCTGGTTTTGATTAGCATCGTGCAGGTGCTGTTGCTGCGTTTCGTCCCGCCGGCAATGTCCTCCTTCATGTTGTGGCGGCAGGTCGATGCATGGGTCACCGGCGAAAAGGACTACAAGTGGTATTACGATTGGCGTCCGTTGTCTGCGATGTCGCCGCACGTTCCGGTGGCATTGGTTGCCGCCGAAGATCAGTTATTCGCGGAGCATTACGGCTTCGATGTCACGGCCATTGAGAAGGCTTACAAAAACAACAAGCGCGGTGGTCGGGTGCGCGGTGGCTCGACGATTTCGCAGCAGGTCGCCAAAAATTTGTTTCTCTGGAGCGGCGGCGGTTATTTCCGTAAGGCATTGGAAGCTTGGTACACGCTGTTGATCGAAACGTTGTGGCCAAAGCATCGCATCATCGAGGTTTACGCCAACATCGCCGAAATGGGTGACGGGGTTTATGGTGCGCAGGCGGCGGCGCGTCAGTTTTGGCGGAAGGATGCATCGAAGTTGTCGAAGTCGGAAGCGGCGCGCTTAGCAGCCGTGTTACCGAACCCGAAAAAATACAACTCCCGCAATCCAGGTCCCTACGTGGGTCGACGTGCGGCGTGGATTGAGCGGCAGATGACGCGGATCGGCGGGCGTGGTTATCTGCAGCAAATTGACTGATACCGCTATACTGCTTCCATCATGACCGCTCCTGTTGCCATCGACGACGCGCACTCGCTGCTGACTGTTTTGGTCGCCGCTTATAACGAGGCGGACGCGTTGCCGTTGCTGCACCCCGAGATCGTCGCGGCGCTCGCCGAAGTGCATGCGCTGTATGGCATTGCTGGTCGCGTGTTGTATGTCGATGACGGCAGTCGCGATGGAACTTGGAATGTATTACAGGAAATCCAAGCGTCCGATCCGTCCGTTGCGCTGCTGCGTCTGTCGCGCAATTTCGGCAAGGAAATCGCGATGACCGCCGGTCTCGACCAAATCACGCGCGGCGGTGTCGTCATCCTCGACGCGGATGGGCAGGATCCTCCGTCGTTGATTCCATCGTTCGTCGCGAAGTGGTTGGAAGGCTACGACGATGTGTTCGGCACGCGGGTTGAGCGCGACGGTGAAATCTGGCTCAAAAAAGCCTCCGCCAACGCCTTCTACCGCATCATCGGCCGTCTCGCAGACACACCAATTCCTGCGGACACCGGCGACTTCCGTCTGTTGTCCGAGCGCGCCGTCGGTGCGTTGACGCAGCTGCGCGAGCGCAACCGCTTCATGAAGGGTCTGTTCGGTTGGGTCGGTTACCAGCGTGTCTCGGTGCCTTATTCGCGCGTGCCGCGTTCCGCCGGCTCCTCGAAATTCAACTTCGGCGGACTGTGGAATCTCGCTGTCGATGGGATCACGTCGTTCTCGATCGCGCCTTTGCGCATCGCGACGTACACGGGTATCTTCGCCTCGTTGTTCGCGTTCCTCGGCATGGCTGTCGTCATCATTCGGGCGTTGCTGCACGGCGATCCCGTCGCGGGTTGGCCCTCGATGATGGTCGTCATTCTCTTTATCGGCGGCGTGCAGTTATTGGCGTTGGGCGTGATCGGCGAATACGTCGGTCGAATGTACAACGAGTCGAAGCAGCGACCTCTTTATCTCGTCGAGCAGCAACAGCCTGCGGCACTCGACGCTAAGAACTGACGGCGTGGTCGCGACGCGTTGCGCAACCCTCGAAAAATTTGCATTTTCAAAGGTTGAATCTGTGTCCATATACGGTCGACGCGAAACATACGCGCATTGAGCCTTCGACCTGCCGCCTTATATGGACGCAAGTTCAGCGTTTGAAAACAAGGAATATCCGCTCTCGCGGCGCCGCTTGTCGCGCAGCGGCTGACACTAAATCGTCTAACTCTACCTATAACTCGTGTTCACCGTAGCGCGTAAGCGCTGGTGACATGGGACATCACTGCCACGAAGTGACACAACGATCCCATGATGACGAACATGTGCCAGATGCTGTGGGAGTAGGGGAGTTTTTTGGAGATGTAGAACACCGTGCCGAGCGTGTAGAACGCGCCGCCGGCGAGGAGCCACTTCAGCGTGAAAGGTGAGAGTGCGGCCATCATCGGCTTGATGGCGATGAGGATGAGCCAGCCCATCGCGATGTAGATGAGCGTCGAGATGATCTTGAAGCGGCCGGTGAAGAAGAGTTTGAAGATAACACCAGCGACGGCGAGTCCCCAAATCGTGCCGAACAAACTCCAGCCCCACGGACCGCGCATGCCAACGATAGTGAAAGGCGTGTAGGTGCCCGCGATGAGCAAGTAGATGGCGCAGTGGTCGAGGACTTTGAGGCGTTTTTTGGCGCGTTCGTACGGGATCGCGTGATAAAACGTCGACGCCAGATACAGCAGGAACAGCGTCGTGACGTAAGTGATGGCGCCGCCGAGTTGCCAGCCGTCACCGTTCAAAGCTGCCAGCGTAATCAAGACAGACCCCGCACCCAAGGATGCGGCGGCGGCGATGCCGTGCGTCAATGCATTCGCAAGTTCTTCGCGCGGAGAGTAGGGCGTAATCGTGTCCGTCATACGCCCATTCTACGGTTTAATTCAAATCGACGGAGTGCGCGTGTTCACGCGTTGCCAGGAATTCAACATCCGGGAAACGTTCCTGTGCGAGCGACAAGTTCACGCGCGTCGGTGCGAGATAAACCAATTCACCGGCGGCATCGTGCGCGAGGTTCAACGCGTTCTTCGTGGTGAATTCTTCGAGCTTCTTCGGATCCTTGCACTTGATCCAACGTGCGGTGTTGATGGCGACGTTTTCGAATTGTGCATCGACACCGTATTCGTCTTTCAATCGATAAGCGACCACATCGAACTGCAGGACGCCGACTGCGCCGAGAATCAAATCGTTCGACATCATCGGCTTAAAGAATTGCGTGGCACCTTCTTCTGACAGTTGCGCGAGGCCTTTTTGCAATTGCTTCAACTTCAACGGATCTTTCAAACGCGCGCGACGGAACAATTCGGGTGCGAAGTTCGGGATGCCGGTGAACGCGAGATTCTCGCCTTCCGTAAACGTGTCGCCGATCGAAATCGTACCGTGGTTATGGATGCCGATGACATCGCCCGGGAAAGCACTTTCCGCGATTTCGCGATCGCTTGCCATAAAGGTCAGTGCGTTCGCGAGTTTGATTTCCTTACCGGTGCGCGGTTGGAATGCTTTCATGCCTGCTTTGAATTCGCCGGAGCAAATGCGCATGAACGCGACGCGGTCACGGTGTTGTGGATCCATGTTGGCCTGGATTTTGAAAACGAAGCCGCTGAGCTTTTCTTCCGCTGGAGCAACGTCACGCGTCGTGGTTTCGCGTGGCTTCGGTGCCGGTGCATGCTTCACGAAGAAGTCGAGCAACAACTGCACGCCGAAGTTATTCACTGCAGAACCGAACGTCACCGGTGTTTGTTCACCGCGCAAGTACGCTTCGATGTCAAATGGATTCGTCGCACCTTCAACCAATTCGAGTTGATCGCGCACTTCCTGCAACATCTCGGCACCGATGATTTTCGCGAGTTCCGGATCATCGAGCGATGGGAAAATCGTCGAATCCTGCCGCGTAAAGTTGCGGCCTTGTTCGTACAAATGCACTTCACCGGTGAGCAAGTGCACGACGCCCCTCAAGCGCGGCCCCATGCCAATCGGCCACGTGATCGGTGCGCATTGAATTTTGAGAACCGACTCAACTTCGTCGATCAGATCAATCGGATCCTTACCTTCGCGATCGAGCTTGTTAATGAATGTCATGATCGGCGTGTCACGCATGCGGCACACCTCCATCAACTTGATCGTGCGTTCTTCGACGCCCTTCGCAACGTCGATGACCATCAACGCGCTATCAACCGCTGTCAAAACACGATACGTATCTTCACCGAAGTCGGCGTGACCCGGCGTGTCCAGCAAATTGACGATGTGATTTTCGTAAGGGAATTGCATCACCGAGGAGGTGACGGAGATGCCGCGTTCCTTTTCCAAAGCCATCCAGTCGGATGTCGCATGACGTGCAGCCTTGCGGCCCTTCACCGAGCCCGCCATCTGGATCGCTCCGCCGAACAGCAACAACTTTTCGGTCAGTGTCGTCTTGCCGGCGTCAGGGTGCGAAATGATCGCGAAGGTACGGCGAATGTTCGCTTGGGAGGAGACAGCGGGTGAAACGGACACGGGAAAAGCCTTAATTCAAACAGGTAGCAGGCAATTTTAACTGGTTTACGATGTCCGTGAGGTCGAATGCGGTAATCGATTGATCGCGGTCGATTGCGTAGAGTACCCCGTTGGGGAATTTCGCGCTGGCGCGCTGGCTCAGATCAATGCCGTCGGTGGCGCTGGTTTGATTGCCGCGGAAGCTGCCTTGATAGACCAGGCTCTTCGCACCGAACACGTGAAAAATCGTATGCGGCGCGAGTTGATCCACGACGATCCAGAAGTCGCTGTCCTTGCATTGCAGGAGGCTGATACCTTCGGCTTGTCCCTGGATCCAGCGATTCTCGATGTAGTTGCCCGTCGGAGTTCCGTCCTGTGTGTACTCGCGAATGGTTGACTTACCTTGCTTGTCTTCTTCGTCGACGATCAACAGCGTTTTGGTCGCTGGATTACCGGAGAGTGATTCCACGCGGTGCAGCGCATGGGACGGAGTCGTCGAGCCAAAATTCCCAATCCACTCCGGTGCCAAATGACCATTTTCGATTTTCACGCGGAAAACCTGGACTCGTTGATTCAACAATTTCGGATCGGGGAAGATATCGAATTTCGCGCCTTCCATGAAGCTGTCGGTCACATACAAAACCGCTTCATTCGGACTCACCGGATTCAACCAGAGCCCATAAGGTGATTGCAGTTGATGCTCACCAAACGTCATCACCGGTTTGAAGTCAGGCAACCGCAGTACTTGGATGCGCTTGTTGTCCCGCTCTGTCACCAGCGCAAGATTCTGGAAAACCACTACCGCATTAGGACGCTTGAATTGTCCAAGCTCCTTGCCTTTCTCGCCGATGACGTTGTACAGCTCGCCATTATTCCCGTCAAAAACCGCCAGCTGATGCGAACCCTTGCCGGTCACGATGACCCACGGTTTGTTGTCCGCGTCATACCAAACCGCCGGCGTGTCCATCTCGATGATATCGAGTGGCTTGCTCACAAATTTCTCGGGGATGACAAATGGCGCCGTGCTGTTGGGTTCAGCGTTGACCATTTGCGATCGCTTTGTGCTGGGGGGCGCAAAGTTCGTCTTTGTCGTCACGCACCCGCTCACCAACGTTGCGATGCCTGCAAGCAGCGCAAGTCCAGCAATGAATTTGAGGGGTGTTGCCTTGAGGGTTTTCACGGACTTCGGTACGACCTAATGTCCGCAAAATTTAGCACTCGATCACATTTACCGCAAGTCCACCGCGGCTCGTTTCCTTGTACTTATCCTGCATGTCGCGGCCGGTATCTCGCATGGTCTTGATGACCTTGTCCAGCGATACCTTGTGCTTGCCGTCACCACGCAGCGCCATGCGGCTCGCATTAATCGCCTTCACCGAACCCATCGCGTTGCGTTCAATGCACGGAATTTGCACGAGTCCGGCGATCGGATCACACGTCAATCCGAGGTTGTGTTCCATGCCGATTTCCGCGGCGTTTTCGATCTGGCTTGGTGTGCCGCCCAACGCTGCCGTGAGTCCCGCCGCCGCCATCGAACATGCAACGCCGACTTCGCCTTGGCAACCGACTTCTGCGCCGGAGATCGATGCATTTTCCTTATACAAAATTCCCACCGCCGCCGCCGTCAGCAGGAACGTGCGAATCCCTTCTGCATTCGAGCTTGGGATGAAGCGATCGTAGTAGTTAATCACCGCCGGCAAAATTCCCGCCGCACCATTCGTTGGTGCAGTCACGACGCGACCGCCCGCTGCGTTTTCTTCGTTGACCGCGAGTGCATACAAGTTCACCCAGTCCAACGTCGTGAGAGGATCTCTCAATGCCGCTTCAGGACGCTCGGACAATTCCTTGAACAGAGCAGGGGCTCTTCTTGAAACATTCAAGCCACCAGGCAATGTGCCGCTTTCGCGAATGCCGCGCTGCAAGCAGGAGTGCATCGCATTCCAGATTTCATCAAGACCATCGTTGATTTCCTGTTCGGTGCGCCACGCTTTCTCGTTCGCCATCATGATCTGCGCGATGCTGAGGTTGTGCTCTTTGCATTTCGCAAGCAACTCATCGCCGCTGTTGAACGGGTAGGGAAGTTCGGTGGTGTCCGCGACGATTTTGTCTTCCGCAGCTTCATCCTGATTCAACACGAAGCCACCGCCAACGGAATAATATTCGCGGCTCGCGAGTTCGTTGCCATCCTTGTCGTACGCGATGAAACGCATACCGTTCGTGTGATACGGCAACTTCTCGCGCTTGTTCATGATGAGATCGGACTTCTCGTTGAAGTCGATTTCGTGGGTGCCGTGCAAGCGGATCTTGTTCGTGCCGCGAATGCGTTCCAATGTCGGCGGAATTAAGTCGGGATCGATTTTGTTCGGAACATGTCCTTCAAGTCCCATCAAAACCGCTTTATCAGTGCCGTGTCCGCGTCCCGTTAAAGCAAGCGATCCAAACACTTCCGCACGTACGCGCGCCGTCTTATCGAGGTTGCCTTCGTCGATCAACCAATGTTGGACAAAACGCGCCGCCGCCAGCATCGGACCCACCGTATGCGACGAACTCGGTCCAACACCAATCTTAAAAAGGTCAAAACTGCTAACCGCCATGGCAACGCTTCTCGTTTAAGTAATAATGTTCCCTACTATCTTACGGTTCAGCGAATGGAAATGACAGTTAACGGGGCAGAGTGGGTGCTTTATCAGCGTGATGACTGCCATTTGTGCGATCTCGCGTTAGCCGAGTTGGCTTCCGCCCGCTTCCCGGATTTTGAGTCGGTCTTCATCGATGACTCCGATGAGCTCGAAGATGCTTGGGGTTCCGTCGTGCCCGTCCTGCAACACGTCGCATCTGGCGACGCATTGTATTGGCCGTTTACCGCGGCGGCGTTACGGGACTTTCTTGAGGTTCACGCGGGTTGATACGGCGACTTCATTTGGAATGACGCTCGTGTCTTTCCAGTCGCTGCTGCCACCCACGCCATAATCCAAACGCTTCACGATCGCCTTGCCACTCAGTTGCATGCCGGCCGCATTGGTCGTCGTCGTAAACGTAAACGTGCTTGGCTTGCTGATCCCTTTGATGGTCAACGTGCCGTTCGCAACGTACTGATTCGGTGCGGTCTGCTTGATGTTGTTACTCGCAAACGTTGCTGTCGCGAATTTCTTCGGATCAAAAAAATCCACTCCACTCAAATATCCATCGCGCTCTTTATCGTTCGTCGTCGCCGAAAGCATGTTGATGCTGACGTTGAGTTTCGCCGTCACGAGATTCTTCGGATCAAGACTTAGCTTCGTATTAAACGTGTTGAACTTTCCGGTAAACGTTTCGCCTTGATACTTCGTTGCGAATGCGAGCGTGCTGCCCGTTGTTTGCAAATAGTCAGCGGCGTTGGCGGTGCCCGCGAAAGCGAGGAGAGCGATGGCGAAATACTTGATCATGGAAGCATACGCTTCAACGTCGCATCGCGCTGGAAGATGTGGTGATAGAAAGCGGCGCCCACGTGCATCACAATCAATGCCGTCAAAACCCAGAACGCACTTTCATGGATTTCGTGCGCAACATCGGCGAGATGCGGATTCTTCGCTGTGATTGCAGGAATGTTGAAAAGCTTGAACCACTGCAGCGGATAACCCTTCGCGGAATTCATCACCCAGCCACTGATCGGCATGATGAAGAGGAACACATAGATCAACGCATGTGTGATCTTGGCGATGAGATGCTGCCACGTTGGAATCGATGGAATTTTCGGTGGGTCTTTGCTGATCAAACGCCACACCAAACGGAACGCAGCGAGCGCCAACGCCGTGATTCCGAGGGACTTATGGAACGCGATGACCGCGATCTTCGTGCCTGGGCTTTCGATGTCTTCCATCGTCAAACCGACAATCGCCATCGTCAAAATAATCAGCACGAACGTCCAGTGAATGAACTTCGTGACGCCATTCCAGCTTTCAGAGTATTGCGTTGTATTCATGCAGTGCGTTCCTTGTTCGGGATTATCGCGCGCTGTACGAGTGAACCGCCTCGACAAGCGCTGCAACGTGATCCGGATTCATGTCAGGTGACATGCCATGTCCCAAGTTAAACACATGACCGTCACGCGAACCATTATTTCCGTCACGGTATGAATCCAGTGCGAAGGCGGCTTCCTTGGCGATCGCTTCCGGCGTGGCGTACAACGTCACCGGATCGAGGTTGCCTTGAATGCCGACCTTGCCACCGATGCGACGTGCGGCATCACCGAGTTCAACCGTCCAGTCGACACCGATTGCGGTTGCCTTCGTTTCTGCGAGTGCTTCGAGATGCAAACCGTTACCCTTGCCGAACAAAATCACAGGAACGCCGGTGTCTTCGAGGGCGGCTGCGATTTTGGCCATGTATTGCAGGCTGAATTCGCGATACATGCGTGGGCTCAATGCGCCACCCCACGTATCAAACACTTGCAACGCTTGCGCGCCGGCGGCGTGTTGCGCCTTCAAATATTGGATGACGGATTCGGTCACGGTGTCGAGCAGTTGATGCATCATCGCCGGTTCGTTCAACGCCATCGACTTCACTTTCGAGAAGTCCTTGCTGCCGCCGCCTTCAACCATGTAGCACGCGAGCGTCCATGGACTACCGCTGAAGCCAATCAACGGCACTTCATTGTTGAGCTCGCGCTTGATCGTACGCACGGCATCCATGACGTAGCCGAGTTCGCTTTCCATGTCAGGCACGTAGAGCTTCGCGACATCTTCGGCAGTGCGGACAGGGCGTTCAAACTTCGGACCTTCGCCATCGACGAAGTAAAGGCCGAGACCCATCGCATCCGGCACAGTCAAAATATCGCTAAACAAAATCGCAGCATCCAACGGGAATCGACGCAGTGGTTGCAACGTGACTTCGCAGGCGATGTCCGGATTCTTCGCCATTGCCAAAAAACTCCCCGCTTCCTTCCGCACCGCGCGGTACTCCGGCAAATAGCGGCCGGCCTGACGCATCAGCCAGATCGGCGTGCAGTCGGTTGGTTCACGGCGGAGAGCTTTGAGGAAACGGTCGTTTTTGGGGGTTGTCATTTCGGGGCAAATCCTTATTCCAGTGCCACGATATTGTAGCCGTTACGGCGCGAGGACGGTTTTCAGGCGGTTTTCGTCGACGTTGGCGTCGAATTGCGCTTCACCATAGCGCTTCAGCGTGATGAAACGCAGCCCCTTTTGCGTTGCCTTCTTATCGAGTTGCATTCTCGCAATAAGTTTGTCCGCGTCGATGTCGGTGCTGGTCGGTAAGTTGAATTTCTTCAGCAATGCTTCGAGCCTCGTTGTGTCGATGTTGGAGAGCTTCGTTGCGAGCACCATTCCGATCGCGACTGCTTCGCCGTGATTGAGTTCACCATATTCCTGCTCGGCTTCGATCGCGTGCGCGAACGTGTGTCCGAAATTGAGGAGTGCGCGGTCGCCTGTTTCGTACAAGTCGCGTTCGACCACATCGGCTTTGAACTGCACACATTTCGCGATGAGCTCCACCATTGTCTCGGCATCGCGTGCACCAATGAAGTCCGTGTTCTCTTCGATCCAAGTCAGAAACGATTCGTCAAAAATCATCCCGTACTTAATCACCTCCGCCATTCCGGCGTTGAACTCGCGCGATGGCAGTGAATCCAAAACCTGCGGATCAATCAACACGAAGCGGGGAGGGTGGAATGCGCCGACGAGGTTTTTGGCTTCGTTCAAATCAATCGCCGTCTTGCCGCCGACGGATGAGTCGACCATCGCGAGCAACGTCGTTGGGACTTGGATGTAGTCGATGCCGCGCATCCATGTCGCCGCCGCAAATCCTGCGAGGTCACCAACAACGCCACCACCGAGTGCGATGATCGTCGCGTCGCGTTTCGCGCCGATGGCAGCGAGTTTCTCGAGAATTTCCTTGTAGTTGTCGAAATTCTTTGACGGCTCGCCAGGCTCGATGATGTGATGTGGTGCGTCGGCGTTGACGTCGTACCAACGATGCACATTCGCGTCGCTCACAACCAGCGTTTGATTTGTTTGGAGCGTGACAGTCTCGAGCGCGCCTGGCTCAATCAAAATCTCATACGGCTTCGGACCGTTGATGCGGATCATGGTCATGGGCGTTTCCAATGTCGCAAAATCTGCGTGAGCAACTGCGCACACGCACCTTTCGATGAGCGTTCAATGTTGTTGTTGAAATTCATGTGCGCGACTTCGCGATAGAACGGTGTGCGAGCTTCCGCCATCCGTTGTAGAACCTCTTCGCGATCCGGTCGTTGCAATAACGGGCGTGTTTGATCTTTGCAGAGCCTGCGGATTTGTTCGTCGACGCTCACCTCAATGTGGATGACGAACGCGCGCGCTCTCATGATCTCGCGATTGGCTGGATCCAGAATGCTACCGGCACCCGTTGCGAGAATGATCCCGTCACGTTGGAGAAGATCGTTTAATGTATCGGCTTCTCGTGCGCGGAAATACGCCTCGTCTTTCTCTTCAAAAATCTGCTTTACCGACGCTCCCACGCGCTGCTCAATCTCGCGATCTAGATCGACAGCGGTCAACTCCAAAGGGGTCGCAAGCATTTTGGCAATGCTCGATTTCCCGGCGCCGGTCGATCCGACCAGAACGATGTTGGAGGCGGTGTTCATCATGAATTCTTAATCTAGCGACGATTCGGAGTTAACAGTTGAAAGCGTAACTTAGATTGCAGTAAATCAATCACATTCCATCAAAGGAGAGTCGCATGTCAGTTGCAAAGGTACTGGAAATCAGCTCGTCATCAGAAGTCAGCGTGGAAGATGCCGTGCGCAAGGGTTTGAAGAAAGTCGCTGAAACGGTCAAAAACATCAAGGGCGCCTGGCTCTCCGAACAGAAGGTCGTGACGTCGGATGATGGCGAAGTGATTCAGTGGCATGTGAATTTGCGGATTACTTTTGTTGTGGACTGACGCTGCGCGTTGAGCTGCTAGCTATTAGCTACTAGGTGTTAAAGGCGGATCCTGAGGGGTTCGCCTTTTCTTTGCGAGGTAGAATAGGGGAATGACGAGCATCCATCCTCTTTACGCCGAAGCGTTGGCGACTTTTGATGAACTGCAGGCACAGGCGGCGGCCGCCGGTGAACCTGATCCGACTGCGATGTATCTGGCGACGGCTTCCACGGAAGCGCGACCGTCATTGCGGACTGTCCTGTTGAAGTCGCATGGGGCGGATGGGTTTGTTTTTTATACGCATACCGATGGCCGCAAGGGTATTGAACTGAGCCAAAATCCCTTCGCCGCATTGTTATTCCACTGGCCCCGTGTGAAGCTCGGTGTGCAGGTGCGCATTGAAGGTGCAGTGGAAGTCGTGTCCTCGGATGAAGCCGATGCCTATTTCGCGTCGCGTCCTCGTGGCAGTCAGATCGGTGCATGGGCTTCGTTGCAGTCGCAAACATTGGCATCCCGCGAAGCGTTCGATGAAGCACTCGCAATGTTCGAAAAGAAATTCGAAGGCATCGATGTTCCGCGTCCGGACGATTGGACCGGTTTTCGGGTAGTGCCTTCGGTGATCGAAGTTTGGTACGCCGGTGAGTTCCGCTTGCACGAGCGTTATCTCTACGAACGCGATGGTACCGATTGGTCGAAGCGGATGCTGTATCCGTAATGGCGGGTCCGCAGCGCATCGTATGCCTCACTGAGGAACCGACCGAAACGCTCTACGCGTTGGGCGAGCAAGACCGCATTGTGGGCATCAGTGGTTTTACAGTGCGTCCTTCGATTGCACGTCGCGAGAAGCCGAAGGTGTCGGCTTTTACCTCAGCCAAAATCGAAAAAATCATGGCGCTGCAACCCGACTTCGCCGTGGGTTTTTCGGACATTCAAGCGGATATCGCTGCCGAGTTGATCCGTCGTGGCGTCGAAGTGTGGATCTCCAATCATCGATCAGTCGAAGGCATTCTCGAATACATCGTTCGCCTCGGCTCGTTAGTTGATGCACATGATCGCGCGCTCGCGTATGCGGCAGAGTTGCGTCAAGGTCTCGAAGAAATCGAAGCATCTGCGGCGAAGTTTCCAATCCGCCCGAAAGTCTATTTCGAAGAATGGGATGATCCGCTGATCAGCGGCATTCAATGGGTTGCCGAGTTGGTGCGCGTTGCGGGGGGTGATGATATTTTGCCGGATCTTGCGGCGTGTTCGCTTGCGAAGGATCGCATCATGGCGGATGGTTCGCGCGTCATTGCAGCGAAGCCGGACATCATCATCGGTTCGTGGTGCGGCAAAAAATTCCGTCCCGACCACGTCTCCTCCCGCGAAGGTTGGTCAACGATCCCCGCAGTGGTTCATGGGGAATTGCACGAGATCAAGTCTGTCAATATCTTGCAGCCTGGTCCTGCCGCGTTGACCGATGGAGTGCGCGAGTTGCATGCAATTTTTGCGGCGTGGTCGGAGCGTCAGTCGACTTTGCCACCGGCATCGCACCAGGCTTTATAGCCACCGTCGACGCTGGCAACGTTCGTGTAACCCATGTCCTTCAATGTCTTTGCGGCGAGTGCTGAGCGTCCGCCGGATGCGCAATGCAGAACGATGCGGTCATTGGCGTCAAAAACTTTGTTGTACATCGGACTCGACGGATCTGCCTGAAATTCCAGCATGCCGCGTGGGACGTTGGTGGATCCAGGAATTTTGCCGGCAGTGACTTCATCTTTGTCACGCACATCGATCAATGTGATCTTGCCCGCGTTGAGTTCTTGAATCAGCTGCTCGATGTTGATGGTTTCGATGCTTTGCTTGGCTTCGCCGACAAGTTCAGTGGCTGCTTTGATGGTCATGATGCATGTACTCCTTGCTATCTTTCCAGCATCCGCTCATACGCGCGGTGTCGCAAGTGCACACGTCTCACATGTTTAACGCAGGCTCACGTGATAGATGATTCCTGCCGCGATTCCGAGCAACGCGCCGATGTAAACATCGAGTTTCGTATGACGCTCAAGCTTCAATCGCGACCAAGCCACTGCTGAAGCAAGCGCGAGCATGACGATCGCGGCGATCATGTTGGGCCATGTAATCAACGCCGCAAAAACATCAAACGCAACATGCAACGACGGCTTCGCAATCCCGCGCAGGAGATGTCCCGCCATCACAATTCCTGCTGACAGGCCGAGTGCAATGATCACGGCTTTATTCGCACCGTCGAAATACAAGCCGATAGCAAGCAACAGTAATGCAATGGTGACGATGCGATTGAGTTCGGCGCGTTCGTTTTTGTTGGAGGCGTCGACGTGTTCCCAGTCACCGCGTTTGGTTTTGAAAACGCTGTAACTCATCACGAGCAATGCACACAATGCGAACAGTCCGAATGCTTGAAGGATGAGTTGGGTATTCGCGTGCGCACTCGATGCGATCAACGCGGCGACGGGCATCACGACAGCAGGATGTCCGACGATCGACAAAAGCCTCGCCAACGTATTCGGCCGCTCTCTCAAATCCATCGACGCGTGCGCTTCATGTAATTGGTTTGCTCACTGGTTGACTTCGACGTTCTTGGCGAGCGTCTTAAATCGTTCGCCGCTGTCTTGCACGACCGTTATGGTGAGGTGACCGGTCTTGCTGACGTTCAAGTCGCGTGCGATTCCTTGCTTTCCCTTGTGCGTGCCACCGACGACCTTGCAGCGATCGCCGTCCTTGATTTGAGGTTGGTCTTGAGCGGATTTCATCGTCTCAGTCTACGCCAAGTTCCGATGCTTGATTCGCTTAAGTCGATGTAGTTATATTGTATTTACGCCAATTAGCTATGGTAATCATGATGCGTAAGAATTACGACTTTTCGAATGCTCAGAAAAATCAATATGCAGACCTGTTAAAAAAACAGATCACCATTCGCCTGGATCAGATGACCATCGACTACTTCAAGTCAGTTTCCGAAGAAGTCGGTATTCCTTATCAGAGTCTGATCAATCTTTATCTGCGTGAGTGCGCTCAGAAGAAGCGGAAGCCGAATCTACAGTGGAAGTAAGTACCCGAATCAACAGGCGAGATGTTACTGAGCGAGCGCCTTCAACACGTGCTTCGGATCATTCCGGATTGCAGTTAGCAACGCACGAGCAGGACCGGTTGGATTACGGCGTCCTTGCTCCCAGTTCCTCAGCGTCGACAGCTGGACGTTGATGACGCGCGCAAAGTTCTCTTGGGAGAGCCCAGTCGTCGCACGGATCTCCTTGACGCGAACAGGATCAATCTTGAAGACACGCGACGGTTGACGCTCCCCGCGAGTGATCTCACCGATCTGATTCATGCTCTCAACTAGTTGTGCAAAAAGTTTTTTATCCATGCTTCCAGTCCTCTCTGATTTTACGAAGAACGTTTAACTCGCTTGTACTGAGATCGTCCTTGACGCCTTTGGGATAGATAAACACCATGAAAATCTGGTCTCTATGATCCACGTAGTAATAAATCACCCGTACACCGCCGCGCTTGCCTTTGTCATTGAACGAGCTCTGCCACCGAAACTTTCGAAGTCCGCCACTGTGTTGAATTACTACGCCAGACTCCGGATTAGCGATTAATGCATTTTGGAGTAGCGCGTAGTCGTCATCCGTGAGGTTGTCCTCCAATTGGGATGTAAATATGTCTGCTTCAATGAATACCATGATACTACGCCATTGGCGCACCACGTCAAGTGCCGATACCTTCGAAATTAATCGTCCACTCAACGGCGCGATATCAGCAAATGACCTGACTTTCGGTCAGTGATAAGCGCATTCCCGTAAGGAAATCACCGATACTCCCGCCCACGCGGCGTCTGCAGAGAACCCAACAACGCAGTGCCATTCTCCAACTTCGCCGCGATCAAATGCGTCACCCCATCGACACGCTCCAGGCGCCCATGTACGATCAGCAATCGCGACTCGGCCAGCACGCGACGATACTCCTGCGCAACTTTTGTCCACAAAACCACACTCATATTCCCCGTCTCATCTTCCAGCGTCAGGAACGTCACGCCACTTGCAGTCTCCGGCCGCTGCTTCAACGTCACCAGACCGCCGACACGCACCGACGCTCCATGCGCAACCGACGATAACGACGCCGCATTGTGGAAACGTCGACGCCGCAGAGTAGGGCGCAACAACGCCAATGGATGCGGACCCAACGTCGTACCCACCGACGCATAATCGCGCACCAAATCTTCGATCACGGAAGGCATCGGCAACGACACCTGCCGCAGCTCCGACGAAGACGACACCGCATCGACTTCGCCAAACAACGGACGCTGCACCTCGATGCCAGCGACGGCCCACTGCGCACGGTGACGATGACCGACCAACGGCTTCAACGCACCCGCATCCGCAAGCAACGAACGCGCACGCTCATCCAACTCGACACGCGCACACAAATCTTCAACGGATTCGAACGCACGCGAAGAACGCGCAGAAACCAACGCCACCGCAACATCCTCACGGAACCCGGACACCATCCGCAAACCCAACCGCAACGCCGGACGCCCACGCGAAGCTTCGATCGTGCAATCCCAATCGCTGTAACGCACATCGACCGGCAACACTTCAATCCGCGCACGTCGCACATCCTGCAACACCTGATCCGGCGTATAAAACCCCATCGGCCAAGAGTTAATCAACTCACAGGCAAAGTAAGCCGGGTGATGATTTTTGAGCCAACAACTCACATACGTCAGCAACGCAAACGACGCCGCATGCGATTCCGGAAATCCGTATTCACCGAAGCCTTTGATTTGCGTAAAAATCTGCTCGGCATACTCCGCCGTAAATCCATTCCGCAAAAATCCGGCCGTCAACCTCTCACGATGCGGCTCCAATCCACCACGCCGTTTCCACGCCGCCATCGAACGCCGCAATGCATCCGCTTCACCGGGTGTGTAATCCGCGCCGGCAATCGCGAGTTGCATCACCTGTTCCTGAAACAACGGCACACCTAACGTGCGCTTGAAGACGTGTTCTAATTTTGGCGGGTAATCGACCGCTTCAAGTCCTGCACGTCGCCGCAAATACGGATGCACCATCTGCCCTTGAATCGGACCCGGACGCACGATCGCAACCTCAACCACCAAGTCGTAATAACACCGCGGCTTCAAGCGTGGCAACATCGCCATCTGCGCACGTGATTCAATTTGAAAAACACCCACCGTATCCGCGCGACAAATCATGTCGTATGTCGAAGGACATTCCGACGGCACGGTCGCCAACGACAACTGCGCAACACCATCACGACGCAAGGACTCGAAGGTTTTGCGAATGGCCGTCAACATGCCAAGCGCCAAACAATCCACCTTCAACAAACCCATCGTGTCGAGATCATCCTTATCCCATTGAATGATCGTGCGATCGTCCATCGCGGCATTTTCGGTCGGGACCAACGTGCTCAACGGCGCCTGCGAGATCACAAAACCACCGGGATGCTGCGAAAGATGCCGTGGAAAATCAATCAACTCCACCGTCAACGCGATCACCTTGCGCATCAGGGGTGAATCGGGATCGAAGCCTTTTTCGCGTAAATATTCAGGGATTGGTGCATGCCCACTCCAACGGTTCATGGTGGAGGCGAGTTCGTTGATTTGGTCGGGGGCTAAGCCGAGTGTTTTGGCAACGTCACGGATCGCACTGCGCCCACGGTAATGCGCGACCACCGCCGTCAGCGCCGCACGCTCACGTCCATAGCGGTTGAACACATACTGCAAAACTTCCTCACGCCGCTCATGCTCAAAATCAATGTCAATGTCCGGCGGCTCATTGCGCTCCTTCGAAATGAAACGCTCAAACAACATGCCCATCCGCACCGGATCAATCGCAGTCACACCGAGCACATAGCACACGACGGAATTCGCAGCCGATCCACGTCCCTGGCACAGGATGCCCTGCATGCGCGCAAACTTCACGATGTCATGCACCGTCAAAAAATACGACTCATACCCCATCTCCTCAATCAACTGAAGTTCGTGGTTGATTTGCGTCACGGTCGCTTCGCTGGGTCCTTCCGGCCAACGCAACGGAATGTTGTCATCCACCAATTCGCGCAACCAACTTGTCGGTGTGTGCGTGTCGGGCACGAGTTCTTTCGGGTATTGATACTTAATCGATTTGAGATCGAACGTGCAGCGGTTTGCGATGTTGATCGTTTCTTCGAGCAAGTGCTTCGGATAGATGTTGCTCAGTGCTTGCTTGGTGCGTAGGTGCCGTTCGCCATTCGGAAATAATTTCGTGCCGGCTTCCGCAACGGTGCAGTGATGTCGTATTGCGGTGAGTGTGTCCTGCAACGCGCGACGTTTGCGGATGTGCATGTGGACGTCGCCGCATGCAACCGGCGTGATGTTGTGTTGTCGCGCCATCGCTTCGAGTTGTTCGCAACGCGCGGAATCATCACCGGTGCGGTGGAGTTCGATGGCGAGCCAGAGTTTTTGGCGGAAAATTTCTTGCAGCCACTTGATGTGCGTATCGTCTTGCGCGTCGTCCGGAATCCAAATCGCAAAAAGCGAGGAGGGGAGCTGCGCGTAATCTTCCTTCAACGAAATGTATGAGCCCTTCTCAGCGCGCCTTCTCGCGACGGTGATCAGTTGCGAGAGTGCGGCGTATGCTTCTTGATCGGATGCCAGCAAGACCACCTTCGGCCCGTCGGTGATGCGGATCTCGCTGCCGACGATGAGCTTGACGCCATGCTCCTGCGCCGCTTCCCATGCCCGCACGATGCCCGCCAGCGAACATTCGTCGGTGATCGCCAGCGCCTCATAGCCAACCTGTTTCGCACGCTCAAAAAGCTCCTTCGCCACGGACGCGCCGCGCTGGAAGCTAAAAGCAGATAAACAGTGGAGTTCGGCGTATTTCATGGGCGATCAGGCGAGGGTGTCCATTTGGACACTTTCGTCCGCGTATGTCAACGCATTCAGTTTCGTGTGCGGGCGTCTCCGGTTATGAGACAGGTTTTTGACAGTTCTACTTAAAGTGACACTCGAAGTTTGACTAACGCCGCCTGCGATGGGGATATACTGCAGTCATTGCAGGAATTTTTAGGGTGCAAAAAAGCATGGGCTACGACCTGCATATCACCCGCAAAAAATACCAGTCCGATTATGAAGATGGCGATTTGGATGCAGAGCCCGATGAGGTAGATCAAGCACCAAAGCGTTCCTGGTGGCAAAGATTGTTCAAAGATTAGAATGCGGTTGTAGCAATCTGGAAGCAAACTCAGCTGCTTCCTGCGCAAACGTGTCATCAAGTGGCGGGCGAACAAAGCCAATGAACTGTTGTCGCTTCCCGTGAAGTAACAGGTGTGCGACGGCGCGGAATAGGGCGACGTTGATGTTTTTGGCTTGTGGGTTGAGCTGAATGAGCGCGGTGTCTTTTGAGAGCCATCGTGTCGCATAAGTGACGGGCAATCCCTTCGGAGTTGGTATGAACGCCAGGACGATGCCGAACTCAGCGAAGTTCTCGACCAGCGTTGAAGAATCGCTCACACCGAACGATTCAAAGTCCGGAAGCATTGCCTGTAGCGCTTGCGCATCGAAAATACCGATCTCGGACGGACGGTCATGACGATCACCTTGTGCGATCCACGCCATGATCGCCCACACATTTCCTGCGAAGTCAGGATGGCCTGTGTATTGGGAATGAACCTTTTCCCAGACATCGGGAACATAACTCAATGATCCGACGCCGTAATGGGAGCGCAATTCCTTGATCGTGTCCGGTCCCTTGCCCGTCGAGCGGATCCATCCCAGCTTCGCAATTGCACGATAGGGGATCTCATCAAGCATCGGAAGCTCGTTCAAAAGATCCTGCTTCTCGTTTGAGCGCGCATGGAACTCCCTGTACGCTGCCTCCAGGTTGATCCAGACGACTGCCGCCACGCCAAAAATCGATTCCAACTTCATCGCAGTCTCCGGAGTCACTGGCTCCAGTCCCGCCAACAAACGATTGACGTGCTTCAACGAAAACCCAAGCCTCGTCGCGAGCTGAGCTTGCGTCATGCCATGGACTTCCCGATGCTCGTCGATGATTTCACCGGGCACGGTCGCGTAATTCGGTTTGAATTTTTGCAGTTTAGTCATGTGTGTCAACAACCTCAAAAATCTTGATCGCGGTGATTCGCTTCCAATCCAACTCACCATTTCCAGTGCGTGGAACTGGATCATGGTCTGGTCCAAAAATCAGCCGATACGGATGCACCACATCAATCGACAGTTCTCCCGCGCGGTCACCGAATAACTCGTGACAGCGATACGGAGGCATTCCACGAATGCCGATATCCGCCAAACACGATGCTGCTCTCAAGACCTCAAGCCGCTGCATGATCTTCTTCGCCTGCCGGTCACCGAATCGCCTCTTCAACAACCGAAAATCGTTACAACACTTCGCCAAGTCGCGGTGCGCAAAGGAGATGTCCATCAGTATAAAGTAATTTACCTAAAAGGTTATACAAATAATTCACAGTTGTTGAGTCGGCGCTTGTCGGGCGAGTTCAAACTTCTCCGCAGCATGCCACCCTCCGGATCGGTACTTCGCGTCAATGACGGAAATACAAATTGCCAGCCGAGTTCGCGACCGGCTTTGGGATATTTTCGGGCCAATGCAAACGGCAACCGCGTTTCACCAAATCCCTCGCGCACATCAAGGTCATGCAACTGCGTTGCCCGCGCAATTTCCTCCTTCAGCGCAACCACCATGCTCGCCGGCAGCATCGTCCGCCGGTCCTTGCCACCTGTGCCGCCGCGCACGGTAATTTCATTCCTCCCAAAATCCACATCCTGCACCCTCAACCTCAGGCACTCCATCAGCCGCATGCCGGTCCCATAGAGAAGCTTCGCAATCACGGCACTACGACCCTCCATCGCCGCCAGCAAATCCTGGACTTCGGCCCGCGAAAGCACTGTCGGCACGCGCACCGGGCGCTTCGCCCGCACCACCTCATCAATCCACGGTAGCTTGATTTCCAGCACATGCTTGTACAGAAACAAAATGGCCGCCAACGCCTGATTCTGCGTGCTTGCCGACACTTGTCCGCGCACTGCCAAGTCACTTAAGAACTCGCGAACACCTTCAGCGCCAAGCTGCCTGGGATGGGTTCCTCGGTGAAACCCAATGTACCGCCGGATCCACTGGGTGTAGATCTGTTCGGTCTGTCGGCTGTAATGCAGAGTCCTCAGCCGTTGTTTCGTCACTTCCAAAAGCGTTGCCATTCCACCACCTCCCGCGCGTTGAATAAACATCGTGCGGTTTCACCGAGGTGTCCTGGTATCGGTAAGTGACTGATTTTGTTGTCGGAGAATGGCAGTGTGTGCGGGGATGAGCGACGGCTAATTACGTGGGTTTGGGGGAATAAGTGGTTTGAATGGGAGAGGGGGCTGAAACTCGCACGGCTATGCGATATGCTCTGGTTATAAACCCACTTTTTAACAATATTTAGCGTTAGGCATCACCAAAGCTCGCTCGCGGCGCTATAACATCGACATCAAAATCTCTCTACGAATTAAAAAACATGAAGCATATAACTGATTGGTATCTCGGAATGACCAAAGGACAAAAGGTTTTTGTTTACCTTGTGTCTTGCGCACTTGTTTTCGTATTCGGCGTCGGGCTCATCCCCCTGGCACTCCTCATCTACCTGCAACTCGGTGTTAAACGTGACACCTAACCCATTGCGCAAGCGGACTGCTTTGCAGCCGCTTAGCTCAAAAATTATGCATCAGGAATCGAGATATGGATTACCAGACGAGTGTTGAACTTGCCTTGCACCTTGGCTACGAAGAGGTTCAAGACCCGCAAGCATTCAAAGGCCGATACTTCATTAAAGATGGAAAGAAGTGGATTCATGACATTGAAGCGCTCATGCGGCATCTTGGCATCAGTCAGTATTCTGATCTGGAAGATCTTGGCTATGACCTGAATAAATATCATAGTTATAAAGATTTTTCTAACGAGATGGCTAGGCAAGAAATGCAATCCATCTATCAGGGCATCACACACGAAGAAGGAGAGGCCACATATTTAAGTGACGGCATGTGGCTTCATCCTGATGGAACACTTGAACAACGTTAAATGCCTAACAATTCATTCAAGCCGACGCCGCTTCGCGGCGCGGCTTAATTCAGGCGTTAGATGACACTATCACTCTTCAGGGGGAGCGTATGAACAGCAAAATCCGCATCAAAATGGGCGCTATCGAAGTCGAGTACGAAGGATCGGAGGCCTTTCTAAAGGAAGAGCTTCCTAAATTCCTAGCAGCTGTATCAGATCTATATGTGAAGTCTGGAAGTGTTTCACCACCAGGTATTCCGGAGACTCCGCAACCGCAATCAGACTCTTCCCAAGGTTCTACAGTCCTTGAGATGACCACTGCTTCAATTGCATCAAAGCTTGGCGTCAACTCTGGGCCGCAGCTAGTCCTCGCTGCCGCAGCTCATCTTCGCTTTGTGAAGGGGCTAGACAAATTTCCTCGCAAACAACTCACCGAGCAAATGAGATCTGCCTCCTCATTCTTTAAGGAGAGCTATGTTTCAAATCTTTCGAAAACCATTAAGACGCTAATGAAAGAGAACAAGCTTAACGAACCATCGAATGAGGTCTACGCGCTTACACATGCGTCCGAGCAGGATTTGAGGTCTCGCCTTGTTTGATATCGAGACCCTTAAGGATCTTCTCGCAAGAAAAGACCTAGGTGCGAAACAGAAGCTAATGCTCTGTCTCGCTCAGGAGCCAATACAACCGCTATCTGTCGGACAAGTTCGAGAGTCTGCGGCTGCTTTGGGCCTCAGGGAGATCAAAAACTGGAACGTCTCCGACTACCTAAGCAAGTGCAAACCGCACGTGGTTAGAGGCAAAGATGGTTGGGAACTCACGGCCACGGGGAAGAAGCATGTGCGAGAGCTCGCAGGCCCGTTGCTCCCAGAGGTTACGTCACTAGTGATTTCGTCACTTCGCAATCAAGTGCCAACGATCTCAAACGTTAATTGTCGTAGCTTTGTTGAAGAGTCAATCAAAGCCTTCGAAGCAAAGTTGTATCGCTCGGCGATAGTTCTTTCTTGGGTCGGCGCTATTGCCGTCTTGTACGACTTCGTGATCTCTAATTTTCTCTCTGTTTTCAACACAGAAGCGACCCAGCGGGATCAAAAATGGCGCATAGCAAAAACTGCTGACGACCTCGCCAGAATGAAGGAGCATGAGTTTCTTCAAGTCATGGCTGCAATCTCTGTCATCGGGAAGAATGTAAAGGATGAGCTTGAGGTTTGCCTGAAGCTCAGAAATGGCTGCGGTCACCCCAACTCCTTGATCGTTGGCGAGCACAAAGCTTCTGCCCACATTGAGACCCTGATACAGAACGTGTATTCCAAATTCTGAGAGTGTCATCTAACAATTCGTTCAAGCCGAGATCGCTTCGCGGCCGCGGAGTTGTTCGGAAAATTGTCACAACGCAGCAGCCGCAAAGCGCTCCGGCTTAACTCCGGCGTTAGGCTTTGCATCCAACAGTACGTAATCTTCAAGGAGAGCTAAATGCGCTATCTGTATCTTGCAATCGTCATCCTCATGACACTCGTCGTCGTCACATTCATGGTCCAAAATAGCGGCAGTGCGACGGTTTCCCTCCTTTCTTCTTCAGCGACGTTGCCTTTATCGCTGTTGACCTTCGGCACCTACTTCTTAGGCATGCTGACAGGTGGCATGCTCATTGCTTTCATTCGATCATTGGTTCGCGGCGCAACCAAGCCGCAACCAAATCAGTAGATGCAGGCATAGCCTAACAATTCGTTCAAGCCGAACTTGCTTCGTTACGCCGGCAACATGGCAGATTAAGCTTGCCATGTTGCCGGCTCCACTACGCAAGTCGGCTTAACTTAGGTGTTAGGCTTGCAAGAGAACATCGCGTATCGTGATGTCGTTTCAACAACAGGAGACATGCCATGGTCAAAGTAGCCTTGTTCGTTCGCCTTGAAGCGAAACCCGGAAAAGAGAAAGAGGTTGAGAGCTTCCTTGTGAGTGGCCTTCCCATCGTCAATGAGGAGCCTGCCACCACTGCGTGGTTTGGCATTCGCCTTGGACCAAGCACTTTCGGAATCTTTGATGCTTTCCCGGATGAAGCGGGTCGGCAGGCCCATCTCTCCGGCAAGGTCGCAGCCGCGTTGATGGAAAAGGCAGGTGAGTTGTTCTCCGAGCCCCCGTCAATCGAAAACGTTGATGTACTTGCAGCAAAGCTACCTGGCTAGCAAGCCTAACCAGTCGTTCAAGCTGATGTCGCTTCGTGGCGCCGACTTTTGTGGTAACGTCTACCACAACGCGGCGCCACTGCGCGCCACAGCTTAACTCAGGCGTTAGGTGTTTTACAGACTTCGAGGTTGACATGTCCGATTGCGGGTGCGAGATGGAGGCAAACAACGAGCAGGAACGAAAGACTCTCAGGCTCATTCTTGGGATCAATGCTTTCATGTTCGCCGTCGAAATGGCGCTTGGGCTCTTTGCGCAATCCACGGGCCTCATCGCCGACTCTTTAGATATGCTGGCGGATGCAGGTGTGTACGCCATCAGTCTCTATGCTGTTGGCAAAAGCGACATTCTCAAGATAACAGCTGCAAAATTCAGTGGTTTTGCCCAAGTGGCCCTAGCCTTAATTGTGCTTACCGATGTAATCAGGCGATTCGTTCTCGGCAGCGACCCCGAAAGCACGGTGATGGTCACAGTAGGCACCGTTGCATTGATCGCTAATGTTATTTGCCTTTCTCTCATTGCCAAGCACCGAAGCGGTGGCGTGCACATGCGGGCGTCATTTATATTCTCCAAGAATGACGTCATTGCCAACCTGGGCGTCATTCTTTCTGGCGCGCTCGTGTGGGCGTTTGGCAGTCGTTATCCTGATCTTATAGTTGGTTTCGTAATCGCATTTGTTGTGCTTCGTGGCGGGATCCAGATTCTTAGGGATGCGTCATCGCAAAAATCAGGCGCTCCCAGTGACTGATGCAGAAACACCTAACATTGCGTTCAAGCCGAAATTGCATCGCTACGCCAACAACATGGCAGGAGGAGCTTGCCATGTTGTTGGCGTAGCGCTGCAATTCGGCTTAACTTAAGCGTTACGTGGTTTCTTGGGTATGAATGATTATTTAGTTAGCGTAGAAAGAGACAGCGTTTGCATGGGCGATGATGTCGATGCGCCGCACGCCTATAGCGTTAGAGTTTTACCTGATGCCACCTTTGATGATGTTTTTGAACACTTGGCAAGAAAAGGTTATCTGGCATATGTAGCAGGAAAAAATCACAGCTGGGAAGCGATTGTTGACGGTAAACCCTTGGCGTTTTTTGCAGGTAATAATATGAAACTGGAGTCGACCAAGATACTAACTGGCAAAGTCTCAGAATTCGTTAGGAATGGCACGTTAACTGTTCGCTTTCGATACAACAGCGCAACCACATAAGCAAGTCACTCAGGCGATACGAATTGAAGAATGTGATTCGCTGGCTCGCAATTATTCCCGGTGCAGTACTTGCGTGGTATGCAGCGATGATTATCGCAGTGACAATACATATGCTGTTGGCCAGGTTTTGTGCGGCTCAAGACATGGTGTCCGGCGTGTGCATTACAGATTGGTACCTCATCGCAGGGGAAGTCGTGGTTTGCTTCGGGACTGGTCTGTCTGCATTACTCGTAGTGCTAATTTGTGCCGTCATTGCGCCGACACATAAAATCGCTGTAGCTTGGGTCGCATTTGCAGTTGGCGCTTCAATCGCAATTTACATGGGCGTCGTCTCCGATTCATATGGCGCGCGTACAACTGCTTTGATCGTAGGTCTCGCGACTGCTACGATGGTTCATCGACGTCTCGCGAAGACTCTCTGATGCCCATAGAGCGACAACTCACGAATCCGTAGTCGATGGCGAAGGATGGGAAAATGATTTTTGATCCCTCGCGTGACCCAAAGCTCATGCGTAAGTTCGGATGCAATTATTTTCCTGGATCCCGCGACAGGCGATCTCATTGAAAAAAGTCTTGAAACACCGTCCGAAGTTCGAATGACATACCATGGCTGGCAGCAGTATCTCGCGTCAGTGATGCTGGAAGTCTGCAGCGCCATTGATGAAATGGATCACATCGGACGGATTGCGGATTTGATTGGATTTTTGCATGTCGATGAATTGTTCGCACATTTGCGCCAGTCTGGAACTTTGCAAGGTGAGCAGTGGGAGACCGCGCAAGATGAATTCGTTGCAGGAATTTCGGTCTGAAAATATCCTGTCTTGTGAGCCATCGAAACATGCGCCGACTAATTGAGGATTCGAAATGCGAAAAATGATGATTGCGTTGATTGCCGCGTGTGCGTTGGCGGGTTGTTCGCGGGCGCCGGTCGCTTACGACGGGACTTCCGATGGTCCGTTTCCAATTGGCTCTTACAAAATCCGTGCAGCCCAAGTCGATTACCAACCGGATATGAGTTACAGGATTTTTGATGCGAAACAGGTCTTCGTCGAGGGGCGTTATGCGGTGGATGGCAGCACCATCACGATGACGGATGTCGGCGGCAAGTTCGGTTGCAAGGAAAATCCCGCGAAATACAAATGGTCGTCGAATGGCAAATCCATTAAGTTGGACTTGCTGGAAGACAGATGCCAGGCGCGCAGGGAGGCGATGGCGGAGAGTCCTTTTGAGAAGATCGATCAGTAACGATGCGTTCTAAATGGCATCCGGTTTGGATTTTACGAAGTGCTAGTTAGGCGGCATTGAAACCCAGAACTCATTCTGATATCTCATTTCTGGCTCCGTTATTCTTGTTTCGATTTCTCGAGGAAGCGGTCGACTAGTTCGTAAGGTGGCGACTCCTCCGCAATGCGTTCAAGCGCAACATATTTCTCGCGTGTGCTTTCGATGTCGGCAACGATGCTGCCGAGTTCGGATTTGGTAAAACGCGTCAACAGATCGCGGATGAGCGGCTGATATCCGACACCGTGGTATTCGGCGATTTGCTTCAGATTCGCGATGAGTGATTTCTGAAGTCGGATGGAGACCATCTGCAGTTCAAGTGCGTCTTCGAGTTCGGCTTTCGCACTGTCCGGTGCAGGGCTTGCGCGTGACTCCAAATCGTCATCGAAATTTTCCCAAGGTTGTTTGGTTTTCATATTTTGCTCAACTCAGTTGAATGGTTTGCAACATCATTCGCCGTAGCGATCAAAAATTCCTTTCACTACAGAAGTGGCGGGATAGGCAGACTTCAGATGGATCTTGCCGCTCCGAATGAAATACATGATTTTCAGCTCCCGGCCTTCATTGGATTTCGCCACAAACCAAGGGGTTGGGTTTCCTTGGCTGTCCATGTGTTCACGGCGTTGTTCATAGCAAAGGCGACCATCCCAGTTCTCGAAACATTCGGACACTTCCTCGCGAGTCACATGCCCGTGGTCCGCGGCTGCAATTTTGGCGGCGACCGATGTCGAAATGAAAAGATTCCTAAGCATCAACGTCGCCATCAATGCCTCTTGAGGTCATGCTAGTCGATATTTCATGTATTGACAAGTAGCTTAATGTAAATACGAAAGAATGAGACTGAATTGAAGTGCGCATTGATGAATTGTGTTTGATGTCATCGTTCCTTCGGTATCGGCACATTCTGATTTTGTGGTCAGACAAAGTCTGTTTTTCAGTGTATGAATGGAGGCTCTTCTGTAAGCCCAAGTGAGTACGAGGCTTTATCGCGTTGACCTGGCTTGAAGAACGAGTTCGGTATGCTCTTGAGGAATTCGGCAACTCAAATTGGAAATGACAATGAACGCCCGCAAGATCTCAAACACCACGCTGCTCATCGGCGTCATCGCGACGTTTGCGTTGATGGGGTACATGGCCGTTACTTCACCGACCGATGCGAAGATCGCGATGCTCGGCTTCCTGGCATGGGCGTTGTTGCCGTATGCGGCGTTGTACCTGGCGGCAAGACGGGCGAAAGAGGGCAGGTGGGCGAACTTCGTTGCGTTGGCGACGGTGGTGATTACGGGGTTGGCGTTGGCGGCGTTTGTGTTTGGGTTTTTTGTGAGACCGGACCCGCAGAGCGGATTGATGTTTGTCGTGTTGCCGCTGTATCAATTGCTCGTGGCGGTGCCGTTGTTGATTGCGACATTCGTGGTGACGCGACGTCGTTAAAAATCAGCGCTGTTCGGCGGCGATGGGGGTACCGTAAGTATTTCAACGCAAAACAAATGTGAGGCGATTCCGATGATTGGTGCTTATGGATGGGTTTTTTGGGCGTTGTTATCGGCATGCTTCGCGGCGTTGACGGCAATCTTTGCCAAAATCGGCATACAAAACGTCGACTCCGACTTCGCCACGCTGATCCGGACGACGATCATTCTTTTCCTGCTTGCGCCATTCGTCTGGTTGACCGGCAAGTGGAGCAATCCGTTGGCCTTGTCACCGAAGACATTGATTTTCCTCGGGCTGTCCGCGGTGGCGACAGGTGCATCGTGGGTCTGCTATTTCCGCGCGCTGCAAATCGGCAATGCATCGCAGGTCGCACCCATCGACAAATTGAGTGTCGTTCTCGTCGCCATCTTCGCTTACGTGTTTCTCGGTGAGCGTCCCGATGGGCAATCGTGGTTGGGCATCGCCTTGGTGGGTGCGGGTGTTCTTGTTTTGGCTTTGAAGCGGTAGAGGCCAGTTGACGCGCAAATGTCCGTGAATTCTTACAGAATGAAGAGACGTAGTCTGACGATCCTTTACGGCTTTCTTATTGGGGGCTGTGATAATCTTTAAACTATGGCTATTCCAGTAGAACAACTTGAAGCGGAAATTTCCAAGCTCAATCCGCAGGAGCTTGCAAAGTTCCGTGCTTGGTTTTCGGAGTTTGATTCGAAGGCATGGGATCAGCAGATTGAACGTGATGCGTCGAAAGGCAAATTAGCAGGACTTGCTGAAGCTGCGCTTCGTGAGCAGAGGAACGATTCAACGAAACCGTTGTGAATCATTTCGCGTCTTCGAGCTTTTGGAAGGCTTATCGGGACTTACCTGATGGTGTTCAGAGACTAGCTGACTCGAACTTCGCCATTTTGAAACAGAACTCACGTCACCCGTCGCTGCACTTCAAACGAATCGGCGATTATTGGTCTGTTCGCGTTGGAATTCACTATCGTGCGCTTGGCGTTGCATCAGATGGTGATGTTATTTGGTTCTGGATCGGCAGTCATGCTGATTACGACAAGCTGCTCGCGACGGTTTAACTCCGCATCCATTATTAACCAAACCACCCCTGCAGCATCAACCCCGAACCATCCGCGCCAGGCCGCACACCCGCATAACACCACACCCACGCACGCTGCCCCAGCGACGTCCGCACCTGATAGTAATCGCGCCGCACTTCCGCCGCCGACTCATCCCACCAACCACTTTCGATGCGCTCCGGCCCCGCGAGATAATCCACTCGCGTGTCACGTAACAGAACGGGCTCCTTCAAAAACCACCCCGGCCTCTCACTGATCCGGTCCAACGCGACATCATAGACAGCGTCACTTTCACGAACGCTCGCACGCCACGCACACTCCGGCCGATGATCCGGAAAAACCAGCAACCGATACACCGCCTCATCGCCCAACCGCGAACGCAAACGTTCCCTTAGCTGCGTCCACGGCATCGCCTGCTGCGTCCGCGACTCGAACAAATCCTGCGACGCGGGCACGAAAGACGGCAACTCATTCGCGATCAACCGCATCCCACGCACCGCCGCGGGCACCTGCACCTGCTCCAGCCGACCGCGCGACAAATCAAACAACATCGGCCCTTCGCGTTGCGCCGCCAGCAACCCGATCGTCACCGGCGTGGACGGAATGTTTTCGTGCTCCAACAAAACCTGGAACCTCTGCACCCCACCATCGCGCCCCGCCAAGTAAGCCGCGAGATCCGCCGTCAACCGCCGCAGCGGAAACAGCAACGCCTGCGACGACTCCACCTCATATTCAAACTCGATGCGCAGGTCAAAACGATCCGGCGGCCGATAATATTCCAGCGGCGTCATCACGTCCCCATGCAGGTGATCGAGATGCGACAACACCTCCCGCCCAAACCGCTTCCCAACCGCCGCCCTGGGTAACGCAGCGAGTTGACGCAACGAACGAACACCCATTCGCGCCAGGGAATCCACAACTTTAATGTCCAGCCCCGCATGCTCGAGCGACAACTGCCCCAACGCACTGCGCAAATGCCCCTCACCAATCGCCAGCCCCTCATGCGCATTCGCCAACGCCCGCGCCGCCGTCGGATTCGGCGCCACGGTTAAATGATACTGAAATCCCAGCTGCGCCAGCTCATCACGCAATCGGAGCTCAAACCGCGGCCACGGCCCAAATAGCTTCAGGCTGTGCCCCACCTCGAGCACGATCGCATCCGCAAACTCCATGCACACCTGCGAACTGAAACGGTATGCCCACGCCGCCAAAAACCGTCTCCAATGCTCCACCTGCGCCGCATCATATTCCACCGTCGCAAATTGATGGACAAGCGCCTGCGCCGCCGCTAGCCCAAGCCCCTCATGCAACCCCGCCGCCTGCGCCGCCGCATTCGCCGCGACGATCACGCGCTTCTGCACCGGCCCGCTGACCAGCACCAACGGCCTCTCCCGATCCGCCTCGGGTAGGTTCCGCAAAACCGCATCCAGCGCCAGGTGCGGAAGGTAAATGCACGCCCATCTCATCGTGTCCATTTGGTCACCTATTTTGCCGCAAGTCAACGCGTTCAGTTTGGTGCTGCGCGGTCTCCGCTATTGAGACAATCGGTTGCCTTCGCGACTTAAAGTGCCACTCGAACTTCGACTAACGCCCCGTGCGCTTGGGCTCGGATGAACCAGTGGCATATACTCAAGAATTCAAACGTCAACTTATTGAGACATGTCGCATCTTGAACAACTCATCGTGGAATACTTGGATTGGCGGGGTTATTTGGTGCGACGAAATGTAAAGGTTGGCAGATTAAAACATGGTGGCTGGGAGATGGAATTGGATGTGCTTGCGTACAATCCCCACACCAAGGACTTAGTTCATTACGAACCGTCGCTTGATGCAAACACCTGGGAAATTAGAGAGTTGCGTTTCGCGAAAAAATTCTCCGCAGCACAGAAATACGTATTCTCCGACGTCTTCGGCTGGTTGCCACCCAAGACGCCAGTCAGGCACATCGCCATTCTGCCTTCACACCCGAAGAATCGTGATTACTTGGGTGAGGCAAAACTGCAATCCATCGATGAATTCATTGCGGA
Source organism: Lysobacteraceae bacterium CU05-9 (assembly GCA_007556525.1). GTDB lineage: Bacteria > Pseudomonadota > Gammaproteobacteria > Xanthomonadales > Xanthomonadaceae > Aquilutibacter. Next base: position 65,658 of record SWJS01000002.1, on the reverse strand, counting down.
AGTGCGCGGCGAAATCATTAAGTGCGGACCTGCACGGCGCGCTGCAATTTCTGAAATTTATCCGCTGCTCCGAACAATTCAACTTGCGATGAATGGCTACAACAAAGTCGTATGAAGCTCTTAAGAACTGATTCAGTAGTCAAGAAAATTTCCGTTGCGTTAGTTTGTGTCGCAGCGTTGAGCAGTTGCGCGACGGTGCCGGCGGATCAGATCGTGAGCAGTGATGCGCGGTTGGAGGCGGGTGTTTTTGGGGCGGTGAAAATCGAGGAATTAGAAAGTCGCAGCTTCGTGTCGTCACGCGGGACGGCGTTACAGTATCGGTTGCTGCGGCCGCGCGGTGAGGTGGCGGGCAGGGCGTATCCGCTCGTGGTGCAGCTGCATGGGTCGGGTGGCATTGGGACGGACAATGTGAAGCAGATGGAACTGCTCGCGCGAAGTTGGGCGATGGACGATGTTCGCGAGAGGTATCCGGCTTTTGTGTTGATTCCGCAGTTCCCGGTTCGCAGTGCGAATTACGGTCCGCGCACACCGGACCAACATGCGGTCGCGTCGCCTGCATTGGATGATGCGTTGGAGTTGGTGCGCGAGTTTGCCGCGGCGAATGCGGTCGATACTTCGCGGATTTATGCGACGGGGTTTTCGATGGGTGGGTCGACGGCGTGGCTTTTGGCTCAACATGCGCCTGAGATTTTTGCAGCGATTGTTCCGTTCGGCGGTGTGGCGCCTCCTGATGATCAGGCTGCGCGATTCGTGGGCGTTCCTGTGCTTGCGATTCATGGCAATGCGGATACCGAAAACCCAATCACCGCCGACCGCCGTTTCGTTGCTGCGATTCGTGCCGCCGGTGGCCGTCATGCTACATTGCGGGAATATGAAGGTCTCGTGCATTCGCCGCCTGCGGATGCGTATCCGGGGTTTTGGTGGCGGGATTGGATGTTTGCTCAGCGCAAGAAGTGACCAGGGAATGCTGCAAATGAATGAAGAATCCAATGCCGATGGTCGCGTCCTAAGTACACAACGTGTTCTGCCGTTCTCTAGCGCGGAAGTATTTGGTGCGATTGAGGATCCTGCGCAACTCGCGCAGTGGTGGGGGCCGGATGGTTTCAAAAACACCGTCCATCGTTTCAACTTCGTGCCTGGTGGTGAGTGGGAATTCACGATGCATGGGCCGGATGGGGCGGATTACAGGAACACGAATGTTTTTGCGGAGATTGAGCGCGATCAACGTGTGGCGATTCGGCATGATTGCGAGCCGTTTTTTACGTTGACGATTCGACTGTGCGAAGTTGATGGTGGCACGCTCGTTTAATGAGAGCAGGCGTTTGATGATGCCAATGTTGCGCAGGCCTTGAAGGCGATGTGCGAGCCGGCTAACGAACAAAATCTCGATCGCCTCACCGCCGTCCTGAATTCTCGCTACTGATTCGTGTGTTAGGCTGGGCGACAACGCCGCGACGCGTGGCATCACACGGACCTACCGCATGACTGAATCTCCGTTGATTACCAACGATATCGTTGTTTTTGGCTTGATTGCCGCGACGCTCGGGCTGATATTCTGGCTCGCATCGGGACCGACTCCATTTTGGAAAAAGTTCTTCGCCTGGGTTCCCGCACTTCTGCTGTGCTATTTCATTCCCGCCATTTTCAACACTGTTGGTTTAATCGACGGTGAAAAAAGTGCTCTCTACAACCCCATCGCCAGCCGCATCCTCTTGCCCGCCGCGTTAGTGTTGTTGACGTTGTCCGTCGACTTGAAGGGCATCATCAAGCTCGGGCCGAAGTTGTTGCTCGTGTTTTGTGCCGGCACGTTGGGCGTGGTGCTTGGTGCGATCGTGTCGTTTCAGTTGATGGAGTGGTTTTGGCCAGCTGCTGTCGCCGGTGATACTTGGAAGGGCATGGCGGCGTTGTCCGGCAGTTGGATTGGCGGTGGCGCGAACATGGTTGCGATTCGCGAGATCTATGAAGTCGATGCAACGTTGTTCGGTCAATTTGCAGTCGTTGACGTTGCGGTCGCGAGCATCTGGATGGCGACGTTGTTGTTCCTCGCGAACCGTGCGCAACAAATCGATGCACGCAGCAAGGCTGACACCAGCGCGATGGATGAGATGAAGCAGCGCATCGCCGACTACGAGAAGGCCAACGCCCGCATTCCCACACTCGCGGATTTGATGGCTATCATCGGTGTGTCGTTCGGTATCGTCGGTTTAGCTCACGCCGTTTCGAATCCGATCGCAGGTTGGTTCGGTCAAAACTATTCCTGGTCATCCCAATTCAGCCTCGATGCGCCGTTCGTTTGGATCATCGTGTTGTCGACGCTCGCAGGATTGTTGTTGAGTTTCACGCGTGCACGTAAGCTGGAAAATGCGGGTGCGGCGAAGTTGGGGACGGTGTTTTTGTATTTCCTCATCGCGTGCATCGGCATGCAAATGGACTTCCTGCATCTCGCGGACCGCCCGGAGTTGTTGTTGATCGGCGTGATCTGGATGTTGGTGCATATCCTCGTGTTGTGGATCGTCGCGCGCATGGTCAAGGCGCCGTTGTTCTACTTCGCAATGGGCTCGCAAGGCAACATCGGTGCTGCGGCTTCGGCACCCGTCGTCGCTGCGGCATTCCATCCTTCGTTGGCACCGGTCGGCGTGTTGCTTGGCACGGTTGGTTACGCGACAGGCACGTTGATCGCATATGGTCTTGGTCAGATCTTGCGGATGATGGCAGGGGCGTAACGAGGACCTTCAATGCAACATGATCTGCTTGCTGCGATGGCATTCCAAGTTGCTTGGACTGCGATGCTTTATGTCGCGTTGACGGTTGCACGGGCGCCGAAAATTTGGGGCGTGGGCAAGCGCAGTGATGGGAGCAATCCATTTGTGGATGTTGAGCCACGGATCAGCGCGAACTTGTCGAATCAATTCGAATGGCCGATGTTCTTTTTTGCGGCGTGCATCTTGTTGATGTTGTTTGATCGTGTAAGCGGCGCGGCTCTTGCCTTGGCTTGGGTGTTCGTCGTAGGCAGGGTGTTGCATTCGGGTGTGCAGATTTTGACCAAAAACATCCGTCTCCGCGGCATCATTTTCACCATCAATTTTTTGGCGGTGTTGGGTTTGTGGGTGCTGGTGGCATGGAAGTGACATCAGAAGTTATCATTCGTCCCGAGCGCTTGGACGACATTCCCAAAATCCACGCTCTCACCATCGCCGCCTTCCTCAATGCCGAGCACACGGATCACACGGAGCAATTCATTGTTCTCCGATTGCGGGAGGCCGGTGCATTGACAGTGTCACTTGTCGCCGCAGTTGATGATGCTGTTGTTGGTCACGCCGCGATTTCTCCGGTGACTGTTGATGGCGCTGATGTTGGTTGGTTTGGATTGGGTCCCATTTCGGTGGATCCGTCGCGGCAAGGTGCAGGTATCGGTTCGTCGTTGATGGATGCGGCGTTGAATGCGTTGCGTGAGTTGGGTGCATCGGGATGCGTGGTTTTGGGCGATCCAGCTTATTACTCGCGGTTCGGTTTTCGTGTGCATCGAGGTTTGGAATATCCAGGTGTGCCGGCAGAATATTTTCAGGCGATTTCGTTTGATGGCGACGTGCCAAGCGGTATCGTGACTTATCATGATGCATTCGCGGCGACAGAATAATTGAACACATGGATGCATTGATCTATTCGGCAGTGTTTGCCGCAATTGCAGTTTTGCTAGGTATCGGCACGCGCTTCGTCGATCGAAAAATTCTGTTGCTGAGTTGCATTCTTTTCGGTGTGTATCTCGGCATCGATGATTTCGTTACGGGTGCGCCGAATGCGTTCAAGTCGTTGGACTTCATCGGTGGTCATTGGAACTGGACAGGAAAGTTTTTCAGTCTTGTGCTCGCGATAGCTGTCATCGTTGGTTTGAAACTCAACAGACGTGCAGTAGGTTTAGTGGCGCCTTACAAAAACCAAAAATGCTCGCTCATCGTGATGTCCGTGTTGATCCTGTTGAGTGCGGTGCTTGGGTTTGTTTTTGCATCAGGAACACCATCGAACGAAACCATCCTGTTTCAGGCAACGATGCCCGGCTTCGCGGAAGAGCTGGCGTATCGCGGTATCGCGCCGGCGTTACTCCTGGGTCTCATGGATAACCGTGACCCTGACGAAAAAATGCATTGGCCCGTTATCATCGCTGCGGGAATCATGTTTAGTTTGTGGCACGGGCTCGGGTACAAAGGCGGCAATTTTTCCTTCGATATGATCTCCGCGTCCTTCACGTTGCTTGGTGGTATCGCCTACGGTTGGTTGCGCTTCAAGTCGGGCAGTCTTCTGTATCCGCTCATTGCACACTGCGCAGGCAATCTGATTTTCCAGTTAATTCCTCTTCTAGCCTAATATATGCATAATATATGCATTGGCAATTAGTCGATGAAGTAACGGAATACTATGACCAAACAATTTGATTTTTCGAAAGGACGCCGGGGAACCGCGATCGAAAAAACTGGCAAAACTCGCATCACCATCATGCTCGACGACGATGTTATCGAACACTTTCGTGCGATTGCTGAAGTCGATGGAGTTGGTTACCAAACGCGAATCAATGCGGTTTTGAAAGAGTATCTTCTTGCCGCGAACGATGCCGACCAATCACCGCTCACTGTAGGAAAGCTTAGGCAGATTCTTCGCGAAGAATTGCGTTCCAAGTAGCTGAGTTAACTACCTTGATCGAGGATTTCTTGGGCGCTGGCTTTCTCGCGAACACCGAATGCCGTCGTGCTCAATGGGTCACCGTTGGGCAATTGACCATAAACGTACATGGATGTCACGCTGAGTTCGGCGCCATTCGCGGCTAACGTATCGATCATTTTGCGCACCGCGCGTTTGTAGCATTCGATATCGGTGACATTCAACTGCGCTTGCACGGAGCTCGACACCGGATATTTGTAATGAAAATTCAGCGACTCAATCTGCGCACACTGCACGGAATTGAGGTCTTCGATCAACGCCGCTTGCACCTTGTCCGGTTTCATCGACTCACAACCTGTTGCGCTCAATCCCAAAATCATCGCCATCGCGACCCATCTCGTTTTCATGACGGTTACCTGTCCGAAAATTTCAATTGCTACTAAATTACACGCACTTTGATGAAGTCAACGTGATGGAACCCGCAACAACCATCACGGTGCTATATTCACGAAAGTCACTATTTTTCCCTGCCAAAATGATCATCCGCCCCGCCATCGCTTCCGATGCCACCCAACTTTCCGCGATTGCATTCGCATCAAAGGCGCATTGGGGATACAGCGATTCGCAAATGGAATTGTGGCGCGACCGCGTGACGATCTCGCCCGACGCAATCGCTCGCAACGCGACATGGTGTGCGGAGGTGGGCGGTGAAGTGGTTGGGTTTTGTCAGGTGTCGTTAACACCCTCCGAGCCCCACGACTGTCTCGAACATTTATGGGTACATCCAAGCCACATGCGAAAAGGCATCGGCGCCGCCTTGCTTCATCATGCAATCACCGCATCGCCGCGCGCGCTGCTAATTCACGCAGAGCCCGAGTCGCGTGCGTTCTACGAGCGCGAAGGGGGCAGTTCTCTTGCAGCTCGTCGCTGATCCTTCGTCCGATAATCCTGGTCGTGTTTATCCGCTGATGCTACTTCACCATCCAACTTCGTAAACAAAACGTGCTTCTAATTAGGTCATATCGGCTAAGATTTTGGGATGGACGATGAGAAAACAATCGGCGAGGTTCAAGACTCTGTTGCGTCAAAGCTTGAGCGCGGCTGGGTTATTGAATGCGAGCAGCGCGTAAGACAAATAGAAGTCGGAACCGAGATCGTCGTTCCATATGCTGATGCGCGGGAAGCTGCCGCTCAGTTGTTAGCCGCTGACTATTCACGCTAGTTCCGATACCTCACATATGCCGAGCCTAGCACTCTTTGATTTCGATGGCACGATCACGACGCATGAGACGATGCCGGCGTTCGTCAGGCAATCAACTTCCCCGCTGCGGTTTTTGTTTGGATACCCTCTGTTGTTTCCGCTCGTGATCGGATACAAGCTTGGTTGGGTCTCGGGCACGACCATCCGAAAAGCGTTAGTGCGTGTTGCATACAGCGGCGTTGCAGCAGACAAGCTGCAGCAACATGGTAAGCAGTTCGCAGCGACCTACCTTGAACAATGCTTACGACCTGAAGCAATGCAACGGATTCAATGGCATCGGGATCGAAGCGATACGATTGTCGTGGTCTCCGGTGGATTGGATGTTTACCTTCGTCCGTGGGCAGAAAGGCACAATCTGGAATTGATCTGCTCAAAGTTAGAGCGTAAGGACGGGCGCATGACCGGCAACTATGACGGTAAACAATGCGTGCTAGGTGAGAAGGCGAAACAAGTTCGCGAGCGTTACGACTTGTCGAGCTTCGATGAGATCTACGCATATGGCGACACACCGGAAGATCGCGAACTACTTGCGCTGGCAACTCGAGCCTTCTATCGGGAAATGCCTGCAACACCATAAGTTATGATGGGCGAAAAGACGGAGTTTTTGACTCATGTACGCGAAAGCCATTACGCCAATTCTCAACGTGTCGGATATGGAGCGCAGCTTCAAATGGTTCGAGGCGCTCGGTTGGCGCAAGCTTTGGGATTGGGGTGAGCCGCCGACGTTTGGTGCGGTGGGGTCGGGGGAGTGTGAGATTTTTATGTGCGTCGATGGACAGGGGCACAAGCAAACCGATGGTGGTGGTTTCCAGGAAGAAGTCGGCGTGTGGATGTCGATCTGGGTCGATGATGTTGACGCCATCTACGAGACGTGCAAAGCGAATGGCATCGAAGTGACGTGGGGTCCGGTCGACGAGCCATGGTGCGTGCGCGAGATGCATGTGCGGCATCCGGATGGACATATTTTCCGGATCGGCAAAGGGCTCGAGCACGAATGAGCAAGTCCGAACTCACATTCAAAGCGAAGCTGCAACATCCCGTCGATTACGAAAAGCGGAAGCCATGGGCGTTCGTTGTACTACCGAAAAAAATCAGCGATCAACTTCCACGCCGCGGCCGCACGACCGTCGAAGGGATGATCAACGATATCCCTTTCCGCCAAACACTCGAACCCGATGGCAACTTAAGTCATTGGATCCCCGTCGATCACAAATTGCTGACCGCGCTGGACTAAGACACCACGCAAGTTGAAGTCATGTTGAAGTCGATCAAAGAGCCGGAGCCGAAGTTGCCGGCGGATTTTTCGAAGGCGTTGAAAGCCGACAAAGTCGCAACCGAAACTTGGAACGCAACGACCACACTCGCACGCGTTGATTGGATTCATTGGATCGTGTCGGGCAAGCAGGCAGCCACGCGCGTCAAGCGAATCAACGATGCGATCAACATGTTGGGCGGCGGCAAAAAACGCGTCTGCTGCTTCGACCCCTCCGGCCATTACGCGAAGTCGTTGAGCGCACCGATGGCGGCGGGGTAACGCAGACTTAACACGGCTGCCACAATCTAGATGCAAAATTTCAGGAAATCACCGAGGAGTTTTTTGGACATGAATATCAAGTTGATCACCGCCGCGACGGTTGTTCTTGCATTGAGCGCGTGCTCGCAGGAAAAGGTTTGCGAAATGGGCAAGAAGGCATACGATCAGAACGCCGCCAACATTGCGAAGGTTGAAGCCGACGTTGCCGCAAATCCGACCGATCAGAACAAGAGTCTGCTCGCGAAGGTCAAGGAACAACAAGCGAAGCTCGGTGAACAATTGAAGGCCGCAAATTGCCCTGGTGTTGATGCAGCTCCTGCTGCTGCGGCCGCGGGGACGACTGCTGCTGCGACCGAACCGACTCTTGCAGATGGCACTGTGGCTGAAACCGGCCGCGGCACCTTCAAGGCAGCGGATGGAAAGGAAGTCACCGCGGTTTACACCAGCGATGAAATGGTGACGTTGACGCTTCCGGATGGCAGCACGAAAAAGTTGAAGCAAGCCGTCTCCGGTTCGGGCATCCGCTTCGTCGATGGTGATCAGGAATGGATCGAGCATCAAGGCGAAGGCATGTATTCGGTGGGTGGTGAGAAAGTTTTTGACGGTAAAAACACGAAGTAATCGATCGTGAAAATTTTCACCGCCGCCATCATCGTTGCAGTAGGCCTGTCCGGCTGCAATGTGGTCGTCGCACCGAGTGGTGTGCAACCCAATGCGCCGAATGTGCAAGTTTATAAATTCTTCGGCACCGTGCAATGCGAACCGTCAAGCATCACGCTGACGTCTGTGACGGATCCGCTTCGCAAAGCCGGCATCAAAGTCGCAAGTGAATCTTGCGGCACCGATGGCATGATGCGTCCTGCAGTGTGCGGTGGCGGCGATGGTCGCATCGCGATTGCGGAAATTCCATCGAACGATTTGGCGAAGGCAGCTTCGTTGGGTTTCGAGGAACTCTCGAAGAAGCCCGACGCTCAAATCACTAAATGCCGATGATGAAATTGCGTCTGCCCGTCGGCTCATGGAATTGGTTGCATGTGCTGGCGGCAGTCGCGGCAATGTTGCTCGCGTCCAGTTTCCCGACCTGGCTCAGTACGGTGCTCGGTGGCGATGACATCTCGGGTTTTCTCGGGAAATACGGCTCCTGGCTGGAGCTTCTGAAGTTCGCATCATTCGTTGCATTCTCGGTGATCGGCGTTGCGCTGGTCGACCGTCGCTGGCCATCGCGCGCCGCATTCGGTTTAGCGCAATGGCCAATCCGTTACGGGGTGCTGCTAGCGATTGGTGGATTCGTGTTGTATGAAGTGGCGGTGGTTGTTTTTGAAAAAATGACCTCCGGCGCCGTCGACGCCTCCAACCAAGTTCGCGACAGTCTCGGAATCGGGAAGTCGCCTTGGGTTGATGTCGCGGTCATGCTCGCGATCACGGTCGGTGCACCAGTCGGTGAGGAGTTCCTTTGCCGCGGTTTGCTGTTCCGGTCGTTACGGGATTCCATCGCGCGGACCGTGCCCGCGTTACCGCAGTGGATTCCTCTCATCATCGCCACGCTGGGCTCTGCCTATTTCTTCATGCAGATGCACGGTGGTGAAGGGCAGGACCTGCAGCTTTACATGATTGGGTTGATGGGTGTTCTGTGCGCGCTCGCGTATGCAGTGAGCGGATCACTTCGCGCACCTGTGTTGATCCGCGGTTTGAATAACTCATACGCCGCGCTGGGAATTGCGGCATATTGCGTGAATCCCAAATTGATGTGGTGCCTCGCGTTTCTCGGTCCGGTGATTGCGCTACTCGTGCTTGATGGAATCGAACGGCTTTTACGCGAATAAACTCACGCTTTGATTCGGTGCCACACCGCCGCGACACTTCAACACTTTGATCGAAGTTTCGCCCGTTTCGCCAAACTCCGGCACGCTTAACTGCAATCGCAATGCAGCCGGCGAGGGATTGCGCGCTTCACGCTGATCGCGAAACACGAACCCAAGCGACTGTCCTGTTTGCGCCGCAACTTGCAGACGTCGCATAGCACGGTCATCCGCCTTCATAGGCCAGCACAAAACTGCCGAACACGCGCCCGAACGCAAACACTGTTCCGCTGCCCACAACGCATCCGCATCCGTGGTGGCGTGCACGACGTGCAAGTTCTCGAGATCAATGTCCGCCTTCGCCCAAGCCGGCGCATACGGAATGTAGGGTGGGGCGATCAACACGACAGGACGCATCGAAGCATCCGACGCATGTGACAAACGACGCAAGGTTGGCCACAGCAATTGCAACTCGCCAATGCCATCGGAACTGAGGAGCAATTCGGTCACGGAAGCATCGGGCCAACCACCGGTCGGCAGCACATGATCCAAGGCATCGAAACCTGTCGGCTGCAAAGGCGCCGCCGCACCTTCATGGAAGCCATGCTTCGCCGATTGACCGCGCCACACTTGCTGCCCGTCAATCAGCTCCTCCAGCGGATCCGCCTGCACCAAACTCAACGCAGCCATCAGCCTCTCCTCACCAACCCACAAAAAATCCCCTCAACCGCAAACTCCGAATCACTTCCGACCTCGATCACCTCGTAGTCCGGGTTGCGTGGGATCAGGGAAATGCCGTCACGGGATTTGCGCAACTTCTTGATGGTGATTTCGCCATCAATCCGCGCGACCACAATTTGGCCATTCCGCGCATCTTCCGCCCGCGCAATCGCCACCAGATCGCCATTCAGGATGCCGGCATCGCGCATCGAATCACCTTTCACGCGCAGCAGGTAATCGGGACGTGTCGCAAAAAACTCTTTCCCCAACTCCAACACCTCCGCATCCTCCGGCACCAGGAGCCCGATGTCGGCGCCAATCGGCAGCCCCGCGGCGACTTGGCCGAGTACAGGCAGACTCAGGTGCGTGCGTGAACGGCGCGTCCGCGGCGACTCGTTCAGCGTGATCGATCGCGCGCGTCCTTCCTGAATGCTGATCGCTCCCGCAGCTTCCAGCGCCTGCAAATGCTTGCGAGGCCCGGTCTTGCTCGCTAAACCGAACGCCTCCGCAATCTCCCGCTCAGTCGGCGCGAAACTGTTCTGCGTGATGAAGTCCCGGATAAAGCCCAACACCTCCAGCTGTCTCGCCGTAAGTCCGTCGGGGTCGAATGAAGGTTGCCATTTTTTGCTCATAGTGTCCATTTGGACACCTTACGCATCAATTGTCAAGCATTCGCCAGCACAGCAGCGACTTGTCGATTAGTCACACCCAGGGCGAGGAGGGAGCGAATCAGGAGATCGAGAGAGACAGAGGTATCTGCGCTCTCCATCTTCGCCACGCGGGACTCTTCGGACGTGAGATCCAGAAACTCATCAACCGTGCCAACTTTCCAGCCGCGGGATTCGAGACGTTCACGTTTGTGTTTTTGCATAGCCATAGATTGAAGTATGTCATAACTGACATATCAAAAAAATGAACTTATTTCTTGGCTTACTTATCCGGCCAGGCTTCGACGGTGAGATAGGATCCGACGGTTGGGCGCCAATGTTGCAATGATTTGAAGTCGTAACTTTGCCACGGCGTTTTCGCCTCGACTTCATTTCGCCAGGCAAGGATTTTTTCCTTACGTAGCGTCACATAGCAAATCGGGAAATCGTCGTTGCGGTACTTGCGTGCGTAACGTTTGAATTGGGCAGCGACATTTTTGCCCTTTCGATCCGGCAGTGCACGCAGATCGCCGAGACTTTCCGACTGCGTCTCATCATGCAATTTCGACAGGTAGACGTTCGACTTGTACTTGTCTTCCATGGACGCCGCGGTCACCGTAAAAAGCGCCGTCGCCGCATACACGACCTGCTTCGCCGGAGCATCATCGACGACCGAAATGCAAACGAGATATTGCTTCAGGGGTTCGGGCTTGTCGCACCGCCTTGCAAGTGGGTCCGGCAATTAACTACCGCCACACGCTTTCACCGTAACCGTCGGACATTTTCCCGACATCGTGCATGCCGTAATGACATCGTAAATTCTCAGGACGGAATGATGTCGAACGAACAACTCAAGGAAGCGATGATCAAAGTGCCGGCGGTGACGATCATCGCGTCGACGACAGTCGGCACGACGATGGCCGATTACGCAACGAGATCGCTGGGCATTGGCTACACCGGTGGCTCGACATTGTTGTTGGCATTGTTGTTAGGAAGTTTGTTCGTGTGGCACCGCTCCATGGGTCGCATCGATGTCGCCTCCATTAGCACACCGAAAGCCGAGTGGTTTTACTGGATCACGATCATGTTTTCGCAGACGCTCGGCACCGCTTTGGGTGACTGGATGGCGGATACGGCAGGATTGGGGTATCTGGGTGCGGCGGCTATTTTTGGGGGAGCATTGTTGCTGGTGGTGTTGCTGTATTACATGACAAGTGTTTCGCGCACGGCGTTGTTTTGGGCGGCGTTCGTGTTGACGCGTCCGTTGGGTGCGGTGGTTGGAGACTTTCTCGACAAACCCGTTGCAAAGGGCGGATTGGAGTTGTCCCGTTACACGGCAACCGGTGTGCTGCTGGTGGCGATCATCATCTTGATCATGGCGTTGCCGCAACGTGCCGCACAGAAAGCGCACTGATGCTTTGCTAAGCTGATTGCATGGCAACGTTTGGCAGGAACTGAGATGACTTCAATCTACGATTACGATGTGACCGATATCGAAGGCAACACGCGCTCGATGAGTGGTTACAAGGATAAGGTTCTGTTGATCGTCAACGTCGCGAGCAAGTGCGGTTTCACGCCGCAATACGAAGGCATGGAAGCACTTTACAAAAAGTATCACGACCAAGGTTTGGAAGTACTCGGTTTCCCGTGCGATCAATTCGGCAATCAGGAGCCTGGAGACGAGGAGGCGATTGTTGAATTTTGCTCGCTGACTTATGGCGTGACGTTCGATATGTTTTCGAAGATTGACGTCAACGGCCCTGACGCCGATCCGCTCTATGTGTTCCTGAAGAAGGAGTCGCCAGGTCTACTCGGATCCGAAGCGATCAAATGGAATTTCACCAAGTTCCTGGTTGGACGCGATGGCAAAGTGCTTGACCGCTATGCGCCACAGACATCGCCGGCAGCGATTGCCGGCGACATTGAGGAAGCGCTTTAGTCTTGCTTCGTCTCGACGATGCGCGAGACGTCATAGCCATGCTTGCGTGCGCGCTGGATCAGTTGTTCTTTGGTTGCCCAGTCAATGCGCTTGTCACGAGTGAGAATCCAGAGATATTTCTTCGAGGGTGAACCGACGATCGACCATTTGTAATCAGGGTCGAGATCAATGATCCAGTAGTCGCCCCACACGAACGGCAGTGCGCTCAACCATTTCGGAGCGAAGCGAACTTCGAGCTTTGACGGATCCTTATCCTTCATGCGTGCAACGCCTTCCGATTGGATGCGTTTGCCTTCCTTGGTGTCGCAGCTATTGACGACGGTGACCATGCCATCTTCGCGCAAGGTGTATTCGGCCGTGGTGTTCTTCGCACATTTGCGCTGAAAAAACATCGGGAAATTCGCTTGCTCATACCAGAGTCCGGCATAGCGTTTCAGATCGACGTTGCCAACGGTGCTTTGATCAGCGGCTTGGGCTTTGGAAGTGGCGGCAAACGCAACACCAGCAACCGCAAGCGCGGCAATGATCCAGCGAGTCTTCATGGGTGTGTCCTTTGTCGTTATTTTTTCATAACTTTAGGAAACACGCCGTCATCATCGCGTGAAAAGTCGCTTAATCGATGCTGTCCAGAAATGTTTGCGACGGGCAAAAATATAACGATCCACTCACCGCCGTGCTGAAATCCAGAATGCGGTCGTAGTTGCCCGGTGGATTGCCGACGAACATATTGTTGAGCATCTTCTCGGTGCGTGCAGGCGTCGAACAATACCCGATGAAATAAGTGCCGAACTCGCCCTTGGACACGTTGCCGAAAGGCATGTTGTCGCGGAGGATTTTCACTTCCACGCCATTCTCTTCGATGACCGTCAAAGCGTTGTGTGCATTCGACGGCTTATCCTTGTCGGAAAGTTCAACGTCGGACAGCTTGCGGCGACCGATGATTTTCTCCTGTTGTTCCGTGCTCAACGCATTCCACGACTTCAAGTTATGCAGGTACTTCTGCGTAATGACATAACTACCACCTTCGAAGTCGCCGTCCTTGATCAATGTTGAATCCAATGCGAGTTGGCCACTTGGATTTTCGGTGCCATCCACGAAGCCCAACAAATCGCGCTCGTCGTAATACTTGAAGCCATGAACTTCGTCGGCGGTTTCCACGTAATCACGGATGCGGTCCATGACAATGTTGACGAACTCAAAGCATTGATCGAGTCGGGTAGAGCGCACATGGAACAAAATGTCTTGCTGCGTCGCCACCGCGTGATGTACGCCGTTGATTTCCTGGAATGCGTGCAATTCGCTTGGACGCACCTGCGAACCAAACAATCGATCCCATGCATCCGAACCAAAGCCCATGATGCAAGACAGCGTGCTATCCGGATCGCGGAAACCGACCGCTCGTTCCAACGACGAAAGGTCACCGCAGAGTGCACGGATCTCGTTGGTCGCCTCTTCGCCTGGCTTCAGCGTGATCTCCAGAAAAATCGCTGCACGCGTCAACTTGGCATCAATGCATTGCGGGACGATCGTTGTCATGTTTCAGGTCTGTCCAAATTATTTGCTGAGTTCGACGCCGCGATCGCGTGCGGCATCCAATGCTTTCTTGACGATTCCGCGGAACCCGCTTGCTTCGAACGATTCAATCGCCGCTTGCGTGGTGCCGTTCGGAGACGTGACGTTCTTACGCAACGTCGCCGCATCTTGTTCTGACGATGCGAGCATCTCTGAGGCGCCAACCAACGTCTGGATCGTGAGGTTGCGTGCAACGTCTTCCGGCAAGCCTTGCGCTACGCCGGCATCCATCATGGCTTCCGCCAGCAAAAACACATACGCAGGCCCACTTCCCGAAACGGCGGTGACACTGTCAATCAATGCTTCGCGATCGACCCATTCTGCGATGCCGACCGCGCTCAGTAACGCAACGGCTTGTGCGCGTTGCGCCTCGCTGCTTGCATCATTCGCAAACAAACCAGTCGCCCCCTTGCTTACTAATGCAGGCGTGTTTGGCATGCAACGAACAATCGCCGTATCAACATTCAACGCTTGTGCGATGCGGTGAATCGGCGTGCCTGCAAGAATCGAAATGACCAGTGGTTTTTTCACCGCAGCGCTTTGCAAGTCCGCGCAAACCTCATCAACGACTTGCGGTTTTACTGCAAGAATCCACGTGTCACCATGCTCTGCCGCATCACTCGACGACTCGTAAACATGCACACCGAAGTCATTCGCCAATGCATCACGTGCGGCCTCATACGGATCTGCGACGTGAATGCGATCCGCATCGAAACCACTGGAAATCAAGCCTCCAATCAACGAACGCGCCATGTTGCCACCGCCGATGAAAGTCAAGTTATCGGGCCAGTTTTTGTTCAATGCTATGTCCTCTCACCAAAAATCGCCGTTCCCACCCGGATCATCGTCGCGCCTTCTTCAATCGCAACGGGGTAGTCACCGCTCATGCCCATCGACAGTGTGTCGACGGTTGTGTGTTTCATTTGCAACTCATCAAAAAGTTCTTTCATCCGCCGGAACATCGGCCGTGCTTTCTCGGCATCGTCATGCAGCGTGCCAATCGCCATCAAGCCGCGCAGTGTCAAATTCGGATATCCCGCAATCGCATCGGCGAGCATGTCGATCTCGTCGGGCGCACATCCGGACTTGCTGTCTTCGTCATCGATGTTCACTTGAATCAAAACGTTCAACGCCGTGTCACCATCGCGACCCTTGTTCAACGGCGCCAGCAACTTGATGCGATCGACCGTGTGGATCCAGTCGAACGAACGCGCCGCAACCTCCGCCTTATTCGACTGCAGATGGCCAATCAGATGCCACTCGATCTGTGAGCGTTCGTCGGCGAGTTGCTGCATCTTGTCGGCGGCTTCCTGCACATAGTTTTCGCCGAATGCCGCTTGACCGACACTGACAAGTTCACGGATCGCTTCGGCGGAATGGCGCTTGGATACGGCCAGCAACGCGGGGTCGGGACGTCCAGCACTTTGCGCTGCGTCATGCAGTTGCGATTTCACTTGCCGCCAATTGGCTTGAACAGGAGTATCCGGATGCATGCGTCCATTGTAAATGAATCGCCGTTGGAGACCGCTTTACGTGACGCGCGGAAGGGCGGGGCATCCGATTGGCATTGGGGTGAGAAAGGGGTTTTTTGGCGAGTCAATGGCGATTTAATCCCACAGAAATCTGGTTTGAGCTGGCAATTCATTCTCGACGCCTTGGCATTGCCGGATGTCAACGATCTCGACATGGCATGGCAGGACTCACTTGGGGAGCGCTACCGTCTGCAAATCGCGCGAACGACCGATGGCATACAAGTCACCGCGCGCATCATTCAAACGGAATTGCCGAACGTCGATGCATGCGAAATTCCGCAAGCGCCCCGTGATTGGATGCAGCAACCGCATGGACTTGTTTTGATCGCCGGTGCAACAGGAAGTGGCAAATCCACGAGCATGTCCGCGTTGATCCTCGAGCGCGTGCGCAAGCATCCACAACACGTTGTGACATTGGAAGATCCCGTTGAATTTGCATTGAGCGCAAGCGGATCGCGCTTCACGCAACGTCATGTTGGTGTCGATACGCAGACCTTCGCGACAGGCATCAAAGCGGCGCTGCGGCAAGACCCGGATGTCATCGCGATCGGTGAGTTGCGTGATGTCGAAACTGCAAGATGGGCGTTGCTTGCGGCGCAGACGGGACATCTCGTCATTGCGAGCGTGCATGCGCAGAGTGCGCAGCAAACGGTGCAACGAATCGTCAGCTTATTCGGAGCGGAAGAGCAGGGGCATGTGAGAGGAATTTTGGCCGATACATTGAACGGCGTGTTGGTGCAGGAGTTGCATCGCGTCAGCAACGGGAAACGTCAAGCGGCCTTTGAAGTGATGTGCGCGACGCCGGCAGTGAAGGCGTTGATTCGCGAAGACCGGATCGTGCAAATCCCCGGGCTGATCGAGACGTCGCTGGCAGGGGGAATGATCAGCATGACACAATCGCGGCGAAAATTGCAGATAGGTTCCGTTCGGACTTCATCCCTATAATGGAGGGGTGAAATCAAAAATCAGGAGGCCCTCATGAGTTCGGATTCGTTGCAGTTGTTGAATCAGTTTTTGATCGCGCTTCCAAATACGGATGACGAAGGTGTTTTTTCGAAAAGCGTCTCGCTCATCTGCCAACACGATCACGACGGCGCGATGGGCATCGTCATCAACCGTCCCTCCGAGTTGAATCTCGGTGAAGTGATGGATCAACTCGGCATCGAATTGCTGGATCTTGACGCACGCAAGTCGCCGGTTTTGCACGGCGGTCCCGTGCATGCTGAGCGCGGCTTCGTTCTGCACGACGGCGGCATGGATTGGGATTCTTCGCTGCAAGTCGGTGAGGGCATTTACCTCACGACGTCGCGCGAAATCCTTGAAGCAATCGGACGCGGTGACGGTCCACGTAATTCTTTGGTTGCCCTGGGTTGCGCCGCATGGGGTAAGGATCAGCTTGAGAAGGAGCTCGTTGATAATTTTTGGCTGACGGCTCCATCCGACACGGACTTGTTGTTCGACACCCCGCTGGAGATGCGTTGGGATGCAGCCGCCGGACGAATCGGTTTCGACTTCTGTCAACTGATGGATTACGCAGGGCACGCTTAAGTTGTCACGCATCGATCCATCCCGTCCTGTCATGTCCTTCGACGTCGGTGCCCGCCGCATCGGCGTCGCTGTCGGCAGCTCCTTCGGCGATGGCGCGAAACCTCTCGGTCTCGTCATGGTTAACGAGAAAGGCCCGGATTGGTCAATCTGCGAAAAGTTCGTCAAGGAATGGCGGCCCAGCGGTTTCATCGTCGGTGATCCCATGACCCAGGACGGTGGCGACCAGCCTTCACGTCAACGCGCTAAAGCCTTCGCACGCGGTCTCATCGAACGCTTCAAATTGCCCGTCGAAATGATGGACGAACGCAACAGTTCCATCGATGCAGCGGCACGTTTTGCAATGGACCGCTCGCAAGGCACCACCAAACGCAAGGATGCCGAACTTCTCGACGCCGTCGCCGCTGCCGTCATTCTCGACCGCTGGTTACGCTCTCCACAAGATGCCGTTCCATTCGAGTCATGACCCGCGTGATAAGATGAATTGGCTTATTTTTCCCATCAAAATCCCCTTATGACGGTTCAAATCAAGACTCCGCTTCGCCACCTTCTCTCACTCGAGAACATCTCCGACGAAACCATCCACGGCTTGCTTGATCGCGCCCAGGAGTTTGTGGAAGGGAAGTACCTCTATCAGCCGTTGCGGGGTGTTGGGGTTTGCACGCTTTTCTTTGAACCGTCCACGCGCACGCGCCTCAGCTTCCAACTCGCCGCACAGCAACTCGGCGCGGAAGTCCTGAATTTCGAAGCTGCGAATTCCTCTACGACGAAAGGCGAATCCGCTGCCGACACGTTCCGCAACATTGAAGCGATGGGTGTCCGCGGATTCGTGATTCGCCATCGCGAAGACGGTGCCGCCGCCGCACTCGCCGCCATTGCCGGTCCATCAACTGCTGTGATCAACGCCGGTGACGGCTGCGCCAATCATCCGACGCAAGGTCTGCTCGACATGCTGACGATCCGTCAAGCGAAGGGCCGTGACTTCTCGCGTCTGCGTGTCGTGATCACCGGCGACATCGCACACTCCCGCGTCGCCCGCTCAGACCTACACGCCTTGCGCGCACTCGGCGTCCGCGACGTCCGTGTCTGCGGTCCACGTACGCTGCTTCCAATGGATGACGAAATCCTCGAAGGCTTCAACATCACGCACGATTTCGATGCTGCCCTCGATGGCGCTGACGTCGTGATGATGCTGCGTCTGCAACGCGAGCGCATGGAAGAGGGCATGGTCGAATCACTCAAGGATTATCACGAACAATACGGACTCACTGCGAAGCGCCTCGCGTACGCGCGCCCTGACGCGGTCGTCCTGCATCCGGGTCCGGTCAACCGCGGTGTTGAAATTTCAGACGACGTCGCAGACTGCAAACAATCAATGATCTTGCGTCAAGTGAGCAATGGTGTCGCGATGCGCTCGGCGGTGATGGAAGCGCTCCTCACGAAGCCGCTGAATGTGCATTAGAGGTCCGCGTGCCGTTGACTGCAATGCATCGTTCCAGGGATCATTGACAAAATTTGATTGATGCATTTAGATAGGCAAATGACTTTTCCCGTGACCCACGTTGTTTTCCATACCGCATTCAATGCGTGGTGGCGCTGTGGCTCGGGAGACTCACCCGGCGTGCACGTGTAACTGCGCCTGATTGTTGAATTCCCGAGCCCGGTTCAAATGACCGGGCTCTTTTTTTGTATGGACCCCATCGCAATGTTTATCCGCTACCGATTACCTGCCGATCTCATCACACCGCTATCCGCCTATCTGGCGTTGCGTTCTCACGGCGCCAGTTTGCTGCTGGAGTCAGCCGATCAAGGCGAGCGCGTGGGTCGGCACAGTTTCGTCCTGATCCAGGATAGTGGTGAATTGAAACTGGAAGGTCGCGTGAGCGGGTGGGTGCAGGCGTTGCGTGATTTCGCGGGTCCGGTGGTTGATAACGCCGGTGTGTTTGATGAAGCCTCCGAGTTGCCGCCCGGTCGCGATGCGATGCCCATCGGTGTGGGTATCGCGGGATACGTTGGATTTGAAGCCGTCATTGCTGATGAACCGACATTGACATTGCCTGCGCGCAACTCATTGGGATTGCCGACCGTGTGGGCGCGGCGGTTCAATGCGGCGTTGGTTTTTGACCATCTTCATCAAGTAGCTGAGCTACAGGTGTTGGGAACGGATTTGGGTGCAGTCCGCCATAAACTCCTTTCTCTGCGCCTCGCTCTGTCGCAGCCGACACTGGCGCGTGAGGATCCCGGATCGCCGCGGGCTTTCGCGACCATTAAGCGCTCCGCCTACGAAGCACACGTGACGCATGCGCAAGGGCTCATCCGTGATGGCGATGTTTATCAGGTGGTGCCGAGTCAGCGCCTTCGCATCGAGAATCCACCGTCACCGTTAAGCGCTTATCGCCGCATGCGCCGCTTCAATCCAAGTGCGTACGGATATCTTCTTGAATGGGATGGTTTCGCACTTGCCGGTGCGTCGCCGGAAATGCTCGTGCGCGTGAGTGATGGCGAAGCGGAGACACTGCCAATCGCGGGCACGGTGCCACGCGGAAATGATCATGACGACGATATGGCGCGGTTCGATGCATTGCGGACCGATCCGAAGGAACTCGCCGAGCATCAGATGTTGGTGGACCTCTCGCGCAATGATTTGGGCAGATGCGCGGCGCCCGGTGCAGTGTCCGTCGAAAAACCGCTGACGCTTTTGCGCACCAGTCATGTCTTGCACTTAACGACGACAGTGAAAGCGAAATTGCGGGACGACGTCGATGCATTGGATGTACTCGCTTCGTGTTTCCCTGCAGGTACCGTCAGCGGTGCGCCGAAGCTGCGCGCCGTGAAGCGCATTGTTGAGCTCGAAGGCGATGCGCGCGGACCTTATGCCGGAGCGCTGATCAAATTGGGGATTGATGGGGTTTTGGACAGTGCGCTGATTCTGCGCACTGCAGTGTATGCCGATGGCCATGCATGGTTGCAGGCCGGTGCAGGCATCGTTCGCGCTTCCAATGCACACGCCGAATATCAAGAGACGTTGCATAAACTCCGCGCGCCGGCTGCGGCAATGGGCGTTTCGCTGGATGTATTGGAGGGCGCCGAATGATTCTCTTGATTGATGCGCTGGATAGTTTTACTTATAACCTCGTGCAGGCCTTTCAGGCATTGGGTGAGGAAGTGGAGGTTGTACGCTTTGACCGGATAACGCTGGAGGAGGTCCGCGCGAAAGATCCGTCGCTCGTTGTCCTTTCGCCGGGTCCGGGACATCCATTGGATTGCAATATCCATATCGACGTCGCCGCGAGTGATATGCAGTTGCCGGTGTTGGGTGTCTGCTTAGGACAACAGGCGTTGGCTGCAGGAAGCGGTGGTGTCGTGACGCATGCGCGCGAACCGTTGCATGGTGAGGCGACGCCGGTTACGCATGATGGGGAAGGGATTTTTGCGGGGTTGTCGCATCCGATGATGGTGGGGCGCTACCACAGCTTGATCGTCGAGGAGTCTTCGTTGCCCCGTGATTGGGAAGTGACTGCGCGCTCCGCAGCCGGTGAACCGATGGCGATCGCACACCGGACATTGCCACGATGGGGCGTGCAGTTCCATCCGGAAAGTATTTTGACACCTGAGGGTCCAGCATTGCTCGAAAATGTACTGCGTCTTGCGGGGGTGCGCGCATGACGTTGCTGACCTCCCATAATCCAATCCGCCCGCTGCCTGCCGCGACGGCCAGCGAGTTAATGCGCACGTTCGTTGATCAGGATACCGACGCATTGCTGGTGGGTGCATGCCTTGCGCTGCTTGCGCAACGTGAGCCCACTGCTGAAGAACTTCATTCGTTCGCGCAAGTGTTGCTCGCGGAAGCACAGCCGTTCGACTGCGGTGATCTCGCCGTGCTGGATGTCGTTGGCACCGGAGGTGATAGAGCATCCACGGCAAACCTGAGCACGCTGTCGAGTCTGTTGCTTGCGCATCTCGGTGTGCCGGTTGCCAAGCACGGAAATCGTGCCGCGACCTCAACTTGCGGCAGCGGCGATTTAATGGAGGCGCTCGGCTATGATCTTGCCCGGGACGCCACGCACTTGAAGCAGGATTTGGTCGAAAGGAACTTTGCGTTTCTTTTTGCACCGATGTATCACCCGCTTCTGGGACGGCTGCGTGAGATTCGCCGGCGCCTTGGCATTCCCACGATTTTCAATTTGCTTGGACCATTGTTGAACCCGGCGCGTCCTGCGTATCAGGTTCTCGGTGTTGCGCGGCCGACTTTGCTGGAGCCCATGTCGGGAGCGCTCGCGCGACTTGGTGTGCACCGTAGTTTCGTCATTCATGGCAGCTGTGCGGAAGGCAATGGAATGGACGAGGCTTCCATCGAAGGACCAACGCGTGTGCTTGAAGTGCGTGATGGGAACGTCCTGACTCTTGAAGTGCTTGTGCCTAGGGATCTGGCGATTGCCACGCCGCCCCGTAATGCATTGCGTGTCGCTGACCGTGAAGAGGCGTTGCGAGTTGCACGCGGTTGTCTGGCGGGATCGGCCTCTGCGGATTTCCGCCCGGCTGTTGCAGATGCAGTTGCGCTGCAGGCGGGACTTGGCTTGCTCCTGCACCGGAATGAATCACTGCCTCAACTACCTCAGGTGATGCGTGAATGCCGTGATGTTTTGGAAAATGGATTTATTGCACCATTGCCTACGCAGGAGATGACGAAATGAATGCATTGATGTCGGCAGACGTGATCGTCCGTGATGCGCGCTTACCCGAAGATTCACATCTCAGTCGTGTTGTGAATAGTGAGCTTGCCCGGATTGGTGCTACGTCGATACCTGCCGCGCAACTGCGCACGGGCGAAGGACGGTTTGAGCGCGCGTTGCGCGAGACGAAATTAAAGCGTGGCGGCGCGGTCATCGCGGAGTTCAAACGGGCATCACCTTCCTTGGGTGCATTCGCGGCGGGTCGGGATTTCATGGAGCAATTGGGCGCCTACCGTGAGGGTGGGGCTGCTGCGGTTTCAATTCTGGCGGAGCCTCTGCTGTTCCAGGGCAGTGCGGACGAAGTTTTGGCTGCGCGTGACTTTGGAATGCCGCGCTTATACAAAGGCTTCGTGCTGAGTGAGCAGCACTTGGATGAAGCTGCCTTGATCGCACAGGCAGATGCAGTGCTATTGATCGCACGTGTGCTCGGTCCGCACACAGCGGCGTTCGCCGAGGCAGCGCGTGCACGTGGACTGGAGCCGCTCGTTGAGTTGCATGATTTCAGCGAGATTCCGTTTGCGCAGGAGAGTGGCGCCACATTGGTCGGCGTGAACGCACGTGATCTTGCCAGCTTTGCGATCGGTCACC
This sequence comes from Lysobacteraceae bacterium CU05-9, assembly GCA_007556525.1. Taxonomy (GTDB): domain Bacteria; phylum Pseudomonadota; class Gammaproteobacteria; order Xanthomonadales; family Xanthomonadaceae; genus Aquilutibacter. The sequence goes on along the minus strand of SWJS01000002.1, from coordinate 43,135 downwards.
CGAGTGTTGCTCCATTGCGTGATGCTTTTCCGGACGCTGTTCTGATCCGTGAATCCGGTTTGACCAATCCGGAAGATGCCGTTGCGTCATTCAAGGAAGGTTTCGATGCGGTCCTGATCGGTGAAGCGTTGATGCGCAGTGACGACCCGGCGTTGTTTTTGCGGGCGTGTGTGCAATGACGTTGTTGGCGAAAGTGTGTGGAATCACGCGCTCATCTGATGCGCACGCGGCACTTGAAGCTGGGGCGGACCTAGTCGGCTTTGTGCGGCATGCGGCGAGTCCACGTCATTGCGTGAATCTCAAAGAGGCGAGCGCGGATGTCGGCCAGCGTGGCGTGCTTGTAAGCGTTGCGGACAATATCGACTCGATCATCGACGAAGCATTGGCATGCGGACTTGGTTGGGTGCAGCCTTATTTGCCCGCGGCGGAACGTGCGGATGCATATGCCCGTGTGCACTCCTTTGATTTGAAGTTATTGCTTCCGTGGCCGGACAGTCCTGATCAGGACATCATCAACGCCGATCTCTACTTATGGGAGACGGCACCCTCGCAGACCGGCGTACATGGCGGTTCAGGCCAAAATCACGCTGCGCAATTTCCTCCTCCCTCATCATTCCTGTTGGCAGGGGGACTTGAGGGCGACAATGTGAGGGCGAGAATTTTGGCACTGCCCCATCAGCACCGAATTCATTGCCGTGGCGCTGATGCCGCATCGCGACTTGAAGCCGCGCCCGGACGTAAATCCATTCCCCAAATCCAGCATTTCACGAGGGCCGTCCATGCCATCCAACTTTAAATTGCCGACGCGCTTCGGGCGATCCGGGTTCGGCGGTTGCTATGCGCCGGAAACGTTAATGACACCGTTGCTCGAACTTGAAGAAGCGTTCGTCGCAGCGATGGGGGATCCGGAATTTTTGCACGCGCTCAATTCGGAATTGCATGATTTCGTCGGGCGTCCAACGGCGTTGACGTCAGCGCCGAGATTGGCTGAGGCCGTCGGTCTTGAGAATCTCTACCTCAAGCGCGAAGACCAATGCCTGACGGGTGCGCACAAGATCAACAATGCCATTGCACAAGTGCTTCTTGCAAAGCGAATGGGCAAAAAAGAAATCATCGCAGAAACCGGCGCTGGCCAACACGGTGTCGCGACCGCAACGGCCTGTGCGCGGTTGGGACTGAATTGCACGGTCTACATGGGCGAAGTCGACATGGAGCGGCAGCAGCTCAACGTGTTCCGCATGCGCATGCTCGGCGCGAAAGTTGAAGCCGTGGAGAGCGGGCAGGGCACACTGAAGGAAGCGGTCAATGCGGCATTGCGCGCGTGGGCCGCGCGTTGCGACGTCGCCCATTACGTTCTTGGTTCGGCACTGGGACCGCATCCATTCCCGACGATCGTGCGCACCTTTCAGACCGTGATTGGCGACGAAGCACGTGAGCAAATCCTGAAACGTCATGGCTCGCTGCCAGATGCCGTCATTGCTTGCGTCGGCGGTGGCAGTAACAGCTCCGGTCTGATCAAACCATTTCTCAACGATTCGCTGCGCCGTGTCGTTGTTGAAGCAGGCGGCCACGGCACGCAGCTCGGCGAACATGCCGCGCGCATCGGCGGTGGGCGAATTGGCGTGTTACATGGTTGCCGGACTTTCCTGTTGCAAAACGAGGTTGGCCACACTGCGGAAACGGCATCGGTCAGTGCGGGACTTGATTACCCTGCGATCGGACCGGAGCTCGCGGCCTGGTTTGATGATGGGCTAATCGATGTGTGGCGTGCGAGTGACGATGAAGCACTGGCCGCGGCGCAGGAACTCTGCGCATTGGAAGGCATCCTGCCTGCATTGGAATCCAGTCATGCACTTGCCCGGTTGCGTGACCTTGCGCGTGATGGTGCCCGCACGGTGTTGCTAGGCCTTTCCGGTCGTGGCGACAAGGATTCCCCTACCTACCGTTCTCGTCTGGAGATTTAAATGGAACGTTTGATGCCTTTCATCATGGCGGGCGATCCCTCCCTTGATGCACTGCCGGACATCCTGCGTGCAGCTGCCAAAGCGGGCATCGCAACGATTGAAATCGGCGTCCCGCACTCCGATCCAATTGCGGATGGACCGGTTCTGCAAGCAGCAGCGCAGCGTGCGATTGAGCAACGCGTGACGCTTGAAGGTGTTTTGGAATGTCTTGCCGATGTGCGCGAAAGTCCGGACATTGTGCTGTTCTCATATCTCAACCCCGTATTGCAAATGGGAGCCTCGGGATTGATCGAGCGTTTGCGTGCAACGCGTGTTCGTTCGCTGTTGATCGTCGATTTGCCATTCGGCGAAGAGCCCGAGTTCGAATCAACATTGAGGGATGCCGGCTACCACATTGTGCCGTTGGTTTCGCCGACGACGTCGGTTGAACGTGCTGCGCGGCTTTTTGCGGAACGTCCGGATCCGGGCGACGCGTACGCAACGGCGCAACGCTTCGTCTACGTTGTGGCGCGTCTGGGAATCACAGGGGAGGGTACGCAGGATTTCGATCCGATTGCGCAGCGGGTAAAGGACTTACAGTCGATCTCCGGCCGCCCGCTTGCAGTGGGTTTCGGTTTGTCAGAGCCCGCGGCGCTTGAGCGTGTCCGCGCAATGGGTGCCATTCCGATCGTCGGCACGGCACTCGTCCAAAAGTTGGCGAAAGCGTCCGGATATGAAGTGATTTTCCGGGAGTTCGTGGATCCGCAATGAACACGCGGGATCCATCGCAGAAGAGCTAACTCCACCAACTCCGACTCCAACTAATGCGAATGCTCAGAGCAAGATGAGCGTTGCCAGTCCCAAGAACACCAGGAACCCCATGGTGTCAGTCAACGTCGTCAGCAAGACACCTCCCGCCAACGCTGGATCAAATCCCAATCGCTTCAATCCAAGCGGCACAAGAACGCCACCCGCCGCAGACGTAATGATGTTAAACATCAATGCGAAACCGATCACCACGGAAAGCATCGGCTCCCGGAACCACACCAACACGACAATGCCCAGGAATGTGCCGAGAGCGACGCCGTTGATCAACGCGACGGAGAGTTCCTTTCGCAGCAACGCCCAGATGTTGGATGCACCGATTTGACCGAGTGCCAAACCGCGGATCATTAACGTCAAAACCTGCGTCCCCGCATTACCGCCCATCCCTGCCACGATTGGCATCAGGACGGCGAGCGCGACAATTTTCTCGATGGTCGGGGCAAACTCATCGACGACAGAAGCAGCAAGAAACGCAGTTCCGAGATTGACGGTCAACCAAACCAGTCGGCGGCGGAATGCGCGAGTGACCGGCGAGAACATATCTTCGTCTTCATCGAGACCTGCGGCGCTCAACGCCTGGTGCTCCGCTTCTTCGCGGATGATGTCGACCACGTCATCGATCGTGATACGGCCGAGCAAAACATTGTTCTCATCGACGACCGGCGCGGACACCCAGTCATGGTCGGAGAATTGACGCGCGACTTCATTGTCCGATTCGTTGACGTCAATCGCTGGCTGATCATGATCAATCAACTTGTTGATCGGCGTCGTCGGCTCAGAGGTCAACAACGATGCGACCGACAAACGGCCCATGTACTGGTGACGCTTCGAAACAACGAACAGGTAGTCAGTGTGATCCGGCAATTCGCCGCGCAAACGCAGGTAACGCAACACGACGTCAATGGTGGTATCGGCACGCACGGTGACGACATCCGGATTCATCAAACGGCCGGCAGTGTCTTCGTCATACGACAAAACCTGCTCCAACCTTTCCCGATCATCGCGGTCCATCGAACGCACGACTTCGTTCATCACGGCCTCTGGCAGATCTTCAACCAGATCCGCCAAATCGTCGATGTCGAGATCTTCAACAGCTGCGACCAGTTCGTCCTGGTCCATGTCTGCGATCAGACCTTCTCGGACCTCATCACCAACGTGCAGCAAAACCTCACCATCATCTTCCGGATCAACGAGACCCCACACGATGACGCGCTTGGTCGGAGGAAGCGATTCAAGAAGGTTGCCGATCTCAGCAGGAGACAGCGTTTGAACGAGGCGCTTGACAGGTCCCAGGCGACCACTGTCGATTGCGTCTGAGAGCAGACGCAATTGACGTGCGGTTTTGTCGTGGCGCAACGCTTCAGCCATCGGGACAGACCTGACAAAAAGTTCTGCCCATTATCCCCTGAACCGTATTACGTATGTAACCCCTATGCAGGATTGATTTCCATGCCGCCGTATTGGTTCATCCAGCGCTCAATGCCAGCGGTGGATGTCGCGCGCAACAACCGCTTCCCATGTTCTTCCAGCGAGGCGATGTTGGCGGTGCGGATTTTTTGGCGGATTTCCAATAACGTCGTCGGATGCAGCGAGAACTCACGCAATCCAAGGCTCAACAGCAAAAATGTAAACGTCGAATCACCGGCCATCTCTCCGCACACCGACACCTTGCGTCCGTGCTTCTGTGCGAGGCGAATCACCTGATGCATCAACTTCAACACCGCCGGATGTAACGGCGTAAACAAATTGCCAATCGCTTCATTGTTACGATCCACTGCAAGAATGTACTGCACGAGATCGTTCGTGCCGATCGACACGAAGTCCACCAACTTGATGAAGGTCGACAACGCAATCGCCGCTGCCGGCACTTCGATCATTGCGCCCAGCGGAATCTGTGCGGCCACCGCATGACCTTCCTCGCGCAACATAGTGCTCAAGCGCTCAATCTCACGCTTGACTTGCACCACTTCTTCGCGCGACGACACCATCGGCACGAGAATACGAACAGGACCATAGCCACTGGCTCGCAACAGCGCGCGTAACTGCGTTTCCAGCAAGCCAGAGCGCATCATGCTCAACCGCACGCCACGCAAGCCTAACGCGGGGTTGGGCTCGTTACGTAACGCCAATCCGGTGCGGTCTGCTTTGTCAGCACCAATATCCAACGTGCGGATTGTGACAGGTCGTCCAGCCATACCCAATACCACATCGCGGTAAGCGCGAAACTGTTCTTCTTCGGTCGGTAATTCCAGACTTTGCAGGAACAAAAATTCCGTCCGATACAACCCAATCCCGGTCGCGCCCAGGCGACGCGCCTTCGTGACATCCGCATTCGACTCGGCGTTCGCATACAGCAACACTTCAACGCCGTCCGTCGTAACCGTTGGAACGCGACGCAGGCGGTCCAGTTGCTTCTGCTCAGCAAGATACGCCTTGTCGCGCTCACGGTGCGCACGCAAATCTGCGGCATCCGGTTCAACAACGACAAGACCCGTTCCGCCATCACAAACAATCGTGTCGCCATCGTTGAGTGTCTTCAGCACACCGACGGCACCAACGACCAAAGGCAAGTTCATGGAACGCGCAAGAATCGCCGTGTGCGACAACATGCTGCCCATCACTGTAACGATTGCAATCACGCCTTGATCAACGAGCTCCTGCAACTCCGACGGCGCAACGTTCTCTGCGACGAGAATTTCACCGACCTTCGCATCCACCTTCGCGGTCTGCCGGTGCAGGGCGGCGAGAATACGGCTCAACACCAAATCAATATCATCGACGCGCGCACGCAAGTACGTGTCATCCATCGCCGAAAAAATCTGCGTCACCTTATCGCGTTGCAACTTCAACGCATAATCCGCAACGATCAACCGCGTGCGAATCAACTTATCCAGGCTTTCAATCAGCTCAGGGTCATCAAGAATCAACGCATGCAGATCAAGGAACTCACCCATCTCCTTGACCAACGCACCAGTGAGACGACCACGCAACGCATCCATCTCGGAACGCACGTGCGTGATCGCATCATGCATCTTCGCGATTTCCGCTTCGACCTGCGATTCGTCGATGTGGACTTCTTCGATATCAAGAGCATGCGGCAAGCGTACCCGCGCCCGACCTAAAGCCGTGCCACGTGACGCACCGATTCCCTTGAACTCCTGCCTCATCCGTTACGCTTCTTCGTCAAATTTCCTGTCAAAAAGATCCACCACCGCATCCGCCACTTCAACTTCGTCGGGACCTTCCACACGCAAATTGATTTCCGTGCCCATGCCGGCGGCGAGCAACATGACGCCCATGATGCTCTTCGCATTCACTTCGCGTCCCTTCGCCTTCAACGTCGCCGTACTTTGCACCGGTGCCAGCAACTGCACCAGCTTCGCGGTCGCACGCGCATGCAGGCCCAGCTGATTCGACACCACAATTTTCCGTTCAATCACTCGCTCTTACCTCGTACTCATGATGATGCCGCGCACCACCAAGCTTTTATCCCTTGCCCAAACGATGCACCAGCATCGCTCAGCTTTTACCTCTTACCCAAATGACGCGCTAAGCGTCATCCAACACAACACCAATTCTCGCGCCCTGCGCCGCCATCGCCTGCAAACCATCCAGATCCAACTCCGGATAATTCAGCACGCGCATCAACATGCTCAAGTTCAAACCTGATACCCGTCGCGTCGGCGTGCCAATCATGCTCGCTTCCTTTGCACAGTTACTCGGCGTCGAACCATACAGGTCCACCAGCAACAGCACACCGTTACCTTGATCGACCTTGCGCATCTGCGTTGAACACGACGGCAGCCAATCCGCCGCGCGCCCATCGAAACCGACCTCAAGCACTTCAACGCGCAAAGGCAAGTTTCCAAAAATCCGTTCCGCCACCGATTTGATCGACGACGCAATTCCCGGATGGGAAATTAAAACAATTCCAACGCTCATAATTCTGACGATAGCAGACGGTCATGAATAACCGCCATAAATTGATCCAAAATCATTCGATCTCGCGATGATTGACCGCAACGTCATCAAAGCCCATCTCACGCGCACGCGCCGCGAAATATTCCGCGAGAAAAACTGACCGATGCTTCCCGCCACTGCATCCAAATGCAACCGTGATGTAGCTTCGCGTCGTATCCGTCGCCAACTTCGCGATCCACGTCGACAGGAACTCATCGACTTGCTTGACGTACAGTTGCACGTCGTCCTGACCGAGCAGGAACGCACGGATATTCGGATGCAAGCCCGTCATCGGACGCAGCTCCGCGTTCCAATGCGGATTGGACAACGCGCGCGCATCAAACACGAGATCCGCTTCGGTCGGCACGCCGCGGCGATAAGCGAACGATTCGAACAATAGCGTCACGCCACCTTCCGAATTCGTCCGGAAGCGCTCGCGCAATTCGCGACGCAACTGATGCACGTTCATCTGGCTCGTGTCGATGACGACGTCGGCAATGTTCTTAACCTGTTCCAGCTGCTTCATTTCCAGCCGAATCGAATCCAGCAACGGCAGCCCATTCATGCTCAACGGATGACGGCGGCGTGAGTCCGCATAACGCTGCAGCAAGACTTGTTCGGTCGAATCAAAAAACACGACCCCCACATCCACCCAATCGTCTTCGCGCAATTGACTGATGGAATTGGCAAGTGTCGATGCTTCATCGTAATGACTGCGCGCATCAATACCGACCGCCAAAGGCATATGCGAATGCGTGGACGACGAGCGGAACGTCTGCAGGAACGAAGGCAACATCTGCGCCGGCAAATTGTCCACGCAGTAGTAACCAAGATCTTCGAACGTATGCAGCGCAACCGACTTTCCGGCACCCGACAAACCCGACACCAAAATCAACCGCTGCTGTTCACCCGTCGGCATCATTGATCTCCGGACTGCAGCAACTGCGTATGTCGCGCAACGAATGCAATCGCCGGATTGATGCCCTTCATGCGCAACGCATGCAAGCGTGCAGCAGACTCGGTCAAAACAGCCAAGTTGCGTCCCGGCATCACGGGTAGGGTAATCATTGGTACATCCAGTTCCAAAATCCGTCTCGTTGCATTATCGCCGATCAGACGTTCAATTCCCGCAATCGGCACTTCTGTCGTTGGCTTCGTCAAATGCACAATCAGGCGCAAATATTTGTTCTTCTTCACTGAAGTGTCACCGAACATCTGACGGATATTCATGATGCCCAGGCCGCGCACTTCAATCAGATCCTGCAACATCTCCGGACAGGTCCCGTCCAAAACATCCGGCGCAATCTGCGTAAATTCCGGCATGTCGTCCGCGACGAGTCGATGTCCGCGACTGATCAACTCCAACGCCAGTTCGCTCTTACCCGAACCCGATTCACCGGTGATCAAAACACCAATCGAATGAATCTCCATGAAGACGCCATGCAAGCTGATGCGCGGCGCGAGTGCACGTGCCAACCGGTACTGCAGCTGATTGAGGATTTCGTGGCCACGTTGCGGTGATACCCACAGCGCAGTCTGCGTTTCCTCGGCGACTTCGATCAAGTCTTCGGGGACGCTTTGATTTTTTGAAACGATGATCGCCGCAGGTTCAAACTGAAAGATCTTCTGAATCGTTTCCCAGCGCTGCCTGGAATCCAACGCATCCAGCCACTGCAACTCTTCCGAGCCGAGGATCTGCACCTTGTTCGGATAGATGATGTTGAGATAGCCGGCAAGGGAAGGGCGCCGCGATTTGGAGTGCGATGATTCAATCCGTCGCCCAGCACCTTGAGCGCCTGCAACCCAGCGAAGGTTCAGGCGCTCTTGTTGTTGTTCGAAGATTTCACCAGCAGAAACACTGGCATCGAATTCGCTCATGCGAAGTTAGATCTCACCGGCGCGGTTAATGCCTTCTGCGCGACGGTTGCTGTCCACTTGCTTCTCTTTATGCTTGACCAACTGGCGGTCGAGCTTATCGGCGAGGACGTCGATCGCGGCGTACAGGTCTTGACCGACTGCCTCAGCGTGCACTTCCTTGCCGGCAATGCGAATTTGGGCTTCTGCCTTCTGAATCGTCTTATCGAGCGAGAGTTGCACGCGTCCGTCGAGAATGCCCTCGGCGTGACGGTTGATCCGCACCATCTTACTTTCCACGTATTCGCGCAACGCGTCCGTAACTTCTACACCATGTCCATGAATTTGCAGTTGCATAGATTCCTCCGAAAAGTTGATGTGCTCAATTACAGAATGGCACTTCAGAGAAAAATTTCAACCCCTTGAAATGGTGTCTTACGAAACTCTAACGAAGTTACAGGCGGAACGTTTCGCCCAGATACACACGACGCACGTCTGGATTCGCAAGGAGCGATTCCGGCGAACCTTGCGCCAGCACCAAGCCATCCGAAAGGATGTAAGCGCGGTCACAGATGCCGAGTGTTTCGCGCACGTTGTGATCGGTAATCAAGACGCCAATGCCGCGATTCTTCAGATGCGTAATGATGCGCTGGATTTCGCCAACGGAAATTGGATCGACGCCGGCAAATGGTTCGTCGAGCAGCATCAAGCGCGGCTTGCCGGCCAATGCACGTGCGATTTCAACGCGGCGACGTTCACCACCGGACAACGAAGCGCCTTGCTGATCAGCGACATGGGTGATTTGCAATTCGTCCATCAAGTCGTTGAGTTCTTTCTCGCGGCCTTTCGCATCGAGATCATCGCGCAGCTCAAGAACCAGGCGGATGTTGTCGCGCACGGAAAGCTTGCGGAAAACAGAAGGTTCCTGCGGCAGATAACCAACGCCAAACTTCGAACGGACATACATCGGCTCATCACCAATGTCCTTCCCATCCAAAACGATCGTGCCGGCATCGGCCGGGACCAGTCCAACGATCATGTAGAAGCAGGTCGTCTTGCCGGCGCCGTTCGGACCCAACAAACCAACGACCTCACCCGAATCAAGGGTGAGGCCAAAGTTCTTGACGACTTCGCGGTTACGGTACGACTTGCGCAATCCCTGTGCAACGAGCATTAGCCGGCTCCACGTTGGTTCTTAGGAACGAAACGCATTTTGACACGGCCACTCGAAGAGCCTTGCGATTCAAAACGACCGGTGCCCATGTTGTACACCGCGCTCGGAGCGGACAAGTTGCCGCTTGGTTGCGAGATACGGACGTTGCCCGTCAATGTGACGATGTCCGTCGCCAAGTTGTAATCGGCTTGCGATGCATTGACCGTCAAAGGCTGACCGTTGTCCATTGTCTGTTGCAAGCGGACCGGGCCACCTGTCAAAACAACACGTACCGGCTCACCGCCACGCAAAGTGACGACGCCCTTCGATGCGTTGATGACCAAGGAACCTTGCGTGATAACCACGTTACCCGTGACAACGCTTGGACGGCTTTCGTCCTGCTCCATCACACCTTGATTCGCCGAGATGTCGATCGGTTGATTGCGGTCCGACGAACGCGCCATGGCATGACCCGCGACCAAGCTGGTTGCCATCAAAACTGCGAGCGATAGTTTCTTGAACATTGCCTTATCGGCCATTGTAGTGTGCCTTCATCGAATTAATGATAATGCGCTGCGATTGCATGTGCGCTTCCAACCCATTTTGACCTGTAATTCTAAGGCCTGGTTGGTTAATGGTTGCCAAAATCGGTGTCGAAACAATTTGCTTTTGCGGGTAAACGTTCAGCTGCTGCGAGTCGACGCGCAACGGCTTGCCCTGCGGCGTCGTTGTCGTCGCGACGGCATCGCCCTTCAATCGGATTTCTTCGTTGTCTCCGCTGACCCATGCTGTCTTCGAAACAACCTTCCAAGTGCTGTTGCCGCCTTCCGCACTCGGTGGGATCAGAAAGTCCGGCGTAGTCAACTCAAGGTGCTGATCATTTTCGGCGCGGATCAATTCCGGCGCACGCACGGAGAATGCCTCTTTGCCATTTGCATCGAGGGCGATGAGTTCAAAATTTTTGAGAATGTAATCCGGTGCACCGCCAGTCGCCGTGACTGTCTCATTGACCTTGCCGCGGGTGAACAGGTTATAGGTCATCGCCACAAACAAACCGACCAAAGCCAATGTCAGAAGAACGCGCCAATTCATGCGTTGTGCTCCTCGCTGACGACAAACGGTGCCACGTGGTTCGGATCAACCGGGGCGTCCGCCTGCACGATACCGTTCAACAATTGCGGCACCAATCCTTGCGCTTCCAAAATCACATCGCACAACTCACGCGCTGCGCCACGCCCAGCCTTCGCCGTTGTCCGCCAATCCGTCGCTTCCAATGTCCAAAGATGTGCGTCCGCAGGTGCAACACTCAAACCAACTTCACGCATAGCGCGTAGGTCAGGAACGTCGTCACCCATGAACGCGACCTCATCCAGCCCGATGCCCATTTCCGCCGCGATTTCACGCACGGTTGCGAGCTTATCCTTCGCACCCAAATGCACGCGTTGAATGCCGAGTTCAGCGGCACGCCGCGTCACCACTTTCGAGACGCGTGCAGTGACCAGCGCGACTTCCACGCCGCCACGCATCAGTAGCACGAGACCTTGACCGTCGTGCGCATGGAACGCCTTCAGCTCACGACCTTGATCGTCGAAAATCAACCGACCATCCGTCAGCGTCCCGTCCACGTCGAAACATGCCAGCTTGATACGGGCAGCACGATCGCGAACCGACTTGCTCGAGTAAGCGTTAACAACTGGGGAAAAATTCACATTCATATTTGTTAATCAAACTACACGGGCCCGCAATAAGTCGTGAATATTGAGAGCGCCGACGATTTTTTGTTCAGGATTCAAAACCAGCAAGCCTGAAATTTTATGCGATTCCATCAAACGGGCGGCTTCCACAGCCAGCGCGTCCGATTGAATGGTCTTCGGGGAGCGCGTCATGACGTCCGCAATCGACGTAGTGCGCAGGTTAATCGCGTCGTCGTCCAGCGTCCGGCGCAAGTCACCGTCCGTGTACAGTCCGAGCAGATGGTCCTGCTCATCTACAATCGCGGTCAATCCCAGACGTTTCGAGGAAATCTCCACCAAAGCTTCAGAAATCGAGGAAGTTGGCAGAACTTTCGGAATTTCCGCGCCCGTATGCATGATGTCGTTGATGTGCAGCAGCAAGCGGCGTCCCAAGGCACCGGCCGGGTGGGAACGGGCAAAATCATCCGCCGTAAACCCGCGCGCCTCCAGCAAACTGACCGCTAGCGCGTCACCCATCGCCATCGCCGCCGTCGTACTCGCAGTCGGCGCCAACGATAGAGGGCAGGCTTCCTGCGGCACGCTGACGTCCAGATGCACCGTCGCTTCGCGCGCCATCGTCGATTCCGGGCGACCGGTCAACGTGATCAGCGCGTTGCCTTGGCGCTTCAAAACCGGCAGCAGCATGATGATTTCGTCGCTTTCGCCGGAGTAGGAGATCGCCAAGACCACATCGACGTCCGTGATCATTCCGAGGTCACCGTGCCCCGCTTCGCCTGGATGCACGAAGAAGGCAGGCGTGCCAGTAGAAGCGAGGGTCGCTGCGATCTTGCGGGCGACGTGACCGGATTTGCCCATACCGAGGCAGACGATGCGACCCTGACAGCCGAGCATCAGCCTGCAGGCTTCCACGAATGATGCATTCAACCGATCGGAGTTGGCTTGCAGCCCTTGCATCTCAACGCCAAAAACCCGCCGTCCCGACTCCAGCAGCGCGGCGTCGGCCACGTTCGAGGTGGCGGTGGTAGGGGAGGTCATTGAGCGAAGAGCCTTCGTTTTGGGGTAATCTAATTCGTTCATTCTACGAAGTTTTGAGCGAATCCGTGAATCCAATTGCAATTAAGGAACTGATCGAGAAAGGCTTGCCGGACGCGCAAGTCGAGATCTCAGGTGATGATGGCGTGCATTTCGAGGCGACTGTCGTCTCCGAGGCCTTCGCGGGCAAGATGCCACTCGCCCGTCACCGCATGGTCTACGCGACGCTCGGCTCCCTGATGGGCAACGAAATCCATGCCCTCGCGCTGAAGACCCTGACCCCGGCAGAAGCCGCGGCGTAACTTATTTTTCGGATCCAAATTTTATGCAAAAAATCCTCGTCACCGGCAACGGTCCTCTCCACGGTGAAGTCGCAGTCTCCGGCGCGAAGAATGCCGTCTTGCCAATTCTCTGCGCAACCTTGCTGACCGAAGAACCAGTGACCATCCGCAACGTGCCGAATTTGCACGACGTCCAAACCACGCGCAAGGTGTTGGAAGGGCTGGGTGCGAAGGTGACGACGGATGAGAAGGTTTTTGGGACGGGTCTTGAGAGCTTCATGACGGTCGATTCGTCGACGGTCAATTCCCACATCGCGCCGTATGAATTGGTCAAAACCATGCGCGCCTCCGTCCTAGTCCTCGGTCCATTGCTGGCTCGCTACGGTGAAGCCGAAGTGTCATTGCCAGGCGGTTGCGCAATCGGTTCGCGTCCGGTGGATCTGCATATCAAGGCGATGCAATCGCTCGGTGCGGAAGTTGTCGTCGAACACGGCTTTATCAAGGCGAAGGCCAAGGGCGCCCGTTTGGTCGGTGCACATCACTCGTTTGATATCGTTTCCGTCGGCGCCACCGAGAATGCATTGATGGCTGCGGTGCTCGCAGAAGGCACGACGATTCTCGATAACGCCGCGATGGAACCGGAGATCGTCGATCTCGCTGATTGCTTGATCGCGATGGGCGCGAGCATTATTGGTCACGGCACGTCGCGAATCGAAATCCACGGCGTTGAATCGCTGCACGGCGCGACGCATGACGTTGTTGCGGATCGCATCGAATGTGGCACGTTCCTCGTCGCGGCAGCAATGTCCCGCGGCAAAATCACCACCACCCACTCGCGCCCCGAAACCATGGATGCGGTTTTGGATAAGTTGCGCGAAGCCGGTGCCGAGATCACGATCGAAGGCGACCGCATCACTTTGGACATGAAAGGTCAGCGCCCGAAGGCCGTCGACGTGACGACTGCAGTCCATCCGGCATTTCCGACGGACATGCAAGCGCAGTTCATGGCATTGAATTGCATCGCGGAAGGCGTGGGCATCATTCGCGAAAATATTTTCGAAAACCGTTTCATGCACGTCAGCGAATTGCAGCGTCTCGGTGCGGACATCAAGGTCGAAGGACACACCGCCATCGTTCGCGGCGTCGATCAACTCAGTGGCGCGCCGGTGATGGCAACGGATTTGCGCGCTTCGGCATCGTTGATTCTCGCTGGTCTCGTCGCCGACGGTGAAACGTTGGTCGATCGCATTTATCACCTGGACCGCGGCTACGAAAACATCGAAGCAAAGTTGCAAGGTCTCGGCGCGAAGATCAAGCGCGTCGACTGAAACCTGAAAAGGGAGATGGAAAAAGGGAAATGAGAATTGCACTTCCTTGAGCTTTCACATTGACGCCCAAATGAAAAAAGCCGCATCGAGATGCGGCTTTTTCTTTGAGGTGTATCGTGCAGGGCTAAAAGAGAAGGTATTTATTCCCCATTTCCCTTTTCCCATCTCACATTTCGAATTTAGTTGATCGACGAAAGCTGCATCACGATGTTGCCGAGATCATTCTTCTTCTCGATGCGGACAGGTACTTCAATGCCGCTGACGACCCACATGGTCACGCCGCTGCCGGCAACCTTCGTTGCGGATTGCTGCTTGCCGAGCACGTTGATGTTTTCCTTGCCGACAACGCGATAGGTCACGTTCTTCGACTTGCCGTTCTCGAGCATGCGGTAGTTCATCGCGCGACCTGCGGCAACGTCACGCACAACGGCGAGATTGACAAGCAGTGCGTCCATGTCGCCTGCGGACATCTTGGCCGGACCCTTCTTGTCCTGGCTGATGTTGCCGTCCCACGACGCGGTGCCCGAAGCCCAGTTGTAGGTTGCGGTGGAATCGATTTTTTTGCCCATGAACTTGCTGTTGTCGACGCTGCTCAGTGGGCGTAAGTTGCCACCGTTCTCGTCAAAAACCGTGACCTGCGAGCTGAAGCCCAACTGGTTGTGCACGCTCAACGTGGTCTTGTACTTGCCACCGCCGATCGATGCGACCTGCATCTTGCCGGTTGCGTTCATGCCCATGTAGCTCGCCTTGTACGTCGCGTCCACAGGTGAAACTGCGAAAGCAGGGGCGGCAAGCATCAGGCCTGCTGCAACGAGTGCCAGCGATTTTTTCAATTTCAACATTACGCCGAAGCTCCTTTCCTGTATTCAATCAATTGAAGGTTAAACGTTTCTTTCCCGTCCTCACGCTGCTGCATGCGGATCGGTGTATCTCCACCCGGTACAACCCAAAGCACCGTTTCGTCGCTGCTCTTCTGGGCATCCGTGCGGGTGACACGGTATGTTTCGTATTCCATGTCGCCGACCTTGATGTTCTCAGGCGTCGATGCGACTTGATAGGTGTGATTACGTGTCCGGCCTTCGTCCACGAATCGGTAATTCAAAGTCTTGCCCGGCTTTGCATCCCTTACCACTGCAAGGTTGATCAACAGTCCGGTCAAATCTCCGTCTTGCAATGTAACGGGACGTTTGCGCGCGTCTTTCACATCGCCACTCCAGTTCGCGACTTGCGCGCCCCAGTTGAAGACACCGACGGATTGCTTGCTTCCAAACATTCCGCTGCGACGTGTCGTGGCTTGCGAGATTGGACGCAAACCGCTTCCCACTACGTCAAATACTGTACTGGTATCTGCATGAATGCCAGCAATCGACAAAAATCCCGTCGCCCGCATCAACAAGTCCGCACGCCAGCGATTGCCCTGCGTGGGTTGGACTTGCAGAGTCGCACGCCCAAGGTTCATGCCATTACGCACGACGTTGTATTGCGCGACAAAACTCTGCAACGCGTGCTGCTGGGTCGCCAGGCGATTCGGCACGTTCGCATCGTTACGCACCTGCGTCTGCACCGGCACATCCTGCGCACTCACACTCAGCGGTGAGAGCGCTGCGAGCACCGCCAAAATGGGAAGCATGCTTTTACTCACTCCACTTACTCCTACTCGAACTCAGAGAGGTCAAGAGGAGATTTCAACAAACTGTCCCTGTATGTCAGCTTATGTCCGTCGAAATTGAAGTGTCCCTTTTGCCATTCATTCAGACAAGTCACAAGGAGGTGATGCTCAACCTGAAGTACGCGTTCAGCCAAGGTGTCTTCGGTGTCATCGGGCAAAACTGGAACGCGCGCTTGCATCAGCACAGGACCACCGTCGAGATCTTCGGTGACGATGTGGACGCTGGCGCCGTGTTCCTTTTCGCCGGCTTCGATTGCAAGGCGATGCGTGTGCAGTCCTTTGAACTTCGGCAGCAGGGAAGGGTGGATGTTGATCATGCGATCACTGAACTCGCGCACGACTTCGCCCGACATGATGCGCATATAACCTGCGCACACAATCAGGTCCGGATCGAACTTGGCAATCTCCGCAAAAAAAACACGGTCAAACGCCAACCGATCCGCGTAATCTTTCGGGTTGATCGCGATGGCAGGGATGTTGCGTTCGCGAGCGATGTCGAGAGCGGGGGCGAGTTTTTTGTCAGAGAAAACCGCGACGATTTCAGCGTCCAATTCGCCGCGGTTAATGGCGTCCGAGATGGCGCGGAAGTTCGAGCCGCGACCGGAAACCAAAATCACCAACCGCAACGTCGGCTTCATTCGATCACGACGCGCTGGTGCAGATCGGTTGACGCATTTTCGGTAACGCGACCGATGACACGTGGTTCCAGATCGTGCGACGAAGCCCACGACGAAACGGCATCCACTTGCGACGCATCAACGACCAGTACGAAGCCAACGCCGCAGTTAAATGTGCGCCACATTTCGTTCGCGGCAACTTGTCCTTGTTCCTGCAACCACGCAAACACTGGCGGCAACACCAACGACTTCGCGTCGACTTGCAAACCGAGTCCGTCCGGAATGACGCGGATGATGTTTTCGGTGAGACCACCACCGGTGATGTGCGCCATCGCGTGGATTGCACCTTGACCATCATCGTTCGTATTGAATTTCGCCAATGCTTCGAGAATCGGCTTCACGTACAAACGTGTCGGTGTCATCAACGCATCGATCACATTGCGGCCATCACTCAACACCGCATCGGAAGGCGAACCAGCGCGCTCGTAGATTTTGCGAATCAAAGAATAGCCATTCGAATGCGGACCGCTCGATGCCAAACCGATCAACACGTCATTGGCTTGCACGCGCGAACCATCGAGGATGAGTGACTTCTCAACAGCGGATACGCAAAACCCCGCGAGATCATACTCACCCGGCGCGTACATGTCCGGCATCTCCGCCGTTTCACCGCCGATCAATGCACAGCCTGATTCCGTGCAGCCATTCGCGATGCCTCCCACAACGGCAGCCGCCGTATCAATGTCGAGTTTGCCAGTCGCGAAATAATCCAGGAAAAACAGAGGCTCCGCACCCTGCACCAACACATCGTTGACGCACATGGCCACCAAATCGATGCCAATCGTCTCGTGGCGGTTCAACTGCTGCGCGAGCTTCAACTTCGTTCCGACGCCATCGGTGCCGGATACCAGCACAGGCTCCTTGTACTTGCCGCTGAGGTCAAACATCGCGCCAAAACCACCCAGTCCACCCATCACTTCCGGGCGGAAACTGCGCTTCACCAACGGCTTGATGCGTTCCACCAGCTCATTGCCGGCGTCAATGTCGACTCCCGCATCCTTGTAGGTCATTGGGGTTGAGTTCGAGTTCGTCACGGGCGCTCACACGGGGTCAGGTTGGACGCCCATTTTAACCAATCCGCCACGCTGATTTCCAAAAAGTTGGATTCCGAGCCCCGAATACGGCATCATTTCAGGATATTCGTCTGTGTCATGGTAGTGCGCTTGTCCGTTTTGAACCGAGCCCGTATTGTTCCGCAAATTGCGTTGATCCTGATCGCGATGTTCGTCGCGTCGTTCGCGTTGGCCGCGGATCCCGTTTACACCGCTGAAGTGCGGGTGAAATCGCAAAGTGCCGCCGACACGCAGAACGGCATGGCCCGCGCGCTGATCCAGGTACTCGAACGCGTTTCGGGCGATCCGAACGTCAAGTCACGCCCATACCTCGGTCCTGAATTGAAGAATGCGAAAGCGTTGTCGATTTCGCATGATTTTGTCCAAAAAGAAGGCCGTTCCGCCGCCGGTGTCCCTTCCTTTGGCACCAATATCGTCGTGCAGTTTGATCCGAACAAAGTCCGCGCGCTGGTGAAGCGCTCCGGTCTGCAATATTGGCCGGAGCCGCGCCAGCAACCGCTCGCCTGGATCGTTGTCGACGATGGTCAACATGGTCCGCGTTTGGTGAGCTACACCGAACGTGACGCCGCCCGCTCGCTGCTTGAGCGCGGTCAGATGCGTGGGATTCAAGTCGTTTTGCCGAAGGGTAACGCTGCTGAGAAGGCTTTGGCCGGTGCCGTCGTGCGTAAGGATTTGCGTGCGCTGTCAGTCGCTTCTGCCGCCTACAAGGGTGACTCGCAGTTAGTCGGCTACATCAAGCGCGTTGGCGACGAGTGGGAAGGTCGCTGGACGTTCATTGAACGCGGCAAGATTTTGAAAGACTGGGACACCAAGAACAAGGATCCTTTCGAAGTCGTCGCAGCCGGCGGTGATGGTGCGGCGGATGCGTTGATCCGTCGTTATGCCGTTGCCGGCTTCGCACCGAAGCCACCGCCGATGACCGAAGAGGAATTGGCTGCTCTCGAAACGCAGAAAGCAGCGCAGGCTGCCGCCGCAGCTGAGGGTACGGGTGGCGACGACCCATCGCTTGCGGGGGCACCAAACGTATCGACGACATCGGTCGTGCGCGAGACGTTCAACAACGTATCGAACAGTGCCGATTACATGAGCGTCATGGGTAAGCTCAACCAGATTCCAGGCGTGAAGAGCGTGACAACGGTTGCGACGACGCAAGGCGGTGTGGTGGTCGACATCACGTACGTCGGTGACCCAAGCGCACTGAAGGCTGCCATCGCATTGCAGGGCTTGCATAGCGGTGGCTCGAAGGTCATTCAACAATCATCGCCGCCTGCACAGGAGCCACCGAAGCAGGAAGCGCCGAAGGTTGAGCCTGCTCCGGCGAAAGTCGAGCCGGCACCGGCGAAATCCGCGGAACCTGCAAAGGTCGAGCCTGCACCTGCGAAGACACCATCAAATGCCAACAACGGGTAATCCTCATCCACGTACATCGTTGGCGCAGATTGCTGCGTTTTTTCAGCGTGTGCAATGGGTCGCGATTGGTGTCGCAGTCATTGTGCTGCTCAACTTGCTCTCGCCAATCCTGATTCCCTTCATCGTTGCAGCGCTGCTCGGTTGGCTCGGTGATCCGGTTGTCGATTGGCTCGAAGAAAAGGGCCGCACTCGCAATCAAGCCGTGACAGCAGTGACGATTGTGATGAGCTTGATCATTTTGTTCCTGCTTGTCGCATTGGTCCCAATGTTGCAACGTCAGATCGTGACGTTGGTGGAGGCATGGCCGAGCTACAAGACTTGGTTCAACGATACGTTGATTCCTTGGATAGAGGCGAAAACACGTCTCGACATCGCACGCAACTTCGATGTTGATAATTTGACGGGATTGATCCGGCAGCACTGGCGAGGTGCCGGCGGCTTCGCAGGGACGATGTTCAATTACTTGACAACATCGGGCTTCGCGATTGCGGCGATTGTCGGCAACATGATTTTGATTCCGATTTTGACGTTCTTCTATCTGCGGGAGTGGGACATCATCGTCGACAAGATTGCCTCGATGGTGCCACGTCAGCACAGTGAAACTTTCAACAAACTCGCGCATGAAACAAGTGACGTCCTTGCCGGTTTTCTGAAGGGGCAGTTCCTCGTCATGGCGATTCTCGGCGTGATGTATGGCGTTGGACTGTGGATGGCAGGAATCAGTCTGGGAATTCTGATCGGGATTCTTGCAGGTCTGTTTACCTTCATTCCATACCTTGGCCCTGCGACGGGGGTAATACTGGGTTTGGTCGCGGCACTGGTTCAGTATGGCGACATGAAACACATTGTTTACGTCTTGATCGTCTTCGGTGTGGGCCAGATCATTGAGAGCTACATCCTGACGCCGCGCCTAGTCGGCGACCGCATTGGCCTTTCACAGGTGGCTGTGATTTTTGCAGTGTTGGCCGGTGGCCAATTGTTTGGCTTTGTCGGCATGTTGCTCGCCTTGCCTGTTGCCGCCGTCGCAAACGTTCTGCTTCGTTACGCGCATGAGCGCTATGTGCAGAGCGAGCTATACCGCGGCGCTCAGAAGCGGGCGGTCGTGTTCTCGGAAGCGTCGAACAAGGACGGCAACGACGTTGGCTAAAGCCGTGTCCGGATCGCAGATACCACTGAATCTTAAATTTCTTCCCGAACAGCGTTTCGCGACGTTTGTGGATGGGGACGAAGCGATTCCGAGTGTCAGTGTTGTCGAACATGCGGTCGCGGCAAGTGACGCGACACCGCATCTTCTGCAAGGCGCATCGGAATCCGGCAAGACACACCTCTTGCTTGCCGCCTGTTACGCTGCGCGCGAATCCGGGCGCACTGTCGCTTTCGTGCCGTTGAAGCAGATGCGCGACCGCATTGGCGAAGTGGGTGCGGGAGCGTCTTTGATTGCCATTGATGATCTTGATGCCATTGCGGGCGATTTGGACGCGCAAGTTGCGCTGTTTCATTTGCTCAACGCAGCCAAGGCCGCCGATCAATCTGTCCTGATTTCGACGGTGTCATCGCCTAACGATCTGGATCTGCAGCTGCCGGACCTTCGTTCACGGTTGAACGCTTGCGTGCGTGTACCGCTGACTTTGCTGGCCGATGAAGGACGCAAAAAAGCCCTGCAATTACGCGCTTTATCGCGCGGACTGGAATTTGACGACGCCGCGATTGATTGGTTGCTGTTGCGCGCGGATCGCAGCATCGCGAATTTGATGAGCTTGTTTCGTCAGTTGGATCACGCGTCGTCGGTGCGAAAGAAGAAACTCACGCTCCCGTTCGTGCGCGAGATTCTCAGCGAGCAGCTCTGATCTGCGCGTCGAGTTCGCTTAAGCGTTGCGGCGTTCCAACGTCGGTCCACAATCCATCATGCAGTTGACCGCTTACACGATTTCCGCGCATTGCCTTTCGCAATAGTGGCGCAAGCTTGAAGCGTGGTGGATCGCGCTCGACGCCCGCAACATCGCCAACCGTTTCGCGCCATTGGTCAAGAATGCCGTAACGGTAGATGCCGATGCCGGCAAACGTATCACGCGGGATGTCTGATTCGCTTTCAATGCGACCGTCATTCAACGAGAAATCGCCATTCGGATTGTGCATTGGATTCGGCACCATCACGAGATGTGCAAGATCGTCATGCGCAAGATGGAGCTGTGCGAAATCGAAATCCGTCCACACATCGCCATTCACCGCGAGCATGGGTTGTTCGACATCAAGCAAATTCCAAGCGTTCAACAAACCGCCACCGGTCTCCAGTGGCGAGCCCGGTTCTTCGGAATAGCGAATGTTGAGATTCCACTGCGAACCGTCGCCAAGCTTCCCGGGAAACTGCTCCGCCAACCACGACGTGTTGACGACGACGTCCTTGATGCCTAAATGCGCAAGCTTTTCGAGATGCCAAACGATCAGTGGTTTGCCGCCGACTTCAAGCAATGGCTTTGGCGTCACGTCCGTCAATGGGCGCATGCGTTCACCCAGCCCCGCCGCGAAAATCAACGCCTGCATTACGCTTTCGCCATCGCAGGTTTGACCGTCTTGTTGAGCACATCATTCAGTGGCTGCAACTCCGGATACTTCGGCACCACGCCGTCGAGATAGGCGAAGAAACGTTCGACGTCGGCGACATATTTCGGCTTGTTATCGCGATGGCAGAGTCTCGCAAAAATACCAATCACCTTCAGATGTCTCTGGATGCCAATCCAATCCAGTTGGCGCTGGAACGTTTCAAAATCCTGTGGGACGTTCAAGCCATTGCTTAGCGCGAGCCCATGATACTTTCGCCATTGCGTCTCGACAAAGTCGTCTGGCCAAGAGATGAAAGCGTCCTTGAACAATGTCAGCACGTCGTATGCGATCGGTCCGGTGACCGCGTCCTGGAAATCCAGCACTGCGACGCCATCGTGCACCGGCATCAAGTTGCGCGGCATGAAGTCACGGTGCACCCACGATTGCGGATACGTCATGATGTCTTCGATCAAACGCGAGTAGGCGAGTTCGAGATTTTCGAGATCGTCACAGGATAACGTGTGATTCAAATGCTTGCCAATGAACCAGTCATCGAAAAGACGCAACTCGCGCGCAAGCATTTCGCGATCATACGTCGGCAACGTCGCATCCAACGGCATCGCTTGAATCTTGATCAATTGCTGCATCGCCTGATCGAACCAAGCTTCAGCTTCACGTGAATCAATGGCCTGCAACATGGTGTCTGCGCCCAGATCTTCCAACAGCAGGAAACCATTCTCGACATCGCGAGCATCAACGCGAGGCACGCGGACACCCGCGGCTTCAAGAACATCGCGCACACGCAGCCATGGCTTGACGTCTTCCTTGTCCGGTGGCGAGTCCATCACAATCACCGACACGCCATTGTGGTCGCCTCGCCAATAACTGCGGAAGCCCGCATCCATCGATGCACGCTGCAGGGCCAGGGAGTCATTACCGGTCGCGGAACGGGCGAAGGAATCGCGTTGGTTTTGGCGATTATCCGCCACATTCGAAGCACTCGTCATAGTCCGTCATTCTAAAACAAAAGCCCCGACATGAATGCCGGGGCTTCGCATTACGACGCTGGTCGCTTATCGAATGCGCTTGCGAACAACTGCATCATATCCAAACAGTAACGCGATGGTCACAACGACCGCAACGAGCCAGCCCCACAGACCGCCCTGCGCAATGTAGCTGCCCAGGAAAGCGCCCACGATGCCAAAAAGGATCGTCATGATCCAGCCCATTGGATCTGCGCCTGGCTTCACCATGCGAGCGACTGCACCGATGATGGCACCACCAACAATTGTTGCAATGATTGACATATTTCGATTTCCGTTCAGTTAGGGATGTTGGAATTCAGCTTACAACAAAATCCGTTCTGCTGCCGTCATTTAGCAGCAGCCATGGTCGCCGTTACGAGTGCCCGAATCCGCCATCACAGCTGAGCCACTCGTTTCACCCGCAGCACTTGCCGCCTGATGCTTCGTCAACACGAACGCAACACATGCCGTCACGCGCTTGCCCATTGGAATATGCAAAAACTCATTCGGTCCATGCGCATTCGAATGTGGACCCAAAACACCCGTGATCATGAATTGAGCGCCGGGGAACTTTTCGCCGAGCATACCCATGAAAGGAATCGAACCGCCTTCGCCCATGTACATCGCCGGCTTCTCATAAAACGCCTGGCTCGATGCATCAATCGCTTCCGTCAACCATGGCGATTGCGCCGGAGCGTTCCAACCGGTGGAGGCTTTTTCGAGATCTAATGACACTTGCGCGCCATAAGGAGGATCCTTCAGCAAAGCATTTTTCATCGCTTCGCCAGCCGTTGCACCATCAGCCGTTGGTGGCAAACGCATCGACAATTTCACCGACGTATGCGGACGCAAAACGTTGCCCGCCGATTCCAGTGGTGGCATGCCGTCGATGCCCGTGATCGAGAGAGCAGGGCGCCAGGTGCGGTTCAACACAAGCTCCGTCAGATCGTCATTCATTGGCTTCAAGCCATCGACCATTGGGAACTTGTCGTAGACCGCAGTATCGAGAACCTTCGCGGCTTCCTTTGCTTGCGCAACGCGTTCGGAAGGAATCTCCGCATGGAGTTCGTCCAGCAAAACCTTGCCCGTATTTTCGTCTTCAATGCGCGACAGCAATGTGCGCAAAATACGGAAGCTCGACGGCACCACACCTGACGCATCGCCGGAGTGCACACCTTCTTCGAGAACCTTGACGGTGAAGTTACCGCCCGTCAAACCACGCAGCGATGTCGTGCACCACAGTTGATCGTAGTTACCGCAACCCGAATCCAAGCACACGACCAAGGATGGCTGACCAATTTTCTCCGCGAGATGATCAACGTACGCAGGCAAATCGTAGGAGCCGGATTCTTCGCATGCCTCAATCAAAATCACGCAACGGTTATGCGGCAAACCTTGTTCCTGCAACGCCATGATCGACGTCAGCGAACCGTAGATCGCATAACCATCATCCGCGCCGCCGCGACCATACAACTTATCGCCCTTTAAAACAGGCTTCCAAGGACCGAGGTCATCATCCCAACCGGTCATCTCAGGTTGCTTGTCCAAGTGGCCATACAGCAACACCGGATCTTCATCGCTACCACCGTTCGCAGCAGGAATCTCGATAAAAATCAGCGGCGTCCGTCCTTCCAACTGCACCACTTCAAGCTTCATGCCCGGGATCGTTTGCGAGTTCGCCCAGTCGGACATCAACTTGACCGCTTGATCCATGTATCCATGCTCTTTCCAATCCTTGTCGAACATCGGCGACTTGTTCGGAATGGCGATGTATTCAATCAGTTGCGGAACAATTTCGTCTTCCCACTTCTTGTCGACGAACGCAGAAACTTTGGCGATATCCATGAATTCTTCCTTACGATGAGCGAATACCCTTATTCTACGCTGTGTCCCAATCGCAAGCCTTAAGTGCGCTCAACACAAATGTCACAAAAACTTATCCATCCCTCCGACTTCCTCGAAATGCCCTGGGCCAATGGTGGCGGGACGACGTTTGAGATTTTTCGCGGTGTTGGTTTGACCGCTGTCGACGATGATTCGTGGGATTGGCGCTTATCCATGGCACGCATCGAAAAAGACGGTCCTTTCTCATCACTCCCCGGCATCGATCGCGTGTTCGTGTCGTTGGGTCCCGATGATATTTCCATGACGATCGATGACGATGAATCCGTTGTGCGTGCTTTGGACCAACGTGTTTTCGCCGGCGAGGCTCTGGTGTCGACGAAGTTGCTCGGTCGTGCGACAACCGACTTGAATCTCATGGGGCGACGCGATCGTGTCGTTTTGTCTGCGCAAGTGCCGGGAGGGCGGTTCGATGTGATGCCCGGCGATGTCGTCGGCTTGTTTGCATTGATCGACGGCAAAATCGGCGATCTCGCAGTTCCCGAGGGTTCCGTGGGTTTGCTGACGGTCGAACGCCCGCAATTGGTCACGTTCCTCGGTGGCGTCGGCTTCCGCGTCCGCCCCTAAGTCGAACAAACCGTGTCATTGGTCAGAAAATCACCATTCGTCGGTGCTTTCAATTTCCCGAATGATGCGCTAAAATAGCTGACCCTCAACGGGTTCGAGCGCACCGAAGGGTCGCTTTTTTGTTGAGGTTCACGATACGCGTCAGTAGCTCAATTGGCAGAGCGGCGGTCTCCAAAACCGCAGGTTGAGGGTTCGATTCCTTCCTGGCGCGCCATTTTTCGCGGAGCGCGACGCAGTGGATGTGGCGCGCTCGTTTTGTTTAAAGAAGTTCCGGTTACGCCAATGAATACCGTTTTTAAATCGACCCCAATTCAGCTCACCGCTCTCGATTGGGTCAAGCTCGTCGTAGCAGTTTTGCTCGTCGCCGGCGGCATCTTCGCGTACAACCATTTCGACATCCAGGTGCCGAGCAAGTTCCTGCGCTTGATGATGGTGATCGGTGGATTGGTCGCCGGTGCCTTGGTCTACATGACCTCGACGCTTGGCCCGCGCACCCGTGTGTTCCTGAAGGAATCGCGTTTCGAGTTGCGCAAGATGGTTTGGCCAACCCGTCAGGAAGCATTGCAAACGACATGGGTTGTCGTTATCGCCGTGGCGGTGATCAGCTTGATCCTCGCGTTCTTCGACCTGATCATCCAGCAAGTGCTGAAGTTGCTGTTGGGTTAATTGCGGCGAATCGCACGAAAGTTTTTTGGAGAAATAACGAATGAATGATTCCGTCAATAAGCGTTGGTTTGTAGTGCATGCGTACTCTGGCTTTGAGAAGTCGGTGCAGCGCGCGCTCACGGAACGCATTGAACGTGCGGAAATGACGGACGTCTTCGGTGAAGTGCTCGTTCCGACGGAAGAAGTGCTGGAAATGCGCTCGGGTCAGAAGCGCCGTTCGGAACGTAAGTTTTTCCCGGGTTATGTGCTGGTTGAAATCGCCGTTCGCGACGATAACGGCATTCCTCGCATCGACAACGAAGCGTGGCACTTGATCAAGGAAACGCCGAAGGTCATGGGCTTCATCGGTGGCACCGCGGACAACCCGCTGCCAATCTCCGATAAGGAAGCGAACGTGATTTTGCAGCGCGTGCAGGAAGGTGTCGAGAAGCCACGTCCGAAGGTGTTGTTCGAGCCAGGCGAAATGGTGCGCGTCATCGACGGTCCATTCAACGACTTCAACGGCGTCGTCGAACGCATCGATTACGAGAAGTCCCGCCTCACCGTCGCTGTGCTGATTTTCGGCCGCTCGACGCCGGTGGAATTGGAATTCGGACAAGTTGAGAAAGCGTAACGCCCTGCGGGCGTAAACCTGAAACTTGAAACCCGGAGACGGGAGAAAGGAAAAGGGAAATAAGACGGCCGTGCTGCAAAGCGCGGCTTCTTCATTCATCCCATCTCCCTTTTCTTATCTCCCATTTCCCCAATTGCCGTTCGTCGGAAACTTGGGGTATTGCAAAATCTCGCAAAGTACGTCATAATTTTGGGCTTCCTGCCCGAAACCCGTCGGCGAATCAATCGCTGCGGGTAAGTCTGCTCCGCAGATTGGGTGGTGGAACAACCGCGATGCCAGGACGCGGACCTTTCCTGGAAACCGATGGGGAGCCTGTTTTTTAAGGCGTTTTACCCGGAGATAGAAATCAAATGGCAAAGAAAGTCATTGGCTATATCAAGCTTCAAGTTAAGGCGGGTCAAGCCAACCCGTCGCCACCAGTGGGTCCAGCCCTTGGTCAGCGCGGCTTGAACATCATGGAATTCTGTAAGGCTTTCAACGCTGCAACGCAGAAGTTGGAACCAGGCCTGCCAGTTCCGGTCATCATCACGGCTTATTCGGACCGTACGTTCACCTTCGTCACCAAGTCGACCCCAGCGGCGGTTTTGTTGTTGAAGGCAGCAGGTTTGAAGTCGGGCTCGGCGCGTCCTAACACGGCTAAGGTCGGTAAGGTCACGATGGCTCAAGTCGAAGAAATTGCGAAGGCGAAGGAAGCAGACCTCACGGCTGCTGAACTTGACGCTGCAGTTAAGACCATCGCGGGCACGGCTCGTTCGATGGGCATCACGGTTGAAGGCTGAGGACTGAACAATGGCACAAACCAAGCGTATTAAGGCCATCAAGGCCGCTGTGGAACCAGGTAAGGCGTATTCGTTCGAAGACGCGATCAAGATCCTGAAGACCGCAACGAAAGCAAAGTTCGTTGAATCCGTTGACGTCGCTGTACGTCTCGGCGTCGACGCGAAGAAGTCGGATCAACAAGTCCGCGGTTCGACCGTTCTGCCAGCAGGCACGGGCAAGTCGGTTCGCGTGGCTGTTTTTGCACCCGCAGGCGCGAAGGCTGATGAAGCTTTGGCAGCAGGCGCAGACGCAGTCGGCATGGACGATCTGGCTGAGAAGATGCAAGCAGGCGACCTGAACTATGACGTCGTGATCGCAACGCCGGACGCAATGCGCGTCGTCGGTAAGTTGGGCACGGTGCTGGGTCCTCGTGGCTTGATGCCGAACCCTAAGGTCGGTACGGTTTCGCCTAACCCAGGCGACGCTGTCAAGGCTGCGAAGGGCGGTCAGGTCCGTTACCGCACGGACAAGGCAGGCATCATTCACTGCACGATCGGCAAGGCTGACTTCGAAGACGGCAAGCTGAAAGAGAACTTGAATGCTCTGTTGGCTGACCTCGTGAAGGCAAAGCCTGCAACGTCGAAGGGCACGTACATCCAGAAGGTTGCAATTTCTTCGACGATGGGCCCAGGCGTGACGGTTGATCAATCGTCGCTGTCGTTTAAGTAATAACTCTCTACTTCTAACTTCTCCGTAAAGGTAGAGGTAGAGGTAGAACAACCAGGAGTGAAGTGCACAAGTTGCAGCGAGCTCCGGGTTTTGAGAGAGAGGTAAAGTTGCGGACTCAATCGTCTAACTCTACCTCTAACTCAACAACAATTTTGAAGGCGTCCCGCGGACTTACGTCCACGTGACCCATCAAAGACCGCAGGCGTGACCCTTAGAAGTCACTTAATCCACTCAGTGTTTGAGGAAGCCAGCGTAGATGGTTGCCCCTTCTGGAAATTTCTAGAGGTGCCACCAGCGGAATCGGAAGGTTCCCGGTGTTCAAGGACGAACGCTGATCTGGACCGCAAGCGGCAGGAGCCGTGAGCGGAGTTCATTTTGGAGGAAGCAATGGCTCTAAATTTGTCTCAAAAACAAGACGTCGTCGCAATCGTGGCAGACGTCGCCGCCAAGGCACACTCCTTGGTCGCTGCTGAATACGCAGGCACCACAGTCGGTCAAATGACTGCGATGCGCAAGAAGGCACGTGAAGAAGGCGTTTTCTTGAAAGTTGTCAAGAACACGTTGGCTGCACGCGCTGTCGAAGGTACCGAATACGAAGTCGCAAAGGATTCGTTGGTTGGTCCTCTCTTGTATGCGTTTTCGACGGAAGAACCCGGCGCTGCCGGTCGACTGATCAAGGAATTCGCCAAGGGTAACGACAAGCTGATTGCAAAGATCGTCGTCGTCGGTGGTACTCAGTACCCAGCGTCGCACGTTGATGTGTTGGCTTCGTTGCCAACGCGCGATCAAGCTTTGTCGATGCTGCTTTCGGTTCTGGTCGAACCAGCCACCCGCGTTGCACGCGTGGTCAAGGCTCTGGGCGACAAGCTCGAAGCGGAAGGTCAAGGCGGCGCAGCTGCTCCGGCAGCAGAAGCGGCACCGGCAGAAGAAGCAGCACCAGCTGCAGAAGCTGCTGCTGAAGCACCTGCAGCGGACGAAACTTCATCGGAAGAAAAGCCTGCTGAGTAATCAGTAGATTTTTTCCCAAATCTCTTACGTAAATTTTCAAAAGGTAAAACAATGTCCCTTTCGAACGAACAAATCATCGAAGCTATCGGCGCGAAGTCGCTGATGGAAGTTATGGAACTCGTTAAGGCGATGGAAGAGCATTTCGGCGTGACCGCTGCTGCTCCTGTCGTCATGGCTGCTGGCCCTGCTGCTGGCGGCGCTCCAGCTGAAGAACAAACCGAATTCAACGTCGTGCTGAAGGAAGCCGGCGCGAAGAAGGTTGAAGTCATTAAGGCTGTTCGCGGTATCACCGGTCTTGGCTTGAAGGAAGCTAAGGACATGGTCGAAGCTGCACCACAAGTTGTTAAGGAAGGCGCTTCGAAGGAAGACGCTGAGAAGTTCAAGAAAGAACTCGAAGCAGCTGGCGCAGTTGTTGAACTCAAGTAATTTGAGTTCCCGTCATGGCATTGCGCTCGCCGCGTATTGCCGTGACTCACCGAGGCTGGGTCCATATGGACTCCAGCCTTTGGTCGTTTTAGTTACACCGTAATTTTGCAAGACCATCCAGGCGATGAAGTAGTGGGAGAGGGCGTGCTGATGCCGGCAATATCAGCGACTTCAACCGTTTGGACGTTGTACAAAATTTGATTTTTCCAATACTGAGGCATCAACTCCCATGACGACGTATTCTTTCACCGAGAAGAAGCGCATCCGCAAGGATTTCGGTAAGCGCGGTTCCATTCTCGAGGTCCCTTTCCTGCTAGCGATCCAGGT
Organism: Lysobacteraceae bacterium CU05-9; assembly: GCA_007556525.1. Taxonomy (GTDB): domain Bacteria; phylum Pseudomonadota; class Gammaproteobacteria; order Xanthomonadales; family Xanthomonadaceae; genus Aquilutibacter. The sequence goes on along the minus strand of SWJS01000002.1, from coordinate 13,673 downwards.
CGATTCCTACCGCGAATTCCTGCAGGCCAACAAAGCATCTGACGCACGCGAAGACAAAGGTCTGCACGCGGCGCTCAAATCCGTTTTCCCGATCTCTTCGTACAGTGGTAACGCTGCACTCGAATATGCTGGTTACACCCTGGGTGAACCTGCGTTCGACGAGCGCGAATGCCGTACGCGTGGTCAATCCTACAGCGCACCGCTGAAGGTCAAGGTCAAGCTGGTCATCTACGACCGCGAATCCTCGAACAAGCAAATCAAGTACATCAAGGAACAGGAAGTCTACATGGGTGAAATTCCACTCATGACGGACAACGGTACCTTCATCGTCAACGGTACGGAACGCGTCATCGTGTCGCAGTTGCACCGTTCGCCTGGCGTGTTTTTTGACCATGACCGTGGCAAGACGCACAGCTCCGGCAAGGTTCTGTACTCGGCCCGCATCATTCCTTACCGCGGTTCGTGGCTCGACTTCGAATTCGATCCGAAGGACGGCCTGTATACCCGTATCGACCGTCGCCGTAAGTTGCCAGTCACCGTGCTGCTGCGCGCACTGGGTTACACGAACGAAGACATGCTCAATGAGTTCTTCGAGATCAACGCATTCCACATCGACCCGAAGGAAGGTGTGCAGTGGGAACTCGTGGCAGAACGCCTCCGCGGCGAAACGCTCGACTTTGACATCGTTGATGGCAAGACCGTCATCGTTGAAGCCGGTAAGCGCATCACGGCACGTCACGTCAAGCAATTGACGGACGCCGGCATCGACGCATTGGCAGTGCCTGATGACTTCGTCATCGGTCGCACGCTGTCGCATGACGTTGTCGACGAAGCGACGGGTGAAGAACTCGCGTTGGCAAACGACGAAATCACTGCAGAGCAACTCGAAGCATTCCGCAAGGCTGGCATCGAATCGATCGGCACGATCTGGATCAACGATCTGGACCGCGGACCATACATCTCGACGACATTGCGTGCTGACGCCACGCGTACCCAAACCGACGCGTTGGTTGAAATCTACCGCATGATGCGTCCGGGTGAGCCACCAACCAAGGATGCTGCACAGAACTTGTTCCACAACTTGTTCTTCACGTTCGACCGCTACGACTTGTCGGCAGTGGGTCGCATGAAGTTCAACAAGCGTTTGGGCCGTCCGGAAACGGAAGGCGCACACGTGCTTTACGATGCGCGTTATTTTGCAGACCGCAAGGATGCAGAGTCGGTTGCGCTCCGTGAAGAAAATGGTGACATGTCCGACATCCTCGACGTCATCCGCCAGTTGACCGAAATCCGTAACGGCCGCGATGTCGTTGACGATATCGATCACCTGGGTAACCGTCGTGTGCGTTCGGTCGGCGAAATGGCCGAAAATGCATTCCGCGTTGGCTTGGTCCGCGTTGAACGTGCCGTCAAGGAACGTTTGTCGATGGCTGAGTCGGAAGGTTTGACGCCGCAAGAATTGATCAACGCGAAGCCAGTGGCTGCATCGATAAAGGAATTCTTCGGTTCGTCGCAACTGTCGCAGTTCATGGACCAAAACAATCCATTGTCCGAAGTCACGCACAAGCGTCGCGTTTCGGCGTTGGGTCCAGGTGGTTTGACGCGTGAGCGCGCAGGCTTTGAAGTCCGCGACGTTCACCCAACGCACTACGGTCGCGTTTGTACGATCGAAACGCCGGAAGGTCCAAACATTGGTTTGATCAACTCGTTGGCAGTGTTCTCGCGCACGAACAAGTATGGCTTCCTCGAAACGCCATACCGCAAGGTCGTGAACGGCAAGGTCACCGACGAAATCGAATTCCTGTCGGCCATTGAAGAAAATGAATACGTCATTGCACAGGCGTTCGCGCCGCAAGACTCGAAGGGCAACATCACTGCTCAATTCGTCGACTGCCGTAGCAAGGGCGAATTTTTGCTCAAGCCACCAAGCGAAATCGACTACATGGACGTCTCGCCAATGCAGACCGTTTCGGTTGCAGCGGCTTTGGTTCCGTTCCTCGAGCACGACGATGCGAACCGTGCATTGATGGGTGCGAACATGCAGCGTCAAGCTGTGCCAACGCTGAAGTCCGAAAAGCCTTTGGTCGGTACCGGCATTGAACGCGCAGTTGCACGTGACTCGGGTGTGACCGTGAACGCAATGCGTGGCGGTGTGATCGAACAAATCGACGCAGCGCGCATCGTGGTCAAGGCGAACGAACGCGAACTCACCGGCGGCAACGATGCTGGCGTGGACATCTACAACCTGATCAAGTACACCCGTTCGAACCAGAACACCTGTATCAATCAATCGCCACTCGTGAAGGTTGGTGACGTGATTGCGCGTGGTGACGTTTTGGCGGATGGTCCTTCGACGGACATCGGTGAATTGGCACTGGGCCAAAACATGCTCGTGGCATTCATGCCATGGAACGGTTACAACTTCGAAGACTCGATCCTTTTGTCGGAACGCGTTGTTCAAGAAGACCGTTACACGACGATCCACATCGAAGAACTGACGGTTCAAGCGCGTGATACGAAGCTCGGCGCGGAAGAAATCACTGCAGATATCCCGAACGTTTCGGAATCGGCATTGAACCGTCTCGACACGTCGGGCGTGGTGTACATCGGTGCGGAAGTCCGCGCGGGTGACATCCTCGTCGGTAAGGTCACGCCGAAGGGCGAATCGCAATTGACTCCTGAAGAGAAGTTGTTGCGCGCGATCTTCGGTGAGAAGGCATCGGACGTGAAGGACAGCTCGCTGCGCGTGCCACCTGGCATGGACGGCGTGGTCATCGACGTTCAAGTCTTTACGCGTGACGGCATCGAACGTGACGAACGTGCGAAGAAGATCCAGCAAGAAGAAATTGTTCGCGTGAACAAGGACTTCGACGATCAGTACCGCATTCTTGAAGCGGCGATTTTTGCGCGTCTGCGTTCGCAGTTGCAAGGCAAGGTCGTCAACGGTGGTACGGGCGTGAAGAAAGGTGAAACCCTTTCGTCGCTCGTCCTCGACAACGTCGACAAGAAAGACTGGTTCACCTTCCGCTTGAAGGATGATGACGCCGCTGACGCACTCGACACTGCCCGTAAGCAGCTCGACGCGCACAAGGCTGAGTTCGAAAAGCGTAAGGACGACAAGCGCAACAAGATCCTGCAAGGTGACGATTTGGCACCGGGCGTCTTGAAGATGGTCAAGGTGTTTTTGGCAGTTAAGCGTCGCATCCAACCGGGTGACAAGATGGCTGGCCGTCACGGTAACAAGGGTGTCGTTTCGACGATCGTTCCTGTTCAGGACATGCCATACATGGCAGACGGTCAAACCGTTGACGTTGTGTTGAATCCACTCGGCGTTCCATCGCGTATGAACATCGGTCAGGTTCTCGAAGTCCACTTGGGTTGGGCTGCGAAGGGTCTGGGCGCGAAGATTGATCGCATGATGCGTGACAACGCGAACGTCAAGCAATTGCGTTCGTTCCTCGACGAGATCTATAACCACGACAAGACGGCCGAAGGTGTTCGCGTTGACCTGTCGAAGTTCTCCGACGAAGAGTTGTTGACGTTGGCCGGCAACCTGACGGGCGGCGTGCCAATGGCAACGCCAGTGTTCGACGGTGCCGACGAAGCTGAAATCAAGCAAATGCTCGCACTTGCCGATCTGCCAACCAGCGGTCAAACGACGTTGTTCGATGGTCGCACCGGTGAAGCATTTGATCGTCCGGTGACGGTTGGTTACATGCACATGCTGAAGCTCAACCACTTGGTGGATGACAAGATGCACGCACGTTCAACCGGTCCTTACTCACTTGTCACGCAGCAGCCGCTGGGTGGTAAGGCGCAGTTCGGTGGTCAGCGTTTCGGCGAAATGGAAGTTTGGGCACTGGAAGCATACGGTGCGGCGTACACGCTGCAGGAAATGCTCACGGTCAAGTCCGACGACGTTCAAGGTCGTAACCAGATGTACAAGAACATCGTGGATAACGAATACGAAAGCGTTGCCGGCATGCCTGAATCGTTCAACGTGTTGAGGAAGGAAATCCAATCCCTCGGTATCAACATGGAGCTGGAAAGCAACTAACCGTTGCTTTCCTCTCACGACCATATTCACTCCTCTCGGAGATAAGTAATGAAAGATTTGTTGAAGATGTACAACCCGCCGCGCCAATCGCTCGAATTTGATTCGATCAAGATTGCGCTGGCCTCGCCGGAAATGATCCAGTCGTGGTCGTTCGGCGAAGTCAAGAAGCCGGAAACGATTAACTACCGCACGTTCAAGCCAGAGCGTGATGGTTTGTTCTGTGCGGCGATTTTTGGACCGGTCAAGGACTACGAATGCCTGTGCGGTAAGTACAAGCGTTTGAAGCACCGCGGCATCGTCTGCGAAAAGTGTGGCACCGAAGTGGCACTGGCGAAGGTTCGCCGTGAGCGCATGGGTCACATCTCGCTGGCATCGCCAGTTGCGCACATCTGGTTCCTGAAGTCCCTGCCATCGCGCATGGGCTTGATGCTGGACATGACGTTGCGTGACATCGAAAAGATTCTGTACTTCGAAGCCTTCGTGGTGACGGAGCCAGGTCTGACGACTCTCGAAAAGGGTGCGTTGCTGACGGAAGAACAGTACCTGCAAGCACGTGCTGAGTTCCAGGACGACTTTGAAGCGGCAATGGGTGCGGAAGCGGTTTATGACTTGCTGAAGTCGATCGATCTGCCTTCCGAAAAGATCCGCCTGAAGGAAGAAATCGAAACGACCGGTTCGGAAACGAAGCTGAAGCGCTTGACCAAGCGCATCAAGTTGATCGAAGCGTTCATCGAGTCGGGCAACAAGCCAGAGTGGATGGTCATGACTGTTTTGCCAGTCTTGCCACCGGATCTGCGTCCATTGGTTCCACTGGACGGTGGCCGTTTCGCAACGTCGGATCTGAACGATCTGTACCGTCGCGTGATCAACCGTAACAACCGTCTGCGCCGCCTGCTTGAATTGAACGCACCTGAAATCATCGTGCGCAACGAAAAGCGCATGCTGCAGGAATCGGTTGATGCCTTGATGGATAACGGCCGTCGCGGTCGGGCCATCACCGGTACGAACAAGCGCCCACTCAAGTCGCTCGCCGACATGATCAAGGGTAAGCAAGGTCGCTTCCGCCAAAACCTTCTCGGCAAGCGCGTCGACTACTCGGGCCGTTCGGTCATCGTGGTCGGTCCATATCTGAAGCTGCACCAATGCGGTCTGCCGAAGAAGATGGCGCTGGAATTGTTCAAGCCGTTTATTTTTGCCAAGCTGCAATCGCGCGAACTCGCTTCGACGATCAAGGCTGCGAAGAAGATGGTGGAACGCGAAGAAGCCGTCGTCTGGGACATCCTGGAAGAAGTGATTCGCGAACACCCGGTGTTGCTCAACCGTGCACCAACGCTTCACCGTCTGGGTATCCAGGCGTTTGAACCTGTATTGATTGAAGGTAAGGCAATCCAGCTGCACCCACTGGTCTGTACGGCATTCAACGCCGACTTCGACGGTGACCAGATGGCAGTCCACGTTCCTCTGTCGCTTGAAGCGCAGTTGGAAGCACGTGCGTTGATGATGGCGTCGAACAACATTTTGTCGCCAGCAAACGGCGAGCCAATCATCGTTCCTTCGCAAGACGTTGTTTTGGGTCTGTACTACATGACCCGCGGTCTCGTGAACAAGAAGGGTGAAGGCATGGTTTTCGCGAACATCGCGGAAGTCAAGCGCGCCTACGACAACCGCGTTGTCGATTTGCATGCAACCTGTAAGGTCCGCATCGCTGAAATGGTGATCCAGGAAGATGGCGCACGCGTCCATAAGTCCAAGATCTATGACACGACGGTCGGTCGCGCATTGCTGCACGAAATCCTGCCGGAAGGTCTGCCATTCGATTTGGCCAACGTTGAATTGACGAAGAAAAATATCTCGCGTCTGATCAACTCGTGCTACCGCATGTTGGGTCTGAAGGATACGGTCGTTTTCGCTGACCAATTAATGTACACCGGCTTTGCTTATGCAACGCGCGCAGGTGTCTCGATCGGTATCGACGACATGATCATTCCGGATGAGAAGAAGGACATTCTCGGTGAAGCCGAAAATGAAGTTCTCGACATTCAGAACCAGTATCAGTCGGGTCTCGTAACCGGCGGCGAACGCTACAACAAGGTTGTCGACATCTGGTCGCGTACCAACGAACGCATCGCGAAGGCGATGATGGAAACGATCGGTACCGAAAAGGTGCAGGACGCCGAAGGCAACACGGTTGACCAGAAGTCGATGAACTCGATTTACATCATGGCCGACTCGGGTGCGCGTGGTTCGCAAGCTCAGATCCGTCAGCTCGCAGGTATGCGTGGCTTGATGGCGAAGCCGGATGGTTCGATCATCGAAACGCCAATTACGGCGAACTTCCGTGAAGGCTTGAACGTTCTCCAGTACTTCATCTCGACCCACGGTGCGCGTAAGGGCTTGGCCGATACCGCATTGAAGACGGCAAACTCGGGTTACCTGACGCGTCGTCTGGTGGACGTTGCACAAGACGTCGTGATCACTGAAGACGATTGCGGTACGTTGAATGGCTTGACCATGACGCCAATCGTTGAAGGCGGCGACGTTGTTGAACCACTGCGCGATCGCGTTTTGGGTCGTGTCGTTGCGGAAGACGTTTACTTGCCAGGCGATCAGGACGAACCAATTGCATTGCGCAACCAAGTGCTCGACGAAGCATGGGTCCAAAAGCTGGACGATGCCGGCGTGCAGTTGATCAAGGTCCGTTCGACGATTACCTGTGAAAGCGAGTTCGGTGTCTGTGCACATTGCTACGGTCGTGACTTGGGTCGCGGTCACTTGGTCAACCACGGTGAAGCAGTCGGTGTTGTCGCTGCGCAGTCGATCGGTGAACCAGGTACGCAGTTGACGATGCGTACGTTCCACATCGGTGGTGCGGCATCGCGTGCGGCGGCAATCGATAACATCACGATTAAGACGACGGGTTCGGTGAAGTTCTCCGACAACGTCAAGTTCGTCCAGCAGAAGAAGGGCAACCTGGTTGCAGTTTCGCGTTCGGGTGAATTGTCGATCCTCGATCCACACGGTCGTGAGCGTGAGCGTTACAAGATTGCTTACGGTGCGAACCTGTCGGTCAAGGACGGTGACGAAGTCACGGCCGGTCAAACGATCGCGACTTGGGATCCGCATAACCACCCAATCGTTTCGGAAGTGGAAGGTACGATTCACTTCATCGACTTCATCGATGGCGTGACCGTCTCCGAGAAGATGGACGACCTCACCGGTCTTTCCTCGCGTGAAATTACCGATCCGAAGCGTCGTGGTTCGCAGGGTAAGGATCTGCGTCCTATCGTCCGCATCGTGGACAAGAAGGGCAACGACCTGACGATTCCGGGTACGGATCTGCCTGCGCAGTATCTGTTGCCACCGAAGTCGATCGTCAACTTGCAGGACGGCGCATCGGTCAACGTCGGTGACGTGGTTGCGAAGATTCCTCAGGAAGCTTCGAAGACCCGCGACATCACCGGTGGTCTGCCACGCGTTGCTGACTTGTTCGAAGCACGTAAGCCTAAGGACGCAGCGATCCTCGCTGAGATCTCGGGTGTTGTTTCGTTCGGTAAGGACACGAAGGGCAAGCAGCGCTTGATCATCAAGGATCAGGAAGGCAACGAGCACGAAGAACTGATTCCGAAGTACCGTCAGATCGTCGTGTTTGAAGGCGAGCACGTGACGAAGGGTGACACCGTTGTGGACGGCGAATCGACACCGCAAGATATCTTGCGTCTGCTGGGCGTCGAACCTCTGGCGGTCTACCTGACGAAGGAAATCCAGGACGTTTACCGCTTGCAAGGCGTGAAGATCAACGACAAGCACATTGAAGTGATCGTCCGTCAGATGCTGCGTAAGGTCGAAATCACGGATCAAGGTGATTCGAAGTTCTTCAACGGCGAACAGCTCGAGAAGCAACGCGTCATCGACGAAAATGCGAAGCTCGTTTCCCGCAACGAAACGCCTGCCAAGTTCAACCCGGTTTTGCTGGGCATTACGAAGGCATCGTTGGCAACGGAATCGTTCATCTCGGCGGCATCCTTCCAGGAAACGACGCGCGTTTTGACCGAAGCTGCTGTTCGCGGAACGCGCGATACCTTGCGCGGCCTGAAGGAAAACGTCATCGTCGGTCGCTTGATCCCAGCAGGTACTGGTTTGGCGTATCACTCGGCACGCCGTGCAGCCGCTGCGAACGATTTCAGCGACGCAGATCTGGAAGTTTTGGCGGCAACGCCAGCTTCGGAAATCCGCGAAGAAATGCTGGACTTGAACGAAGTGGAACGCGACGAAGGCACTGAAGCATTCCAGGAAACGGGCGTCAATGACGTCATCCTGGAAGATGCAGCGGATGCCCGCGGCGACGTGATGATCAACGACGAAGAGTAATCTTCAGCGTTATCGTTACAAGCAAAAGGCCACCCTTCATCGGGTGGCTTTTTGTTTTGAGCGGCAAGGGTTGTTAACAGGACTCGGCGCCGGCTGGCGCGTTGTGCAGACCGAACATGTTGCCCTCGGTGTCGAAGCCCAATGCGATGTCGCCGAATTGGCCGATGGACACTTTGTCCTTGAAAACCTTGCCACCTGCCGCTTCAATGCGCGCAACTTCAATCGCAACATCGTCGGAGGAGAAGTAGACGAGAGTGCCGCCGGGGCCGGGTTGGACGCCTTCCATTTTGACAAGGGCACCGCCTGCACCGGTCGATCCCATCTCCATCGGGAACGCCATCATCTGCATGTTGTCATCGGTTGGATTCCCGAGGGGTTCCAGTTTGATGCCGAGCAGAATTTCGTAAAACATCGTTGCACGTGCAAGATCCTGCACGTAAATTTCGAACCAAATGACGGGATTGAATTTCACGGTTGAGCCTCCGGGGGGTTGAGTTCATAGCTTGCTACCAGCGCGCTTAAATCACCGTTGGCTTTCCGTTACACTGTGATGCTTGCATACAACAAGGAAGGAAAATGTCGGTTTATGAGGTGATGATGGATCGGCTGTCGAAGTATGTCGGCAAGCCAACGTTGTTCAAGTGGGGATTCAATCTGTCACCGATGTATAGGCGTTCGACGGGCAAGGTCATCTCGGTGAGCGATGACATGATGCACATCCGGATCAAGGTGCCGATCAGTTGGCGCAATAAGAATTATGTGAGCTCGATTTTTGGCGGGAGTATGTTCTCGGCGGTCGATCCGTTTCCGATGGTGCAGCTCATGCAATTACTCGACAAAAATTACGTCGTCTGGGACAAATCCGCGGAAGTTCTATTCAAGCGTCCTGCACGTGAGGACCTGTATGCGGAGTTCACGTATACGCCCGAAGAAGTCGAAGCATTGAAGCGCCGTGTCGCCGAAGAGAAAGAGTTCACGTTCGAGAAGGTGACTAACTTGACGAACAAGGAAGGCACGACGGTGTTCTGCGAAGTGCACAAGCAGATTTATATTGCGGACCGTGCGTTTTACAAAGAAAAGCTCGCGAAGCGGTCAGTTGAAAATCGCGCGTAAGACCTGAAACGCAATGAAGCCAATAATGAAGAGCTTGAGCGGATTCGTCTTCACGCCTTCCTTGGACTTATTGGAGACTTCCGTCCAGATCTTCTGAGCTTCGTCGCGTGATCGATTGGCGGCGTCAACGGCAGGCTTGAAGACCTCCCGAGTCGTGGCATCGTTCGATTGCTGTGCGGCTGCCTCGACGGCACGCTTCAGCACCGCCGCGAGACTGCGGTCCTCGGGCAGGGGAGCGGTGCTAGGCTTGGCGGCTGCGACAGGCGCTACAGCAGCCCGCGTCTGGCTCTCCGGTACCTTGAAACTATGGGTGTTCAGGCGCACAATCATCGTCGAAGCGCGAGGATCCTCGTTCTTGCTGACAATGACCCGGTCAAAGCGTTCACCGCGGCGATATTGAATGACACCCATGATATTTTGGCAGTCCTGAAAGGGGTTCCAGACCCGATTGTAGCAGTGCAACACAACGCGCACGGCGACTTGCCACAACCTCCCAAAACCTGTTAGAATGTGGGCTCTCGGAATCCTGATCCGCCAAGATGGCAGAGTTGAAGGATCCGACAGATCACCAAAGGCGGCTAAACGGAATTGCCGCGTGTTGGGTCCAGGATAGGACGGGATCGCAGATTTTCCCTTGGAAATGGCGCTTTTGCGTCGTCGAAGAGGGTCACAGTTTAGCTTGCGCTTGCCGGAGGGGTAGGTTGCGAGCTGATCTTTTTTTGTTTGAAACTTTTCGGCCAGATCCACCGGCCGCCTAACTGAGATAACACATGGCAACGATTAATCAGCTGGTTCGCAAGCCGCGTTCCCCTGAAACCTACAAGAGCAATTCGCCAGCGCTCGCAAACTGCCCACAACGTCGTGGCGTTTGCACCCGTGTCTACACGACCACGCCTAAGAAGCCAAACTCGGCTATGCGTAAGGTCGCCAAGGTGCGTCTGACGAATGGTTACGAAGTGATTTCCTACATCGGTGGTGAAGGCCACAACCTGCAAGAGCACAGCGTCGTGTTGATCCGCGGCGGCCGTGTGAAGGACTTGCCAGGTGTGCGTTACCACACCGTGCGTGGTTCGCTTGACGCCGCCGGCGTTGCAAAGCGTCGCCAACGTCGCTCGAAGTACGGCGCGAAGCGTCCGAAGGAATAATTTTCGTCACCGGGTTCAGATGAACTAAGTAACGAATCGTTTTTTTAAGAATTTTTTAGAAGGTACGCAATTATGTCGCGTAAAGGCTCAGCTCCACAGCGTTCGGTTTTGCCGGATCCAAAGCACGGATCGGAAACCATCGCACGCTTCATCAACATGGTCATGCAAAGTGGCAAGAAGTCGATCGCCGAGAAGATCGTCTACGGTGCAATGGACGTGATCGGTGAGAAGAACCCAAATGCCCTCGAACTCGTCGAGAAGGCATTGGGCAACGTCGCTCCAACCGTCGAAGTGAAGTCGCGCCGCGTTGGTGGTGCTACGTATCAAGTTCCTGTCGAAGTCCGCGCATCGCGTCGCATGGCTTTGGCAATGCGTTGGATGATCGAATCGGCACGTAAGCGTGGCGAGAACTCGATGCCACGTAAGCTCGCCGCTGAATTGATGGACGCTTCGGAAAACCGTGGCGGCGCAATCAAGAAGCGCGAAGAAACGCACCGTATGGCGGAAGCCAACAAGGCGTTTGCACACTTCCGCTGGTAATACCTGCGTTGGTGTCTGTGCCGGACTCACCTCCGGCACAACAACTGAAGTGATCGCGCAAGCAGTCACTTATTCAAGTCAAATCATTTAAAACTGGAAGGTTCCCGTGGCTCGTACCACTCCTATTGAACGTTACCGTAACTTTGGCATCATGGCCCACATCGATGCTGGCAAAACTACGACGTCGGAACGCATTTTGTTCTACACCGGCGTCAGCCATAAGATCGGCGAAGTGCACGAAGGTGCCGCGACGATGGACTGGATGGAACAGGAACAGGAACGCGGCATCACGATTACGTCTGCTGCGACGACTGCATTCTGGAAGGGTATGGACAAGTCCATGCCGGAATACCGTTTGAACGTCATCGATACCCCGGGCCACGTCGACTTCACGATTGAAGTTGAACGCTCGCTGCGCGTCCTCGACGGTGCCGTGTTCGTGCTGTGCGCCGTTGGTGGCGTGCAACCGCAGTCCGAAACCGTTTGGCGTCAGGCGAACAAGTACAAAGTGCCACGCATGGCATTCGTCAACAAGATGGACCGTACCGGTGCCAACTTCGAAAATGTTGTTGGCCAGTTGCGTTCGCGGCTTGGTGCCTATGCCGTTCCAATGCAAGTGCCAGTCGGCGCTGAAGACGGTTTCGAAGGCGTCATCGACTTGCTGAAGATGAAGGAAATCAAGTGGGACGTCGCATCGCAAGGTACGAAGTTCGAATACTTGGACATTCCTGCTGATCTGCAAGCCAAGGCCGAAGAAGCACGTTCGTTCATGGTGGAAGCAGCTGCAGAAGCCAGCGAAGAATTGATGGACAAGTACCTGGAAGAAGGCGATCTGTCGGAAGCTGAAATCATTTCAGGTCTGCGCGAGCGCACCCTGAAGGTTGAAATCGTTCCTGTATTCTGCGGTACGGCGTTCAAGAACAAGGGCGTGCAAGCGATGCTTGACGGTGTCATCCACTTGTTGCCATCGCCTGCTGACCGTCCACCGGTGCAAGGCATCGATGAGAAGGAACAGGAAGATACCCGCAAGGCATCGGACACCGAACCATTCTCGGCATTGGCGTTCAAGATCATGACCGACCCATTCGTGGGTTCGTTGACGTTCTTCCGCGTCTACTCCGGCGTTTTGAATTCGGGCGACCAAGTTTACAACCCGGTGAAGTCGAAGAAGGAGCGTGTCGGCCGCATTCTGCAAATGCACGCGAACGACCGCGCTGAAATCAAGGAAGTCCGTGCCGGCGACATCGCTGCTGCAGTCGGCCTGAAGGATGTGACGACGGGTGACACACTGTGTGCACAGGACGCGGTCATCACTCTGGAGCGCATGTCGTTCCCAGAGCCGGTGATTTCGATGGCCGTTGAGCCGAAGACGAAATCCGACCAGGAGAAGATGGGTCTTGCACTGGGTCGCTTGGCTCAGGAAGATCCTTCGTTCCGCGTCCGCACCGACGAAGAATCCGGTCAGACGATCATCGCCGGTATGGGTGAGTTGCACCTGGACATCATTGTCGACCGCATGAAGCGTGAGTTCAACGTGGAAGCCAACGTGGGTAAGCCACAGGTGGCATACCGCGAAACTATCCGCAAGGCTGTCAAGTCGGAAGGCAAGTTCGTCCGTCAGTCGGGTGGTAAGGGTCAGTTCGGTCACGTCTGGTTGGAAATCGAACCAGCGGGTCAGGGCGAAGGTTACTCGTTCGAAAATGCGATTGTCGGCGGTGTCGTTCCTAAGGAATACATCCCGGCAGTTGATAAGGGTATCCAGGAAACGATCCAGAATGGTTTGTTGGCGGGTTACCCCATCGTTGACGTGAAGGTCAAGCTGGTTGACGGCTCGTACCACGAAGTCGACTCCTCGGAAATGGCGTTTAAGATCGCCGGTTCGATGGGCTTCAAGGACGGCTTCAACAAGGCATCGCCAGTGTTGCTTGAGCCAATCATGAAGGTCGAAATCGTGACGCCGGAAGACTACCTGGGTGACGTGATGGGCGACGTGTCGCGTCGTCGCGGCATTCTGCAAGGTCAGGACGACAGCCCATCGGGTAAGGTCATCAACGCCATGTTGCCACTGGGCGAAATGTTCGGTTACGCAACGTCGCTGCGTTCGATGTCGCAAGGTCGCGCGACCTTCACGATGGAATTCGATCACTACGCAGAAGCTCCGGCAAACATCGCTGAAGCTGCAATGAAGAAGTAATTGAGGTCCGGGATTTCCGCATTTGAAAATGGTGCGGGAATCCCCATCTCACAAGATGTGGAATCGGTTTTTGGATTTCAGATTTTAGATTTTTGATATTAGATTTTTACTTTAGTTAATTAGGATTATAGAAATGGCAAAGGGTAAGTTTGAACGCACCAAGCCGCACGTTAACGTCGGCACCATCGGTCACGTTGACCACGGCAAGACCACGCTGACGGCTGCTCTGACGAAGGTCGGTGCAGAGCGTTTCGGC
>SWJS01000015.1 GCA_007556525.1 Lysobacteraceae bacterium CU05-9 | reverse complement strand
ATGGCAAAGGGTAAGTTTGAACGCACCAAGCCGCACGTTAACGTCGGCACCATCGGTCACGTTGACCACGGCAAGACCACGCTGACGGCTGCTCTGACGAAGGTCGGTGCAGAGCGTTTCGGCGGTGAATTCCACGCTTATGACGCAATCGACAAGGCGCCTGAAGAGAAGGCCCGTGGTATCACGATTTCGACGTCGCACGTTGAATACGAAAGCCCAACGCGTCACTACGCACACGTTGACTGCCCAGGACACGCCGACTACGTGAAGAACATGATCACCGGTGCTGCGCAGATGGACGGCGCGATCCTGGTTTGCTCGGCCGCTGACGGCCCGATGCCACAAACGCGTGAGCACATCCTGCTGTCGCGTCAGGTCGGCGTTCCACACATTGTCGTGTTCCTGAACAAGGCTGACATGGTTGACGACGCAGAACTGCTGGAACTGGTCGAAATGGAAGTGCGTGAATTGCTGTCGAAGTATGACTTCCCAGGCGACGACACCCCAATCGTTCACGGTTCGGCACGCTTGGCGCTGGAAGGCGACCAATCGGACATCGGCGTTCCTGCGATCCTGAAGCTGGTTGACGCGTTGGATACGTGGATTCCGGAACCAGAGCGTGACGTTGACAAGCCATTCCTGATGCCAGTCGAAGACGTGTTCTCGATCTCGGGTCGCGGTACGGTTGTCACCGGCCGTATTGAAAGCGGCATCATCAAGGTCGGCGAAGAAATCGAAATCGTCGGTATCCGTCCTACGCAGAAGACGACCGTTACGGGCGTTGAAATGTTCCGCAAGCTGCTGGACCAAGGTCAAGCAGGCGACAACGCAGGTTTGCTGTTGCGCGGTACGAAGCGTGACGACGTTGAGCGTGGCCAAGTTCTGTGTAAGCCAGGTTCGATCACCCCGCACACCGACTTCGAAGCCGAAGTGTACGTGTTGTCGAAGGACGAAGGTGGCCGTCACACGCCATTCTTCAAGGGCTACCGTCCACAGTTCTACTTCCGCACGACGGACATCACGGGTGCCGTTGAACTGCCGGAAGGCGTCGAAATGGTCATGCCAGGCGACAACATCAAGATGAACGTCTCGTTGATCAACCCAGTCGCAATGGACGAAGGTCTGCGTTTCGCAATTCGCGAAGGCGGCCGTACGGTTGGCGC
>SWJS01000014.1 GCA_007556525.1 Lysobacteraceae bacterium CU05-9 | reverse complement strand
TGATCTGACCTTCAAAAAACGGACAGAGATTTAGACGGCTTTGTTTAGTTTCGCACTTTGTTCAAATTTGTGGGGTGATTGCAGTCCGTTGGCTGAGTGGCGACGCCAGTGATTGTAGTAGTGGATGTGTTCTTCGATCATTTTTCGGGTGTTCCGGGCGTTGCGGATTGGCTCGCCGTAGCAGGCTTCAACCTTGAACCGCCCGTTCCAACTTTCCATCGCGGCGTTGTCGTAGCAATTTCCGAGTCGACTCATGCTGCTTTGAATGCCGTGCTTGGAAAGTAGCGTTTGATGCAGGAGCGAGATGTACGTCGACCCACGATCCGTGTGCAGGATGAGTCCCGGTGGTGGTCGACGCGACTTAATCGCGTTGCGTGTTGCTTCGCAGACCAGGTCGGCATTGTTGTGAAGTGACATGGCGTATCCGACCACCATGCGCGAGTAAAGATCCATCACGACGGCCAAATGCAGCCATCCGTCGGTAGTCCATATCTGAGTCGTGTCTGCGACCCACTTGGAGTTCGGTTGTTTAGCGGAGAAGTCGCCCGCAATCACGTTCTCAGCATGCTTCCCTTTGACTGTGTTGGGCTTTCCGGCCTTGTATTTACGGGTTCCGCGAGTTGTGAGTTCGAGGCGGTGGAAGCTGCGCCGAACTTGCTCGAAGCTCACGCGGAGATCTTCAAACTCCAGAAGATCTTTATGGATCCGGCGGATCCCGCATTTTTGCTTATGGAGCGCGTGGTATTTGGCGACCAGGACGTCGAGCTGCATGCGACGCTTGGCACTCTCTGACTGCTTCGCCTCGCACCACCGGTAATAACCACTTCGGGAGACGTTGAGTACTCGACACATCATCTCAACGGCGTATTGTTCGGCGTGATCTTTGATTGTGGCGTACCTCACTCGGGCTTTCGATTGAAGTACGCCTCCGCTTTTTTTAGGAATTCAAGTTCCTCAGAAAGGCGCTCAACTTCTTTCCGAAGAAACGCGACATCATTGCTTTCTGACTTTTTCGTGCCAGCAGGACTCTTTTCCCAGCGATGAATCTGTGTCGCGTGGATACCTAGCTGCCTCGCGGCAGCAGTGTAGCCAATGGTCTGCGCAAGGCCGATCGCGCGCCCGATGAATTCGGCGGAATATCGGCCGGCATTGGATTTTTGATTCGGTTTGGACTTCGATTTCATGATTTACCTCGTATAAGTTGGAGTGTAAACCGTTACATCTTGTGTCCGTTTTTTCGAGTCAGATCA
>SWJS01000013.1 GCA_007556525.1 Lysobacteraceae bacterium CU05-9 | reverse complement strand
CACTACTACAATCACTGGCGTCGCCACTCAGCCAACGGACTGCAATCACCCCACAAATTTGAACAAAGTGCGAAACTAAACAAAGCCGTCTAAATCTCTGTCCGTTTTTTGAAGGTCAGATCAGGTGGTTACAAATGTAACCGCTTCACTGCGTAGGTGGTGCAGCGGGATCGACGACCGGAACTTCCGATGGCGGGATCGTATGATCGCGCTCCATGAAGGACGGCACCGGCAAGCCGCGCGAGGCGAGCACGTCGGGCAGCGGCGTCCAACCGACCATCGGCGCGACGACCCAGTAGATGGCCGCGAGAACGATCGCCCAGAGCAACAACTTGATCGCGAACTTGAATGCCTTGATCAACAGGAACAGAAAAACGATCGCAACGGCGATGATGATGAGAGTGACGGACATGAGGGGTTACTTTTTTTCCTTGACTGGCGACAAGCGCAAGTCCTGATAGTCGAAACTGAAATCCGTCAACGGTGAAACGGCGGACATTGTTGCGCCAACGATAGCACCATCCGCGTCCAAGTTGAAGTTCACGAACGCATCGCCGTTGAGCCAGCGCTGATCCCACTTCGCGATGAAGGTGTTGCCTTGCCATGGCTCGAGTGTGCCGAGCAAGTCAGGTGTTTTGGCAAATTGCATGCGCAGCTTCGAACCTTCCATGAAAACACGCACATCGCCGTACCAAGGATCGCGATACGTCTGTGCGTACGACGCTAAAGGCAACGATGGTTTCAAAGAAGCGTTGCGGGAAGCGAGGTGTTTTTTCCAGGAGTCGTCGGCGTTGGATTGCTGCTTCGCCAACGCGAGACCGTAAGCGTTGTTCCAATCGTGCGGTGGGTTGCCGAGCATGGCGTCGAGTGCGCGGTAAGTGACGGCTTGGAACGCGGCGCCAACTTCGGCGTTGGTGAGGACGACGATGCCGATTTTCTTATCAGGCACGAGTGTCACGCGCGAGACTTGACCGGGCCAACCGCCCGTGTGCCAAACCAACTTGTTGCCGCGGTAATCCGACAGCTGCCAACCGGCACCGTAACCTTGGAAGTTCGGCTTCATGCCAGCGAGCTCAGGCACCGGTGGTTCCGCGATATTCATGGGCGTGATGATGGACCACATTTGCTTCTGCATTTTCGGCGAGACAATCTTGCCTTGCATGTTCGCGATCATCCACTTCGAAATGTCATGCACCGACGAATAGATGCCACCCGCGCCGGACACGTTATGCCACGACATCACCTTGACCGGTTCGAGCTTCGTAAAATCCGATTTCGCATGACCGACCGCAGTGTTCATTGACGGCTTCAAATCATCGCTGTTGTAAACCGTGTTGGACATGCCGAGTGGCGTGAAGAAATTTCGGATCAGATAATCACGGAACGACATGCCGCTGATTTTCTCGACGACGAGACCGGCAACACCGAACAAAATATTGTCATACGCATACTGTCCGCGGAAACTTCCAACCAACGGCACGTCCTTCAAACGGCGCGCAACTTCTTCTGTGGAATATGTGGTGCCTGGCCAATACAGCAAATCACCGGCGCCGAGTCCGAGACCGCTGCGATGCGAGAGCAAATCCTTGATGCGCATTTCGTGCGTGACGTATGGATCATTCATGCGGAACCACGGCAAGTGATCGATCACGCGATCGTCGTATGACAGCTTGCCTTCGTCGGCGAGTTTGGCGAGAGCGCTCGCAGTGAACGCTTTGGTGTTCGATGCGATGGCGAACATCGTGTCGGGCGTGACCTTGTCCGGCTTACCCATTTCACGGATGCCAAAACCTCTCTCATACACAATCTGTCCATCTTTGACGATGGCGATGGCGATGCCGGGGACGTCGAATTTCTTCTGGGTGTTTGCAATGAACGCATCAAGTTCGTCGAGCGCGACCGGTGTTGGTGGTGGCGCTTTGTCCGGAGCCATGTTGAGGCTGAGTGTCGTGTCCTGCGCGTGTGCGCTTAATGCGGCGCTACCACCGGCCAGCAATCCCAAACTCAACAGCGCAACAGCAATCGGCTTCATTCGCATCGCAAAATTCTCAATTCAAGGCGTTGGCTGTCACAATACAACAATGTCCGATGTTCGTGCCAATGCTGAAGGTCCTATCCACGCGCAAGTTGCCATTATCGGCGGCGGTCCTGCGGGTTTGATCGCCGCACAGAAGTTGTTGGAAGCTGGGTTCTCCGTCGATTTGTTTGATTCGCAACGGTCGGTTGGGCGGAAGTTTTTGCTGGCGGGTATTGGCGGGTTGAACCTCACGCATTCGGTGGCGCGTCCGTTGTTTGATGAGGTTTTTTTCGAGGGACGCGATTGGGTGTCGAGGTGGTTGGATTCGTTTGATGCCGAGGCGTTGCGCGAGTGGGCGTCGTCGCTCGGCGTGGAGACGTTTGTGGGCACTTCTGGTCGCGTGTTTCCTTTGGAGAAAAAAGCCGCTCCGTTGCTGCGACGTTGGCTCGCTCATATGCGCTCGAAGGGTTTGCGGATTCATACGCAGCACAAATGGGTGGGTTGGTCCGGCGATGAGTTGGTCTTCGAGAACGGCGTGAGTGTGCGGGCGGACGCGACTCTGCTGGCGCTCGGCGGCGCGAGTTGGCCGCAGCTCGGCTCAGACGCCGCCTGGGTCTCTCTTCTGGGCGCGCGTGGTGTGGAGATCGCTCCGTTGAAGCCGGCGAACTGCGGATTCAACGTGGCGTGGTCGGAGCATTTGCGCGCCCGCTACTCTGGCTCTCCGCTCAAGCCGATCGCCATCAATGGCGTGCAAGGCGAAGCCGTGCTGACGGAATATGGCATTGAGGGTAGCGCGCTCTATCCGGCCGTGCCCGCGTTACGCGAAGGCGCGCCGCTCTATCTCGACATACTCCCCCACTTCACTGCCGAGGAAATCGACGCGAAGCTGGCGACCCGCGGCAGCCGTTCCCTCTCCGACTTCATGAAGCGCACATTCAAACTCGATGGCGGGAAATTGGGGCTGGTGAATGAATTTTTTCGTGGGGCCACACCGACAGGTCATTCCCTCAAAAACCTGCAAATCCCCATCACCACCCCGCGTCCGATCAACGAAGTCATCTCCACGGCAGGTGGAATCCCGCAAGCCGAACTCACGCCGAAGCTGGAACTTCGCAAGCTACCCGGCATCTTCTGCGCCGGCGAAATGCTCGACTGGGAGGCACCGACGGGCGGCTACCTCCTCACCGCATGCTTCGCCTCCGGCGTCATCGCAGCCGAAGGAATGATTACGAAGCTTCCTTCTCGCAATTGACTATCCAGTCAATGCCGTATTTGTCGGTCAACATGCCAAACCGCGCCGCCCAAAACTGCTCACCAATCGGCATCGTCACATTCGCACCTTCCGACAGCGCCGCGAACACAGTCTCCGCATCCTGGATATTGTCAACATTCACCGAAATGGCGTACCCCTTATGCACACCGTCGTAGCCCATTTCCGGCGGCGAATCCGACGCCATCAGGACCGTGCCCTTGTAAGACAGGTTCGCGTGCATGATTTGATTTTTGCACTCTTCCGACACCTCACCACCCGGCATATCGCTGAAGCGGTGCAACTCATTGATCTGCGTCCCGAGACAACGCGCATAAAAATTCATCGCCTCTTCGCACTGCCCATTAAACGTCAAGTAACACGCCAGACCCATCTTCATACTCCTTCATATCATCTGACCCCCATTGTGCCATTATGAAAGTTATGAAAAAACTAATCGCCACCCTCGCCCTCACCGCCTTCTTCGCCGCCCCCGCAATGGCTGAGTTGAAGCCCGGCACCGTCGCACCGCAATTCGTCGCACCCGCCTTCCTCGCAGGAAACGGAACCGCCGTCGATCTTAAAGCGGAGTTGAAGAAGGGGCCGGTGGTGCTGTATTTTTTCCCGGCGGCATTCACCGCAGGCTGCAACATCGAAGCGCACATGTTTAGCCAAGCGATCAAGGACTTCCGCGCCGCCGGCGCCACCGTCATCGGCATGACCGCCGGCAACATCGACCGCCTCGCCGAGTTCTCCAAATCTGCCGAACACTGCGCCGGCAACTTCACCGTCGCATCCGACCCCGGTGCCAAAATCGCCGCCAAATACGACGCATTGCTGGCGTTGAAACCCGGCTGGTCATCGCGCACTTCCTACGTCATCGGCCGTGACGGTCGCATCATCTACTCGTATTCGGATCTCTCGCCGAAGGAGCACATCACGCGCACCCTCGCCGCCGTCCGCGCGATCGGTGTCGCTCCCAAGTGATCTGACCTTCAAAAAACGGACAGAGATTTAGACGGCTTTGTTTAGTTTCGCACTTTGTTCAAATTTGTGGGGTGATTGCAGTCCGTTGGCTGAGTGGCGACGCCAGTGATTGTAGTAGTG
>SWJS01000012.1 GCA_007556525.1 Lysobacteraceae bacterium CU05-9 | reverse complement strand
CGCAAAGAAAAACCCCGCACATTGCTGTACGGGGTTTTGGGATAAATGCCCAGCGATGACCTACTCTCGCATGGCTTGAGCCACACTACCATCGGCGCAAGAGCGTTTCACTTCCGAGTTCGGGATGGGATCGGGTGGTTCCACTCCGCTATTGTCACTGGACAAAGCTTGGATGACGGACGCGGGCGCAGGTCTAGCAGCGTGCGCACCCACGGGGCTTGCATGCGTCTCGTCAAAAAGGGTTGGAATGTAGCGTGCGTTGTGCAATCACTTTCGTGGTTGCCTGTTTGGCGTTTCCGCCCGGCACTCGCCGCGTCCACAGTACGTGTCGCAAGCTAAGGCCACTTGAGGTTATATGGTCAAGCCTCTCGGATCATTAGTATCAGTTAGCTCAATGCATTGCTGCACTTACACACCTGACCTATCAACCACCTGGTCTTGATGGTTCCTTCAGGGGAGTCAAGCTCCCGGGAGATCTCATCTTGAGGCGCGCTTCCCGCTTAGATGCTTTCAGCGGTTATCGCTTCCGAACGTAGCTACCCGGCAATGCCACTGGCGTGACAACCGGAACACCAGAGGTTCGTCCACTCCGGTCCTCTCGTACTAGGAGCAGCCCCTCTCAAATCTCCAACGCCCATGGCAGATAGGGACCGAACTGTCTCACGACGTTCTGAACCCAGCTCGCGTACCACTTTAAATGGCGAACAGCCATACCCTTGGGACCGACTACAGCCCCAGGATGTGATGAGCCGACATCGAGGTGCCAAACACCGCCGTCGATATGAACTCTTGGGCGGTATCAGCCTGTTATCCCCGGAGTACCTTTTATCCGTTGAGCGATGGCCCTTCCATACAGAACCACCGGATCACTAAGACCTACTTTCGTACCTGCTTGATCCGTCGATCTTGCAGTCAAGCACGCTTATGCCTTTGCACACAGTGCGCGATGTCCGACCGCGCTGAGCGTACCTTCGTGCTCCTCCGTTACTCTTTGGGAGGAGACCGCCCCAGTCAAACTACCCACCATACACGGTCCCTGATCCGGATTACGGACCTAGGTTAGAACGTCAAGCACGACAGGGTGGTATTTCAAGGTTGGCTCCACAATGGCTGGCGCCACTGCTTCAAAGCCTCCCACCTATCCTACACAGACGAACTCAACGTTCAGTGTAAAGCTATAGTAAAGGTTCACGGGGTCTTTCCGTCTTGCCACGGGAACGCTGCATCTTCACAGCGATTTCAATTTCACTGAGTCTCGGGTGGAGACAGCGCCGCTGTCGTTACGCCATTCGTGCAGGTCGGAACTTACCCGACAAGGAATTTCGCTACCTTAGGACCGTTATAGTTACGGCCGCCGTTTACTGGGGCTTCGATCAAGAGCTTCGCCTTACGGCTGACCCCATCAATTAACCTTCCAGCACCGGGCAGGCGTCACACCCTATACGTCCACTTTCGTGTTTGCAGAGTGCTGTGTTTTTGATAAACAGTCGCAGCGGCCTAGTTTCTGCGACCCCCGAACGCTGTAGCCCGCATGGGCCACGCTCAGGGGTGTACCTTCTCCCGAAGTTACGGTACCAATTTGCCTAGTTCCTTCACCCGAGTTCTCTCAAGCGCCTGAGAATTCTCATCCTACCCACCTGTGTCGGTTTACGGTACGGTCTGCGTAAGCTGAAGCTTAGGAGCTTTTCCTGGAAGCGTGGTATCAGTGACTTCGCTCTAAGAGCTCGTCTCGGTGCTCGGAGTTAAAGGAACCCGGATTTGCCTAAGTTCCACTCCTACCGCCTTTCCCCGGGACAACCAACGCCCGGTACACCTAACCTTCTCCGTCTCTCCATCGCACTTACGCGAGGTGCAGGAATATTAACCTGCTTCCCATCGACTACGCATTTCTGCCTCGCCTTAGGGGCCGACTCACCCTGCGTCGATTAACGTTGCGCAAGGAAACCTTGGGCTTTCGGCGTGCGGGCTTTTCACCCGCATTATCGTTACTCATGTCAGCATTCGCACTTCCGATACCTCCAGCAAGCTTCTCAACTCACCTTCATCGGCTTACGGAACGCTCCTCTACCGCGTACACACAAAGTGTGCACACCCCAAGCTTCGGTTCTGTGCTTAGCCCCGTTAAATCTTCCCCGCAGACCGACTCGACCAGTGAGCTATTACGCTTTCTTTAAAGGGTGGCTGCTTCTAAGCCAACCTCCTGGCTGTCTGTGCCTTTCCACATGGTTTTCCACTTAGCACAAAATTTGGGACCTTAGCTGTGGGTCTGGGTTGTTTCCCTTTTCACGACGGACGTTAGCACCCGCCGTGTGTCTCCCGCACAGTCCGTTCCGGTATTCGGAGTTTGCAATGGTTTGGTAAGTCGCAATGACCCCCTAGCCATAACAGTGCTCTACCCCCGGAAGGATACATGCGAGGCGCTACCTAAATAGCTTTCGAGGAGAACCAGCTATCTCCGAGTTCGATTAGCTTTTCACTCCTAATCACACCTCATCCCCGACCTTTGCAACGGGCGTGGGTTCGGGCCTCCAGTACCTGTTACGGTACCTTCACCCTGGGCATGACTAGATCACTCGGTTTCGGGTCTACACCACGCAACTGTTCGCCCTGTTCAGACTCGGTTTCCCTTCGCCTCCCCTATACGGTTAAGCTTGCTACGTAATGTAAGTCGCTGACCCATTATACAAAAGGTACGCAGTCACGGAACAAGTCCGCTCCTACTGCTTGTACGCACACGGTTTCAGGGTCTATTTCACTCCCCTCTCCGGGGTTCTTTTCGCCTTTCCCTCACGGTACTGGTTCACTATCGGTCGGTCAGGAGTATTTAGCCTTGGAAGATGGTCCTCCCATGTTCAGACAGGGTTTCTCGTGCCCCGCCCTACTCGATTTCACAAAAAATGGCCTTTCGCATACCGGGCTGTCACCGTCTATGGCCGCGCTTCCCAACGCGTTTTGCTAAACCATCAATTGCTTAAGGGCTGTTCCCCGTTCGCTCGTCACTACTCAGGGAATCTCAATTGATTTCTTTTCCTCCGGGTACTTAGATATTTCAGTTCTCCGGGTTTGCTCCAAACACCTATGTATTCAGTGAGTGGTACCCCCTAAGGGGTGGGTTTCCCCATTCGGACATCGCGGGATCAAAGCTTATTGCCAGCTCCCCCGCGCTTTTCGCAGGCTATCACGTCCTTCATCGCCTCTGACCGCCAAGGCATCCACCGTGTGCGCTTATTCACTTGACCATATAACCTCAAGCAGCCTCAACCTAAGTCGAAGATGATGAAGTCACACGTCTATTCCCGCCGCCTTTTACAGCGAGATCCCATCCCTGTTACCAGGATGGACAGAACATATAACGACTCAAATGTTAATTTTGAACTTCTTCCCAATGCTTGCTTCCGTTTCCCCCGAGAACTCATACAGTGATGAAAGGGGTCCGGGTCGCGGCACATTGCGAAGTGTTCGCCTTAGCCTCACGACACGTATTTGGTGGTGCACGACAAGTGCACTTCTCAAAACGCTCGCTACATTCCAGTTTTTCAAAGATCATCCAAACGCCTCAACGCGTCCGGATTTCTAAATCTTGTGTATGCACCAATGTTTCGCCTATCGTACTTCCGCCATTCTTCCAACCACCAAATGGTGGGTCTGGGAGGACTCGAACCACCGACCTCACCCTTATCAGGGGTGCGCTCTAACCACCTGAGCTACAGACCCATTTGTGTTAGTCGCAAAGAAGTGGTGGAGCTTGTCGGGATCGAACCGACGACCCCCTGCTTGCAAAGCAGGTGCTCTCCCAGCTGAGCTAAAGCCCCATCGAATGGACTTGCAAAACATCAGGAAACTTGTGCGGACATCTGGCAGGTGACCCTGCCGTTCTCTAAAGGAGGTGATCCAGCCGCACCTTCCGATACGGCTACCTTGTTACGACTTCACCCCAGTCATGAATCACTCCGTGGTCACCGTCCTCCCGAAGGTTAGACTAGCGACTTCTGGAGCAACCCACTCCCATGGTGTGACGGGCGGTGTGTACAAGGCCCGGGAACGTATTCACCGCAGCAATGCTGATCTGCGATTACTAGCGATTCCGACTTCACGCAGTCGAGTTGCAGACTGCGATCCGGACTGAGATGGGGTTTCTGGGATTGGCTCACGCTCGCGCGCTGGCAGCCCTCTGTCCCCACCATTGTAGTACGTGTGTAGCCCTGGCCGTAAGGGCCATGATGACTTGACGTCATCCCCACCTTCCTCCGGTTTGTCACCGGCGGTCTCCTTAGAGTTCCCACCATTACGTGCTGGCAACTAAGGACAGGGGTTGCGCTCGTTGCGGGACTTAACCCAACATCTCACGACACGAGCTGACGACAGCCATGCAGCACCTGTGTCACGGTTCCCGAAGGCACCAATCCATCTCTGGAAAGTTCCGTGCATGTCAAGGCCAGGTAAGGTTCTTCGCGTTGCATCGAATTAAACCACATACTCCACCGCTTGTGCGGGCCCCCGTCAATTCCTTTGAGTTTCAGTCTTGCGACCGTACTCCCCAGGCGGCGAACTTAACGCGTTAGCTTCGATACTGAGTGCCTAAGTGCACCCAACATCCAGTTCGCATCGTTTAGGGCGTGGACTACCAGGGTATCTAATCCTGTTTGCTCCCCACGCTTTCGTGCCTCAGTGTCAGTGCTGGTCCAGATAGCCGCCTTCGCCACAGATGTTCCTCCCGATATCTACGCATTTCACTGCTACACCGGGAATTCCGCTATCCTCTACCGCACTCAAGCCTGCCAGTATCCAATGCAGTTCCCAGGTTGAGCCCAGGGCTTTCACATCAGACTTAACAAACCACCTACGCACGCTTTACGCCCAGTAATTCCGAGTAACGCTTGCACCCTTCGTATTACCGCGGCTGCTGGCACGAAGTTAGCCGGTGCTTATTCTTTGGGTACCGTCATGACTCCCGGGTATTAACCGGAAGCTTTTCTTCCCCAACAAAAGTGCTTTACAACCCGAAGGCCTTCTTCACACACGCGGCATGGCTGGATCAGGCTTGCGCCCATTGTCCAATATTCCCCACTGCTGCCTCCCGTAGGAGTCCGGGCCGTGTCTCAGTCCCGGTGTGGCTGATCATCCTCTCAGACCAGCTACGGATCGTCGCCTTGGTGGGCCTTTACCCCTCCAACTAGCTAATCCGGCATCGGCTCATCCATCTGCGCAAGGTCCGAAGATCCCCTGCTTTCACCCGAAGGTCGTATGCGGTATTAGTCCCGGTTTCCCGAGGTTATCCCCCACAAATGGGCAGATTCCGATGCATTCCTCACCCGTCCGCCACTCGCCATCAAGAAGAACAAGTTCTTCTCATGCTGCCGTTCGACTTGCATGTGTTAGGCCTGCCGCCAGCGTTCACTCTGAGCCAGGATCAAACTCTTCACTTGAAGTTTGGTGTCAACCCGAAGGTCAACGGTATTTCTTAAATGAGTAGAGCTCGAACCGGACCCATCGATTTACTCGCTTGCATAATGCTTGCTTAAAAATTGATAGGTTTCGTTTCGAACGTCTGCTCGATGGACAGTAGCCATCTACCAGACGCCCGCACAAATTTCCTGTGCATACTTTCAAAGATCTTGTGGAATCGACCTCAACGTCTCTTCCGATCACCCCCGGCTGCGTTTGCACGTTTGCCGAAGTGAGCCGACTACT
>SWJS01000011.1 GCA_007556525.1 Lysobacteraceae bacterium CU05-9 | reverse complement strand
CACTACTACAATCACTGGCGTCGCCACTCAGCCAACGGACTGCAATCACCCCACAAATTTGAACAAAGTGCGAAACTAAACAAAGCCGTCTAAATCTCTGTCCGTTTTTTGAAGGTCAGATCAGATTGCCACAATTGTGACACCCCCGAAAAATCGTCTAATTCTACCTACAACTACAGCTTCACGAGCAGATTCTTCGCGAGTGAACCATGAAAGCGACCGACCAATCGCGCGAAGTGCATGAGGGCCAGCAGGACTGCGAGCCCGAACAAAAACACCAACGGAACCATCACCCATCCGGCAGTGTGGTACTCCGTGCCGAGAATTTGGATGTGGCTGATGTTGGTTGAAACGCCGTCGACGGAGATCTCACCGAACAAGGCGGCAAGTGGTGAGAGCAAGCATGCGAGTCCCAACGCGAGACCGGTGATGGCGATCGTGAAGTACGCCGTGCCCAGTGGAAGCATCAAGAGCAGATACAGAATGGTGGACCAGGTGCGGGGGTCGGTGAAGAAGTTTTTGATACGCTCGATCCAACCGTTGCCGTCGCGTTGCAGTGGCATCATCGGACGACGCGGCATGCGGACACCGAGTAGCGTTTCGACGATGCGGCCCTCGACCAGAGACAACACGCGAACGCTGCCGAGGAACAAAATCAACAACGGCAAGCCGATGATGAGAATGATCATGCTCAACGAGAGCGATGCACCGACCGTGACGTAGGTGAAGTAAAAAATCCCCGTCCACAACGACAACAACATGTAGAACAACGAGCCGTATGCGTAAGGATCAACGAAGACGCCGAAGATGCGGGAGAAGAATCCTTTTTGGGAAACAGGTGCAGCGAACGTTGGTTTGATCGCGGCTTGCACGGTGGCGTCGGTGGTGCGGTAGTTGTCGGCGACTTCCTTAGGTGTGCCGTATTCCTCGAGGACTACCGCCATGACTTCCGATTCGCTCAGGGCCGCGTTGTCGGCGATGGCGGCGCGGAGATATTCCTCGGAGTCGAACAGCGCATCCTGGATCATCGCGGGATCGCTGCCACGCAGTGACGCGGAAACTTGCGCGAGAAAATCCACCATCGTCCGTGGTGCTTCATTGATTGGCGTGTTCATCACAGTCCCTCCTCCAGGACGGCGTCAATTGAGTTGCGGGTTTCGGTCCAGATTTGTGTCCATGCCTTCAGCACGGCGCGGCCATCGGCGGTGATCGTGTAGTAGCGGCGCGGAGGGCCGGCCAACGACGGCTCGACGGTGCTGGCGAGCAGACCGGCGGCTTCCTGATTGCGCAAAACGGGATACAGCGCGCTTTGCTTGCCGGCGAGAGTGCCGCCTGCTTTTTCCTCCAGTAACTTCGCGATTTGGTAGCCGTAGAGGGGCTCCGTTGCGGCGTTCAGAACGGCGAGCATGGCCAAGGAGACGGTCCCGGATGAGAGGTCTTTTTGGAATTTTCGCGCTTGAGCTTCGATGTCCATCACTGTGTCAACTTCACTATATTGAGATTAATACTAGTGCCAACATCAACCTAGCGGAATATGCCAGAGGTCATATCGTGTTATTTCGTGCAATCCGTTAGGCTTGAAGGATTGCCAACTCATTTGTGCGGGAGAGTCTGATGCGGGTCTTGTCGGTTTTGTTAGGAATCACTTTGGCTGCCACGTTCGCGCATGCGGCCACACCGCAACGAAGCACGGACGAGATCATTAAAGGCACCACCGCCGCCGACTGGCGCCGCGTCGATCCGAAGAACGTCATGTTGATGGATCTGCCATTGGGCACCGTCGTGATTGAGTTGGCACCGCAATTTGCGCCGGCACATGTGCGCAACATCGAGACGTTGACGCGCGATAAATATTGGGATGGGTTGTGGATCATCCGTTCGCATGACAACTATGTGGTGCAGTGGGGCGATCCATCGGAAGACTTGCCCGGTGAAGTGCGGAAGTCGACGGGTTCTGTTACTAACAAAATTCCACCCGAATACGAACGCCCTCTCAAAGGTTTGAAATTCGATGCATTGAAAGATGCGGATGGGTGGGCGCGTAAGGCTGGTTTTGTCGATGGATTTCAAGCGGCGTCGGATGGCACGAGCGCGTGGCTCACGCATTGCTACGGTGCGATTGGTGTGGGTCGTGGTAACCCGCCCGACTCCGGCGATGGTTCCTCGTTGTACGTCGTGATTGGTCAAGCGCCGCGCAACTTGGATCGCAACATCACGGTTGTTGGTCGCGTGTTGAAGGGCATGGAATACATTTCGGCAATGCCGCGTGGGACGGGACCGTTGGGGTTTTATGAGAAGCCAGAACAACGCACTCCGTTAGGTCCGGTGCGTATGGCATCCGATGATCCGTCCGCACCGGGTTATGAAGTGATGCGCACGGATTCGAAGGCGTTTGCTGAAATCGCGGAAGGTCGCCGCAACCGCAGTGACACTTGGTATGTGCGTCCTGCCGGTTATACGAATATCTGCAACATCAGTGTGCCGATGCGCACGGTTGCGAAATAGTTTTTTTGAGGAGAGTCAGAGTGAATTCGAAGTTGTTGTTGTCGTCAGCGATCGCGCTGTCACTGGCGTTCGGTGCCGTTGCAGTGGATGCTTCGGCTGCAGTGAAGAAAGCGCCTGTTGCAAAGGTGTCTGCTGCACAGTCGGTCAAGTTCCAAGCGTTGAGCAAGGAGTGGTTGGATCAATCGATGCGGTTGTCGCCGGTCGGTGCATCTGCGCAAGGCGATCACCGCTTCGATGCGGAGTTGGATGATGCATCCGCAGCAGGCATTGCAGCCGGTTTGAAATTCAACAAGTCGATGCTCACTCGTTTGAATGCGATCAATATCAAGTCGTTGTCACGCGAAGACCAGATTGATGCGTTGATTTTGAAGAATGAATTGCAGTCGTCGATTTTCCAAACCGAAAAACTGCAAAGCTGGAAGTGGGATCCGCAAAGCTATAGCGGTCTCGCCGGTAGCGCGATTTATACGTTGATGTCGCGCGATTACGCGCCGATCGGCCAGCGCATGAAGTCGGCGATTTCGCGTATTGAGAAAATTCCAACCATCTTCGCTGCAGCGCGCGCGAACCTCGATCCGAAACGCGTGCCGTTGACGCATGCGCAGACGGTTGCCCGCCAAAATCAGGGTATTTTTGACTTGATCGAAAATTACATCAAGCCAAACATGGATTCGTTGAATGCCGCTGATCAAGCACGCATGAATGCCGCGATCGATAAGTTGAAGGTTGCAGTCGATCAGCATCAAACGTGGCTGGACAAGACGTTGGTGCCGAATGCGAAGGGCGACTTCCGTCTCGGCGCGAAAATGTACGACGAGAAGCTCAAGTATTCGTTGAACTCCGAATTGTCGCGGCAGGAAATCGACAAGCGTGCGGAAGCGGAAATGACCCGCGTGCGTAAGGTGATGTATGGCATTGCGCAGAACGTGTTGAAGGATCGCAAGAATCTGCATCTCGGTGCGAAGCCGTCCGCAGACCAGGAACAAAAAGCCATCGAAGCCGCGCTGGAAGTGGCATACGCCGAGAAGCCATCACGTGAGAATCTCGTTGAGTTTGCGCGTGAGACGTTGAAGGAGTCGACGGACTTCGTGCGTGATCACAACATCGTGACGCTGCCATCTGCTCCTGTCGAGATCATCATCATGCCGAAGTTCCAGCAGGGTTTTTCGGTTGCGTATGCCGATTCGCCAGGTCCTTTGGATAAAGGCCAAAAGACTTTCTACGCCGTCTCCCCCATCCCTGAAGAATGGACAGACGCGCAAGTCGACTCGTATCTGCGTGAATACAACACGCGCCAAATCCATTTGCTCGGCATCCATGAAGGCACGCCAGGTCACTACCTTGAAGGTGCTTTCTCCGCCAAAAACCCTTCCATCCTCCGCGGTGTCCTGCGCTCCGGTTTGTTTGCGGAAGGTTGGGCTGTCTACACGGAAGACATGATGCGCAAGGCGGGCTACATGAATAATGATCCGTTGTTCCATCTCGTGCAGTTGAAGTTCTATCTGCGCACGATCTCCAACTCGCTGCTCGATCAAGGCATCCACGTGCACAACTGGACGCGCGAACAAGCGATGGATCTCATGACTCGCCGCGCGTTCCAGCAAGAACGTGAAGCCGCCGGCAAGTGGGTCCGCGCTCAACTCTCATCCACGCAGCTCGCCACCTACTTCGTCGGTGTGCAGGAACAGCTCGACATGCGCCGTGAAGTCGAGAAGGCGTGGGGCAAAAACTTCACCCTGAAGAAGTACCACGACAAGGTGCTGAGCTACGGCGCACCTGCTCCGCGGTATGTGAAGCAGATGATCTTGAATCAGCCGATTCACTAATCGTTCGTCCACTGTGCAAAAAGCCCCGACTCAAAATCGGGGCTTTTGGTTTATTCGGCGTGCTGCTCGTGTCCGTCCTAAAGTTGAATTTCCGAATTTTCTCAAAGAACGATTGATGCGACATTTCGGGGAAGGTCAATGCTCAGCCATTATTGCGCTCATGTCATGAGAAACTCTACTTTGAAATGGATCGAATTTTCGAGGACACTACACAGCTCAGCAATCTACTTCATCGTGATACGGAGATAGAAATTCCTCCACATACATTCCTCTTTGGCCAGCTTTTTCAAATACTTCAGGATTTGGAAGATGCTTACAACCAACGGACTAGCTTGCGGTGACCTCCTTCGTGATTGCTGGCGGGTATTCGTGTACGGTCCTGCGTTCACTTGACGTGATTTGGCTTTCACGGAACCGCCACGATGAGTGCCCGGTCTCGACGATGTGACAATGATGTGTGAGCCTGTCGAGCAAGGCGGACGTCAGCTTCACATCACCAAATACTGTTGGCCATTCGTTGAAGTTGAGGTTCGTCGTAATGATGACGCTGGTGTTGCGGTACAACTGAGCGAGAAGGTGGAACAGTAAACTGGCACCCTGTGGCGTGAACGGCAAATAGCCCACTTCATCCAGCAACAAGATATCCACGCTGTTGAGGCGTTTGGCCAAAGCCCCCACCTGACCTCGGCTGTGTTCCAGCTCGAGAGCATTGGCCAGATCAACGGCGTTGAAGTACCGGGCACGGCGCCCAAGATGAGTGACAGCATTCAACGCAATGGCAGTCGCCAGATGTGTTTTGCCGGTTCCAGGCGCACCCACGAAGATGATATTGCCGGATTCGGGAAGAAAATTTCCGTCGTGCAACTCACGGATCAGCGCCTCGTCTATGTCGGTTCCTTCAAATTCAAACCCGGAGAGGTGCCGCTCAATCGGGAACCGGGCAAGCATCTTTTGATGGCGGACCGAGCGGATACCACGCTCGGCCAACTCGGCGTTGAGCAGTTCCTCCATGAATGCCCGCGGATTGAAGTGAACGCGTGATTGATGGTTGATGGCGTCCTGCCATGCGGCAGCCATGCCATACAAGCGGTGCCGGCGCAGTTTGCTTTCGATTTCATCCATGGGTCCTCTCCTTGATCGTCCGCAGTTCGTTGTAGCGCGCCACGTTCGCGACCGCCGGGCGCTTCATCGTCACGTGAGCAATGGAGGAGACGGACTGGGGCTCACGCTTATCGCGCCAACGCTGCAACGCCGCCATCACTTGTTCACGCGTGACGCGTCCACTCGACAGCAGCGCATTGATCCGTTTATCCCAGTCCTCATGCGGATGCTCTGCCTGCGCGGTCAGCGCACGTCAACCATCGTTCGGTCCCCGCCCTTATGATCGAGGAGTTGCGTCTGCAGCGCCTTCCAGAGGGGCGGCATGTCTCGGAATGGCGCACCGTTGCGCAGGGCACCGGGCTAGGTGCTCCTCCGCCCAGTCGAACTGATAGGCTTCACCGGGCTCGAACGCCAACGGAATGAAGGCGCGGTTGGTGTTGGCTTTGCGTATATCCCGGAGCTGACGAACGGATTTGTACACGGAGCCGTAGCACCCGTCGTAGCCCAACTCCTTGAGGTCTTCAAAAAGACCTTCGATCGAGCGTCGGTTCTTCTTCCCTCGATTGACCTCGTTACGGACGCAGTTCTCGAGATACTCCAGAAACGGCTCCAGTTTTTTGGGCGGCTTGGATGCTCTTTTGGGATACCTCGGTTCGGTCTCCGCATCCTGCTTCAGACGTGCAACGGTAATCCGTGACACACCCAGTTGACGGCTTATCTCCCGTGCCGACAGGCCATCACGTAATGAGCGTCGCCGAATCAACATTTTTAAGTTCATTGAAATCACTCCAACTTGCCTCCGAGTCAGTACTCGGAGATGATGATTGAAGTGGACTACTCTTGGCGTAAAAATTGGGGCGAAATTGGACTACTTTTCGTATGAAAGCAACACATGCGCGTAGATCCTCGAATCCAGCAGCACCCTGAAGAAGTGACCCTCACAGATCGCCTCTCGGCGTGCCTGCTCCATGAGCCGTTCCAGGGTGCAGGTATCCATGGCATAAACTAAGAAATACTTAGGTTAAAGCCTACCACACACGGCATTTGCTTAGCCGCCCCCCTTGGAAAGCATTTCGCGCATCTGGGCAATTTCCCGTTCCTGCGCCTGGACGATCTCGGCGCAAAGCCGCTTTACATCGGCCCGTGTGAGATCCGCCTCATTGCACATCAGGATGGCCCCTGCGTGGTGGGGAATCATCGATTTCAGGAATTGTTGGTCACCCACGGCGAACTGCTGCCGGATCGCAAACCAGGATCCCAAAAGCAGCAAGACACCGCCACCGAGCAGCAGCAGGTTCTTCCGCTTATCCGGGTACATTGTCCCCATCAGCAGCAGCTCGAGAATCAACATCGGTGCAGTCATCAGCGCCGCCATGTAAGCCTGGTTGACGTTGGGAACCGCGTTTCCGATCCGGTCCACCATCGCGTACATGAAGACAAACATGGCAATGAAGGACAGCAGGATCATCACCAGGAATCTGCCGTAGTGGCTGCGGCCACTTGACTCCTGTTTCATGGCTTGATGCGTCCCCGCATGCTTTGCACTATTCGTTGGCGTAGCGCGCTGCGATGCGTCGTGGTTCTGGTGAGATTCCATTTGAGATTCCATTTGAGATTCCATTTGAGATTCCATTTGAGATTCCATTGGTGGGCTCCTGACAAGACAAAGGGCGACCCTTGGGGGCCGCCCGGATGGCTCAGTGGCTGGCGAACTCGGTCGCGCTCAGAAAACCGTCCTTGTTCTTGTCCATCATCGAGAAGTGACCTGCCATGGGATGCTTGGCCATCTCGGCCTTGGAAAGCTTTCCGTCTTTGTTGACATCCAGCCGGGCAAGGGTGGGGGCGGCGCTGCCGTGGGCAGCGTGATCCATCTTGCTGTGATCCATCTCGGCGTGACCGCTTTCGCCATCGGCCTGCTGCATGCCGTGCATCCCATGATCCATCTTCATGTCGCGGTGATGGGCCACGAACTCCGTTCGGCTGATCACACCGTTTTTATCCGTATCGACCTTGTCGAACATCGTGGTCGCCATCTTGGCCCTGTCTTCGGGCGTGTTCGGCATTTGCATGCCGTCGTGGCCTTGGTGGGTGTCTTGCTGGGGAGCGGTCTGTGCCATCAATGCCGCAGGCGCGCTCAACAAGAGTGCGGCCAAGAGTGAAACGTACGTGCTGCTCTTCATGGGGTTCATCCTCAAGTAGTGGCCCGTGGGGTGGAGGCGCTGGTCCCGGGCCGGAAGGACATGGCGTCATCTGGTAAATTCGTGCGCGCAAGGCGGAGTGCATTGGCCACCACCGAAAAAGAACTCAGGCTCATGGCGAGTGCGGCAATCATCGGGCTCAGCAGCAACCCAAAGAAGGGGTACAACACGCCGGCGGCAATCGGGACACCGATGGCGTTGTACAGGAATGCGAAAGCGAGGTTCTGCCGCATGTTCTGCACCGTCGCCTCGGACAATGCGCGGGCGCGCAGGATGCCGCGCAAGTCGCCCTTCACCAAGGTAACTTGTGAACTCGACATGGCGACGTCGGTACCGGTGCCCATCGCGATGCCCACGTCTGCACTCGCAAGTGCGGGCGCATCGTTGATCCCGTCGCCGGCCATCGCGACCCGGTGCCCTTCTGACTTGAGCTTCTGAACCAGAACCGCCTTGTCCTCCGGCGTCACTTCGCCATGGAACTCCGCAATGCCGAGTTCACGCGCCACCGCTCGCGCCGTGGTTGCGCCGTCACCGGTTGCCATCACGACGCGCATGCCACGCGACTGCAACGCGGCAACGGCGGGGCGAGCAGAAGGCTTGATGGGATCGGCGACCGCCAACAACCCGATCAAGTGCCCATCAGCGGCGAGGAACATGACG
>SWJS01000010.1 GCA_007556525.1 Lysobacteraceae bacterium CU05-9 | reverse complement strand
TTCGGCGGAATATCGGCCGGCATTGGATTTTTGATTCGGTTTGGACTTCGATTTCATGATTTACCTCGTATAAGTTGGAGTGTAAACCGTTACATCTTGTGTCCGTTTTTTCGAGTCAGATCAATCTGCCACGATTGTGACACCTCGATGAAAGAGGGCGCTTTTGCGATGCATGCGATTTTTCGACTGTTTGTTTACAAGTGGTTGCGGATACTGATGTGAACGTCGTGGAGGATCACATCATGAAACTCATCGCTGTTGCATTGCTCGCTTCGCTGCCACTGATGGCGCACGCACAACTCAAACCCGGCGACGTGAAAATCGCCAAGCCGCCAGTATTGTCGTCACCTGCCAAAACCACCGCCCCCTCAGGCTACACATGGGTCGCGTATCCGGAAGGCAAGCTCAGCAATCTCAAGCTGAACGGATGGAACGTCCTCAAGGAACGCACGAAGGACGGCAACTACGCCATCTCACTTTCCGTGGAAGATATCGCGAAAAAGGGGAAATTCCTGACCGGTCTCACCTACAACTTCGTGCCGAATTTTCGCGCCAAAGCTAAAGTCGCACCATCCCAATACGCGATCAACTTCATCAACTCATTGCGCCCCAAGTACGTGAAAGCCACGACGGTAAAGTCGGTAACGCAAAATGGTTTTGTCTACTCGTCGATGACCGCTCAAGCCCCTGACAAAACAGTCGTCATGAATCTCGTCATCTCTGACGATGCAGCCGACACGTTGCGCATCATTACTTGCGAAGCGCCCGAAGTGATCTGGACACGTTCCGCCGAAAACGCCTGCCGTCAAATGCTCAGCACCCTCCAGCTCGCGCATTAAATTTCGTACTGACACAATTGTGTCAGTGCCATGTGGCTTGCACATTGCTTGCTCGCTGTTGCAAATGTCACAATTGTGACAGCGTGAAAAGAAGAGGGCGCCACGAGGACGCGGTGTAGCTAGAGTGGCTTCTTCGAGTATTTCGCGATGAAATCACGCACGACGGGATATACCTGCGTCCGCCAACGGCGACCCGAGAAAATTCCGTAGTGACCGGCGCCGGGGACGGTGAAGTGCTTGTGGTGCGTTTTGGGAATGCCCGTGCACAAACCATGTGCGGCTTGCGTTTGACCTTCGCCGGAGATGTCGTCGAGCTCGCCTTCGATGGTCAGCAGAGCGGTGCGGCCGATGGAGGCGGGAGTGACGTGCTCGCCGCGGACGAACCATTTGCCTTTTGGTAACAAGTGCTCCTGGAACACGATGCGGACCGTGTCGAGATAATATTCGCCGGCGAGATCCAGGACCGCGTTGTATTCGTCATAAAACTCGCGATGGGATTGCGCATCTTCCAAGTCGCCTTGAATCAGATGCTCGTAGAACTCCACGTGCGATTGCGCGTGACGCTCCGGGTTCATTGCGACGAAGCCCATGTGCTGCAGGAAACCAGGGTAAACCTTGCGACCGCGGCCGGGATAGTTGGCGGGGACGGGTTGGACGAGGTTGTTTTCGAACCACCACAGAGGACGCTGGTAGGCGAGATCGTTGACTTGCGTGGGGCTTTCGCGCGTGTCGATTGGACCGCCCATCATCGTCATCGACAACGGCGTTTCTTCACCGCGTGCAGCCATCAACGAGATTGCGGCGAGAACCGGCACCGTCGGTTGGCACACCGAGATGACATGCAAGTTGCGCGCGCCGATGTGGCGAATGAACTCCTGCACATACTCAATGTAATCGTCGAGATGGAGCGCACCTTCCGACAACGGCACCATCCGTGCGTCGGTCCAGTCCGTGATGTAAACCTTGTGATCACGCAACAACGTTCGGACCGTGTCGCGAAGCAACGTCGCGTGGTGACCGGACAGAGGCGCGACGACCAGAACGATTGGATCGTCCTTCAATTCACCAACGCCAGGCGCCGTATCGCTGTAACGCTTGAAGCGCAACAACCGGCAAAAAGGCTTTTCGATAACAACCTTTTCGATGACCGGATAATCAAGACCGTTGATCTCGATCGACTTGATGTTGAATGGCGGC
Source organism: Lysobacteraceae bacterium CU05-9 (assembly GCA_007556525.1). Taxonomy (GTDB): domain Bacteria; phylum Pseudomonadota; class Gammaproteobacteria; order Xanthomonadales; family Xanthomonadaceae; genus Aquilutibacter. The sequence goes on along the minus strand of SWJS01000010.1, from coordinate 37,204 downwards.
TTCGAGTAATCCTTGCCGAGGCGGTAGAGCAACTCGTAGCCCGCTGCAATGCGCTGCGCATTTGGAACGGAGGAGAGCCAGCTGCCGGGGGCGGAATACATTTTCGCCCCTGCATCAGCCCAGAATGTCATCGGGGCGAGCCAGGCGCGGCCCATTTCATGCAATTGATAGAGAAACACCAATGAATCCTAGGCGTAAACACAAGTTTCGATCATAGCACGCACTGCAACATCCGCTTATTGGACAAAAGGACGCTCCAACCCCGCCAGCTGCGCATACGCCTCCGACCGCGTCCATAAGTGCGAGCCAATGGGCTTCAGACCTGCATCTCCTAGCAATCTTACGTAATCGGCGGCAGAACGCTTCATGAAGCCCTCACGATCACCATCGAACGCATCGCCACGCGTGAATGCCTCGAGAAACGCGATGCCGCCGCATAGGTCGAATAGGCCAGAAACTCCCTTGCGCAGCTCCCGCGTCGGCACGTAATGCATCACGTCCGAGCAGATCAGCAAGTCGACCGGAGGGCAGGGGCGAAGAAATTCAAAATCTCCAAACGTCGCATAGTGGATGTTGCGCGAGCGGCCGTAACGCGCGACCGCATATTCCGACGAGTCAAAACCCATGTACGAAACATCCGGACGCAACTTCAGCAGTGGTGCGCGCCACGCACCTTCGCCGCAACCGATGTCGAGCACGGTGCGTACGGGACGTTCGAGATAGTACTCGGCGACGGAAACTGCCATTGCGACTTTGCGACGCAGATGCGCACGGTCAGCTGCTGGTGTGCGACCGCGGTACCATCGTTCAAAATATTGCTCGTCGTATAATTTAGTCATTCTCATCCAGCCGAATAGGGCGTCATGAATCTTTTTTTGATTACCAAAACATTGCACATCATCTTCGTGATGGCATTCATTGCTTCCTTATTCTACTTGCCGCGCATCATGGTGAACTTGGCGGAAGCGGAGAAGGCGAATGAAGGCGACGCCGTGAAGCAGCGATTGATTCTGATGGGCGTGCGAATGTACCGCTTCGGGCACATGATGTTTGGGATTGCGTTTATTTTTGGGTTGTTGATGTGGCAAGGCTACCGCATGTCACCCGACTACTTGCCGCAAGCATTCGCGACGGGAGGTTGGTTGCACGTCAAGCTTGTGTTGATCACGTTGATGATTGCTTACTTCACTTACTTCGGCCGAAAGTTGAAGGCGTATGCGAAGGGCGCAACGACGTTACCAAGTTCAACGGCGCTACGTTGGTGGAACGAAGCGCCGCTGTTGTTGCTTGGAATTGTGGTGTATCTGGTTCTCGCGAAGCCGTTTTAATTCGAAGTGGCAGGCTTCGCACGCATCGCGTCGATGATCTGAACTTTCACCGGCACACCTTGCGCGTTGCATAGGCCCTTCGCGCACAAAGCATTGCGGACCTTTGGATTCGCTTGCAGCAGGAAGTGGTAGATGGTGTTTTGTTCAACGCTGCCACGCACCGCATGTGAGCCACTGCCCCAAGCCCAGATGCCAACGTCGTCACCGCCATGTGATTCTGCGCTCATTGGTACCAGCGCTTCCTGCATGTAGTCCAACGCTTCGGTATCGACATTCGTCAGGTCGGGACGGCCGATCGAATTCATCTGATATTCGCGGCCGTTGTGCGGATATTTCTTGACGCCTTCCTTCTGCGACGAAGATGCACCGACGTTGCCCGGGCCGTTTGCATAGCCTAACGTCGTGTACGGCAAGCCCGTTGCGTCCAACGCAAGTGCGGTGGGGTCAATCGATTCGCCGCTGCCGCCCTTGACCTTGCCCAGAATCGGATTGCCGCGTGCAGGATATCCGGCGAACGTCATCGTATGTGCGTGATCGGCCGTCACAAGAATCAACGTATCGTCCGATGATGTCGCTTGCGTTGCTGCACGAACCGCATCACTTAACGCAATCGTATCGACCAACGCGCGATGTGCATTGCCTTGATGGTGCGCGTGATCGATGCGTCCACCTTCAACCAGCAACACGAAACCATTTGGATTCAAGGCTTTCAACCGTTCAATCGCCGAAGTCGTCATTTCCGCTAGCGATGGTTCGCCCGCCTTATCCTTCGAACGCTCCGCTTCGTATTGCATGTGCGAAGGTTCAAACAAGCCGAGCAAAGGCACACCCTTCGGTGCTGCATCGAATTGCTGCTTGTTCCAGACATAGATGCCACCGGGATGTCGCGCCAACCATTCCTTTGTCAGGTCACGTCCATCGAGACGTTGGCCGACTTTATCCGTGTACTCAGGATCTTCGGACTCAACGCCAAAAAACGACTGCCTTCCACCACCCATCAACACATCCGGGCCACGTCCGAAACGTGAGTTGACAATTTGTGACGCGATATCAACGCAGCCTGCAGCCTTCACTTCATCGCTGAGATCGGAATCATTTTCCCATCCGCGATTCGGCACGTGCGAAAACGTTGCGCCTGGCGTTGCATGCGTCACAGTCGTCGTCGTGACGACACCAACAGCGAGACCGGCTTCTGCTGCAGACTCCCACAACGTTTCCACGGAATTCTTCAAACTGCCTGCGCAATCATCTTTCGCGACGTTCTGTGCAATCGACAAAACGCCGATGCGCGTCTTCACGCCCGTTGCCATTGCGGCCATCGTGCCGGCGGAGTCGGGCGTTTGCGAATCAACGTTGTACGTGCGGCTCAATGCGGTGTTCGGGAAATTTTCCCAAGACAATTTCTGCTCTTCGCCGGGACTACCTTTACGTTGCCCTTCAAGAATTCGTGCGGCGGCAACCGTTGGAATGCTCATGCCATCACCGACAAACAAAATCACATTCTTTGCGCGGCCCTCCATCGCACCCTTCGACGCTGCCGTCGATGCACCTTGCGTGTACCACCACTGCGCGGATTCACCGTCAGGACGCTTGATTTCAGGGACCGGGATGGGATCAATCGCAGCCGTTCGAACTTCGGAAAGTGTGCTGCAACCGGCCAGCAATGTGGCGACAGCGACGCTGGCTGCGAGAACTTGAATTCGGGTCATAGTTGGGAAATGCCGCAAAATGTAAACGTATGCGTTCATTTTATACGGATAAATGTGACAAAAGACGTGTCGCACTCACACAATCCCGCCGTGTTCCATTATGTTATTAGATTGGTTTGAAGTAGGACGCTCCATGATCAAGGCATGGTTCAAAATTCCATTCTGGCAACGCGTCGTCGCGGGCTTCGTGTTGGGTGCACTCGCGGGCTGGGTGCTCGGTCCGAATGCCGAGAAATGGTTTGGCTGGCTCGGCGACATTTATGTCTCGCTGATCATGATGATTGCAGTGCCGTTGGTGTTGTTCGCGGTGATGAATGCCGTTGGTTCCTTGGCTGGACAGCAGTCGATCGCGAAGCTCGGCGGTCGCACATTCATGTGGTTTGCAATCACGGCAGCGCTTGCAGTGCTTGTGGGTCTCGGCGTCGGTTGGATCATGAAGCCAGGTCTCGGCGTATCCGGTTTGCTTGGCGATCCAAATTACAAAATCCGCGAAGTCCCCGATTTCATCCAAGTCATTAAGGACATCGTGCCGCGCAATCCGTTCCAGGCGATGGCGGGTGCGATGCAAATCACCACACCGGACGGCACCAAAGTTCTCGCGAATAAGGGAACGATGTTGCAGGTGATTTTTTGGGCGGGTTTGTGCGGCTTCGCGTTGGTGAAGCTGGGCGATCGCGTTGCAAAGTTGCGCGAGCTCGTCGACGAAGGCGCGAAGTTGATGATTCAAGTCACTCGCTTCGTGCTGGAATTCACGCCACTTGGAACATTTGGTTTGATCGCTGCATTGGTCGGCTCATACGGGTTCGAGAAGTTGTTGCCGCTCGGCACTTACGTCATCGCGCTGTATCTGGCGTGTGCGATCCAAATCGTCGTGATCTACAGTGCATTGCTCGCATCGCACGGTTTGAATCCGCTGAAGTTTTTCAAGGGCGCGGTGCCTGGCATGCAAATCGCATTTGTGTCTTCGTCATCGTTCGCATCGATGCCGGCTGCATTGCGTTCGGTCACGCATAATCTTGGCGTTGACAAAAACTACGCCGCCTTCGCAGTCCCTCTCGGTGCCACGATCAAAATGGATGGTTGCGGAGCGATCTATCCAGCACTGACCGCCATCTTCGTCGCACAGTACTACAACATCGATTTGAGTGCCGCGCAGTATGTGACGATTTTGCTCGCATCTGTGCTCGGCTCGTTCGGTACCGCCGGTGTTCCAGGAACCGCCATTGTGATGGTGACGCTCGTGTTGTCTGCTGCGTCGTTGCCGTTGGAAGGCATCGGTTTGCTCGTTGCGATCGATCGTATCCTCGACATGATGCGCACGATGACGAACGTGACGGGGCAGATGGTTGTGCCGGTTTTGGTCGCGAAGGAAACAGGACTGCTTGATCAAGCGGTCTACGATGATCCGTCCGGCAACATCGGATTGGAGCAGATGGACGACAACATGCCGGAGACGAGGAGCGCTTAAGACATGGCAACAGGTTGGGCCGGCGATGGCGCCGTGCAGGATCAAATTGACGCGACGGTCAAGGACGCGATCAAAAAAGCACGCGAGCAACTCCCGAAGGGTCCATCCCTGACGCATTGCGAGGAGTGCGATGCGGAGATCCCCGAAGGTCGCCGCAAAGCGTTACCCGGCGTCCGTCTGTGCGTGCCATGCCAGGAAGCCCACGACGCCGAGGAATCTAACTCGGCGGGCTACAACCGCCGCGGCAGTAAAGACTCTCAGTTACGCTGACTCATCGTCCAGTTGAGGATCGGCGTCGCGAGATGCCGTAACGCTCTCGGCAGCACGACTTCCTGGTTGAAGTATTCAACTAGCTGCCCGTCATAAAACCCGTCAATCCCGTCGAGCTGCTGTCCGCTCACCGTCGCACGATAGCCAACGAGCGTCGGCCGCAACTTCACCTTGCTCACAGGAACGGATGTTCGATCCGTGATGGGAAATTCGTTTTCGCGCGCTTGGTTGCGTGCATTCTCAAAAAACAAACTCGCATCGATCAGTGCACACCCAACACAACCACCGCCGCTGTCATAGAACGTCACTTTGCCAACGCCGCTCGCCGGCGCAAATTCAAAGCGTGATGTTCCGTTCGCGCCGATGCCACCATAGACTGCATTCCACCCGCGTGGCACGAGGACCCAGCCTTCCTTCGTGAAATACGCCTGCAATTGTTTCGCAGCATCAGCCGACAATTTGCCACGCACTTGCATCGACTCCGGCTTCAGCTCCGTCCAACCTTCTTCGCTGTAGCCATCCACCACCGTCAACGCATACGCAGGCACGCGCACCGTTCCATTGACGATGAGATCACCGATGGATTTCGCTTTCGGTCGCTCGCTCGCTTTATTCGTCGATGCGGTGACCGAGAAATTGCGCGTCTCCGCATGCGCACTTGACGCAAGCGCTAACGCAATGAATGCACCGAGGACGAACTTTTTCATATCCGGCTAAACGACCAACTCACCGGCGCGCCGTTCTTGTAAGGCATCACGCCATGGAACGCGCGCGCATCATCGTCAAACACCATCGGGAGAAAATACCGGTCACCCTCCCACATCGGCAGCGCATCCATCTCATTCAACGGCACCCAATCCAACGTGCCCTCCGGATTCTCTTTGAAAGGTTCGCCTTCGAAATCGGTGATGAGGAAAATGAAGCCGAGCCAGTCTTCGCCGTTTTTGCCAAAACCCGGCCACGACACCGTCCCGCGCAACGACATCTGCGTGCAATCGATCCCGGCTTCCTCCATGATCTCGCGCTTCATGCCCGCCACGACATCCTCATTCGCCTCAAGCTTGCCGCCCAGTCCGTTGTACTTGCCCAGATGCTCATCGCCCGGCCGCGCATTGCGATGGATCATCAGCACCTGCTGTTTATCCTTCGACAAAATGTACCCCAACGTCCCAACAATCGGCATGTACGGCATTTTTTCTCTTCGCGTGACTTCGACCTCTGCAAGTTTACAATCAATTGATTAAAGGCTTCGGATGATCTCTTCATGCAACCAGGAACTCAACGCGAATTGACGATGCGATTTCTCGCGGAACCGACCGACGTAAACTACGGCGGTCAAGTCCACGGCGGGCAAGTCATGAAGTGGATCGATCAGGCCGGCTACGCGGCCGCCGTCGGTTGGTGCGGCACTTACGCCGTCACCGTCGCAGTCGGCGGCATCCGCTTCGTCGCCCCCATCAAAATCTCCGACCTCGTCTCCATTCACACGGTGCTGGTCCACACCGGCACAACTTCGATGCACTTCGCCGTCGACGTCAAAGCCCGCGACCCCATGGGCGGTGAACCCCGCCTGTGCACTCACTGCATCATCGTCTTCGTTGCGTTGGATGCGGACAAAAAGCCCGCCCCCGTCCCATGCTGGCAACCCACCGACGACGCCGACGTGCGGATGAGCGAGTACGCACTGAAGGTCATGAAGCTCTCGAAGGGAATAGAGCAGACGATGGAAGCCGCGGCGCACAATGATGCTGAATAGTTGGAGTCGGAGTTAGAGGAGTGAGTCAAAGCAACTGCGGCGCGGGAGCGCCAAAAAGCGAAGGGCGCCCTAGGGCGCCCAATCACTATATTTGTCTACCTCTACCTCTACCTAAGTGAGAGCGTAGCGATCAAAGTCCCTCAACTCGTCGTGCCGCCAGGAACTTCTTGTTCCAGTAGCCCGAGTCCATCGGTGAGATCGTGACGTTCTTGCCGGTGCGTGGCGAGTGCAGGAAGCGACCTTCGCCGACGTAGATGCCGACGTGGTTGACGCGACCGCCGTCACCGAAGAAGACAAGATCGCCGGCGACCAACTTCGAACGGTCCGAGATCATTTGACCTTGTCGGGCCATGTCACGCGAGACGCGTGGCAACTCGATGCCGAGAGCATTGCGGAAAACCCAACCGACCAGGCCCGAACAATCGAAGCCGGCTGGCGTGGTGCCGCCCCAACGATACGGCGTACCCAGCATGGAGGTGGCGCGCATGAGGACGGATTTGATTTTGTCCGATTGAATTGGCTTATCCGTGTCGAGATTCTCGACTTCCTGACGCAGGGACGGGGTCTTCGCCGGGGTGACCCAGGACTTGACGCCGGACGTTGCCGACTGCACGGTCGAATTGGCGAAGTTCAGGGTGCGATCCAGAATGCTCACGTCATTGGTTGACGAAGTTGCAGCTGGAGCGGGGGTGTTGGGGTTAGCCGGAGCCGTTTGCGCGAGGGCGAGGGCTGGGGCTGAGAGGCTAACTGCGAGAAGGCAGCTGAGGATTACCGATTTAGGCGATTTTGATGTCGTTGTCACGCGGTCTTCACTAGTTCTTCACTAAGGGTAAAGTTTGCCTAACGAAAACCCCCAAAGGGTCAAGATTCCGTTAAATGAAACCTGAATTTCACGGTGAAGCGCACATTTTGGACAATTAACGGCCCAAAATTCGTTTAGATCCCGTGTAGTGAGACACCCAATATGGACCATCCAAGCGGTCCATTCGGACGGTTCCGCCTGTGCTTGGGGCATGGACGAAGCGCCCGTCGCCCACATAAATACCCACGTGACTGACATTGCCGGCGGTTCCAAAGAAAACCAGGTCGCCGGTGTTGAGCCTGTCCGCTGCGATGGAAGGTCCCTGATACGCGGCGAGGTCGCGTGAGGTTCGCGGCAGCTTCAAGTTGAGCATGTCTTTATAGACATAGTTGACGAGGCCGCTGCAGTCGAAACCACCTTCGGGCGTGTTGCCGCCGTACGAGTACGGCGTGCCGACGAGGCTCATTGCGCGCATGACAACATTGTTGGCGTCGGCGGTGCTCGCGGTGCTTGTCGATGTGACGTTGCCGGCCGATGGGACTTGGCGTGTTTGAGTGGCGGTTGGTTTTTTCTTCGGTGGCGACTTCTTCGTGATCTTCGGACCACCGCATGCGCTGATTGCGAATGCTGTTGCAACTGCGAGAACTATCGTAAGGTGCTTCGTTTGCGCCATCATATCGCCATGATATTGAATTCCGTCGATGGTTGCGATGTTTTGTATGAGGATGCGTTCATGCTCGCGGTCGATAAGCCCCCGGGTTTGTTGTCCGTTCCTGGACGTGGCCCTGACAAAACAGACTGCGTCATCGCGCGCGTTCTGCGTGTCTATCCTGACGCGCTAGTCGTGCATCGATTGGATCAGCCGACCTCGGGTGTGCTGTTGTTCGCGCGCTCGTTGGAGATGCAGCGTGCGTTGTCCGAGATGTTCGCGTCGCGTTCCGTGTCGAAACGATATGAGGCGATTGTCGAAGGCGCGTTGGAGGGCTCGGGTGTCATTGATCTGCCGTTGATTGCAGACTGGCCGAATCGTCCTCTCCAAAAAGTCGACCACCACCTCGGCAAACCCGCTTCGACCATCTGGACCGCGGTTGGCAGCACCGGTCAGGGGACACGAGTGTCCCTCGAACCTCTGACGGGCCGGTCGCACCAGCTACGCGTCCACATGCAGGCGATCGGACATCCGATTCTCGGCGACCAACTGTATGGATCGGCTGACGGGCGGACTTGCGTGGAGCGATTGCTTCTGCACGCTGCCGAGCTGAAGTTCGCCCATCCGGTGACGGGCGAGGCGGTGGAGATCCGCAGTACGGTGCCGTTTTGACCTATAATATTGGGCTACTGAAAATCCTATATTTGTGACCATGAAAATCGAAAAAGACCGCGTCGTTGAATTCCATTACACCGTTTCGGAACAGGGCCAGGAGCCAACCGAAAGTTCCGTCGGTCAGGCGCCGATGTCGATTTTGATCGGGCACAACAACATCATTCCGGGCCTTGAAGCCGCGATGGAAGGTAAGGAAGCCGGCGACAAGTTTGAAGTCGACGTTGCTGCTGCTGACGCTTACGGCGAACGCCGCGACGGCATGACGCAACGCATCCCGAAGAAGCATTTCCAGAATGCGAAGCTTGAGCCAGGCATGCAGGCGGTTCTGCAAACCAACTTTGGTCCACGCGCTGTCACGATCGAGAAGGTCGGCATGACGGTCGTCGATGTGGACTTGAACCATCCGATGGCGGGCAAGGACCTGCATTTTGACATCGAAATCACCGGTGTCCGCGAAGCTTCGCCGGAAGAGATCGAACACGGTCACGTCCACGGCGCCGGTGGTGTCGAGCACTAATCATTCCGATGTCCTGATCGTTGGCGCGGGTGTCATAGGTCTTTCGACCGCACTCGCGCTTCATCTGGAAGGCCGCAGCGTTCGCGTCATTGAGGCGCGGACCATCGGCAGCGGCAGTTCGCATGGTAACTGCGGCACGATCACTCCCTCGCACGCACCCCCATTAGCCGCACCGGGCATGATAGCCCGCGCGTTGGGTTGGTCTTTGCAGCGCGACGCTCCCTTATACATTCCTCCGCGATTTGATCCGGCGCTTTGGCGTTGGTTGTTTTCGTTTGCGCGTCATTGCAACACTGCCGATTGGCATCATGCGGCGTTGGCGAAGTCTGCTTTGCTCAATCATTCGCGCGGCGCGTTGGGTGAGTGGGTGCGCGCATTCTCGCTGCAGTGCGAATTTATGGAAACGGGTGAGGATTATGTCTTCCGCGACGTACATGCGTTCGTGCACGAGCAAGACGAAATTGCGTTGTTGAATGAGTGTGGCGTCAACGTCGAAGTCATTGATGGCTTGACGTATGAAGCGTCGGAACCAGCCCTGCGAAAAGGTGTCGCCGGCGTCCTCCGTTTCCGCGGTGATGCGAGTGTTCGTCCGGATGTTTATGTCTCGGAGCTCGCGCGCGTGTTGCGTGAGCGTGGTGTGGTCATCGAAGAAAATTGTTCGCTGGAAGGTTTGTCTTCCGGTTGGTCGGTGGCAACTTCGCGCGGTACGTTTAGCGCTTCCGATGTCGTGCTGTGCACGGGTGCGTGGACGCCGAAGTTGCGTTCGATGGTTGGTAGCGCTGCATGGACTCGCGCGATTCAACCGGGCAAAGGTTACTCACGCACTTACACACGTCCTGCCATCGTTCCGTCGCGGCCGATTGTTTTGCGCGAACGGACGGTATGCGTGTCGATGTGGGGCGATCGATTCCGTTTGGGCTCGACGATGGAGTTCAGTGGTTTTGACGAATCATTGAATCGTGTGCGGTTGGATGCTTTAGTGACAGCCGCGCACGAATATCTGTATTACCCGCATGGTCCTGAGTTGCTCGAAGAGTGGTTTGGTTGGCGTCCGATGTCGTCCGATGACATTCCATTGATTGGCGCGGTGCCTGGTCAGCCTGGACTTTGGGTCAACGCAGGTCATGGCATGATGGGCATGAGCATGAGCACCGCATCGGCGCAAATGTTGGCCGCATTGATGACCGGTTCCGAGCCGCCTGTCGACCCAACCGCGTATTCCGTCGGACGGTTTAAGTAACTTTGTCGCGAATTCGTGACATTTATTTAGAAATGTCATATATTCATGACATGGATGCCATTCAAGCCATTGCCGAGCAGATCCGTCACTTCCGCAAGCAGGAAGGTCTGACGCAATCGGACGTGGCTGAAATTGCTGGCATGACCCGCCAGAAGATCGTGGATATCGAAAAGGGCAAACCCGGTGTGGCCATCTCGGCATACGTTGCAGTGATGGAAGCCCTGGATTTGGATTGGACGTTTTCGCCGCGTGGTGTTGTGCCGGCAGACTATCCGCAATTACGTTTGCTTGCGTGGAATCGCAATCCCGCTCGTCGTGTCAGCGAGAAAGATGCATTGGCGTTGTACGAACGCAATTGGGACCTCGTGGATGAAGCCGCATTGACTTCCCGCGAACGTGAGTTGATCCAACATCTCGTGACGACCCACGGCAATGGAGTGCTGCATGTATAAGCGCGAACATCATCAGCGCATTGCGAAAATCCTCGACTCTCTCAACGTCGATCTATTCCGCGAGAACCACTGCTATTTCGGTGGCGGTACTGCAATTGCTTTGCTCCTCGGCGAGTACCGTGAGTCGGTTGATATTGATTTTCTCGTCTCGAATCTCGAAGGTTATCGCGCGATGCGTGCGGCCACTGGATACGAACGGCTTGGAGATTTGTTGAGCAAACCGCTCAATGAACTTCGCGACTTGCGCAAGAACCGCGACAAGATCACTGCAGTGGTCGAGATGGATGGTGAACCGGTCAAAATCGAATGCTTCATCGAAGCGCGCATTGAACTCGATCCACCCACCGAACAGATTCATGGCTTCGGCGTGCTAACGCGACACGATTTGTACGCCGAGAAATTGCTTGCCATTTCCGATCGCGGACTCGATGCTTCGGTGATGAGCCGCGACATCATTGATCTTGCAATGATGGTTGCGAATTGGGGGCCGATACCGCAAATCGCTTTGGATAAGGCATATCGCGCATACGGCGAACCTTCGATTGTCCGCGGACTTGAAGTTGCGTTGAAGCTTTTCGAGAAACCCGATCATCGCCGCAAGTGTCTGCATGCGTTGCAGGTGCATAACAATGTTTTGCCCCAACTTGATGATGGCATCGCGCAGATACGCGAATTCATTTCGGAGAAAATTCAATAATGGCCCAATTGATTCAAGGTTCGATCCCGCTGCTGATCAGCCTGCCGCACAACAGTTCCTTCATTCCCGAGTCGCTGCAGGAGCGCATGCAAACCAGCGCGCGCAGTGCGCCGGACACCGACTGGTTCGTGGATCAACTGTATGCGTTTGCGCAGGAGTGGGGCGCTTCGATTTTGACGCCATCCTATTCGCGCTATGTGGTCGACTTGAACCGTCCGCGCGATGACACTTCGTTATATCCCGGCCAAAACACCACCGGCCTCTGTCCCACCACGCAATTCGACGGTTCACCGGTTTATCTCGAAGGTCGCGAGCCCACGCTCGACGAAATCAAACTGCGCGTCGAACAATATTGGGAGCCTTACCACCAAGCGTTGCAAGACGAGCTCGATCGTTTGCATCAGGAGTTTGGTCGCGTGGTGTTGTGGGAAGGTCACTCCATCAAAGGCGAAAATCTACCGTATCTGTTTGATGGTGTTTTGCCGGATCTCAACATCGGCACCGCCGACGGCACGACGTGTTTACCTCACACGCAACAAGCGCTGACCGATGTGCTCGCGGCGCAAGATGAGTTCTCATGGGTCGTCAACGGTCGCTTCAAAGGCGGTTACAACACGCGTCACTACAACGATCCCGCGCACAACCGCGAAGCCATCCAACTCGAGATGGCGCAACGCACATACATGGACGAGCCCCGTCGCGCATTCGATCACGACAAGGCCGGTAAGGTTCAGTTGTTGATGGCGTCGCTGTTGCAGACGGTTTTGTAAAAACTACTCGCCACCCAAGCGCGACATCAACTCCGCAACTTGCGCTTCCAACTTCGCGACGCGGTCTTCCAAATCGGAACGCGACGAAGGACGCGACGATTCTGCGGGAACGTACGGCTCATCGGAAACAACCGGTGCGCCGGAGAGCAAATGCATGTAACGCTCGCCGCGCTGACCGGGACGACGAGGCAGCACAACTGCAAGACCCTTGGTGATCAAGCGTTCGATTTGATGCTCAACTTCATCGAGATCGGTGAAGCGATGCATGCGATCGGACCGGGCCAAAATCTCATTCGCCGTCTGTCCACCACGCAACATCAACACCGCCAACACAATGGCTTGCATGCGAGTGATATCGAGACCGGTCTCCGCCAAATGTTCATAACGATCAGCACGTGATGACGAAACGTGGCGGGCGAGACGCTTTTCAACGAGTTGCTTCAACGCGTAATGCGTGTCGCCCATCGTCAGATTCATCAGAGGATCGCGGGAAGTTTTTTGGTTAGCAGCGACGTGCGCGGCATTCACCGTCAACGGATAAGTCTCGGGAGTGGTCGCTTGTTTTTCGATCAAGCAACCGAGCGCGCGGACTTCGTGTGCGGACAGATTCCAATCAGCCATGAATTAAACATCCAACGTGGCGAGATCGCCCTTGTCTTCGAGCCAGGATTTGCGGTCGGAGGCGCGTTTTTTCGACAAAAGCATATCCATCATCTTGAACGTATCCGAATGCTCATCGTTCGTGAGTTGCACGAGGCGGCGCGTGTCGGGATGCACAGCGGATTCACGGAGCTGCGACGGATTCATTTCACCGAGACCCTTGAAGCGGGTGACGTTGACTTGGCCGCGGATTTTTTCGCGTTCGATGCGATCAAGCGTCAAACGTTTCTCTTCTTCATCCAACGCATAAAAAACCTGCTTGCCCACATCGATCCGGAACAACGGCGGCATTGCCACGAAGATGTGGCCTGCATCGACCAGGGCAGGGAAGTGCTTCACGAACAACGCAGACAGCAAGGTTGCAATGTGCAGACCGTCGGAGTCGGCGTCGGCGAGGACAATGATTTTGCCGTAGCGCAAACCGGAGATGTCTTCCTTGCCCGGATCGCAACCGATCGCAACGGCGAGGTCGTGGATTTCGCTTGAGCCCAGCACCTGCGATGAAGCCACTTCCCAAGTGTTCAAAATCTTGCCACGCAACGGCAAAATCGCCTGGAAATCCTTATCGCGCGCTTGACGTGCCGAACCACCGGCGGAGTCACCTTCCACGAGGAACAACTCGGTGCGACTCAAATCCTGCGAAATGCAGTCGGCAAGTTTGCCGGGGAGGGCGGGGCCTTGGGTGACTTTTTTGCGCGTGACTTGCTTCTCAGTCTTCAATCGCGACGATGCACGGTCGATGGCGATCTGCGCAATTCTCTCACCGACTTCAACGTTCGAATTCAGCCACAGCGTAAACGCATCATGCGCCGCGCCTTCCACAAAGCCTGCCGCTTGACGCGACGACAGACGCTCCTTGGTTTGACCGCTGAATTGAGGCTCGCTCATTTTCACCGACAAAACAAACGCCACCCGATCCCACACATCTTCCGGTGCGAGCTTGACGTTGCGTGGGAGCAGATTGCGGAAATCACAAAACTCGCGCAACGCATCCGTCAATCCCGTGCGCAATCCATTCACGTGCGTGCCGTGTTGCGCGGTCGGAATCAAGTTGACGTACGACTCCTGCACAAGCTCGCCTTCGGGAATCCATGCGATGGCCCAGTCGGCGATTTCGGATTCTTTTTTGACATGACCGATGAACGCATCATTCGGCAAGCGATCCTGGTCGCCGATCTCCGACAGCAAATAATCCTTGAGGCCGTTCTCGTACATCCATTCGAACTTTTCGCCCGACGCCGCATCGAGCAACGTCACCGTCAAGCCCGGACACAAAACCGCCTTCGCCCGCAAATTATGCTTCAGCGCTTTGAGCGAAATCTTCGGTGAATCGAAGTATCTGGGATCCGGCCAAAACCTCACCGTCGTCCCCGTATTTTTCTTACCCACTGTCCCAACGACTTCGAGCGGTGTCGCGCGGAAGCCATCCTTGAAGGTCATTTGATATTCGTTGCCATCGCGGCGGATGCGCACGTCCACCAAAGTCGACAGTGCGTTCACGACGGACACACCGACACCGTGGAGGCCGCCGGAGAATTCGTAATTCTTGTTGCTGAACTTGCCGCCCGCATGCAAGCGCGTCAGGATCAGTTCGACGCCGGGGATGCCTTGTTCGGGATGGATGTCCACGGGCATGCCGCGACCGTTGTCGGTCACCTGCAGCGAGCCATCCTCAAACAAAACCACCTCCACCTTGTTCGCATGTCCGCCCAGCGCTTCGTCGACCGAGTTGTCGATGATTTCCTGCGCGAGGTGGTTCGGACGTGAGGTGTCCGTATACATGCCAGGGCGGTGTTTGACGGGGTCAAGACCTTCGAGGACTTCGATATCTTCTGCGTTGTAGCGGGTGCTCATGTTACTGCGGTGTTTCCTGGAACTTTTCGATGCCACAGAATCGCATACTTACGCGGTTTCACCAAACAACCTGAAGCGTTGGCAACGGTTTCTCACACGATGCGACTTGTTCATCGAAATTCGTTGAATTTTAGTAAAATAGGCATGTACCCAAAAAGCACGGAATCCCTTCGTGCAGGAGTTGTACCTCATGAACCGTCGTAATCTGACCATCCTTTCGATCGCCGCTGTGGCCGTCGGTGCTGCGCTCGTCGCAATGCCTGCCTTCGCGCAATCCTCGAATGATGACAAGGCCAAGGCGACCGCTTCGGCTCCGAAGGCGGACTCTGCCGAAACCCGTAAGGAACAAGCAGACCGTCAAGCCAAGAAGCTCGAAGAAATTCGCAAGGCCAACGCCGAACGCCGCAAGAAGGCCGGTGGCGAGGCTGAAGAAGGCTAACGCTTTACTTCCTCTTGAACCTGAAACGGTCGTCCCTTCGCGGGGCGGCCGTTTTTCTTTGGCGCGGGCGCGGGCACTCTCGAATTTCGGGGTGTCACAATTGTGGCAAAACGCATCAGTTCGCAACCGAAATGGTGTCGTTCGGAACCGTTTCGCAACCAAAGCGCATCAAATTGTCACAATTGTGACACCCCGCGAAAGAGCAAACCCCGCACCACGGTGAAAATGGACGTGGCTCCACCCGCGCAGCGGCGCTTCGACTCACTCCTCTAACTCCGACTCCAACTCAGAGCGAGTGAAACGAGTTAAAATAGATGTTTCCAGAGCTGCCTTTTTAACATGACCCCTCTGATTTTCGTCACCGGTGGTGTGGTTTCATCCCTTGGAAAGGGGATCGCCGCCGCCTCCCTCGCGTCCATCCTTGAAGCACGCGGGTTACGCGTCACGATGATGAAATTGGATCCGTACCTCAACGTCGATCCAGGCACGATGTCCCCATTCCAGCACGGCGAAGTCTACGTCACCGACGATGGCGCCGAGACCGACCTCGACCTCGGCCACTACGAACGCTACGTAAGAACCAAGCTGAGCCGCAAAAATTCGGTCACGACCGGACTCATCTATGAAACCGTCATTCGCAAGGAACGCCGCGGCGATTACCTCGGCGGTACCGTGCAGGTGATTCCGCATGTGACGGATGAGATTAAGAGATCGATTTTTGACGCGACAGAAGGATTTGACATCGCGCTGGTTGAGATCGGTGGCACGGTGGGTGACATTGAGTCGCTGCCGTTCCTTGAAGCGATTCGTCAGATTCGGATTGAGCGTGGTGGCAGCAAAGCCATGTTCATGCACCTGACGTTGGTGCCGTACATTGCGGCGGCGGGTGAGCTCAAGACCAAACCAACCCAGCACAGCGTGAAAGAATTGCGGTCGATTGGTATTCAACCGGATGTTTTGTTGTGTCGTTCTGAGCAGGAACTGCCGGAAAGTGACCGACGCAAAATTGCCTTGTTCACCAACGTTTCCGAACGCGCCGTGATTTCTGCGGTGGACCTCGATAACGTGTATTCGATGCCGCGCCGTTTTCACGAACAAGGTCTCGATGAATTCATCATTGAGCGTTTGCAACTCGATGCCGGTCCGATTGATTTGAGCGAGTGGGATGAAGTGGTCGATGCCACGACGAATCCCGTCGATGCCGTGGACATTGCGGTGGTTGGCAAATACGTCGATCACAAGGATGCGTATAAGTCCGTTGCCGAAGCGCTGAAGCATGGTGGCGTCCGTCAACGCACACAGGTGAAGCTGCATTGGCTCGAAGCCGCTGATCTTGAAACTGCAGAAGGCCGCAAGGCGTTGCAGGGGATGGATGGTGTTTTGGTGCCGGGTGGGTTTGGCGATCGTGGCTTTGAAGGCAAGGTGCAAACGTCGAAATTTGCCCGCGAAAATTCACTGCCTTACTTCGGCATCTGCTACGGCATGCAAGCTGCGATTGTCGATGTCGCACGTCATGAAGCCGGCTTGACCGATGCAAACAGCACCGAGAACGATCGCAACAACGCACATCCGGTGATTGGTTTGATTACCGAGTGGCGCACCGCTGAAGGTGATGTGCAAACGCGTGATGAAGCGAGTGACCTCGGCGGCACGATGCGTTTGGGTTTGCAGCAGCAACGCATTAAGCCAGGCACGTTAGCGCACGAAATGTACGGCGCGGATGTGGTTGGCGAACGTCACCGTCATCGTTACGAATTTAATAATCATTATTTGGATACGCTGGAGAAAGCCGGTTTGGTTTTCTCCGCACGCTCCATGGATGACAGCTTGGTCGAGATGGTTGAGTTGCCACGCGATCAACATCCGTGGTTCCTGGCGTGTCAGGCGCATCCGGAATTTTTGTCAACGCCTCGCGATGGGCATCCGTTGTTCGTTGGTTTTATCCGTGCCGCGCGAGAGCATAGAGCGCGTGCAGCATCGCAAGCGCAACCGATTAAGGAAGCCGTCTAATGAAGTTATGTGGTTTTGAAGTTGGACTGGATCAGCCGTTTTTCCTGATTGCAGGTCCATGCGTCATTGAGTCGATGCAATTGCAACTCGACACCGCCGGTCGCTTGAAGGAAATCACGTCCGAGCTCGGCATTCCCTTTATTTTTAAGTCGTCATTCGATAAAGCGAATCGCACATCGGTGTCGGGCTTCCGCGGTCCGGGCATGGAAGAGGGCTTGAAGGTTCTCTCCGAAGTGAAGCGTCAGTTGGACGTGCCGGTTCTCACGGACGTGCACGAATACACGCCGATGGATGAAGTTGCGTCGGTGGTGGATGTTTTGCAAACGCCGGCATTCCTTTGCCGTCAAACGGATTTCATCCAGAAGGTTGCGTCCGCAGGCAAGCCAGTCAACATCAAAAAAGGCCAGTTCCTCTCCCCATGGGAAATGAAGCACGTGGCCGACAAGGCGTTGGCGACTGGAAACAAGGACATCATGGTGTGCGAACGTGGTGCATCGTTTGGTTACAACAATCTCGTGAGTGACATGCGTTCGTTGAGCGTGATGCGTGATACGGGTTGTCCGGTTGTTTTTGACGCGACGCATTCCGTGCAATTGCCGGGTGGCGCAGGCGGCAAGAGTGGCGGTCAACGCGAATTCGTTCCTGTATTGTCGCGTGCGGCGATGGCGGTTGGCGTCAGCGGTGTTTTCATGGAGACGCATCCGAATCCTGCTGAAGCATTGAGCGATGGTCCGAACGCGTGGCCGTTGGATTTGATGCGCGAGCTGTTGATCACGATGAAGCAAATCGACGAGATCGCAAAGTCGCGTCCCTTCGCCGAGTCCTCGCTTTAAATTTTTCGTTGCATAGTATTCGTACAAGTTGCAAAGATATTAGTTCCCTTTTCCCATTTCCTTTCTCATTTTTCCCTAACTAAATAGACATGACCCAAATTGCCAAAATCCACGCCCGCGAAATTCTCGACAGCCGCGGTAATCCAACTTTGGAAGCGGAAGTGACGCTGACGGATGGTGCTTTTGGCCGTGCGATGGTGCCGTCAGGTGCTTCGACCGGAACGAAGGAAGCGATTGAGTTGCGCGACGGTGATAAGACGCGTTATCTCGGTAAGGGTGTGCAGCATGCCGTGAACAACGTCAACACGACGATTGCGACGGCACTGAATGGAATGGACGCTGCGGATCAAGCGGGTATCGATCAACGCATGATTGATCTCGATGGCACGGAGAATAAGGGTCGCCTCGGTGCGAACGCATTGCTGGGTGTTTCGATGGCAGTTGCGCATGCGCAAGCGGACAGCAACCGCGAACCGTTGTGGAAGTATCTCGCAGCAGGTCGCGCACCGGAGTTGCCAGTGCCGATGATGAACATCATCAACGGTGGTGCGCACGCGGATAATAACGTCGACATGCAGGAGTTCATGATCTTGCCGGTTGGCTTCACGTCGTTCAAGGAATCACTGCGTGCGGGTACGGAAATTTTCCACGCATTGAAGTCGGTGCTGAAGGGTCGTGGTTTGTCGACGGCGGTCGGTGATGAAGGTGGTTTTGCCCCTGACTTGCGTTCGAATGAAGAAGCGCTCGAGACGATCCTGGAAGCGATTGGTAAAGCGGGTTATCACGCGGGCGAAGATATTTTGCTCGGATTGGACGTTGCGTCGAGTGAGTTTTACGATAACGGTAAGTACAACTTGACGGGTGAGGGCAAGCGCCTGACGTCGGAACAGTTCGTGGATTTCCTGGCGCATTGGACGCAGCAGTATCCGATCATCACGATTGAAGATGGCATGTCGGAACATGATTGGGCGGGTTGGAAGCAATTGACGGATCGTATCGGTTCGAAAGTCCAACTTGTCGGCGACGATTTGTTCGTGACGAATCCGAAGATTTTTGCCGAAGGTATCGAACAAGGTGTTGGCAATGCGATTTTGATTAAGGTCAATCAAATCGGTACGTTGACGGAAACGATGGAAGCCATCGCGATGGCGGATGCGAACCGTTATGCATCGGTGATCTCGCACCGATCCGGTGAAACCGAAGACAACACGATTGCGGACATTGCAGTTGCCACGACGGCGACTCAAATCAAAACCGGTTCTCTGTGCCGTTCGGATCGCGTTGCGAAGTACAACCAGTTGCTGCGTATCGAAGAACAGTTGGGTGCGGCGGCGACGTATGTCGGTAACCGTGCGTTCGTATCGTTGAACCGTTGATCTCATTGATGCCTGCACGCCTGAGACCCGCTTGGATTTTGATCGGCATTCTTGCGCTGATCCTGTTGCTCATGAATTACAGTCTGTGGATTGGTGATCATGGTGAAACAGCCGTGATCAAAATGCGCGACAAAGTCGCTGAGCAAACCCGCGAAAACGATGGCTTGCGTCAACGTAACGCTTCTCTCGCCGCCGAAGTCGAAGACTTGAAGTCGGGTGAAGCGGCGGTCGAAGAGCGTGCGCGCAATGAGTTGGGAATGATCAAGCCGGGTGAGACGTTTTATCGCGTTGTACCGCCGGCTGCGATGAAGCAAGTGCGTGAGCAAACTCCTGAGCAAACGAAGGCTGCCGAAGCAGCGGCCGCTCAAATTGCTGCGGATGAGAAAGAGGCGTCGGCTCCACGCGCACCGTTGCCTTCTTCGACACCACCGCCTTCGGATCAATAAGCCGTGTCCATCTGGGCGATCGTTCCTGCAGCGGGTCGTGGCACTCGCGTTGGTTCTGCATTGCCGAAACAATATTTGACACTCGCGGGTCGTTCGATTCTCGAGCACACGTTGTCGGCGCTGTTATCGCATGAGTTGATCGCCGGCGCGATGGTTGCGATTGCTGCGGACGATGTGGACTTTCCGTCGTCGTTGACTTCGCTGTGCGGTAAGCCGATTGTTACTTGTGTCGGTGGTGAGACGCGTGCGCATTCGGTGTTGAATGCGTTGCGTGCGTCGTCTTGCACGCATGCGGTTGTGCATGATGCGGCGCGACCGTTGCTGTCTGCTGATGATTTGTCGGCGGTTATTGCAGCGGGTGTGTCGTCGTCTACCGGTGCGCTGTTGGCATCGCCCGTTGCAGATACGTTGAAGTTGTCTTCTGATTCGTCACACGTTGTACGAACTGTGGATCGTTCTTCGTTGTGGCGTGCGTTGACGCCTCAAGTATTTGAACGTGATGCGTTGATTGCTGCGTTGGACTCTGCATTGTTCGCAGGTGCGTCTGTTACGGACGAAGCCTCAGCGATGGAGTTTGTCGGCGTGTCGCCGTTGCTCGTGGAGGGCAGGGCAGATAACATCAAAGTGACCACGCCGGGTGATCTGGCGATGGCGGAGTTTATACTCGCGCAACGCTCTTAGTAGCGGTTCTCCAACGACGTCAGCGATTCCATCAGTCGCATCGCATTGCGAGGACTGCGCAGCAGATACGTTGTTTCTTCATACGATCGGTAACACTCGAGCGACATGGCGACGACGCTATGTCCATTCGCATCGGTGAGCAAGACGGGCTCATCCGCAGCGCTCACTTCACACAAGAGTTCTTCAAACCCGAATGTTTCCTTGTTGTATGCGATCGTCTTCATTACCTAATTGTGCAATAGAATTGGATGTGCGTGTGATTGCCATTGATTGGAGAATCAGGATGAAAATTCAATTGGACATTGATTCGCAGTTGGCGGGCCAGGTTCTCGCACTAACTGGTGCAGATTCTGTCGATGAAGCAATCTCAACTGCACTAAGCGAATTCATCCGACTAAAGCAATACTCATCAATCCGCGAACTGTTCGGCACACTCGAATTGGATGGCACGTATGACTACAAACGCGAACGCACTCGAAACTAGATTGTCCACTCGGACATTGGAAAGTGTCCGCGGACACATTCGCAAGTGTCGAAATCGTTATAAATCAGTTAGTTAGAAACAACCAGAAAGTTTTTTGACAACCAAAATCCACCCTTAAAGTGGACACATGGCAATCAAAGACACACGATCCCAGGACATCGCACTCGAAACGACGCGCACGAGCGTGTTGCGCAACAAGCGCACATGGCTGCTTGCGGCGGGTGCCATCGCATTACTCGCATTGATCGGTTGGACCGCCTCCTCGTGGCTGAGCGGTGCGCGGAGCGTGGACGAAAAACGCCTGCGCATCGCCACAGTCACCCGCGGTGATCTCGTGCGCGACGTTGCGGCAGAAGGTCGCGTGATCGCTGCAAACAGTCCGAGCTTGTATGCCATCGGCAGTGGCATCGTGACGTTGCACGTTGTGGCCGGTGACACCGTGAAGCAAGGTGACGTCATCGCGGAAATCGACAGCCCGGAATTGCGCAGCTTGCTTGCGCAGGAACAAGCAACGCTGGCCAGTCTCGATGCACAAGTGTCGCGCGCTGCATTGGATGCGCAACTCAACCGCTCGGCAACGTTGAAAGCGATCGACCAAGCACGCGTTGAACAAGTTGCGGCGGAACGTCAATTGCAACGTTATTCGCGCGGCTTCGAAGGTGGCGCAGTGGCGAAAGTGGACGTTGATAAAGCCGCAGATGATGTCGCCAAAACACGCATCGGCATCGACCACGCCCGGCAGGACGCAAGTTTGCAAAGTGCCAGCATGCAGTTTGATGCACGCAACCGTAAGGCTATCGCGGACCGACAACGCGCCGTAGTCGGTGAGCTGCAACGTCAAGTCAATTCATTACGCATCGTGGCACCGTTTGATGGGCAGGTGGGGCAGGTTTTCGTCAGTCAACGCCAAAATGTTCAAAGCAACGCCGCCATCGCGAGCCTCGTTGATCTCAAGCAATTTGAAGTTGAAATCAAAGTGCCGGAAAGTCAGGCGCGTGAACTCTCCGTGGGTCTGCCTGCGCAACTCACCGGCAACAACGTCACAAGCAATGGACAGATCTCCGCGATCTCGCCGGAAGTTGTGAATGGTGAAGTGAGCGTGCGCGTGCGCTTCGAGCCAGGTCAACAACCTGCGGAGCTTCGTCAGAATCAACGGCTGTCGGCAAGGGTGGTTTTGGGTTCGCGCCAAAACATTCTCAAAGTCGAACGCGGTCCTTCCCTCGATGCACAAAGCAGCGGTGCGTGGGTCATCAAGGATGGCACGGCAACGCGCATCCCTGTCGAACTGGGCGTCGGGAGCGTGGAAGAAATCGAAATCAAGCGTGGTTTGAAGCAGGGCGATCGCGTCATTGTTTCAGGTGCGGAAGATTTTAAACCGGACGATCTGGTTCGGGTGAATTAATTATTTTTGGAATGCAAAAGGAAAATTGACCATGTTGCAAATGAATCAAATTACCAAGGTTTACCGCACGGAATTGGTGGAGACGCATGCGTTGCGCGCGATGGATCTGCAAGTCGCGGAAGGTGAGTTCGTCGCAGTCACCGGTCCGTCGGGCTCCGGCAAAACCACGTTCCTCAACATCGCCGGTCTGCTCGAAGATTTCACAAGCGGTCAATACGTGCTCGATGGTCATGACGTCAGCAACTTGAATGATGCGGAACGTTCGCGTTTGCGTAACCAAAAAATCGGCTTCATATTCCAAGGCTTCAATCTCATTCCGGATCTCAATTTGTTCGACAACGTGGATGTGCCGTTGCGTTATCGCGGTATGCCTTCGAAGGAACGTCGTGAGCGTATCGAGAAGGCGTTGAGTGATGTTGGATTGGGCGCACGCATGAAGCACTATCCATCGGAATTGTCAGGTGGTCAGCAGCAACGTGCAGCAATCGCGCGGGCATTGGCCGGTTCGCCGCGTCTGTTACTGGCCGACGAACCGACGGGTAACCTCGACTCTTCGATGGCACGCGGCATCATGGAATTGCTCGAAGACATCAACTCGCAAGGCACCACGATCGTCATGGTCACGCACGATCCGGAACTCGCCGCGCGCGCTCAACGCAACGTGCATATCGTCGACGGCATCGCAACCGATGTTGTGCGTCCGCAGGGTTTGTATCGTCCATCCGAAAGCATCGCGGTCGCGGCAGGAGTCTAAGCCATGTTTGCTTATTACTTGAAATTGGCGCGGCGGAGTTTGAAACGGAATAAAGTTTTGACAGCGCTGATGATTCTCACCATTGCGATTGGCATCGGTGCGACGATGACGACGTTGACGGTGTATCGAGTTTTGTCAGGTGATCCCATCCCGGCGAAAAGCGACGTTCTCTACCGTGTCCAAGTCGACAGCTATCCGAAGGATTACGAAGGTAAGGACAACGAACCGCCTGGCGATCTTACGCGCTTGGATGCAGAAGATTTGCTCGCGGATGGAAAGGCATTCCGTCAAACCATCACCAATGGTGGTGACTCGATCGTTGAGCTGCCAGGCGGTCAGGATGTTCCCGGACGCGTGGCAACTCGTCATGCCAACTCTGATTTTTTCGCAATGTTCGACGTGCCAATCAAGGCAGGCCGCGCTTGGACGAAGGAAGAGGACAACAACAAAGCCCGTGTCACGTTGATCAACCATCAATTGGCCGAAAAGAAGTTCGGTGACAAAAATCCAATCGGCCAAACCATCAACATCGGCCAGCAGCCTTTCCAGATCATTGGCGTTGTTGGCGAGTGGAAAGTTGCACCGAGATTTTATGACTTGGCTTCCGGGCGTTTCAGCGGTGAAGAGAAGGTCTATGTGCCGTACTCCACAGCACGCGAGCTCAATCTTTCCTACGCCGGCAATATGGACTGCAATGCTCGCATCGGCGAGGGCCAAACTTCTACTGACCGTGGTGTGAAATGTAATTGGTTGAACTATTGGGTTGAGCTTCCGGATGCAGCTGCCCGCGACAAGTACATGAACTACTTAACGCAATATTCCCAGCAAAAAATCGCCGAAGGTTGGTTCAGCCGTCCGCCCAATGCACGTCTCCGTAATGTCATGGAATGGTTGGATTTCAAGAAGGTTGTTCCATCCGATGTTCGCTTGCAACTGTGGTTGGCGTTGGGGTTCCTGTTGGTCTGCATGGTGAACGTCGTTGGATTGTTGTTGGCGAAGTTTCTCCGTCGAAGCGGTGAGATCGGTGTGCGTCGTGCACTCGGTGCTACCAAGTCCGATGTGTTCCGGCAGTTCCTCACGGAGTCTGCGTTGATTGGTGTGGCCGGTGGTGTTTTGGGTCTGGTATTGGCGTGGCTCGGATTGCTTGCGGTTCGTCATCAGCCCGTTGATTACGCGTCACTCGCGAAGTTTGATCCATTGATGTTGATTACAACGATCGTGCTCTCCGTGATGGTGACGCTGCTAGCTGGAGCATTGCCTGCCTGGCGAGCAATGCGCATCAGTCCTTCCATCCAACTTAAGAGTCAGTAATGCCATGAATGCGATTAGACCTATTTTTTCCAGTCTTGCCCGCCACAAAGGCGCCGTGCTGATCTTGGTGCTCGAGGTGGCATTGACCTGCGCGATCTTATGCAACGCGTTTGATTTGATTTCGCGCCGCATCGCCGACATTAACTTACCGACCGGAGTTGATGAAGCCCATCTCGTGAAAATCGAGAGCGGTCCGTTAACTGCCGATGATCAAATTTGGCCTCGGACGACGGAAGATCTTGCAGTTCTGCGCGCTGTTCCGGGTGTTGCGAATGCAACGGTCGTGAATCAAGTGCCGCTCACATCGAACTCGTCGAACTCGGGCATCACAACAAGTGTCGAAGGCAAGGAATACACAAGCGCCGGTATCACGATGGGTGATGATGGCGTCCTCGATACGTTGGGCGTCAAGTTGATTGCCGGGCGCAAGTTCAATGCGGATGATTTCGAAACCGTAAGGACCGCCGGTGATTTCGGAGCGCTTTCATATGGTCGCGTGATTGTCACGAAGGCGTTGGCCGAAAAGCTGTTCCCAGGCCAAAATGCCGTCGGCAAATCTGTCTACATGGGTGAACCTAAACCAATGGTCATTATCGGAATCGTCGAAAACTTGGTGCGGCCCGGCAACTTCATGGGTTCGCAAGCACGCCCTTATACGTTGATTGCACCTGTACGGATGCCAGTCGATTTCACCGGTCAATACATCGTGCGGGTTAAGGAAGGCTCGGATCCAGCTGCGGTGTTGAAGAATGCAAACGATGCGTTGATGAAAGCCTATCCGCGCCGCATCACCGGCAACTTGTCGACGTTCACCGACATGCGCAAGGACTACTACGCCGCAGATCGCTCGATGGCGTGGATGCTCTCGATTGTGGCGGGTGTGTTGCTGTTGATCACGGCATTCGGAATCGTGGGTCTCGCGAGCTTCTGGGTCCAACAACGTACAAAGCAAATTGGTGTGCGTCGCGCCTTGGGTGCAACGAAGTCGGACATCCTGCGTTACTTCCAAACCGAGAACTTCCTGATCGTGACGATGGGTGTGGTGCTGGGGATGGTTTTGGCATTCGCATTGAATCAGCTGTTGATGAGCAAGTATGAAATGCCGCGCTTGCCGTGGATGTACCTGCCAGTTGGTGCAGTCATCTTGTGGGTGCTCGGACAGTTGGCTGTGTTGGCGCCGGCATTGCGGGCCGCCTCGATTCCGCCGGCGACGGCAACTCGCAGCGTCTAAGGAGAGTCGGCTAAACTTATGGCCATGCCGAAAATTTTAGTCATTGACGATAACTCCAGCGTGGGGATGGCGCTGGAGGTTTTGTTTGCGTTGCATGGCATCGATGTCGAGTCGGTGACGAACGCCAACGAAGGCGCTAAGCGCATTCAACGTGGTGACATTGATCTGGTGATCCAGGACATGAACTTCGGGGCAGACACCACGTCAGGCATTGAAGGGATTGTCCTGTTCCATGAGTTGCGCGCGTTATCGCCGGACATGCCGATTATCCTGCTGACGGCATGGACACATTTGGAACATGCCGTCGCATTGGTAAAAGCCGGTGCCGCCGATTACATCGCAAAGCCGTGGGATGACAACAAGCTGGTCGCCTCGGCTTTGACCTTGATTGAGTTGCATGATTTGCAGCGTGCGTCCGTGAAGCGCCGTCGTGCGCGAGAAGAGCGTCATGCATCGTTGCGACGTCACTATGATCTGCGTGAATTTGTGTTTGCGGATGAAGTCAGTGAGCAAGCTTTGACGCTGGCGTGTCAGGTGGCTAAGTCACCGTTGCCGGTGTTGATTCAGGGTCCGAGCGGGGCGGGGAAAGATCGTCTCGCGCAATTGATCCATGCGAACTCCTCGGTCAGTCACGGACCGATGGTGTCGTTGAATTGCGGCGCATTGCCTGAAGACTTGATCGAGTCGGAGTTGTTTGGTGCAGAAGCGGGTGCGTTTGCGGGTGTGACTAAAGCACGCAGCGGCAAGCTGGAATCCGCTGATGGTGGAACGCTGTTCCTTGATGAAATTGCAGCGTTGACTCCTGAGAGTCAAACGAAGTTGTTGCGTGCAATCGAAACCGGTAAGTTTTCGCGGTTAGGTAGTACGCGCGAACGTCACGTGAATCTACGAATTCTTGCCGCAACGAGTGCGGACGTCGACGAATTGGTGCGCACGGGCAAGTTCCGCCAGGATCTGCTGTATCGCATTAATGGCGTCACGGTGAACTTGAAACCGCTGAAGGATCGGACGGATGATATTTTGCCGCTGGCAAGGTATTTCTTGCCGAGCGAGAAAGTGTTGAGTGAGGCTGCCGAGCAAGCATTGATGCAATACGACTGGCCGGGCAATGTGCGTGAGCTGAAGACTGCGATTCAACGTGCGGCTGTTTTGGCAACCGGCGACGAGATCGCCGCAGAGCATTTGATGCTGCCAAGCCGTGTTGCGTTATCGGATGCGAACGAGCCAACAGCTGCGGATGTTCGCGCGGCACTCTCCAAACATCGTGGCGTGATCGCACAAGCAGCAGCGGAACTTGGCTTGTCGCGTCAGGCGCTGTATCGCCGTATGTCGGCGCATGGCATCGAGCGGGAGTAGTGCAATCACCGTGAACCGGCAATTCTTGATGATCGGAACACTGTGCTTATGTGCAGTGGTCGGGTTGGTTGCGCCGGTTGTTTTGTATTTTGAGAAAGCGGAAACGCTTAACGTGCTTCTCGCGGCGATAGTGCCTTGGTTCATTGCCAGCATCGTGGCGTATCAACTCTACAAACGCGAAGCCAAAATCCGTCGTGCGTTAACCTCCGTGATCGCCAGCTATCGTGACGGTGAATTCAATTTCAGCCTTGCGGAGACGGACACGTCGTTGACGCCGTTGGTCAAGGCACATAATCATCTCGGCGATACGTTGCGCGAAGAACGCATTGCCCTCGCACAGCGCGAGTTGATGCTGGACACCGTCGTCCAAAACACACCCGTCGCCATCCTCCTCATCGATTCCCACGATCACATTGTGTTGGCGAATGTCGCAGCGCGGCAGATGCTGCATGAAGGTCAGCGCATGGAAGGCATGCAACTCGATCATGTACTCGCGGAAACGCACTCAGCGTTGCGTGATGCGATGGATGCAGGCGGGGATGCGGTATTCAGTGTCGGAGAGGCGGACGATGAGGACGTGATTCAACTGACGCGTCGGCGATTCCGGATTAATGGGACGCCGCATGAGTTGCTTTTGTTACGGCAATTGACCACAGAGTTGCGTCGTCAGGAAGTGCGGACATGGAAAAATCTCATCCGCATCATCTCCCACGAGCTCAACAATTCGTTGGCGCCGATCGCATCGCTCGCACATTCATCGCGCATCTTGCTGGAGCGTCAGCAGCCTGAGAAATTGCCCCAAGCACTCGAGACGATTGAAGACCGCGCACGGCATCTTGAGGAATTCATCCGTGGCTATGCACGGTTTGCGAAGTTGCCCGAACCGCGTAGGCAGGGTGTGGAGTGGCAGGGGATTTTTGACCGGTTGCAATCGCAGATTCCGTTTGCGTGGGATCGAGCGCATGCACTCGCGATGGTGTCGGTCGATGTGAGCCAAGTTGAGCAAGCGTTATTGAATCTCCTCAAAAATGCGCACGAGGCCGGTGGTGACTCCAACGATGTTGCGATTGAGCTGCGACGTTTGCCGGATGCGTGGCGCATTGATGTGCTCGACCGCGGGCAGGGGATGTCGGATTCAGTGCTGTCGCAGGCGTTGCTGCCGTTTTATTCGACGAAGCGAAGCGGCACCGGTTTGGGTCTCGCGCTGTCGCGTGAGATTGCCGAAGCGCATGGTGGTCGCCTGAGCCTTGCGAATCGCGAAGACGGTGGGTTGTGCGTGTCGATGATTTTGCCAGGGTAAACGCTATACTTTGAGGGTCTTTCACGGATTCTTATCTGACCCAAAATGCGTATAGGCCAAGGTTTCGATGTTCATGCTTTCACCGCGGGTGATCACGTCATGCTCGGTGGTGTGCGCATTCCGCACGATCAAGGTCTTGAAGCACATAGCGACGGCGACGTTGTTCTACATGCCCTGTGCGACGCCATTCTCGGCGCGTTGGCATTGGGTGATATCGGTGTGCATTTCCCGCCGTCTGATCCGCAATGGAAGGGTGCCGACTCGCGCGCATTCGTTCGCGCCGTCGCTGCAATGATTACAGAGCGTGGATATCGCGTTGGCAACGTTGACGTCACCGTCATGTGCGAAGCGCCGAAGTTGAAACCACATTCGCTCGCGATGCGTGAAGTGATCGCGCAGGATCTTGGTATTGCTGTTGATGCGGTGAGCGTCAAAGCCACGACGACTGAGCAGCTCGGCTTCACTGGCCGTCGCGAGGGAATTGCGGCGAGTGCGGTTTGTCTGCTATTGCAGCGATGATGTTGCCGATTAATCACGCAAAGATGCGGGTCGAACCCGCAGACTTCGTCGTGGAGGAAATTCCGTCGTTTGATGCGGGTGGCGAAGGCGAGCATCTAATGCTGACGATCCGCAAGCAGCGTGTGACGACGCAGCAGGTAGTGAGCACACTCGCGAAGTGGGCGCGCATCGCGCCGATGGGCGTTGGATATGCCGGCATTAAGGACAAGCACGGCATCACCACGCAGCGATTCACTGTGCATTTGCCGAAGAAGGTTGCGCCGGATACGAACGAACTCAACAGCGACAACATCGAGGTTGTCGATGCGGTGTGGCATTCAAAGAAGCTGCCGCGCGGTGCCATCATCGGCAACGCGTTCGTCATTACGTTGCGTGATGTTGAAGGTGATAAAAAGGCCATCGAAGAACGCCTGCAAGAAATCGAACGGAAGGGTTTTCCGAACATGTTTGGCGAACAACGCTTCGGTCGTGGCGACAACGTGGCGCTTGCGCTGCATATGTTCCGTGGCAAACGTGTCGATAGAAATCTGCGAAGCATCCTGCTGAGTGCGGCGAGGTCGGAGATTTTTAATCGCATCGTGCAGGCGAGAACTGCGCGTGGACTTTACGGCACGATCCAGGATGGCGATGTGTTGATGTTGGAGGGGACGAAGAGTATTTTTGGACCGATTACGGTTGATGATGAATTGACGAAGCGATTTGAAGAACTCGATGTCGTTCCGACGGCGCCGTTGTGGGGCGAGGGGGAATTACGAAGCGCGTGCGAAATCAAACACCTCGAAGAATCCACAGTGAACGACGACGCGGAACTCACTGAAGTCGCCAAGGGCTTGATCAAAGCACGCATGAAGCAAGAACGTCGGGCCATCACGGCCAAAGCCAATAACTTGAAATGGACGTGGCTCGATGACACCACGTTGCGTCTGCATTTTGATTTAGTGCCGGGTGCTTACGCGACGGCCATGCTCAGCCAACTGGGCAAAATCGAAGACGTCAAGCGCGCGAACGCCGTTTAAGCAAAACATACACCGCACCCTCACCACCGCGGTTCGATGGTGCTGAGTGAAATCCGAGAATATGATTGTCGTGGCGGAGGCGTTGATTGACGAGGTTTTTGATTTGCGGGATTGACTCGCTTCCGCGCCCCTTGCCGTGAATGATCAAGACGCAGGCGATTTCCTCACGCACCGCTTCGCGCAAGAATAACGACAATTCGCGCGTTGCGGCAGCCAACGAATAGTGGTGCAAATCGAGTTCGGCCATCGCGGAATACTCACCGCGACGCAGACGATTCCACGCAGTGGAGGGCAGCTCAGAGGATCGATAACTCAACGTCTCATCGGCACCTAAAGGATGCTCATCGAGGCCCAGCTGGAATTCTCGCAAAGCCGCGCGCTCATCCTGCTGGGCCATGCGCGTGGTGGGCTTGGGCTTGCGGGTGTGCACGACACGGTCCGGCGAACGCACTTCACGGACGTCACCAACTGCTGCGCGGAACAAATCTTCATCGGAATCAGGCATTTGCCCATTATTGTGCCTCTTGTGTGAGCATTCTGTCGAACCCAAAACAGCCGCATCAGGTATCATGGTGCGATGCGGATTTTGGTTAGTAATGACGACGGAGTGGATGCAGCGGGCATTGCCGTTCTGGCAAGTTTTTTGCGTGATGCGGGTCACGAAGTGACGGTGGTCGCGCCGGATCGTGATCGCAGTGGCGCGAGTAATTCGTTGACGCTGGATGCGCCGATCCGTCTTTTGCAACAACCCACCGAACGTGAATGTGCGGGCTGCACGACCTATAAGGTCTACGGCACGCCGACCGATTGCGTGCACGTCGGCATCACCGGTCTGCTCGATCAGGAACCGGACATGGTCGTCAGTGGCATCAATAACGCCGCGAACATGGGCGATGACGTGATCTATTCGGGCACGGTGGCGGCTGCGATGGAAGGTCGTTCGCTCGGTCTGCCTGCGATCGCCGTGTCGATGGTGAGCAAGGATCATTCTCCGGAATATTTAGAGAGTGGTGCACGCGCAGCCGTGATGTTGGTCGAACGGTTGGCGTCGGATCCGTTGCCTGCGGATACGATTTTGAACGTGAACATTCCGGATTTGCCGTGGGCGCAAATCCGTGGCTTCGAAGTCACGCGCCTCGGTAATCGTCATCGCTCTGAGAAGAGCATCGGTCAACTGGATCCACGTGGACGCCAATGGTATTGGATTGGTCCTGCCGGTGAAGAAGATGATGCGGGTCTTGGCACTGACTTCCACGCGACGCGCACGGGCTATGTTTCGGTGACGCCGATTCAAGTGGACTTGACGCGTTATCAGGCGTTGGAACAAGTCGCGACGTGGGTTTCCGGCCTGGAAATGCAGGATGCATTGGAGACGGATGCGGAGATGACGCTTTGAGCGCCCCGCTGAAAATCATTCCGCAAGTCGATGTCGCCGGTACTGGTTTGACATCGCAGCGTGTGCGCGACCGACTCGCTGAGCGTCTGCGCGAAACCGGCATCAAGGATGAGCAAGTCATCCACGCGATCAGAACTGTTCCTCGCCATTTGTTCGTCGATGAAGTTCTCGCATCGCGCGCATATGAAGATACCGCGTTGCCGATTGGTGCAGGTCAAACGATCAGCCAACCTTGGGTGGTTGCCAAAATGACCGAAGCCGTCATGGCGACGCAACCGAAGAAGGTTCTCGAAATTGGTGCAGGCTCCGGCTATCAAGCCGCGATCCTCGCTGCATTGAATGTTGAAGTGCATACGGTTGAACGCATCGGTGAGTTGTTAAGGTTAGCGCGCAAGCGTTGGCGTTCGCTTGGTCTCGAAATTCGGAGCAAGCATGATGATGGTCGCGCGGGTTGGAAGGAGAATGGTCCTTTTGACGCGATTATGGTGACGGCCGGTGGTCAAGCGGTCGTGCCGGAATTGATCGAACAATTGAAAGTTGGTGGTGTGCTGGTGGCGCCGGTTGGCAGCGCGAGTACGCAGCAGTTGTTGTGCGTGACGAAAAACGAAGAAGGCACAACGCAGGAATCGCTGGGGCAGGTGGTGTTCGTGCCGCTGCTCAGTGGTTTGCAGGATTAATTAATTTAGGAATTGAATGAAAATTTTTGGACCGTTGTATGACCGTGCTCTGATTTGGTCAAAACACAAATTTGCGCCGGCGTATCTTGGCTTCCTGAGTTTCATCGAAGCGATTTTCTTCCCGGTGCCGCCGGAAGTGATGTTGGCTCCAATGTGTTTGGCGCAACCACGACGTGGATTTTGGTATGCGTCGATTTCGCTGTTTTTCTCGATGATTGGAGCGCTGGTCGGCTATTACCTCGGCTCGCATGTGTTTGAATTGGTCAAGCCGTTGCTCGCGAAGTTGCACATGCTCGACAAAATCGAAGAGGGGGTCGCAACCATCCGCTCATTGAGCAATTGGGAAGTGTTCTGGTTCCTCGTCGCCGCCGGCTTTACGCCAATCCCGTTGAAGGTGTTCACGTGGGCTTCGGGTATCGTGGGCGTTCCGATGTTACCTTTTATTTTTGGCATGATTATCGGTCGCGGAAAGCGCGTGTTCCTTGTGGCGCTCGCAATTTTCCTCGGCGGGGAACGTGCTGAAGCTGCGCTTCGCCGTTACATCGAACCTGTCGGTTGGGTTGCATCCGTGATTCTGGTTGCGGCGATTGGTTACCTTGTCATCAAATCTTTAGCAGGCTAATGAAAACGAAACTGATTTTTGCGGCAGTCATTGCCACCTCGTTCCTAGTTTCCTGTGCGTCGAACGAAACCCGTCCGACTGCGCCAACAACTTCGACTCCTTCGACTTCGACGGGCACGCCTTCGCGTCCAACGACGTCAACGCCTGCGCCGGCTCCGGTTTCCAAGCCGTTGTGGGGTCAGTATTACACCGTCAAAAAATCAGAAGGTCTCTACCGCATCGCCGTGAACTATGGTTTGCAGCTGCGTGACTTGGCGGCCTGGAACAACTTGTATGAGCCGTACAACCTGACGCCGGGTCAGCGCTTGCGCTTGTTCCCACAAACCGGTGGTCCTGCAGCGGGTTCGCAATTTGCAACGCCGGTCGTGAATACGGGTGCTCCTGCGAGCTCAGGTTTCACCTGGGCTTGGCCTGTGAAGGGGAACATCGTCGGATGGTTCCAGCCAGGTGAACCGACGAAGCAGGGCATCAGCATCGCAGGTAAGGTTGGTGATCCGATCAAGTCTGCGGCAGACGGTGTCGTTGTGTATTCCGGTAACGGCTTGGTTGGTTACGGCGAGCTGGTCATCGTGAAGCACAACGAGCAGTGGCTGTCAGCTTATGGTCACAACCGCAAGCGTTTGGTCAAGGAAGGTGATCGCGTCACGCGTGGTCAGCAAATTGCGGAGATGGGTACGTCGAGCGGCGTTCCTCAGCTACACTTTGAAATCCGTTACAACGGTAAGCCAGTCGATCCACGGGCGTACTTGCCGCAATAATTTTTTAGAGGACAAATGCCGATGAGTGCAAACCGCGACGCAGCGAAACTGCCAGGTCAAATCAAATACATCATCGGCAACGAGGGTTGCGAGCGTTTCAGTTTCTATGGAATGCGCAACATCCTCGTGCAGTTCCTGATCACGTCGACGTTGCTCCAGCACATCCTCGAGAACGCCGAACGTGAGCTCGTTGCGAAGGACATCATGCACACCTTCATGATTGGTGTGTATTTTTTCCCGTTGCTCGGCGGTTGGTTGTCTGACCGTTTCTTCGGCAAGTTCAAAACCATCATGTGGTTCTCGCTCATCTACTGTGCGGGTCACGCGTGTTTGGCGTTGTTCGAAGATAATCGCGCCGGCTTCTTTACCGGTCTTGCATTGATCGCGTTGGGGGCGGGTGGCATCAAGCCATTGGTCGCAACGTTCGTCGGTGATCAGTTCACGAAGGCGAATGAGCATCTCGCGAAGGTCGTGTTTGATGCGTTCTACTGGATCATCAACTTCGGTTCGTTGTTTGCATCGTTGCTGATGCCGCTGTTCCTGAAGCAGTACGGTCCGTCGGTTGCGTTCGGTATTCCTGGCTTGCTGATGTTCATTGCAACGGTCGTGCTGTGGCTCGGTCGCAAGCAATACGTGATGGTTCCGCCGGCGCCGAATACGGATCCGGATACTTTTGGCAAAATCATCAAAACCGCCTTGTTCCGCAAGGTCGACGGCAAATCGTCGATGGGTCTGTATCTTGCGGGCCTCAGTGTTGTTGGCTCCGTCGCCATTCTTGCGTGGGTCGCCATGCAGTTGGCTCAAGGCAGTGTCGCGGGCGTTGTGATCGCATTGTGTTTGATCATCGTGCTGCTAATCGGTGGTGTTGGTGGTGGCGCTTACATGCAGTTGGACCGTGCGCGTGGCATTCACTCAGACGTGTCGATTGAAGGTGCGCGTAACGTTTTGCGTTTGCTGGTTGCGTTTGCATTGACCACGCCGTTTTATTCGTTGTTCGACCAAAAAGCATCCACCTGGGTCATCCAAGGCAAGGACATGCTGAAGCCGGAATGGTTCAGTGCCGCGCAAATGCAGGCGTTGAATCCGGCGCTCGTGATGATCCTGATTCCGTTCAATAACATGGTGTTGTTCCCGTTCCTGCGTAAGCGCGGTTACAACGTCAACGCATTGGGTCGCATGACTTGGGGTATCGCGTTCTCCGGTTTGTCATGGATCGTGATCGGTTTGATCCAGTTGCAAATGGATGGCGGCAATCCGATGTCGATCGTGTGGCAAGTGTTGCCTTATGCATTGCTGACGTTCGGCGAAGTGTTGGTGTCCGCAACAGGTCTTGAATTTGCGTATTCGCAGGCACCGGCGTCGATGAAGGGCGTGGTGATGAGTTTTTGGAACTTGACCACAACCATCGGCAACCTGTGGGTGTTGATCATGAATCAGATGGTGCGCAATGATTCCGTTACCGCAACGATTGAGCAAACGGGCATGAGTTCCATCGCGTTCCAGATGTTCTTCTTCGCAGGATTTGCCTTAGTCGCCGCATTGGCCTTCGGTTGGTATGCGAAACGCTATCAGGTCGTGAATAACTACCGAGAAGCTTCGCTGTAATGTTGCAGCCGATTCTGTATTCGTTCCGACGTTGTCCGTATGCGATGCGGGCGCGTCTGGCGATTGCAGATGCGGGGCAGAGCGTTTTATTACGCGAAGTGGTATTGCGCTCCAAACCTGCTGAGATGTTGGAGGTTTCGCCGAAGGGTACTGTGCCCGTGATGGTCATGCCGGACGGTGTCGTGATCGAACAAAGTTTCGAAATCATGGAGTGGGCGTACGAAGAATCACTCGATGAAACATCGCTCGCGTTAGTCGCACGCAATGACGGTCCGTTTAAGCAAGCATTGGATCGCTACAAATATGCGGATCGGTATCCGGAGTTTTCGCAGCAGCATTATCGCGAGCAGGGTGAAGAGTTTCTCGCGGAGTTGGAAGGCTTGTTGTCACCCAACTTATCGGGTGCTGACATGGGTTTCGTTGATTACGCGATCGTGCCGTTCGTAAGGCAGTTCGCCGGCGTCGACGAAGATTGGTTTGCTTCGGCACCGTATCCGCGCGTGCGTGACTGGCTGACGCGTTTCGTGAACTCCGAATTATTCGAGACCGTGATGGGTAAGTATCCGCAATGGCTTGCCGGTGATCGTGAGCCGATTTTCCCATGAGCAAGATATTCGATCTCATCCGCCAAGCACTGCCTGAGCTTGCCGTCACAGATGACGCATCGGCGTTGGTAGCTTACGGCAAAGACTGGACGCATCATTGGACGCCAGCGCCGTGCTTAGTTGCATGGCCGCGTTCAATTGAAGAAGTGCAGGAGATTGTGCGCTTCGCTGCCAAACATGATGTCGCGATCGTACCCTCGGGCGGTCGCACGGGATTGTCCGGTGGTGCCGTCGCGAAAGATGGTGAGATTGTTTTGAGTTTGGATAAGCTCAATCGGATTTTGTCGTTCAATGACGTTGATCAGACGATGACGGTTGAGGCCGGCGCAGTTCTGCAAGTCGTACAGGAGGCTGCCGCGCAACACGGTTTGCAGTATCCGGTTGATCTCGGAGCGCGTGGCTCGTGCACGATCGGCGGCAACATCGCAACGAACGCCGGCGGTATTCGCGTTCTGAAGTACGGCAACACGCGCGAGTGGATCGCGGGCATCACGATCGTCAACGCGCAAGGCGAAGTCGTGGAGCTCAATAAAGGCCTCATCAAAAATTCCTCCGGCTACGACCTCCGCCATCTCATGATCGGATCGGAGGGTACACTTGGCATCATCGTGCAAGCGGAATTGAAGTTGACGAAGCCGCTGCCGGAATCGCAAGTCATGTTGCTCGCGCTGCCGGACTTCGCGTCGGTGGTGCAGGCATTTACTTCGCTGCGAGCGGGACTGTCGTTGCAGGCGTTTGAGTTTTTTACGGATGTCGCATTGAAACGTGTGATCGAACACGGTGCCTCCAATCCGTTCGACGACACGTATCCGTATTACGTCGTCACCGAGTTTGATGCGGACGAAGAGGGCGCGCTGAAGTTATTCGAATCCGGTCTCGAGCAAGGTTGGATCGTCGACGGCGCGTTGAGTGCGAGTAACGAGCATAAGGTGAAGTTTTGGCACTTGCGTGAATCCATCACCGAAAGCATCGCGCCACTGAAACCTTACAAAAACGACATCTCCATCCGCATCTCCCGTCTCCGCGATTTTCTCTCGGACGCGGAGGTGTTGTTCGCACGGAATTATCCGGACTTCGAAGTCATTTGGTTCGGTCACATCGGCGACGGCAATTTGCACATCAGCATCACCAAGCCGACCGCTCTCTCCGCCGAAGAGTTCGCCACTCATTGCGCCGCCGCGACTAACGAGCTCGCCGCGTTGATCACCACGCACGGCGGTAGCATCTCTGCGGAACACGGCATCGGCTTGCTCAAGCGCGACTATCTCTCATCCACTCGCAGTGACGAAGAAATTGCGATGATGCAGGCCGTGAAGGCGGCGCTCGATCCTGCCGGCCTGCTGAATCCGGGCAAGATTTTCGCGGCGTAACGCTCGCACCTGTAATTCACGCACTGTCCCAATTGTGGCAATCTGATCTGACTCGAAAAAACGGACACAAGATGTAACGGTTTACACTCCAACTTATACGAGGTAAATCATGAAATCGAAGTCCAAACCGAATCAAAAATCCAATGCCGGCCGATATTCCGCCGAA
>SWJS01000001.1:216345-684183 GCA_007556525.1 Lysobacteraceae bacterium CU05-9 | reverse complement strand
TTCGGCGGAATATCGGCCGGCATTGGATTTTTGATTCGGTTTGGACTTCGATTTCATGATTTACCTCGTATAAGTTGGAGTGTAAACCGTTACATCTTGTGTCCGTTTTTTCGAGTCAGATCAACCGGTAACAAATGTAACCGCAAACGAAAATCCCACCGTCTCCGGTGGGATTTTGTTTTAGCCGCGATCGCCGCCGCGTGGTTTCTTCGGGCCACCGAAGCCACTGCCGCCTGGCTTGCCACGGAATCCGCCGCCGCCACCTGGCTTACCGCGGAAACCACCGCCGCCGCCCGGCTTGCCACGGAAGCCGCCTGGACCACCCGGACCACGACGATCACCACGTGGTGGACCACGACGGTCATCACGGCGATCATCGCGACGTGGCGAAGGCGTGAATTCCTTATCGGAATCATCGGCAATGCTGATGCGCAATTGCTGACCGGCAACCCACGTGCCTTGCAGATGATCCATCACTTCAGGTGGCATGCCTTCCGGCAAGTCGACCAGCGAGTAATCATCACGGATGTCGATGCGACCGATGTACTTCGATTCGAGATTCGCTTCGTTCGCAATCGCGCCAACGAGATTCGCTGGACGCATGCCATGCGAGTGACCGACTTCAACGCGGAACGTTTGCATGCCGACATCCGACTCACGCGGTGGACGTGGCTCGCGTGGTTCACGCGCTGGACGTTCCGAACGTTCACCACGCTCAGGACGATCACCGCGAACTGCACGTTCAGGGCGCTCAAATGGAGCAGGGCGTTCGGCCTTTTT
Source organism: Lysobacteraceae bacterium CU05-9 (assembly GCA_007556525.1). Classification (GTDB taxonomy): domain Bacteria; phylum Pseudomonadota; class Gammaproteobacteria; order Xanthomonadales; family Xanthomonadaceae; genus Aquilutibacter. The sequence goes on along the minus strand of SWJS01000001.1, from coordinate 683,403 downwards.
CATCAACAATGGCGTTGAACCTTGTGCCATTGCGGCCAATGCTGCCGCAATTTCAACGGCTGGAATATCGCGCTCACGTTCGAAGCGTTCAACCAGATCACGGTAGACCGCGAGTTCCGGATGCGACAGCGATTCGTTGACGCGATCGAGGAACTTGGTGACGCGTGTTTCGTTGACGGCTTCGATCGATGGCAATTCCATCGGTTCAATTGGCTTGCGCGTTGCACGCTCAATTGCGCGCAACATACCACGCTCACGCGGCGTCACGAACAAAATCGCATCACCCTGACGACCTGCACGGCCCGTACGGCCAATGCGATGCACGTAGCTTTCGGTATCGTAAGGAATGTCGTAATTCAAAACGTGCGAAATGCGTTCCACATCGAGACCACGTGCAGCGACGTCGGTGGCGACGAGGACATCGATTTTGCCATCCTTCAATTGCTGGATCGTGCGCTCGCGTTGCGCTTGTTGCACATCACCGTTGATCGCCGCAGCAGAGACACCGCGTGCCGACAACTTCTCAGCAAGTTCTTCAGTGCCGAGCTTGGTGCGCGCAAAAACAATCATCGCATCAAACGGTTCCGCTTCAATGATGCGCGTGATTGCGTCGAGCTTGTGCACGCCGCTGACCGTCCAATAACGTTGACGGATGTTGTCACCGGTCGTCGTCTTCGACTTGATCGCGATCTCAACCGGATCCTTCAAATACGTTTGCGCGATGCGCTTGATCGGCGTTGGCATCGTTGCGGAAAACAATGCAACTTGACGAGTTTCAGGGGTTTTCTTAAGAACCGCTTCGACGTCATCAATGAAGCCCATGCGCAACATTTCATCGGCTTCATCGAGGACGAGGCACTTGAGTTCCGACAGATCCAACGTGCCACGCTCAAGGTGATCGATGACGCGACCTGGCGTACCGACAACGACTTGCACACCGCGCTTCAACGATTGCAGCTGCGGGTAATAGCTTTGGCCGCCGTAGATTGGCAGGACTTGGAAGCCTGGAAGATGGGTTGCGTATTTTTGGAATGCTTCAGCAACTTGGATCGCCAGTTCACGCGTTGGGGCGAGGACGAGAGCCTGTGGCTTCTTCAACTTCGGATCAATGTGCGCGAGGATTGGCAGTGCAAACGCGGCGGTCTTGCCCGTGCCGGTTTGTGCTTGACCCAGCACGTCGCGACCTTCCATCAATGGTGGAATCGTGGCGGCTTGGATCGGGGATGGGGATTCGTAACCGACGTCATCGAGGGCCTTCAAGATAGGCTCGCCCAAATTTAAATCGGCAAAACGTACCGCTTGCTCAGCGGCATTCGTGTCATTACTCATGGATTTTTCTCATTCATGGCGCTGCCGGACGGCAGTGCAGGGGTGATGTGTTTTCACAATTAGCCCCAAAAGAATGGATGGCGCTGTCACGCGCGAGTCATTGAGCAAGGGCTTCGAAGTGCGAAAGTTTAGCACGTTAATGGGGTGTGACGCTCTGAATACGTGGTCATTCGTGCCAATTCATTTATGCGGGAGCACGTAAACTGTCCTTGTGAACATCAAAAATCCCTTCAATTCGTTGCGTTTATCGCCCTCGTGGACGCGTTCCTTGCCCATGGATCCCGTGCGCGGCTCCGCCGTCCGCGCTGTCGGTGAGACGGCTTCGTTCGTTGAGCCGGAGCATGTTGCGGCGCCGTTTTTGTTGGCGGTGTCGGATACATGCGCGGCGTCTTTGGACGTGTCGCCCGATGTTGTGCGTGCTCATCCGTCGTTGCTGACAGGCAATGATTTGATTGAAGGTGCCGATGTGTTCGCGACGAATTATGGCGGGCACCAATTCGGCAATTGGGCGGATCAGCTGGGTGATGGTCGCGCAATTTCGATTGCGGAGTTCGTATCAAACGAAGGTGTTCGTTCGGAGTGGCAACTCAAAGGCGCGGGCATGACGCCATACTCGCGCTTCGCCGATGGTCGCGCGGTGTTGCGCTCGAGCGTGCGTGAGTTCGTCGCATCGGAAGTGATGGCATCGTTGGGTGTGCCGACAACGCGTGCATTGTGGATTGCGGGCACGGGTGAAGAGGTGATGCGTGATCGCTTCTACGATGGCAACGCAGCGCCGGAATCCGGTGCGATAGTTTGTCGCGTGAGTCCGTCGTGGATTCGCTTCGGACATTTCGAATTACCTGCAGCGCGTGGAAAAACTGCGTTGGTGAAGGAACTTGCGGATTTTTGCATGGCGCGTGATTTTCCGGGCGTCACTTCATACGCCGATTGGTTCCGCGAAATTTGCGAGCGCACTGCGGTGATGATTGCGCATTGGCAGCGCGTGGGCTTCGTGCATGGCGTGATGAACACGGACAACATGTCGGTGCTTGGATTGACGATCGATTACGGCCCTTATGGATTCCTCGATGGGTTCGATCCGTCGTGGACACCGAACACCACGGATGCAGGAAGGCGTCGCTATCGGTTTGGACAGCAGCCGGCGATTGGGTTTTGGAATTTGCAACGATTGGCGATGGCGATCTCGACATTGTTTGAAGACACGCAACCACTGCAAGATGGTTTGATTCACTACGAAAAAACTTTCGTCTCCCTCGATGCTCAAATGCAACTCGCGAAACTTGGGTTGACCGACGAAGCAGACTTACCACTCGTCAATGAATTGCAGTCTCTAATGCAATCGCAGGAACTCGATTTCACGAAGACCTACAACGCGCTCTTAAATGGCTACGATCTCGCGCAATGTTCTTACCGCCTTGAGCCTGACAAAGAGGCCTTAAGCCTGTTTGTCTCGAAATATCAGCGACGCGATCGCAACGAAGGTTTGATGCGCGCCAACAACCCCGTCTGGGTTCCACACAACTGGATGCTGCAGGAACTGATTGACGAAACGCAGAAGTGCTACGACGCTGGAACCGAATGCCGCGCATTGAATGATGCGATTGAAGCGGCTGCCGAGCCCGAGCGCTTCCCGGAGCAAGTCGCCAAATGGAGTGATCTGCGTCCGGCGTGGTCGCTCAGTGAACGCGGATGTACCGACTTGTCGTGCAGCTCGTAACGGTCAAGTAAAATAGGGCATGCCTTTAATCACATTCCAAAACGTCCAATTCGGCGTTGGCGGTCCGCCGCTTCTCGACAATGCAGTATTCACCCTCGAACCCAACGAACGCGTCGCCGTAATTGGGCGCAATGGGATGGGGAAGTCGACTTTTTTGAAACTCATCGATGGCACGCATCGTCCGGATGATGGCGAAGTGCGTCTCGAAAGCGGCGTTCGCATCTCGCGCCTCGAACAGGAAGTACCAACTGATTGGCATGGATCGGTTTACGACGTCGTTGCCGGAGGGCTCGGTGAGATCGGTGATTTGCTCGGTCAATGGCACGATGTGAGCCATGCAGAAGACGTCGATTTGAATAAGCTCGGTGAACTGCAATCCAAAATCGACGCCGTCGACGGTTGGCAACTCGAACGTCAAGTTGAAGACACGTTGACGCGCCTCGAACTCGACGGTGATCTTGATGTCGCTGCATTGTCCGGTGGCATGAAGCGTCGCGTGGGTCTCGCGCGTTCGTTGGTGCAGCAACCGGATGTTTTGTTGCTTGACGAACCGACGAACCATCTCGACATGGAGTCGATTCTCTGGCTCGAGAAATTCCTGAAGTCATGGAACGGTTCGCTCGTTTTCATTACCCACGACCGGCGCTTCCTTCAGTCACTCGCCACGCGCATCGTTGAAATTGATCGCGGTCAACTCACGAGCTGGCCAGGCAATTACGAAAATTATTTACGTCGCCGAGAAGAACGCCTGCATGCGCAAGAGCAGGAGAATGCGCGTTTTGACAAAATGCTTGCACAGGAAGAAGTCTGGATCCGCCAAGGCATCAAGGCACGCCGCACTCGCGATGAAGGACGCGTCCGCCGTCTGAAAGCGATGCGCGAAGAACGCGCGCAACGTCGCAACACGATGGGTCAGGTGAAAATGGAAATTTCATCGGCGCAAAATTCCGGCAAGCGCGTTTTCCAAATCGAAAACCTCACCAAGAATTTCGGCGATCGCAAGATCATCAACGATTTCTCGACGATGGTCATGCGCGGCGACCGCATCGGTCTGATCGGTGCGAACGGCAGCGGCAAATCCACGATGATCCGTTTGCTGCTCGATCAAATGCAACCCGACAGTGGTTCCATCAAAACCGGCACGCAACTCCAAGTTGCCTACTTCGATCAGTACCGCGACACGTTGCGTGAAGATTGGAACGCGATCGAAAACGTGAGCGAAGGCCGTGACTTTGTTGAAGTGAATGGCGCGCGCAAGCATCCGATTGGTTACTTGCAGGAATTCCTGTTTAGCCCGGAACGTGCACGCGCCCCGATCACGGCATTGTCCGGTGGTGAGCGGAATCGGTTGTTGTTGGCGAAGCTTTTTGCGCAACCTGCCAATCTATTGGTCATGGACGAACCGACCAACGATCTCGACGTCGAAACGCTCGAGTTGCTGGAAGAAATCCTCACCGATTACACCGGCACGTTGATCCTCGTCAGCCACGATCGCGAATTCCTCGATAACGTGGTGACGCAGGTGTGGGGCTTCGATGGGAATGGCAACGTCGATGAAGTGGTCGGTGGATACTCTGATTACATGCAGCAGTTTGCGATGCGCCGCGAACAACAACAGGATGAAAGGCCGAAGGCGAAAGAAGAGCCAAAGAACGTAGAAGCCCCGAAGAAAAAACTCAGCTACAAAGATCAACGCGAGCTCGATGAGTTGCCGGCGCGCATCGATCATCTGGAAACGGAGATCGCGAGCCTTACGGAGCAGATGAGTCATCCGGATACGTTTGCCGATGCGCAACGTGCAATGGATATCAGCGACCGTCTCGCAAGTTTGCAGAGCGATTTGGATCACGCATATTCGCGCTGGTCTGAGTTGGAATAAACTGGATCGAATGAAGGAGATCCACCACACATGATGACCCTATTGATAATCGCCGTGACGGTGATTGTGTCGTTCCTGTCGTTCCAGAACTATGCGTTGCTCGATCGCCTGATGTTCTGGACGTATGCGGTCAAAAAGAAGCACCAATACGATCGCTTCGTCACTCACGGTTTCGTGCACGCCGACACAACGCATTTGCTGTTCAACATGATCACGCTGTTTTTCTTCGGTCAGTTCGCAGAGCGGGAAGTGGCGAGTCACATCGGTGAGTTTGGATTCCTGCTCTTCTATCTCAGTGCGATTGTCGTTGCGATGATTCCGACATACCTGCGTCATGGCAATGACATGAATTACCGCAGTCTCGGTGCATCCGGCGCGGTGTCGGCGACGACCATGATGTTCGCGTTCGTGAATCCATGGAAATTGATTTTCGTGTTTTTCATTCCGGTGCCAGCGATCGTTTATGCACTGTTATTTGTCGGTTATTCAATATGGAAAGACCGCACAGGTGGCGACAACACCAATCACAACGCTCACTTGTCGGGTGCAATCTATGGCGTGCTTTTCCTGTTTGCCCTCGATCCGGCAATTGTTGGTGAATTCATGGGCAAGTTGATGCGGCTGCCATTCAGTCCATAATGATAAGTAAACAAGGAGAAAATCATGTCGAACATTGAACATCAAGCGGATCAAACGCGTTTTGTCCTCGAAGAAGATGGCTATGAAGCGCAGGTGATCTACGAAATGCGCGGTGACGTTCTGCACCTGACGCATACGCTGGTTCCTGGCGCGATCGGCGGTCGTGGCATTGCAGCGAAGCTCGTGCAAGCCGCAATGGATTACGCGAAGTCGAATGACATGAAAGTCTCGCCGGATTGCTCGTATGCCGAAGCATGGATTCGCAAGAATCCGTCGTACCAAGATTTGGTGGCTTGATTGTCTGACGAAATTGAAGAGAGTGGGGCGGGTCCAACTCGCCTCAACAAGTTCATTGCCAACGCGGGCTACTGTTCGCGTCGCGAGGCTGATCGTTTAATCGCCAACGGTGAAGTGACCGTCAACGGCAAACGTGTCGGCATTGGCTATGAAGTCACGGAAGATGATTTGATTTTGATCAGTGGTCAGCGGCTCGTTCCGCGTCCGAAAATCAAGGGTCAAAAGCGCCACACCTACATCGCACTTTACAAGCCCGTTGGCGTCACTTGCACAACGGACACTGCGGTCAAGGGCAACATCGTCGACTTCGTCGGGCATGAGAAGCGGATTTTTCCGATCGGACGCCTCGACAAAGACTCGGAAGGTTTGATCCTGCTCACGAGCAACGGCGACATCGTCAACGAAATCTTGCGCGCCGAAAACAAACACGAGAAAGAATATCTCTGCGCCGTCAACAAGGACGTCACGGATCAATTCATCCGTGGCATGGCGAAGGGTGTGCCAGTTCACGGCGAAATGACGCTGCCTTGCAAGACTTCGAAGATCGGCCCGGTTGGTTTCCGCATCATCCTGGTGCAGGGACTGAACCGTCAGATCCGACTGATGGCAGCGCATTTTGGCTACCGTGTCAAAAAACTCGTTCGCGTCCGCACCGGCAACGTCAAACTCGGGCATCTCAAGCCCGGGCAGTGGCGCAATCTGACCGACGCCGAGTTACAGGGGCTGATTCCGACTCGTGCGGAATGGTAATCTAAGCCAATTGAAGATTTGAGTTTTACCGAATGAAAGTATTTTTCGCGAGTGTTGCCGTTGTTGGTGTGTTGTTGGTTGCCGGTTGCGGCAAGGACGACAAGGCTGCGGTTGATGCCACGAAGTCGGCTGCCTCAGCACCGAAGAAACTTGCGCCAGCTGAAGTGCAGCTCAAGGACTTTGCCGAGAATGTTCCGAATTACCTCGTCGCGGTCAGTTACGATCCAGCGGTCGGTCAGTACAAAGGTTTGGCAGATGTCGCCGAAGGCTTCGCGAACGACACCGTGAAATCCTTTAAGGAAAAGGTTGCATCACACGCACCCGCGACGGACATTTCAAAGAAGCCAACGCTTTCGTTGAACTTCACCAGCATCTCGAATACGCCGCAATTTGCCGCCGTTGCTCTGAACGGCAGTGAATTCACCGCTGGCACTTCGGCAACGCCGATCATGAAGCGCTGGGTGTGGCTGCCATCGAGCAAGTCTGAAGTCACGGTCGCGCAGATGTTTCCTTCGGCCCAGGCTGCAATCAACGCTCGCGGTGCGGGTGGCAAGCTCGTCGGCATGGAGCCAATCGCCAACGCTGACGGACGTATCTCTTCGATCTACTTCGTTTTCTCGAAAGACGGCGCAGAAGATGCGGTCGACAAGGTCGTGATGAAGGCGGAAGAATTGAAGCCACTCGCGGACGCGAAGTACCGCTCACTCTTCGCGGAATGAGTTATAGGTAGAGTTAGACGATTTAGTGAAAGCGCGCCTTAGGGCGCGTTTTCATTGGCTACGCCAAAAAGAGAAAGCCCGCGAAATCGCGGGCTCCCACTGGATAGTCTACCTATACCTCTAACTTACTTCCCTGTCAGCCCGCGTCGCTCCAGCAGCGGCTGAATGTCCGGATCCTTACCGGTGAAGTTACGGTACAACTGCGTCGCATCAACCGAACCGCCGCGTGACAGCAACTCATCACGGAAACGTTGACCGTTCGCACGCGTCAGACCACCGTTATCCTTGAACCACTTCACAGTGCCCGCGTCGAGAACTTCCGACCAGATGTACGCGTAGTAGCCTGCAGCGTAGCCGCCCATAATGTGGCTGAAATACGGCGTCTTGTAGCGTGGTGGCACTGCGTAGTAATCCGTGCGATTGGCCTTCAGCGCCGCATTTTCGAAAGGAACAACCAGCGATGCGTCCGGAAGCTCAGCAGCAGTCTTCTGGTGCCAGCTTTGATCCAGCATCGCAGCGCCGAGATATTCCGTTGTTGCGAAACCTTGGTTGAACTTGCTCGAAGCCAAAACCTTATCCAGCAACGCCTGAGGCATTGGAGCGCCGGTCTCATGATGCTTCGCGTAGTTCGCGAGGATCGACGGCCAATCCGCCCACATTTCGTTCACTTGCGATGGGAACTCCACGAAATCGCGCGGCACAGCAGTACCCGCGAAAGTCGGGTAGGTCACATTCGAGAAAATCGTATGCAGCGCGTGGCCGAATTCGTGGAACGTCGTTGTCACTTCATCCCAGGTCAGCAACGTTGGGCCGGACTCTGGCTTCGTGATGTTGAGGTGGTTCGCCGAAACTGGTTTATTGCCGGTCAACCCGCTTTGACGGACGTACGCGTTTGCCCATGCGCCACCGCGCTTGGATGGACGTGCATACGGGTCAAAAATAAAGATCGCCAACGGTTTCCCGTCGTGATCAATGACGTCGTAAATCCAGGTGTCCGGATGATACTTCGGCAAATCGGTGCGTTCCTTGAACGTGATGCCGAATTCTTTCTCCGCCGCAAAAAACACGCCATTCTCGAGCACATTCTTCATTTCCAGATATGGCTTGAGTTGCGACTCATCAAAGTTGTACTTCGCTTGGCGAACCTTCTCGGTGTAGTACGCCCAGTCCCATGGTTCGAGCTTGAAGCTCTTCTGTCCCTTTGCCTTTTGCTCGCGGTCAATCATCTTCTGCAGTTCGGCGCCTTCCTTCTTGGCGTTAGCGACAGCTGGTCCCACCATCTTGCCGAGCATGGCATTGACGGCTTGCGGTGTCTTGGCGGTTTGCGTTTGCAGCGCGAAGTCAGCATACGTCTTGTAGCCGAGCATCGCAGCGCGTTCCGCACGAAGCTTCGTCACCGTCGAGACGATCGCAGTGTTGTCGAACTCATTGCCACGCGAGCCACGGGCGACGGAGGCCTTGTAGATGCGCTCGCGCAACGCGCGATTCTCGAGATTCGTGAGTGGCGGTTGACCGGTCGTGTTCAACAGCGTGATCAAGTACTTGCCCGTTTGACCGCGTTGCGTTGCAGCCTTCGCAGCCGCTTGAATCTGCGCGTCGGTCAGTCCCTTCAATTCGTCTGCGGAATCGACGAGGACAGCGGAGGCGTTCACTTCCTTCAGAACATTTTGGCTAAATTGGCTGCCGAGCTTCGCGAGCTCACCGTTGATTTCCTTGATGCGTGCTTGTTGCGATGGCGCGAGTTTGGCACCCGCTCGGACAAAATTCTCGTGATAACGCTCAACCAAACGAATTTGCTCGGCATTCAAGCCGGCATTGTTACGGCCGTTGTAAATCGTTTCGATGCGCTTGAACAGGTCCGGGTTCAACATGATCTTGTCACTGTGAGCCGCGAACTTCGGCGCATATTCCATGTCCAGGCGATCGCGCTCGGCATTGGTGTCCGTGCCCTTCAAGCCATAAAACACCGTCGTTGCACGGCTCAGTTTCGAGCCGCCAAGTTCCATTGGAACGATCGTGTTCTCGAATGTTGGTGCTGCAGTATTACGAACGATGCGGTCTACATCAGCGAGCTCCTCCGCCATCCCTTGATCAAATGCAGGCGCGAAATCGCTGTCCTTGATCTTGTCGAACTGCGGGTATTTCAGTGACAAAGGGCTGTCTTTGCCAAAAATTCCCGCTGATGCCGTCGACGTGACCGTCGGTGTGCCATCAGCGTTGGTCACTGAAGTGGTGGCGCAGCCTGCCGTCGTGGCAAGTGCAATGGAAGTCGCGATGAAAAGAGCTTTTCTCATTCTTAGGGAATCCTGCATTTGAAAGTTATCCCTCTAATTTAACCGATGGGGGGCGATTGGTCGAATAACTGAGGGTCAGTTAGAGGTAGAGGTATACAATTGAGTAAGAGCCCGCATCACCAACTGCGCCACATTCTCGAACCGCACGAAAAAGCCCGCGCAAAAGCGCGGGCCCTTCTAGATAGTCTACCTCTACCTCTAACTATTCCTTGGCATCCAAACCACGACGTTCCAAAAGTGGCTGAATGTCCGGATCCTGACCGGTGAAGTTTTTGTAGAGTTGGGTTGCGTCAACCGAACCGCCACGTGACAACAACTCATCACGGAAGCGTTGTCCGTTGGCCGCCGACAAACCGCCGTTATCCTTGAACCACTTCACAGTGCCCGCATCGAGAATCTCGGACCAGATGTACGCATAGTAGCCTGCCGCGTAGCCGCCCATAATGTGGCTGAAATAAGGCGTCTTGTAACGTGGTGGTACGGCAGCATAATCCGTGTGGTTCGCCTTCAACGCTGCGTTTTCGAACGCAACGACACCCTTCGCATCAGGAAGATCCTTCGCGGCACGTTGGTGCCAGCTCTGATCCAGCATAGCCGCGCCGAGATATTCGGTCGTGGTGAAGCCTTGGTTGAACTTGCTGGTTGCGAGAACCTTGTCCAGCAATTCCTTCGGCATCGGTGCGCCGGTTTGATAATGCTTCGCGTAGTTGGCGAGAATTTCCGGCCAATCGGCCCACATCTCGTTCACCTGCGATGGGAATTCTACAAAGTCGCGAGGAACGTTGGTGCCCGAGAACGTCGGGTAGGACACATTCGAGAACATCCCATGCAGCGCGTGACCGAACTCATGGAACATCGTCGTCACTTCATCCCACGTCAGCAAAGCAGGCGCATTGCCTTCCGGCTTCGTGATGTTCTGATGATTCGCGACGACAGGCTTATAACCGGTCAAGGCGCTTTGATCGACGTATGAGGTCATCCAAGCGCCACCATTCTTCGACGCACGCGCATACGGGTCAAAAATGAAGATCGCAAGCTTAGAGCCATCCTTGTCGAACACATCGTAAGTCCAGATGTCATCACGATACTTCGGCAGATCCTTGCGTTCCTTGAACGTCAAACCGAATTCCTTATTCGCCGCGAAAAACACGCCGTTCTCAAGAACATTGCGCATTTCGAGATATGGCTTGAGTTGGTTTTCGTCAAAGTTGTACTTCGCTTGACGGACCTTCTCGGTGTAATACGCCCAGTCCCATGGTTCGAGCTGGAAGGTTGGTTGACCCTTCGCCTTTTGCTCAGCATCGATCATTGCTTGCAGTTCTGCGCCTTCCTTCTTCGCGTTTGCAACCGCAGGTCCGACCAACTTGCCCAGCATGTCGTTGACGGCTTCCGGCGTCTTCGCAGTTTGATCGGCGAGGGCATACGCAGCATAGTTCGGATAGCCGAGCATCGCCGCACGTTCTGCACGCAGCTTCGTTACTTTCGAGATGATGCCGGTGTTATCGAATGCATTGCCACGCGAACCGCGCGCAACGGATGCCTTGAAGATTTTTTCGCGAAGTGCACGATTCTCAAGATTCGTGAGTGGTGGTTGGCCAGTCGTATTAAGCAGCTTGACGAGATACTTACCCTTGTGACCCTTTTCTTCGGCTGCCTTGGAAGCTGCCTTGATTTCGTCTTCGCTCAAGCCTTTCAATTCAGCGGCGCTATCGACCAACACCGCAGAGTCATTCACTTCCTTAAGGACGTTCTGCGAAAACTGCGTACCCAACTTCGCAAGTTCGCCGTTGATTTGCTTGATTTTGGCTTGATCCGCTGCCGACAACTTGGCACCGGCGCGAACGAAATTTTCGTAATAACGCTCAACCAAACGCAGTTGCTCAGGATTGTAGTTCGCCGAATTGCGACCGTTGTACAAGGCTTCAACACGCTTGAACAACTTAGGATTCAACATGACCTTGTCGTTATGCGCCGCGAGCTTCGGTGCGTATGTCTCATCGATCTTGTCGCGCGTTGGATTCGTGTCAGTGCTTTGCAGGTTGTAGAACGTCGTCGCCGTACGCGTCAACGTACCGCCGGCTTTCTCCATTGCAATGATCGTGTTCTCGAAGGTCGGTGCCGCTTTCGAATTCGCGATCGCTTCCACTTCCTTCAAATGCTCTGCCATTCCCAGATCGAAGCCCGGCCCAAAATCGCTGTCCTTGATCTTGTCAAATTGCGGGTAATGCAAATCGAGCGGACTGACCGCATTGAAAATGTTCTGCGTCTTCAAAGTCGCTGCCTTTGCGTTCTTGGAGGTCTTCGGAGTCTTGGGTGCGGCATTCGCGACCGTATAGGCCAGGGTCGTTCCGAGGACGACGGCGATCGCGAGGATGAGGGTCTTTTTCATGGGGGGAGCCTGACGGAGAGGTTATTCCTCTAGCGTACTGCACCCATCAATAAATCGCTATGTATCAGAGGTCATGATTTCGCAATCAGACAGCTAATTACTTTTCGACGAAAGCTCTTTCAAAAACATACTGTCCCGGCGTCCCAATCCGCGGTGCCGCAACGAAGCCGCGAGAGTCGAGCAGTTCACGGAAATCGGCGAGCATTGCAGGGGAGCCGCAGACCATCGCGCGGTCGACAGCACTGTCCAATGGAGCGACGCCGAGCGTTTCCATCATCTGCCCGCTGCCCATCAACGCCGTCAAACGACCACGGTGGCTCACGCCATTAACCTCAAAATCATGGCGCGTCACGGCAGGGTAGTACTTCAACTTCTCGCGCACCATCTCGCCGAGGAATTCGTGATTCGGCAATTCCTTCGTGATGTAGTCGCGGTAGCAAAGATCGGTTTCGTTGCGGACGCCGTGGCAAACAATGATGTTTTCGAAACGCTCATACGCTTCCGGGTCCTTGATCAACGACAGCCAAGGCGCAAAGCCGGTGCCGGTGCCGAGCAAATACAAATTGCGGCCGGGCAGCAAATCGTGCAGCAACAAAGTGCCGGTCGGCTTGCGCCCAATCAAAATCTCATCGCCAATTTGAATATTCTGCAGTCGCGAAGTCAGCGGTCCGTTTTGGACTTTGATCGAGAAAAACTCCAGTTCCTCTTCCCAATTCGCACTCGCGATGGAATAGGCGCGCATCAGAGGCTTGCCTTCGGTCTGCAAACCAATCATCACGAACTGTCCATTCTCAAACCGCAACCCCGGATCACGCGTCGTCGTGAAGCTGAAGTAATCATCGGTCCAGTGGTGGATGGAGGTAACGGTGGCGGTGCCGAACGCTGCGGACATTGAAGCTTGCAAACCTATGAGTCAAAAAATCAACCTCCAATTGTATCAACTCCCACGTTGCGACCGAAGCCTGCTTTTGCGGGAAGGTGTAAAATAGAGGGCTATTTTTGGGAAGATCGCACAGAAATGACTGCAAACGACCGTTCGGGCAATCCACAGGATTTTTCGCCAGTTTCCATCAAGCAAGCGGACTTGATCCAGTCCGTCGAGGATGCGTTGCAGTACATCTCGTACTACCATCCGGTCGATTACATCACCAACCTCGCTGCGGCGTACGAGAAGGAAGAGTCTCCGGCGGCGAAGGATGCGATGGCGCAGATTTTGATTAACTCCCGCATGGCCGCCGAAGGTCACCGTCCGTTGTGTCAGGACACCGGCATCGTCACCGTCTTCCTGGAAGTCGGCATGAACGTTCGCTGGGATGACGCCACGATGTCGCTCGAAGACATGTGCAATGAAGGTGTGCGCCGCGCCTACGCCGATCCTGACAATAAGTTGCGTGCATCCGTGTTAGCGGATCCCGCCGGCAAGCGTACGAACACGAAGGACAACACGCCGTCGGTAGTGAATGTGAAAATCGTTCCCGGCAACACCGTCGACGTCATCGTCGCCGCGAAGGGTGGTGGTTCGGAAGCGAAGTCAAAGTTCGCGATGCTCAATCCATCCGACTCGATTGTCGACTGGGTCATGAAGACGGTTCCAACGATGGGTGCAGGTTGGTGTCCGCCTGGCATGCTCGGCATCGGCATCGGCGGGACAGCCGAGAAGGCGATGTTGCTTGCCAAGGAATCGTTGATGGAGCCGATCGACATCAATGACTTGAAGGAACGGGGTGCTTCTTCGCGTGCCGAAGAACTGCGATTGGAGTTGTACGACAAGGTCAACTCTCTCGGCATTGGCGCACAGGGTCTTGGCGGCTTGACCACGGTTCTCGATATTAAGGTCAAGGATTTCCCGACGCACGCAGCAAACTTGCCGGTTGCGATGATTCCAAACTGCGCCGCAACACGTCACGCGCATTTCACGTTGGACGGTTCGGGCCCAGTTGCTTTGGATCCGCCATCGCTGGAACATTGGCCGAAGTTGACGTATGACACTTCGAAGGGTCGTCGCGTTGATCTCGATTCGATCACGAAGGAAGAAGTGGCTTCGTGGAAGCCAGGTGATGTTTTGTTGCTCAACGGTAAGTTGTTGACGGGTCGCGATGCCGCGCACAAGCGCATGATCGACATGTTGAACAAGGGCGAGAAATTGCCGGTCGACTTGACGGGTCGCTTCATCTATTACGTCGGACCGGTCGATCCAGTCCGCGAAGAAGTAGTAGGTCCTGCGGGTCCAACGACAGCTACGCGCATGGACAAGTTCACGCCGCAGATTCTTGATGAAACCGGTTTGCTTGGCATGATCGGCAAGGCTGAGCGTGGTCCGATTGCGATCGAAGCCATCAAGAAGCACAAGTCCGCGTATCTCATGGCGGTCGGCGGTGCTGCGTATCTCGTCTCGAAGGCGATCAAGGCCGCCCGCGTCGTTGGCTTCGAAGATCTCGGCATGGAAGCGATCTACGAGTTCGAAGTGAAAGATATGCCAGTGACGGTTGCCGTCGATTCTCAGGGCGTCTCGGTGCACCAAACGGGTCCACGTGAGTGGCAATCGCGTATCGGCAAGATTCCAGTCGTCGTAGAAAGCTAAGTTAGCTTTCCCACGGATTGATCGTCTTGATCCCCATCGCTTCGAAGGGGATCGTGTCGCGTGTGGCGACGGTCATCTTATTCGCAGCCGCGATGCCGCTGATGTAGCCGTCGTTGAAATCAACCGCAATGCCTCTGGAGCGTGCGTTAGCGTAGCGATGAGCGTACTCCGATGCTGCATTCGCATCGAACGAAATGATCCGTCCTTGGAATACTGGTACGACAGCCGTTCGGAATCGTTCCAATAATGCGGATTTCCTTTGACCTTCAGGAAGTATTGCAATTCCTTTTTCGATTTCTGCAATCGTTATTGATGTAATGAACAGTGTTTCTTGCTCCTGCGCGTTTAACCAACGCAAGGCAGCCGACTCATCACCCACACGCATCGCGAGCGATACAACATTGGTGTCCAAAATCATCAGCTGAAGTCCAATGGCTCGCGGGGCATTTGCTTGTCTTCAAAGCCGGCGATCTCTTCTTCGGTCAGTTGGAATTCTTCACCGATTTGGCGGAGAAGCGTGCCGAGCTTGATGCGGTCGGGCGGAAACATGACTTCCTCAAGAATCGCGCGCACTTCGGCTTCGGCGCTCCTGCCGTTGCGCTTGGCACGGACTTTCAGAGCGTTGTGGACATTTTCCGGAATGTTGCGGATCGTCATGACAGGCACGGCGTCACCTGCGAGAAGTTGGGGTAGTGCTGTCATTTTGAGAAAGTGCTGTCATTTTGTCAATGAAGACAGCGTGGCACGGTCGAGCCCGCCGAAAAATCAGCGGAATCTGAAATTGAAGTAGGTAAAGCCCGCGCCGTTAGCCGACGAACTACGACGCCAAAACAGGATTGCCGGTGAACCAGGCGAACGCGAAAAGACCCAACATCGCAAACGCGAGACCGAGTTTGAACACGATGCCGATGATAATACCGAACGTCGTGCCGATGCCGACCTGCGTTGCCTTCTTGATGTCGCGCTGATTGATGAGCTCACCGATGGCTGCACCCGCGAAAGGACCTATAAATAAGCCTAAAGGTCCAAAAAATATCCCCGCGAACGTCCCAATCACCGCACCGATTAGTGCAAGCCTGGAAGCGCCGACGCGTTTCGCGCCCATACGAGCGGCCATGAAATCGACCCCGAACGACAGGACCGTCAGGATACCGAGGAAGACGAGGGTCCCGATGCTGACTTTCTGGAAATCACCGGCCCAGGCGGCGATGATCATGCCGACATACATCAGCGGCAAGCCAGGAATCGCGGGCAAGATCGTGCCGAGGATGCCGACAACGACGAGGACTGCGGCGATCAGGTAATACAGGGTGGTGTTATCCATTGGGATTCCAGGTTGGCAAGCCGTGAAAACGCGTCCGTGTTCCATCAAAATGTGACGAAACACCCAAATCGAAAAAATATTTCTGCATCAATATTAACTAAAGTTTTGCAAACGATTGCAAATGAATTTTGGAAACGTTAATGTTCAATTGCTGTAATTGCTTGGGTCACTGTGAACCGTGGCCTGAACATCGGGTTTCCGAACCCTGATATTAGATCTCGCTTCCTCCATGCAACGCAGCCGTAAATTGAATTCTCGCGGATTCAACGTGCGCTTTTTTAATTAGTTCCATGGAGCAAGTAAGTTATGTCAAACCGCGAAACCGGTACCGTCAAGTGGTTCAATGATGCCAAGGGCTTTGGTTTTATCAGCCGTGAAAATGGCGAAGATGTCTTCGTTCACTTCCGCGCGATCGAATCCAATGGCTTCAAGAGCCTCAAGGAAGGTCAACAAGTGACTTTCACGGTCGTCCAGGGCCAAAAGGGTTTGCAGGCTGACGCCGTTCAACCCGTCTAAGTTAGTACCCTCGTACGTTTAGTACGGCAAGGACGCAACAGAAACCCGGCAATCGCCGGGTTTTTGTTTGGGTGATCGTTCAGTCCTTGAACGACTTGTGGCAACTCTCGCAGGCCATGCCCATGTTACGCATCGCTTCACCGACGCCATCGCAAGTTTGCGGCGGTGCCATCAATGCATTGTTCGAGGCCGTGCGTAGATTCGTTGCCTGCTTCACGAACTCCGGCTCATCCGCCAACTTCGGAAATGCCGCTTCGAGATCACGCGCCATGACATTGATCGCCTGAATGCGTGGAATGGTGTCGGTCGGCGTGCACTTGGCTTCGGCGACGTTCTTCTTCAGCTGACCCATGTTCCAGCCGAACGTGTTCATCATCCCATCGCGGAACTTGCCTTCGGGATTGCTGTGCAATGCATTCAACGCATAGACGGCACCGAACGCACCGATCACTGCGCCGAGGATCAGCATGAAAAAATACTTCGCAAACGCGTTACCGCTCTTGGTTTCTGAAACCGGTTGATTCATCGTGGCCAAATCCGTTGGGAGACTCAAATTAATTTAGCACGATCACCGTAATCGGCAACCGCTAGAATATGTTCATGTCAAAAACTCTCGATTCCACCTGGACCGATCGCTTCGCCGGCGTTGACCGGCTGTACGGGAAGGGTGCGCTTGCATTTTTTGCGCAATCACGTGTCGTCATCATTGGGATCGGTGGCGTGGGATCTTGGGCCGCGGAAGCATTGGCGCGTACCGGCATTGGTCACATCACTTTGATCGATGCAGACGACGTCTGTGTTTCGAACACGAATCGACAGTTGCCAGCGCACGAGCCAAACTACGGTCGCAGCAAAGCACATCTCATGGCAGATCGTTTGCGTGCCATCAATCCGGCGATTGATGTGTCGGTGGTGGAGTCTTTTTTGACACCGTCGAACATGGCGGAATTGCTCGATAACAATTACGACGTCGTGCTCGATGCGTGCGATAGTTTCCGCGTGAAAGTTGAGATGACTGCATGGTGCCGTCGGCGCAAATTGCCTTTAGTGATTGTTGGTGCTGCCGGTGGACGAACGGATCCGACATTGATTCGTACGCGCGATCTTTCGAAGACCGAACACGATGCGATGCTTGCGTTGATTCGCCGTAAGCTGCGTGAGGAATTCAACTTCCCGAAAAGTAAGGATCGCTACTTCGGTGTTTACGCCGTTTATTCCTTACAAAACGTGCAATACCCACAAGCCGACGGTACGGTCTGCGGCATCCGTCCAAATGTCAGCGGTGATGCCGCGTTGAATATTGATTGCGGCGGTGGACTCGGTTCGGTCACGCACGTCACCGGCGCGTTTGCTTTCGCAGCATGCGCGAAAGTGATTGCATTGCTCTTGAAAATCCGCGCTAAGCGGGAAGCCCAAACAGCTTAATTGCATTGTCCGTAGTGACTGCGGCGATGTGTGTTTCATCTTCATCACGTAACAAAGCCACTTCTTCGCAGATGCGTCGCACGCGATTAGGCTCATTGCGTTGCCCGCGAATTTGCGAATCCGGTTGATCGGGTGCATCGGATTCCAGCATCAGCCATTCGAGCGGAATCGTTTTGACCAAACCACGCAACTTGTTCGCGCGCTCGTAGGTGATCGGGCCGCCGAGACTGATTTTGAAACCCAGATCATTCAAGCGACTCGCTTGATCGTAGCTGCCTGGAAAGCTATGCACGACACCGGTCAACGGACCAAAGCGTTTGATCGCTGACAGCACTTGGTCAACAGCACGGCGCGCGTGGATGATCGCGGGCAACTTCAAATCACGTGCGATGCGTAATTGCTCTTCAAAAAACCACTTCTGCTCATCCGCATCCAATCCTTCGACGAAGAAGTCGAGCCCGCACTCGCCGATGGCATACGTCTTATGATTGGCAACGTATTCGCGGAGTTCATCCACGTACTCATGCTTCTGATCATCGAGATACATCGGATGAAATCCGTAGGCAGGGTAAAGTCCGTCGTATTGCTCGCATAGCAAACGAACGGCGTCCCAAGTCTCGCGATTGATGGCGGGAATGACTTGTCTCGTCACTCCCGCATCACGTGCTCGCCGAATCACCGCGTCACGATCTGCATCGAACGACGCTGCATCAAGATGACAGTGCGTATCGACGAGCTGCATGAAGCGTTAGCGGCGCTTGTTGACTTCGTTGTGCTCGATGACCGGACGTGCGTTTGGATCGGCCTTCGGAATTTTCTTTTCGTCCGAATGCTTCTTCCACGATGCCAAAATCAACGTCGTCAAACCAAAGATCAACTCATCAATCATCGGAATCGGCGTGAACAATGAAATGACGAACAACACTGCGGAAAGCTTCAGCAGTGTGGGGAAGCGCAGTCCGCCGAGAAAGCGCATGAGTAAAGCAACAATTGGAGTTCTCATTAACGGGTCCCTACCCAAAGATTAACCATGATTTCAGAATGGGTGGTTTGAGGGCACAAAACAAGGGGTTTTAACTTTTGCGCTGGCATTGATTAAGGAACGAAAGGTTCTAATGGGTTCAAGGGTCAGAAATGACCATTGTTCGAAAGAGGAGAAAACCTGTGAACAATAAGACTGTTTTGGCAATTGCACTTGGTGCAGCAGTAATGGGCGGTGTCGCGTATGCCGCATACAATACGATTAACTTCAGTCAAACTGCCGGTCAGCCAGCTTCGCAGATCATCATGCCGGTTACGGCTGATAACGCGAACCTTTCGCAGGAATTTGCTTCGCCAACGCAAACGATTGAACCTGCGCAAGTTGCGCCGACGCAACTGCAACCAGCATCGCTCGTTGCCACAGCTGCTCCGGCGGCCGCTCCAAAGCCTGCGGCGCCATCGCGCGCAACGATCCTCAACGTGGACCCGATCACAAAGTCGGTCGCGCAGAATACGCCACGTCAGGTCTGTAATGACGTTGCCGTACAACGCCGCGCACCGGAACGTGACGGTAACGTTGGCGGTACGGTTGCAGGTGCTGTGATTGGTGGCCTGGTCGGTAATCAGGTTGGTGGTGGCACCGGTCGTAAAGCAGCGACGGCAGCTGGTGCGGTCGCCGGTGGTTTCATTGGTAACCGCGTTGACCGTCGTCATGTCGGTGGCCGTGTTTACACCACAACCGAGCGTCAATGCCGCACGGTGACGGATAAGTCGACCACGACGAAGACGACCGGTTATCTTGTGACCTATCGTCAGCCGAACGGCCAGACGGGTACTTTGCGTACCGCAAGCCGTCCGAAGGGTGCGACGCTTCCAATCCGCAACGGTGTCGTGGTTGCCCGCTAAATCAAGTTTGCTGTAGCCCCAATTGATCAGGGGATCTTACGGAGCAGGGTTTGCCGAAAGGTGAACCCTGTTTTTTTGGGTGTTCATGAAAGGCTACAATAGGGATTCATCAAAACACGGAATTTCGTCTCATGGGTTTGAATCCTCTGGATTTGTATGACATTCGTTCGATGCTCTCAGAAGAGGAGCGGGCAGTCCAGGAGGCGACGGCGAAATTCGTGGATTCGCGGGTTTTGCCGATTATCGGTGATGCATTCGATGAAGCCCGATTCCCGAAGGAGTGGATTCCGGAAGTTGCCGAATTAGGTTTGCTCGGCTCATCGCTACCGGCCGAATACGGTTGCGCTGAATTGAATTCCGTTTCTTATGGTCTGATCTGTCAGGAGCTCGAGCGCGGCGACAGCGGTTTGCGTTCATTCGTTTCGGTGCAGTCCTCGTTGTGCATGTATCCGATCTACGCGTACGGTACTGAAGAACAGCGCCAACGTTGGTTGCCTTCGATGGCAGCGGGCAAGACGATTGGTTGCTTTGGCTTGACCGAAGCGCACGGTGGTTCGGATCCTTCGAACATGAAGACACATGCGAAGCGCGACGGTTCGGATTGGGTCATCAACGGTTCCAAAATGTGGATTACCAACGGCACCATCGCCGACATCGCGATCGTCTGGGCGCAAACGGAAGATGGCATTCAAGGCTTCGTGATCGAGAAGGGTACACCTGGATTTACGGCGCAGGAAATCAAGCACAAGATGTCGCTGCGCGCGTCAATCACCGGTGCGTTGTTCTTCGACAACGTCCGTGTCCCTGAAGAAAATCGTTTGCCAAACGTCAAGGGACTTAAGGGTCCGTTGGGTTGTTTGACGCAAGCGCGTTACGGCATTTCGTGGGGTCCGATTGGATCCGCACAAGCTTGCTTGCAGGAAGTGTTGGCGTATACGGGTGAGCGTATTTTGTTTGACCGTCCAGTCGCCGCAACGCAAAGTGCACAGATCAAGATGGCCGAAATGGCCCGCCGCATCACGTTGGCGCAGTTGATGGCCTTACGCCTGGGTCGCATGAAGGACGAAGGCACCATGATGCCGCAGCATGTGTCGCTGGCGAAGTGGAACAACTGCCGCATGGCGATTGATATCGCGCGTGAGTGCCGCGATTTGCTCGGCGGTGCCGGTATTACCACCGAACACAACGCCATCCGTCACGCATTGAATCTCGAGTCCGTGATCACGTATGAGGGCACCGAGACGGTGCACCAGTTGGTCATTGGTCGTGAACTGACGGGCATCAACGCGTTCTAAATCACGATGAGCTTGGTGACGCCACTGCAAGGCCCTTCGATCGAAACGTCGCGGTTGCTGTTGCGCGTTCCTGTCATTGAGGACTTCGCAGGCTATTGCGAGATCGTCTGTGATGAAGACGCGGCGCGCTACATTGGTGGACATTTGGATCAGCCGGGCGCGTGGCGACGGTTTTTGCAAATGCCGGGTGCGTGGCAGTTACAAGGGTTCGCGATGTTTTCCATCGTCGAGAAGTCATCGGGTGAGTTCGTCGGTCAAGTGGGACCTTGGTATCCGCTTGATTGGCCCGGGCATGAAGTGGGTTGGGCGATAAGACCGAAGTTTTTTGGCAAGGGTTATGCGCTCGAGGCTGCGGCCGCGACGATGGATTGGGCGTTCGACAATCTTGGTTGGACGCGGATCGTGCATTCGATTCAAGCGCCAAATGAAGCATCGAAAGTTCTCGCGCGTCGTTTAGGTTCGCACACCGAAGAAGTCGTTGAGCTGCCGCCTGCTGGTAGTGGCGTTGAAGTGGAGTTGTGGCATCAGTCCCGCGAGGAGTGGGCCACGAACCGTCTGAAATTTCTTGATTTGTTGAGTCCGTAATGTTCCGAAACGTTCCTGATCCCATCCCTGCGCGAATGAAGGGTTTGAACCGTGCGCAGATTTGTGACGACAACTGGGTCGAGTTTGTGCGCGATTGGAAGGGTGATTCTGCGGCGGGTTCGTCGTCGTTATCTGATCACGATCTTCTCGAGTTGATTGAATCGCAATTGATTTCGCGTCATTTGGATTTGATGGCACGTGTGTTGCGTGTCCAAAACAAAGTGTTCTACACGATCGGTTCTTCGGGTCACGAAGGCAATGCGATGGTGGCGCGGGCGACGCGGCATACGGACATGGCGTTTTTGCATTATCGTTCCGGTGCCTTCATGGCAGAGCGATTCCGCAAGTTGCCGGACATGGATCCGATCATGGATTCGGCGTTGTCGTTTGCGGCGAGCTCGGAAGATCCGGCATCCGGTGGTCGTCACAAGGTTTGGGGTTCGAAGCCATTGTGGGTTTTGCCGCAGACTTCGACGATTGCGTCGCATTTGCCGAAGGCTTTGGGAACCGCTGTTGCGATTGAATCCGCGAAGCGCTTGAAGCATGCGTTGCCAGTGCCGGATGACAGCATCACGATTTGTTCGTTCGGTGATGCCTCCGCGAATCACGCGACCGCGCAAACTGCGTTCAACGCAGCGGCATGGACCGCGCACCAGGGTTTGCCGGCACCTGTTCTGTTTGTTTGCGAAGACAACGGCATTGGTATCTCCGTCAAAACACCCACCAACTGGATCGCATCGCGTTTCTCCAACATGCATGGTTTGGATTACTTCTATGCCGATGGGCTGGATCTTGAGGGTGGTTTCGCGGATGTGCAGCGTGCTGTGGAGCATTGCCGCACGACGCGCCGTCCGACGTTCTTGCATTTGCGTACAACGCGTATCATGGGGCACGCGGGTACGGACTTCGAAATTGAATGGCGTCCGATTGATGAGTTGTGTGCCGTCGAAGCATCCGATCCGTTGTTGCGTTCCGCCGCGTTGGTTTTGTCGCGTGGTCTGATGACGCCGGAGAAATTGCTGGCGTTCAACGAAGAGATCCGTGCGAAGTGTTTCGATGCGGCTGAGAAGGCGGACAAGCGTCCGAAGCTTTCGAAGCTTAAGGACATCATGAAACCGTTGGCGCCGTATTCGCCAGCTGCCGTGAATGCAGAAGCGAAGCGGAATGATTACGATGCGCGGCGCGCGGAAGTTTTCGGCGATAAGCTGCCGGAAGATCAGCCGCCACGTCACATGGCGATTCAGATCAATCAAGCGCTGCATGATGTGATGGCGAAGTATCCATCGACGTTGGTGTTCGGTGAGGACGTTGCGCAGAAGGGTGGCGTTTACACGATCACTAAGAACCTGCAGAAAGCCTTCGGTTCCCGTCGCGTCTTCAACACGCTGCTGGATGAAACGATGATTCTCGGCATGGCGCAAGGCTTCGCGAATGTCGGGATGATGCCGATCCCTGAGATTCAATATCTCGCATACTTCCACAATGCGTGTGATCAGATTCGGGGTGAGGCGGCTTCATTGCAGTTTTTCTCGAATAATCAATTCGCGAATCCGATGGTCGTGCGCATTGCCGGACTTGGCTACCAACGTGGTTTTGGCGGTCACTTCCACAACGACAATTCGTTTGCCGCATTGCGTGATGTACCTGGGCTCATCGTTGGTTGTCCATCGCGTGGTGATGACGCTGCGATGATGTTGCGTACGCAGATGGCCTTGAGCGCGGTGGATGGACGGGTGAGTATTTTCCTCGAGCCGATTGCGTTGTACATGACCAAGGATCTGTGGGAGCCAGGCGACGGTTTGTGGCAGTTTCCATATCCTGCACCGGATAAAGCCATCAAAATCGGTGAAGGCCGCAAATATTCTTCTGCTTTCGTTTCAGATGGCGCAGTGAAGCCGAAGGCGCGCAATGATCTCACGATCGTGACGTATGGCAACGGTGTGCCGATGAGTTTACGTGCTGCGCGTCAGATTGCTTTAGAACGCAAATGGCAAGTTGAAGTTCTCGATATTCGTTGGTTGGTTCCATTCGATCCGAAATGGATGGTCAAAAACCTCGGCGATCCCCGTCGCATCCTCGTCGTTGATGAGGGTCGCCACAGCGCAAGCGTCGGTGAAGCGATCGTGACATCACTGGTCGAGAATGATTTCGGCAAGTTGCCGATCGAACGCATCACCGGCGCGGATACGTATACGCCGTTGGCGGGTGCTGCCTTGGCGGTGATTCCAAGCGAGGAAGAAATCGTTGCGCGGATCAACTCTGCGTTCTAGCGGAGTTCTTCCAAAGCCTTCGGTAGTGTTGCGTCGGGATGTCGCTTCAACAATGCGTTGAGGCTTTCCTTCGCGCCATCGCGATCGCCTTGCGCGAGCCGTTGCTCGACGCGCCTGATCCACGCGTCTCGGTCCAGTTTCGCGTCTTCGCTGAAAGGAATGCTGACCATCCGTGCGCCTGCAACAGGTATTCTGCCGACGGATTTCGCAGACATCGCTTGGCTACGTCCTGAATAACTACGCTCAGCTGAAATTTCCTTGACTGGCGCGTCGGCGGCTTCGGCCGCAACTGCTTGTGGTGCAGGAGATACAGGCGGCGCAGGTGGTGCAGGACGCGAAGGTGGTGCGGGAGGGGCAGGAGGAGGCGCAGGGTATGCGATGGGCGAGGGGTCATCGAAGACCACTGGTGGTTGCGGAGGCGCGGGTGGCGCAGCTGCGATCGTATGCGCGACTCTCCGTTTCTCGGCAGGCCTGCTAACCACCGTCGCGGCTCGTGGTGCAACAGCTGCGACTTCAGTTGCGGCAGAATTTGCTGTGGTCACCTCGTCAGCAACGGCTCCTACCGGTACCGCCGATTCCGCCGGTGCGGACGCTTGATCCTGTGAGGCGTCACTTGCGTTCGGTACATTGGGGATGTCATCCACGTTGCCATAGCGCAGCAACAGGAAGCCTGAAAGCGCAACAGTTGCAGCAAGTCCTGCATACGGCGCCCATTTGTTTCGCTTGATTGGTGTTGCAGCGGGCTTAGGTGCAACGGCATCACGCGCAGCGCTCAAAATCGCCGCATCCAACGCAGGATTCGGCTTGCGCTTCGGCGCATCCGTGGCCAGCAACGCTGCGAGGCGCTGTTCTTCCGGCGTCAAAGCATCATCAAATTTATCGCTCATGTGCTCATCCTCTGCCGTAACTTGTCCATCGCATAGCGAAGCCGTGACTTCACCGTTTCGCGATTGACGCCCATCACCACACCGATTTCCTCCAACGTCATTTCCTGGTCGAGCCGCATCAAAACGGCGGCCTTCTGCTCAGCAGGCAACTCATCCAATGCCATCCGCACCCGTCGACGCGTTTCAAAAACACTCAACTCCGCTTCCGGTGTCTCGTCATGACTGAGGTTCTCGGTAAACGCGCCATCGACATCCGGCACTTCCAGCGAAATCGACTTCGATCGCCAAAAATCCCTCACACGATTGTGCGCAATCTGAAACAACCATGCCTTGAACGTTCCATCTGCACGATAACTTTCGCGCGCTTGAATGACTCGCTGCCACGTGTCCTGATAAATCTCATCGCAGACCGCTTCGTTCTGCACCAACCGGTAAATGTAACCATGCAGCCGATCGGCATAACGTCGATACAACGTTTCAAAAGAGACAGCATCACCCGCCACGTACGCGTGCATCAATTCATCATCGCTAGTGACGGGTGTGCCATCCATGCCACCCAGATTACTCGGAATCGCCCTGCGACGAAACTTCTCCGGCCTTCATCGCACGTGCAATCTGCATCAGGCCGGCGAATTGCTGACGGGTTTTGTCAGGGTCATTGCCAATGTTCGCGTAAGCCGTTGCGATCATGCTGTCGAGATTCCAGCCGTCGAAGTTCCGTCCGCCCTTCAAGTAATCCGCTGCACCAACGACCGCAGACGCAAACTTGAGTTGTTGACTTGCCTTGCCGGCATTCGCCGCGATCGGATACGTCAGCAACTTCGACGACTCTTCATTTGGTAGCTTGTAACGCATGCTAACCGTTGCAAGTTCGTTGGAGTTTCCGCGCGGCGTTGCGTTGCCCGAATACTTGCGCGTTGGCAGTCGATCAGCACCGGAGCCGACACGTGTGATCTCATAGATCGCCGTAATCGAATGTCCTGCACCGATTTCGCCGGCATCGACTTGATCATTGGCGAAATCCTCTTCGTTCAACATGCGATTTTCGTAACCGATCAAACGGTATTCGGAAACGAGGGCAGGGTTGAATTCGACTTGGATTTTGACGTCCTTCGCAATCGTAAACAACGTCGACTTGAGTTCGCGACGCATGACGCGATCGGCTTCAAACGGCGAGTCGATGTATGCGTGGTTACCGTTGCCGATGTTCGCCAGTTGCTCCGACAATTCATCGTTGTAGTTATTCGACCCGAAACCCAGCGTCGTCAACGACACTCCCGACTTGCGTTGATCCGCCACCATGTTCTTCAACATTTCCGTGTTGACGGTGCCGACGTTGAAGTCACCATCGGTTGCCAGGATGATGCGGTTGATGCCGTTATTCATGAGGTTTTTCTTCGCGGTGGCGTAAGCAAGTTCAATCCCTTCGCCGCCGTTCGTTGAACCACCGGCATCCATGCGCTTGATGGCATCACGGATCTTGTTCTTGTTCGCGCCGGAAGTCGGTTCAAGCACGAGACCTGCGGAACCTGCATACGTCACGATCGAAACGCGGTCCTGAGGACGGAGTTGCGAGATGATTTTTTCCATCGAATATTTCACGAGTGGCAATTTGTTCGGCTCATCCATCGATCCGGAAGTGTCAATCAAAAACACCAAATTCGCCGGCGGCAACTGCGACTGATCCACGTCATAGCCCTTGATGCCAATCATCATGACTTCACGTTGCGGATTCCACACGGCTTGCGACAGTTCTGTTGTCACGAGGAACGGCACGGCACGCGACGTCGGTGCAGGGTGATTGAAGTCGAAGTAGTTGAGAAATTCTTCGGCGCGTACGGCATCTGCGGCCAGGAAGTTATCCGAACAAATCATGCGGCGCACATTCGTATAGCTGCCTGTATCGACATCAACGGAGAACGTTGAGACTGGATTGTCAGCGGTGCGTTGCACGCGGTTGTCATCCTTGTGCGCGTACTTCTCGCGATTTTGCGGGAATGGATTGCCGATGTATGGTTTGCCCATGGCTCTTTGGGTTGTTGCCATAGCCATCTCTGCAACAGGTTGCGACATCGCAACTGACGTTGCCGGAGGCGCTGGACGTGCGGGTGGTGCAGGAGGCGCTGGCGGAGGAGCAGGCATCGTGCGATATGCCATTGCAGTTGGTTCGTCGAATACGACCGGTGGCTGTGGCGGCGAAGGCATTGGGACCCTTCCGACAGACTTACCGGAGTATGCGCGAACGCGGTTACCCATCGCTTCTTCCTCGCTCACCGTTAACGGAGCAGGGCAGTACAGCAATCGCATGTCGTCGATCGTGCGTGGCGGCTTGACGGGCGACGTTGCGCTGACGGGTGACGCGAGAACTTGCGCGACTGCGATCGTGAGCGCAGTGATTTTCAGGGAAAGGTGACGCATGGGAAACTCCATTTTTTGGGTTGGTTTGAAAGCTATAACGAACCAACTCAGCGAATGGGGTTAAATCCCGCGAAAAAATTTCCTATCTCGCCAAACCATCCCAGAAAGCAATCGCTTCCGGCGGTGGTGCTGCATCAATGGACGTGACAATTTGCGAGTACGTCTCGCCATCCAATGAAGCCGTACAAACCAAACCGTCCTGCATATCGGCGTTATGCAGCAAGATCAAATCACGCTTGGATTTACCGAGAAAATGCGTGCGGGCAACGATTTCCTGGCCGGGGTAGCATCCTTTTTTGACGGAGAATGCACGCAGATTCTGCAATGACAAATGTTGCGGCGTCCAGGAGTGCTCAAGCGAAGGCTCTAACCGCGGCAAACCGAATCGCAAATCTTCCACGCGCCACTTCGATGCAGCGTCTTCATCGCTTGCGGCTTGGACGGTCGACAATCGCAAGACGCGAGGATGATCGGTGGATCCCATATCCAACGCGATATCACGTTGCGCGAAATCACCGAGCAATTGATTCGGTGCGTCGAACGGCAACGATGCGAACACACCGCTGGCATGAAGCTCAGACCAAACGCCGATTTGAACTTTCGACCGGAAGACCAACTTCATCAATGCCGTGCCGAGTTGCGCTGCAGGGTAGTCAGGCAGGACGACGAGGAGTTCGTTTTCGCTAATACGTACTAGCGCAAACAGGCAAAGAACACGCCCCTTCGTATTGAGCCAGCCATTCCACTGCCACTCGCCATCGCGCAGGAGTGTGACGTCGTTCATGAACTGGGAATTGGCGAAAGAAACGGCATCCGGACCCAAAATACCCAGAACAGTCACGTTTGGCAGGTCGAATGAGGGCGTCGAATCGGTCAAAAACTTGTTAAGCATGGTCCCAACGTTTAACATTTATAGGTTGTGCAGCGCATCAGCGCCTTTCCATTGTAGAGATGGAGGGCGATGCCGCGTATTTCAACGCAAGAATTTTCCCGCGGAATATTCCGCAACTAACTAGAGAGACTGCGTCAGCTCATGGCGAACCGCGAACGTCCTTTATCACCGCACCTGCAGATTTATCGCTGGCAGGCGCAAATGGTGACCTCGATTTTGCACCGTGCGACTGGTGTAATCCTGGCTCTTGGAGCCCTCGTCTTTGCATACGGTCTTGTGCAGCTTGCTGCCGGTGCCGACGCGTGGAATCAATTCCTTGCATGCGTCAATTCGCCGCTGGGTTTCATTTTCCTGTTTGGCTGGAGCTGGGCTGCCAGCTATCACTTGATCAACGGCATCCGCCACTTGATTCAAGACGCGGGTTACGGCTTCAAGGTTCCAACGTTCATCCGTTCGAGCTGGATCAGCATCATCGGCAGTTTGGTTTTGACGGTGATCATCTGGCTCATCGTGATCTACAACGGAGGTGCAGCATGAATTCGAATAACTTGCGCAATCCATTGAAGACCGCGCGTGGTTGGGGTGCTTCGAAGTCCGGTACTTCGCATTTCATCCGTCAACGTGCGACTGCCATTGCATTGATCGGTCTGGCACTTTACGTCATTGGTCTGCTCTTGTTCTGCGTCACGTCGCTGCATGCGACGGCGATCGACGTGGTCAAGCATCCGTTTAACGCCGT
This sequence comes from Lysobacteraceae bacterium CU05-9, assembly GCA_007556525.1. GTDB lineage: Bacteria > Pseudomonadota > Gammaproteobacteria > Xanthomonadales > Xanthomonadaceae > Aquilutibacter. The sequence goes on along the minus strand of SWJS01000001.1, from coordinate 654,568 downwards.
CGTGTTGATTGCTTTCATCATTGCGATGTTCTGGCATTCGAAGCTGGGACTGCAGGCAATCATCGAAGACTACGTGAAGTCGCCTGGTGCGATCGTCGTTTTGCAGTTAATCAATATTTTCGTCAATGCCCTCGCAGCGTTAGCTGGCGTGCTGGCGATTGTCCGCATCGCATTGGGAGCGTAATAGATGTCGAGTGCATATCAGATTCAAGAACATACCTACGACATGGTCGTCGTGGGTGCCGGCGGTGCAGGCTTGCGTGCAACGTTCGGTCTCGCGCAGAAGGGTTTGAAGACTGCGTGTATCACCAAGGTTTTCCCGACGCGTTCGCATACGGTCGCTGCACAAGGCGGTATCGCCGCTGCATTGGCGAACATGGGCAATGACAATTGGCGTTTTCACTTCTACGACACCGTCAAGGGTTCGGATTGGTTGGGTGATCAGGACGCGATTGCGTACATGTGCCGTGAAGCGATCCCTGCCGTCGTCGAACTGGAGCATTATGGTGTTCCGTTTAGCCGCACGGAAGAAGGCAAAATCTACCAGCGCCCATTCGGCGGCATGACCACGGAATATGGTGAAGGTCCTCCGGCACAGCGTACCTGCGCAGCAGCGGATCGTACTGGTCACGCAATTCTGCATACGTTGTACCAGCAGTCGCTGGCGCATGATGCGGAATTTTTTGTCGAGTATTTCGCGCTTGATCTGATCATGGACGACGATGGTTCGTGCCGTGGTGTTCTGGCGCTTGATATGAACGACGGCACCTTGCACTTGTTCCGCGCGCAAGGCACGGTCCTGGCAACCGGCGGTTACGGGCGTGCGTATTTCTCGGCGACATCTGCGCATACCTGTACCGGCGACGGTGGTGGTATGGCATTGCGTGCAGGTCTTGGTTTGCAGGACATGGAGTTCGTGCAGTTCCATCCAACTGGCATTTATGGCGCAGGCTGCTTGATTACGGAAGGTGTCCGCGGTGAAGGCGGCATTTTGCGTAACAGCAATGGCGAGCGTTTCATGGAACGCTATGCGCCATCGGTGAAGGACTTGGCGCCGCGTGACATGGTCAGCCGTTCGATGACGATGGAAATCCGCGAAGGCCGTGGTGTGGGTGAGCACAAGGATCACATCCTGCTCGACTTGACGCATTTGGGACCTGAGGTGATTCATAAGAAGCTTCCCGGCATCGCAGAATCCGCGCGTATTTTTGCAGGTGTGGACGTTGAGAAGGAGCCGATTCCGGTCATCCCAACCGTTCACTACAACATGGGCGGTATCCCAACCAACTATCACGGTGAAGTCGTGCAGATCCGCGATGGCAATCCGGATGCGGTGGTTGAAGGTTTGTACTCGATCGGTGAGGCGGCTTGCGTTTCAGTCCACGGTGCAAACCGTTTGGGCTCGAACTCGTTGCTGGATCTCGTGGTGTTTGGTCGCGCAGTCGCGAACAAGGCTGCAGAGAAGTTGACGCCGGGTGCGGCATTGCCGGACGTTCCGCAAGCAAGCGTTGATAAGGCGATTGCACGTTTGGACAAGATCCGTAACGCGAATGGTTCGACACCGACCGCAGTGATCCGTGATCGCATGCAGCGCACGATGCAAGCTGACGCGGCTGTTTTCCGTACGCAGGAAACGCTGTCAGAAGGCGTCGAGAAGATGAAGGAAATCTACGCATCGTTTGAAGATGTGCAGACGACTGACCGTTCGTTGATCTGGAACTCGGATCTGATCGAAACGCTTGAATTGAAGAACCTTCTGGATCAAGCAATGGTCACGATCGTCGGTGCGGAGAACCGTAAGGAATCGCGCGGTGCACACGCACGCGAAGATTTCCCGAACCGCGATGACGTCAATTGGATGAAGCATACGTTGTGCTCGATCGACGAGCAGGGCAACACGACGATCACGTATCGTCCGGTGCACCTCGACACGAACACGTCGGAAGTCGCTTCGATTCCACCTAAAGAACGCAAGTACTAATCGGAGCGAATGACAAGTGGCTGAATTTTCTCTCCCCAAGAATTCCAAAATCCAACCGGGCCGTCATTGGCCTGCCGCGAACGCGAAGAATCCTCGCACGTTCAAGATCTATCGCTGGAATCCCGACGATGGTTTGAATCCGCGCGTGGATACTTACGAAGTGGATTTGGCGGCGTGTGGTCCGATGGTTTTGGACGCACTCATCAAGATCAAAAACGAAATCGATCCAAGCCTGACGTTCCGCCGTTCGTGCCGTGAAGGCATCTGCGGTTCGTGCGCGATGAACATCGATGGCACCAACACGCTCGCGTGTATCCGTGCCATTGAAGATGTCAGTGGCAAGGACGTTGCGATCTATCCGTTGCCTCACATGGAAGTCGTGAAGGATCTGGTTCCTGACCTGACGCACTTCTATGCGCAATACGCATCGATCAAGCCGTGGATCCGCACGCAATCGCCGGTGCCATCCCGTGAACGCCTGCAGTCGCCTGCAGACCGTGACAAGTTGGACGGACTATACGAATGCATCCTGTGTGCCTGCTGCTCGACGTCGTGCCCATCGTACTGGTGGAACGGTGATCGCTATTTGGGTCCTGCGATTTTGCTGCAATCGTATCGCTGGATCATAGATTCGCGTGACGAAGATACGGGCGGTCGCCTCGACGATCTCGAAGATCCGTTCAAGCTCTACCGTTGTCACACGATCATGAACTGCGCACGCACCTGTCCAAAGGGTTTGAACCCGGCGAAGGCGATCGCAGACATCAAAAAACTCATGCTCGAGCGTCAAATCTAAGCGCCGTCCGTACATGACTGAGTTTGCTGACAACACCGACAAAGCCGCCGAAGAGGCGGCTTTGTTGCGAAAAGTGAAGTGGAAGTGCCGTCGCGGCATGCGCGAGTTGGACCGCATGATGGAGCGTTACCTCGAAATGCGATGGGGCGATGCGCCGACAGAAGAACGGGATGATTTCCTACATCTTCTGGATGCCGAAGACGATAAGCTTTTCCAATGGATGATGGGATACGAAGTGTGCACGGATGAGCGATACCGCATCGCCATCGACCGCATTCGCGCGCTACCACCTCAGGGTTGACGGCAGAGCCCTCTCTTTCGCTTATCTAATAATCTCTAGTCTGCTCCTAATCGTTTCAGTGTGGAGTTCAGGACTCAGGTCATCGGGGCTTGCGTGGCAGTTTGGGTTCGCAGTACTCTTTACCCCGCTTTTACCCCTTACCTATACGAAGTTTAAGAGAGCGGCTTCGTTCGAACTCCTAATCGCCCCACACGAAGAGGGTTTGTTGCTAGACGACGTAGCCTACCGCGATTTGGTAGTTGAGTGGCGTGGCCCGGTGGCTTTTTTGCTGTTTGATCGCAAGGTCCGCAAGATCGCATGCTTCCCGGATGCGGAGCGCCGACGTGAATTCAAGCTGGCTTTGGTGCACTGGAACACTACGCTTCGGAACCAATCAGTGGCAACATAGTCAACATGTTTAAACCGTTGCCCATTTCCATCGGTCTTCGCTATCTCAGAGCCAAGCGCCGCAATGGATTCATTTCCTTCATTTCGCTGGCGTCGATCCTTGGGATCGCGATTGGTGTGGCCGCGCTGATTACGACGCTGTCTGTCATGAGCGGCTTCCAGCTCGAGATCCGTGATCGCATGCTGCAGATGGTCTCGCACGTGACGGTATCGGGTTATGGTGATCCGGTTTTGGATTGGCGCAATGTTGATGCAGAAGTTCGCAAAAATCCGAACGTCATCGGCGCCGCTCCCTATGTCGAAAAGGAAGCGCTGTTACAGGGCGCCCGCAATCAGCCGGCGATGGTGCGTGGTATTGATCCTGCTGTTGAAGCGCAGGTCTCCGTCATCGGACAGCGTGTTGTCACCGGTAAGCTCACTGATTTGAAACCAGGTGAGTTCAATATCATTCTCGGCTCGGAGTTGGCGCAATGGATGGGTGCAGCTGTTGGTGATCAAGTCACATTGATGACATCCGATTACCGCGTGACTCCGGTGACGGCGGTGCCGCAATTTAAGCGGTTTACGGTGTCGGGGATTTTTTCGGCGGGTTACAACGAATACGACCGCGGCATGGCATTCGTCAACATGTCGGATTTGCAGCGTGTTTTGCGCATGGGTGATGGTGTCACCGGCGTGCGCGTCAAAGTGAAGGATATGGACAAGGCGGCCGACGTCGCGAAGGAAATCGGCACGTCATTGCGTGGCGAATATCAGGCGACGGATTGGACGACCGAAAACATCAACATGTTCCGCGCGTTAAAGATGGAGAAGACCCTGATGGGCATCCTCCTGTCATTGATCATCGCGATGGGCGCGTTCAATCTCGTGTCATCGCAAGTGATGTTGGTGACGGACAAGCAAGCGGACATTGCGATTTTGCGGACGTTAGGTTTATCACCATCGGGTGTCATGAAAATCTTCATGGTGCAAGGTTCGTTGATCGGCATCATTGGCACGATCAGTGGCGTGATTTTGGGTGTCCTACTAACATTGAATCTCGAACATATTCTCAAAGGCATCGAGACGGTGCTCGGTGTGCAATTGTTGCCCGAAGACGTTTATTACGTGACGGGGTTGCCGACGGATTTGCGGGTATCAGATATTTTGGTGATTTCGGCGGTGGCGTTGATCATGGCATTCCTCGCGACGTTGTATCCGGCTTGGCGCGCTGCGCGCACGGCACCTGCGGAGGCATTGCGCTATGAATGATGCGATCAAGGATTCCGTACTCGCGTGTTCCGGCCTGTCGATGGTGTACCAGGAAGGTGAGATGAGGACGCCGGTTTTTGACGATTTGTCATTGACCGTGAAGCGTGGCGAGACCGTGGCGATTGTCGGTGCGTCGGGTGCCGGTAAGTCGACGTTGCTGCATCTGCTCGGTGGGTTGGATACGCCGACGGCGGGTGATGTATTTGTTGACGGCCAAAAAATGTCTTCTCTCGGCGACACCGCGCGTGGTGAATTGCGCAACCGTGCGTTGGGTTTTATTTATCAGTTCCATCATCTGTTGCCGGAGTTTACCGCTCTCGAAAATGTGATGCTGCCAGTCATGCTGTCGGGCAAGGATGTGAAAGAAGCATCGGCCCGTGCGACGGAGTTGTTGGAGGCGGTTGGGTTGGGTCATCGGTTGTCTCATAAGCCCGGCGAGTTGTCGGGTGGTGAGCGCCAACGTGCTGCTGTTGCGCGTGCGATGGCGAACCGTCCGGCGTGCATTCTCGGCGACGAGCCGACCGGTAATCTCGATGAACGCACCGCGGCGACCGTGTTTGAGTTGATGCTCAAGCTCAACAAGGAGCAGGGCACGTCACTCGTGATGGTCACGCATGACCGTCGTTTGGCTGCACGACTCGACCGCGTGGTTGAGCTCGTCGAAGGAAAGCTACAGCCTGTCGCCTTAAAGGCCGAGTAACGGTACGGTGATTGTCCGCTCGCCGTAGGGTGGGTGGATGTTCGAATTTTTGTCTCCATCGCGATTATCGTTCGCCTGCGCAGTTGCGTTGGTGACGGGCGTTTGTTTGGCGCTGTATGGATCCGCGTTGTTGCCGGCGTCGTATGCGCTGGGCGGTGCGTTGCTGTTTGGTGCGTGGTGGTTGTTGACCGCACGATGGCGGTTTGTAGCCGCGGTTGGCTTGGGCTTTGCATTGGGGCAGTGGCACGCGGGCGAGGTAGTGCGCGCGACGGTGCCGCTGGCGTTGGATCGGGAGACGGCAACCTTAGTCGCAGAGATTGAAGAGCTGCCGATAATCGATGAGGGTGGGTTGCGGTTTGTCGCGACGGTGGAGCGTGCGCCGAAGTCATTTGAATTTCTCGTCAAACAACAGATCCGTGTTCAGTGGTATGCAAAGCCGGGCGAGGACGTTGCGCCGTATGCCGAGAGGTTTCGCGTCGGGCAAACGTGGGAGTTGCCGCTGCAGATGCGGATGCCGAGGAGTGTGATTAATGAAGGGGGTTTTGACAGTGAAAAATCCGCCTTCGCCAAACGCATCGTCGGTACCGGTCGATTAAAGGATCTCGATGACGCCGTGTTGTTGCGATCGAAGGAGTCGATGTTTTCGTGGCGGCAACAATCGTCGGCGCGCATTGGGTCGAGTGTGACGTCACCGTCGAGTCGGTTCGTGCGCGCCTTGGCGTTGGGCGATACGCGCGGGATCAGTCAGGATGATTGGCAGATTTTGCGTAACGATGGACTCACACATCTTATTGCGATTTCTGGATCGCATGTGGGGTTTGTGGCAGTGTTTTTCGCGTTGTTTGGAAAGCTGCTGGTGCTCGGGTGGCCGCGCTTGACGCACCTCATTCCGATGCATGGATTGATGGCGGTACTCGGTGTGGTTGGTGGGGTCGGTTATGCGATTCTGACGGGCAGCGAAGTGCCAACGGTGCGCACCGCGATGATGCTCGTCGTGATTGCGATTTCGATTCTTGCGCGACGAAGTGTTTCGGCATTTGATACGTTAGGCGCCGTCGCATTCGTGATGGTCGCATGGGATCCGATGGCGGTGATGACGGCGGGATTTTGGTTGAGCTTTCTCGGCGTCGGTTGGTTGATGGCGGTCATGCCTCCGTTGGGTGCGGTGGGCGGGATGAAGTTGTTTTTGCAGACGCAATGGGTCGCGACGTTGGTTTTGATGCCATTGGGCGTGCTTCTATTTGGTCAAGTGTCGGCGGCGGGCTCATTGGCGAACTTGCTCGCGGTGCCGTGGTGGAGTTGCGTGGTCGTGCCGCTATCGTTGTTGGGCACCGGCGTCGATGCGGTGTGGAGCGGTGGCGGTGTTTGGATCTGGAATTTGGCGGCGTGGTGTTTTGACCTCACGTGGCCGTTGTTTGTATGGCTGTCAAAACAATCCGGTGCCATGTTTTTCCTGCCGACGTTGACGACAGTTGGGTTGGTGATGGGGTTGTTGGCGGCGTTGGTTTTGACGTTGCCATCGCGAACGCCGGGACGTTGGTTGGGTGTAGTGTTGACGTTGCCGATGTTGTGGCCTTATTTGCCGCGACCGTCGCAAGGCGATGTTTCGATGCGCGTGATTGATGTGGGACAAGGTTTGTCGGTCTTCATGCAAACCGCCTCGCACAACTTCCTCTATGACGTCGGCCCCGCCAAAACTCCCGGTCGCGACGAAGGGGAACTCTCTGTGTTGCCAACGTTGCGTGCGATGGGAGTCTCAACAGTGGATCGCGTGATGCTCAGTCATGGTGACAATGATCATGCAGGAGGTTTCGAGGCAGTACGACGCGGAGTGAAGGTCTTGAATGCACAGGCGCCGTTGGGTTCCGGCATTCCTAACATCGACCTGTGCCATCGTGGTCACGAATGGATGTGGGACGGCGTGAAATTCGAAGTCCTTTGGCCGATGCCTGACTCGCCGTATCTCGCGAATGATTCGAGTTGCGTGGTGAAGGTGACGGCGCGTAACGCGACCATCCTGCTCACCGGCGACATTGGAGTCGACCCGGAACGGGAGTTGGTCGCAATGGATGGCGAGAAGCTCAAATCCGACGTTGTGACCGTTCCGCATCATGGCAGCGAGAGTTCGTCGTCGGAAGAATTCATCGCGGCGGTGAAGCCGAAATTGGCGCTTGCTGGCACGGGTTTCAAAAATCAATTCCGTCACCCACGACCAGTCGTTGTGAAGAGATGGCTGGAGGGTGGGGCGGTTTTTGACGAGACGGCGAAAGAAGGTGCGATGCGCGTGGTGCTCAATGGCTCGAAGTCGTTGCAAAGTGGCCTGCGCGATGAACGCGAAACGCTGTGGGATGCGGAAAATCCAAGGAAATAAACGTTCCATACGGTATCCTATTGGGTATGTCAGAATCGTCATTTCGATCACCCTGGGAAACGTATCGCCGCCTTCTGGGAACCGCGAAACCTTACATCCCCCTGTTGTTGATCGCGCTGGTCGGAATGCTCGTGGAAGCCGCCGCCGGTGGTTACTTCACGCTGCTCATGAAGCCGATGGTGGACGAGACGTTCATTGAGGGTGGCAAGGGCTTAAGCCTGGTCATTCCTTTGACGATTGTTGGGCTGTTCGTCGTCCGTGGGATTGCCGGGTATTTTTCCGATGTGTTCATGGCGAAGTCGGGACGCGGCATTGCGCGTGACTTGCGTGTGCAGTTGTTCAACAAGTACTTGCATCTGCCCGGCGCGCGGTTTGATGACGAGCCCGTGCCATCGATGTTGATGCGCCTCGGTAACGACAGCGATCAAGTTTCGTTCGCTGTGATCGATGCGATGAAGGTTTTGATCCAGCAAGCACTGCAAGCGTTGGTTGCGCTTGGCGTGATGCTGTATACCTCGTGGCAGGTGACGTTGGCGATTTTGCTGATGGCGCCACCGTTGGCGTGGATCATGGACAAGGTCGGCAAGCGTTACCGTCGTATCGGGCATCGCGTGCAGGAATCGGGTTCGCATTTGATGCTGCTTGCCGATCAGGCTTTGACGAATCAGCAGGACGTGAAAATCTACGGCGCCCAGGAAGCTGAAGTCGGCCGCTACCAGGAACAAGCCGATAAGCACATGAATCTGGGGCTCAAAGTCGAGTCCACACGCAGTGTTTCGTCGGCGATCGTGCAGTTGATGGGTGCGATTGGGTTGGCGTTGTTGATGTACTTCGCGGGGCGTGAGGCATATGCAGGGCGTTTGAGCGCAGGCGGCTTCGTTGTGCTGATGATCAACATGATGGCGATGATTCCGGCGTTGAAGCAGCTGACTAACGTGCAGGGCATGATTCAGCGCGGCATCGCATCGGCGCAGCGCTTGTATACGGTCATTGACGACCCCGACGAAGAGGATATCGGCGATCACCAAGTTGAGCGTGCGCGAGGTGAAGTGGAGTTCCGTCATGTGGACGCACGTTATCCGAATGCAACTTCGTTGGCACTGGAAGATATTTCGTTCGTAGCGAAGCCTGGGACTGTGACTGCGATCGTGGGTCGCTCCGGCAGTGGCAAAACAACTTTGATCCAATTGCTGCCTCGCTTCTACGATCCGGAGCGTGGGGAGATTTTGCTGGACGGTGTGAACGTGCGGAACATTCCGCTGCGTGATCTGCGCCGTCAAATTGCTTTGGTTGGGCAACGCGTGTTGTTGTTCGACGGAACCGTCGCCGAAAACATTGCGTACGGTGAAATGCGTTCTTCGGACGAGAGTTCGCTCGTCGGTGCGATTGAAGGCGCGAATGCTGCGGAGTTCGTTTCGAAGCTCGATGATGGCATCCACAGCGAAATCGGCGTTGGCGGCGGCAAGCTGTCGGGCGGTCAACGTCAGCGTTTGGCAATTGCCCGTGCGATGCTGAAGGATGCGCCGGTATTGATTCTCGATGAAGCGACGGCGTCGTTGGATACCGAATCAGAGCGTTTGGTGCAGGCGGCTTTGGAACGCTTGATGCCCGATCGTACGACGTTGGTCATCGCACATCGTCTGTCGACGATTGAGGATGCGGACCAAGTGTTGGTGATGGACGAAGGTCGCATCGTCGAACGTGGCACGCATGCCGAATTGCTTGCACGTGACGGCATGTACGCGCGATTGCATCGGATGCAGTTCCGAGAGGCTGGCAATGGCGCCTCGTAAGACACCGCGACATTGGTATGGCACATTGCCTGTACCGCCGACTGCGCGGATTTTGTCGAAGGTATTTGGCGGCGTCAGTGCGGCGCGACGCAACGGTTACCGTAAGGGCTGGTTGAAGTCGCAAGCCGTGAACGTGCCCGTGATTGTCGTCGGTAACATTACGGCCGGCGGCACTGGCAAAACACCGACCACCATCGCCATCGTTCACCGTTTGCTTGCAGAAGGTTTCAAGCCTGGGGTTGCTTCACGCGGCTATGGTCGTGCGAACCCGAAGAATGCTGTGACGGTTACGACGGATACTCCAATTGCGGAGAGTGGTGATGAGGCGGCGATGATTTTTGCGGCAACGGGCGTGCCTGTTGCCTTAAACGTTAATCGCGTTGCAGCTGCGAAGACTTTGGTTGCCGCAGGCTGTGACGTCATTGTTTGCGATGATGGCTTGCAGCACTACGCATTGAAGCGCGACATCGAAATTGAAGTCATTGATGCGCAGCGCCGTTACGGCAACATGGAGTTGATGCCAGCAGGTCCTTTGCGTGAACCGGCTTCGCGCGCCGATGGCATTGAATTCCGCATTTTGAACTGGGCGACGGATAAACCTTCGCAACGCGTTCGCGGCTTGTGGGAAATGACGTATGACTTCGACCAAGTGCGTAATGTCGCGAATGGTCGTGTGCGCTCGTTCGCAAGTTTCATTGAGCAGCGCGTGCATGCCGTTGCTGGCATCGGCAATCCCGAACGCTTCTTCGAATTCCTGCGTGCGCAAGGCATGTTGATCATCCCGCATGCGTTTCCGGATCACCACATGTATACGGCGGCGGATTTGGTTTTTGACAAAAAACTCCCAATCCTCATGACCGAGAAGGACGCCATCAAGTGCAAGGCGTTTGCGGATTCGAATTTTTACTGTGTGCCTGTGCATGCGACTTTGCCGGATGAGTTCTGGGATGCGTTGCTGACGCGTGTCCGTGCGGTTGCAGAGGAGAAAGTGAGTGGTTGATTTCGTCGTTGCGATCCCTGCGCGTTACGCGGCATCACGCTTGCCGGGTAAGCCATTGCGGTTGATCGATGGTGTGCCATTGATCGTGCATGTGGCGCGGCGTGCGTTGTCGGCGGGTGCAACCGAGGTTGCCGTCGCGGCGGATGATGAGCGCATCGCTCAAGCCTTGGATGAAACCGGTGTGAAGGTTTACATGACTTCATCGGATCATCAATCCGGGACGGACCGTTTAGCGGAGACTGCGGCATTGGCGGGTTGGTCGGATGATCAAATCGTCGTTAACCTGCAAGGTGATGAACCGTTTGCGCCGGTGGAAGGCATCCGTCGCGTTGCGGCGCTGCTTGCCGAAACGGATGCGCCGATGGGAACGCTGTCGACAGTGATCGATGATGTCGATCAACTGTTTGATCCGAATGCAGTCAAAGTCGTTGCCAATGATCGCGGTGAGGCGATGTTGTTTTCGCGTGCGCCGATTCCCTGGTCGCGGGATACGTTTGGTGTGGCGAGTGTTTTGCCGCGTGATTTGATTGGCCTGTGGCAACGGCATATTGGCATCTATTCGTATCGCGTTGGCTTTCTGAAGCAGTTCGCGCAGATGCCGCAAGGTTTGCTTGAGAAAGTGGAATCTCTCGAGCAGCTCCGTGTGATGCAAGCAGGATTCCGAATTGCAGTTGCGCGAACACCTGCGGAGTTTCCGCCAGGTGTTGATACGCCGGAGGATCTGGAAAGAGCGGAGCGTTTTTTCCAATCGATGCAGGCATGAGTGAACTGACCGTTTTCGACGGAAAGGACTTCGTCCGCAACTTAAGCACCGCGCCTGGCGTCTATCGGATGTACGACGCGGAGGATCAAGTGCTGTATGTCGGTAAGGCGAACGCGTTACGTAACCGTGTCGCGAGTTACTTCAATCAAACGGCGAAGTCGCCGCGCATTCAAACCATGATTGCGCAGATTGCGCGCATGGAAGTCACGGTCACGCGCACCGAAGCCGAAGCGCTGATCCTCGAAAACGAGCTCATCAAATCACTGAAGCCGCGTTACAACGTGTTGCTTCGCGATGGCAAAAGCTACTCATACATCCTCGTCACCAACGAAGACACGCCGCGCATTGGTTCGCACCGAGGTCCCCGGACCATCAAAGGTCAATACTTCGGTCCGTATCCGAGCGGCATGGCCGTGCGCGAAACGCTCAACATTATCCAGAAAATCTTCAAGCTGCGGTCTTGCGAAGATTCCGTGTTCCGCAATCGCACGCGCCCATGTCTGCAATATCAGATTGGACGTTGCTCTGCGCCTTGCGTCGATTTCATTGAACGTGCGGAATATCTTGAGAGTGTGCGTCAAGCGACGTTGCTGCTCGAAGGACGCAGTGATGATCTCACCGATGAGCTGACCACGCGCATGCAGACCGCATCGGAATCGCTGGATTTCGAAGCCGCTGCCCGTCTGCGCGATTTGATTGGAGCGATCCGTTCGATTCAAGCCAGGCAATACGTGGATGGACGTGCGGCTGATCTGGATGTCCTGTCGATTGCCATGGTGCAAGCTTCGGCATGCGTTGTGTTGCTGGCATTCCGCGACGGACGTAATTTCGGAACGCGCTCATTCTTTCCAAAGACCAATGGCAGCGAGAGCAGGGAAGAGGTTTTGAGTGCGTTCATCGCGCAGTATTACCTCGAAAACAATCCACCCAAGGAAATCGTCGTTGACGGTGAGCTCGAAGATTGCCGCGTTCTTGAGGAAGCCTTGTCGCAGATTGCGGATCGTAAAGTTGCGATTCGTACCAACGTGCGTGGCGAACGCGCAAATTACGTCGAAATGACGCGCAAGACGGCTGAGCTGGCATTGAACACGCACCGCTTCAGCCAGATGGCGCAACTTGCACGCGTGAAGGATCTGCAGAGTTTATTAGGCCTCGAAAAAACACCCCAACGCATCGAGTGTTTCGATATCTCACACACCATGGGTGAAGCGACTGTTGCGTCGTGCGTTGTCTTCGATCAACAAGGTGCCGTGCGACAGCAGTATCGTCGTTTCAACATCACGGGAATCGAACCGGGCGATGATTACGCAGCGATGCATCAAGCGTTATCGCGTCGCTTCAAGCGCGGCATGGAAGAGAATACCGTCATGCCGGATGTGCTGTTGATCGACGGTGGCAAAGGTCAGATCGCACAGGCGTATGATGTGTTGCGTGAACTGGAAGTGCCGGATGTTTTCGTCGTTGGTGTTTCGAAAGGACCGGAGCGCAAGGCGGGTGAAGAGACATTGATTTTGCCGGATCATCGCGAGCTGCATCCGGGTGCCGCATCGCCTGGATTGCAATTCGTGCAACAAGTTCGCGACGAAGCGCATCGCTTTGCAATCACGGGTCATCGCGGAAAGCGCCAAAAAGCCCGTAATTCCAGTACATTGGAAGACATTGGTGGCGTCGGGCCGCGTCGGCGTTCCGCGTTGTTGAAGCACTTCGGTGGTCTTGGTGGATTGAAGGCGGCCGGCGTGGAAGAGATTGCACGGGTAGAAGGCATCAGCGCGAATCTGGCCGAACGGATCTATGCAACTTTGCATGGCATTGATACGCAGTAATATTTTTTGGAATCGAATTGAAATTCAACATCCCCACCGTCCTGACCTTGATGCGGATCCTGCTGATCCCGGTCCTTGTGCTCGTGTATTACTGGCCGCATAGCTGGACCAATATTCTGGCGGCGGCGATTTTTGCGTTCGCTTCAATCACGGATTGGGCAGACGGATGGATCGCAAGGCGCTTCAACATGATGTCGCGCTTCGGCGCATTCCTCGATCCCGTTGCCGACAAACTGATGGTGGCGGTCGCATTGGTGCTGGCGGTACAGCATCATCCAACGAGCTGGATGTCGTTGTGGGTTTCCGTGATCATCGGGCGCGAAATTGCGGTCAGTGCATTGCGCGAATGGATGGCGGAAATCGGCCACCGCGGCAAGGTCAAGGTCGCGTTGCTCGGCAAGATCAAGACAACCGTGCAGATGGTCGCCATCACTTGCTTGCTGTATCGCGATGACTTCCTGGGATTACCGATTTTTTCGATCGGGGAGTGGATGCTGGCGGCGGCTGCGATCCTCACTCTTTGGTCGGGATTCGACTATCTGAGGGCGGCTTGGCCTTCATTAATGGATGAATCAGATGCTTGACACGGGTATTTCGTTTCTATAAAATCTTCGTTCCGCTGCGGGAATAGCTCAGTTGGTAGAGCACGACCTTGCCAAGGTCGGGGTCGAGGGTTCGAGTCCCTTTTCCCGCTCCAATTTCGATTGGAAACGCGCGGTAGCCTGCTTTAAGTCCATTTGGGATAGTTATTCAGGCCGAGTTGCAGAGTGGTTATGCAGCGGATTGCAAATCCGTCTACGCCGGTTCGATTCCGACCTCGGCCTCCATCCCTGACTTGGCATGGAAGGATAAAGCAGCACAACATTGCGGGAATAGCTCAGTTGGTAGAGCACGACCTTGCCAAGGTCGGGGTCGAGGGTTCGAGTCCCTTTTCCCGCTCCAAATTACGAAGATGCGACCTCAACGGGTCGCATTTTTTTTGCGTCATTTGTTGGTTGCCTGCGGCTGCATTGTAGGCGAACATGAAATGGTCAAACTTGAAAGGTCGAACATCCAGATCGAGTATGAGCCAACGTAAGAAGCCAGGAAACAATGAGAGGCTCGCGCCGGATAGTTTTGTACGTGTCCGTGGTGCCAGGGAGCACAATCTTAAGGATGTGGATGTCGACATTCCCCGCGACCAGCTTGTCGTGTTCACCGGCATCTCCGGGTCAGGCAAGTCATCGTTGGCGTTCGGTACAATTTTTGCCGAGGCACAGAGACGCTATTTCGAATCGGTTGCGCCGTACGCGAGACGGCTGATCGATCAAGCCGGAGTTCCCGATGTGGATTCGATTGAAGGGCTTCCGCCGGCAGTCGCCCTGCAGCAGCAACGGGGCGTGGGAAATTCCCGATCATCGGTGGGAAGCATCACGACCATGTCGAGTCTGGTGCGAATGCTTTATTCGCGCGCGGGAAGTTATCCTGCGAAACAGGCAATGCTGTATGCAGAGGATTTTTCTCCAAATACGCCACAAGGTGCTTGCCCGACTTGCCATGGACTCGGATTTGTTTACGAGGTCACGGAAGACTTGATGGTTCCGGATCCATCGCTGACGATCCGCGAGCGTGCGATCGCAGCTTGGCCGACGGCGTGGCAGGGTCAGAATTTACGCGACATCCTGGTGACTCTGGGCTATGACGTTGATACACCGTGGCGGAATTTACCGAAGAAGGATCGGAACTGGATTCTTTTTACCAAGGAAACGCCCACCGTTCCTGTCTATCCAGGATTTACGCCTGCTGAAACGCGCGTTGCATTGAAGCGGAAATTGGAACCTGGTTACATGGGGACGTTTACCGGTGCGAAGGAATACGTTTTGAATACGTTCGCCAACTCGCAGAGTGCTTTGATGCGCAAACGCGTTTCGCGATTCATGGAAGGTCAGTTGTGTCCAACGTGTGACGGCAAACGGTTAAAGCCCGAAGCATTGGCCGTGAAGTTTGCGGGCGTCGATATCGGTGAGTTCAGCAGAAAACCATTCGATGAGTTGATTGAATTGCTCGAGCCAATTCTGGAAGGTGATTACAGTCAGCATGACGCGGGTGCAGCGGTTGATACCGTCGCCACGAAGGTGGATCGTTCGAAGCGTGCCGCTGCCGGTTCCGCAACGCACGACGTGGCGCCGGATGTGCGCCGTACATCGGCATTGTCAGATGAGAAAAAGTTGGCCGCCGAGCGCCTGGTTTCGGCGATGCTTTCGCGAATCCGGCAACTCAGGAAATTAGGGCTCGGCTATTTGACGTTGGACCGTTCTACGCCGACCTTGTCCGCGGGCGAGTTGCAACGCTTGAGACTGGCGACACAGATGAGTTCGTTACTTTTTGGTGTCGTGTACGTGCTCGATGAGCCATCTGCAGGTCTGCATCCCTCGGACAGTGAGTCGCTCTATGATGCATTGGATCAGTTACGCGAAGGCGGAAATTCAGTGTTCGTCGTTGAACATGACATCGACTTGATGCGGCGTGCCCATTGGTTGGTTGATGTCGGTCCGGATGCAGGAGAGTGGGGCGGTCGCGTGATCTACAGCGGCGTACCGGCGGGGTTGCGCGAAGTGAAGGACTCGAGGACAGCAGCATATCTTTTCGATGAAAGTAAAGCGCCCGCAAGCCATGGCCGGAACGCTGCTGGATGGTTGGAATTGCAGGACGTTCATCGGCACAATTTGGACGGCGTCGATGCGCGGATACCGATGGGTGTTCTCACGGCCGTGACGGGCGTATCCGGATCTGGCAAATCGAGCCTGATTACACAGGCGTTGCCGGATTTGCTGTTGACGCAACTCGGCGAGGAACCGGAACCTACTGCGCCTGAAATCGATTCCGTGGATGGTGAAGACGTAATGGAGAAAACACGCGGGCATCTCGCCGGTGATGTTGATCGAATACAAAGATTGGTGATGGTCGATCAAAAACCGATCGGTCGCACTCCCCGTTCAAACTTGGCGACCTATACCGGATTGTTTGATCATGTACGCAAGCTTTTCGCGGCGACGCCTGAGGCACGGCGACGTCGTTATGATGCAGGACGGTTTTCTTTCAATATGCCGAAGGGGCGTTGCGAGACGTGCGAAGGTGAGGGGTTCGTCAGTGTTGAATTGCTTTTCATGCCAAGCGTCTACGCACCATGCCCGACGTGTCACGGTGCGCGTTATAACGAAGCGACGCTGCAGGTGGAGTGGAGTGGTCGCAACATTGCGGAAGTGCTGCAGATGACGGTGAATGAGGCGCTTGCGTTTTTTGGAGAGCAACCGCCCATCGCACGTGCGTTGTCCCTATTGCAGGACATTGGCCTGGGTTATTTGCGATTGGGACAGCCCGCGACGGAGTTATCCGGCGGTGAGGCTCAGCGCATTAAGTTGGCGAGTGAATTGCAGCGTTTGCAGCGTGGCCATAACGTCTACATTCTTGACGAGCCCACGACCGGTTTGCATCCTCAGGATGCTGATCGTTTGATGACTCAGCTGCAGCGTCTCGTCGATTCCGATAACACCGTGATCATGATTGAACACGACATGCGTGCAGTTGCGCAATCCGATTGGGTGATTGATATCGGGCCCGGCGCGGGTTATGCAGGCGGTCGGATCGTTGTTGAAGGAAAACCTGCCAAAGTCTCGAAAGACCGTGACAGTGTGACGGCACCGTACCTCGCCGACGCAATCAGTAGGACTTAGTTCTCAGAACCTCAGCGCTTCTACGGTATCGCCTTCCTGCATTACCTGCGAGTTGGCCTTGCAGCGAATCAACCAATCAGCTTCGAGCAATGCATGTTGCGCGCCGGAGTCTTGGTTGCTGACAGGTTCGATGCCTTGTGGCGTGAGTTTGGCGCGGACGAATGTTTCGCGGTCGCCAGTCGCTTTCATGTTCTCGGCGAGTTTGAACGACTGCCATTCGTTGCGTGATGTTTCGCCTTGCAGGGCTTGCATCAGCGGCGTCAAAAACAACCGTGCCGTGACCATCGCCGACGTTGGATTGCCCGGTAAGCCCAGTACCCATTTGCCACGTGCCTGACCAAGCCACACCGGTTTGCCTGGTTTGATGGCGACCTTTGCAAACAATAGATCGAGTCCGTGAGGTTCGAACATGGTCTTGGCAAAATCCCTTTCGCCCACCGATGCACCGCCCGTCACAATCACGAGATCCGCTTGATCAAGTAATTCGCCAGCAAGTCGTTGCAACGATGGAAGATCGTCTGCGGCGCGTGTTCGACTCACGACGTTGCCGCCCAATACCTTCACCATCGATGCGACACCGAAACTCACGCTCTCAGGAATTGCATCGGCAAACTCGTGCGCTTTGCCAGGTGGCTGCAATTCATCGCCGGTGCCGACGATCGCGACTTGCGGTGATTTGAAGACGTGCAATTTAGCTTCGTCTGCCGCAGCAGCTGCAATCATTGCGCGTGGCGTCAAACGCGTCCCATTCGGTACTAGCAGTGCACCGTCAAGGAAGTCACCGCCCTTGTCGCGGACATGCCAACCTGGTCCGAATTCGCGCGCCACAACAGCGATGTCGCCATGACGATCAATGTTTTCCTGCATGATCACACGGTCGGCGCCGTCAGGAATGGGACCACCCGTAAAAATTCGCACCGTCTCTTTAACACCCAATTGACCATCAAACGGTTGGCCTGGGAACGCTTCACCAATGACTTTCAATTCGATGCCAACCTCAGGCACATTAGCATTGCGAACTGCGTAACCATCCATCGCGGAAACCGCGCTGCGTGGAGCAGGAAGCTTGGCAATGACATCCTTCGCTACGACACGACCATCCGCATCCGCCAGCGGGACAACTTCGCTCGGCAACGCTGCGACATTTGCTCGAATCAGTTCAAGCGCTTCATCAAAATCAATCATTCTGTTTCCACGATCCCGACTTTCCACCCGTCTTCGACGTCACTTCGACACCGCCAATGATCATGTCGCGATCAACGGCCTTCAACATGTCGAACAAGGTGAGACATGCAACGCTCACCGCAGTCAGAGCTTCCATCTCGACGCCGGTGACGCCGTTGGTTTTGACTTCGGAAGTTACGATGAAGCCGGGCAACGATTCGTCGACCGCAATGCGTACCGCAACTTTGCTCAACGGCAACGGATGACATAACGGAATCAACGACGACGTTTGCTTGGCTGCCATGATGCCCGCAAGTTCTGCTGTCGAAATGACCGCACCCTTCGGCGCCTTATCGTCGCGAACCAACGCAACGGTTTCAGCGAGACACCTTAAGGCCCCATGGGCCGTCGCAGTGCGGGAAGTCACTGCCTTATCGCTGACGTCAACCATGTGCGCGTTGCCTTGCGCGTCCAAATGCGTGAGCGTGCTCATTTCACGACACCGTAGAAACGCGGCAATGAACTTGCGATGGAGCAGGGCTTATGTCGACTGTCGAATTCAAGTTCCAGAAAACCATCCCACGCATCCTTGCATGCACCCGTTGAACCTGGAATGCAAAAAATAAAACTGTCACCCAACTGTCCCGCCAACGCTCGCGATTGCATGGATGCGACACCGACACTTTGCATGCTTTTCTGATGGAACAAAATCGAAAAACCATCCATCTCCTTTCGCAGCAAAGGACGCACGGCTTCAGGTGTGTTGTCGCGCGGTGAGAATCCGGTGCCTCCAGTGGTCAAAATAATCTCGATCTTGCCACCCTCCAGCCACGCCATCAGTTGAGTTTGGATCGCTTGAACGTCGTCTTGCACCAATGCACGGTCAATCAAGTGATGTCCCGCGGAAGTGATACGCGCCGTGAGCAATTCACCCGACGTATCACTCCGCAAATCGCGAGTATCGGACACTGTCAAAACCGCAAAATTCAGCGGATGAAATTCCGCGTTGGGATCGATTCCAGCCATCTTTGAGCCTAAATTGAAGCAGTGCATACAAGTTTAATGGAGAAGTGCGATCAGGGTCCGCCACCGCGCACATAAACAAGTATCTGCGCTCCCGAATTGAGGCTAAAGTTGATTCATGACGAATACGTAGCCGATTTTGTTGAGGTGGATGGGATTTCCGGATATGTCCGCAAAGTTCTACGCGCCCGTTGGTATCGGCTATCTCCCAGAAGCGATATCATCGTTCGGTGTGCAGTTGGGGTGCGCACCGAACCACGCTTTGACGGTCGGGTTCATCGGCAGCTTGATCGTTGCGATGGTGACGCGCGTGTCGCAAGGACACTCAGGTCGGCCGCTGGTCATGCCGTCATTGGAATGGATCGCATTCGGTTTGATTCAGATTGCGGCCATTGCGCGCGTCTACGCGGGCTTCCACATGGAGAACGGCAAGCTGTTGATGGCGTCGGCGATCGTGTTTGCGTTGGGGATTTTGCCGTGGGTGGTGCGCAGCGCCGGGATTTACCTGAAGGCGCGGGCAGACGGCAAACCCGGTTAAGTGCCACGTGCGAAAAATGCTAAAATCGCCATACGCAACGGGAATGTGGCGAAATTGGTAGACGCAGCAGACTTAAAATCTGCCTCTAGAAATAGAGTACGGGTTCGATTCCCGTCGTTCCCACCATTGCGAATGGTTACAATGGCTAGATGCGATATCTAGCCTTTTTTGCATCTATCCTGCTGACCATTGTTTGCGGTGTTTTAGCCTGGTATGAGAGCACGTGGTGGATGATCGGCGTGCTGATCTTCGGCGCGTTGATGACCCTTGGCATTACCGACCTGCTCAACAAGCAGTCCACGCTCCGTCGCAATTATCCGTTGCTGATTAACTTCCGTTATTTCCTCGAGTCCATCGGTCCGGAAATGCGTCAGTATTTCGTGCAGGCGGATTTGGACAAGGTTCCTTTTTCACGGCAAGAACGCACCATTGTTTATTCCCGGTCGAAAAATGAAAGCGATGTCGTCGCGTTCGGCACTCTCGGTAATGTCTACAGCAACCGTTACGAATGGATCAATCATTCGATGATGCCATCGCGCATCGCCGACTATGATTTCCGGATCGAGATTGGTGGCGCGCCAGGAACGACGCAACCTTACAAGGCGAGTGTCTTCAACATTTCCGCAATGAGTTTCGGTGCGTTGTCTGCTGCGGCCATTCGTGCATTGAGCGGTGGTGCGAAGCTGGGTGGTTTCTATCTCGATACCGGCGAAGGCTCGGCGTCGCCATATCACTTCGAAGGTGGCGGCGATTTGGTTTGGGAAATAGGCACGGGTTACTTCGGTTGCCGGACGGATGATGGTCGTTTTGATCCTGAGAAGTTCAAAAAGACCGCCGTCAATCCGCAAATCAAAATGATTGAAGTGAAGCTCTCGCAGGGCGCCAAGCCCGGCAAGGGTGGTGTGCTTCCCGCCGCGAAAATCACGCCTGAGATCGCCGCGACGCGCGGTGTCCCCATGGGCGTCGACTGTGTCTCTCCGTCCGCTCATTCCGCGTTCTCGACACCGAAGGAATTGCTGGAGTTCGTCGCGAGCTTGCGTGAGATGTCCGGCGGTAAGCCAACCGGTTTCAAGCTCTGCATCGGTCATCCTTGGGAATGGTTCGCTGTTGCGAAGGCCATGGTTGAGACCGGATTGATCCCTGACTTCATTGTCGTGGATGGCGCAGAGGGCGGTACCGGAGCCGCACCGTCAGAGTTCATCGATCATGTCGGCGTGCCTATGCACGAAGGCTTGATGATCGTGCACAACACGCTCGTCGGTTTGGGTCTGCGTGATCGCATCAAGATTGGCGCAGCTGGCAAGATCACCAGCGGCTTCGACGTTGTCCGCACCATGGCACTCGGCGCTGATTGGTGTAACGCGGCGCGTGGCTATATGTTTTCACTCGGTTGCATTCAATCGCTGGCTTGCCACACAGATCATTGTCCAACGGGCATCGCCACGCAGGATCCGAAGCGTTGGAAGAATTTGGATGTGACGGACAAGACGCAACGCGCTTTCCATTTCCACCAAAACACTTTGCACGCCGTCGGCGAATTGCTCTCCAGTGCCGGCTTGACGCATCCTCAGCAAATTGGTCCGGAGCATATTATCCGACGCATCACCGAGACTGAGATTCAATCCTTGAGTGTTTTGTACAACTTCATTCCACCGGGCTCATTGCTGGATGGCTCGCATGACCACGATGTGTTCCACAAATATTGGAACATGGCGGATGCGAATACGTTTACAGCGCCGGAAGGAATCTTGAAACTTCGTGAATCAAAGGTGATCTGAATGGACGATCGAAATCGCCGTCTTGGCGGCTTGTTTTTGATGATTGCAGTTTGCCTTGCATCGGCGTTGCTGCTTTACATTGTTTACGGATATCTCTCTTAACCCTGAAATCTATTCTCTGAATTCTTGAAAAGGGAGATGGGAAAAACGAAAAGGG
The DNA here is from genome assembly GCA_007556525.1 of Lysobacteraceae bacterium CU05-9. GTDB lineage: Bacteria > Pseudomonadota > Gammaproteobacteria > Xanthomonadales > Xanthomonadaceae > Aquilutibacter. Next base: position 633,029 of record SWJS01000001.1, on the reverse strand, counting down.
TGCACAAACCGTCGCACGCCCATTTCCCATTTCTCTTCTCAGAGATCAGAATTAGCAGTCCGTCGTCAGGACCTTGCATTCCTTACGTGTCCAGATGTCCGCATTCGCACCGTCCAGATCCGAGTCGGCGGCAGGAATGAAGACCGCGCTTTGGACCATTGGCTTTTCGTAGATGTGCAACGAGATTGCAGAATCCGGCTTGAGGTTATGGATCGTGTGATATTCGTGCGGTGGAATGAGTTTGCCTGCGCTGCCGACTGTTGCGTTCAAGCACGGCGTTTTGCGGAAGCAATAATCGGTGTCGCCATTTTTCTCGATTAATTCGTACGGCGTGATTTCGAGTTCGCCTTGCCACACGGATTCAACGCACCAGAGACCGGAGTGATCATGGATTGGCGTGTCTTGTTGCGGAGCCCATGTCATTGCGACGACGGAGTAGCCGTGCGAATCGCTACGGTAGAGTTCGCGGCGGGCGTAGTGATCGTCGATTTTTTCGAAACAGCATTCCGGAAGTTCGACTTCCGGATCATGGAACATCTCGATGAGCGATTGACGGATGGCGTCGGTGGTTTCGTCTTTGCAACCCAGCTCGACGGCTTTGTCGAATGCGTCAATCATCTTTTGCTTACCCCGGAATTCAAACTCGGTGCTCATCGTGTTTCGACCTCTTGCGGTTAAATCCGATTATACGTCATAGGTTTTTGAGAAAATCCCCGACGGCTGGCGAGAATCGCGCGTAATCCACGAGAAACGCATCATGCCCCTGCGGTGACGGCAACGACAGGAATTGCGTCGGTGTACCGGATGCTGCGATCAGGGTGGCGATTTGTTCCTGCTGCTGGACGGGGAACAAAATATCCGTCTGCACGCCAATCACCAGTGCATTGTCGAGATCCACTTTGCTCAAGCAAGGCGTGCGCTCGAACCAATCCATCGCGCGGCTCATGTAGAGGTAGCTATTCGGGTCGAAATCGCGGATGAAGCGCCTTGCGTGTCCTTCCAAATACGACTCCACTTCGAATTCCATGCCGAAGGGATCGACATTGCCATCATCTGAATCGAGGCGGATTCTTCCGAATCGACCGTCCCACTCCAATGCGGAACGATAAGAAATCACACCGAGTTTGCGTGCCATCCGCATGCCGGATTCCGGATACGTCTCATCGCTGTACTCGCCATTGCTCCAATTCGGATCGAGACGGATGGCTTCCCGTTGTAACGAGCGCACAGCGATGGAGAAGGGGAGAGCCGTTGCCGCCGCCGAAATGTCGATAAGGTTATGCACGCGATGCGGGTGATCGCACACCAATGCGAGCGCAGTCATGCCGCCCATCGAAACGCCGATGACCGTATGCGCGACTTCAATGCGCAAAGCATCAAGCACCGCCGCTGCCGCATCCGCAGCATCTTCGATCGTCAAGTTCGGAAAGCTAAGACGGTAGGTTTCATTCGTCGCCGGATTGATCGATGCTGGACCCGTAGAGCCTTTGCAGCTACCCAGCGAGTTGATGCAAACGACAAAGAACCGATCCGTATCAATCGCCTTGCCCGCTCCGATCATCGGCTCCCACCAACCCTTGTCAGGGTTGGCTTCGCTGCTGCGCGCATGCGCACTTGCGGAGAGCCCCGTAAGAATCAGGATCGCGTTGTCTTTCGCGTCGTTGAGTGTGCCCCAAGTTTCATAAGCAATGCGGGCGCCGTGCAGAGACTCGCCACTGCGCATCACGAACGGAGATGGCAATTCGATGAACGTCGATGCCGGTGGAATGAACTCGGTCATGGTGCATCTCCGAAGCGTAGAGTCGACACTTTCGCAGACCCCGGTGCGGCTTCGACTTCTGTCGAATGTAGATCTGAAGCATCGGCCGTTGCGCTACCGGTGAGGGAGATTTTCGCGGTCACGATGACATCCTTGACCTGTGAAAGCTTCGCCGTTGGCATCGGGCTATCCCTGTCGGAGAGAAATATCTTGGATGGCAGGTCGGCGACGGAATAACGCTTGGCAGCAAGCGGCATGCCACTTCCATCCTTCGATTTCGCACTGATGAAAACAATTGCGTCATTGCCGACTTTTTGGCGAATTGCATCCGGAATTTCGACGGCGACGATGACGGATTCCTTCGCGATCGGTTTCAATGCGTCGTCAGTCAGCAAAGGCATGCCAACGTTCTTGCGTGCGTCGTTAACCTCGAGCAGCAATGCTTCACCCGCACTGCGGTCAACCAAAGGAAGCAAAGACGTCCATGTTTCGATCGCACCCTTGTCATCACCGCGCTGACGTTGTGCAATGCCAAGGAACCAACGTGCGCGCTGATGATTTGCGTTCAACGAGATCGCATGTTTGAGGTATCCCATCGCAGTGTCAGAGATCTTGCGATCTTGAGACGTGGCGATCAACGTCTCGGCGGCCTCTGCGTAAACATCGGCATTCGAAGGGTCTGCAGCAACGGCTTTCGCCAAGGTCGGCTCCACGAGTTCAGGCTTTCCGGTCGTTGCGTAGGCTTGCGCGAGCAATACCAATGCCTTCGTGTCCTTCGGCGCCGCTTGAACTCGCGCTTCCAACTGAGCGATCGCATCGGTGATGTTCGTTGCCGGTTGGGACAGCTGCGGATTCAACGCGGCAGGTGTGCCGATCATCATGTAAAGCAATGCAACCATTCCGGCCATGGCAGACGTGACGCCAAGCATCGGCAGCAAACGCATTCGATTGCCAAGTGGCCGCAGCAAAATGGCCATCGCCAAAATTACAATCGCCAGCGCCAACAACACGAAACCCAATGTCATCACCAGTCGATATCCTTTTGGTCGTTATTCAAAGTTGATTCGTTCACGGCAACAGGGCGATGCTGACGTCGCCAAAACCACAGTCCGCCCAATGCAATCGCAAGCAACGCAAACGGTCCAATCCAAAGCGCAATGTTGCGTCCGCTGACAACCGGACGATACAGCACGAACTCACCGTAACGCTGGACGAGGTATGCCTTCACTTCATCGTCGCTGCGGCCTTCGCGCATCAACGTCAAAACTTCCTTGCGCAACTCAACCGCAATCTGTGCGTTGGAATCGGCGAGCGATTGATTTTGGCACATCACGCAGCGCAGCTCTGCGAGCAGTTCATGGAAATGTTGTTCTTCAGCAGCCGACTTGAATTGTGGAGGCTCAACCGTCGTCTGCGAATTCACACCGAACGCGAATACGCCAAACGCCAACAATAACGTCAGCAACAATCGCTTCATCATTTGAACAATCCCGGTGCTTCCTTATCGATCTGGTCGAGCAGAGGAGTCACTTGTTTGTTGATAACGTCTTGCGTCACCGGTCCGACATACTTCCAGCGGACAATGCCTTTGCCATCGACCAAAAACGTCTCCGGCGCGCCATACACACCGAAATCAATCGCCGTCTTGCTGTCCTGATCGACGATCACGTTGTAATAAGGATTACCGAATTGTTCGAGCCATTTCATGGCATCCTGCTTCTCGTCTTTCCAGTTGTATCCAACAACCGGTATGCGTTTGGTGTCCGCAAATTTAGTCAGCACCGGATGTTCAACGCGGCACTCCGGACACCAGGATCCCCACACGTTGAGCAAGTAGGGAGTGCCTGCGAAATCCTTGTTCGTCACGATGTGATCTTCGCGGAATAGATCTGGCAGTGCGAATTGCGGCAATGGTTTACCGATCAATGTCGATGGCAAGGCATCCCGGTTCGGTTCACGCGAGAGATAGACACCCGCCGCAAGCAAAATGCCAACGAGCAATGCAACCAACAAAGGTAGCCAGCGCCAATTGATTTGCTTCGTAGTCACGGCGTAGGTTCTCCTTTCGATTTGATTTTGAAACGTTTATCCAAAACGACGATGAATCCACCGAGCATCATGATCAATGCGCCCAGCCAAATCCAACGTACAAATGGCTTGATTTGCAGGCGCAATGCCCAGCGATCGTTCCCGAGGGGTTCGCCGATCGCAACGTAAACATCGCGCATCAAACTTGCATCGATGCCGACCTCGGACATCACTTGCTTGCCAGCGAGATACTCACGCTTTTCCGGATGCAGCACCGTCACTTGACGGTCACAACGATCGCCATTGCACTGCTTGACGGTAATCGTGCCAACTTGCGCTTTGTAGTTGGGGCCATCCTCGGCATGGATCTCATTGAGCGTGAACTCATACTTGCCGAGACGATGCGATTCGCCCGCAGCAACTGCAACTTCGGTTTGCTTGTTCAATGCTTCTACCAGCAACGCACCGGCGAGGAACACTGCGACACCCAGGTGCGCAACGATCATTCCGACGGTTTCAGCGTTGAGGCGGCCGTTAGTTTTCTTCCATTGACGGAATGCGTAAGCGAGCGTGCCAAGCGCGACCCACAATGAAGCAGCAACACCCGCAAAAACCTTCCAATGCGACTGTGAACTCACGAAGTAAGCAACGGCACCACCGATCAAGCTCAACGCGAGCCACGGCGCCAATGTGCGCATGACAGCGGCACCGTTTTCCTGACGCCAGCGTAGGAATGGCCCGAATGGCATCACGATGATCATCGGTGCCATCAGCAACACGAACATCAACGCGAAGTAGGGCGGGCCGACGGAAATTTTGCCAAGGTTCAACGAGTCAGCGAGCAATGGATACAACGTGCCGAGGCAAACCATCGCGCATGCCACGGACAGCAAAATGTTGTTGACCAGCAAGCCGCCTTCGCGAGACACCCAGCCAAACGTGTTCGTCGTCGCTGTCGTTGTCGGTGCACGCAATGCATAGAGCACCAACGAACCACCAATCACCAAAGCAAGGAACAACAGGATAAAAACACCCCGCGTCGGATCCGCCGCAAACGCATGCACGCTCGTTAACACGCCCGAGCGCACAAGGAAGGTGCCGAGCAGTGACAACGAAAACGCCGCGATCGCAAGCAACAACGTCCAGCCGCGGAATTCGCCACGCTTCTCCGTGACGGCTTGCGAGTGAAGCAATGCGGTGCCAACGAGCCAAGGCATGAAACTTGCGTTCTCTACCGGGTCCCAGAACCACCAACCGCCCCAGCCAAGTTCGTAGTACGCCCACCACGAGCCGAGTGCGATGCCCAACGTCAGGAATGCCCACGCGAAATTCGTCCACGGACGTGTCCAACGAATCCATTGCGCATTGAGCTTGCCATCGAGCAACGCGGCGACTGCAAACGCAAAGGGAACCGCAAAGCCAACGTAGCCCATGTACAGCATCGGCGGATGGATGATCATCCCCGGATCTTGCAGCAATGGATTCAAATCCTGGCCTTCAGCAGCAGCCGGCAGAATTCGTGTAAATGGATTGGACGTGAAAATCAGGAACGCGAGGAAGCCAAACGAGATGAATCCCTTCACTGCAAGAACGCGTGCCCAAACGCGCTCCGGCAATGACTTCGAAAACATCGCAACCGCAACCGTCCACGCCGCCAGCACAAGCACCCACAAGAGGAATGAGCCTTCATGCGCGCCCCAGACTGCGGTGAAGCGATAGATCATCGGCAATAGCGAGTTACTGTTCTGCGCGACGTAGGTGACGGAGAAATTTTGCGTGACGAACGCATACGTGAGGATCAGATACGCAATGAACACACAGCCCAATTGCACATAAGCCGCAGGTCGAGCGACCGCCATCCATGAAGATTGATTGCGATGCACGCCGAGCATCGGCACGGTCATTAAGACTGCCGAAACCAGGAACGCCAACGCCAGAACAACCTGTCCGATCTCGGGCAACATCGATTGCATCATCGGATTCATTGCGCAGGTGTACCCGTTGGTGGAACTTGCACGTCGTGTTTAACGTGGGCCTTGCCCATCTTGTCAGCGACTTCCTTCGGCATGTAATTTTCGTCATGCTTCGCCAACACTTGTTCGGCAACGAAGGTATCACCCTGCATCTTGCCGGTCGCAATCACCGCTTGGTCTTCACGGAACAGGTCCGGCAAAATTCCGGTATAAACCACCGGCATCTGCGCATCACCATCCGTCACCGCGAAGTGAGATTCCATGGAGCCTTCGGCGCGTTTGAAGCTACCCTTCGCAACCATGCCGCCGAGACGGAAACGTTCTGCATCCTTCGTCGCACCGGCTTTGATCTCGGAAGGCGTAAAAAGGAACGTTGCATTCTGCTGCAGCGTGTAGGCAATCAAACCTGCCGCGACGCAAGCAGCGGCAATCACGCCAATCAGGAAATACATGCGGCGTTTACGGGTAGGGTTCATTTCGAAACTTTCCTTGCACGGTTGCGTGCATCTTTGCGTTGCGCGTCAGCGAGTAACTTGCGGAGTGTCCAGAGAGGACTGAAATAATCCCAGGCGAGTCCAATCAGGAACACGGCGAGGGCAGACCAAACATAAGCAGCGTATGTTGCCATTAGCGTTGTTCTCCTTCACCAATCAAGACTTTGGTCGCCCAGGACTTGGTCGATTCGCGTTTGAGGTTTTCGACACGTGCACGACGCAACAACGATGCGAAGAACCACAGGTTGATGGCGATGAACATCCAGATGATCGGTTGCATCATCGATGGATCCATCTTCGAAGCGCCGAAAAAGCTAAACGTTTGTCCTTGGTGCAACGAGTTCCACCATTCAACGGAATATTTGATGATCGGCAACAGCACGACACCAACGATGCTGAGGAAGCCAGCCGCACGTGCTGCATTGCGGCGGTCTTCAATGCCTTGATACAACGCAATTACACCGAGATACAGGAACAGCAGCAGCAATTCGGTCGTCAACCGCGGATCCCACACCCACCAGGTGCCCCACATCGGTTTGCCCCAGATCGAGCCGGTGATCAACGTGACTGCGGTGAACATGGCGCCAATCGGTGCGCAAGCCATCGCGAGGATTTCGCACAGTTTGATGTGCCACACGATCGCAATGAACGAATAAAACGCCATCGCCGCGAACACCATCATGCTCATCGATGCAGCAGGAACGTGCATGTAAATGATCCGGAAGCTGTCACCTTGCTGATAATCAGCAGGCACATTGAACAAGCCGAGATACAAACCAATGGCACCGCAGATCAACGATGCAATCGTAAGCCATGGAGTCCACTTCAACGCGAACTGATTGAAATAGGGCGGTGAGCCCAGCATGTGAAACCAACGCAAAACCGGATTCATGTCATTGCAATCCTCAACGCGGATGCGGTCGCCCAGGGCGCCAGTACAACCGCCAAAACCAACGCAGCAAGCAACTGAAGCAATCCCGAGTTCCAAGGATTCAAACCTTGTACCGCAGCTTCAATGCTCGCCAATCCAAAAATCAAAATCGGCACAAACAATGGCAACGTCAGTAGCGCCATCAACATGCCCGAACGTCGGATGCCGATCGTCAATGCGGCAACGACGGCTCCAATCAACGACTGCAACAACGAGCCGATGATCAACGCCAGCATCAACCATCCGATGTGCTCCGCCGGAAACTTCATCAGCAACGCAAGCACTGGTGTCACCAGTAACAACGGTCCAGCCGTCAACAACCAATGCATGAAGATCCGCACCGCCATCAACCATCCCAACGGAACCGGCGATAGCATCCATTGTTCAATCACGCCATCGTCGAGATCATTGCGGAACAGCGGATCCAGCGACAGCAAATTCGCGAGCAACACGCAGACCCAAATCACACCGGCGGCAATGCGCGTCAAAATATTCGCATCCGCATTCATCGCGATCGCAAACAACACGACGACGAGAATTGCGAACCATACCGGTTGCAGCGCATCGCCACGACGGCGCCACAACAACGACAAGTCGCGAGACGCCATCGCCACCGCGCTTTGCATCAACGTCGGTGACACGCTCACGCCATCACCGCACTTTGCATGCGCAACGTTTGGGTGCGCACCGGTGGCGACGCATACGCGCCGTGCGACGTGAGCATGACGGATCCACCGGAAGCAACATGTTCTTCGATCATGTTGTTGACCAACGCAATGCCGTCGAGATCAAGGTTGGCGTAAGGCTCATCGAGCATCCACAACTTCGCAGGGGAGAGCCAGAGTTTGGCGAGTGCCATGCGTTTCTTTTGGCCAGCTGATAACGCACGTAAAGGAACATCATCAAAGCCAAGCAAGCCGACACGTTCAACGGCTTGTGCCAATGAGCGATCGTGGCGTTGTCCTTGCATGCCGAGTAATGCACGCAGATTTTGCAAACCTGTGAGATCCGACTTTAAACCGGACGTGTGACCGAGGTAACTCATGCGTTGCGAACGAGCATGCCAATTCGCCGCTACTCCATCAAGCAACACCTCACCGGATGTCGGTGTCAGGAAGCCTGCGAGGACGCGTAATAGCGTCGTCTTGCCGGCGCCGTTATCACCTTCAATGAGCATGGCGTGGCCATCGCGGAGCTCAAAGCTCAACGGTCCGAAAATCGGCTCATCATTGCGCGAAAAACATAATTCGCGAACCGCCAGGACGGCGGATGGTGAAGGGAGGTTCGACGCCATACCACTGCAAAAAATACAATCCTTCCATTCTACCTTTTTGGCAGACTTTCTCCCAGTGAAACGCTAAAATCAAGGGGTCCAAGGTGTCCCAACTGTGCGGATGCCCACGTTTGTCCCCACCATGGAGAGACCGCCGCTGTGATTCCTACGCCAGAAACCAAATTGCCGAAAGTTGAGACGACGATTTTTACGGTGATGTCCGCGCTTGCCGCCGAACACAATGCCGTGAATCTGGGGCAGGGTTTTCCGGATTTCGACGTCCCGAAACGTTTGGTGGACGCCGCCGCGAGGGCGATGGCGGACGGATTGAACCAATATTCACCGATGCCTGGCTTGCAATCGTTGCGTGAGGCCATCGCGGACAAGACTGAGTGCTGCTATGGTTACCGTCCCGATCCAAACACGGAAATCACAGTATGTTCCGGTGGATCGGAAGCGATTTTCAACGCGATTCACGGTGTTGTGAAGGCGGGTGATGAAGTCATCGTGCTGGATCCTTGCTACGACTGCTACGAGCCTGCAATTGATCTTGCGGGCGCAACCGCCGTGCACGTCTCGTTGGATCCGCGTACCTTTGCGCCAGATTGGAATGCGATCAAGGCAGCGATCACGCCGAAAACGCGCATGCTCATGATCAACTCGCCGCACAACCCATCGGGTGCGATGTTGAATCGCGACGACATCGATGCGTTGATCGAATTGCTCGATGGTACGGATATCTATCTGCTGTCTGATGAAGTTTATGAGCACATCGTGTTCGACGGTGCGCAACACGAATCAGTTTTGCGCTACCCACAATTGCGCGAGCGTGCGTTTGTGATTTCGTCGTTTGGTAAAACATACCACTGCACCGGATGGAAGGTTGGTTATGCGGTCGCACCACCGGCGATGACGAAAGAATTGCGCAAGGTGCATCAATACAACACGTTTTGTACGTTTACGCCGGCGCAAGTTGCGTTTGCGGAAATGATTCGCGAAGAGCCGGAGCATTACGAGGAATTGGGTGCGTTTTATCAAGCGCGACGTGATGCGTTCCGTGAGCAGCTTAAGCAAACGAAGTTTGAACCGTTGCCAGTACCGGGTGGATATTTTCAGCTCGTCGATTACTCGAAGGTGAGTGACCTGGATGACATGGAGTTCTGCCGTTGGTTGACAGTCGAGAAGGGCGTGACAGCAATTCCGCTATCACCGTTTTATGCAAATCCGCCGAAGGGTCAGCGCCTGATTCGGTTGTGCTTTGCAAAGAGTGACGCAACGTTGGATGCCGCCATTGAACGCCTGAAGGCCCTGTAGTCATGGGTGATTTGTTGCGCGTCAGTTTGGTTCAGGGCGACACACGTTGGCATGACCCGTCAGGGAACCGCGAGTATTACGGTGAATTGATTGCGCCGCTGCAAGGTCAGACGGATGTGGTGATTTTGCCGGAGACCTTTACCAGTGGTTTCAGCAACGATGCGATTGATCAAGCGGAAGGTGTCAATGGACCGACCGTTGATTGGTTGAAAGAACAAGCGCGCAAACTCGGTGCGGCCGTCACAGGTTCGGTGCAAGTGAGAACCGATCATGGTGTTTTTAACCGCATGTATTTCGTCACGCCAGATGGTGGCGTGAAGCATTACGACAAACGCCACCTGTTCCGTTATGGACGCGAACACGAACGTTATGCGCCGGGCAAGGATCGTATCATCGTTGATTTTCGCGGATGGAAAATTTGTCCGTTAGTCTGTTATGACCTGCGTTTCCCGGTGTTTTCGCGCAATGGTTACGATGCGAGCACGCAGCAATCCGATTACGACTTGGTGATTTATACAGCGAATTGGCCTGCGGTGCGTCGCTATCCGTGGGTGCAGTTGGCGAAGGCGCGAGCGATCGAAAATCTGGCTTACGTCGCCAGCGTCAACCGTGTTGGCACCGATGGCAATAACTTGGAGTACTCGGGCGACAGCGCGGTTTACGACTTCAAGGGAATGCCGGTGGTGGAAACAACGGAGTACAGGGAAGAAGTCGTTACCGCAGCGATCTCAAAGAGCGCGTTGAACGAATTCCGCGAAATGTTCCCGGCAATGTTGGATGCAGACGCGTTCGATCTACGCTAAGTGGTCGATCAGCATTTTGGTGCCGAAGAGCAGGCCGCCGATCAAGGCGCCGACGACGGTCCCGTTGTAACGCACATACTGCAGGTCAGTACCGATACTGAGTTCCAGTTCATTGGTTAGCTCATCCGCGGGCCACTTCTGTACGCGTTCAACGATGAAGTTCCGGATGGAATCACGGTAACGATCGAGTAGGGGCTCGACAGCATTTTCAAGCTGCAAATCGATCCAATCGCGCATGCCGGCATCTTCCGTCAGATTGCGACCGAGCGCACGTGCCGTACTGATGACATGCTCGCGAACGACACTTTGATCGCTCTCGGAATCGCGCAATAACCACGCCAAAAACTCCTGCCACAACCCCGTCACATACCGCGAAATTTCAGGGTTCTGCATCAACGAATCGCGGAAGTGATGTACACGTTCGCGAGTCACTTCATCGTCGCGCAAGCGATCAACCAACTTGCGCATTTCATCGTCAATGCGATGGCGCATTTCATGCTCAGGATCGTCGATCATTTCGGCGAGGAGCTGGCGGAGGCTGTTGATGATTTTGTCAGTGACTTTGTCCGCAACGATGTCGTCGACCTGTGCCCATTTGAGCACCTTCCACATCGATGCTTCGACACGTGCCGCAATTTCCGCACGCAAGTCCGGTGACTCCAGGCGTTCGTGCAAATACACGAGCACACTTGTCAAAATCCCTTCGTGCCTCCGATCATGCGTCATCATCTCGAGTGAGCGGGCAATGATGGAAGCGACATCCAACTTGCCGACACGATCGATCACGGTGCGTTGGATGAATTGATGCAGCTGTGGACTGTCCAACACTCGCACTAAATGCGGCACAACCCGTGGTGCCAGATCGCCGAGGCGTTCCGTTGCATCGTGGTCATTCAAATATCCCGTGAGGCGGTCAGCGGGTTTGATCTCGCGCATTTTCGCGATGACTTGTTCACTGCCGAGGAAGTGATCACAAATGAAGTTCGCGAGATTCGTGCCGATCGCGTCTTTCTTCGACGGAATGATCGCCGTGTGCGGAATCCATTTCTGATTCAGCGGATGCCGGAATAGCGCAGTCACAGCGAACCAATCCGCCAATCCACCGACCATAGCGGCCTCGGACATCGCGATCATGAGACCGATGCCCCAATGCGCGCTGCGTGCATGCAGATAGGTACCAATGACGAACAAAATCGCCGCAAAAACCAGCAACCCTACGGCAATGGCTTTCTTCCGGTGTAATTGTTGGACTTTCAAAGCGCGAAGCTCTGCGTTTTGAAAATTGATCGATTCTGTCAAGTGCGAGTTCCTACAGCACGGCGAGTGCTTTTCCTACAGCTTAGTCTGTCATTTGCCTATGGCGCTAAACGGACAATAAATCGGACAGTAATCACAAGGGAAATGGCAAAAATGCCAAATTGCGGTTCTGGCAGAACAAATATTCGGTCATTTCAGGGAATTCATTCAGGTTTCTGACCTAAAACATTAATTGTGATGATAATCACAATTGAGACAACAGGGGGCTGTCATGTCGAAGGAAGTCACAATATTTTTGGTGTATTCGGAAGCGTTCATTCGTGACGCATTTAAGACCACTTTGCAACGTCGATCGGGCTTCCGGGTCATCGGCGAAGCGAACAATGGGGAGCAAGCGCTGCGTGCAATACGGGTGTTGCGACCCAAGATCGTATTGTGCGATTCCCATTTTGAGGGATTCAGTGGCATTGAGTTAGCGTCCCGAATCAGTCGGGGACAGCCGGAGACAAGGATCCTCGTTTTCTCGCGGACCGAGGAGGGCATCATTCCCGGCCGTGTCATGGAAGCCGGAGCCAGTGGCTATCTCAGCGCCGAATGTTCCACCGACGAAATAGCATTGGCGATCGAGAAAGTCGCAGGCGGAGAGATCTATCTTTCACGTTCAATCGCACAGCGGATGGCATTGCATAAACCACATGAGGGCTCATTGGTATCGCGACTGTCGCCGCGTGAATTGGAAGTCGGGATGATGCTGGTGCAAGGTTACCGTTGCCAGGAGATTGCGAATCTTTTGTCAGTCAGCGTGAAAACGATCAGCACTCACAAGTCACGACTATTCGCCAAGCTCAATGTCACGAATGTGCCCAAGCTGGTCGCCGTGTTCCGCGCGGAAGGGCTTGATGCAACGCCACTCGATTGAAACGAAAAAACCGCACGCGATTTACACCACGCGCGGTTGTTTCAATGCGGCATCGCAACGTTTAGAAGTTGCGTGGCGGACCTGTCAGCGCCGAGCGGATCGACGATGACAAATCCAAACCTTGCTGTGCTTCTACTGACTCATTGAGAATCTGAGTCAGCGTTGGAGCAGGCGCATCCGATTTCGCCTCGACGTGCTCAACGATGAGTTCATCGGCTGAAACTTCCTGCGATGCCTCAACGGCAACAGCGGCATCAGCCGGTTGCGCCGCAACTTCTTCCGTCGCTTGCGTCTGCTGCACTTCAATATCCGCTGTTGCGACAGGCGTAGTCGCTGCCACAGGTGCGGCCTCTCCGACTGGCGCTTCAACTGCTTGGGTGGCTGCCGCAACTGGTGCAGAATCGACAGTAACGACTTCGGCTGGCTTCACCGCAACCGATGAATCGCCTTCACCATCATCATCATCGAAATCAAATTCCGGCTGGAACTCCGTCGAGCCCGATGCTGCGGTCACGGTGCCAATTCCAGCAAATTCACCGGCTTCCATTGGCTCCAATCCTTCCAAAGGAGCCGCTGCCGCTTCGCCGTTACGACGACGACGGCGTCCACCGCGACGTCCGCGACGACGGCGACTTGGCGAATCGCCTTCGGAATCATTTTCGCCGTCTGCTTCAACACCATCGGCGTCAACTTGAGCGGCGGCGTCATCGGAAACAACAGCAGGTGGATCGGCCTCAACAACCGGCGCGGATGCGACCTTCGCGGTTTCTGCTGCAGTTTCTGCAAGATCCGTTACTTCCGCTGCAACAGCGTCCGTCGTCACAGCTTCGTCAGCAACGGTGGAGGCAGCGGCTGCGCTTGCAGCTGCGCGTGCCTTGCGGGCCTCGCGACGTGCTTCATTGCGCGCACGGCGTTTCGCGGCTTGCGCATTTTCGGTCGATTGTGCATCGTCGCCAGAAGAAACTGCGGCTTCTTCCGTCACCACTTCGGTCTTCGTCACTGGTGCCTGATTTTCAGGCTTCGGCTGACGTTGCTTCGGTTGTTGTTGCTGACGTTGATTGTTCGGCTTCGCTGACGCCGCAGGCGCACCCGCACCCGAATCTGCAGACTTGCGGTCCGCATTGTCGCGTTCGCCCTTATTCGATTGACCGTTCGTCTTGTTCGAATTACGACGTTCGTTACGATCACGATCCTGACGGTTACGTCCACCCTCAGAAGATCCATCCGCGCGTTGACCACGACGGTTGTTGCGGCCACCGGAAGACGGAGCAGGTTCCGGCGTCACAGGCACCGCTGGAACTGGCGCACCACGGAACAGGCGCATGATGCGTTCCATGACACCAACTGCCGGAGCCGGAGGTGGAACGACGATTTGCGGTGACGGAGTAGCGGCAGCCAAACGGTCACGTGCTGGAGCAGGGGCCGTGTGCTTCACGCGGGTCACTGCAGGAGCCGCAGGAATGTTCAAGTGATCCTTCGTCAACGCATGCGTAGGCAGCTTGCGAGCCGTGGCACGGAAGTACGATGGCTTCGAGGATTCTTCGCCCAATTCATTCTCGCGGATGCGCGTCACTTCGTAATGCGGCGACTGCAGTTTCTCATCAGCAACGATCACAATCGGTGCGTCGTGACGACGTTCGATTTCGCCGATGGCGCGACGCTTTTCGTTCAACAAATACGTTGCGATATCGACCGGTGCCTGGACCAACACTTGTCCCGTGTTGTCCTTCATCGCGTGCTCTTCAACGAGACGCAAAATGCTCAGCGAATGTGATTCGATCGAGCGCAGACGACCCATACCCTTACAGTGCGGGCAAGCATCCTGGGACTTCTCACCCAACGAAGGGCGCAAACGTTGACGGCTCAATTCAAGCAAGCCAAAACGCGAAATCCGTCCAACCTGCACACGCGCACGGTCCGACTTCAATGCCTTGTTCAAGGTATTTTCGACTTCGCGCTGATGCTTGTTCGACGACATGTCGATGAAGTCGATGACGACCAAGCCTGCCAAGTCGCGCAGACGCATTTGACGGGCGACTTCTTCCGCAGCTTCGATGTTCGTGTGGAATGCCGTTTCTTCGATGTCGCCACCGCGCGTCGAACGCGCCGAGTTCACGTCGATCGCCGTCAGTGCTTCGGTCTGGTCGATGACCAACGCACCGCCCGAAGGCAAACGGACTTCGCGCTCGTAGGCATTTTCGATTTGCGATTCAATCTGGAAACGATTGAACAGAGGAGTGTCGTCGGTGTAATGCTTCAGCTTGCGCGCGTTATGCGGCATCACTTGCTTCACGAACTCCAGCGCCTCTTCATACATCTCCGGCGTGTCGACCAAAATTTCGCCAATGTCCGGACGCATGTAATCACGCAGCGCACGGATGATCAAACGCGATTCCTGATAGATCAAAAACGGCGCTGGCTTGCTCAACGCCGCATCGGCGATCGCCTTCCACACGCTCAGCAGGTAATCCAGGTCCCATTGCAGTTCTTCCGCATCACGGCCGGTACCGGCGGTACGGATGATGACACCCATGTTGTCCGGGATCGTCAATGCGTCCATCGCACGCTTCAATTCAGCACGGTCATCGCCTTCAATGCGGCGCGACACACCACCCGCAGTTGGCGAGTTCGGCATCAAAACCATGTAACGACCGGCGAGCGAAATAAACGTGGTCAGGGCAGCACCCTTGTTGCCGCGCTCTTCCTTGTCGACTTGAACGACGACTTCCTGACCTTCCTTCAGCAGATCCTTGATCGTTGCCTTGTTGGCATCGACACCGGTCTGGAAGTAGTCGCGGGAAATTTCCTTGAGAGGGAGAAAGCCGTGGCGGGAGGCGCCATAGTCAACAAATGCGGCTTCGAGAGAAGGCTCAAGACGCGTGATCTTGCCCTTATAGATGTTGGATTTCTTCTGTTCCTGATTGGGTTGTTCAATGTCGATGTCGTACAGGTTTTGACCATCAACGATCGCGACGCGCAGTTCTTCTGCTTGCGTAGCGTTAATCAGCATCCGCTTCATTTAAGTTGTTCCTCGCGCTAAAACCTTGCGCGGGGGACCTTGGCGTCTTGCCTCTGGATGTCCTTTGAATGCAATTGCGCGCCACTGTCCGAATGCCACAGCCCGATGCATTGAAGGGGCAGGCGACTCAACTGACAGAAACCGCGGCAGCACCGCAATCTCGAATTGTCCAGCGCTGCAACACCACGGAATCCCGCGGGAGCGCTTGTTATATTCCAAAAAAGGCCACCTCAACCCACCCATACCGGCATGCTTTGAGCTGGTGTTTCGACCACCCTGTACATCGATATCCCAGCCGACGCACAAGGCAATCCTTGTGTTTGTTGTCCAATTCCCGAAGGAATGCAGTTTCCGGTTACGGCTCTCGCCCTGTTACCATGGTGAACCCCGATCAATATCCTTTGCGATATCCCGGGACCACGTTTAAATTCAGAACCTTAGCCTGCGCTCTGATTGTATCAGAATAAGTATTTAATGACCTCTAAACCGCCCAGACCCTCCCAGCCTGCTGGAACAGACGACCGCCCCAAGGATGGACCTTCTGCACGCATGGTGACGGTGAGCGAAGACCGGGAAGGGCAGAGGATTGATAATTTTTTGCTGAGTCAGCTCAAGGGCGCGCCTAAGTCGTTGATTTATAAGATTGTGCGATCCGGTCAGGTTCGCGTGAACGGAGGGCGTGTCAAAGTCGAGCGCAAACTGAACGCCGGCGATCAAGTGCGAATTCCGCCAGTACGGCTGAGTGAAGCAGGTGAATCCACACCACCGCCAACGGCGTTTCTGGAAGTGCTCGAGAAAGCGATTGTTTTTGAGGATGATCGACTGCTCGCCCTGAACAAGCCAAGCGGCTTGGCGAGCCACGGCGGCAGCGGCATCAAACACGGCGCCATTGAGTCGCTACGGGCGCTCCGACCGGGTCAGTCGCTGGAACTGGTGCATCGGCTCGACCGCGACACGTCAGGGTTGTTGATTATTGCCAAAAAACGCTCAGCACTCCGCGAACTCCAGTCATTGTTGCGCGAAGACCATGGTGCCGGCATCACGAAGACCTACTTGGCATTGCTGCAAGGCCGGTTGCCGAACGGCGAGTTGACCGTCAAGGCGCCGCTTCATGTCGGGCTGAGGCAGGGTGGTGAACGCCATGTCACCGTGCACCCGCAAGGCAAGGTCGCGATCAGTCACTTCAAGGTCGTGGAGCGGCTCGCCGGTCAGACTCTGGCCGCCGTGAGAATCGAAACCGGTCGCACCCACCAAATTCGTGTCCATGCACAGCATTTGAATCATCCGATTCTCGGCGATGACAAATATGGTGATGAAGAGGCCAACAAGCGAATCCGCAAGGACATCGGTTTGAAGCGTCTGTTCCTGCATGCGGCAAGGTTGGCATTTTCGCTCGGTGAGGGCGATGCCAGGCGCGACTATAAACTTGAGGCGCCGTTACCCGAGGACCTCAATGAAGTCCTCGGAAAGATGCGCGGATAAACCTTAGATCTTCGTGCAGCGCTCGTCAGGCACCTTCGATGGATTGAAGTTGACGGGGACGCGGATCTTTTTGGCAATCGGATTGCCATTCAGCAACGCCGGTTGGAATTTGTACTTCTTCGTCGCCTCGATTGCAGCGGCGTCGAGTTCGGGGACACCGCTCGATTTCACGGTACGCACGGCATTGACCAGACCATCTGTGCCGATTCCGATCTCCAGCTCTACGATGCCACCCACTTGCGTACAAAATTGCTTCAGCGGATACATCGGCGGCGGCGTATCAATCGCCATCACCTCACGGTTCTCACCGGCAGGTTGAACGACCGTTGGCTCATTCTTCTTGCAGCCCACAAGCGCGATGGACATGGTCAGCGCCAGTGCGGCGTAGGGGATCATTTTCATTTGAACAGTGCTCATTAAATTTCGCCCAAAAAAATCTTCAACGTGGCATGCATCGCCATCAATCAATCAGTGCATCGGCCTTCGCAGCGCAGATGAAATCATTCTCGCTCAAACCGCCGACGTCGTGCGTATTGAAATTCACGGCACAACGATCATAGTGCACCGAGAGATCGGGATGATGATCTTCGCGGTGCGCAATCATCGCAAGTGCGTTGACGAAAGCCATGGTTCGATAATAGTCCGCAAATTTGAACGTACGGGTAATCGAGCGTTGATCAGCAGCCACCTGCCATTCAGGAACTTGCTGATGGAATTCACGGATTTGCGCTTCAGGCAAGCGGTGTTCGCTGCCACGGCGCGGAATGCAGTGAGCTTGTGCAAGCGGGATTAAGTCAGCCATTTTTTCTCCTTATCCCATTAGAATAAACCCATGATTCAAATTTCCGAAACCGCGCAGGATCATTTCCGTCAATTGATCTCGCGTGAAGGCATCGCCGGACTCGGCGTGCGGCTCTCCGCAGTGCATGCAGGCACACCCAAAGCAGATGTCCGACTTGAATTCGCAGAGCCTGCGGATTTGACGGGCGAAGAGTGGGCAATCGATTGTGAAGGTTTTACCGTTTGGTTGGAGCCTAACAGTGTTCCATATCTGGATGGTGCCGAG
Organism: Lysobacteraceae bacterium CU05-9; assembly: GCA_007556525.1. Taxonomy (GTDB): domain Bacteria; phylum Pseudomonadota; class Gammaproteobacteria; order Xanthomonadales; family Xanthomonadaceae; genus Aquilutibacter. The sequence goes on along the minus strand of SWJS01000001.1, from coordinate 614,711 downwards.
ATTGACTATGTGAAGCAAGGCGTTGCGACGCAGTTGCAGATCCGTGCACCGAATATCAAAGGTAAGGAACCTGACAGCAATTCGTCGGTCATAGAACGCGTGCAGTATTTAATCGAAACCGAAATTAATCCGCAGCTGGCCGCTCATCGTGGCTCCGTCGCTGTCGATTCCGTCACCGCGGATAACGTGGTGTGGTTGCGGTTCGGTGGCGGGTGCCACGGCTGTGGCATGGCGGATGTGACATTGAAGCAAGGAATCGAAACGAGCTTGAAAGCGAAGATCCCGGAAATCACGGCTGTCCGTGACGTAACGGATCATGACACCGGTTCCGCGCCTTACATCGCGCGCGAGACGCAACCGTCGGCGTAACGCCACACTGACGATGGCGGCTTCGGATTCAACCGCAGGATTTCGTCCTGAAGATTTCGGTGATTTTTTCCGTGACCGCCCTTATCGCCCGAAGTCGTTCCCGGTAGAGCCTGGCGAGCGTACGCGTGCTCAAGCCATTCGGCACGTCTTGTTCCGCGAAGGTTGGGACCCGTCGCCGCGGGATGAGCGAACAACGCGTTGGGCTTCGTTGCTGATTTCGCTGCTGCTTAATTTATTTTTCGCCGTGCTCATGATTTATTTCATGTACGTGCAATATCTTGCGATGGTCACGCCGCCTGAGGAAGAGCAGACCATCACGATGGTGGAGTTCATCGGTCGCGGCAATAAAGTTGAGGGTGGTGGTAACGCGCAACCGTCACAGCAAACCGCTACGAATAGGTCGGCTCAATCATCGGCAAGTGCATCGGCCAGTGCGGCGGCCGCAACGCCGAAGCAACCACCGGAACAAACCACAGCGCCTGCATCACCACCGGAGCCAATTGCGGAAACGCCTGCGCGAGTGACGCTGAGCAAGGAGACTGCGCCGGAGCCGGATACGTTTGTTTTGCCGGATTCCCGCCTGCCTGCCCCGAATGTATCCAAGTCGCCGGTATTCCAAATGCCGCAACGTGACATCGTTGTCCGCGATGTCGGTGAACCAGTCCAACGGCCCAATGTCAGCTTGCCTGCACCATCATCATCCGCGGCATCGCAATCCATTGCGGTTCCGCAGCGTGGTTTGAACGAGCGTTCCATTCCCAGCCCGCAAGCAGGAAGTAGCGCGGCGAATGCCAGCGCTGCCAGTACCGCATCCACCGGCGCATCGAATGCCGCTGCTACATCCAGTTCATCCTCCGGAAGTGCAAGTTCAAGTCGACCGATGGGCACCGGAACGTCGCAAACGACGGGCCCGCTTGTCACGACTGCACCGGGCGGTTGGACAACTCGCCAAGGTGCGAGTGATTGGGGCAACTCCAACCGCAATCGCGATGGCTCGAATCAAGGTTCGCGAAATGCCCGCGACGGCATGCTGAAGGGGAATGATTTGTTCGATGAGCAAGGCAAGCCGAAGCTCCCGTACAAAGGTTCGGCTTCCCGCAATGATCCACCTGGCCTGCGTAACGGCGAAATCCGCGACATTGACCGTGCCGGTACTTGGCGCAAACGTCGTCCAACGGATATCGGTGGCAGCGGGTCGATGGTCTGGTTGCCGAATGAAGATGTTTTGGAAGAACTGGTCCGTCGTGGGATCAAGGATTTCTCCATCAAAATCCCGGGAACTTCCGCCGTCTTGAAATGCCGCGTATCACTGTTGCAGCTTGGCGGTGGCTGTATGCCTGACGATCCAAACATGCAGGATCAGGAGGCCATCGCTCGACCACCACCGAAGGTTCCATACAAGCCTGAGCTCAATCAGCATAACGGTGGACGCCAAACTGACAAGCCACCTGAAGACTTCGGTCCTGGCGCAATCTTGCCGGGTCAGGAGATCAAAAAGGTGCAGGGTACCGTTCCGCTCCCACCGCCACCTCCCAAGAAGCCAACGTTCAAGTTTGGTGATGAGAAATAAAAAAGCGCCGGTTCAATGACCGGCGCTTCTTCGTTTGCGGTTCGGAATCCGTTGGATTCTTATTCGTAACCCTTCGACAGGTTGCTCAACTTCGCAGGACGCGAAGCAAAGTATGCCGACAAATCGGCAATGTCCTGATCGTTGAGGTGGCCAGCTTGTCCACCCATCACAGCGTTCTTGCGTTGACCTTCGCGATATGCGACCAACGAATGCGCCATGTAGTCAGCATATTGACCGGCGAGAACTGGATAGGTTGGGTCAGTTGGTGCCGCACCGTCCATGCCATGGCATTCAATGCATGCTTGCTTGGTTGGACCGGTTTGGCTCTTCGCCAATGCTTCGCCTTCAGCAATGCGGCCTTGTGGCAGTCCGGCGGAAGACGTCTTAATGATGTCTTCCTGCGTTTCGGTTGGGCCAGCGGCTGCGCCTTCCGCTTTCTTCTCGGAGGAGCAAGCGGCGAGGGCAAGAATCGTCACTGCCGCTGCGGACAGGAGGCGGATGTTCTTTGTCGTAATCTTCATCATTTCGGATTCGCTCAAAATATTTGGACAGTCAGCTCAGTAATCGTCAAACGATTACGGCTTGATGGTCGCGAGATACGCAGCGATGTCCGCGATCTGCTGTTCGGAGAAGCTCGTTGCTTGCGCGCGCATCGTTGGATGCGGACGTTCGCCCTTGCGATACTCCATCAACGCATTGCGCAAATACGTTTCGGATTGACCGCCGATGCGTGGCACGTGGTAGCTCGGATAAGCGTTCTTGAAGCCGGTAACACCGTGGCAACCACGGCACGTATACGCCAACGTTTCACCATTCTTGACATTGCCGACCAAAGCAGCAGGCGTCGCAGGTGCTGCAGCAGCTGCTGGTGCAGCCGGAGCGGCGGTTGGTGTCTTAGCCGCATCCTGTGCGCCGGCAGCCAACGCAATCACGGACAGACCGGCCAATGTCACGATCATCAAGTGTCGCTTCATAGAAAAATCCAAATTCCACTAAATAAGGGTTCAACGGGCATTATATCGGTTTCAGGCGCGATTTAGAAAGATCAAGATCGCAAGTCCGAAAGTCCACATGACCTCTGGCAGGTCGCAAGTTCGCAATATTCCAGTATTGTGACGACATTGGCTAACGTTGCCAGACTCCGTTTCGCGCTCAAGGATTCGAATTACATGCGTGCATTTTTACCAGTTTCCCTACGCCGTGCAGTGATTTGCGGTTTTCTTGTCGTGAGTGTCAGTTTGATCGGTTGCAAAAAGAAGGACACCGCCGACGCCGAAGCCGAGAAGAAGCCCGAAGCTGTTCCCGTTGAAGTCGTAAACGTTCGCATGGACTCGATTTCCGCGAACTTCTCCGGAACTGCGCCGCTGGAAGCGCGTGGTGAGGCGCAAGTCGTTGCGAAAACGTCCGGCGTCGCCCAGCAAGTTCTCGCTGAGGAAGGTCAGTCAGTGCGTGCAGGGCAGACGCTGGTTCGCCTGGACAGCGCGCGTCAACGCCTGCAGGTGGAACAGTCACAAGCGCAAGTCGAAAAGCTCACGCGTGACTTCGCCCGCGCGCAAGCTCTTGCGGCTGAGAAGTTGATTGCCACCGCAGATCTCGATCGCATTCGCTTCGAACTCGAGAACGCACGCGCGCAGAACAAGATGGCGCGTTTGGAGTTGTCATACTGCAATGTCACTGCGCCAATTTCAGGCATCATCGCGGCGCGCAGCATCAAGACAGGCAACTTCGTGCAGATCAGCTCGCCGATTTTCCGGATCGTCAGCAGCGCAGAATTGGAAGCGGTGTTGAATGTGCCGGAAGCTGAGAAAACGAAATTGAAGATTGGCTTGCCAGTCAAAATGACGGTCGATGCATTGCCTGATCGCACTTTTGAAGGCCGTGTTTCGCGCATTGCGCCAGTTGTTGATTCGGGAAGCGGAACGTTCCGGGTCGTCACATCGTTCGCCGGTGGGACGGGGTTGCAGGCTGGCATGTTCGGACGTTTGCAAATTTCGTTCGATGAACATGCACAGGCGATGTTGATTCCACGCACGGCGTTGCTTGAGGGTGAGCAAAATACTGCAGTCTTCGTCGTTCGCGATGGTAAAGCGCAGCGTGTAGCGATCACAACGGGATACACCGATGGTTCGATGATCGAGGTGAAAAGCGGCCTGACTCCAGCGGATCGTGTCATCACAGCTGGTAAAGCCGCGGTACGCGAAGGGTTAGCTGTAACGATTTTGCCATCTGCGCCGGAAGTTCCGACGTCATCGACACCCTAACGGATAGGACTCTCACTCAATGAGTTTCGATTCCCACGAAGCCCGCCCATTCGATCTTGTCGAGTTCGCGACAAGGCGTCGCGTGACGATTGCGATGATGACGATCACGTTGGTTTTGTTCGGCTTGATTGCGTTGAACTCGTTGAAGGTCAATCTCTTGCCGGAGATGAGTTATCCAACGCTGACAGTTCGAACGGAGTACACCGGTGCCGCGCCCGCTGAAGTTGAAACGCTGATCAGCGAACCGCTGGAAGAAGCGCTGGGTGTCGTCAAAGGACTGCGCAAAATCAAATCCATCTCGCGCACCGGTCAAAGCGATATCGTGCTCGAGTATGCGTGGGGTACGAACATGGACCAAGCGGGTCTCGATGTTCGCGACAAACTCGATACTGTGCAGTTGCCGTTGCAGGCGAAGTCCCCCGTGATCTTGCGCTTCAATCCATCGACCGAGCCAATTGTCCGGCTGGCATTGACCTCTTCGGATACGGCCGATCCTGTCGACAAGCTGATTGAATTGCGTCGCTACGCGGATGATGATCTCCGCAAAAAACTCGAACCCGTCGAAGGTGTCGCCGCCGTCAAGATCGGTGGTGGTCTCGAAGATGAGATCCAGATTGATCTGGACACACGCAAGATCGCAGCGCTGCACATTCCGATTGAAACGGTGATCTCACGCCTGTCGGCGGAAAACGTCAATCTATCTGCCGGCCGCATTGAAGAGGGCACGCAGCGTTATCTCGTTCGCACGGTGAACGAATTCCGCACGATCGATGACTTGCGCGAGATGTTGGTCACGACGCGCGCTGCCGGTAACGATGCGGCGACGAGTGCTGCGGCGCAAATGGCATCGGTGGCGGCTGCAACCGGGAACGCTGCGGCATTGGCAGCGGCATCCAACGTGCAGTCAGCTAATGCATCAGGCAACGTCACGCCCGGTGGCGGTATGCCAATTCGGTTGAAGGACATTGCGGAAGTCCATCAATCTTACAAGGAGCGCGAATCCATCATTCGTTTGGATGGTCGTGAAACGGTCGAACTCGCCATCTATAAGGAAGGCGACGCGAATACGGTGGCGACTGCGGATGGCGTGCACAAACGACTGGAGATTTTGCAAAAAGAAATTCCCAAGGGCATGCAGCTCTCGGTCATCGACGATCAATCGCAATTCATCCAGCACGCCGTCAATGACGTGAAGCTTGATGCGGTGATCGGTGGTGCGTTGGCGATCCTGATTATTTTCCTTTTCCTGCGTGATGGCTGGAGTACGTTTGTCGTCAGCTTGAGTTTGCCGGTATCCATCATCACGACGTTCTTCTTCATGGGTCAACTGGGCTTGAGCCTCAACGTCATGTCGCTCGGCGGATTGGCGTTGGCAACCGGACTCGTGGTCGATGACTCGATCGTGGTGTTGGAGAGTATCGCGAAGGCGCGAGAGCGGGGCATGGGCGTCCTTGAAGCCGCGATCAAGGGAACTAAGGAAGTGTCACTGGCCGTTATGGCGTCGACGTTGACGACGATTGCGGTGTTTTTGCCGCTCGTATTTGTCGGGCAAGTCGCAGGTCAATTGTTCCGTGACCAGGCGTTGACCATCGCAATCGCCATCGCGATTTCGTTGATTGTCTCGATGACGTTGATTCCCATGTTGAGCGCGTTGAAAGCGACGGCACCGATGGGATTTCCGGAAGAGCCGGAGCGGGAACCAAAGACATACAACAAGCCATGGCAACAGAAAGTCGCGCGTGGTGGATCCTATATTGGACGTTTCTTCGGCTGGATCTATTACGGTTTGATGTGGGTTTTCTTCCGTATCTGGAACGGAATCGTTCGCGTGGTTGCACCGGTCATGGGGCGAGCAAGTGACATCGCAATGCGTCCATATCACTGGTTGGAAGATCGCTACTTGCGCGCATTGCCCAAAGCGTTGAATCGTCCAACGTTGGTGCTGGGTGCGGCTGCATTGACGTTCTGCTTGAGTATGTTGATCGTGCCATTCCTCGGAACGGACTTGATTCCGCAACTAGCGCAGGACCGATTCGATATGACGGTCAAATTGCCACCAGGAACTCCATTGACGCAAACAGATGCAGTCGTGAAGGACATTCAAGTCGCTCACAGCAAAGATGCCGGTGTGCGTGATCTTTATGGCGTGTCGGGTCAAGGCACGCGCCTGGATGCGAATCCGACTGAAAGCGGCGAAAACATCGGCAAAATCAGCATCCTCATGCAGGACGGTGGTTCGCCAGCCGTTGAGCGTTCAATCACCGAAAAAATGCGTGCATCCATGCGCTCATACCCGAACGCACAGGTTAATTTTTCACGGCCACAATTGTTCTCTTTCTCCTCACCGTTGGAAATTGAGATCCGTGGCGATGACTTGAATCAGATCCAGAAAGCCGGTCAGAAGATGGCAGCAATGTTGCGTGCCAAGCCAGCGCATTTCGCAGATGTGAAGTCGACTGTGGAGCAAGGCTTCCCTGAGATTCAAATTCGCTTCGATGAAGCGCGCGCCGGCGCCATTGGACTGACGTCGCGTCAGATCGCAGACAGCGTTGTACGCCAAGTGCGAGGTGAAGTCGCAACTCGCTACAGTTTCCGCGACCGCAAGATCGATGTGCTCGTTCGCGCTGAGCCGACGCAACGTTCCTCGGTCAATGAACTTCGCAACCTCGTCATCAACGCCCCGCGTGGCGGCTCTGTGTTGCTGTCGACTGTCGCGGATGTTGTCAGCACAACGGGTCCATCGGAAATCCATCGCGCCGACCAACAACGGGTTGCGGTCATTTCGTCAAACCTGCGTGACATCGATCTTGGTGCGGCAGTGCAGGAGGTGAACTCAATGGTCGCCAAGAATCCATTGGGCACAGACGTTGAGATGTCGATAGGCGGGCAGGGCGCAGAGCTTGCGGAGTCGACGCGCTCGTTGCTGTTTGCATTTGCCTTGGCGGTATTCCTAGTCTATCTCGTGATGGCTTCGCAGTTTGAATCGTTGCGTCACCCGTTTGTGATCTTGTTTACGATCCCACTGGCGCTGGTCGGCGCTGTGCTCGCATTGTTCATCACGCGTAACACAATCTCGGTCGTTGTTTTCATCGGCTTGATTCTGTTGGTTGGTTTGGTGACCAAAAATGCCATCATCCTCATCGACAAGGTCAATCAACTCCGTGCAGAAGGCGTGCCGGTTGCCGATGCAATCGTGCAGGGTGCACGTTCACGCTTGCGCCCGATCATCATGACGACTGCTTGTAGCTTGTTCGGGTTTTTGCCGTTGGCACTTGCGACAGGACAGGGCTCCGAAGTTCGTTCGCCGATGGCGATCACGGTCATTGGCGGCTTGCTGGTCTCGACCATGTTGACGCTGTTTGTCATTCCGGTGGTCTATAACCTCATGGAGCGCCGCGCGAAATGAACCTGACGGAGTTCAGCCTGCGACGTCCGATCACGACCATCATGTTCTTCGTGTCGATGGTGGTGATTGGCCTTGTCGCGGGTGCCCGTCTGCCGCTGGAGCAATTGCCAGATATTTCGTTTCCGTTCGTCGGCGTGTCGTTGCCGTATCAAGGGTCAACGCCGGCGGAAACCGAGCAATCCTTGCTTAAGCCGACTGAAGAAGCTTTGTCGACGATGCCTGGCATCAAGACAATGCAAGGGAATGCAACGGCGGAGGGTGCGTTCCTGGGATTGTTCTTTAAGGATTGGAGCAAAGACGTTTCGCTCTTCGCTGCGGAAGCCCGTGAAAAAATGGACGCCATCCGCACCGATCTGCCAAGCGATTTCCAGCGCTTCATGATCATCAAGTTCTCAACGGCGGATCAGCCGATTCTGCGGATTCGCCTCGCGGGTGCGGGTGACCTCAGTACGCAGTATGATCTGCTCGACCGTGAGATCAAACGCCGCATCGAACGCATTGATGGCGTCGCACGCGTCACGATTTCCGGTGCGATGCCGAATGAAGTCGAAATCTCCGTTTTGCCGGATCGATTGACTGCCAGCGGCCTCACGCTCAATGCACTGGCAACCAAGCTTCAATCGATGAATTTCTCGTTATCGGGCGGCACGATTACCGATGGCGGAACTCGCTACCGTATTCAACCGCTTGGTGAATTGACGACATTGGATCAGTACCGCAATCTCGTGCTGAATTCGCAAGGGATTCGTCTGCAGGATGTCGCGGACGTACAACTCAAGCCCGCCAAGCTGGATTCCGGCCGCCGCATCAATGGCAAGCCCGCTGTTGGGATTGACGTCTTCAAGTCACGCGACGCCAACCTCGTGCAGACGTCAAAGGATGTTCTCGCTGAGGTCGAACGCGTCCGTAACAACTCGCAAATGAAGGGCATCGACATCAAAGTCGTCGGTAACCAAGGCGAGGATGTCACGAAGTCGCTCACCGACTTGGCGGAAGCCGGTTTGATTGGTTTGTTGCTTTCGACAGCGGTTTTATTCTTCTTCCTGCGGCATTGGCCATCGACGTTCATGGTGTCGCTCGCGATTCCAATCTGCTTCATCATGACGTTGGGATTCATGTACTTTGCAGGATTGAGCCTCAACATCCTGACGATGATGGGACTCTTGCTCGCCGTTGGCATGCTGGTCGATAACGCGGTTGTCGTCGTGGAAAGCATCTATCAGGAGCGCGAAAGAATTCCCGGTGATTCCATGCGTGCGTCGATCGTTGGAACTCGCAATGTCGCGATCGCATTATCTGCGGGTACGATCTGCCACTGCATCGTTTTCGTCCCGAATTTGTTCGGTGAGCGCAATCAAATCAGCATCTTCATGTCACAGATCGCAGTGACGATCTCGGTCTCGCTGCTGGCTTCATGGCTGGTCGCGATCAGTTTGATTCCGATGCTGTCTGCACGCCTCAAAACGCCGCCAAAGTTGCATCAAACAGGTGGCGTGATCCATCGCTTGCAGGATCGGTACGCGAAATTCCTGCGTTGGACGTTGGCACATCGTGGTTGGACGATTCTCGGCATGGTGTTGATTTGCCTGATCAGTCTCGGTCCTATGATGGCGACCAAAATCAACATGTTCAACGACGATGGCGGCAAGGAAGTGAATGTCTCGTATGAGTGGAAGGGATCCTATACGAAGGATCAAATTTCTGCAGAGATGAAGAAAGCCGAAAACTATCTCAATGCCAATCGCGAGAAGTACCACATCAAACAGGTGTACAGCTATTTCCAGGAAGGCGGCGACGGTTTCGGCGGCTCAAACATCAACCTGACGTTTGAGGAGGGAACGAAGGACACCAAGTCGATCTCGGACCAAATTGCGAAAGACTTGCCGAAGTCGGCGATGGCGAAGCTCAATGTCGGAAGCTCCGGTGATCAGGGTGATGGACAGAGCAAGATTTCCGTCCACCTTACCGGTGAGTCCACAACGATGTTGAATGAAGTTGCGGCTGACATTTTGCCGCAACTCAAGACGATTAAAGGACTCAACGATCTGCGCGTTGATCAGTCGTCACGAATTAGCGAGTTAACGGTATCCGTTGATCGCGAGCGCGCCGCGGCTTATGGGCTCTCGGCAGAAGAAGTGTCGCGATTCATCAGTCTCGCATTGCGTGGTTCGCCAATGCGGTCATTCCGTCAGGGCGATCAGGAAGTTCCGGTTTGGGTCCGCTTCGAAGGGTCGGACAAACGCACGACGGCGGATCTCGCCGGTTTCAATGTCACCACAATGGACGGACGGACGATTCCATTGCTCAGTGTAGTGCGCGTCAGCATCGTACCCATGGCAACAGCGATCAACCGGATGAACCGTCAAACGACTCTGACGTTGACTGGTGAGCTGGCACCGAAGGCAACCGTTCCTGAGGTTCGCAAGGCATTGGAAGAGCGACTGCAAAACGTTGCGTTTCCGCCGGGCTATGGATATAACTTCGAAGGATCGGCGTTCGAGCGTGATGATGAATCCATGCAGCAGATGATTTTCAACCTCATGCTCGCGTTGGTGATGATTTACGTCGTCATGGCCGCAGTGTTCGAATCCCTGCTGTTTCCGTCGGCCATCATGAGTGGCGTCGTATTCTCGGTGCTTGGAGTTTTCTGGTTGTTCTTCCTCACCGGAACCACATTCTCCGTGATGGCGTTCATCGGCATTCTCGTGCTGATGGGGGTGGTCGTCAACAACGGCATCGTGATGATCGAGCACATCAATAATTTACGCCGCAGGGGATTGACGAGGACTGAGGCGCTCGTTGCCGGTTCACGTGAGCGATTGCGTCCGATTTTGATGACGATGGGTACCGCGATTCTGGCGATGGTTCCGTTGTCCATTCAGCGCGGCAGCGGAAGTGGCAATGGCATTGAATACTTCGTCATGGCGCGCGCAATTGCAGGCGGACTGACGTTCTCAACAATCGTGAGCTTGCTATTCTTGCCGACGATTTACGCCATCCTCGACGATGCAGGGAAACGCAATGAAGGGATGTTGAAGTCTGCGAGATTCTGGAGCCGCCGCTCAGCGACCGCGTAAGCGCTTGACCAGTGATTGCAACATGACCATGTCATCGGCTGGCATGGACTCAATGTCCGAGGCCAGATCCGCCGCCGCGTGCTTCGGTCCGACGTTATAAACAGCTCGCGTCTCTTTGACGGCATTCTCGTTGGTAACGGCGAAAAGCGTGTCCAAACTGACATTCAATACCCGCCGTATATTTGGCAGGTGCTTGGTGCTTGGCTTCTCCTTTCCGGTTTCCCATGCAGATACCTGGGACTTGGAAACACCAAGCTCAAGCGCAACGTTCTCCTGCGTAAGTCTCGCGGCGTTGCGTGCTTTTCGGAGTTGGACTTGGAGAGATGACATTGGAGTTCGGTTATGACCTTTCATACAAAGGTATAAGCAGAACTCGACGCGGTCGTCAGGTATTAACCGTTGAAAAGTTCGGTCTTTCCGAACTTATCCAAGAAGTTTGGCAAACATGCCTGCGGTGGCTGTCCACACACCGATGGCTGTTCCCAAGCTCGTCAAGAAGAAATTAACCAATGTCCGCGAAACGCGGTTTCTCCACCATCCTCGCACTGTTTGGACGTCCTGGCGCAAGTCCATGAAGTCTTCGTGCGTTGGCTTGCGTATCGTGGCTTCAATCAATGCGCTGATCGTGCCGGATGCAAGCGCCGGATGCAGCGGTGTCAAAGGTGAAGCAGCGGCTCCGCCGAGGATGCTGAGAGGATGTGCGCCCGCCAAAGTGGCACCTACGGCACCTCCAATCATCGACAGCGTGATGAACCGCAGAATTAAGTCTCCGCCAAGCTGCGCGCCACCTTGGTGGAATCCCCAAGCAAATCCGCCGAAAAGGAAAGCAGCGAACAAAATCGTGAACCACGGAATTTTGCTTTTCGGTTTCGTGCTGTTCAGTGTTTCGCGCAATTGCTGGGGATTTCCGCTGTCGGTGCGCAAATGTTGCGACAAACCTTGCAAGTGACCGGCACCAATCACCGCCAACACATTGCGTGCACCACTCATTTCACGCAGGGCACTGGCCATGTACTGATCGCGCTCAGCGATAACGTGTTGATAGATCTTCGGGCTTTCGGCTGCGAACTCCTGGAACGAAGATTCGAGGACATCGCCTTCCTTGAGCTTCTCGATTTGGGCGTCGTCGATTTTCTCGTCGACCATGACGCTCGCGAGAAGGCCCGAAGTCATCTTCATGCGCTCCCAGAATCCAAGGGATTCGGAAGTGCGCTTGAAGGTGATGCCGATGTCGCGGTCAATCAATGTCACCGGCAACGAACGTGCGCGTGCCTCTTCCACCGCCGCCATCAATTCGGCGCCGGGTTCGATGTCGAGTTGTTCTGACAGTCGACGCTGATACGCAGAAAGCGCCAAATTTGCGGCAAATAATGCAGTCTTTCCGGTACGGATGACTTTGACCAAATCCGTTTTGGCCAGTTCATCCGGATTCTCGATGTTGCGCAAACGGTTTTCGTCGAGCTCAACTGCGACCGCGTCAAACTCACCGGTATCAATTAACTCCCGGACGACTTCCGCACTGCGCGCTGATACGTGCGCCGTACCGAGCACCGTATAGGTGACGCCATCGCGTTCAATGATCTGATGCGGTTGGTCGTGCAATAACTCTGAAGTACTCAAACGCATCAATCCCGGAAACGCTTCAACAAGTCGTCATATGCATCGATGCGACGGTCACGCAAAAATGGCCAAATCCGACGCACATGTTCGCTGCGTTGCATATCGACTTCAGCGAGAAGAATCTCCGGATTTTCCGTACCCGCTTCTGCAATGAACTCACCTTGTGGTCCAAGGACGTGCGACGTACCCCAGAAATCAATGCCACTGGCATTCAACGGCGATGGCTCGTGACCAACACGGTTGCATGACAGCACCGGCAAACCATTGGCAACGGCATGGCCACGATGACTCAACACCCACGCATCACGCTGACGGTCTTTCTCATCTTGTGTGTCGTCAGGGTCCCAACCAATCGCAGTCGGGTAGAGCAGGATCTCCGCGCCGGCAAGCGCCATCAAACGTGCACCTTCCGGATACCACTGATCCCAGCAAACCAAAACACCGAGACGACCGACGGATGTATCAATCGGTTCAAAGCCCATGTCACCAGGGGTGAAATAAAATTTCTCGTAGAATCCAGGATCATCCGGAATGTGCATCTTGCGATACTTGCCCGCCGTCGAGCCATCGGCGTCAAAGACGACTGCAGTGTTGTGATACAAACCGGCCGCACGCTTCTCGAACAACGACGACACCAACACGACGCCATGTTGCTTTGCCAACGCACCTAAGCGCTCAGTCGAAGGGCCGGGAATCGTTTCGGCATTATCAAATTCATCAACACTTTCGTGCTGGCAAAAATACGGACCGTTATGCAACTCCTGCAGCAACACCAACTTCGCACCGGACTTCGCAGCGTCGGCAACGCGCAACTCGATGTTCGCAAGATTTTCTTCAGCGCCGCCCTTGTTCGTATCTTGAATCAGCGCAACAGGTAACGTCTTATGTTTCATGCTTCGATAACCTTCGTATTCACGGAGCCTTCCGGCATTTGCATGGTGATGCAGTGGAGCGATCCATTTTGCCAAATCAGCGGTCGGCAATTGATCTGCACGATCTCGTGATCCGGGAATGCTTCCTGCATGACCTTCGCAGCTTCATTATCCTTGGCATCACCGTAAGCAGGCATTAACACCGCGTCATTGACGATCAAAAAATTCGCATACGACGCCGCCAACCGACGTCCTTCGTCCATCACCGGTGCAGCCCATGGCAACGCATGCAACGTGTACGGTTTGCCATCCTTCGTACGGAAGGCCGCCAGCTCTTCGGCCATCTTGTTCAACGGTTCGAAATGCGTGTCGTTCGGATCATCGCAGGATTGGTAGATGATCGATGTCGGTGATGCGAAGCGCGCCAACGTATCGATGTGTGCATCCGTGTCATCGCCTTCGAGATATCCGTTGTCCAACCACAGCACGCGATCCTGCACGAGTTTATCCGTCAGCAACGCCGTGACTTCTTCGCGCGACTTATCCGGGTGACGCGTTTCCAAACACGTCCACGTGCTCAACAAAGTGCCTTCGCCATCGGTCTCAATCGCGCCACCTTCCAACGCGAAATCAATCGAATCCAACGATGCTTGATTCAACACGCCTTGCTCACTCAAACGTTGGACGAGCAAATCATCCTGACTCGCGCCGAACTTGCCGCCCCAACCAGTGAAGCGGAAATCGAGCGTCTTAAACGACGATCCATCACGCAACGTGATCGGACCGGTATCGCGGCACCACGTATCGTCGTAAGGCGCGGTAATGAAATGCACACGCGACATGTCCACGCGATTCGATGACAAACGCGCCTGCGCATATGACTCGACGTCGTCATCACTGACAACGATCAAGACCGGTTGGAAGCGCACGATCGCAGACACCAACGCAATGTAGGTTTCCTCGACTTCGCCGAGTCGGTCAGCCCAATCGGTTTCTTCCGTTGGCCACGCAATCAAAATCGCATCTTGGGGTTCCCATTCCGCAGGGAAGCGCAACGTTGTATCAGTCATTTTTCGCAATAAATCCAATGAGCTTGCATTGTAAGGAATGGCGCACAAAAAAACCGCCCACGAATGGACGGCTTTCATCACAGCTTCAACACTGCCGCGAATTAACGCATGCGAGCCTTGAAACGTGGGTTCGACTTACAAATCACGAAAACCTTACCGCGGCGGCGAACAACTTTACAGTCGCGGTGACGGGCCTTCGCCGATTTCAGGGAGGACACGATCTTCATGACAACCTCGGCAAAAATAAATGGATGGCTAGTTAATACTGCAATCCAATCGACCGATTGCCGCAGTAAGCCCGATATTATGACGGAAAATTTTTTCCAAAACAACTGCTTAGCGCTTGAACCGTATCGTGGCATCATGTTCGCCATGACGAATTCGATCCCAATCCTCACCATCGACGGACCCAGTGGCTCCGGTAAAGGCACCATCAGCCGCATCGTTTCCCAGAAATTGGGCTGGCATTACCTGGATTCGGGCGCATTGTACCGCGCGATTGCCGTCGCGGCGAGTTGGAACGACCTCGACCTCGCAGACCCGTCTGCACTGGTCCGCTGCACTTTTGACACGGATATCGCGTTCGAGGATGAGGAGGGCAGCGAGCTCAAGATCATCGTGAACGGCGCCGATGCGACCCACGAATTGCGCACGGAGACCGCCGGAGCGGCCGCCAGCGCCATCGCCGCGATCCCTGAGGTCCGTGAGGCATTAGTCGAGCGCCAGCGCAGCTTCGCCAAGGCACCGGGATTGGTCACGGATGGACGGGATATGGGGACGGTGATTTTCCCGGAAGCCCAGTTCAAAATCTTCCTCACCGCCAGCGCTTCCGAAAGGGCGGAAAGACGCTATAAGCAGTTGATTGACAAGGGAGTTTCGGTTACACTCGACGGTCTACTGCGGGAGATCCTCGCTCGCGATGCGCGTGATTCACAGCGCACCGTGGCACCGCTGAAGCCGGCACATGATGCTGTCTCCATCGATACGACCGGGTTGGCCATTGACGAAGTGGTGCAACGCGTTCTCAGCGTCGTTCAAGCAAAGTAGGTAACAAGGTCCGCGCATTGCGTGCGATCTCGTCTTGCATCAAGGTGCGGGATGAGGCGTACGTGTGTGTGGTTTTTCATTCACTTCAACATGGTGGATTCATTGCACGGTGCAGTGGATTCGTTTCATTAACTGAGTATTTTTTTCATGACTGAATCATTTGCAGAACTGTTTGAACAGAGTCAGCAATTCCTAACTAACCTCAAGCCAGGTGCGATCGTCACCGGTACCGTTGTCGATGTTCGTGGCGACGTTGTGGTGATCAATGCAGGCCTGAAGTCGGAAGGCATTGTTCCAATCGAACAGTTCCGTAACGACGCCGGCGAAATCGATGTCGGCATCGGTGATCAAGTCAAGGTTGCCCTTGATTCGATCGAAAACGGCTTTGGCGAAACCGTCCTCTCGCGCGAGAAAGCGAAGCGCGCAATGGTGTGGGACGAGCTCGAAGAAGCTCTCGAGAAGAACGAAACCATCACCGGTCGCATCAGCGGCAAGGTCAAGGGTGGTTTCACGGTCGATATCAAGGATGTCCGCGGCTTCTTGCCAGGCTCGTTGGTCGACGTCCGTCCAGTCCGCGATTCGAGCTACCTCGAAGGCAAGGAACTGGAATTCAAGCTCATCAAGCTGGATCGCAAGCGCAATAACATCGTTGTTTCGCGCCGCGCCGTTGTTGAGACCGAACATTCCGAAGACCGCGAAGAACTGCTGAACAAGCTGGTCGAAGGCGCAGTCCTGAAGGGTGTCGTGAAGAACCTCACCGATTACGGTGCGTTCGTTGACCTCGGCGGCATCGACGGCCTGCTGCACATCACCGACATGGCTTGGAAGCGCGTGCGCCATCCATCCGAAGTCGTTGAAGTCGGCCAGGAACTCGACGTCCGCGTGCTGAAGTACGACCGTGAACGCAACCGCGTTTCGCTCGGCCTGAAGCAAATGGGTGAAGATCCATGGGATAACATCGCTCGCCGTTACCCAGCGAACACCCGCGCATTCGGTAAGGTTTCGAACGTCACTGAATATGGTGCTTTTGTCGAAATCGAACCAGGCGTTGAAGGTCTCGTCCACGTGTCCGAAATGGATTGGACGAACAAGAACGTGAATCCTGCGAAGATCGTTCAAGTCGGTGACGAAGTTGAAGTCATGATCATTGACGTCGATGAAGAACGCCGCCGCATCTCGTTGGGTATGAAGCAAGTCACTTCGAACCCATGGGAAACGTTTGCAGCGATCTATAAGAAGGGCGACAAGGTCGAAGGTCAAATCAAGTCGATCACCGATTTCGGTATCTTCATTGGTCTGGACGGCGGCATTGACGGTCTGGTTCACTTGTCCGACATCAGCTGGACGAACGACGGCGAAGAAGTCGTGCGTAACTACAAGAAGGGCGACACGCTGGAAGCCGTTGTGCTTGCAGTTGACCCGGAACGTGAGCGCATCTCGCTGGGCGTCAAGCAACTGGAACAGGACCCAATGGGTCAATTCGTCGCTTCGAACTCGAAGGGTTCGATCGTCACCGGTACCGTCCGTGAAGTGGACGCGAAGGGTGCAGTGATCGATCTGGAAGGTGGCGTTGAAGGTTACATCGCAGCACGCGACATCTCGCGTGACCGCGTTGACGACGCTTCTCACGTCCTGAAGGTCGGTGACAGTGTTGAAGCCAAGGTGATCGGTAACGATCGCAAGGGCCGCTCAATGCAACTGTCGATCCGCGCGAAGGACGAAGCCGATCAACAAGAAGCTCTGGCGGATTACAACCGTAAGTCGCAGGAAGCTTCTTCCGGCACGACGCAACTGGGCGCGCTGCTGCGCGAACAGCTGGGCGGTAAGGACGAGTAATTGTCCGAACTCGCTTGAATGCGAACATAAAGCGGCCCGACCGGTTGGTCGGGTCGCTTTTTCGCAAATGAGCGACTGACACTGATTAGAAGAATGACCAAGTCAGAACTGATCGAAATACTCTCGCGCAAGCAAGCGCACCTGAAATCGGAAGACGTCGATCTTTCGGTGAAGTCCATCCTTGACATGATGGCAAGCACTTTGTCCAAAGGTGAGCGGATTGAGATCCGTGGCTTTGGAAGTTTTAACCTGCATTTCCGTCCGCCCCGTCTGGGCCGGAATCCGAAGACCGGTGAGTCGGTGGCCTTGGCGAGCAAGCATGTTCCGCATTTCAAGCCCGGCAAGGAATTGCGTGAGCGCGTCGCGGATGTCATTCCGCTGGAAGACGACTAATTCATTTAAACTGACTGGCAATGGCCGGTTAGCACAAACGCGAGAAACGCATGGACTTTGTGAATCAATGGTTCTGGTTTATTTTGCTGATTCCAACTGCAGCGTTGATCGGCTGGATCGTTGGGCGCCGCGGTGGCGAACATCATAGCGATACGCAAGTCAGTCAGCTGTCGACGACGTATTTTCGCGGTCTTAATTACTTATTGAACGAGCAGCCGGATAAGGCGATCGAGTTGTTCCTGCATATTGCGGAGCTCGATAAGGAAACGTTCGAAACTCAAGTTGCATTGGGTCATCTGTTCCGCCGTCGCGGTGAAGTCGACCGCGCCATCCGTTTGCATCAGGCGCTGGTCCATCGCAGTGACATCAGTGACCAGCAGAAGGTCCAGGCATTACTCGCACTTGGCGAAGATTACATGAAATCCGGTTTACTGGATCGCGCAGAGACGGTCTACGCCGATCTCGTTGCGTTGGATGGCAAGGCGCCACAAGCATTGAAGCATCTGATGGCGATCTACGAGTCGGAACGCGATTGGGGCAAAGCGATCAGCACGGCGCATCAATATGAGAAGGCAACCGGCGAAAATATGGGGCGTCTCATCGCGCAATTCGAATGCGAGTTGGCGGAGCGTTTCATCGCAAAGGGCGAGATCCAGCAAGCGCGTGATGCCGTGAAGCGTGCGTACGATTCGGATTCGGATTCCGTGCGTGCCGGCATGATCGAAGGTCGTCTCGCATTAAAGGAAGAGAATGATGCGCTGGCGATCCGTGCGTTCGAGCGAGTGGCGAAAGCGGATCCGGAATTCCTGCCGATCGTGATGGCGGATTTGATGGCGGCGTATCGTCGTCGCGGAGATTTTGTCGGAGCGAAATCATTCCTCGGTTCAATTTCCGAGCACTATAAGGGTGTGGCGCCGGTTTTGGCACTGACCAAAATGGTTGAGGAAGAAGAGGGCGTCTCGAAAGCCCGTGCGTATCTCGCGAACGAATTGAAGGAACGTCCGTCGGTTCGTGGTGAGGCAGCGTTGATTGATTTGACGATTGCGGATGACAGCGATCCGATGAAGACGTTGCATGATCTCAAACACATCACGGATCAATTGCTGGTCCGTAACCCAAGTTACCGATGCAAAAGCTGCGGCTTCGGTTCGCGTTCGCATCATTGGCAATGCCCGAGCTGCCGCGCTTGGGGTACTGTGAAACCACAACTTAACTACGCGCTTGTCTAATTCAATGCTACTGATGTATTGCATCGTCATGGTCATGACGCTTGCAATGACGGGTGTTGCGTTGCTGTATGCGCGGCGCAGGCAACTCGTCGATGAGCCGGGTGAACGTCGTAGCCATAGCGTTGCGACGGCGCGTGGTGGTGGCATCGCGATTGTCGTCATGACGTTGCTGGGTTGCATGGCATTGCTCGGCATTGGTTTGAAGCAACCGACCTTCATTGGTTTCGTGGTTGGCTTTACGGCGGTCGCCATCATCGGCTGGATCGATGACCATCGTCCGTTGTCCGTCAAAATCCGTCTCGGCATCCATGTCCTCGCCGCCCTTGCGTTCGCATTGTCGGTGTTGGCGGAGTTGGGCGTGAGTGCAGGTGGGATGACGTTTGCGCTTTTAGCTTTTACCCTTTGCCTAGTCCTCACAAACGTCTGGAACTTCATGGACGGCATCAACGGCATTGCTGCGGGAACGGGTGTGGTCGTGTTCCTGGCGTATTCGATGCTGTCGTCCTATTTTTGGCAGGGGATTACGTTGGTGCTCAGTGCGGCGTGTCTAGGATTCCTGTTTTGGAACTTCCCGAAGGCCAAAATTTTCATGGGCGACGTCAGTAGCGGCGCGATCGGATTTGCCGGCGGTTCAGCGTTGATCATGGCGGCAGTTTGGTTGATGACGAACATGAAGGACGGCGCGGTTTATGCGAGCCCTCTGCCGGTGATCGTGCTCGTCGTGTTGCTGTCCGCACCACTTGCGCCATTCCTCGTTGACACTTCCTTGACACTGGGTAGGCGTATCCTTAACAAGGAGCCTTGGTGGACAGCGCACGCGCAACACGCCTATCAAGTGCTTGCGAGACGTTTCGGGCATCCCCGTGTGACCTTGGGGTATGTCGTTCTGAGTGCGGTGGGCGTAGGACTTGTGGCGTATTTTTACCGAAGTTCCATGATTGTCGTGCTTTGTTCAGGTATGGTTTGGTATATCTGTAACGTTATTTTTTGGTTATTTGTCCAGCGCAAGTTGGCAAAATAAGTAGAGCGATCCGTTATACCCGTCCGCCATGGAAACACATAACTAAAATCCGTATGCGTCGTTTCTACGTCAATTGGTTGAATCTGCTGCCGAAGTCTTCGGTCATTGCGCATGATCTATTCATGGTGTGGCTGGTGTGGACGGGGCTCAACTTTGTCCGCCTGACGAATTACAGCGGTGCGTCGCTCGATAACCTTTGGTTTAACGGCACGGTCGTTTACGTCGTCGCAGTCCAGATGATAGTCCTGTGGGCGGTCGGTCTCTATCGCGGTCTGTGGCGCTTCGCGAGCATGCCGGACTTTGCCAACATCGTGAAGGGCAGCGTCATCGGCGTGTTGCTGATTGCGATGGGTCTCGTCTTGTACAACCGGCTTGGAACGACATCGCGAATCGTCCTGCTGTGCTATCCGTTTGCGTTGACCGCGTTCCTTGGAACGCCGCGGTTGTTTTATCGCGCTTATAAGGATCACTACACGACCCAGGCGGCGAACGCGAATGCGGTTCGTACGCTGATTGTCGGCGCCGGAAATGCCGGTGACGCGTTGGTGCGTGACATGCGCCGCTTCGGTACGTACGTGCCGGTTGGTTTTCTCGATGATTCGCCGCGCATGCGTGGTGCGAAAGTGCAGGGCTTGCCAATACTTGGTACTGTTGCCGATCTCACCACCGTCGCCCGTGAAACCGCGACGAAATTGATTGTCATTGCCATGCCGTCCGTAAGCGGTGAAGGCATGCAGAAAATTCTTGCCGCCTGCGAAGCAACCGGTTTGCCATTCCGCACCGTCCCGAATCTGGAAGACGTGCTTGAAGGCCGCTCGTTGCCAGGTGAGTTGAAAGAAGTTGCCATTGAAGATTTGCTGGGTCGCCAGCCGATCATGCCGGATTGGAATGCGATCCGCGGTTGGCTCGGCGGCCGCTCGGTATTGGTGACCGGCGGTGGTGGTTCGATTGGTTCGGAGTTGTGCCGTCAGTGCGCCCGTAATGGTGCCATCCGCATTGCCATCGTTGAGCTCGACGAGCTCGCGATGATTACGATCTGTTCGCAGCTCGCACGCGAGTTCCCGCACGTTGAAGTCATGCAGTTACTCGGTAATTGCGGCGATCCGGCGTTGATGGAGCACGCGATGAACAAGGCGCGTCCGGATGCCGTGTTCCATGCTGCCGCATACAAGCAAGTGCCGTTGCTCGAAACGCATTTGCGTGAAGCCATCCGCAACAACGTCCTTGCAACGGAGACGGTTGCACGCGCCTGCTTGGAAGCGAAGGTCACGAACTTTGTGTTGGTGTCGACGGACAAGGCAGTCGATCCGGTGAATGTGCTGGGTGCCTCCAAACGCTTGGCGGAGATGTCCTGCCAGGCATTGGCGAAGGGCCAAAGCACGCGATTCACGACGGTTCGCTTCGGCAACGTGTTGGATTCCGCCGGCTCTGTTGTGCCGACATTCCGTGAGCAAATTCGACGCGGTGGTCCGGTCACGGTGACCGATCCTGATGTCACGCGATACTTCATGACGATTCCGGAAGCTTGCCAGTTGATTTTGCAGGCGATGGCGTTGGGTCAGCAGGAAGCGATTTTTACTTTGGACATGGGAGAAGCCGTGCCGATTCGTCTGCTGGCAGAGCAGATGATCCGTTTGGCGGGCAAGACTCCGGGCAAGGACGTTTCGATCGTCTACACGGGTTTGCGTCCGGGTGAGAAATTGCATGAGACGCTTTTCCACTCCGACGAAAATTATCGTTCGACTTCGCACCCGAAGATCCTTCAAGCATTGCCGCGTGAGTTGCAGCCGTCGGATGTTTTGAAGGCATTGGATTCGATGCGCGTTGAAGTTTCGAAATACGATGAAAACCGTCTCGCCGAATTGTTGACGGCAACGGTTCCTGAGTTCCGTCCGCAAGCAGATTACTCGAAGCCTGGTCGCCGCGATTACGTTACGGTTGTACCCTTCGAAGCGCGACGGGCACGCAAGACCTGATCCGCGCAATCGTTTAAAGTCGGAAGTGCATGAGCGAACTTCCCACTTACTACCGCGCCACCGTTCCTGATTCCCTCGTACAACGTGCTTCGTTGCGCGGTGATGTGCATGCGTCCGTTTGCGTGATTGGTGCTGGATTTGCAGGGCTCAACATTGCCTTGGGTTTGCAGCAACGTGGGTTGTCGGACGTTGTGGTCCTCGAAAAAAACGAAATCGGCTCCGGCGCATCCGGTCGCAACGGTGGGTTTGTGTTCGGTGGTTTTTCGCTCGGTGAGGAGTCATTGATTCGTCAGCAGGGCATGGCACTTGCGCGCGAGTTGTATGGTTTGACGACTGCGTCGGTGCGGCGGATTCGGGAGCGGATTTTGGCACGTGGTATTGATTGCGACATGGTCGATGCCGGTGTGATTTGGGCGAATTGGTTTACCGATGATTCGGTGTTGCATGATCGCGCTGCCGTGATGAAGTCCCTCGGTATCAACTGGGAATATTGGTCGGCGACAGAAACATCAAAGCATGTTCGCAGTGATCGATATGGTGCGTCATTGTTCGAGCGCGATGCATTTCATTTTCATCCGCTGAAGTATGCGGCGCATCTGGGTGCGTTGATTGAAGAGCAGGGTGGGCAGGTATTCACTGATTCTCCCGCTGTGCGCATTGAACGTGCGGTGTCTGGATGGATCGTCGAGACGGAGCAAGGTCGCGTGCATTGCGAAGATTTGGTGCTCAGTTGCGGCGGCTATTTGGCCGGCTTGGATGCTACGGTTGATGCGGCAGTGATGCCGATTGCAACTTATGTGATGGTGACGGAGCCGTTGGGTGAGGCGTTGAACGCCGTGCTGCCTTCGGGTGCGGCGGTTTACGACACCAGATTCGCGTTCGATTACTATCGGCGATTGGTTGACGATCGGTTGTTGTGGGGCGGACGTATTTCCATCAAGGGACGTTCTCCGTCGCAGGTGAGTGATTTGTTGCGCAAGGATCTACGGAAAGTATTTCCGTCGCTGGCGGATGCACGTGTCGATTACGCCTGGAACGGCTGGATGAGTTACGCCGCGCACCAGATGCCGCAAATGAAGCAGCTACGCGATGGGTTATGGGTTGCGCAGGCATTCGGCGGTCACGGTGTCGCGACGACGCATGCCGCAGGAGAATTGCTGGCTGAGGCGATTGTGCGAACGCGGCGAGGTGTTGCAATGAGCGACGACTGGAATGCGCTGCAACGTTACGGGTTGAGCTCTACGCACAAACCATTTGGATTCATCGCTGCGCAACTGGAATACTGGCGCGCCGAGTTCATGGATGCAATTCGCCGCTGAACTCATCCCGCAGTGGCGCTTGACGTTCGATGTCGACGGTAATGTCGTCCTTGAGGATCGCGCAGCACGGCAAGACTTCATCGATATTGAGGAAGGCGATCGGAGGATCGTCGTAATCGACTTTGCCGGTGGTGTATTTCAATTTGCAGGTTCCGCAAAAACCACTCCGGCATTGATACTCCGCCGCGTAGCCTTGACGTAGCAACCCGTCGAGCAGGGACTCGCCGTCGAACAACTCGAACACATCATCGAGCGTAAAAACACGCATGTTTTTACAGTTCAAACCCGGCGAGATCGTCCTGACGGATTTCGGCGTCAATCTGTCCGACCAGATAGGAACTGACTTCCACTTCCTGTGGTGCCACCTGTACCGCATCCGAAGCAAGCCATGCGTTGATCCAGGGGATGGGATTCTGTGTCGCATTGGGGAACAACGCAGGGAGTCCAGTGGCTTGCATGCGGTGATTGGTAATGAACTCCACGTACTGCGTCAGGACTTTCTCGTTCAAGCCAATCATCGATCCATCCTTGAACAGGAAGCGTGCCCATGCCTTTTCCTGATGAGCGGCGTCGGCAAACATCTGCACGCACTCATCAAAACATTCCTCGGCAATTTCCGCCATCTCCGGATCGTCCGTCCCCTGGCGGAACAGGTTGAGAATGTGTTGCGTGCCGCTCAGATGCAGCGCTTCATCACGCGCGATCAGCCGGATGATTTTCGCATTGCCCTCCATGACCTTGCGCTCCGCGAAAGCGAACGAACACGCAAAGCTCACATAGAAGCGGATTGCTTCAAGGATGTTCACGCTCATCATGCACAGATACAACTTACGTTTGAGTTCGCGGCGTGTTTCCTTGCAGGGATTCAAATCGCGCTGGAACGTCGCAGCCAAAACGTCGTCGTAATATTTCGCTATGTCCCCCGCGCGTTGCAGGATGTGTTCGTTGCGGACGATATCGTCGAAAATCACCGCAGGATCATTCACGATGTTGCGGATGATGTGCGTATAGCTGCGGCTATGGATCGTTTCCGAGAAGGCCCACGTTTCAATCCATGACTCCAGTTCAGGCAGCGAGACCAACGGCAGGAAAACGACATTCGGACTGCGGCCCTGAATGGAATCGAGCAGCGACTGATACTTCAAGTTGCTGATGAAGATGTGCTTCTCATGTTCCGGTAACTTCGCGAAGTCGAGACGATCCTTCGACACATCGACTTCTTCCGGCCGCCAGAAAAACGACAGTTGCTTCTCCGTCAGTCGCTCGAAGACCGGATATTTCTGTTGGTCGTAGCGCGCAATGTTGACAGGCTGCCCAAGGAACATTGGCTCAAGCAATTGATCATTGTCTTTCTGGTAAAACGTGCTGAACTTCATCTCAATCCCTTAAATCTTGCAGGCGCCGCCAGCACAATCGTCCATCGCGTCATTCTGCGAATCATCCGCGCCGTCGCGGGTGTTGTGGTAGTACAGCGTTTTGACACCGTATTTGTAAGCCGTCAAAAGATCCTTCAGCAACACACGCATCGGCACACGTCCACCTTCGAAGCGGCGCGGGTCGTAGTTGGTATTCGCTGAAATCGACTGGTCGACGAACTTCTGCATGATGCCAACCAGCTGCAAGTACCCATCGTTGGATGGAATGTCCCATAGCAACTCGTATGCGTAACGCAGCTTCTCCGGCTCAGGCACGACCTGTTTCAGCACGCCGTCCTTGGATTGCTTGACGCTAACGCGTGCACGCGGTGGCTCAATGCCGTTCGTTGCATTGGAGATTTGGCTGGAGGTCTCTGATGGCATCAATGCCGTCAGTGTCGAGTTTCGAAGACCGTGGTCAACGATGTCTTTCCGCAATGATTCCCAATCCAAATGGAGAGGTTCGGTGCAGAGTGCGTCGAGATCTTTTTTGTACGTATCAATCGGCAGCAAACCTTGCGCGTAAGTCGTTTCATTGAAAGCAGGGCAGGCACCCTGTTCCTTCGCCAAGTTGTTCGATGCCTTGAGCAAGTAATACTGGATCGCTTCGAAGGTGCGATGGGTCAGTGCGTTGGCAGAACCATCGGAATAGCGGACGCCGTTGCGGGCAAGGTAGTATGCGTAGTTGATCACGCCAACGCCCAAGGTACGACGCTGCATGGTTGCGTTGTGCGCGGCAGCCACTGGATAATCCTGGTAATCCAATAGCGAATCCAACGCACGTACGCTCAGATCTGCAAGTGCTTCAAGTTCCTTCAAGTCCTTAATCGCGCCAAGGTTGAATGCTGACAGCGTACACAACGCAATCTCACTGTCGGTTTGATGGATGTCATCCAAGGGCTTTGTTGGAAGCGCAATTTCGAGACACAGGTTCGATTGTCGCACTGGCGCGACACGTGGATCGAACGGGCTGTGGGTATTGCAGTGATCGACATTTTGCACGTAGATGCGGCCCGTGCCCGCACGCTCCTGCATCATCAACGAGAATAGATCGGCAGCAGGGACTTGTCGCTTGGTGATGGATGGATCGTTTTCGTATTGCAGGTATAGCTTTTCGAACTCGTCCTGATCCGCGAAGAAAGCCTCGTATAAACCGGGAACCTGATGCGGTGAGAATAATGTAATCACTCCGCCATCAAGCAGACGGCGGTACATCAAACGATTCAACTGAATGCCGTAGTCGAGATGGCGCACGCGATTTTCTTCAACGCCGCGGTTATTTTTCAGGACGAGCAGCGATTCAACTTCGAGATGCCATAGCGGATAGAACAGAGTTGCCGCTCCACCGCGCACGCCACCCTGGGAGCACGATTTCACTGCAGCCTGAAACAACTTGAAGAACGGAATGCAACCCGTGTGCTGCGCTTCACCGCCACGGACCTCTGAGCCGATTGCACGAATCCGACCGGCATTCACGCCGATGCCTGCGCGCATGGAAACATACTTGATGATGGCAGCAGTCGTTGCGTTGATTGAATCCAGGCTGTCATCACACTCGATCAACACGCACGAAGAGAACTGCCGCGATGGTGTGCGAACGCCGGCCATGATTGGCGTTGGCAACGAGAGCTTGAACGTCGAAACGGCATCATAAAACTGGCGCACGTACTCAAGGCGTGTCTCCTTCGGATACTTCGCAAACAAGCACATGCCGATCAAAACGTACAACATCTGCGGCGATTCGTAGACTTGTTTGGTGACGCGATTTTGGACGAGATACTTGCCCTCCAATTGCTTCACTGCGGCATACGCGAAGTTGTAATCGCGCGAATGGTCCAGCCATCCGTTGATCACATCGAATTCGTCACGTGTGTAATCTTCGAGGATGTGCTTGTCGTAACGGCCCGCTTGGGTTTGCGCGGTGACATGATCAAATAGGTGAGGGGGCGTGTAATCGCCGTACGCGACCTTGCGCAGTTGGATGATCGCCAATCGCGCCGCCATGAACTGATAATCCGGCGCATGCTCGGAAATCAGGTCGGCCGCCGTCTTGATCAACGTCTCGTGGATATCCTTGGTTTGGATTCCCTCAAAAAACTGCAGCTGTGACTTCAGCTCCACCTCGGAGATTGACACTCCGCTAAGGCCCTCAGACGCCCATTCGAGAACACGGTGGATTTTCTCAAGGTCCAAGCTTTCGGTGCGTCCGTCGCGCTTTCGGACATGAATTTGTGTGGTGACGGCGAGGTCGGGGCTGGCGAGATCGTTCATCTACATCTTGTGTCCATGGCGAAGTGAAACCCCAATATATTGGGTCGCGCGAGGAATGTAAAAGGGAATCCGTCTCAGTTCATGAAACGCGCCACAAAAAACGCGACCCGAAGGTCGCGTTCCGTATTCCTGCAAAGCACCCGTTAGAACACTTCAAAAATGCCCGCCGCACCCATGCCCGTGCCGATGCACATGGTGACCATGCCGTACTTCTGGTTGCGTGCCTTCATGCCATGCATCAACGTCGCCACACGGATCGCACCAGTCGCCCCGAGTGGGTGGCCCAATGCGATTGCGCCTCCGTTCGGATTGACCTTGGATGTATCGAGGTCGAGATCACGGATGACTGCCAAAGCTTGCGCCGCAAACGCTTCGTTCAATTCGATCCAGTCGAGTTGATCTTGCGTCAAACCCGCTTGCTTCAAAGCCTTCGGAATCGCGGCGATTGGACCGATGCCCATCACTTCAGGACGCACACCGGCGACGGAGAACGAAACGAAGCGGCCCATCGGCGTCAGGTTGTAATCCTTCAATGCTTGTTCCGATGCAAGCAACACTGCACCAGCACCGTCGGACATCTGCGAGGAGTTACCTGCAGTCACCGAACCGCCGAACTGACCGTTACGGAAGACTGGCTTCAAACCTGCCAGTGATTCTGCGGTTGTGCCTGGACGTGGACCTTCGTCGGTGTCGACGATGATCTTGCGTTCAACGACTTCACCGGTCGACGTGTTTGGAACACGCGTGATGATTTCGTATGGCGAGATTTCGTTTTTGAAGGCACCGTTGGCAATCGCAGCCAATGCCTTGTCGTGCGAAGCCGCCGCAAACGCATCTTGGTCAGCGCGCGAGATCTTCCATTCTTCAGCAACCTTTTCGGCGGTGATACCCATGCCGTAAGCGATCGCAACGTTTTCATCCTTGGCAAAAACTTCCGGACTCAACGCAATCTTGTTGCCCATCATCGGCACCATCGACATCGATTCAGTACCGCCCGCAAGCATCAAGTCCGCATTGCCCAAACGGATTTGATCTGCAGCCAATGCAACCGATTGCACGCCCGACGAGCAGAAACGGTTGATCGTTTGTGCCGCGAGATTGTTCGGCAAACCTGCGAGCAGGGAACCGATACGTGCAACGTTCATGCCTTGCTCGGCCTCCGGCATCGCACAACCGATGATGACGTCATCGATGCGCGAGACATCAATCCCAGGTGCCTGATCGACGACGTTACGCAAAACATGCGCCAGCATTTCGTCAGGGCGGGTGTTGCGGAACATGCCGCGTGGTGCCTTGCCAACCGGCGTACGCGTTGCGGCAACAATGTAAGCGTCTTGAATGTTGTTACTCATGATTCGTGATTCCTTCAATTAGTTGCGCAGTGGCTTGCCGTTCGCGAGCATGTACGCGATGCGGTCCTGAGTCTTCTGGGTCTTTGCCAGTTCCACAAAATACTTGCGTTCCAGCGTCAACAGCCACTCTTCATCGACCAGCGAATTGCGATCGACTTCGCCACCGCAAATGACCGTCGCGATCTTCGATGCGATGTCGTAGTCATGTTCGGAGATGAAGTAGCCTTCCTTCATGTTGACGAGCATCATCTTGAACGTCGCGATTCCGACATCACCCGCGACGCGAATCGCACGTGCCGGCATCGGCGCACGGTATCCCGCTTCTGCCAACGCCAACGCTTGCGCCTTCGCAACGTACAGCAATTCAAATGCGTTCAACACCACGGTGTCATTCAGACGTGCGAGTTGCAGTTGCTTCGCTTCGTGCGCCGACGTCGAAACCTTGCCCATCGCAACGCTTTCAAACGCCGTCTTCAACTCCGCAAAAACATCGCCCGTAGGGCCTGCCTTCTCGGATGCACGCACTGCGAATTCCTTCAGGCCACCACCGGCCGGCAACAAACCAACACCGGCTTCAACGAGACCGACATACGATTCCAGTGCGAACACCGTTTGCGCTGCATGCATCTGGAATTCGCAACCGCCACCGAGTGCCAAACCGCGAACAGCAGCAACAACGGGAATTTGTGAGTACTTGATTGCTTGCGACGTGCGTTGGAAGTTTGCGACCATTTCTTCGAACTGATCGAATTTGCCTTCCTTCAACAGACCCAAAGCACCCGCGAGATCCGCACCTGCAGAGAATGGTTCCTTTGGCTGCCAGATCACCAAACCACGCAATTGACCTTCTGCTACCTTGATGGCTTCCTGGATACCGTCGAGAACTGCGTCGTTGACCGTGTGCATTTTCGTTTTGAACGAGATAACGCCGATGTCATCGCCATCGTCCTTCCATAGACGGACGCCATCATTTTCCCAGATCGTTGTGCCTTGCGCGAACGCTTCGCCCAACAATGGATCCGGGAAGCGTTGACGCTTGTAAACAGGATTGTTCGATCGTGCGTCATCGTGACCGGTCGTTGGGTTAAAACTACCGTGCGACGAATGCACACCCTTGCGACCATCCACAACCCAGTTGGGGAGTGGGGCGTTCGACATCGACTTGCCGGCAACGATGTCATCAGCAATCCAATCGGCAACCGTCTTCCAATCGGCAGCTTGCCACGTTTCAAATGGACCCATGCTCCAGCCGTAACCCCAGCGCAACGCAAGATCAACGTCGCGTGCGGTGTTGGCGATATCTGCCAAGTGATACGCGCTGTAATGGAACGTATCGCGGAAGACCGACCACAGGAATTGCGCTTGTGGATTCGTGGATGCGCGCAACGCGGCGAACTTCTTCACCGGATCGCGTTCCTTCAAAATCGTCAGGACTTCCGGATCAATCGCATTGTCGGAAGGACGGTAATCCTTCGCAGCAAGATCAAGAACCAAAATGTCCTTGCCTTTCCTGGTATACAAACCTGCGCCGGTCTTTTGGCCGAGTGCACCCTTTTCAACCAACGCGCCAACCCAAGCCGGTGCCGCGAAGTATTGATGCCATGGATCATTCGGCAACGTGTCAGCCATCGTCTTGATGACGTGTGCCAGCGTGTCCAAACCGACGACGTCTGCGGTGCGGAACGTTGCGGACTTCGGACGGCCAATCAGTGGACCGGTCAAGCCATCGACGGTGTCGAAGCCGAGATTGAATTTTTCGGTGTGATGCATCGCGGCGAGCATCGCAAAAACACCAATGCGGTTGCCAATGAAGTTCGGCGTATCCTTCGCAATGACAACGCCTTTACCCATTGTCGTGACCAGAAACGATTCCAATGCATTGAGAATTTCAGGATTCGTCGTCTTCGCTGGAATCAATTCCGCAAGATGCATGTAACGCGGTGGGTTAAAGAAGTGCACGCCACAGAAACGGTGACGCATTTCTTCCGGCAATACTTCCGCCAATGCATTAATGCCAAGGCCAGACGTGTTAGAAGCCAAAATCGCGTGCTCATTCACGAACGGCGCAATCTTCTTATAGAGGTCTTGCTTCCAGTCCATGCGTTCGGCGATCGCTTCGATGATCAAGTCGCACGACTTCAACAGCTCCAAGTTGTCTTCGTAGTTCGCCGGGACGATCTTCGACTCCGCACCCTTGATCGACAGTGGAGCAGGGCTCAACTTGCCGAGGTTCGCAATTGCCTTCGTGACGACGCCATTCTTCGGACCTTCCTTCGCAGGCAGGTCGAACAAAATCGTGTCCACGCCCGCATTGACCAGGTGCGCCGCAATCTGCGCACCCATCACGCCGGCGCCGAGAACCGCGACGCGCTTTACATGTACTACATTAGACATATCTTCTAAGTCCTTGATAGATAGTTAGTTTTGAAAACCTGCTGCACTGAATTCAACCAGCGATTTCGCCAGTTGATCGAGGTGCTGAGCCTCGCTCACGCCGTGCGGGCGCTTAATCATCCCGAACTCCGATAGGGTGTAGGTCAGCGCACCCGAAACGAAGTCCAGACGGAAATACAGTTGTTCCTTGCTCAACTCCGGCAAAACCTGCGCAATCGCCTTCGCAAACTCGCGCTGCGAGCCACCGTAGTTGTCGGAGAGGAATTTGCGGAGCTTGGTATTCTGTTCCGCGTAAGCACGCGCCAAAACACGAATGAAGTGCCCACCTTGCTGACGCTTGCCCATCATCAACGCCGGCACGATGAACGCCGCCAGGATCGATTCGAGAGTCGGGGAGTCGCTGGAAAGTGCTTGTTTCAAAGACTTTTCGCGTTCTTTCGTCATTTGATCCATGCGCCTGCGGAACAACTCCTGCACCAAGTTATCCTTGCTGCCGAAGTGATAATTCACTGCCGCGATGTTGACGTCGGCATGACTCGTGATCTGCCGCAACGACGTCGTCGCAAATCCAAATTGCGCAAAAAGCTCCTCAGCCGCTCCGAGGATCCGGTCCTTAGTTGAAAATTGCGCCGTGGGCATGTCGCTGCAACACCTATTTCAAACGTGTGTTTGAATCATAGGACGCACCATACGACCCCGTCAAGTTGCAGTGCGTCAATCAGAATTGGGCTCGCTTTGCCGTCAGTCGCGGACTGAAAAAAAGGTTACGAATCTGTGATTTACGGATCATTTTTGCTAAACTTGTCGGAATTACCCTCAATCCAGTAATCGGAGTGTTTTATGGCGCTTGAGCGCACCCTGTCCATCATCAAGCCAGATGCCGTCGCGAAGAATGTCATCGGTGAAATCTATTCACGTTTCGAGAAGGCCGGTCTGAAGATCGCCGCAGCGAAGATGGTTCATCTGTCGCGTTCGGAAGCGGAAGGTTTCTATGCAGTTCACCGTGAACGTCCTTTCTTCAACGCACTGGTTGAATTCATGATCTCGGGCCCAGTGATGGTCCAAGTTCTGCAAGGCGAGAACGCCATGCTGAAGAACCGTGAATTGATGGGGGCTACGAATCCGAAGGAAGCTGAAGCCGGCACGATCCGCGCAGACTTCGCTGACAGCATCGACGCAAACGCGGTGCACGGTTCGGACAGCCTGGAGAATGCAGCGATCGAGATCGCTTACTTCTTCCCGGCAACTGCCGTTTACAACCGCTAATTCGATATAGCGAATCCAGACACGCATGATCC
Organism: Lysobacteraceae bacterium CU05-9; assembly: GCA_007556525.1. Classification (GTDB taxonomy): domain Bacteria; phylum Pseudomonadota; class Gammaproteobacteria; order Xanthomonadales; family Xanthomonadaceae; genus Aquilutibacter. The sequence continues at coordinate 582,915 of SWJS01000001.1, read as the reverse complement.
AGGTGCTTCCAGATCCAACAATGCCAGACACGAGAGTCAACTTGTTTGACCTTGATCGGGCGGGCCTGGAAGATTTCTTTGAGAACGAATTGGGCGAGAAGAAATTCCGCGCCCATCAGATCATGAAGTGGATTCACCACCGTTATGTCACCGAGTTCGCTGACATGACGGATCTGGGCAAGGCACTTCGCGCGAAACTTGAAGAGCGCGCGAAAGTGCATGTGCCGCAGGTGATTTTTGATAAGGAATCTGCGGACGGCACACAGAAGTGGCTGCTCGGCATGGATCCGGAGAATGCGATTGAAACCGTGTACATCCCCGAGAAATCGCGGGGTACCTTGTGCGTTTCTTCGCAGGTGGGTTGCGCGCTGAACTGCCAGTTCTGTTCGACGGCAACGCAAGGTTTTAACCGTAACCTGACGACGGCCGAGATCATCGGTCAAGTATGGGTTGCGGCACGTGCGCTCGGCAATGTTCCGCATCAGCAACGTCGCTTGACGAACGTTGTAATGATGGGCATGGGTGAGCCACTGATGAATTTTGAGAACGTTGTGCGTGCGATGAGCATCATGCGCGACGATCTCGGTTATGGATTGGCGAACAAGCGGGTCACGTTATCAACTGCCGGCATGGTGCCGATGATTGATCAACTCAGTGAAGTCGCCGACGTATCGCTCGCTGTTTCGTTGCACGCGCCGAATGATGAGCTGCGTACGGAACTGGTTCCATTGAACCGCAAGTATCCGATCCAGGAACTGATGGCTTCGTGCGTGCGCTATGCCAAGCGCAAGAAGGGCACGAGCGTTACGTTCGAATACACCTTGATGAAGGGTGTGAATGATCAACCCGAACATGCACGTCAGCTTGCGAAGTTGATGCGTCAGTTCGATAACGCGGTGCAGATGAAGGACGCCGCGAAAGTGAATTTGATTCCGTTCAATCCATTCCCCGGAACGCGTTTTGAACGATCGGAAGAAGAAGATATCCGTCACTTCCAGACCCTGTTGATGCAGAACAAGGTATTGACAATGGTTCGCCGCACGCGCGGTGATGACATCGATGCGGCTTGTGGACAGCTCAAGGGACAGGTGATGGATCGCACGAGACGGAATGCCGAATTCCGCAAGACATTGCAAGACAACAACGTTCCACCCGCCGCGTAAACATCACGAAACACAACTGGTCCAACTACTGACATGACGACTGAAATGGAAACCGCAACGGAGATTTATCAACGCGCTGGACAGAAGCTCCAGATGGCGCGCGAACAGGCAGGGATGTCTATCCAAGACGTTATGGATAAGACGAAACTGACTGCCAAGGTCGTCAAGGCATTGGAGGCCGGTGAAGGTGATATCTTCACGACGCCAGTTTATGTTCGCGGTCAGCTGCGCAGTTATGCGCGAGTGCTTGGTGTCGATATCGTTCCTGAAATTCAACAGCTGATGGCGCTGGATGCTCCGGCTCCGGTGCTGGAAGTGCGCGAGACGGTTTCGCCTAGTTCGCGGTTTTTTGCATCGTCAGGTCAATACGCTCTGTATTTGCTGGTCACGGCAGTCATTGCAGTACCAATCGTGACTTCGCTGAACTGGTTCCGTGATTCGACGCAGCAACCGCGTCCACTGGATGGTCCGGTTGCAACGGCGGAAGCAGAACGGATTTCGCAGGAAATGGCGCCGGCACAAACGCCAATGGTCGATGCGACTTCAGGCGCATTGGTTGATGCGAATGCTCCTGTTGTTTCGCCAGATACGGCAGTCGCAACGACGGCGCCTGCAGCGATGCTGGATCCGGCTTTTGCGGGTATGACTTCGTCCGTGATCGCAGATCCAAACGCCGGACGTCAACCGATGGCAGCATCGATGACCGGCGGTCAGGGGAATGCAATTGTATTTAATTTCCGCAGCGAGAGCTGGGCGAAGTTTGTTGCTGCCGACGGTACCGTTATTGAACAAGGTCTCGTTCCTGCTGGAACTACGAAGCAGTTTGCAGTTGGTCAGCTTTCGAAAGCTCGAATCGGTGCGGCGGAACAAGTTTCGATGACTGTGAATGGTCAACCAGCGGATATCACAGGATTCACCAAAGGCTCGGTTGCGAACCTTACAATTGGAAGCGATGGTCGCCCTGTCGCTCCGGCGAGCGCGAACTGATTGAAACGCGCAGACCCGCGAATGGTCGCGGGTCTTTTTTTCGACGTAGATAAAGTGAAATATTGAATTTATGGCAATTGATGAGTTGTTAGACGAGCACGAACAAGGCCGTCTCGTCCAGAACTGGTTGCGCAAGAATGGTCCTGCCATCGCGCTCGGTTTGGCGGTTGGTCTCGGTGGATTGGCAGCATGGAGCTGGTACCAAGGGCACCAAGTTGATAAGAGCAAGACTGACGCGAACAACTACAGCCAAGCGCTGACCGCAATTGACGCAGATCCTAAGACTGCGGATGCGAAGATCGCTGCGATTGATACGTTGGCATACCGCAATCTCGCGAAGCTGCATCTGGCAAAGGCGCAAGCCAGCTCGGAGAACGTGGCCGGTGCGATTGCAACTTTGAAGTCGATCACTTCGAAGGATCCGGAGATCAATGAATTGGCCGCAGTGCGCCTGGGGCGCCTGGAAATTGACAATGGCAAGCCCAAAGACGCGATTGCATTGCTGAAGAGTAAGTCGACACCTGAGGCACTTGAAGTGTTGGGTGACGCGTATTTCGCAGACAAGCAAGTGGACACCGCGCAGAAGACCTATCAGCAAGCATTGGCGAAGCTTGATGCCGCGTCGGCGCAGCGTCCGATTGTAGAACTGAAATTGACGGAGGCGGGCGGCACGCCTGCAGCCAAACCTGAGGTGAAGACCCAATGATGAAACGCTCTTCCGTAATTATTCTTTCGGCAGTATTGGCTTCTACAGTCGTTCTTTCGGGCTGCCAGTCGACGAAACGCCTTTTTGGTGGGAAGGGTGAGCAGGACGCGAACGCTCCGGTTGCATTGACGGCAATTCAGCCGACGGCGACTGCAGCACGTTTGTGGAGTGCCTCGGTCGGTAAGGGTGAAGGTAACGCCGGTGCGCTGCAAGGTCCGTCCATTGCTGACAATCACGTTTATGCGTCAGCATTTACGGGTGGTGTCCGTGCTCTGGATCTGGCGACTGGACGTACGGCTTGGACCTTTCCAAGCAAGGCACGTCTGAGCGGTGGCCCCGGCGTTGGTGACGGCGTTGTCGTCGTCGGCGGATTGGACGGCGAAGTCATTGCCTTGGATGCGGCAACCGGTGCACTCAAGTGGCAGAGCAAGATTTCGAACGAAGTCATCGCAACTCCGACTGTCGGTCAAGGATTGGCTTTAATCCGTGGTAATGATGGCAAGACGACGGCATTCGACGTGCATACGGGTGAAGTGCGTTGGTTCGTCGCGAAGGATATGCCGCCGTTGACCGTTCGCGGTAATGACAGTGCGACGTTGGGTCCAGGTGTTGCATTCGTCGGAAACGATGACGGCTCGATGTCGGCGCTGGTGCTCGGTAACGGCCAGATTGTTTTTGACCATCCAGTCGGTGAAATGTCGGGTCGTTCCGATCTTGAAAGGCTTGCCGACGTTGACGGCTCACCGGTTCTTGACGGCAGCACATTGTATGCGACGAGCTTCAAGAATTCGACGATTGCGATGGACGGTCCATCGGGCCGTGAACTGTGGACTTCGGAGCACGGTGGTATCGGACGTGCGGCAGTCTCATCGAACGCAGTGGTCGTTGCGGACCGTCAGGGCATCGTTTGGGGACTTGATAAGAACACGGGTTCCGCCCTTTGGAAGAATGAATCGCTGAAGAACCGTAAGATCTATTCTCCGGTGATTCATGGTGATTACGTTGCGGTTGCAGACTTTGACGGTTACATTCACTGGCTGAAACTTGACGATGGCGCATTCGCCGCTCGCGCACGTGTCGGTAAGGATGCGATCAAGTCGAATCCAGTCGTGTCGAATGGCACTCTGGTTGTTCAGGACGTGAAGGGACGCATCAGCGCCTTCTCGATTTCGCCTTAATTTCAGGCGTTTTACACGGATTTTGCATGTTACCCCTGGTTGCCCTTGTTGGTCGTCCGAACGTCGGTAAGTCGACGCTCTTCAATGCGTTGACGCGCACGCGTGATGCATTGGTGCACGATCAACCGGGCGTGACCCGTGATCGACACTACGGTGTTTGCCGTCCGGAAGGGCAGCGTCACTTCGCCGTTGTCGACACTGGCGGCATCGCCGAGGAATTCGAAGGTCTTGCCGGAGAGACGACGAAGCAGGCCCGTGCTGCCGCTGAAGAAGCGGATCTTGTTTGCTTCATTGTCGACGCCCGCGATGGCGCGAATGCCTTGGACGAGGAAATTCTGCAATGGCTGCGGAAAGCCTCGCGTCCGACGTTGTTGGTCATCAACAAGATTGATGGTGTTTCCAGCCAAAAAATCGAAACCGAATTTGCGCATTTTGGCTTTAGGGATGTCGTCGCAACTTCATCTGCGCACCGTCAGGGCATTGACGATCTGATCGACGAAATTGAAGCGCGTTTGCCTGAGCAAGGTGAAGTTGCAGCGCTCGATGATGATCCGGACCGCGTCCGTGTTGCATTCATTGGCCGTCCGAACGTCGGTAAATCGACATTGGTGAATCGCTTGCTCGGTGAGGAGCGCATGATCGCCTCCGATGTTCCGGGCACAACACGCGACTCCGTTGCCATTGACATGGAGCGCGACGGCAAACCATATCGGCTGATTGATACCGCGGGTATCCGTCGCAAGTCACGCGTTGAAGAGGCCGTTGAGAAGTTTTCGATCTTCAAGACATTGGCAGCGATTGAAGCATCGCAGGTTGCAGTGGTCATGCTCGATGCCAACGAAGGCGTGACGGATCAAGACGCGAGCGTGCTTGGTTATGCACTGGATGCAGGCCGTGCGCTCGTTGTTGCTGTCAACAAGTGGGATGGTCAAACGGACTATCAGCGTCAACAGACCGAGAATCTGTTGATCCGCAAGTTAGCGTTCGTGCCTTGGGCTGAGACGGTTCGCATTAGTGCGATGCACGGCACCGGCATGGGTGATCTGTTCCGCGCGATTAACCGTGCGCATCAATCCGCAACGATTGAAATTTCGACATCCGAAGCCACGAAAGCACTGGAAATTGCAGTGGAAACCAATCCACCGGCAGTTGTTCGCGGTCACGTGCCGAAGTTGCGCTTCTGCCATCCAAGCGGTGTGAATCCGCCGACATTCGTGATTCACGGATCGCGATTGAAGACGCTGCAGGAAAGCTATAAGCGTTACCTCGAGAATTTCTTCCGCAAGCGCTTCCAACTGGTTGGCACACCGGTCAAGTTCATTTACAAAGATGGCGCCAATCCTTTCGAAGGCAAGAAGAACGTTTTGAACGAACGTCAAATTGCCAAGAAACGCCGTCTCATCAGGCATGTCAAACGTCGCGGATAACCTTTCGCTGGCGATCCTTGCGGGCGGTCTAGGCTCGCGCTTGGGTGGTGTCGATAAGTCGAAAATCGTACGCAATAACGTCACGCAACTCGAGCGCTGGATTCGTGCGTGGGATGGTGAGGTCGCGGAAATTCTTGTGTGTAATCGCACCGGCGAAGCTGTTGGCATCGCGAAAGCATTACCGGATGATTCGACTTGGGAGGCCATGAGTGGTCCGATTGCAGGACTCTCTGCGGCGGCGAAGTGCGCGCAAACGGAATGGTTGTTCTCGATGCCCGTTGATACCGTTTCGCTACCGGACAATTTGTTGCATGACATGTGTGCCTTGATTGAGCCTGGCATCAATGTCATCCGTCTTGTTGATCAGGATGGTCCACAGCATCTCATTGCGTTGTGGAGGGTGAGCGCCTTGCGTGAGCAGCTGTCCGATGCAGTCTTGAATGATGAGCGTGCGATCTGGAAATTGCAGCAGGATCATTTGACTGAAGTCCATCACCCTGAATTTCACTGCGGTAATCTAAACACTGAGCGCGATCTGGATGCATTCAATGCAATGAAACCACAATGAAATCCTTTACCCCTGAACAAGCCCTGCAACTTCAAGGAAGTGGTGCTCGGTTAATTGATGTGCGATCCATCGAAGAACGCCGGTCCGGCTATGCGGAAGGTTCAACGAATCTGTCGATTGATGAAATTGCAGTAGATCCATCATCGTTGGGTGAGCCGAATGAATCTGCGTTGATTTTCATTTGCCAAAAAGACCCTCGCTCCAAACGCGCCGCCGATATCGCGGAAAATGCTGGATTTAAGGACGTTTCGTATGTCGTTGGCGGCAGTGAAGCCTGGAAGTCTGCAGGCCTCCCTTGGACGGTTGAAGATACCTTCTTCGAACGTTATGCACGTCATCTGTCGTTGTCAGAAGTTGGTGTTGAAGGTCAGCGCAAGTTGCAAGGTGCGACGATTGCGATGCTGGGCGCCGGCGGACTCGGTTCACCGATTGCCTATTACTTGGCGGCAGCCGGTATAGGACGGTTGAAGATCATTGATCACGACACGATCGACCGTACGAACTTGCAGCGGCAAATTCTGCACACGGATGCGCGCGTTGGCGAGTTGAAAGTGGAGTCGGCGCGGCAAACGCTTTTGGCGTTGAATCCGGATATTGAAGTCGAAGCGATCAACGACAAATTGACGGGCGAAAATGTCGATGCCTTTATCGGTGATGCGGATTTGGTGATTGATGGTGCCGATAATTTCGCCGCGAGACACTTGATCAACGATGCATGTCATCGCTTGCACAAGCCATGGGTGTATGCAGCGCTTCAACAGTTTGACGGGCACGTGAGTGTGTTTGACTTGCGTGATCCCGATGCGGACTTGCCGTGTTATCGCTGCTTGTTCCCTGAGGCACCCGACGCATCGTTCGCGCCGAATTGTTCGGAAGCGGGAGTGTTGGGTGTTTTGCCAGGGTTGGTTGGCATGATTCAAGCGACCGAAGCTGTGAAGTGGATTCTCGGAATCGGTGAGCCATTGGTCGGACAACTGTTGCAAGTTGACGCATTACGCATGAATTTCCGCAAGTTGCGTTTGCGAAAAGACCCACAGTGCCCACAATGCGGCGAGCGTTCTAAGCGATAATAGGCACACCTAACTTCTTCATGAGTGATGCATGACGGACCACAAAGCCAAAATCATTGACGGCAAGCGTATCGCCGACGATCTCTTGGATTCTTTGAAGGTGGCAGTCGATGCACGGATCGCATCCGGCAAATCCGCGCCAGGCTTGGCAGTCATTCTCGTTGGCGCCGATCCTGCTTCCACAGTTTACGTCCGCAACAAACGCCGCGCCGCCAAGATCGTCGGCATTCGTGCAATCGATTACGATTTGCCGGCGTCGACATCCAATGAAGAATTGTTGGAATTAATCGACCGGCTCAATGCGGATCCTGAGGTGCATGGCATTTTGTTGCAGTTGCCGTTGCCCGGCAATCGCGACGCATCAGAACTCATCCATCGCATTGATCCACGTAAGGATGTGGATGGTTTTCACCCGGAGAATGTGGGGCATCTTGCGCTGCGGCAGTTTGGCTTGCGCCCTTGCACACCGCGCGGCATTACGACCTTGCTCGCTTACACCGATAAACCGGTGCGTGGCGCGAACGCAACGATCATCGGTGTGTCCAACCATGTTGGTCGACCGATGGCGCTGGAACTGCTAATTGCAGGCTGTACGGTGACTTCGTGCCATAAGTTCACGAAGCCTGACGCTCTGGAAGCCGCAGTTCGTAACGCGGAGATTCTGGTCGTGGCGGCGGGCAAGCCTGGTTTGATTCCCGGTGAATGGGTCCGCGAAGGTGCTGTCGTCATCGACGTTGGCATTAATCGCCTCGATGATGGTCGCTTGGTGGGCGATGTTGGCTTTGCGGCAGCTGCGCGTCGGGCGTCGTGGATTACGCCGGTTCCGGGTGGAGTAGGTCCGATGACGGTGGCAACCCTGATGCAAAACACCTTGGAAGCTGCCCAAGCCCTGGATATGGTAGAATAAACCGCTTCAAATTCACTGGTATTTGACATGCTGCGTATCCAGGCTGAAGCACTCACATATGACGATGTCTCTCTCGTCCCCGCGCACTCGAATGTCCTGCCTAAGGACGTCCAACTTTCGACGCGTTTAACCCGCGACCTCCGTTTGCGTCTGCCGATTGTTTCGGCGGCAATGGATACCGTTTCGGAAGCACAGCTCGCAGTTGCCATCGCGCAATTGGGTGGCATTTCGATCATTCACAAGAACATGACCGCAACCGAGCAGGCTGCGCAAATTGCACGTGTGAAGAAGTTCGAAGCCGGTGTGATCAAGGAACCTTTCACGGTGACACCTGAGACATCGATTGCCGACGTTCTCGCATTGACTCGCGCACGCAACATCTCCGGCGTTCCTGTCGTTGAAGACGGTCAGCTGCTCGGAATTGTCACAAGCCGTGATATGCGTTTTGAGAAAAAGCTCGACGACCCCGTCCGCCACATCATGACGAAGAAGGATCGCCTGATCACTGTTCGCGAAGGTGCATCGGATGAAGAAGTTCTCGACTTGCTGCATAAGAATCGCATCGAGAAGATTCTCGTCGTCAACGATGGCTTCGAATTGCGCGGCTTGATCACGGTCAAGGATATCCAAAAGAAACGCGACAACCCGAACGCTGCATACGACGAACATGAGTCGCTGCTGGTTGGCGCCGCAGTTGGCGTGGGTGGTGATACCGAAGAACGCATCGCCGCTCTGCATGAAGCCGGCGTTGATGTCATCGTCGTTGATACCGCGCACGGTCATTCGCAAGCCGTGCTGGATCGCGTGAAGTGGGTGAAGAAGAATTTCCCTGAGCTGCAAGTCATCGGCGGCAACATCGTTACGGGTGATGCAGCATTGGCATTGATGGATCACGGCGCAGACGCAGTGAAGGTCGGCGTGGGTCCAGGATCGATTTGTACGACACGAATTGTCGCAGGTGTTGGCGTGCCACAGATCACGGCGATCGACATGGTCGCCTCCGCTTTGAAGGATCAGATTCCATTGATCGCTGACGGTGGTATCCGTTATTCCGGTGACATCGGCAAGGCCATTGCAGCTGGCGCATCGACCGTCATGATTGGCGGCTTGTTTGCAGGTACCGAAGAAGCACCCGGCGAAGTTGAGTTGTTCCAAGGCCGCTCGTACAAGAGCTATCGCGGCATGGGTTCGATCGGTGCGATGGAACAAGGTTCGAAGGACCGTTACTTCCAGGACGCATCGGACGCAGACAAGCTTGTGCCGGAAGGCATCGAAGGTCGCGTTCCTTACCGCGGTCCGGTCGGCGGCATTGTGCATCAGTTGGTCGGTGGTTTGCGCGCGACGATGGGTTATGTCGGCTGTGAAACGATCGAAGAGATGCGCACGAAACCGCAGTTCGTCACCGTCACGAATGCCGGCGCGACCGAAAGCCACGTGCACGACGTTCAAATTACGAAAGAACCACCAAATTACCGTACGCGTTGATTAACTCGGGGAGTTTTTGATGTCCATCGACATTCACAGTGACAAAATCCTGATCCTGGATTTTGGCGCGCAATACACGCAGCTGATCGCACGGCGCATCCGCGAGATCGGTGTTTACTGTGAGATTTGGGCTTGGGACCATAATCCCGAAGACATCGCCGCTTTCGGCGCGAAGGGCATCATTCTCTCCGGTGGTCCTGAGTCGACGACGTTGGAAGGTGCACCTGAAGCGCCGGCGCAAGTGTTTGATTCGGGTTTGCCCATCCTCGGCATTTGCTACGGCATGCAGACGATGGCGAAGCAACTGGGTGGCGAAACGGAAGCTGCGGATCAACGCGAGTTTGGTCATGCGCAAGTCTCCTTGATCGCCGAAGACCGCTTGTTTTCAGGCTTGAAAGATCATCCGGGCTCGCCGCCAAAGTTGGATGTGTGGATGAGCCATGGTGATCATGTCTCCGTCGCACCTCCTGGTTTCTCAGTCACCGCGAAAACCGATCGCATTCCCGTCGCTGCATTTGCAGATGACGCGCGTGGTTGGTACGGCGTGCAGTTCCATCCGGAAGTCACGCACACGAAGCAAGGCGAAAATCTTTTGCGCCGTTTCGTGGTCGATATCTGTGGCTGCGAGACGAACTGGACCGCTGCCCAAATCATCGAAGATCAGATCGAACGTGTACGCGCACAGGTCGGTTCGGATGAAGTCATTCTTGGCTTGTCCGGTGGCGTCGATTCATCCGTCGTCGCTGCGCTGTTGCACAAGGCAATCGGCGATCAACTGACGTGCGTGTTTGTGGACACCGGTCTGCTTCGTTGGCGCGAAGGCGATCAGGTCATGGACATGTTCGCGAAGAATCTCGGCGTCAAAGTGATTCGCGTCAATGCGGCTGATCGTTACTTCGCCGCGCTTGAAGGCGTGACGGATCCAGAAGCCAAGCGGAAAATCATTGGTAACTTGTTCGTGGAGATTTTTGACGAGGAATCGGCGAAGCTCTCGAACGCGAAGTGGTTGGCGCAAGGCACGATCTATCCGGACGTGATTGAATCTGCCGGTAGCGCGACGGGCAAGGCGCATGTGATCAAGTCCCACCATAACGTCGGTGGTCTGCCAGAAAACATGAAAATGGGCCTCGTAGAGCCTCTGCGCGAGTTGTTTAAGGATGAGGTGCGCCGTCTCGGCGTCGAACTCGGTTTGCCACGCGAAATGGTCTACCGTCATCCGTTCCCGGGTCCGGGTTTGGGCGTCCGCATCCTCGGTGAAGTGAAGCCGGAATATGCGCGTATCCTGCAGATGGCTGATCAGATTTTTATCGATGAATTGCGCCAGTCCGGTTGGTATGACAAAACGTCCCAAGCCTTCGCCGTTTTCCTGCCCGTGAAATCGGTGGGTGTTGTCGGTGATGCGCGTGCTTACGAGTGGGTCATCGCATTGCGTGCGGTTGAAACGATCGACTTCATGACGGCACATTGGGCGCACTTGCCTTACGATTTGCTCGGCACCGTGTCGAATCGAATCATCAACGAGTTGCGCAACGTTTCGCGGGTGGTCTACGACATCAGTGGAAAGCCGCCGGCGACAATTGAGTGGGAATGACCGACGCCTGCGGCGTTAGGTAAGGGGTAAAAGCTGTCGGCATCCCGGTGCCACCATCCCATTTCTCATTTCCCATCTCCCATTTCATGGCGTTAGCGCTTCGAGTTCTTTGAGGCGAGCCGGGGCGGTGCGGCCTTGAGGGTAGGCGGCGATGGATTTTTTCAAAAGTTCGATTGCGCGTTCGCGGTTGCCCTGTAGCAAGACGGATTCGGCAAGTCCTTCGTAGCCCATGGCTTTGTCGATACTGGTGACTAGTGCCTTGTTGTCATCATTTGCGCGCATGCCGGCGTAGTGGATGGCGAGAATGAAACTGTCCGATGCAACGGCGGGATAGGTTTTCCGTAATTCCAGATTGCCCTTGATCGTGTGGTACAGCGACTTGTACGGCGCTGTCATGATCGCCTTGGTGATGAATGTTTCGGCGTTCGCGAGGTCACCTTCGTCGAGGTAACTCGAGGCCATCAATCCGATTGCCTTGATGTACGGCGATGGAATGATGATCGGATTGTAGGTCTTGAGAATCTTGCGGTACTGTTCGATTTCGCCGTCGGTTTGCCCGCTCATCCGGCGATGTGGCACATCGGTTGGAAATTGGCGTTCGTAATGATCGATGATTTCCGCGAGAATCTTGCGCGCCTCGATGCGATTGGATTGCAGCAGAAGTAGGGCGTCGGTGGTGCGTTTTTGCTGTTGGTAGTCGTTCTTTGACATCTCCACAGGAGCTGGCCGTGGCGGAGAATCGGTGATGACAAGCGACTGCGCATTCGCAGTTGACGCGATCAAAAGCGATAGCACCAGAGCTTTCACAGTTGATACGCCAATGATCGAACAAGTCCTTCCGCGAGATCCATCGGCAGTGTCGGAGGCTGCGGGTCAGCGAGTGTCGTGACTTTGACTTGATCGACGTACCAACGTGCGAAGACGTCAACATCTCTGTTATCCAGGAACTGCACGGACATTTCATAATTGAGAAAAAGACTGCGCGTGTCGAAATTATGCGAACCACAAATGGCGACATCGTCGATGATGACGAGCTTCGCGTGTGACATGAATGGCAGCAAGTGAATGACGACTTGGTTTGCATGCAAATCACGCAGCGAGCGTTTGCGTGCGAAATCGGCTAACCCATGATTGGATTTAGCAGGCGTGAGAAGTTGCACATCGGCACCGCGGAGGCGGGCGCGGGTGACTGCGTTTTGTAACGTATCGTCAGGTACATAGTAAGGCGTGGCGATCCACACGCGTCGCTCGGCCTTGCCGATCATCTCAAGCAAGAGCTCATATTGCGTGTCGAACTTGAAATCAGGGCCCGATGGTACGAGCCTCACCGCGTGCGATGCCTGTTCTGAACTGTTCGATGTTTGAAATGGCGCGGACGAGGCGTTCGTTCCGTCCCAGTCACCTTGGAAAACGGTCGCCGCATCATCCACGAGTTCGCCCTGAATGGTAAAGGTCAGATCCGTCCAGCCGTTGTCTGCAACCGAGTCAAAATATTCATTCGCAATGTTGCGTCCGCCACACCACAGTGTTTCTCCATCGACGATGACTTGCTTACGGTGATTGCGAAGATTTCCGGTCGCAAGTGAGCGCAAACCACGTACCTTTCCAAATGGTTTCAAATCCAGGTGATTGTCGCGCATGCGCTGAGTGATCTTGCGCATGCTTGGGTGATTTCCTAGCTCATCGACAAGGATCTGCACCTTGATCCCGCGATTCTGCGCTTGCACCAATGCATCAACAACACGTGTGCCACTATCGTCATCCGCAAAGATAAATGTTTCGAATTGAATCGTCTTCGTTGCGCTTTTAATCAAGTGCACTAATGCGTCCAGTGCTTGCGAGCCAACTGAATAAATTTGCGGTGTCGGCGCGAGTCGAATTGGTGGCAGTCCAATTGCCCTGGGAAGTTGGTCGGAGCCTTGTGCGACATTGGTCTGCGGCGACCGCCATGGCAGTGCGGTGATGTGATCCTGTTTACGTCTGGCGAAGACATAAAACATCGGCAGCGCCACGTACGGCAACACGATTAGCGCCAGAACCCACGCAAACGCCGACCCGGGTGTACGATACCGACCCACAGTCCTCGAACGCTTCACATAGAGCAGCAAGCCGACTGCAACGGCGAGTAAATGAAACGCGGCCCAAAAGCTGACGTGAGGTAGATTCATGCAAAAAAGGTATCATGAACCACAATGACACTCCAACGATCCGACGCTGATTTCATGCGCGAAGCGATGTCCCTTGCGGCGCTAGCGCGCGATCAGCACGCGGAGATTCCTGTGGGTGCATTGGTTGTGAACAGCGAAGGCGCGATCGTCGGAAGGGGATTCAACCGCAACATTCTCGACCACGATCCCAGCGCACATGCGGAGATGGTCGCGATGCGCGAAGCCGGACGTACAATGGGCAACCACAGGCTACTTGACTGCACCGTCTACATTACGTTGGAGCCCTGCACGATGTGCGCGATGGCAATGGTGCATGCTCGCGTCAAGCGTGTCGTCTTCGGTGCCTATGATCCCAAGACTGGCGCGGCAGGCAGTGTCTTTGATGTGTTCGGTGACCCTCGTCATAACCACGCGGTTGCGCAGACGGGGGGTGTTTTGGCTGAGGAATGCAGCGTAATGCTGAAGGACTTCTTCCGGTCAAGAAGATTGGAAAAGCGCGATCAGTCTTGAGCCTTGCGCGAAGTGGTCTTGATCTCGTGATCGATTTCGTTCTCGAAACTGCCAATCGCAAGCCTGACCTCACGCCACATCATCAGGCAACCTAACAGCATCATTGACACGCCAAGGATGCTGAAGATGATCGGCACGATGCTCAGCTTCTCATGCCCCAAAACGTTGAATGCCAGGGACAAACTCGCGCCAACGTAGAACGCCAGCGACAAATAAAGGAATGCAATCGCCTGCAAAATCATGCGTGAGCGCTTGCGGTGCAAGGCAATCAATTCGCCCTTGTAGGTCTTGTCTTCGCGCGCGTGATCGTATTCCTTCAACAAGGCGCGTAGGCGGTCCACCACACGGATCAGACGGGCATTCGCAGACGTGAGCAAGCCTGCCGTGCCCGTAATCAACAAGGCCGGTGCCAGCATTGCACCGAGCACACTGCTCGGGTCCAGTTTGAGGAACGGCATCAGCGATGTATCGAGCAGCAAGTTCATCGCAACACTTTAGCAAACACCGTTAGACTAATGGTTACTCCACCTGCAACGAAAATCGATGAGCGCAAACACCGATAACCTGATCTGGATCGACCTCGAAATGACCGGTCTGAATCCGGCCACCGATTCCATTCTTGAGATTGCGACGTTGGTGACCGACAGTCAGTTGAATTTGGTGGCGCAAGGTCCGGTTTTTGCAATTCATCACTCGCTGGAAACGTTGAACGCGATGGATGACTGGAATCGCAACCAGCATTCCAAATCAGGTTTGTGGGATCGCAGCTTGAATGCCGGTGTTTCGATGCGTGAAGCGGAGCAGGGCACCATCGAGTTCCTTAAGCGGCATGTGGCGCCGGGCGCGTCGCCAATGTGCGGAAACTCCATTTGCCAGGACCGCCGCTTCCTGGCGCCGTTGATGCCGGAGTTGGAGAAGTATTTTCACTATCGCCAGATTGACGTCAGCAGCATCAAGGAATTGGCGCGTCGCTGGGCACCGCAGATGCTGCAGGGATTTAACAAGCGAAGCGCACATACCGCACTGTCGGATATTGAAGATTCCATCGATGAATTAAGGCACTATCGACAGTTCCTGGGCGCGTTTACTTCGGCGGTGGAGTAGTCGTTGCATCTGACGTCATGTCGGTGGCTTCGGATTGCACGATGCCATCGAGGACTTGTCCGTCTGCTCCACAGTGCGTCACTTTGAGCTCCCGTTGAGGGAACAACGTCATGTCGTTTCGCTGCATTCCTTGCTGAAGCGCCATAATCAAGTCGGACTTGACCTCCGTGTTGTCAACGGTCGCGCACCAAACACGCACAGCTAACTCAATGTTCGAGTTGTTGATGTTTGACACGATCACGTCCGGCGCAGGTGTTGTAAGGACACCATTCACGCTTTTCGCAATTTCAAGCAGTTTCGTACGGGCCTTCCCGGCGTCATCTGACAAGCCGATGCCGACTTTGACTTCAACACGGCGATTGGTTTGATTACTGTTGTTGATGATGGGTTGCGATGTGATCAACGAATTTGGAATGGCGATTGAGCGGTTATCCAAAGTGCGCAGATAAGTCACGAAAATACGTACTTGAGTAACGCGGCCTTCCTGACCTGCAATCTGCACGATGTCACCAACGTGAAACGGTCGTTGCACGACGAGCATGACGCCAGACGCGATGTTTGACAGTGAATCCTTCAATGCAAGACCGATGCCCAGTCCCGCTGCACCCAGCATCGCCATGATGGATGTGGCCGGCACGCCGAGAGTCTGGAGTACAGCGGTTGCGGTGACGACCAACAAGACCGCATACATCAGGTTCTTCAGGAATAAGCGCGACAAAGGCTCGACATGCGCGCGTTCCAGCGCACGCTCAACGCCTCGCGAGATCCACTTTGCAAACCAATATCCGCCGATGCCGATCAGAACGGCGGCCGCAAGCGTCAGTGAATACTGCTCAAGAAGAGGGCGCCATGCGACGCCCTCAATTTTTTCAATTGGTGTATTGATGTTTGGCATCAAACCATTATGCAGCAGCTGCCTTAGCCTTAGCCAACTGAAGCCACGTATCGACGACGGTATCCGGATTCAACGACACGGACTCAATGCCTTCCTGCATCAACCACAAAGCGAGATCCGGGTGATCCGAGGGACCTTGGCCGCAGATGCCAACGTACTTACCCTTGGCCTTCGCCGCTTGGATTGCCATCGACAGCATCTTCTTCACTGCAGGGTCACGTTCGTCGAACAGTTGCGCGACGATGCCGGAGTCGCGGTCGAGACCCAACGTCAGCTGCGTCAAATCATTCGAACCGATGGAGAATCCGTCAAAAATTTCCAGGAACTCATCCGCCAGCAACGCATTCGACGGAACTTCGCACATCATGATGACCTTGAGGCCGTCTTCGCCCTTGAGCAAACCATTCTGTTCAAGCACTTCGATGACCTTACGGCCTTCGTCCAATGTACGCACGAATGGAATCATGACCCACAGATTCTTCAAGCCCATTTCGTTACGGACTTTCTTGACGGCATCGCATTCCAGCGCGAAGCAATCCGCGAACGATGGATCCACATAACGCGATGCGCCACGGAAGCCGATCATTGGATTCTCTTCATGAGGCTCATACGCAGAGCCGCCGATCAAGTTTGCATACTCATTCGACTTGAAGTCCGACATGCGCACGATCACCGGTTGTGGTGACACGGATGCGGTAATCGTTGCAATGCCTTCGGCCAAACGGTCCACATAAAAATCAACCGGCGACGAGTAACCCGCCATACGCTCACGGATACGTTCCTTGACGTCTTCCGGTTGCTTGTCAAACTGCAACAATGCCTTCGGGTGCACACCAATGTGCGAAGCGATGATCATTTCCAGGCGCGCCAAACCGATGCCTGCATTCGGCAGCATCGCGAAGTCAAAAGCGCGTTCCGGATTCGCAACGTTCATCATGATTTTCATCGGTGCTTCCGGCATCGATTCAAGATCAGCGACATGGCGCTCAAATGGAAGCACACCATCGTAGATGAAACCGGTATCGCCTTCGGAACACGACACGGTCACTGGTTGACCGTCAACGATCGTATCGAGCGCATTGCCCGTACCAACGACAGCAGGGACACCTAATTCACGCGCGATGATTGCGGCATGGCAGGTACGACCGCCGCGGTTCGTCACGATCGCGGCGGAACGCTTCATCACCGGTTCCCAATCCGGATCGGTCATGTCCGCAACCAACACGTCACCCGGTTGCACGCGCGACATGTCCGCCAGCGAACGCACAACACGCGCAACGCCCGTACCGATGCGTTGGCCAATCGCGCGACCTTCCGCAACAACTGGACCACGTTCGGTCAAGCTAAAACGTTCAATCTGCGTCGCCTTCGCGCGTGACTTCACCGTCTCAGGACGCGCTTGGACGATGAACAATTTACCGCTCACGCCATCCTTCGCCCATTCGATATCCATTGGGCGGCCGTAATGCTTTTCGATCGTCAATGCTTGACGTGCCAATTCCTGCACGTCTTCATCGCTGATGGAGAATTGATTGCGCAACTCCTCCGGCGTGTCTTCAATACGAACGCGCTCGCCCGGAACATCGGAGTAGACCATGCGATATTGCTTGGCACCGATCGAGCGGCGCAAGATTGCCTTCTTGCCTTCGTTCAACGTTGGCTTATAGACATAGAATTCATCCGGGTTCACTGCGCCTTGCACGACCATTTCGCCGAGGCCGAACGACGACGTGATGAACACGACATCGCGGAAACCCGATTCGGTGTCGAGCGTAAACAGCACGCCGGATGCGCCGACGTTCGAGCGCACCATCAACTGGACGCCTGCACTCAGGAACACGTCTTCGTGCTTGAAGCCGTGATGGACGCGGTATGCAATCGCGCGATCGTTATACAAAGATGCGAAAACTTCCTTCACCTTGCGCACAACATCATCGGCACCGGTGACGTTGAGGAACGTTTCCTGTTGACCGGCGAATGATGCGTCCGGCAAGTCTTCTGCCGTTGCGGATGAGCGGACTGCGACGGCGACGTCACCGCCACCATTCTCATTGCACAACTGCTCGTATGCGGCACGGATGTCTGCATCCAACTCCGGTTGCAATGGTGCGTCGATGACCCACTGACGGATTTCGGTGCCTGCAGCGGTCAACGCTTCGACATCTTCCACGTCGAGTTTGGCGAGTTTGTCGTAAATGCGGTTGTGCAGATCGTTAAAAGCGATGAAGTCCTTGAACGCGTCTGAGGTGGTTGCGAATCCACCTGGAACAGAGACGCCGAGGCCGGAGAGGTTGCCGATCATTTCGCCGAGGGACGAATTTTTGCCCCCCACGCTTGCAAGATCTTCAAGGCGTAGGGCGTGCAGCCAAAGGATATTCCGGTTCAATCGACAACTCCAAAACTAGTTTCTAAGATGGACGAAACGCATACGTATGCGCTGGCTGGTGATATTGTCGCTTTTGGGACCTTTTCATTCAACCCGAAATCACCGGTTTTTCTCTCACAATTCGCCAAAAGTTGGACAAATGACTCAAACACGCGCTGTTTTTTACGTATCGGATGGAACTGGCATCACGACGGAGACGCTGGGGCATACGCTTCTCACACAATTTCCGAACACCAAATTCGTTTCTGAACGCATTCCGTTTGTGGATTCGGAGCAACGGGCGAGGGAAGTGGTCGAAGAAATCAAGAAAGTCGGCGCGGAGCACGAAACGCGCCCGATTGTCGTGAATACCTGCATGGATCCTGCCATCGGCGAAATCCTGGCGTCATCAGGTGCATTGATGCTCGATATCATCGAACCTTTCATGAAACCGCTGGAAGATGAGTTGCAGCAGCCACGTGAGCGGAGAGTGGGTGCCGCGCACTCGATTGTGGATTTTGACAAGTATCATCAGCGCATCAATGCGATGAACTTTGCGTTGACCTATGACGATGGGCAGCAAATCAATTACGACGATGCGGATGTCATTCTCGTTGCGGTTTCCCGCGCCGGCAAGACACCGACGTGTGTTTACCTGGCCTTGCATTACGGCATTCGCGCCGCCAATTATCCTTTGACGGAAGAAGATCTTGAGCATGACCGCATCCCGGATCGCTTGCGTAAGTATCGCGATAAGCTGTTCGCGTTGACGATTGATCCCGTGAGACTTTCACAGATCCGTCAGGAACGCCGTCCGGATTCGCGCTACGCTGACATCAAGACGTGCCGCTCGGAAGTCGCCGCTGCAGAAGCGATGTTCCGTGCGGAGAGAATTCCAACGCTGTCTACAACGCATAAGTCGATTGAAGAGTTGGCGTCGAAGGTTTTGTCGACATTGAATATCAACCGGGAAATGTTTTAAGTGAGCGAAAAGTGGATCATCGATCGGGAAACCAACCTCGTGCTCGGACACGCATCGGGCCGTCGTTTCCGTTTGCCGCGCATGAGCCGTCTTTCGTATTTGATGGCGCTTTATCAGGAGAATTTTCAAAAACTCACTCACTGGTTTGATGTCCGCCATCTTCCTGTGGGTGTGCATTGGTCGATGCCGGAATTCGGTCTCGACGTTCGCGTTGAAGTGATTGAGCAGCATGCGTATACGACGGAGTTGGTTTTGTCGTATGACTTGCGCGATCCTGATTCCGGTCAGTTGGATCCTTCTGCAAACATCCGCGTTTATCACGACACGCAGCAAGTTGAAGTCACGCATTGTTACGCGGGCAGGGGATGGCAGGATGTGATTGGCATGACGCCCCCGTCAGAAATGCTCTATGCGCATCGCTTGCAGATGAATATTTTCCTGAGTAAATGGCTGGAATTTCTGGCGTCGCAGGGGCACGGCCAAACGGCGCATTGGGCGAGTGACGAAGATCGTCAAAAAATTTTCAAATAATGCTTGACGAGCCCAAATTCTCGTTCTAATATAGTTGTCTTTCCAGTCCTTCGGGGCCATAGCTCAGCTGGGAGAGCGCTTGCATGGCATGCAAGAGGTCGCCGGTTCGATCCCGGCTGGCTCCACCAGGAAAGATTGGAAATTGTTGTACCGTTTTTTGTTTTAGGCCGACAAAGCTACACACTTTGTTTTTCTGCGTCCCCATCGTCTAGAGGCCTAGGACATCGCCCTTTCACGGCGGTAACGGGGGTTCGAATCCCCCTGGGGACGCCACTATACGAAAAGACCACCGAAAGGTGGTCTTTTTTTTCGTATGTGCAGCGTCAGCCCAGGAAGGGATTTACGAACCCATGGGTTCGACAACCGCACATGGATGTGCGGTTGGGACAATCGCTCGCGATTGCGCGAAGCGTGAGGTGCAATGGAATGCACCTCATCCAATCCCCTGGGACGCCACCAAACCGCAGCTCACTTAACGCGCGCAGCGCCCGAGATCAGAAACGCTTGCCATAACCAAAAAGATATGCAACCCTCAATCCATGAGCTTTTACTTCAATCGCAACAATAATAATTCGATCGACCTCCCGCGGGCCGATGGATTGATGTTGCGAACTGAAATGTAACAACCTCAACAACCATCGCAAGAACTCCAGCCCGCATTTAACCAGTGCGGGTTTTTTTATGCATTAAACAAGGAACGAAAAACATGTGCGCCATCCTCGGCACCTTTGATTTACGCAGCGACGCAGATATCCGTATGCTGCGTCCGCTTGCTCTCTCCATGTCCGCGCAACAACGTCATCGCGGTCCCGACTGGAGCGGCGTCGTCGCAGACCCGAACGCAATCCTCGTGCACGAACGCCTCGCGATTGTCGATCCGGCGGGTGGCTCGCAACCGATTTTGTCGCAGGACCAACAACTCGTTCTCGGAGTCAATGGCGAAATCTACAACCATCGCGACCTCGAACGCACACTCAGCAAACCCTATGATTTCCAGACCGGTTCGGATTGCGAAGTCATCAACGCACTCGCGCGCGATGGCCAATCACCGAAAGAATGGCTGAGCCAAATCAACGGCATGTTCGCATTCGCGCAATGGGACCGTGACCAAAAATCCTTCCTCATCGCCCGCGACCACATGGGTATCTGTCCACTGTATTGGGGGCATGACAAGGAAGGACGCATCTGGGTCGCATCGGAAATGAAGGCGATCGTTCGCGTCTGCGATGACGTTGCACCATTTCCGCCTGGACATTTCTACGACTCCACCACCGGCGAACTCACTCGTTACTACGAACGCGAATGGCGCGAGTACGACCACGTCGAAGGCGTGGAAGTTGAAGCACAACAATTACGTGAAGCATTCGAACGCGCAGTACATCGCCAACTGATGAGCGACGTTCCTTACGGCGTGCTACTTTCCGGCGGGTTGGACTCATCACTTGTCGCTGCATGCGCCGCGAAATTCGCACGTCAACGCATTGAAGACGACGACCAAAAAGAAGCCTGGTGGCCACGTCTCCATTCCTTCGCCATCGGACTGCAAGGATCGCCGGATCTCGAAGCTGCGCAAGTTGCCGCGGATGCATTGGGTACGGTGCATCACGGATTTACTTACTCGTTTGAAGAAGGGTTGGATGTCTTGCCGGATGTGATCAAGCACATCGAAACGTATGACGTGACGACGATCCGCGCATCCACACCAATGTTCCTGCTGGCACGTCGCATCAAAGCAATGGGAATAAAAATGGTGCTGTCGGGTGAGGGGAGCGATGAAATTTTTGGCGGATATCTTTATTTCCACAAGGCACCGAGCGCACGTGAATTTCACGAAGAGCTGATCCGCAAACTCGACAACCTGCATCTGTTTGACTGCTTGCGTGCGAACAAATCGATGATGGCGTGGGGTGTCGAAGCGCGCGTGCCGTTTTTGGACGTTGAATTCATCGACGTTGCAATGCGCATGGATGCAAAGCTGAAAATGTCCGGCGTCGATGCCGAAGGACGCAAACGCATCGAGAAATCCATCTTGAGGGAAGCGTTCCAAGGCGTTCTGCCGGACAGCATTTTGTGGCGCCAAAAAGAACAGTTCAGCGACGGCGTTGGCTACGGCTGGATCGATGGACTCAAGGATCATGCGGATCTGATGATCACCGACGAGCAAATGGCGGCTGCCGAGCAACGCTACCCGCACAACACGCCCACAACCAAAGAAGCGTATTTTTACCGTGAATTGTTCGAACAAGCATTTCCAACGGACGGCGCCGCGAAAACAGTACCGGGCGGCAAATCCATCGCATGTTCAACGGAAGCGGCGCTGAAATGGGACGAAGCCTTCGCTAACATGGCGGATCCATCGGGCAGGGCGGTCAAGGACGTTCACGAAAATGCGGTTGCCTAAACGATCGGACAGCAAGGAATTTCCCATTGGCTTAAACTTAATGGGTTCACTCACTTAGACGGGACCAAAATGACTTCTGCATCCAGCCAACTGGCGAAACCGGGTTTTGACCATCACAACTTGCCGTATTGCTCATTCATGATCGGTGACGGAGATGCCGATGCGAAGCTGGGTGTGCGGTTGGGCGATCATGTTTTGGATCTTGAGCCGATTGCGCAGGAACTCGATGCGTCGATGGTCGGCTGGTTTGCGATGGGTAACCTCGACCGCATTCTCGCCGGCTCCCCGCAAATGTGGGCGAGCATTCGCAAGGCGATCAAGGATTGGGTCACGAGCGATAAGCACGGTGAAGTCATCGCGAAGCATGCTTATCCAATCGAGAAAGTCATCCTGCGCATGCCGTTTACGCCGAATGATTACGTGGATTTTTACGCGTCAGAACAACATGCGTTGAACGTCGGCAAAATTTTCCGTCCGCAAAATCCAGATCTCCCTGCATCATGGAAGCAACTTCCGATCGGTTATCACGGACGCGCGGGCACGCTCATTGTCAGTGGCACCGATGTGAAGCGTCCATATGGCTTGCGTCGCGTTGACGGTAAGGTCGAATTCGGTCCGTGTCGATTCCTGGATATCGAAGCTGAGATGGGCTTCGTTTGCGGCAACGGTGTCAACGGTCCGATCGATCTTGCCGATGCGGATCAACATGTGTTCGGTGCCTTCATTCTCAACGATTGGTCCGCGCGTGACATTCAAGCTTTTGAATACGTGCCGCTGGGTCCATTCCTGGGTAAGTCTTTCGCAACATCGATTTCGCCGTGGGTTGTGCCGTTGGATGCACTGAAAGCTGCGCGCATTTCCACGCCACCTCGCGATGAGCCACTCGCGAAGTATCTGGATGACTCGGACACCGAACCGTCAGCACTCGATATTTCTCTCGAAGTCCTTTGGAATGACGAATCCGTTTCTAGCCCGCCGTTCAAGGTGATGTACTACAGCTACGCGCAGATGGCGACGCATATGGTCGTTAACGGCGCATCGTTGCGTGCGGGTGATGTTTTTGGATCGGGTACCATCAGCGGCGCTGAAGTTGATCAGCGCGGTTCTTTCATGGAATTGACGTGGAATGGCGCAGAGCCGGTGACGCTCGAGAACGGCGGCACGCGCAAATCCTTGATGGACGGCGACGTCGTCGAGATCACTGCGAAGGCACCGGGACCGGACGGGTCCGTGATTGATTTCGGATCCGTGATCGGTCGCATTACCGGTTAATTATTCCGGATCGTAATCGAGGTTGGACGCCAGCGTGCGTTCCGCCTCGATCAGCGTCATGCCCTTGCGCTTGGCGTAATCCGCGACTTGTTCCTTGCTCAGACGTCCCACCACGAAATACGTGGAGTCCGGATGTGCAAAGTAGTAGCCACTGACCGCTGCAGTCGGATACATCGCGAATCCTTCCGTCAGTTCAATGCCGGCACGTTCTGTGACTTGCATGAAGTCAAAAATCTTGCGCTTCTCCGAGTGATCCGGACACGCAGGATAGCCAGGAGCTGGACGGATGCCACGGTATTCTTCCTTGATCAACGCTTCATTCGGCAACGCCTCTTCCGGCATGTAGCCCCAGTAATCCTTACGCACACGCTCGTGCAAGCATTCTGCGAAGGCTTCGGCCATTCGATCCGCCAGTGACTTCAACAAAATCGCGTTGTAATCGTCGTAGTCCGCTTGGAACTTCTCGATATGCGGTTCAATGCCGATGCCCGCGGTACATGCGAACGCGCCAATGTAATCCTGTGCGGAACCATCTGCAGCAGGCGCCGCGATAAAGTCCGAGAGACAGAACGTCGGACGCTCAATCGGCTTATCCACTTGCTGGCGCAAGAAGACGAAACGTTCCTGACCATTCTCGGTATCAATCAACACGTCATCGCCATCCCGCTTCGCCGGCCAAAAACCGATCACTGCATTCGCTTGCAACCATTTCTCGTCGATGATCTTCCGCAACATGACACGGGCATCGTTGTACAGCGACGTCGCTTGTTCGCCAACGATTTCATCCGAGAGAATTTGCGGGAAGTGACCTGCCAATTCCCATGAATTGAAGAACGGACCCCAGTCAATGTAGTTTTCAATTTCCGACAATGGGAAATCGATGATTTCAGTGATGCCCATGGCGCGAGGCTGCACGATGGCGTCCAAACGCTCGGTCTTGAAACCGCGCTCACGTGCAGTCTCAATGCCGATCAAACGCTTGGCATCACCCTTGTTGCGGTGGCGTTCGCGGATTTTTTCGTAGTCCGCATCGTTAGCAGCCATGAAGTCGACACGCGTTTCCGGTTGAATCAATGCTTGCACGACACCGACGGCACGCGAAGCATCCTTGATCCAAACCGTTGGTGCTTTGTAGTGCGGATCGATCTTGATGGCAGTATGAGCACGCGAGGTCGTTGCGCCGCCGATCAGCAATGGAATATGGAAATCCTGACGATTCATTTCCTTCGCGACGTGCGACATTTCTTCGAGCGATGGCGTGATCAAGCCGGACAAGCCGATCATGTCCGCATTCACTTCACGTGCGGTGTCGAGAATTTTCTGTGCCGGAACCATCACGCCGAGATCGATGATCTCGAAGTTGTTGCAGGCGAGAACGACGCCGACGATGTTTTTGCCGATGTCATGAACGTCGCCCTTGACCGTCGCCAAAACGATGCGTCCGTTGTTCTTTGCTTCGTCGCCGGACTTGAGCTTCTCGGCTTCGATGTAAGGCAGCAGATATGCAACCGCCTTCTTCATGACGCGGGCGGACTTCACGACCTGTGGCAAAAACATCTTGCCCGACCCGAACAAGTCACCCACGATGTTCATGCCGTCCATCAACGGACCTTCAATCACGTGCAATGGCTTGGCTGCTTCCAAACGTGCGGCTTCAGTATCTTCTTCGATGTATGCATCGATGCCGTGCACCAACGAATGCGCAAGACGCTTCGCAGCCGGTTCTTTGCGCCAGGCGAGATCTTCTTTCTTCTTCTTGCCTTTCTGTGTTTTCAGACTTTCGGCAGCTGCGAGCAATCGGTCCGTCGCATCATCGCGACGGTTCAAGACGACATCTTCAACGAGTTCACGCAGCGTTGGATCCAGATCGTCGTACAAGGGCAGGGCGCCCGCATTGACGATACCCATGTCGAGACCGGCGCGAATCGCGTGATACAGGAACACGACGTGGATCGCCTGACGCAGTGGTTCATTGCCACGGAACGAGAACGACACGTTCGAGATGCCACCTGAAATGTGCGACAGAGGGAAACGCTTCTTCAACTCACGCGCCGCTTCGATAAACGCGACGGCGTAGTTGTTGTGCTCTTCAATGCCCGTCGCAATCGCGAAGACGTTCGGGTCAAAAATAATGTCTTCCGGATCAAACCCAACTTCTTCCGTCAACAATTTGTAGGCGCGCGAACAAATCTCGACCTTGCGCTCGAACGTATCGGCTTGACCGACTTCATCGAACGCCATGACGACGACCGCTGCACCATAGCGACGCACCAAACGCGCTTGTTCAAGGAACGGCTCTTCGCCTTCCTTCAACGAAATGGAGTTGACGATGCCTTTGCCTTGCAGGCATTGCAGGCCAGCTTCAATGACTTCCCACTTCGAGGAGTCGACCATCACCGGGACGCGTGCGATGTCCGGTTCCGCTGCGATGAGATTGAGGAAATCCACCATCGCCTTACGCGAATCCAACATGCCTTCATCCATGTTGACGTCGATGATCTGTGCGCCGTTCTCAACTTGTTGGCGCGCAACGATCGTTGCTTCGTCCATGCGGTTTTCGAGAATCAGTTTTTTGAACTGCGCCGAACCCGTGACGTTTGTACGCTCACCGACGTTGATGAAGTTCAGCTCGGGTGTAATGGTCAGCGGTTCCAGGCCGCTCAATCGCGTAAAGCCACTCATTACGCTGCCTCCTTTTCGATGGCAAGTTTGCGGACGGGAACGTCCGTGACGTTCTCAGCAATCGCCTTAATATGCGGTGGCGTCGTGCCGCAGCACCCACCAACAATGTTGATCAATCCAGCTTCAGCGAAGTCACGCAAAATCGCCGCCATGTCTTCCGGCGTTTCGTCATAACCACCAAACGCATTCGGCAAACCGGCATTCGGGTGACACGACAAGTAAATATCCGGCGCGACTTGTGCAAGGATGTCCATGTACTGACGCAATTCCTTCGCACCTAACGCGCAGTTCAAACCGATGCTCAACGGCTTGGCATGACGCAGCGAGAACCAGAATGCATCCGTCGTTTGACCCGACAATGTGCGACCTGAAGCGTCGGTAATCGTGCCCGAAATCATGACCGGCAAGCGGTAACCACGCGCATCGAACACTTGCTCAATCGCAAACGCCGCAGCCTTCGCATTCAACGTGTCAAAAATCGTCTCAATCATCAACGCATCCGCGCCACCATCAATCAAGCCGCACGCGGAGTCGTAATACGCAGCGCGCAATTCATCAAACGACGTTGCACGGAAGCCGGGCAAGTTAACGTCAGGCGACAACGAAGCTGTCTTGGAGGTTGGACCGAGAACACCAACGACGAAACGTGGCTTGCCATCTAGCGCCGCCACTTCGTCGCAGACTTCACGCGCGTTCGCCGCGCCGGCTTTGTTCAACTCGTATGCAAGATGCGACAAGCCATAATCAGCAAGCGACAACGCCGTCGAGTTAAACGTATTCGTCTCGACCATGTCCGCACCGGCAAGCAAGTACTCGCGGTGAATGCCCTTGATGATCTCCGGACGTGTCAACGACAAAATGTCATTGTTGCCGCGTTGATCATGGCCACATCCGCAATCCGGTGAATGGGCGTGACCGTCCACGACGCTAAACAACGCGTCGTAGCCATCCTTGAAACGTTCGCCACGGTAATCGGCTTCAACAAGGCCATGACCTTGGATCATTGTGCCCATCGCACCGTCGAGCACTGCAATGCGCGACGCAAGCAAATCAGTCAGTGCCTGATAACGCACAGGGTCCTTGTAGGGAAGTGTTTTCATGTGAATCAATGTTCCTTGGATGCCGTAGCGGCAATGAGTTCGAAATGTGGTTGGCGACGTTCGCGGTTGATGATGCGGCAGGTATGGACCTTCAACTTCGCATCGGACAACAACGACGAAAGTTCGTCCGTCGAAAATCCGAGATTGACGTGATCGAACGTGCGAGCCGCAGACTTGTGCGGATGCTTGGCGAGAGTCGTGACGAGGAGACGGCCATTTTTGCGAAGGACACGCGAGGCTTCGCGCAATGCAACCGCTGGATCGACGGAATAGTTCAACGCTTGCATCATCACGACGAGATCGAAACTGCGGTCGTTGAACGGAAGCGAATGCATGTCACCGACTTGCAGATCGACATTGTCCAGATGCGCCAAGCGGGCGCGCGAAGAATCAATGGCTTTCTCGGATGCGTCCAAACACGTAAACGAACGGCTCACTGGAGCAAGCAATTCCGCAAACGCACCGTCACCGGACGCAATGTCCAAAACATCACCCGGCGTCACCAACTGCATCGCCGAACGCGCCAACGCTTCCCAAGTCCGACCCGGCGTGTAGTGACGTTCGAGGTCATCGGATACGGCGGAGACTTGGTGAGTTTTGGCACGGGCACTGAGCAAATCCTGCAGCGCCGATTGATCATGATCGAGGATAGGATCACGCGTTCCGTTGCGGATCATCTCCCAGATGGACCGGTTCGCATCGGTCAATGCTTCCGTATCCATTCGATAAAACGAAGACACACCCGCACGGCGATCGCGCACCAAATGCGCGTCCTTCAATTTCGCCAAATGTGTGGAAACCCGTGACTGCTGCAAGCCGGTGATGGCGCAGAGTTCGGCGACGGTCAGTTCCTGCGATTCGAGCAAGGACAGCAAGCGCACGCGGGTCGGTTCGGCCAGCGTTTTGAGGGGCACTGACCAGTCTTCGAGATCCATATATCTCTCAATCATGATTAAGAGATGTAATTGTCCCCCACAACGGTGCGTCGGTCAAACCATACGGCTTCGGTTTGTTCACCCAAAAAGTTACAATGGTGGGATTACAACCGAATTTTAGGAGAGCTTTCGAGTGGATTTTTCATTGACTGAAGAGCAGCTGATGATTCAGGATGTC
This sequence comes from Lysobacteraceae bacterium CU05-9, assembly GCA_007556525.1. Classification (GTDB taxonomy): domain Bacteria; phylum Pseudomonadota; class Gammaproteobacteria; order Xanthomonadales; family Xanthomonadaceae; genus Aquilutibacter. Next base: position 554,710 of record SWJS01000001.1, on the reverse strand, counting down.
GCCCGACGCATCGCGCAAGACAAGATTGCGCCAAGCGCGGAACATCACGATCAAACCGGTGAGTTTCCACTCGAGAACATCCGAACCCTTGGTGAAAATGGTTTGATGGGCATCGAAGTCCCTGAAGAATACGGCGGTGCGGGCATGGACCCGATCGCATATGTTTTGGCCATGATCGAAATCGCTGCAGCTGACGCCGCACACTCGACGATCGTCTCCGTCAACAACTCGCTGTTTTGCAACGGCATCCTGAAGTACGGCACGGAAGATCAAAAGCAACTTTACGTCCGCGCGATTGCGGAAGGCCGCGAGATCGGCGCTTTCGCTTTGACTGAACCACAGTCGGGCAGTGACGCAACGGCGATGCGCTGTAAAGCCGTCAAGCAAGATGATGGTACATGGGTGATCAATGGCAAAAAGTCCTGGATCACTTCCGGCCCTGTCGCTAAATACATTGTGCTGTTCGCGATGACCGATCCGAATGCCGGCGCACGCGGCATCACGGCTTTCATGATCGATACGACGAAGGAAGGTTTCCATCGCGGCAAGACCGAACCGAAGCTCGGCATCCGTGCATCCGCAACTTGCGAAATCGAGTTTACCGATTACGTTGCGCAGGCTGATGAAGTTTTGGGCAAGGAAGGCGAAGGTTTCAAAATCGCCATGTCCGTTCTCGACGCCGGTCGCATCGGTATCGCATCGCAAGCCATCGGTATCGCACGCGCTGCCTATGAAGCAACAATCGAATACGTGAAAGAACGCAAGGCGTTCGGTGCGCCGATCGGCACGTTTCAAATGACGCAAGCGAAAATCGCGGACATGAAGTGCAAGCTTGATGCTGCTTATTTGCTGACGATGCGCGCTGCTTGGCAGAAGGGTCAGTTTGATAAGGGCGGCGCGAAGTTCTCGAACGAAGCTGCGATCGCCAAGCTGACCGCATCAGAGGCTGCGATGTGGATCGCACATCAAGCCGTACAGATTCACGGTGGTATGGGTTACTCGAAGGAAATGCCGGTTGAGCGCTATTTCCGCGACGCCAAGATCACTGAAATTTACGAAGGGACGTCGGAAATCCAACGTCTCGTCATTGCCCGCAACGAAACAGGACTGCGCTAATCATGAGTTCAACTCAAGTTTCTCTCACACCTATTCTCAACGCAATCAAGGGGGCAGTGCCCATGCCGAAGGTGGCCGAGACCCAGGCGTTTGCGAAGGCTTTTTACAGCCGGCTTGAGAATGATGAAGTGGGTTTGCATACAGCGGAAGGCTGGGCGAACCTTGCGAGTGACTTCCTGGAATTCTCCCGTTCGCGTAAGGCGAACAAGCCACTGATCCGTTTGTTCAACACGGATTCGAAGGCGAATCATTGGGAATCGCAACATACCGTTTTGCAAATCGTCAATGACGACATGCCGTTCCTCGTGGATACCGTGAGCATGACGCTCGCGAAAATGGGAATCGGCATTCACGTTCTCGGCCATCCGATCATCAATTTCCAACGCGACAAATCCGGCAAGTTGACGGGTGTTGAAGGTGGTGTCGGTGAATCCGTGATGCACATGGAAATCGATCGCCAAACCCCAGCGGAAATGCAGGAGATCAAGAAGGTACTCGAGCAGACGTTGACCGATGTGCGCTTGGTAGTTCAGGACTGGCGCAAGATGCGCGAACAACTGATTGACGTTGCAGAGTCGGTGGGCGAGCGTGAGCCGTCGAAGACGATTTCCGCGAAGGGCTTGAAGGAAGCCGAAGATTATCTGAACTGGGCTGCCGACGATAACTTCATCTTGATGGGTTATCGCGAATATGAGCGCGAAATCAAGGGCAAAACCGATGTCCTCAAACCAGTGAGTGGCACGGGACTTGGTTTGATGCGCAAGTCGGATGGCGAACCACGCAAGATGTCGTCGCTCGCCGCGCACATGATGCCAGCGTCAGGTAGTGTGCAGTCGTTGATTTTGACCAAGACTAACGCACGTTCAACTGTCCACCGTCCGGGTTATTTGGATTACATCGGCGTTCTTGAGTTCGACAAAAACGGTACGCCAGTGAAGGAGCATCGTTTCGTTGGTTTGTATACGTCGAACGTTTACACGACGCGTCCGTGGGATATCCCAATTGTCCGTCAGCGTTATGAGTACGTTGTCGACAAGTCCGGCTTGGCCCCGAGCAGCCACAGCGGCAAGGCGTTGCGTCACATCCTTGAATCGTTGCCGCGTGATGAGCTGTTCCAATTGTCGGAGAAGCAGTTGCTCGAAATGGGCACCGGCATTCTCGGTTTGCAGGAACGCGTACGCAGCAAGTTGTTTTTGCGCAAGGACACCTACGGCCGTTTCTTCTCGGCATTGATCTACATTCCGCGCGATCGTTTCAACACCGAAGTGCGTTTGCGCATTGAAGACCTTCTGAAGAAGGAACTCAACGGTGATCACGTCGACTCGTGGGTGTACATGGGCGAGTCGCCAATGGCGCAATTGCATTTGATCGTGCGTCCACGCAGCGGTGATGTGCAGGATGTTGATACGACGAAGATCGAAAACGAAATCGTCGAAATCGTGCGCAACTGGAATGATGTGTTGCGCGATGAGTTGGTGAAGGAACATGGTGAAGTCGCAGCATTGGATTTGAACCAAGCGTTCGGTCGCGCGTTGCCGCAGACTTACATCGAACGTTTCGGTGGTAAGCAAGCCGCCAATGACGTCAATCAGTTGGCTGCATTGGCCGACGAAAATGATTTGCGTCTGTCGTTGACGCGTCTGAAAAGCGATAACTCGCTGCGTCTCAAGTTCTATCGCTTGGGTCATGACATTCCGTTGTCGGATGCCTTGCCGGTGATGGAGAATATGGGGCTGCGTGTTTTGGCGGAAAATCCATACCGTCTTGAAACGGCCGCAGGTACCGCTTACATCCAGGATTTCAAGGTTGAAGCGCCAAGTGATCGCCGCGATATCAGTGACAGCCGCGCGAAGTTTGAAGAAGCGTTCGTCAAGGTTTGGAATGGTGATGCTGAGAGCGATACGTTCAACAAGCTGATCCTGTGTGCCGGCATGGACTGGAAGCAAGTGGCAATGCTGCGTGCTTACTGCAAGTTCCTTTTGCAGACCGGTGTTCCGTTCTCGCAACAGTACATGGAACAGGCGCTGACGCGTTATCCATTGCTTGCCCGTGTCCTGGTTGAGTTGTTTGAAGCTCGCTTCGATCCGCGCACCGGCTCGGAATCGAAGGACGAGATCAAGGAAGGTGCTGAAGCGTTCAAGGCGCAAATCACTGCTTTGGCCGGTGACGACGAGTCTGTCCATCAAGCGATTGCACCGATCCTGGCTGCACGCAGCGGCAAGCGCGAGAAGCAAATGGAAGCGGCGGAAAGTGCCTTACTCGCATTGCTTGATCGCGTGACATCGTTGGATGATGACCGCATATTGCGCAGCTTCATGAGCGTCATGAACGCAACGCTTCGTACGAGCTATTACATGGAGCGCAAGGATGGTCTTCGTCCGGACGGCGGTCCTGCAGATTACTTCGCGTTCAAGTTCGACTCGTCGGCGATTCCTGATCTGCCGAAGCCGCGTCCGTACCGCGAAATTTTCGTGTATGGTCCTCGCGTAGAAGGTACTCACTTGCGTTTCGGACCGGTTGCGCGCGGCGGTTTGCGTTGGTCTGATCGCCGCGAAGATTTCCGCACGGAAGTTCTCGGTCTGGTGAAGGCACAAATGGTGAAGAACACCGTCATCGTTCCAGTCGGTTCGAAAGGTGGTTTCGTCTGCAAGCAATTGCCGAATCCTGCCGTCGACCGTGATGCATGGTTTGCTGAAGGTGTGGCTTGTTACAAACGCTTCATCAACGGCTTGCTGGACATCACGGACAACTTAGTCAACGACAAGATCGTTCCGCCGAAGAACGTGGTCCGCCATGATGGCGATGATCCGTATTTGGTCGTTGCAGCGGACAAGGGAACGGCGACGTTCTCCGATACCGCGAACGGCATTGCGATCGCTCATGGCTTCTGGCTGGGTGATGCATTTGCGTCCGGTGGTTCGGTGGGTTATGACCACAAGGGCATGGGCATTACGGCACGCGGTGCATGGGAGTCGGTGAAGCGCCATTTCCGTTCGCTGGGTCATGACACGCAGACGCAGGATTTCACTGTGGTTGGCATTGGTGACATGTCGGGTGACGTTTTTGGCAATGGTATGTTGCTGTCGAAGCACATCCGTTTGGTTGCGGCGTTCGATCACCGCGACATCTTCATTGATCCGAATCCGGATTCCGCGACGTCGTACAAGGAACGTCAACGTTTGTTCAACGTGCCCCGTTCGAGCTGGAATGACTATGACAAAAAGTTGATCAGCAAGGGCGGCGGTGTTTTCTCGCGTGCGGCGAAGTCGGTCAAGATTACCCATGAGATGCGCGAAGCTCTCGGCCTAGATGCAGATGTCGCAGAGATGTCACCGAATGCACTGATCAATGCCGCATTGAAGGCACCCGTTGATCTGGTATGGAACGGCGGCATTGGTACGTACGTGAAGGGTCCAACCGAAACGAACGATCAAGTCGGCGACCGCGCGAATAATGCGATCCGCATCAATGGTGGTGAGCTGCGTTGTAAGGTCGTCGGTGAAGGCGGAAACTTGGGCTTCACGCAATTGGGCCGTATCGATGCGGCGCAAGCCGGTGTCATTCTCAACACGGACTTCATCGATAACTCAGCCGGCGTTGATACCTCCGACCATGAAGTCAACATCAAGATCCTGTTGAACGCAGTCGTGCAACGTAAAGCGTTGACCGTTCCTGCGCGCAATAAGTTGGTCGCGGCGTTGACGGATGAAGTGGCCGGTTTGGTTTTGAATGATAACTATCGCCAAAACCAAGCGCTGAGTTTGATGGAGCGCATGACGGTTTCCCGTCTGGGTGCGAAGCAACACTTCATTCAGACGCTGGAATCGCAAGGCTTGCTGGACCGTCAGATCGAAGACTTGCCGACGGATACGGAAATCGAAGAGCGCAAGTTGCGTGGCGAAGGCTTTACGCGTCCAGAGTTGGCAGTGCTTTTGGCGTACAGCAAGTTGGTGCTGTTCCCGCAGTTGTTGGATTCCGATGTTCCGGAAGATCCTTATCTCGCGCAGGAATTGATCCGTTACTTCCCGGCACCATTGCAGAAGAAGTACTCGGACGACATGCAGTCGTTGCGCCTGAAGCGCGAAATCATCGCGACGATGGTGACGAACTCGACGATCAACCGCATGGGTGCGACGTTCATTCTGCGCATGCAGGAAGATACGGGCCGTACGCCTGGTGAAATCGCGAAGGCGTTTACGATTGCGCGTGACGTGCTTGATGCGCGTGCATTGTGGCGTCAAATCGATGCATTGGATGCGAAGGTTCCGGAAAGCGTGCAGATCGACGCGTTGGTCGAGATCTGGACCGTTCTGCGTGCGTTGAGCCGTTGGATTTTGCAACGTTCGGGCGATGTCATGTCCGTTGCGCAAGGTCTGGAAACCTACGGCAAGCCAGTCGCGGCAATCCGCAAGAGCCTTGGCAGTGTCGTCAGTGCAACGCGCAAGAAGCAAATCGCCGAACGCGCTGCGAAGTGGAAGGCACAAGGTGTGCCGGAAGGTCTGGCCAATGATTTGGCATCCATTTCGTTGATGGTCTTCAGTTTCGACATTGCTGACATCGCGGCAACGGTGAAGCAAGATGTCACCGAAGTGGCGAAGGGTTACTTCAAGCTGGGTGCAGGTCTGCAGATTCCATGGATGTACGGTCAAATCGAATCGCTGCAAGTCGATGGTCGCTGGCAAGCGCTGGCAATCGGTGCCTTGCGTGACGAGCTTGGATCGCAACAACGTGCGATGGCGCTGCAGATTCTCGGCAAGTCCGGCAAGAAGTCGGCTGTTGAGAAGGTGGACGAATGGCTGGGCCGTGAAGATGCAAACTTGCGCTTCACGCAGAACATGCTGGCCGAGTTGAGCAACCAGAAGACGCTCGACTTCCCAACCTTGTCCGTTGCCGCACGCCGACTGGCACAGTTGGCATCGCAGGGATAATGTGCCTACACTGATCGTATGATCAACGGCACAGCAAGACTGGCGTTTGTCGCCAGCCCGACACCGGAAGCGCAGGAAGCGCTTTCGGTGTTTGTCCGTGAGCACGGGCAAATTGCGCCGGAAGATGCGGATCTGATCGTCGCATTGGGTGGCGATGGCTTCATGCTGCAGACGCTGCATCGATATGCAGATCTCGGTAAGCCGTTCTACGGAATGAAACTTGGCACGATCGGATTCATGATGAACCACCATGTCTCGGACGGCTTACTCGAGCGGTTGGCCGATGCTGAAGTTGCCAAGCTCCGTCCACTGCAAATGACCGCGCAAACCGAGTCGGGCAATCCCGTCGTCACGTTGGCCTATAACGAAGTGTCGTTGTTGAGGCAGACGCGTCAGGCAGCACATGTTGCAATCGATCTGAATGGCAAGGAGCGTCTGGAGGAGCTGATTTGCGATGGCGTGATGGTTTCGACGCCTGCTGGATCAACGGCTTATAACTTCAGTGCGGGCGGCCCGATTTTGCCGCTAGGGTCGCAGGTGGTTGCGTTGACATCCATTGCGCCGTTCCGTCCGCGTCGTTGGCGAGGTGCAGTTTTGCGATCGGATACCGAGGTCCGGTTCCGTGTTTTGGATCCTTATAAGCGTCCAGTGAGTGCGACCGCGGATTCACACGAAGTGCGCAACGTTCTCGAAGTGACGATCCGTGAATCGACGGAAGAGGGCGTCCGCATCCTGTTTGACCGTGGCCATAATCTGGAAGAACGGATTTTGGCTGAGCAATTTTCGAGTGGTTGAGTGATGCCCGATAAGGATGCCGATCCGCTGATTGTTGCGATTTCTTCCCGGACTCTGTTTGATCTGGAGGAGAGCCACGCGCTGTTTGAGAGCGAGGGCATTGATGCGTATCTCGAACACCAGCGCAAGCTGGAGAGCGAATTGCTGCAGCCGGGTGTCGCGTTTCCGCTAGTCCGTAAATTGCTGTCGTTGAATGACGGTGCGCCGCCGGAAGCACCGCACGTCGAAGTCATTCTGATTTCGAGGAATTCTGCGGAAACAGGCCTACGGATTTTCAACTCAATCTCGCATCACGGGCTCAACATCAAACGTGCGGCTTTCAGCAATGGCGCTCCGCCGTATCCATACATCAAGCCATTTGGTTCGGATTTGTTCCTGAGTGCGAACTCCGAAGATGTCCGCAATGCCTTGCAGGCCGGTGTTGCAGCGGCGACCTTGCTTCCTGCGCAACCGACACAGCAACGCTCGGATCAGCTCAGAATCGCGTTTGACGGCGATGCGGTGCTGTTTGGCGATGAGAGCGAGCGTGTCTCGCAGGAAGAAGGTTTGGCGGCTTTTACGCAGTTTGAAATCGATAACCGCGACTTACCATTAAGTGGCGGTCCGTTCCGGGGTTTCCTGGATGCTTTGCATCGGCTTCAAAGTGCGTTCCCGACCGGAGAAACTTCGCCAATCCGTACTGCGCTCGTCACTGCGCGTTCAATGCCCGCGCACGAACGAGTCATCAAAACGTTGCGCGATTGGGATATTCGTTTGGATGAGGCGATGTTCCTCGGCGGCCGACCGAAGGGACCGTTCCTGGAAGCGTTTGGAGCGGATATTTTCTTCGATGATTCAATGCATAACATTGATTCGGCGCGCGATCATGTCGCAGCCGGCCACGTGCCGCACGGCGTTTCAAACGACTGACGCGTTGTCCACCTGATACTGACCGAACCGTTCTACTTCATCCAGCAACTCACGTTGCTCCGCCGATAAATTTTCCAACGCACGCAATTCCGCAAGCTGCGCGGAGAATGCCGCAAAATTCATGTCGGTGATTGTGCCATTCTCAGGCGCGCTGAATTTCGCAGTGCAAAACTCCTTCCATGCCTGGACTTCCTCGAACGACAAAGTATCGGGGAAGTTTCGGGCACGATAGCGTTTCAGCAACTCAGGCAAGCGCGAGTTAATTCCGGCGACATCTTCCAATGCACTTAATTGCGCAGGGGCGGTCGATCGAACGGCGGACATCCAGCGTTCGTCCGTTGCACTGAAGAAGCCTCCGTACATCGCCGCGTCAACATCTTCCGGCGGTTTATAAGCCGGTGACATCGCGTCCATCATTCGCATGAAAGGAATGCGGTGCTGATTGTCTTGCAACCACTTTGCACGCTGTTCGATGATCGCCGAATCAAGGGTCAATCGCTCACGCTCATCTTCGCGGATATGCTGCCATTGGAATAACATCGGTCCATCATTGACACGAACAGTTTCCAAGCCGGGAGCGCGTTCCTCAAACGAGTTCCAGTCGAGCAATTGCTGAGGATCTTCTCCGAGGTCAAAAACAACGACATCATTACTTTGTTGCGGATGACGGAACAATGGCAGCAGTGGCGCGCACAGCTGTCGGTCGAAACCATAGAAGCTCTGGATATGCAGGACGATCTGACCGTTTGGAGCGTCGAGCAATCTCTGCGCCATCGATTTCTGACGCAACGAAAAAACATACTCCCAGAATTTAGGTTGCGAATCCTTCAACTTCCGGGCCAAACCAACCAACGCACGAACATCTGACAGCGCCTCATGCGCCATGCCGTCACGCGCATCGTTCGCGATCGCGAGATCTTCAAGCTTGAAGGAGACGACGCCCTTGTCATTCAACGGCCAAACCAAACTGTCCGGCCGGAGCACATAGGCCGCACGGAACACGTTGAGGAGATCCCAGCGTGAGTTTCCGTTTTCATATTCCCTACGATACATCGGCCAAAAATTGCGGTAAAACGCATTGCGCATGAACGCATCGTCGAAGCGGTATGAGTTGTATCCCAGGGTGCATGTGCCGGGTTCGCTCATTTGCTCGTGAATGCGTGCGACGACTTCAAATTCGGGTGATCCTTTCGCAAGAGTCTCCCAAGGGTTCACGTGTGTGATCAAGCAAGATTGGGGTGAGGGCAGAACATCACTGGCAGGTTTGATGAGCCAATCCATCGGATCGCCGATGGGATTGAGATCCATATCAGTGCGAATCGCCGCAAATTGACTGACACGGCTAAACGATGAGTCGATACCAAATGTTTCGAGATCGTAGAAGAGGAATGATTCCATCAAGCCGCATCTTCAAACAATGGCAACTGTTCGCGGACCAGCTTCTCTGTCAACGCCCAATCCACATCATCTAACGACGTAATGCCGGATGCTAACTTGGCGAGAATTCCATTTTGGATCTGGGTACGCTCGTAGGCTTCCAGATACGGCATCAAGCGGAACGTCACCATCGTGTAGTGCGGCAGGAAACGTTCCGGATATTTCTCGGACAATGCAATCTCGATGTCCCGTTGCAAAAGGAACTCCGGATCATCCACCTTATCGCGCATCTCGAGATAGTTGTCCAACGCCATCTGCTGAATCGCACGCGCGTTCGGCAAACGCGCCGCTTCAAACGCCTTAAATGCTTCCGCGCGATCGGCATGCAAATCAAGCTGCTTCGCCAACTCCACACAATCCTCGAATGCCGCATTCATGCCTTGACCATGGAACGGCACCATTGCATGCGCCGCATCACCGATCAGTACCGCGCGATCATCCAGATTCCAATTGTCGAGATACAACGTGCCGAGAACGCCGACAGGATTGTTTTCCCAGTCGTATTCGAGGTCATCAATCAGGATGGATGCAGACTGAAATTCCTTATCGAAGAATGCACGAGCCTCAGCACCTGTCTTGATCTCGGCGAAACTCGGTGAGCCCTCATTTGGCAAAAACAACGTGACGGTAAAGGTCTTTTCGTCATTTGGTAATGCAATGCACATGTACGTACCGCGTGGCCAGATGTGCAAGGCATTCGGCTCCAGCGAAAAATCACCCGAATTATCAAACGGCGGAATCTCGAGTTCCTTATAGCCGTGACCCAGGAAATCGGTGCGTGACGGAAACTCATCCGGGCGGTATTCCTGCATCGAACGACGCAAAACAGACCCCGCACCATCCGATCCAATCAGTGACACGAACGGCACATCATGATCCGCGCCATCAACGCGGAACGTTGCAACACGTGCATCGAAATCGACATGCAACAGCTCTTCGTTGAAGAAGACTTTGACGCCGGCCTTTTCGGCGAAGTCCAGCAAAATCGAATTCAAATCACCGCGATGCACTGACCAAATGACTTCGGAATCGTCTTTGCCATAGCGCAGGAAGTGATGTCCGCCATCGCGGTTATGGATCATGCGACCACGCATCATCACGCACTGGTCGATCACCTCGTCGTCGGCGCCTGCTAGACGCAGCGCATGATAGCCACGCTCCGCCAACGCGAGATTGATCGAACGGCCGCCTTCGAAACCGGCAACGCGTGGATCGGGGCGCTTTTCGTAAATCGTCACGGACCAGCCTTTCTCGGCGAGCAACGCGCCAAGCAAAGCACCGGCGAGGCCCGCGCCGATGATCGTGATTTCTCGATTACCGGTCAAATCAGCCTTGTCCATCGCACCACTCACGCAACACACGCGCTAACTTCAAAATGTCCATATGCGTGTTATACAACGGAGCAGGGGAGATGCGGATCACATCCGGCTCACGCCAATCACCAAGAACACCGCGCGACTGCAGATACTCAAACAGCTCACGGCCTTTCGCACGGCCAGCCAAAATACGCACAGACACCTGGCAACCACGTTCCTTGAAATCACGCGGCGTCACAGACTCCAAATGATCCGAGAAATGCGTGTCGATCAACGTAAACAAATAATCCGTCATCGAGCGCGAATAATCACGCAGTGCTTCGATGCCAACGGAAGAGAACAATTCCAGCGATGCACGCAATGGCGCCAACGCCAGCACCGGTGGATTACTCAACTGCCAACCTTCCGCGCCATTGGACGGCTCAAACTGTGGCCCCATGAGGAAGCGCACATCTTGGCGATTACCCCACCAGCCGGCCAACCGCGGCAGCGAAGGATTCGATGCATGCCGATCATGCACAAACGCGCCCGCAACGGCGCCAGGTCCCGAGTTCACGTACTTGTAGTGACACCACACTGCGAAATCCGCATCACTGTCATGCAAATTCATCGGCACGTTGCCTACCGAATGCGCGCAGTCAAATCCAACCATCGCACCGACCTCATGCGCAGCTGCTGCAATCGCAGCCATGTCAAAAACTTGCCCCGTCCGATACTGCACTCCCGGCCACAACACCAGCGCCAGTTGCGAACCGTGTTCACGAATCGCAGCGACGATATGTTCCGTGGGGAACCAGCCATTTTCATCAGGTTCCACTTCAATCAAGTTGAGCGAAGCATCGAAGCCATGAAATTCAATCTGCGAACGAACGGCATAGGTGTCCGTCGGGAACGCACCCTTCTCAACGAGAATCGCAGCACGGCCTTCAACAGGTTGATAAAAACTCGCCATCAGCAAATGCAAGTTCACCGTCAATGTATTCATCGCGACAACTTCATGCGGCAATGCGCCGACCAAGGCAGCGAGTTGATCTCGCACAAGGCGGTGATACGTCAACCACTGCGTCGGCCCATTGAAGTGACCTTCGACCGCTTCCGTTTGCCACTTGAACATGACGTCGTCCACGGCGGCCCGCGCGGCATGCGGCTGCAAGCCTAAGGAGTTACCCACGAAATAAGCTTGGTCTTCATCACCATGTTGCGGAATGTAGAACGCCTCGCGCTGACAAGTACCTGCGAATTTCGCATCCAAGTCACGGACAGCATTTTCGTCAAACAAATCAGTCAACATCAATTCCAATCCTCAGGTATCCGGCATTTCGTAATGCTGCGGACGTGGGTGCACGGTGCCGCAATTCTTGCAGGTACGATTTTCGAGAGATGAATAAAACTCATCAAACACCGGCGGAAAATCCAGCTCGATGTTGTGGAGGTGGAAATATTTCTCGAAAACCTTGTGATTGCACGACGGGCAATACCATTGCAATCCGTCATCTTCGTGCGGCAAACGCCGACGCTCAACAACGAGACCAATCGAGTTCGGCATGCGTTGCGGTGAGTGCGGAATTTCCGGTGCGAGCAGATACATTTCACCGGCCTTGATTGGAATATCCTTCGCTTCACCGTTGTCCTGCACGCGAAGGATCATCTCGCCCTCGAGCATGTAGAACAATTCCGCGCCGAGATCGTAGTGATAATCCGTGCGCTCATTCGGGCCGCCGACAACCATCACGATGAAGTCTTCCGCCCAGATGATTTTATTTCCAACAGGCGGCTTCAGCAAGTCGCGGTTTTCGTCGACCCACTTCATCAGGTCAATTGGATTCAGACGCATGATGGCTCTCCCACGTAAGTTTATTTGCCGATGTGCATTGCGCGATCGCGAATGCCTTGCATTGCACGCTGATATCGTTCTTCGCGGACTTCCTTGCCTTCAACACCAAACTGCAGATCCGTCACGCGGCCATTGGCGAGTGAATAGACCCAAGCGTGCACACTGATTTGTTGTCCACGCGCCCAAGCATCCTTCACGACCGTCGAGCGGGTGATGTTTTCTGCTTGTTCCAATGCGTTCAATTCGCACAGCGTGTCGTGACGCTGTTGCGGTGACAGTCCATTCTCGTTCAATAACGCCACATGCTGATCGCGGACGTCCTCAACGTAGCGCAACCAATTGTCGGCAAGTCCAACACGCGTGCCATTGATGACCGCGCCGACACCGCCGCAGCCGTAATGCCCGACGACGATGATGTGCTTCACTTTCAACACGTCGACGGCAAACTGCACGACCGAAAGGCAATTCAAATCAGAGTGCGATACGACGTTTGCGACATTGCGGTGAACGAAGACTTCACCGGGTGCCAAATCGACGACTTGGTTTGCGGGCACGCGTGAATCGGAACAGCCGATCCACAGAAACTCCGGTGATTGCTGTTGCGACAGCGCGTGAAAAAAACCGGGTTCCTCACGTTCAATCCGCTCCGCCCATTCACGGTTGCGCTGGAGCAGTTCCTGAAAATCCCTCATTCGTTAGTGCTCCGTGAGTCGATCATGATTGTTGGCGTAATCCTAGTTTTTGGACCAGTTGCGGATGCAGCGTTTCGACATCGGTTCCAACGGGCACCTTAAGTTCTTCGAGATGAAAACCACGCTCCAAAGCGTCGTCATCATCCATGCCATTAAAGGCACTGTAATCCGCATCCATCAACGCAGCACGGGCCGTGTCCAGCGAATCGTACGCCATCAGGTTGCCATCGCTATCAACAATCTCCGCTGTACCCGCAGGCAATTCGCGAACGCCCGCCCAGATCACCGTTCGACCAAGCGACGTTAACCACCAATCGAACTCACCACTCATACGAAGACATACTCCGACAACAGCCACAGAACCCAGCCGCCCATCAAGCCAAACGCAATCGTCCAAAGCGCAAGCTGCACCGGACGCGCAAATGCATTCAAATCCCGATCGCCGATGCCTTTGAAACCGCCGCGGAAAAACCACAGGAATTCATTCGCACCATGCAAATGATTTTCGCGCCAGCCAGGATGCTTGTCGCGCAAATGCACCTTGCTCAACGGCCAAAAAATCGCAAGCGCCGTCGCGCCGGAAATCGCCAACGCAATGAAGCTCAATGCGATGGTGATGATGAGATCGTGTGTCGAAAATACGGATTCCACTCAGGGCTCCAATTAAGAAATTTAAAACGCAGCCGAACCCGGCGCACGAGGATAGGGGATCGAATCACGGATGTTCGCCAAACCACAGACGTAAACAACCAATCGCTCAAAGCCCAGGCCAAAGCCACCATGCGGCACGGTGCCATAACGACGGAAGTCGCGGTACCAACCGTAATGATCCAGGTCCAGCCCGAACTGCAGCATCCGCTCATCCAAACGGTCCAAACGCTCTTCACGCTGCGAACCGCCGATGATCTCACCAATGCCCGGTGCGAGAACGTCCATCGCCGCCACCGTCTTACCATCATCATTCATGCGCATGTAAAACGCCTTGATGTGCTCCGGATAATTCAACACGACAACTGGACGGCCGACGTGCTGTTCGGTGAGCCAACGCTCGTGTTCGGTTTGCAGGTCCAGACCCCATTCAACCGGGAAGTCGAATTTGTGGCCGGACTTCTGGAGAATTTCAATCGCATCCGTGTACTCAATGCGCTCAAACGGCGAGTTGATGAAACGCTCCAGACGCGCAACCGCATCCTTCTCGACACGCTCCGCGATGAACGCCATGTCATCGGCGCGCTCATCGAGCACGGCTTTAAACAAATACTTCAGGAAATCTTCGGAGACGTTCGCCAAGTCATTCAAATCGGCAAAAGCAATCTCCGGCTCCACCATCCAGAACTCCGCCAAGTGGCGCGTGGTGTGCGAGTTCTCTGCGCGGAAAGTTGGACCGAACGTATAGACCTTGCTCAGCGACAACGCATACGCTTCGACGTTCAACTGACCCGACACGGTCAGGAAGGTTTCCTTCCCAAAAAAATCCTTCGAGAAATCAATCTTCCCATCCGGCAGGCGAGGGGCGTTCGCCATCTCCAACGTGGAGACGCGGAACATCTGACCCGCACCTTCCGCATCGGACGTCGTGATGATCGGCGTGGAGATCCAGAGGTAACCATTTTCGTGGAAGTAACGGTGCACCGCCTTCGACAGGCAGTCACGGATACGCGTCACGGCACCGAACAAGTTCGTGCGCGGACGCAAGTGCGCGACTTCACGGAGGAACTCGACGGAGTGCGCCTTCGGTTGAATCGGATACGTTTCGGGATCTTCAACCCAGCCAACCACTTCAATGTTGGTAGCTTGAATTTCGAACGCCTGACCGGCGCCTTGCGATGGCACGATGGTGCCGGTGGCAATCACGCCGCAACCGGCGGAGAGCTTGCGCACTTCGGATTCGTAGTTGGCGAGATCGCCGGTGGCGACGACTTGGATTGGGGCGAAGCAGGAACCGTCGCTGACATTAATGAAGCTCAATCCATTCTTCGAGTCGCGGCGCGTACGCACCCAACCCCGGACCGTAACTTCACCGCCTGCCGCTACATCACCGGCAAGGGCCTGGGCGACACTGAGAACTGTCATTCCTTATCCTTCGCATTCAAATCTGATAATCAAGGTGAACAGTTTACTAAAACCCACCCCTCACTGCCCACCATGACCAACGCAGAAACGCCACGGGACGTATAATGGAGAGCATGACGATTCGTTTGACGCCGGCAGCTTTTGCCCGCACACGTAAATTCCTTGAACGCGATCCGGATGCGATCGGTCTGCGATTTGGTGTGACCAAATCCGGTTGCTCGGGTTGGAAGCACTTTGCTGACATCACCAATGAGACGAAGGCAGGGGATACCGAATTCCAGCAAGATGGGATCCGTATTTTTGTGGATGATGTCAGTTTGCCGATTGTCGACGGCACCGAGATCGACATCGTGATGCATCGTCTGGGCGAGCAATTCGTGTTCCGCAACCCGCAGGCGAAGGAAGAATGTGGCTGTGGCGAAAGTTTCACCACCCAGGATATGCCTGAGTTGACGACGCTGAGCCGGGAATTGCCGACGCTCTGAATTTTGTGTCATAATATTGCGCTCAACTGATCCAGGCGGGTCAGTTGGACCTTGCTCCACGCGTTTTGGCATGTATTTGCTGCGAAGCGACGGGGGCTAAATCAGGGCCGCGGGAATCCGTCCTGCGACCGTTTATCCATATAGGAATCCACCATGCGTCATTATGAAGTCGTGTTCCTGGTCCACCCGGATCAGAGCGAACAAGTCCCGGCGATGATCGAACGTTATAAGTCGATGATCGAGGGCACCGAAGGTAAGATCCACCGTCTTGAAGACTGGGGTCGCCGCCAACTGGCTTACCCAATCAACAACCTCGTCAAGGCACATTACGTGCTGATGAACATCGAAGCATCGCAAGAAGCTTTGAACGACCTGGTTGATGGTTTCCGCTTTAACGATGCCATCCTGCGTCACTTGATCATCAAGCGTGACGAAGCTGACACCGAACAGTCCCTGATCATGAAGTTCAAGGACGAGAAGGGTTCGGGCGACAAGCCTGAGCGCAGCCGTCGCCGTGACGATGAATTCGCTGATGACAGCGATGACTCCGATGCAGATTCCGAAGTCGAAGTTGATTCGACCGAAGAAGACGTCGCTTAATTGCAGAATTGAAGGAATATAAACATGTCTAAGTTTTTCCGTCGCCGTAAGTTCTGCAAGTTCACTGCAGAAGGCATCAAGGAAATTGACTACAAGGATTTGAACACCTTGCGTCAGTACCTCACCGAAACCGGCAAGATCGTACCTAGCCGCGTCACGGGCACCAAGGCTAAGTATCAGCGTCAGTTGTCGACCGCCGTCAAGCGCGCTCGCTTCCTGGCTTTGCTGCCATACACCGACAGCCACAACGTTTAATCGGTCGAGGACAATAATATGAAACTGATTTTGTTGCAAAAAATCGGCAAGCTCGGCAACCTCGGCGACACCGTTGATGTGAAGCCAGGTTTTGGCCGTAACTACCTCGTCCCACAAGGCAAGGCTGTGCCAGCAACCGCTGCTAACCTCGCAGAATTCGAAGCCAAGCGCGCCGAATACGAAGCGAAGGCGAAGCAAATCGCTGACGAAGCACAATCGCGTCTGGCGAAGATGGAAGACGTTGCCATCACGGTTTACGCGAACGCCGCGACCGAAGGCAAGCTGTATGGTTCGATCACGAACCGTGACATCGCAGAAGCTCTGACCAAGAACGGTTACGAAGTTGCGAAGTCGGAAGTGATCATGGGCGAAGGCCCAATCCGTCACACCGGCGAATACGACATCCTGGTTCACCTGGGTGCAGACGCTGAAACGACGGTCAAGGTTACGGTTGCTCCTGAAGCAGCGATCTAATCTTCAACCAACAGTGTTGAATGAAATGCGGAGTCCTTTGGGGCTCCGTATTTTTTTGTGCTTATCCACAGGGTTATCTGCAACACCTTGTCAGAATTTTCCCTATGATGGATAAGGTGATTTCTTAAGTAGCAGTAGTAGCGGCATGTCTGAGCAAAAACGTTTTGATTCGAACCTGGATGCGGATTCGCGTGTCGTTGCGTTGCGTATTCCACCACAGTCGATCGAGTCGGAACAGGCAGTGCTCGGCGGGTTGCTTTTGGCACCCACGGCATTTGATGAAGTTGCGAATGAAGTGCTGGCGACGGACTTTTACCGTCGTGATCACCAGCTGATTTACGAGGCGATTCAAGCGCTCAGCAATCAGCAACAACCGACCGACGTCATTACCGTTGGCGAATGGATCAAGGCACAAGGTAAGGGTGAGATGGTCGCGAACGGCGCGTATCTCATCGAGCTTGCGACGACGACACCCAGTGCGGCGAACATCAAGCATTACGCGACGATCGTTCGTGACAAGTCGATCTTGCGTCAGATGATCGACGTCGGCACGAGCATCATCAACAAGGGCTTCCAGCCGGATGGTCGTGACAGTAAGGATATTTTGTCGGAGGCCGAAGCCGAAGTGCTGCAAATTGCCGAGTCGCGCTCGTTAGGTAAGGCGGACTTTGTGACCTTGCGCGATGCCTTGCATGAGGCATTCACGGTGTTGCGCGAACGCTCGCAAAATGGTGGTGGCATCACTGGCATTCCAACGGGCTATTCGGAGTTCGATAAGCTAACTGCAGGCCTTCAGAAAACCGACCTAATCATCCTCGCCGCCCGTCCTGCGATGGGGAAGACGGCGTTTGCGTTGAACATTGCGGAATTCGCTGCGTTGAACGAAACGAATCGGGTGAATGTGGCGATTTTTTCGATGGAAATGTCCTCGTCGCAATTGGCGATGCGTTTGATTTCCAGTGTGGGTCGCATCAATGCGCAACGTTTGCGTACCGGTGAACTCGAAGATCGCGATTGGCCACGCGTCACCGCGGCCGTCACGCAGTTGAATGATCCGGATTGCGGTCGGATTTTCATCGATGATGAGCCTGGCTTGAGCCCAACCAAGCTCGCCGCGAAGGCACGTCGCTTAAAGCGTGAGCATGGACTGGGTTTGATCGTCGTTGACTATCTGCAGTTGATGGCGGTGCCAGGTAACTCCGAAAATCGCGCCACCGAAATCTCCGAAATCTCGCGTTCGTTGAAGGGTCTCGCGAAGGAACTCGGCGTTCCCGTAATTGCATTGTCGCAGCTGAACCGTTCGCTGGAATCGCGCACGGACAAGCGTCCACAAATGTCCGATTTGCGTGAGTCGGGTGCAATCGAGCAGGATGCGGACATGATCGTTTTCATCTACCGCGATGAGTACTATCACAAGGAAGCGAGTGACTCGAAGGGTCTTGCTGAAATCATCATCGGCAAGCAGCGTTCCGGTCCAACCGGTGCAGTGAAGTTACGGTTCTTCGGTGAGTACACGCGGTTTGATAATTTGGCGCATGATGCGTTCGGCGTTTACAACAACGAATACGAATGAGCACTTCGGGGTTTGAGTTAGAGGTAGAGGTAGACTAATGAGTGTCGCGACTTGGCACTCCACTGGTTTCTGCGAGGGGGAGCGATGGATCGGGCGATGGCAACAACCTCGCCGCGGCATTGAACGTGGTCTATCTCGTCTTGCAGGCGATCCTCAATAATCGCTTGACCGACGCGGTTGCTGCTGCGGCAATCATTCTTGCGATTTTGGCGCCATTTTTTCTGTTCTTGTTGGTCGGTGTCATTGCGAACGAAGCGAAAACTCCCTACCGCAGTCGGATCGTTGCGTTGAGTTTCGCGTTCGTGCTTTGGCTAGTGGTGCCGCCGTTCCTGTAAATGGCTCGTGCGGTAAACTATCAAGTCGCAGCACTATATCGTCTACCTCTACCTATACCTCAACTGCCCGTGTCCCGCCCAACTACCGCAACCATCCACACCGACGCACTCCGACATAACCTGACGAAGGTTCGACAAACAGCGCCGAACAGCAAAGTGATGGCGGTGGTGAAGGCCGATGCGTATGGGCATGGGTTGGAGCGTGTGGCGAGTGCGTTGGAAAGTGCCGATGCTTTCGGCGTGGCGGCGATGAGCGATGCGGAGCGTATCCGCGCGGCGGGGATCAGTCAGCCGATTTTGTTGCTCAGTGGTTTGGACGAAGTGTCTGACGTTGCGCGGTTGGCCGAATTGCAGACCGATAGCGTGATTCACCACGTGTCGCAGATTGAGTTTTTGGAAGAAGCGCAAAGTGTTGCAAGGCCGATCGACGTTTGGATGAAGGTCGATAGTGGGATGCATCGGTTGGGCTTCTATACCGGCGATGTGCCGGTGATCTATGGAAGGCTGCAAGCATTGCAGGGCAAGGGTATCGTTGGCAAGATTCGTGCGTTGAATCATTTCGCGGCGAGTGACGAACTCGATAGTCCAGTGACGCAACAGCAGATGGATGTTTTCCAAAACACTGTGCAAGGTCTGCAAGTGGAGCGGTCGTTGGCGAATTCTGCGGCGATTTTGTCCTGGCCTAGTTCGCATTGCGAATGGGTGCGCGCCGGTGGTGCATTGTATGGACAGACGGTCGTGGAAGGGAAGACGGGGGCGGATTTTGGGTTACGCCCTGCGATGACGTTCAGTACGCGATTGATTGCGGTGAATCAAATCAAACAAGGTGAGCGCGTTGGTTACGGTGGCGCGTATGAATGTCCTGAGACGATGCCGGTTGGTGTCGCGGCGATTGGCTACGGCGATGGCTATCCTCGCGCGGTGAAGTCCGGAACGCCGGTGATGGTGAATGGGCAGATGACGCAGATCATTGGTCGCGTGTCGATGGATTTGATGACGATTGATTTACGCGGCATCGGAGGTGCGGACGTGGGATCGGTTGTGACGCTGTGGGGGCCTGAGTTGCCGGTGGAAACGATTGGTGCGGCTGCGGGAACGATTGGCTATGAGCTGACTTGCTCAATTACCCGGCGCGTGAGATTCCAGGAAGATTAACAACTCGTTCACTTTCGTGAATGATAGAAATTTTGTCGACATTCTGTTCAGTTTCGTGGGCATACACTCGTAAGCGTGAAAAATACAAACCACCAACGAGGAAGGAACAAAAATATGAAATCCCTGATTCTGAAGTCTGCAATTGGCGCTGCCCTGACCATCGGTTTGGCAACGGGTTGTGCAACGACCGGTATCGGTCAACCAGGTGGCCCGGATGGTCAAGCGGGCATGTCGAAAACAACGAAGGGTGCAATCATCGGTAGCGTCGTCGGCGCAGTTGCCGGTGTTTTGACGGGTGATGATGCCGTTGAGCGTCGTCAACGCGCCTTGGTCGGCGCCGGTGCCGGTGGTTTGGCGGGCGGTGCGATTGGTAACTACCAGGACCGCCAGGAACGCGCACTGCGTGACCAATTGGCGGGTTCGGGCGTTGGCGTTGTCCGTCAAGGTGACAACATTACATTGAACATGCCAGGTAACGTGACGTTCGACTTCGACCGTTCGGACCTGAAGCCACAGTTCTACAGCGTTCTGGACCAAGTCGCCGGTACGTTGAACGAGTACAACCAAACGGTTATCCAAGTCGCAGGCTTTACGGATAGCGACGGTAGCGATTCGTACAACCAAGCTCTGTCGGAGCGTCGTGCGAACACGGTTGCCGGCTACCTGAGCTCGAAGGGCGTCAACGGTCAGCGCATGGTCGTCAAGGGCATGGGTGAGCAATACCCAATCGCTTCGAACGCCACGGCTGAAGGCAAGGCTGCTAACCGCCGCGTCGAAATCACGTTGATCCCAGTCCGCAGCTAATCGCTCGGTTTAGGATTATCGAAGGCGCCTCCATTCGTGGGGGCGCTTTTTTGTGCGTCTCAAAAAAGTAGAATAGTCCCCTATGTCGCCCGCTCAAACCAAACTTTTACCGTTTCTCGCCATGCTCGGGGCCATCCTGAGTCTGTGCATCGGCTCCAGCGTCGCGAAACAGTTGTTCCCGCTCATCGGACCGTCAGCGACGACTGCGTTACGCGTCGGGTTCAGCGCTCTCGTCCTGTGGCTCGTTTGGCGTCCGTGGCGTCTGCCGCGCCCGTCGAAGTCCGATTGGCCGTTGATCTTGTTGTTCGGCGTGGTGCTCGGTCTGATGAACTGGATGTTTTATCAGAGCATCCGCACGATTCCGTTTGGGCTTGCCGTTGCCATCGAGTTGCTCGGTCCGCTTGGCGTGGCTTTCATTTCGAGCCGTCGTCGCGTCGACTTCCTTTGGATTTTGATCGCGGTGATTGGGCTGGCGTTATTACTGCCGGTCTTCAATTCGGATACTGCCGCGCATCTGGATCCCGGCGGAATGTTGTGGGCGTTGGGGGCGGCGGCTTGCTGGGGCTCGTATATTCTGATTGGGAAACGGGCGCAGCACCTACCGTCGGGATTGATGCTACCGATTGGCTTGACGATCTCGACCTTGATCATTGCACCGATTGGTATTGCGTCAGCTGGCATGAAAATGTTCGAGCCGCACGTGTTGTTGATCGGGCTGATCGTGGGCGTGGTGTCCAGCGCGATTCCATATACGTTGGAGTTTTTTGCGATTAAGCGCCTTGCGAAAGAGACGTTTGGTACGGTGGCGGCGATGGAACCGGCGGTTGCGGCGCTCGTTGGCTGGATTGCGTTGGGTGAGATTCTCAATGGGCAGCAGTTGCTCGCGATCGCATTGGTGATGGTGGCGAGTGCAGGCACCGTTTTGACTTCAAAAGTTGAATCGTCAACCGTTCCTCAATAGGTCGGCTCAATCGCATTGATGAAATCAATTCATTAGCCACTTTCAATAGGGTGGGTTATGGTTATTGATATCACCAACCAACAGGGAGTTTGCGATTATGTCTGACGATACCAAGAAGCGCCCCGTAACTCACATGACCACGGCGTTTGGTGCGCCGGTTCCGGATAACCAAAACTCCATGACCGCCGGCCCACGTGGCCCGCTGTTGATGCAAGACGTCTGGCTGCTCGAGAAGCTCGCCAACTTCAACCGCGAAATCATTCCTGAGCGCCGCATGCACGCGAAGGGCTCGGGCGCGTTCGGTACGTTCACCGTCACGAATGACATCACGAAGTATACGAAGGCGAAAATTTTCTCTGAAGTCGGCAAAAAAACCGACATGTTCGCCCGCTTCACCACCGTTGCCGGTGAGCGCGGTGCTGCCGATGCTGAGCGTGATATCCGTGGTTTTGCTTTAAAGTTCTACACGGAAGAGGGCAATTGGGATTTGGTGGGGAATAACACGCCAGTATTCTTTTTGCGCGACCCACGTAAGTTTGGTGACTTGAATAAGGCCGTCAAGCGTGACCCTCGCACGAACCTTCGCAGCGCACGTAACAACTGGGATTTCTGGTCGTTGCTGCCGGAAGCATTGATGCAAGTCACTGTGGTGATGAGTGACCGTGGTATTCCGCGCACGTACCGTCATATGCATGGTTTTGGCTCGCATACCTATAGCTTCGTCAACGCGGCGGGTGAGCGTTTCTGGATCAAGTTCCACATGCTGTCGCAACAGGGCATCGAAGATTTGACGGACGAACAATCGGCTGCAGTCGTCGCCGGTGACCGCGAAAGTCATCAACGCGACCTGTTGACTTCGATCGACAACGGCGATTTCCCGAAGTGGAAAATGTACGTCCAAGTCATGCCGGAAATGGAAGCCGAAACGTATCGTTTCCATCCGTTCGATCTGACCAAGGTCTGGCCGAAGTCCGACTATCCATTGATCGAAGTCGGTGAGTTCGAGTTGAACCGCAACCCTGAGAACTTCTTCGCAGACGTCGAGCAATCGGCATTCGCACCAAGCAATCTCGTTCCAGGTATCGGTGCTTCCCCTGACAAAATGCTCCAAGCCCGTCTGTTCGCCTACTCCGACGCACAGCGCTATCGTCTCGGCGTGAATCATCATCAGATTCCGGTGAACGCGGCACGTTGCCCAGTGCATTCGAACCACCGCGATGGTCAAGGCCGTGTCGACGGTAACTACGGTTCGCTGCCTGCTTATGAGCCGAACAGCTACGATCAGTGGCAGGAGCAACCTGAGTACCGTGATCCTCCGTTGAAGATCCGCGGCGATGCCGACTTCTGGAACTTCCGCGAAGATGATTCGGATTACTTCACGCAACCAGGCGCGTTGTTCCGCAGCTTCAGCGACGCCCAAAAAGAACGCTTGTTCTTCAACACCGCTCGTGCGTTAGGTGATGCGCCGGACTTCATCAAGCAACGTCACATCGACAATTGCTCGAAGGCGGATCCTGCATACGGTGCCGGCATTGCGGATGCATTGAAGCGTTTGGCTGCGGGTGATTTGCCTGCGCCGTCCTCCGACCATCCGACCAATTCGCCGGGTGCGGAAGATATCGAGGTTTAAACGCGGCTACGCCGCAGCTATTAGCTATTAGCCAGTAGCTGCGCGCGTCAGCGCATTAGGAAAGAGACCGCAAGGGCGAGCAAGATCAACGCGCCGATAATCTCCGCCCACTTGCCGACGAGTGCGCCAATCTGACGGCCGATCCAAACGCCGAACGCGCTCAACACAAACGTAAAAATCGCAATCACCGTTGCCGCAAAGTAAATCGAGACGTTGACGAACGCGAGGCCTACGCCAGCTGCCAGCGCGTCGATGGACGTTGCGACACCGGCGACGAGCAGTTCGGAGTTGCTGACGATTCCATCGTCACCGCCGAGCATGTCTTCGTCGTCGTTATTGCCGCGGGTTTCCCAGAGCATTTTGACGGCGATACCGGCGAGCATCGCAAATGCAATCCACTTGCCGTATTGATTGGCAAAATCTGCGGCGGCGCGTCCGACGAACCAGCCGATGAGTGGCATCAATCCCTGGAAAACACCGAACACAATCGCGATGCGGAAGGCGAGACCCCATTGCATTTGCTTCATGCGGGCGCCGTGAGATACGGATACTGCGAAGGCGTCGGCAGCCATGGCAAGCGCCAAGGCAATGATGGCGAATAAGGTCATTTTGATGGAAGCAATTGCGAAATTGCGTCTATTTTACATGGCGCGGTTTACCCGAAGGCAGTCAACGCCAACAACACAAAACCAATCGCCGCCAACGCCGCATGCAGGAACACGATCGTTGTCGGGATCAAGAGACGTTGCCACTGATACGCGAGATTCATGAATACGCCGCCGAGCGCTGCGAGTACCAACAATCCGAGACCGAGTAGGGCGTTGCCACTGAGCTGTCCGAAGCAAAATAGATACAGCAACAATGTGATGGCACCACCGGCAAGTAGACCGTGTACCATCGCAAACCAGGCGGGTGGGTTTTGTTTGGTGATGATGCGAATTCCCGCGAGCACGAGTCCGCCGAGTGCAGTAATCGCAAGTAAGATCACGGCAGTTTTGAGCATGTTTAGTGCGTCCATTTGGGAATCCTCATTGAGTTAAGCCTTTTGGCTTGCGAACCCCTGCGACTTGATGTCTCTTTACGCTAGTCCTTTGGAAGTGAGCATGAAGTGAATTTCCCGCGCCAGATCTACTTCGCGAGCTTGTACGCGATGACGTAGTCGCCCAGTTTCGAACCGATGGAGCCATGACCGCCAGCAACGAGTACAACCATCTGCTCGCCCTGGGAATTGAGATACGTCATGGGTGTAGCCTGGCCACCGGCCGGAATTCGGACATTCCAGAGTACCTTGCCATTACGCAGATCGTACGCGCGGAAGTTGTTGTCCGTCGCGGCGGACAGAAATGCAACGCCCGACTTGGTGATGATCGGTCCGCCAATGCCCGGCACACCCATCTCGAGCGGCACTGGAATTGGAGACAAATCGCGAGTAGTACCGTTGACGAGTTGGTAGGCTTTTTTGCCCGTACGTAAATCGACTGCGGCAACCGTACCCCATGGCGGCGCTTGGCAAGGCACGCCCAACGGTGACAAAAACGGCTTCATCGCCACCGCATATTCCGCACCTTCATTCGAGTTCACACCTTGTTCGCCGGCATTCAACTTCACGTCCTTGGCGAGCTTCGACTTCGGAATCATCTGCGACACGAAGGCGAGCTTTAGCGGCATCATGAACGCTACTTGATGTTCGGGATCCACGGCCAGCGAGCCCCAGTTGAACACGCCAAAATTACCCGGATACACGATCGTCCCCCGCAACGATGGCGGAGTGTACTGACCTTGATAATCCAGTTTCCGGAAGGCAATGCGGCACATCATCTGATCGATTAAAGTCGCGCCCCACATCGACGACTCCCGCAACGGATCCGGGCGGAAATTCAGTGAAGAAATGGGTTGGGTTTTGCTGGACCATTCGCCCGGAATCGCGCCAGACGGTGCCGGGATTTCGCGGATCGGCATGATCGGAGAACCCGTTGCGCGGTTCAACACGTAGATGTCACCTTGCTTTGTCGGCACCACGAGTGCAGGTTGACGGCCATTCGGTGTGTCCAAATCAATCAGGCTCGGTTGCGCAGGAGTGTCCATGTCCCACAAGTCGTGATGCACGAACTGTTGCACCCAGCGCGCTTCGCCTGTCGTGAGATCGAGGGCGACGACGGAAGTCGCGTACTTCTCCTCGGCTGCATTGCGATAACGACCGATTTGATCCGGTGTGCGGTTACCCATCGGGAAATATGCGAGCCCCAATTTCTCATCTGCACTCGCGACCGCCCAACTGTTCGGTGAACTCGGTGAGTACATTTGCGTCGGATCGTTGACGTCGAATGGCTTCGTCTCGGTCGGGTTGCCCGAATCGAAATTCCACATCAGTTCGCCACTGCGCGCATCATACGCACGAATCACCCCGGATGGTGAATTGATGTTGTAGTTGTCGTTGACGGCGCCCGCAACAATGACCTTGCCAGCGGCAACCAAGGGTGGGGAAGTGGAGTAATAAAACCCATGCTGCTTGAACGGCATGTTGTGCGTCAGATCGATGCTGCCGTCAGTTCCGAAGTCGGGGCATTTCGCGCCGGTTTTGGCGTCTAACGCATACAACTTCGCATCCGCAGTCGGCAGATAGATGCGTGCATCACAGACACTGCCGATCGCTGGATCAGCAGGCGGCAAATACGACACGCCACGGCACGTCTGATGTTGACGTTGAGAGTCCGGACCGATTCCGGGATTGAATTCCCACACGGTTGCTCCGGTGTCAGCATTCAGTGCCATCACGCGGTTATGCGGTGTGCATAGATAGAGCAGATCACCGATTTTCAGCGGTGTCGCCTGATACGTAAACTCGCCGGTATCTCCTGGCTGCTTCACATCACCTGTTTGAATCTGCCATGCAACCTTCAGCCCGCTCACGTTCTGCGGCGTGATCTGCGTCAGAGGAGAAAACCGTTGTCCGAAATCATTGCGACCATAGGCCGTCCACTCGCCGTCCTTTACGGCAGGTCCTAAATCGACAGCACCCTTCGTCTGCACCATTGGCAGCTCGCCCTTGATCGGATCCGCCCCGCGGAACAACGCGACGGCACTGATGACCAGGGCAACGCCAGTCAGGACAGTGAGTAGCTCAGGAAACGTGCGGATATCACGACCGTTCTGCTTGTTCCAGGCCCTGCGGAACACCGGCAAAACCAACCACAACGCAAACAAACTCGGGATGCCAATGCGCGAAGCCAGCGGCCACCACTGCAACTTCACTTCCCACACCGACCAGATTAGAGTCGCCGCAAACGTCACCGCAAAAATCAGCAACCCCCAATTCCGCCACTTCCAGATTCCGACCGCGCTCGCGACAAAGCCCAGCCCCGCAAACAGGAAGTACCAGCTCCCACTCAAGCTCGCCAGATACGCGCCGCCTCCCGCAAGCACCAGCCCTAATGACCCCAGCAAAACCGCTGTCAACTTCCGCATCGTTCCACACAGCTCATCTACATCGAAGCGTGAATGGTAGCACTGTGAATGGTATTTCCACGTGAAAAAAACGCCCAACTCCGGGAAGTCAGGCGTTCTCGATTGGTGGAGGTGGGCGGAATCGAACCGCCGTCCGAAGGCACTCCATCCCCGGCACTACATGCTTAGCTCACTGTTAAATCTCGTCCCGCGGTAGCACAGTGTGCGCAGCGCACCGAAGGACCAACCTGTTAAGGGTTAACAAGGGGAGGACAGGTGGCCCACCCAAGCGATCCCATGATAATAACCTTACGCAACGAGCATGGGCACAAGTTGTTTCAGGGCTACGCCTTAAGCGGCGAGAGCGTAGTTGTCGTCGTTGGCAACTAGATTTTCGTAACTGGATTTACGTGGAAAGTTACCCCCACGACATGCGCCAAGTGATTTCGCTACCCCCGTCGAAGCCAGGTGCACCCCCGTATTCTTCGGAAACAACATGAACCCCAATCGACAGGGTTCTCATCTTGTCCCGCTCAGTATACCTGATGCAAACAATTGCTCCGCTATGCTGTTGCCTGCCATTTAGCTAGACTTCTTGAATGCCACAGGAAACAACCACTCCACGCCCCGTAGGCGACGAAGCCATCATGAAGCGCATTCGCTTTTACATGTTGGCGATGCGCGTGGGCATCGTTGCCGTGATATTGGTGATGATGGTGTTGGCTTGGATTTTGCTGACCCAGAACAGCCATCTGACATATGACGAAATGCAGAAAATCCGCGGCACGATTTTCGTATTCGGCATCTTCGGTTTGTTCGCCGTTGCGATTGGTACCCGCTGGACACGGACGCTTGAAGCCCGTGCGTGTGAGCTCGGTGACAAAGTTGCTCAAGTGCAGCAACGTTCAGAGCAACGTCTTTCGACTGCGATGGAGTTTTCTTCCGTGCCGCAAGTCATGACGGACAATCAGGGCGTGATTCTCAGTGCCAATCCGGCATTCGCGCATTTGCTCGCACGCGCACCGATTGAGTTGGTTGGCGCGAATCTTGAATCATTGCTCGGTAATTTGGATGTCGAGAAACTTGTCGAAGTTGAAGCGTTCGATTTCCAGGGCGAAACACATCGGCAGTACAGGCAGATCATTCGTGCGACTGACATGAGTTCACGCATCGTGCGGATGGCCGACATTCCAGTACCCGATACAGTCGAAGATACTTTCAGTTCATTGGTGCAATTCGAAGATCTCACTGATCTCGTTCGGCATCATCGCATCCTCGCTGACGACAATCGGTTGCTTGAGCAGCGCGTGGAAGAACGCACGAAAGCATTAAAAGCGGCGAACGCGGAACTCGAATCCTTTGCATACAGTGTGTCGCATGACTTGCGTGGACCATTGCGTGCGATTGATGGTTTTGGACAGGTTCTCAAGCACACTGCCAGTGCCAAGCTTGAACCGCAGGAGTTGGATTATCTCGACCGCATCACCGGTGCAACAACGCGCATGGGTGAGTTAATCGATGCGTTGCTGAAAATGTCGCGACTCACAACGGCGCCTTTGAATGTAGAGCCGATTGATCTATCTGAAATGATCCGTGAGATTGTGCTGGAAGTCCAGATGCAATATCCCGGTCACAACGTTGAAGTCGATGTGCAGGATGGATTGAAAGTGCGTGGCGATAAAGCGCTTGTACGTAACCTGTTTACAAACTTGCTGGGTAACAGTTTCAAGTTCACGCGCGAAACGGAGTCACCGAAAGTGATCGTGGCGGGTAAGGCGCGCAATAAGTTTTGGAATGAAATTGAAGTGCGTGATAACGGCGCCGGTTTCAACCAAAAATACGCCGGCAAACTTTTCCGTCCATTCCAACGTCTGCATCGCTTGGATGAGTTTGAAGGTCATGGAATCGGTCTGGCATCCGTCAAGCGAATCATCGACCGTCATGGCGGCACTCTCGACGCGCAAGGTGAACTGGGGAAGGGGGCTTCGATTCGTGTGACGCTGCCTTCTGTACCTTCGGTATGACGCTTCGCGTTGGGTAAAAGGTAAGAGCTGCAGTGTAGCTTTTACCCCTTACCTGCTTTACGCATCCTTATTATGCGCCCGCATGAACCGCTGCTTGTCCCGTTGCCAGTCGCGATCCTTCTCCGCGTTGCGCTTGTCGTGCGCTTGCTTGCCCTTCGCCAGACAAATCTCCGCCTTGACCTTGTTACCTTTCCAGTACAACGCAGTTGGGACCATCGTGTAACCGTCACGCTGGATCTTGCCGATCAACGTATCGATCTCGTGACGGTGGAGCAACAACTTGCGCGTGCGACGTTCTTCCGCGACAACGTGCGTCGAGGCGCTGAGCAAAGGCGTCATTTGTGAATTGAACAAAAACAACTCACCATTCTTCACCACCGCATACGCCTCACCAATGTTGGCACGTCCGGCGCGGATGGATTTCAGTTCCCAGCCCTGTAGCTCGAGGCCCGCTTCGTATCGCGTTTCCAGATGATATTCATGGCGTGCACGCTTGTTCAACGCAATCGTGCCGGATGCGTTTTTCGCGTCTTTTTTCGTGCTGTTCTTCTTTGCCATGGTGGCTATTATAAAATAAGCAGGTCACTTTCCCCGAACTGGTTACAAATGCCTACAATTTCCCGCTCAGCTTTGGTTACGCATTCCGCGCTGAAGATGTTCAACCTGGTCAATGATGTCGAACATTATCCGGAGCGTTTTGACTGGTGCGAAGGTGTGGACGTTTCCTTGAGCACGCCGGAACGCAAAGTTGCAAAGCTGCAATTGACAATGGCTGGGTTCAAGACTTGGTTCGAAACGGACAACACGTTGCATCCGCCGCACGACATTGAAATGAAGTTCGTGGATGGACCGTTTAAATCGCTCAACGGCAAATGGACCTTCCATGCGCTGGATGAGTCGGCGTGCAAGGTGAATTTTCAATTGGACTTCGAGCCAAAGGTGAGTCTGCTTGCGACGCCGATGTCGCTGGGTTTGCAGGCGCTCGCGGATCGCATGGTTGATGATTTCGTGCGTAAAGCCGATCACGTCAACACGGACGCAGTCGAAGAATGATCGTCACTGCAATTCGTGCGTGGCCGGGGAAGACAGAAACTGTCGATGTCGAATTGCGCAGTGGCGCGACGATTGCAGATTTACGCTCGGAGATTCAATGGAGCGAAGTGGGGGTTGCGGTTTTTGGGCAGAAGTGCGCGGAGTCGCAAGTACTCGAAGATGGTGATCGCGTTGAATTTTTGCGGGCGTTGACTGCAGATCCGAAGGACGTTCGACGTCGCCGGGCTGAGAACAATCCGCTGCCGCGCACTTTCCGAATGCCCAAAAAAATCCGCCAGCAATTGCCAGCGGACTCAGAAATTTCAGGCGAAGCCGAGGAAGATTAACCGCCGCCGCGCTTCTTCTTCTCTTTCGCAAGGTTCGGACCGAATTGCTTCAGCGACTTCTGCGAGAGTTCAAGGTCTTGCTCAGGGAAATAAGTACCGTCCCAGCGCGACACGACACCGTTGTCGAAGAACACGGTCAAGTTGTGCACTTCCGTTTTCGAAACGCGACCGATGCGCTGACCGGAGGTGTAATCCCAGCGATCCGTATTGAAGGGATCGGCGATGGATGGCGAGCCGAGCAACAGCATGACCTGTTCCTTCGTCATGCCGGCTTGAAGTTGCTGCACCGCATTGGCTTCGAGCAAATTGCCTTGATACATCGGCTGACGGTAAACGCAACCGGAGGCAACAACGGCGATCGCAAGGATGAGAATGGTTTTACGCATGGGTGGAAGATTCGACCAAAAATACAATCAGCCTCAAATGATACACTGCTAATGGCGCTCTGATGCGCCGTTCAGTTTTTGCGTTCAGGAGTCGAAATGGAACAACCGCAAGAGTTGCGTAATGCTGGGCTTAAGGTGACACATCCGCGCGTGAGGATCCTGTCCCTGCTGGAAAATGCCACTGATCATCACATGACCGCCGAAGAAATTTACCGGGAACTCACCGCGGCGGGAGAGGATATCGGTCTGGCGACGGTCTATCGCGTTTTGACCCAGTTCGAAACGGCGGGACTCGTCCTCAAGCACAATTTCGAGTCGGGACAGTCGGTGTATGAGCTCGACAGGGGAGACCATCACGATCACATGGTCGATGTCGACAACGGTAACGTCATTGAATTCGAGTCCGAAGAAATCGAACGGATTCAGCACGATATCGCCGCCAAATATGGCTACGAAATCCACTCACACTCGCTGGTGCTCTACGTCCGCAAAAAGAAGTAATCAGTCCTGCGACATCGCCGCCGCAAGAAGTGATTTCGCGGCAGCCTGAGCTTCCTTGGTCACATCCACGCCCGCTAACATGCGGGCGATTTCCGTTTGGCGTTCCTTCGACGGCAACTGCTTCACGGCGCTCTGAGTCAAACCTTCCGCCGCAAATTTGCTGACTTGATAATGAGCGTGTCCCTTGCTTGCAACCTGCGGCAAGTGGGTCACGCACAACACCTGGCGTTGCGTCGCGAGCTTGCGCAAGCGGAACCCAACGATATCCGCAACAGCACCACCAATGCCGGAATCCACCTCATCAAAAACCATCGTCGGCACCGGATCCAACCCAATCGTCGCGACCTCGATCGCCAGTGAAATCCGTGACAACTCGCCACCCGACGCAACCTTGCGGAGCGGACGCGCAGGTTGCCCCTGATTCGCCGCAACCATCAATTCAACGCGCTCCATCCCAAGAGCATCAGGTTTCAATGCATCGAGCTTCTCGAGCGCCACTTCGAACGTTCCGCCTTCCATGCCCAACTCTTGCATCAATTCGGTCGTCACCTTAGACAACGCCTTGGCAGCTTTGGCACGGGATTTCGTCAGGTTTGCGGCTTTGCTGGCATATTCATCACGCAGTGCGGCGAGCTTGCCGTCCAACTGCGCAAGTTCCTGTTCCGCACCTTGCAAGGACTGCAACTCCTCGACAATCGAATCGCGCTTCGTTCCAAGCTCCGCGACTTCAACACGGTGCTTACGACCCAGCTCATGCATTCTCGTCAGCACGCGATTGGCCGCATCAAATGCTTCCGGATCCATGTCCAACTGGTCCAGCACATTCTCAAGTTGCGACGCAGCTTCCGCCAATGAAATTTCTGACTGCGCCAAAAGCTCCGCCACTCCCTCAAGCACCGGATCTCCATCCGCATGGCGTGTGATTTCAGACTGTAAACTCTGCACGCCGCCAAGCAGTCCACGCGAGTCGTCGTCTCCTTGTAACTGCGTCAGGTAAGAGCTAAAGGCTGTCTGCAAATTTCCCACATTCCCCAGACGCTTATGGTCAATCTGTAATTGATCCCAGAAGGACGGATCGAGATTCTCACGCTCCAATTCGGCGTGCTGATGTTGCAGCCACTGAATGCGATCGGTTACATCACCTTGCTCCAGCAACTTCTGTTTGCGCTGGATGGCTGCCGTCCATGTGAGTGCCGCATCGGCGACGTCCTGCAACAAGTGATCATGCCGGCCATAGGCGTCCAACAAAGTGAGTTGCGATGATCTCGCCAGCAGCGATTGCTGATCGTGTTGCCCATGAATCTCAACCAATAACGCCGCCAACGAACTCAGCTGCGAAAGGGTGCACGCACGTCCGTTGATCCATGACTTCGAACCACCATCCGCCTTGATGACGCGGCGCAGTTGCAACTGCATTCCTTCGTCTAGCTCATTCTCTGCCAACCAAGCCGCAGCAGCGGGCGCATCCTCCAGCGAAAACTCCGCTTGAATCTCAGCCCGTTCCGCACCGTGGCGAACCACGCCGCTGTCCGCACGTGCGCCCGTTAGCAGCAACATGGCATCCACGAGCAACGACTTGCCCGCGCCGGTCTCTCCGGAGATGACCGTCATGCCTTCGCCAAATTGCAACTGCGCGGCAGCAACAACGGCAAAATTCGCGAGGCTCAGCTGGGTCAGCATGGGTGTATGGCGTTCCTGTGGGTTTCGGGCATTATCGCATCCGCACTAATGGAGTTGAATGTTTCCTGACACCGTTCATCGGATTCAGAAAAAACTGACGCTTGAATTCGGAACACGCTGACCTGATATTTGCGGTATGACTTCGAATGAATGCTCACCGCTACTCGACACACGCTCGCGCACGCTGCTGCGATCGTTGATCTCGCGCTACATCGAGAGTGGCGAGCCAGTGGGTTCTCAGACGCTTGCGCGCTGCGCGAACTTGGATGTGAGCCCAGCAACGATCCGTAACATCCTTGCCGATCTGGAAGAGCAGGGACTTCTAAGTACATTGCATACATCAAGTGGTCGGGTGCCAACGTCGAAAGGGTATCGGTTTTATGTCGACACACTATTGCAGCTCGCGCCGATCTCTGACATTGAGAAATACCGCGTCAAGTCCGAATTGCAGGCGAACCCGAGCACAGCAGGACGCTTGGAAACGGCATCCGATCTCCTCAGCTCATTGAGCCAATTTGTCGGCGTTGTGAGTATGCCCAAGCGCGAACTTATGGCATTCAAACGTATCGAGTTCGTGTCGATTGAGCCGACCAAGGTGCTGGCGATTGTGGTTTTTGCAGATCACCAAGTCCAAAATCGAGTCATCGATCTGCCAATCCCGCTGGACCAGGACGATTTGCAGGAAGTCACGAATTTTCTGAATGAAGAACTTGCGGGTCGTTCGCTGGCGGAGATCCGTCGCCGGATGGTGGATGAGCTTCGCAAGGCTCAGGATGAAATGCATAACTTGATGGCAGATTCCGTTAAGCTCGCCGAGTCCGCCCTTGAGATGTCGAACAACGACTTGCTGATGAAAGGGCAGCATCACCTGATGGGTCCGAATGGCCTCACGGATGTGAACCGACTGCGTGAATTGTTTGACGCGTTTGCGAATAAGCAGGGTATTTTGCAGTTGCTGGAACCCACGGAGCAGGCAGAGGGCGTGCAGATTTTCATCGGTGAAGAGTGTGGCGTCGAACCACTTCATTCCGTCAGCATGGTCAGTTCGCCGTATCACGACGCGAATGGACAAGTGCTCGGCGTGCTCGGCGTGATTGGCCCGCGCCGAATGGACTACGACCGAATCGTTCCGGTGGTGCAGGCGACTGCGGATGCGTTGACTGAATCCTTAAACCTAAAATCTGAAATCTGAAATCTGAAAAGCAGAGAAAGGAAATGGGAAAAGCAAACCTGAAACCTGAACTTGCAATCGGATTTTTTGCATCAACTTCGAAAGTTGGCGGGAATTGACGGCAGCTAGAAGCTAGTAGCTAAGTGCTAAGCCTGCAGGGCTTGAAACCGAACCAAATCAACCTCATTCCAACTAAACAAGACTGAAACCAGGTGATCAATATGACTGAACCCGAAAATCAAGTTGAAGACCCGTCCATAGACGTGGACGCAGCGGAAGCGGCTTTGGACGAGCGCGACCTGAAAATCCTCGAGCTGGAAACGCAAGTTGCGAATATGCGCGATGAGATTTTGCGTGAGAAAGCGGATCTGGTGAACTCGCGGAACCGACTCTCGAAAGATATGGAGCAGGCGCGAAAGTTTGCGAATGAGAAGTTGCTGGCGGATCTTTTGCCGGTGATTGATGCCGTGGAAGCTGGGTTGGCAACAACTGCTGACAGCGACGTTGGCATTCGCAGTGGCCTTGAATTAACGCTGAAGGAATTGATCCGCGTTGCCGGAAATCACGGACTCATTGAAGTAAATCCGAACGGCGAAGCGTTCAATCCGGAACATCACCAAGCGATCCAGACGATCGACACGGATGCGGTTGCGCCGGGTCATGTGGCGAATGTTTTCCAAAAGGGATGGCTGCTCAACGGTCGCCTGATTCGTCCTGCGCTGGTTGTTGTGCGTAATCAATGAATTTGTGCCAACAGATCACTTGAACTGTGACGGCGCACCCCCATTAAGAATTCATCGGCGAATGATCGCCCCAAATATTTTTTAATTGTAAGAGGGTAGTAACCATGTCAAAAATTATCGGCATTGACTTAGGCACCACCAATTCCTGTGTTGCCATCATGCAAGACGGCAAGCCACGCGTCATTGAGAATGCGGAAGGCGACCGTACCACTCCATCCGTTGTTGCGTATACCAAGGACGGCGAAGTCCTAGTTGGCGCAACGGCGAAGCGTCAAGCTGTCACCAACCCACACAACACCTTCTACGCAGTGAAGCGTTTGATCGGACGCAAGTTCGACGATGCGGAAGTGCAGAAGGACATCGACCTCGTTCCGTACAAGATCATCAAGCATGACAACGGCGACGCATGGGTCGAAACCGCAGATGGCAAGAAGATGGCACCGCAGCAGGTGTCGGCGGAAGTTTTGGCGAAGATGAAGAAGACCGCCGAAGATTATCTCGGCACGAAGGTCACGGAAGCGGTCATCACCGTTCCTGCATACTTCAACGATTCGCAGCGTCAGGCCACGAAGGACGCCGGCAAGATCGCCGGCCTTGAAGTTAAGCGCATCATCAACGAACCAACCGCGGCTGCTTTGGCGTATGGTCTCGACAAGCAAGGCGGCGACCGCAAGATCGCGGTTTATGACTTGGGCGGTGGTACGTTCGACGTATCGATCATCGAAATCGCCAACGTCGACGGCGAAATGCAAGTCGAAGTTCTCGCGACGAACGGTGATACGTTCCTTGGCGGTGAAGACTTCGATACGCGCATCATCGATTACTTGGTCGAAGAATTCCAGAAGGAAAGCGGCATCGACCTGCGCAAGGATCCTCTGGCACTGCAACGCCTGAAGGATGCTGCAGAACGCGCCAAGATTGAACTGTCGAGCGCACAGCAAACGGACGTCAACCTTCCTTACGTGACGGCAGACGCGTCTGGTCCAAAGCATTTGAACATCAAGTTGACCCGCGCAAAGTTGGAAGCGCTGGTGGATGACCTGATCAAGAAGTCCATCGAACCTTGCCGCATTGCACTGAACGATGCGAACTTGCGTACGAGCGATATCACCGAAGTGATCCTGGTCGGTGGTCAAACCCGTATGCCGAAGGTCCAACAGGCGGTTGCGGAGTTTTTTGGCAAGGAACCACGTAAGGACGTGAACCCGGACGAAGCAGTGGCTTTGGGTGCTGCGATTCAAGGTGGTGTTCTGGCCGGTGACGTCAAGGACGTTTTACTGCTCGACGTAACGCCACTGTCGCTGGGTATCGAAACCATGGGTGGTGTGTTCACGAAGATCATCGAAAAGAACACGACGATCCCAACCAAGGCTTCGCAGACCTTCTCGACCGCTGCTGATAATCAGCCGGAAGTGACGGTGCATGTGCTGCAAGGCGAGCGCGAGCAGGCGAAGTACAACAAGTCGCTGGCATCGTTTAACTTGTCGGGCATTGAACCAGCACCACGCGGAGTGCCACAGATCGAAGTTTCGTTCGACATCGACGCCAACGGTATCGTCAACGTAACTGCGAAGGACAAGAAGACGGGCAAGGAACAGAAGGTCGAGATCAAGGCCGGTTCGGGTCTGTCGGAAGACGAAATCAAGAGCATGATCAATGACGCGGAATCCAACCGTGAAGAAGATCAGAAGTTCCATGAACTCGTGCAAGCCCGCAACCAAGCGGACGCGTTGGTCCATGGTTCGCGCCAAGTGATCAGTGAGCACGGTTCATCCTTGCCACCGGATCTGCTGGGTCGCGTTGAAACCGCGATTGCCGACGTGGAGACTGCCATGAAGGGCGACGACAAGGGTCAGATTGAATCCAAGTCGAAGCAACTTGAATCGTTGTTCCAGGAGCTCTCGCAGGCAGCGCAAGGTGCGGCGGCAGGCGCAGGCGCAGCAGGTGCTGACGCGGGTGCTGCTCCATCGGACGACGTAGTCGATGCGGAATTCACTGAAGTGAAGGACGACAAGAACAAGTCGTAATCAATGAGCAAGCGCGATTATTACGAGGTTCTCAGCGTTTCGCGAAGTGCGACCGACGAAGACCTCAAGAAAGCCTACCGCCGCTGTGCAATGAAGTATCACCCGGACCGCAATCCGGGTGATGCTCAAGCTGAAGCGAATTTCAAGGAATGCAACGAAGCGTACGAAGTCCTGTCCGATGCGAATAAGCGTCGGATGTACGATCAGCATGGACATGCGGCGTTTGAGCATGGCACCGGCGGATTCGGCGGCGGACCTGGTGGATTCGGTGGTGGTGCGGACTTTGGGGATATTTTTGGCGATTTGTTCGGAAATATCTTTGGCCAAGGTGGCGCACGTGGGCCGGTTCGCGGGAACGACCTCGCATATCGCGTTTCGCTGACGTTGGAAGAGGCGGTTTTTGGCCTCGAAAAGCAAATCGAACTTCCGACGCTCGACGAGTGCAAGACTTGTGATGGTTCCGGCTCGTCGGACGGCAAGATCGATACTTGCGGTCAGTGCCGTGGTCAAGGTCAGGTCATCATGCAGCGCGGTCCTTTCCGCATGCAGCAGACGTGTCCGCAATGTCATGGCAGTGGTCGCAGTGTGGTCAATCCATGTAAGGATTGCAGCGGTCAAGGTCGCGTCCGTACCTCGAAGAAGTTGAAGGTCACGATTCCTGCAGGTGTGGATGTGGGTGACCGCATTCGACTGGCAGGTGAGGGTGAAGCGGGTCCGCAAGGTACGCCGGCTGGGGATCTTTTTGTCGAAGTTGACGTCAAGGAACACGCGTTGTTCAAGCGCGATGGCGATGATTTGCATTGCGAAGTTCCATTGCGTCTTTCGCAAGCGGCGCTCGGTGATTCGATCACGATCCAGACTTTGAACGGCAAGGCAGAGTTGCGCATTCCACCGGAGACGCAAACCGGCAAGATTTTCCGGCTGCGCGACAAGGGCGTGAAGTCGGTGCGTTCGTATGGCGTGGGTGACTTGTATTGCCACGTTAGCGTCGAGACACCGATTAATTTGACGTCGGAACAGCGCGAATTGCTGGAGAAGTTTGAAGCCACGTTCGTGGGTGAGGAAGCGGCTCGCCGTCACTCGCCGAAGACATCGACCTTCATGGATGGCGTGAAAGGCATCTGGGAGCGCATGACTTCGTGATCTGACTTATCCTATGGGGTATGTCGAAGAAAACACGTATTTTGATTCACGGCGGCACCGGCCGCATGGGACAGTCGCTGCTTCGTTTGATCCCTGAATATCCGGACTTAGAGCTCGTTGCGGCACCTCGCCGTAACGAGCTTTCTTCTGCGCCGGAGTTTGATGTGGCGATTGATTTTTCGCTGCCTGAAGGGATCACCGGCATCACCGCGTTGTGTGCAGAATGCAATGCCGCGCTCGTGACGGGCACGACCGGTCTCGACGAAAATGGCCTCAGCGCACTCGATGCTTTGGCGATGCAAGTTCCAGTCCTATGGGCGAGTAATTTTTCGTTGGGTGTTGCAGTGCTGGACCAATTGGTGGAGCAGGCGGCGGCAATGCTGCGCGACGCTGACTGGCAATGCGACGTGATCGAGCAGCATCATATTCACAAAAAAGACGCCCCCAGCGGCACCGCCCTGACACTCGGGGATGCTGCAGCACGTGGCGGCGCATCGGCGTCATACAGCGCGATACGAGCTGGTGACATCGTAGGAGAGCATACGGTGCAGTTTGCTGGCTTAGGTGAGCGGATTGAGTTGATTCACCGTGCCACCAATCGCGATATTTTTGCGAGAGGTGCTTTGCGTTGTGGTCGTTTGATCGATGGATGCGCACCGGGGCGGTATTCGGTGAAGGATTTGCTTTTTCTTGATGCACCGTCTGGAAATTGATGGGCGAAATCTGTAAAATAGATACTCGCCTGTAGCAGCATTTCTCAACGCTCGGACGCGACGGAAATGTGGCAAAGCGCATTCTAGCGCTGCATTCTCACTCATTTTCACGATAGGCGATACCAGTGACCCAACCCGCAATTCTCGTACTCGAAGATGGCACCATTTTCGAGGGCGTATCAGTAGGCGCACCCGGACTCACGGCCGGAGAAGTTGTTTTCAACACCGCGCTGACGGGTTATCAGGAAGTCATCACCGATCCATCGTATGCACGCCAGCTGGTGACGCTGACTTATCCGCATATCGGTAACACCGGTTGCACTCAACTTGATGACGAAGCAACGACCATCTGGGCATCCGGTTTGATCGTCCGCGATGTGCCGCGTTTACATTCGAATTGGCGTGCTCAAGTTTCGCTGCAAGATTGGCTGCGCGACAACGGCGTTGTTGGCATCGCCGACATTGACACGCGCAAGCTGACGCGCATCCTCCGCGAGAAGGGCAACCAGAATGGCGCGGTAATGGCTGGCGACAACATCGATGTCGAACAAGCCCTTGCGGCGGCACGCGGATTTCCTGGGCTGTCCGGAATGGATCTCGCGAAGGTCGTGTCGACGCCGAAGAACTACGACTGGAACGAAGGCACGCTGGACCTCGACAAGAACGAAGTCACGCACGGCGACGGCAAGTTCCATGTTGTGGCGTATGACTTCGGGGTGAAGCTCAATATTTTGCGGTTGTTGGTCGATAGCGGTTGTCGATTGACGGTCGTGCCTGCAACGACGACTGCAGAAGAAGCATTGGCGTTAAACCCGGATGGGATTTTCCTGTCGAATGGTCCAGGGGATCCGGCGCCTTGTGATTATGCAATTGATGCGATTCGTACGTTCATTGATAAGAAGATCCCAACGTTTGGAATTTGCCTTGGTCACCAGTTGATCGGACTGGCGGTTGGTGCGCAGACGATGAAGATGCCGCACGGACATCATGGTGCGAATCACCCTGTCCAGGATCTCAAGACTGGACGCGTCATGATCACTTCGCAGAACCATGGCTTCTGCATTGATGAAGCGACGTTGCCGGAGTCGGTGGAGGTGACGCATCGATCGCTTTTTGACGGTACCAATCAGGGCATTGCGTTGAAAGATGCGCCTGTGTTCAGTTTCCAGGGACACCCGGAGGCGAGCCCAGGTCCACATGATGTGGCAGGATTGTTTGAACAGTTTGCGAAAGTTCTGGCTGCGCGCACGAACTAAAGTTATCGGATTTGTTTGGGAGAGCGGAAATATGTTGAAGAGGGGCTTACTCGGATTGTTGTTAGTGATGGCGGTTTGGGTGAATGCAGCATTTGCCGCCGTTGTTCCGGTTGGGGATTTTTTCAAGGATCCTGAGTTTACGAGCGTCTCGCTCTCGCCGACGGGCGAATACATTACGGTGGCGACGCCTGTCGAGAACAAGACGGTTCTTACCGCTTTCCGCGTCTCCGACATGAAGAAGGTCGGTGGTTGGGAACTGGGCGAACGCAGTCACGTTGATCGTGTTCTGTGGGTCAATGACAACCGTTTCATCATGTTCGTGAGCTACCGTGAAGGTAAGTTCGACTTGACGGGTCAGGACGGCGTTGCGTTCGCAACGAACGTTGATGGCAGCCAACGCATCGAAATTGGCAACGGCATCTATTACCAGATCGTCTCGACGTTGAAAGACGATGACAAGAATATTCTCGTGTCGCGTTCAGTGCCGGATGCCTACTTGTATAAGTTGAATGTCTACACCGGCAACACGGTTGTGGTGGCGACGGCGCCGCTGCGTCCGGGTAGCTTTTTGGTGGACTCGCAAGGCAATGTGAAGTATGCAACAGGTGGCAAGGAAGGCACGAAGTCTTACGTGCTGCGCCGTGACGGAAACGCTTGGAAGCAGATCTCCGAATTCGACATGGGCGAAGGCAACAAGAATCCGATTGGCATGTTCCCCGATGGCAAGAATGCCTACTTCGAATTGAGCGACAAGGGTGAACCATCGCGCATCGCAATGATTGATCCGGAGACGAACAAGGAAACGGTCCTCGTTCCATCGCAAACAGTCGACCCTGAAGGTGTCGTGCGCAGTTCGGATGGCAAGGAAATTTTGATGGTGTATTACCAGGATGGTTTTCCGGAATACAAGTTCATCAACAAGACGCATCCTGAAGCGCGCACATATGCAAGCTTGATCAACAGCTTCACGGATCAAGGCAAAGCCGTTCGTTTCCGCGGTATCTCGAAGGATGGCAACAAGATTTTGATGCATGTCTTCAGTGATACGGATCCGGGTAGCTACTACTTGTTCGACCGTCCGACCAATAAGGCGAACTTTCTCGTCAGCTCAATGGATTGGATCAAACCGGATCAAATGTCCGAGATGACGCCGATTACATACAAAGCCCGCGATGGTGTGACCATTCACGGTTATTTGACGATGCCGAAGGACGCAGAACACCGCAACCTTCCGTTGATTTTGCATCCGCACGGTGGTCCGCATGGTCCACGCGACGACTGGGGCTTCAATCCGGAAGTGCAGTATCTGGCAAATCTCGGCTATGCAGTATTGCAGGTGAACTTCCGCGGTTCCGGTGGTTACGGTAATGCCTTTGAGAAAATGGGCTACCGCAACTGGGGTCTGAAGATGATTGATGACATGACGGACGGCGTGAAGTGGGCTGTGTCGCAAGGCTTCGTCGATCCGAAGCGCGTTTGTACGTACGGGGCGTCCTACGGTGGTTACGCCGCACTGCAGAGCATTGTGCGCGAGCCGAACATGTACAAGTGCGCGATCGGTTATGTCGGCATGTACAACATGGATCTGTGGCTCACTGACAGTGACGTTGCCAAGCGCAAGTCGGGCCGTGCTTACCAGGACCTGGTGTTCCCGTCGGATCGTGGCGCACGCAATGCGCAATCGGCAGGTTTCAACATCGACAAGATTAACGTGCCTGTGATGTTGGTCCACGGTGCAAAGGATCCTCGCGTGCCAATTTCGCAGTACGACTTCCTGAAGCGCGAACTTGAGAAGGCCGGTAAGCCGCCTGAAGTGACGGTTGTCGAGAAGAACGAAGGTCACGGGTTCTACGCGTTCAAGGCGCAAATGAATCTTTACCCGAAGATGGCGGCGTTCCTGCGCAAGCATCTCGGTCCAACTCCGAACAACCCATAACACTGAGGGGCAGTTATGAAATTTAAGCGTTCAATGAGTTTTTTGGTCGCGCTGATGTTTGCAACAACGGCATCGGTCGCGATCGCGCAAGCACCACGCATTCCGACGATGGACTTCTTCAAGGATATGCAGGCGCAGAACTTGACGCTGTCGCCGACCGGGGAGTTCATGACGGTCGAAGTTCCCAAGGGTGACCGCACGATTCTAGTCGCAATGCAAACAGCGGACTTGAAACCATTGGGTAAATGGGACTTTGGTCCGCGACATCATATTGCACGGACCGTTTGGGTCAATGACAATCGCATCGCAATTACCATGGCGAAGAAAGAAGATAGTCAGGAACGTCCGCGATTGCTGCCGAATGTGCTCTTGGTCAACGTGGATGATACTGACAAGAAGTATTTCGAACTTGGTGCGGCGTACACGATCGTTGATACCACGCCTGCGGATCCACGCACAATCATTGTCTCGCGCAATCAACCGACGGCAACGCTTTACAAGCTGAACGTCTATTCCGCGAATTTGGCGAAGATTGCCGCAGCTCCGCTGTCGCCTGGTTCGTTTTTCGTTAATGCAAATGGAGAAGCTGCGTTTGCCACAGGGTCCAAGGACGACACCAAGTTCTACGTCTACCGCCGGGACTCGGATAACTGGACGAAAATTCATGAGTCATCAATGGGAGACGGCGCAATCCGACCATTGAAGCTGGCAAGCGATGGAACCCACGCCTATATGGCGGTCAGTGATCACGGCGAACCGGAACGCTTGGTGCTGCGTGATCTCGCAACCGGTAAGGATGAGGTGATTTATGCCTCTAAACCATCCGACATTGAAGGGACGGTTTCCACATTTGATGGAAGGAATCTGGCTGCTGTCCGCTATCAGGATGGCGTTCCCTACTATGAGTTCGTAGACCGTAAATCGAAGGAAGCAAGCATCTTCGGTGGTTTGATCAACTCGTTTGATGACAAGGTAGTGGAATTCCGCGGCAAAACGCTCGACGGGAACCTGATCTTGTTCCGAGCATACAGTGACACGGATCCGGGCAGTTTTTATTTGTATGACCATCGCACTGGCAAGGCTCGCTTCCTGATGGCTGCGATGCCGTGGATCAAACCTTCGCAGATGTCACAGTCCAATCCGATCACCTTTACAGGCCGTGATGGCACGAAACTGCATGGTTTCCTTACCGTCCCAAACGGTTCAAATGGGAAAAACCTTCCTTTGATCATGCATCCCCATGGTGGTCCCCACGGACCGCGCGACTACTGGGGCTTTGACCCGGAGGTGCAATACTTCGCAAACCGCGGCTACGCAGTATTGCAGGTTAACTTCCGCGGTTCGGGTGGTTACGGCAATTCATTTGAGAAAATGGGCTACCGCAATTGGGGTACCACGATGATTGACGATATGACGGATGCCGTGCAATCGCTTGTCAAGGACGGTGTGGTCAACAAGAATCGAATCTGCACCTACGGTGCGTCTTACGGCGGTTACGCAGCATTGCAGAGTGTCATCCGCGAACCGGATTTATACCGCTGTGCAGTCGGCTATGTCGGGGTATATGATCTTGACCAACTGGCGAAGGACAGCGACATTCAATTGAGTAATTCCGGCCGTGAATACTTGAAGCGTGTTTACCCAACAACCGTTGAAGAGCGACGTGCACAGTCACCGGTTTACAACGTATCCAAGTTGAAAGTGCCGGTGATGCTTATTCACGGCGCCATGGATGAGCGCGTTCCGATGTCACAATTCAATGTATTCACCAAGGCTTTGAAGGATGCTGGTAAGGGCCCTGAAGAAGTACTCGTCGAGCCTAAGGAAGGACACGGCTTCGTATCGAACGAGAATCAAGTGAAGGCTGCCGAAAGGACCGCGGCATTTTTCGACCGGCACATCGGTGCCGGAAAGTAAGTTAGTTTTTCACCGTTTCATCCATAAGAGAGCAACATGCCAAAACGTAACGACCTGAAGACCATTCTCATCATCGGCGCGGGACCGATTGTTATCGGACAAGCCTGTGAGTTTGACTATTCCGGGGCGCAGGCATGTAAGGCTTTGCGTGACGAGGGTTACCGGGTTGTGCTGGTCAACAGTAACCCGGCGACCATCATGACGGATCCGGAAATGGCGGATGCGGTTTACATCGAGCCGAT
The DNA here is from genome assembly GCA_007556525.1 of Lysobacteraceae bacterium CU05-9. GTDB lineage: Bacteria > Pseudomonadota > Gammaproteobacteria > Xanthomonadales > Xanthomonadaceae > Aquilutibacter. Next base: position 510,776 of record SWJS01000001.1, on the reverse strand, counting down.
CAATTGGCAAACGGTCGAGAAGATCATCGCCAAGGAGAAGCCCGATGCATTGCTGCCAACGATGGGCGGTCAGACTGCGTTGAATTGTGCTTTGGATCTCGCTGATAACGGTGTGCTCGAGAAGTACAACGTCGAATTGATCGGTGCATCACGCGACGCGATCCGGATGGCAGAAGACCGTGAATTGTTCCGCGTGGCGATGCAAGACATTGGCTTGGAATGTCCGAAGGCGGAAGTTGCAAAGACGTTTGAAGAAGCCGTCGCGACGCAAGCCAAGGTCGGTTATCCAACAATCATCCGTCCATCCTTTACGTTGGGTGGTACGGGTGGTGGTATCGCTTACAACAAGGAAGAGTTCGAAGAGATTGCCAAGCGCGGTCTCGAGCTTTCGCCAGTGTCTGAAATTCTCGTTGAAGAATCCGTGCTCGGTTGGAAGGAGTTCGAGATGGAAGTGGTCCGCGATACTGCGGATAACTGCATCATCGTTTGCTCCATCGAAAACTTTGACGCCATGGGCGTGCACACCGGTGACTCGATTACGGTTGCTCCTGCGCAAACACTGACGGATAAGGAATATCAGCGGCTGCGTGATGCATCGATCGCGGTCCTGCGCAAGATCGGCGTGGACACCGGTGGTTCGAATGTGCAGTTCGGAATCAACCCACGCGATGGCCGCGTTGTCGTCATCGAAATGAATCCACGCGTCTCGCGCTCGTCTGCGCTGGCATCGAAAGCAACGGGCTTTCCGATTGCGAAGATCGCTGCGAAGTTGGCCGTCGGTTACACGCTTGATGAACTACGCAATGACATCACGGGCGGTGCAACGCCGGCATCGTTCGAACCTTCGATCGATTATGTCGTGACGAAGATTCCGCGTTTTGCGTTCGAGAAATTCCCGCAGGCCGATGCGCGATTGACGACGCAGATGAAGTCGGTTGGTGAAGTGATGGCGATGGGACGCACGTTCCAGGAGTCGTTGCAGAAAGCATTGCGTGGACTGGAAATTGGCAAGGTTGGCTTGGATCCAATTGAGCTGGACCTCGAATCATTCGAAGACCTCGACACGCTGCGTTATGAATTGAAGGCGCCGGGTCCTGAACGGATTTTTTATATTGCGGATGCATTCCGTGCGGGCATGTCGTTGGAAGACGTGCATAGGTTTTCGTTTGTGGATCCTTGGTTCCTCGATCAAATCGAGCACATCATTGAAGTTGAACGCGACGTTGAAGTGCAGGGCCTTGCCGGCATGGATAAGGTACGCATGCGTCAACTCAAGCGCATGGGCTTCAGTGATGCCCGCATTGCTGCGTTGACGAAGTCTGATGAGACTGCAGTGCGTACGTTGCGTCAGGCACTCGGAGTGCGTCCTGTTTATAAGCGCGTCGATTCCTGTGCAGGTGAATTCGCAACGGCAACCGCGTACATGTATTCGACGTACGAAGATGAGTGCGAATCTAATCCAACGGACCGTGAAAAGATCATGGTCCTCGGCGGCGGTCCTAACCGCATCGGTCAGGGTATCGAATTCGACTATTGCTGTGTGCATGCATCTTTGGCGTTGCGCGAAGATGGCTATGAAACGATCATGGTCAACTGCAATCCTGAAACTGTTTCCACCGATTACGACACGTCGGATCGTTTGTACTTCGAACCGTTGACGTTGGAAGATGTGCTGGAAATTGCGCATTTGGAGAAGCCGAAGGGCGTGATCGTGCAGTACGGTGGTCAGACTCCGTTGAAACTCGCGCGTGCGTTGGCAGCGAATGGTGTGCCTGTGATCGGCACAACGCCGGACAGCATCGACTTGGCGGAAGATCGTGAGCGCTTCCAGCAGTTGGTGGAAGAGCTTGGTTTGGCACAACCGCTGAACCGTACCGCGCGCAATCCGGATGAAGCATTGACCCTGGCATCGCAAATTGGCTATCCGCTGGTTGTGCGTCCTTCGTACGTCCTTGGTGGTCGTGCGATGGAAGTCGTGCATTCCGATGCGGATTTGACGCGTTACATCCGCGATGCGGTGCAGGTGTCGAATGATTCGCCGGTTTTGTTGGATCGATTCCTCGATAACGCCGTTGAAGTCGACGTCGACGTGATTGCGGACAAGGACGGCAACGTTCTGATCGGCGGCATCATGGAGCACATCGAAGAAGCCGGCGTTCACTCCGGTGACTCGTCGTGTTCGCTGCCACCGTATTCTTTGTCTCCGCGCACGCAGGATAAGTTGCGCGAGCAAGTCCGTGCATTGGCGAAGGCACTCGGTGTCGTTGGATTGATGAACACGCAGTTCGCGATCAAATACGACGGAGATGGCAGCGAAACGATCTACTTGATTGAAGTGAATCCGCGCGCATCCCGTACGGTGCCTTATGTTTCCAAGGCAATCGGCAAACCACTTGCCAAAATTGCGGCACGCTGCATGGCCGGCATGACGTTGGCAGAGCAGGGTGCGACGAAGGAAATCGTTCCATCGTATTACTCGGTGAAGGAAGCGATTTTCCCATTTGCGAAATTCCAGGGCGTGGATCCGATCCTCGGACCTGAAATGCGTTCGACCGGTGAAGTCATGGGCGTTGGTACGAACTTTGCGGCGGCGATTGCACGTGCGCAGGAAGCGGCAGGCATCAAGGCGATTCCATCCTCCGGCAAGGTGTTTATCTCGGTGCGCGATCCGGATAAGAAGCGTGTTTTGGTGGTTGCCAAGAAGTTGCGTCAAATGGGCTACGACATCGTCGCAACGTCGGGCACGCAAACGTTCCTGTCGGAGAATGGCGTTGAGTGTGAGTACGTCAACAAGGTGACGGATGGTCGTCCGAATATCGTCGATCTCATCAAGAACGGCGAAATTGTGTACATTATCAACACCACAGAAGGCCGCATGGCGATCAACGACTCGTTCTCGATCCGCCGTGAAGCGTTGCAACACCGACTGACTTATTCGACGACGGTGAGCGGCGCACGAGCCTTTGTGGACTCGATGGAGTACCGTGGTACAGGTACGGTGCACTCGCTGCAGGAATTGCATAGCCAGCTGCACGCATAAACAACTGGATTATTGGATTGAAGTGATGCGAATCGGGAGGTTCGCGTCCGGGAGATTTTTTTGTCATGGCACAAGCCCCCATTACTGCGAAAGGCGCCGCACGCTTGCGCGCTGAACTGGAAGAACTGAAGTCGGTGCAACGTCCTGCGGTCATCGCGGCGATCGCGGAAGCGCGTGATCACGGCGACTTGAAGGAAAACGCCGAATATCATGCGGCGCGTGAGCAACAAGGTTTCATCGAAGGTCGCATCAAACAGCTGGAATCCGAGTTGTCGCACTCGCAAGTGATCGACACGGCGTCGTTGAATGCAGGTTCGCGCGTTGTGTTCGGTGCGCATGTGGTTTTGGCGGATGTGAATACGGACGAGGAAAAAACTTATCAAATCGTCGGCGATCTCGAAGCCGATATCCGTCAAGGCATGATCGCGATTTCTTCGCCGGTGGCACGAGCTTTGATCGGCAAAAACGAAGGCGATTCCGTCGCCATCGAAGCACCGGGCGGTGTCAGCGAATACGAAATCGTTGAAGTGTCATACCGCGATTGATGCATTGAGATGATCACGCTGCTGCTCGCCGAACTGTCGGAGTTGCATGGGAGTTTTTCCGATGCATGGCGGTTGCGTTTCGCGAGGGCATCGCAGGTGGAGGCGCCATCGTTGTTCTCCGGCTTGAACGAGTCAGAGTGGCCGTTGGTCGAAGCGACGTATCGCTTGGATCATGGTGAATTGGCTTCGCCCGATTTGGTGTGGTTGCGGTTAGATCCTGCATCCGTCGTTCCTGATATGAATGGCGTGGTGATGTTGGGGTTTGGGCACATGCTCAATATTTCGGATTCCGAGCGCGTGTCGTTACTTGCGTCATTGCAGAGTGTGTTGGATGAACACGGCATGGTGTTGCATTGGCCGCTGCCGGATCGCGCGTATCTTGGAGTGCCGTCGTCGCGTGCATTGACTTCATTCACGCCGACCTGGGATGTGTTGGGTGAGGATTTGCTCGAGCACTTTCCGGGTGGTGAAACCCGAGACGAGGCTTCGCGCTCGTGGCGTTCGGTGATCAATGACTTGCAGATTGCATTGCACGACCATCCGGTGAATGAAGCTCGTCGACGCCGCGGTGCGCATGCGATCAACTTGATGTGGCCGTGGCGTAGTTCGTCGGCGGCGTCGGTGCCTAAGTTGAATTCGCGTGCGATGCTGATGTCACCGAACGATGAACTCAAGGCGATGTGGGATTGGGCGGACGGTGATGCCATGATGCGCACGGACGCAGCGGCCGCGTCGCTCGATACGGATGTGCTGATTGATCTGCGCGATGTCACGCGCTGCGCTTCGCTCGAACGTGACTGGTTGGATCCATCGTTCGAAGCCACCAAAGGCAAGTTGAACGTTCAATTCGGCGGGACGGTTTTTCAAATTCGACCGACCGACCGCTTCAAGTTCTGGATAAAGTAGGGCGGTGCGATCTGCTAAAATAGCGGATTCGCCTTTTTGAAAGTAGTAACGCGACATGATTGAACTCAATCCCGTCCGTCAGCAAATCGATGACCTGCGTGAGCGCGTCGATTCGCTGAGGGGGTATCTTTGACTTTGACAGCAAAGTCGAACGTCTTGAAGAAGTAAACCGCGAGCTGGAAAGCCCCGACGTCTGGAACGACGCCGAGCGGGCCCAGGCGCTTGGCCGTGAACGCTCCAGCCTCGATAAAGTTGTCTCTGGCTTAACCAATCTTGGCGAAGGCCTAGTTGGCGCGGAAGAGTTGCTCGAGCTCGCCGAAATGGAAGATGACGAAGACACCGCTTTGTCCGTCGTCGATGATCTCGGACGTTTCACGAAGGACATCGAGCAACTCGAATTCCGCCGTATGTTCAGCGGTGAAATGGATTCAGCAAACGCATTCGTAGATGTTCAAGCGGGCGCCGGTGGAACGGAAGCGCAGGATTGGGCGGAAATTCTTTTGCGTATGTATCTGCGTTGGGGCGAGTCCCGCGGCTGGAAGGTTGAGTTGATGGAAGCCTCGGGCGGCGATGTCGCTGGCATTAAATCTGCAACGTTCCGCGTTGAAGGCGAGTACGCATACGGCTGGTTGAAGACCGAAATTGGCGTGCACCGTTTGGTGCGTAAGTCGCCGTTCGATTCGGACAACAAGCGCCATACGAGTTTTACCTCGGTGTTCGTCTCGCCGGAAGTTGACGATAGCTTCGAGATTGACATCAATCCTGCAGACTTGAAGACGGACGTTTACCGCGCATCGGGCGCCGGTGGTCAGCACGTTAACAAAACCGAATCCGCCGTCCGCATCACCCACGTTCCGACGAACACGGTGGTGGCCTGTCAGACCGAGCGCTCGCAGCACGCGAACCGCGATCGCGCGATGAAGATGTTGGCTGCGAAGTTGTACGAGCTCGAGATGTCGAAGCGCAACGCCGCGAAGGATGCGTTGGAAGCAACGAAGTCTGACATTGGCTGGGGCTCGCAGATCCGGAACTATGTTTTGGATCAATCACGCATCAAGGATTTGCGCACGGGCATCGAACGCTCTGACACACAGAAGGTGTTGGATGGCGATCTCGACGAGTTCGTTGAAGCCTCTTTGAAAATGGGTCTCGACGCGGGTTCCAAGCGTCCGGATCAAGTTTAATTTTTGTGGGAATGCACCATGAGTGATACCAATCAACCCATCGACGAAAACAAGCTGATCGCCGAGCGCCGCGCCAAACTTGCGGCCATGCGCGAAGAGGGCGTTGCATTTCCGAATGATTTCCGCCGTGAAGATTTCGCCGGTGATCTGCATGCGAAATTTGCCGATGCTGATCACTGGACTGCCGAGGCGTTGGAATCGGTGGGTCAGCGCGCTGTTGTTGCAGGACGTTTGATGTTCAAGCGCGTCATGGGTAAGGCATCATTTGCCAAAATCCAGGACGAATCCGGCGCCTTGCAGCTTTACTTGCAAGGCAGCGAACTGGGCGATGTTTACGATCGTTTCAAAACGTGGGACGTCGGTGACATCATCGCGGCGGAAGGTGTTTTGACGCGCACCAAGACCGGCGAGCTTTCGATCAAGGCAGATAAGCTGCGTTTGTTGACCAAATCACTGCGCCCATTGCCGGACAAGTTCCATGGTTTGAGCGATGTCGAACAGCGTTACCGTCAGCGTTACGTCGATCTCATCGTTTCGCCGGAAGCACGCGAAGTGTTCGTGAAGCGTTCGAAGATCGTCCGTGCGATGCGCGAGTGGTTGGATTCACGGCGCTTCCTCGAAGTTGAAACGCCGATGATGCATTACATTCCAGGTGGGGCGACGGCGAAACCTTTTGCCACGCATCACAACGCGTTGGATCTCGATTTGTATCTGCGTGTTGCGCCTGAGCTTTATCTCAAGCGTCTGGTTGTCGGCGGCCTCGAGCGCGTCTACGAAATCAACCGCAACTTCCGTAACGAAGGCGTGTCGACGCGTCATAACCCTGAGTTCACGATGATGGAACTGTATGAAGCGTATGCGACGTACAACGAAATCATGGACCTTACCGAAAATCTGATGCGCGACGTCGCGTCTTCCGTGCTCGGTGCGACCGCCGTGGAATGGGAAGGCAACACGATCGACCTGGGTCCGAAATTCCGCCGTTGGTCGATGGTTGATGCCGTTCTCGAGCTGAATCCGGAGATCGCGGCTGACGACATCCGTGACGTATCCAAAATGCGTGCTCACTGCGAACGCCTGAAGATCAAGTTCAAGCCGTCGTATGGTTGGGGCAAGCTGTTGTTGGAAGTTTTTGAGGCGACGGTCGAAGACACGCTGATCCAACCAACCTTCATCACCGAGCATCCAGTTGAAGTGTCGCCATTGGCACGCGCCCGCGACCATGATCCTGAAGTGACCGACCGTTTCGAGCTGTTCATCGGCGGCAAGGAAATGGCGAATGGCTTCTCGGAGTTGAACGACTCGGAAGACCAGGCCGCTCGCTTCCTGGCGCAAGTCGAAGCGAAGGACTCCGGTGACGACGAAGCCATGCATTACGATGCGGACTACATCCGCGCACTCGAAGTCGGCCTGCCGCCAACCGGCGGTCTCGGCATCGGTGTCGACCGTTTCGTCATGTTGTTGACGGGCTCGGTGTCGATTCGCGATGTATTACTGTTTCCGTACATGCGGCCGGACGCTTCGCGTTGAGGTAAAAGGTAAAAGCTATACAAAGCAAAACGCCGCGAAGTTAATTCGCGGCGTTTTCATTTCAAGTTTCAAGTTTCAGGTTCAGCCTTTCGCCTTTTCTCTGTCGCGCAATTCACGGCGCAGGATCTTACCGACGTTCGTCTTCGGCAACTCATCTGCGAACTCCACATGACGTGGACGCTTGTAGCCCGTCAAGTTGGCATGCGCGAATTCCTTGACCTGAGCTTCCGTCAGGGCAGGGTCCTTACGAACGACAAACAGTTTCACCGCTTCACCCGAATGCTCATCGTCGACACCGATTGCGGCAACTTCCGCAATGCCCGGCATCGCTGCCATCGTGTCTTCGATTTCGTTTGGATAGACGTTGAAGCCGGAGACGAGAATCATGTCCTTCTTGCGATCGACAATGTACAGGTAGCCTTGCTCATCCATTTTCGCAATGTCACCCGTCTTCAACCAACCATCCGCATCGAGAACCTTCGCGGTTTCATCGGGACGACGCCAGTAACCCTTCATGACTTGCGGACCCTTGATGCACAGCTCACCAACTTCGCCGCGGGCAAGCGTGTTGCCGTCATCATCGATGACCTTCGCATCGGTGGATGGCAGTGGCAAACCAATCGCACCGTTATAGTCTTGCAACGTGATCGGGTTGATCATTGCAGCAGGTGAAGTTTCGGTCAGACCATAGGCTTCAACCAGAGTGACGCCGGTGACTTTCTTCCAGCGATCAGCGACTGGACGTTGCACAGCCATGCCGCCGCCGAGAGCCAGATGCAACTTGGAGAAATCGAGCTTGTCGAAACCTTCGGTATTCAATAGACCGTTGAATAACGTGTTGACGCCGGTGATCGCGGTGAAATTCGATTTCGCCAATTCCTTCACGAAATTAGGCATATCGCGCGGATTCGTGATCAGCCAGTTCAATGCACCGAACTTCATGAAGACCAACAAGTTCGCCGTCAACGCAAAGATGTGATACAGCGGCAGGGCAGTGATGATGATTTCCTGACCGAGGCGGACGTCCTTGCCAACCCACGCAGAAGCTTGCTCCATGTTCGCAACGAGATTGCGATGCAGAAGCACAGCGCCCTTCGCAACACCCGTGGTACCACCGGTGTACTGCAAAAACGCCGTATCGTCATTCGTCACTTCCGGACGCGTGAACGACTTGCCCTTACCTTGAGCCAACGCATCATTGAAACGGATCGCGCCTGGAATGTTGAAAGCAGGGACCATCTTCTTGACGTACTTGACGACGAAGTTGACGATTGGCTTTTTCAAACCGCTCAAGCGATCGCCAAGTCCGGTGGTGATCACGGTCTTCACCGGACACTCAGAGAGAACCTTCTCAACCGTCGATGCGAAGTTGTCGAGAACGACAATTGCGGAAGCGCCACTGTCGCAGAGCTGATGCTTCAACTCACGCGGCGTGTACATCGGGTTCGTGTTGACGACGATCAAGCCAGCACGCAGGGCGCCGAAAATCGCAATCGGATACTGCAAACAGTTCGGCATCATGATGGCGATGCGGTCACCTTTCTGCAATTTCAAAACATTGATCAAATACGAAGCAAACTCATCCACATAACCATTGAGTTCGGAGTAGGTGATCGTCGTGCCCATGCTGTGAAAAGCAGGTCGATTCCCGTACTTCGCGATGGCATCGTCGAATACCGCGTTGATGGACGAATAGGCATCCGGATTGATTTCGGCCGGAACACCTTCTGGATAGCTATCTAACCACGGCATTGATTCTGACATCTGCTTCGTACTTCCCTGAAAGGTTGGTGCTTGGGCGCACGATTGCGCCACTGCATACGTATCTATTCAGCGTATTAGAACTTCCCTGATTTATCAAGAATTCAGCTGAAAAAGCCCCATTCGCTGAATGGGGCTTTCGTATGGCGAAAAACTACGCCGCGTGCTTGCTGGCAAGCTGTCGGAGCACGTACTGCAAAATGCCACCGTTGCGGAAATACTCCACTTCCTTCGGGGTCAGCAACAACACATTGACCGTAAACTCCTTCGTCGATCCATCGCGGCGGGTGGCGGTGACGGTGGCAGTTTTGGAAGCGCCATCATCGAGCCCCGTAATGTCGAACGTTTCCGAACCATCGAGTCCGAGCGTAATGGCATTGATGCCATCCTGGAATTGCAGCGGCAACACGCCCATTCCCACCAAGTTCGAACGGTGAATGCGTTCGAAGCTCTCGGTGATCACCGCCTTGACGCCGAGAAGGTTGGTGCCCTTCGCAGCCCAGTCACGTGACGAGCCCGTGCCGTATTCCTTGCCTGCCATGACAATCAGTGGCGTGCCTTCGGATTGATAGCGCATCGAAGCATCGTAGATCGACATGTCTTCGCCCGCAGCATCCTTGTCGGCGAAGTACTTCGTGTAGCCGCCTTCCTTGCCGTCCATCATCAAGTTTTTGATACGGATATTTGCAAAAGTACCGCGCACCATCACGTCATCATTGCCACGACGGGAACCGTAGGAGTTGAAATCCACCGGCTTCACGCCACGGCTTTGCAGGAACAATCCAGCAGGCGAGTCTGCCTTGATGTTCCCCGCAGGTGAGATGTGGTCCGTCGTGATCGAATCACCAAATAAACCGAGGACGCGTGCGCCGGAGATGTCGTTGATCTTGCCGACTTCCATCGTCATGCCGTCGAAGTAAGGTGGATTCTTGATGTACGTCGAATCACCATTCCATTCGAAGCGCTCACCCTTCGGTGCATCGATATTGTTCCAGCGTTCGTCGCCCTTGAAGACATCGGAGTAGTTTTTGGCAAACATTTCAGGCGAAATCGTTTGACGGATCATATCCGCAATTTCCGCTGAGGTCGGCCAAATGTCCTTCAAGTAAACATCGTTGCCATCGCGATCCTTTGCGATCGGATCCTTGGTCATGTCGATATCGAGCGTGCCGGCAATCGCGTATGCCACCACGAGAGGAGGGGACGCGAGGAAATTCAATTTCACTTCCTGATGGATGCGGCCTTCGAAGTTGCGGTTCCCTGACAAAACACCCGCCACCGCCAAATCATTCTGCGCAATCGCAGCCGACACCGGTTGTGCAAGTGGGCCCGAGTTACCGATACAAGTTGTGCAACCGTAACCCACGAGGTAGAAACCCAATGCTTCCAAATCATCAAGCAGGTCCGCTTGTTTCAAGTAGTCGGTGACCACCTTGGAGCCCGGTGCCAAAGAAGTCTTGACCCATGCCTTCGACTTGATGCCTTTCGCATTCGCATTACGAGCAAGCAAACCGGCCGCCAACATCACGGCAGGGTTCGACGTATTCGTACAGGAAGTAATTGCCGCAATCACAACCGAGCCGTCGGTCAGTTCGCATTCGACCTCGTCCAGTGTGACCTTGCTGACGGCTGGCTTCGCGGCCAAGCGTTCGGATTGATGTTGACCACCACCTTCATCGAGCAAACGCTCAACCGAACTTGGTTTCGGCAAACGGCTGACGATGTGATCGCAGATTGTCTCTTCGAAGTTCTTTTTCATGTCCGACAGCAAAACGCGATCCTGCGGACGCTTCGGACCGGCCAGCGATGCAACGACCGTCGACATATCCAACTCAAGAACAGCGCTGTATTTCGCGGCAGCTTGTCCTGGCTCATGCCACAGACCTTGCGCCTTCGCATACGCTTCGACAACGGCGATATTTTCTTCACTGCGACCGGACAAGCGCATGTAACGAAGCGACTCGTCATCAACCGGGAAAATACCGCACGTCGCGCCATATTCCGGCGCCATGTTTGCAATCGTCGCGCGATCTGCCAACGGCAAGTGCTGCAAGCCTTCGCCAAAAAACTCCACAAACTTTCCAACCACACCATGCGTCCGCAACATCTGCGTCACCGTGAGTACGAGATCCGTCGCGGTGCTGCCTTCCGGCAACTTGCCCGTGAGTTTGAAGCCGACGACTTCAGGAATGAGCATCGAGGAAGGTTGTCCCAACATCGCCGCTTCCGCTTCAATGCCACCAACGCCCCAACCGAGGACGCCGATGCCGTTGATCATCGTGGTGTGCGAGTCCGTACCAAACACGGTGTCCGGATAAGCAAACGCTTCACCATCAATCTCGCGTTCCATAACGACACGCGCGAGATGCTCAAGGTTTACTTGGTGCACGATGCCGGTTTCCGGTGGGACGACCTTGAAGTCTTGGAAAGCGTTTTGACCCCATTTCAAAAACGCATAACGCTCACCGTTGCGCTGAAATTCAATCTTGGCGTTCAAGTCCAACGCATCGTTGCGGCCAAACACGTCAACTTGCACGGAGTGGTCAATGACGAGCTCCGACGGAATCAATGGGTTGATCTGGCTTGCATTGCCACCGAGGTTGGTCACGGCATCGCGCATTGCGGCGAGGTCGACGACGCACGGAACGCCGGTAAAGTCCTGCAGCAAAACACGCGCAGGCATAAACGCAATCTCCTGGTCGGATGCCTTCGATGAATCCCACTTCGCGACCGCTTCGATATGTTCCGGTCCAACGGTCTGCCCACCATCTTCGTGGCGCAGCAAGTTCTCCAGGAGAATCTTCATGGCAAACGGCAGATGGGAGATATCAAATTTCTCGCCCAACGCCGGCAGCGAGTAGTAGCTCAACGACTTTCCCTGGACGTCGAGTTTTCGCTTGGTATTGAATGTGTCCAACATGGTGTTTCTCCTTGCACGATAACTTCACCCACTATCATACGAAATTCATGTTTAACCCATGCGAAAGTGGGGTGCTTGACTTGAAAAAAACGGTCATTTTTGGCACAATTATGGGGCTAAGCGCGGGCAGTTCGCGCTTTCAATTCAACTGAGGATTTTGCATGTCATCAATGCTTGAGAATTACCGCCAGCACGTCGCCGATCGCGCCGCTCTGGGTATCCCACCACTGCCTTTGAACGCGCAGCAAACTGCGGATGTGGTGGAGCTTCTCAAGAATCCACCGACCGGCGAAGAAGGTTTCCTGCTTGACTTGTTGCGCGAACGCGTTCCAGCGGGCGTCGATGACGCGGCACGTGTAAAGGCCGCGTTCCTTGCCGACATCGCGAAGGGCGCTGAAGTCAACAAGCTGATCTCGCGCGAAGAAGCGACGAAGTTGTTGGGCACCATGCTCGGTGGTTACAACGTGATGCCACTCGTGGATCTATTGGATGATGCAACGGTTGGCACGATCGCAGCGGATGCGTTGAAGCATACGTTGTTGGTTTTTGATGCGTTCCATGACGTCGAAGAGAAGGCGAAGGCCGGTAACGAGAATGCAAAGTCGGTGCTGCAATCGTGGGCGGATGCGGAATGGTTTACGTCGAAGCCGGAAGTGCCTGAGTCGATGACGATTACGGTGTTCAAGGTCACCGGTGAAACGAATACCGACGATCTGTCGCCGGCGCCGGATGCAACGACGCGTCCTGACATTCCTTTGCACGCATTGGCAATGTTGAAGAACAAGCGCGATGGTATCGAGCCGGAACAAGACGGCGTCCGCGGCCCAGTCAATTTCATCAACTCGTTGAAGGATAAGGGCAACTTGGTTGCTTACGTCGGTGACGTTGTCGGTACGGGTTCATCGCGTAAGTCGGCCACCAACTCGGTGCTGTGGTTCACAGGCGAAGACATTCCTTTCATTCCGAACAAGCGCTTCGGCGGTGTTTGCCTGGGCTCGAAGATTGCGCCGATTTTTTATAACACCATGGAAGACGCAGGCGCGCTGCCAATCGAACTCGATGTTTCGCAAATGAACATGGGCGACGTCGTTGAGCTGCGTCCTTATGAAGGCGTTGCATTGAAGGACGGTGTCAAAATCGCTGACTTCACCCTCAAGTCCGACGTGTTGCTGGACGAAGTCCGTGCAGGTGGTCGTATTCCATTGATCGTCGGCCGTGGCTTGACTGCGAAGGCACGCGAAGCACTGGGTCTGGAAGCATCGACGCTGTTCCGTCTGCCGCACAATCCGGAAGATACGGGTAAGGGTTATACGCTCGCTCAGAAGATGGTCGGTCGCGCATGCGGTCTGCCAGAAGGCAAGGGCGTTCGTCCAGGTACATACTGCGAACCGCGCATGACGTCGGTGGGCTCGCAAGATACGACGGGTCCAATGACGCGTGACGAGTTGAAGGACTTGGCATGCCTGGGCTTCTCGGCTGACTTGGTCATGCAATCGTTCTGTCACACCGCGGCTTATCCGAAGCCAGTCGACGTTGTCACGCATCACACGCTGCCGGACTTCATCTCGAACCTTGGCGGCATTTCGCTGCGTCCGGGCGACGGCATCATCCACTCGTGGTTGAACCGCATGTTGCTGCCGGATACGGTCGGCACCGGTGGTGACTCGCACACGCGTTTCCCGATTGGCATCTCGTTCCCAGCGGGTTCGGGTCTCGTTGCATTTGCGGCGGCAACTGGCGTGATGCCGTTGGATATGCCGGAGTCGGTTTTGGTTCGCTTCAAGGGTGAAATGCAGCCGGGCGTTACGTTGCGTGATTTGGTCAATGCAATTCCGTTGTACGCGATCAAGCAAGGTCTGTTGACGGTTGCGAAACAAGGTAAGAAAAACATCTTCTCCGGTCGCATCCTCGAAATCGAAGGTCTGCCGCAGTTGAAGATCGAGCAAGCGTTCGAACTGACCGACGCGTCTGCAGAACGTTCGGCCGCCGGTTGTACGGTGAAGCTCGATAAGGAACCGATCATCGAGTACTTGAACTCGAACATCACGTTGCTGCGTTGGATGATCTCGGAAGGTTACGCCGATGCACGTTCGTTGCAACGCCGTATCAACGCGATGGAAGCATGGGTTGCCAATCCACAGTTGCTTGAAGGTGATGCGGATGCAGATTACGCAGCCGTGATCGAAATCGATTTGAACGAAATCATCGAACCAATCGTTGCTTGCCCGAACGATCCGGACGACGTCAAGACGATGTCCGAGGTTGCCGGTAACAAGATCGATGAAGTCTTCATCGGTTCGTGCATGACCAACATCGGTCACTTTCGTGCAGCAGCCAAGCTGTTGAATGGTGAACGCGATATTCCAACGCGTTTGTGGGTTGCTCCACCAACGAAGATGGATGCCAGCGAACTGACGGCTGAAGGCGTGTACGCGACGTTTGGTACCGCAGGCGCACGCATGGAAATGCCGGGTTGTTCGTTGTGCATGGGTAACCAGGCACAGGCACGCGAAGGCGCAACGGTGTTCTCGACATCGACGCGTAACTTCCCGAACCGCTTGGGTCGAAACACGAACGTGTACTTGGGTTCGGCGGAACTCGCCGCGATCTGTTCGCGTCTGGGTCGCATTCCAACACGCGAAGAGTACATGGCGGAAATCGGTGTCGTGAACGAACACGGCGCAGAAATCTACCGTTACATGAACTTCGATCAGTTGCCTGAGTATCAGGAAGCTGCGAACAAAGTTGCGGAATCCGCTGCGTAATTAGTTGTTTGCTTTAACGAAGCCCGCTGTGTCTGAGGCATGGCGGGCTTTTTGCTGGGATAATCGTTTGTATGAGTAATTTGCCGAAGTGCCCTGAATGCCAATCCGAATATGTTTATGAGGATGGTGAACTGTTGATTTGTCCGGAATGTGCGCATGAGTTTACGTTCGCGTCGACGCTGGCGCCCGAAGGTGCACGTGAAGTGCGGGATGCGAACGGAAACTTGCTCCAGGACGGCGATTCGGTTGTCGTCATCAAGGATCTGAAGATCAAGGGATCCTCGAGTTCGGTCAAGGTCGGGACGAAGGTCAAGCGCATCCGTATCATCGATGGTGATCACGACATTGATTGCAAGATTGATGGTTTTGGCTCGATGCAACTTAAGTCCGAATACGTCCGCAAGGTCGATTGATGCGCAAGCGATTGCTCGGCTCGACAGGCATTGAGGTCACGGAGATTGGCTTTGGTGCGTCGGGTTTTTGGGGTGATCGCCTGTTCAATGAGCGCGATGCATTGAACGTGTTGCGCACGGCGATGGAGGAGGGGATTCGCTTCGTTGATACCGGCGCGAACTACTCCGGATTCAATGCGGAACCGCGACTCGGAAAGTGCTTGAAGCAGCTTTTCTCCGACGTACCACGCGATCAATGGGTGCTGTCTTCCAAAGGTGGAACACTCAGCGCCGCCGGTTCGCCGATGCGGTTGCTGACTCGCGAGAAAAAAGATTTTTCGCCGCATCATATCCGTCAGTCCATCAACGAATCCATTAAGCGACTCGGATGCGGATACTTAGATATCTTCTTCCTGCATGGATTCACGCAACAAGATGCGGCGGATGAGCTGCTGACGTCCCTAGAGAAATTAAAGCGCGACGGTGTGATTCGAGCCGTCGGCGTCAACACTCATACGCCCGCCGACATGTCGTACATCGCATCGCGCAACGATTTGTTTGATGTCGGGCTGATTGATTACAACCTCATCGCGAAAGATCGCGAACCGTACATCGATGAGATGCGAAATGCAGGACTTGGCGTTATTGCAGGAACGGTTTTGGCGCAGGGTCATTTACTGCCGAACGCGAAATATCGCCCGACGACAGTGCGCGGTGCCTGGTATTGGGCGCGTGCGAATCTCAAACCATCCGCACGAGCATTGCAACGTGCGAGTGCACAAGCCAAGCAAGAACTTCTGAAGCGAACGGATTTGACGCCGGCTCAGCAGTGCTTTGAGTTTGTTTTGGAAAACCCTGCAATCAGCAGCGCCATCTTCGGAACGACACGCCCCGAACACATCCGTGAGATCTGCGCGATCAGTGATTGATCTTGACGACGGTGCGACCCAGCGAACCACCGGATAGCATCTTGTCAAAAACCGCCGGCAATCCTTCCAAAGTCACTTCATCCGTTGCAATCGCATCGAGTTGCGTCGGCTTCCACTCGTCAGCGAGCAACGCCCAGACATCCTCGCGGATATCGCGAGCCGTGCCTGCCGACGCAACACCCAACAAGCTCACGCCGCGGATGATGAAAGGCATCACCGTCATCGGTAAATCTGCCGTCGCCGCCAAGCCAGCGGAGGCGACGTTGCCGTAAGGTGCAGTCTGAGCGATTAACGATGCCAGCATCGGCCCGCCAACGTTATCCAAGCCACCGCCGAAGCGGGCAGACTCCATCGGACGCGTCGTGCTCAACGCAGCACGATCAAGAATCTCGGACGCACCTAACGAGCGCAGATACTCATGTTGGTCCGTCTTACCACTGACGGCATGCACGTCGAACCCAGCCTTGCTGAAAATCGCGCACGCCAACGATCCAACACCACCGGTTGCACCTGTGACGCACAAAGGGCCTAACGAGGGTGACTGGCGATTTTCGCGCATACGATACAAAGCCAACGCTGCCGTGAATCCGGCAGTGCCGAGAATCATCGACTCGCGCAGAGACAACCCGGCGGGCAGGGGAATGTTCCACTTTGCATCCAAACGCGAATATTGCGCATAACCGCCATCGTGCGTTTCGCTTAAGCCCGAACCCGTGCACAACACCGCATCGCCTTCCTTGAACGCAGGATCACTCGACGCGACCACATAGCCAGCGACATCGATGCCGCCGTTCAATGGAAATTTACGGAGGATTTTGCCTTTGCCAGTTCCAGCCAGGGCATCCTTAAAATTCACCGAAGAATATTCGTTGCGGATGATGACTTCACCGGGCGATAAGGCATCGATTTTCATCGACTCCAAACCACTGCGATAGCCTTGCTCATCGCTGTGAATTCGAAACGCAGTAAATTCCTGGTCCAACATCAACGCAAATTCTCCGGACGACGCTTTTCGTCAAGCCACTTATCCACTTTAACGGGTTCGTAGCGTTCCATCCAATCGAGCATCACATCGATGTCCGCACCGACATGCAAATCATTGCGCTGCTCGCGATGCAGGAAACCTTGCGACACCATCTGATCCATCATCTGCACCAGCGGCGAATAGAATTCATTGACGTTAAAAAACGCACACGGCTTATCCGCAATCCCAATCTGCCGCCACGTCAGCATCTCGAACATTTCATCCATCGTCCCGAAACCACCGGGCATCGCAATGAAACCATCGGATAGATCAAACATGCGCATCTTGCGCTCGTGCATGTTCGACACAACTTCCAATTCGGTGAGACCCGTATGCGCGACTTCCCATTCCATCAGTTGCTGAGGAATGATGCCGATGACTTCGCCACTTTTTTGCAAAACAGCATCTGCAATGATGCCCATCAAACCGACATTGCCACCGCCGAACACCAACCGCATGCCACGCGCCGCAATGGCTTGGCCTAACGCAATCGCCTGATCGGCATAAACAACATCCAGCCCCGGATTGGAGCCGCAATAAACCGCAACTGATTTCAAGGAACGATACTCAGGAACAAATACGTCATAAACAGGACTACGTGGACGATGCCGTGCAAGACTGTCGTGCGACCAGTGCCCAACGAGAACACAGACACGAAAATCGTCAGCATCAACAGGACCGTCGACTTCTCATCGAGTCCCATCATCAACTTCCAATCCATGATGGCCGCAACAACGGCGACGGTCGGAATCGTCAAGCCAATCGAAGCAACCGCGGAGCCCATTGCCAGATTCATGCTGGTTTGCAAGCGGTTTGCGGACGCGGCACGCACAGCCGCGAGCATCTCCGGCAACAACACCAAGCCTGCAATCGCAATACCAATGACGCTCTTTGGTGCACCGGCGGAAACAATCCCTGCTTCAAACGTCGGCGAAAGTTGCTTCGTTGAGAGAACAACAATCACCAGCGAAATCATCAGGAACACAAAGCTCCAGACCGCATCGCGCGTCGATGGTGGCTCAGCATGCAGATCACCGTCGGCAGCCAAATCCGGTGGCGGCAAAAAGTAATCACGGTGACGGATCGTCTGCACGAACGTGAAGCCCACATACAACACCAACGTCAAGATCGCGATGAAGTTCAACTGCGAACGCGAGTAATACGGTCCGCGCTCAGTCGACGTAAAGTTCGGCAACACCATCGTTAGGATAACGATGCTGACGATCACGGCTAATGCAGCCGACACGCCGCTCAACTGAAACTGCTGCTCACCATGGCGTCGTCCACCGACCAGCAAGCACACACCCACAATCAAGTTGAGGATGATCATCACCGCCGCAAAAATCGTGTCGCGGGGCAGGGCAGCCGTACTCTCACCACCGGCAATCATCATCGAGACAATCAGCGACACTTCGATGACGGTCACGGCAAGTGCAAGCACCAACGTTCCGAACGGTTCACCGACACGGTGAGCAATCACTTCAGCGTGATGCACTGCCGCGAGCACACTGCCCAACAATCCAAGCGCAACCAGCCCCAACAGAAAGGGCTGTCCTGGCATAGCCATGGACAGCCCCATAAATACGGCTGCTGCGAGAGGTGCGACTTTGGAAGAATCGATTCCCGCCAGTCGCATCAGTTGACCTTGTGAATGGCGCGCTTGGCGACAGCCATCGCCGCGTCATGCACTGCTTCAGACATGGTTGGGTGAGCGTGGCAGATACGCGCCAGATCATCCGCCGAACCGCTGAATTCCATCGTCAGCACACCTTCGTGCACCAACTCGGAAACCAACGCACCAACCAAATGCATGCCCAGCACGCGATCAGTTTCGGCGTCTGCAATCACCTTGACGAAGCCTGCTGGCTCAGCCATTGCAACTGCACGGCCGATTGCCGCGAACGGGAAAGTACCGGTCTTGTATGCAACACCGTCAGCCTTCAACTGCTCTTCGGTCTTGCCGACCCATGCAATTTCAGGTTCCGTGTAAATGATCCAGGGAATCGTGTCGTAATTGACGTGACCTGGCAGGCCGGCGATCAACTCAGCAACTTCGATGCCTTCCTCAAAGCCCTTGTGTGCGAGCATCGGACCGCGGACGCAATCGCCAACTGCCCAAACGCCATTCACGCCGGTGTGGCAATGATCATCGACTTCGATCTGGCCGCGTTCGTTGACCTTAACACCCGTATCATCGGCCAAAAGACCCTTCGTTGCCGCACGACGACCAACTGCGACGAGCAGCTTGTCAACGACGAGCGTCTGTTCGCCCTTGGCATCGGTGTAGGTCAGTTTGACTTCTTTCTTCTTGCCCTTGCCGACGATTTCGACGTTCGAAACCTTGGCGCCGAGTTGGATGTCGAGGCCTTGCTTTTTGAACTCACGGGCAGCGAGCTTGGACACTTCACCGTCTGCAGCAGCCAGGAATGAAGGCATCGCTTCGAGAATCGTGACCTTCGAGCCAAGGCGGTTCCAGACCGAACCCAGTTCCAAGCCAATCACGCCCGCACCGATCACGCCCAAGCGCTCCGGCACGGTTTCGATGTCCAATGCACCGACGTTGTCGATGATGTACTCGCCGTCAAACTTCGCGAATGGCAGTTCGATCGAATCCGAACCCGCAGCAAGAATGACGTTCGCCGCCTTCAATGAAACTTCCGTGCCATCGTGTTGCTTGACGGTGACGACGTTACCCCTGTGCAACGTACCAAAGCCGTAAAACGGGCTGACCTTGTTCGCCTTGAACAAAGCCGCGATACCGCCGGTGAATTGCTTCACGATCTTGTCCTTGCGGGCAATCATCGTTGGGATGTCCATCTTCGCGTCTTTGGTCGTAATGCCATGCTCACCAAAAATATGTCCCAAATTCCAGAACTGACGCGAGCTATCGAGCAGCGCCTTCGACGGGATACAACCGACGCGCAAGCACGTACCACCGAGGGCAGGCTTACCGTCCTTGCCGAGCGCCGCATCAACGCACGCGGTCTTCAGACCGAGTTGCGCGGCACGGATCGTTGCGTGATAACCGGCTGGACCACCACCGATGACGATGACATCAAATTGTTGTACTTCAGACATTTGTTTTCCTTTTACCAATTACATGCCCAGGAGCATGCGCTCCGGATTTTCGAGTTGGTTCTTGATGTCGACCAGGAACAGCACCGCGTCCTTACCGTCGATGATGCGGTGATCGTACGAGATCGCCAGATACATCATTGGAGCCGCGATGACTTGACCATTCTCGACAATCGCGCGTTCCTTGATCGTGTGCATGCCCAGGATCGCCGATTGTGGCGGGTTGACGATTGGCGTCGACATCAACGAGCCAAAAGTACCGCCATTCGTGATGGTGAACGTACCACCCTGCAGATCGTCGAGCGTCAGCTTACCGTCGCGAGCCTTCTTCGCGTAGTCGCCGATGGCCTTTTCGATTTCTGCAAACGACATGCTTTCGACCGAGCGCAGAACTGGCGTGACCAGACCCTTATCGGTCGAAACCGCGATCGAGATGTCTGCATAACCGTGATAAATGATGTCGTTGCCATCAACCGATGCGTTGACGATTGGATACTTCGCCAATGCGTTCGCGGCAGCCTTCGCGAAGAAGCTCATGAAGCCAAGCTTCACGCCATTGTCCTTCTCGAACTGTTCGCCGAGCGCCTTGCGCATCGCCATGACCTTCGACAAGTTCACTTCGTTGAACGAGGTCAACATCGCGATCGAGTTCTTCGATTCCATCAAGCGCTCAGCGATGCGTGCGCGCATGCGGGTCATCGGTACGCGTTCTTCCGGACGTGCGCCGCCCTTGACCCCTGGCGTCTTGCCCGCTGCAAAGTTCACGATGTCTTCCTTCGTGACCATGCCGCGACGGCCGGTGCCTTGAACGTCAGCCGGGTTGGTGCCCGAGGTGATCGCTTCGAAGCGTGCGCCCGGTGGCAGCGTGTTCACGCCAGCCGCCGCAGGAGCAGGCGCTGCAGGAGCAGCAGGTGCCGGTGCCGCAGCCGCTGGAGCAGGGGCCGCGGCCGCTTCAGCCTTCGGCTTCACTTCTTCCGCGCCGGCAGCCGGTGCTTCAGGAGCGGCAACTGCGCCTTCTTCCAGAATCGCAATGACTTGCTGCGAATTCACGGTCGCGCCTTCTTCGAACTTGATTTCCTTGATCACGCCATCTGCTGGCGCCGGAACTTCCAAAACAACCTTATCCGTTTCGAGATCCACGATGTTTTCGTCGCGCTTGACCGATTCACCGGCCTTCTTGTGCCACGTTGCGATGGTCGCGTCCGAAACCGACTCAGGGAGAACGGGAACTTTGATTTCGATACTCATAATTAGGAATGGTCCTGTTTTAATTTTTTGGCTAGTTCTTACTGCAAAAACAACTCATCAATGTCCATCGACGTCGTCTTCGTTCACCGGTCCCGTCAATGCTGCGGCGATCAACGCTTCCTGCTCAACGATGTGATCACTCAAGTGACCCACAGCCGGCGACGAGGAGCGCTTACGTCCGGCATAACCGAGCGTCTGCGCATCCGACTTGCACGCATTCAGATGATGACGGATTTGATAGTACGCACCTTGGTTCATCGGTTCTTCCTGACACCAGATGACTTCCTTGGCCGCTGGATACTTCTTCAATTCTTCCGTCAATTCTTCACGTGGGAACGGATACAGCTGTTCCACGCGGACGATGGCGAGATCCTTGATACCTTGTGCTTGGGCGGCTGCCAGCAAGTCGTAATAGACCTTGCCACCGCACACAACAACGCGCTTGACCTTCTTGCGGGCCGCAGCAGTATCCGCAACCAGCGAGTCACTGATGACCGTCTGGAACGAACCGTTCGCCATTTCATCCAGCGACGAGACAGCAAGCTTGTGGCGGAGCAGGGACTTCGGCGTCATCACCACCAATGGCTTGCGCGTCTTCATCAACATCTGACGGCGAATCATGTGGAATGCCTGTGCCGGCGTCGTTGGCGTGCAGACGATCATGTTGTCCAATGCACACAACTGCAGGTAACGTTCGAGACGCGCCGAGCTATGCTCCGGACCTTGACCTTCGTAACCATGCGGCAGGAAGAGGGCGAGACCGCTGATGCGACCCCACTTCGCTTCACCCGACGACAGGAACTGATCGACGACGACTTGCGCACCGTTGGCGAAGTCACCGAACTGACCTTCCCAGATATCCAACGTCATTGGATCCGTCGTTGAATAACCGTATTCGAATGCCATGACGGCTTCTTCAGACAAAAGCGAGTCAATGATCGTAACGTCAATCGGATTGCTGACCAAACGGCGCAACGGCAGGATGTACTCGTCGTTCGTTTGCTCGTGCAAAATCGCATGGCGATGGAAGAAGGTGCCGCGACCACAATCTTGACCGACCAGACGCAGCTTGTAGCCACCGTCAATCAATGTTGCGTAGGCCAAGTTTTCGGCAAAGCCCCAGTCACCCGCCAACTCACCGGTCGTCATTTTGCGACGGTCTTCGTAAATTTTCGCAACGCGCGGATGCAACGAAATGTTATCCGGAACTGCGTTGATGACCGTACCCAGTTCAACGAGCTTCGCCTTATCAACGGACGCATCGAACTTGTCGAGTGCATTGCCTTCGATGTAAGGCTTCCAGTCGATGTCGAATTCGTCGTGGTGATCTTCGACAACCGTTGTGGTCAATTCACCCTTATCAAGCAGGTCGCGGTATGCGTCCGACATTTGCTTGAATTCAGCATCCGTCAAAACACCTTGCTCAATCAACGACTGCGCATACAACTCATTCGGACGCTTGTGCGCACGGATGATGCGGTACATGACCGGTTGCGTTGCCGCCGGCTCGTCTGCTTCGTTATGACCGTTACGGCGGTAGCACACGAGATCGATGACGACGTCGCGGTTAAACTTTTCGCGGTAGTCCAATGCCAACTCTGCAACGAACATGACAGCTTCCGGATCATCACCGTTGACATGGAAGACCGGTGCGCTGACCATCTTCGAAACGTCTGTACAGTAAGGCGTCGAACGTGCGTCTTCGGTATACGAAGTCGTAAAACCGATCTGGTTGTTGATCACGATGTGCACCGTGCCACCGACCTTAAAACCACGGGCTTGCGACATCTGGAACAACTCCATGTTCACGCCTTGACCGGCAAACGCCGCGTCACCGTGAATCAGGATTGGCAAAACTTGCTTTACACCATTTTCGCCACGGCGGTCCTGACGCGAACGTACCGAACCTGCGACGACTGGGTTAACGATTTCCAGGTGTGATGGGTTAAACGCCAACGCCAAGTGCACGGGACCTGCGTCCGTGCCGATGTCAGCCGAGAAGCCCATGTGATATTTCACGTCGCCGGCAACAGCGCGTTCGTCGTGTTCAAACTTGCCTTCGAACTCGTCGAACAAACGGCGAGGTGGCTTGCCCAAGGTGTTCACGAGGACATTCAAACGACCACGGTGAGCCATGCCAATGACGATGTCCTTGACGCCCTTCGTGCCGGCGCGTTGGATGATGTTATCCATCATTGGGATCAGTGCGTCGCCGCCTTCAAGCGAGAAACGCTTCTGGCCAACATACTTGGTACCGAGATAACGCTCGAGACCATCAGCGGCAATCAAACGCTCGAGAATGCGCTTCTTCTGCTCAGCAGTGCGCTGGTATCGGCCTTGACCGCCACCGTTCTCCATTTGTTCAATCAACCAAAAACGCTGATCCGGATCGTCGATATGCATGATCTCGGCACCGATGGAACCGGTATACGTCTTCTTCATGAAATCAACGAGTTCACGCAGCTTCATGCGTTCCTTGCCGGAAACCCCGCCCGTCGCAAATTCCGTTTCCAGATCCGCTTCGGAGAGGTTGTGCGTGCCGAGCGCCAGTTCGCGCTCCTCGGAATTTTTCCAAAGACCCAGCGGGTCAATGTCTGCAAAAAGATGGCCACGCGCACGGTAGGCGTGAATCAAGCGGCCAACATTGTATTGGGATGCATCTTCACCGGTCGCATTCGCGGCACCGGCGGGGGAGCCCACAGCCGACTGCGCACTTCCTTTGGACTTCGCGGCGGCGGAGACTTCTGCAATTACGGCAGAGTGGGGAATATCACCGGCTTCGCGGCCTTTGAGGCTGTCGAAGTAGGTCTTCCATTGGGGATCTACAGAGTCGGGGTCGACTAGGTAGGACTCGTACAATTCGTCAATGAAGGCGGCATTGCTGCCGAGCTGCGAAGTTTGCTGAAACTGCTTGAGTAGACTGTCCACGTCTTAAATTTGCGGTCACTGTTGTAGTTGTTAGAGGGAATTCTGCGATGCAACATACAGAACCGCAATTATAACCCACCTTAACGCTCAGACGGGCATTCTACGGCTCTGTCAGGGCGTACTGTCCGCGGGCATAAAGTGTGGCGATGGCATCCCGACCCTTGTTTTGCAGAGCTTTCCAGTTTGAACGATTCCAAACCGAGGTGGCGCAGAGTTGACGGGCTTCTTCCGGCGAGACGCGAATCTCTTCCCCATTGAAAAAAACCACCGCCTCATCCCCATCTTCCCGCCATGCCATGCTCGACCACGGGTGACGGCTCAACTCGAGTCCGCCCTGCAACGCCACATCGATGGCCTTGACGGTCGGCTGCTCATCCATCGGCGCGATTTCGCCTGGATTGCGGTACGTCGTGATGAAACGTCCGAACCAATTGGCAAAGCTCGCAGGATCCTGGTCGAACAACGATTTCATCGCCACACGCACGCGCTCGATGGACTCACCATCAATTTCGAAAGGATCCTTAGCGGCATGAAGGTCTGGATCCACATAGCGCTGGTCTTCCTCGAGGCGCGACGCGATGTCATCCGCGAAATCGGAAATCAGGTCCGCTTGCGACGGTGCACGCATGCCGAGCGAGTAGGTGAGACACGGATTGACCGCAACGCCGTGATGCGGGACTTCCGGCGGCAGATAAAGCATGTCACCCGGGTTGAGGATCCAATCGTGCGTCGCTTTGAATTCCTGCAATAACTTGATGTCGACGTCATTACGGAACGCGAGATTCGGCTTACCTTGACCCATCGACTCCGATGCGTCGATCTGCCAATTGCGCTCGCCGTAGGTTTGAATCAGGAACACATCGTAATGATCGACGTGAGCGCCGACGTTACCGCCCGTTGCGGCAAACGAAATCATGATGTCATCGATGCGCCAGCGCGGCAGGAAGTCAAAACAATCCCGCATCGCCGCCACATCACCGTCCCACTTGTCGACATCCTGCACCAACAGCGTCCAATCGTGATCCGGCATGTCGGGGAACTTCTCTTCAGGGAACGGACCTGTTTCAACGTTCCATTCATCGGTCGCTGGGTCGTGCGAGATCAAACGCGACAACGCCATTTCTTCGCAAGCGAGACCCGCGAGATCTTCCGGTTCAATTGGCGGTTGGATGTTGGGCCACGCGTTGCGGATGAGGAGAGGGCGTTTTTGCCAATAATCCCTTAGGAATTCTTCGGGCGACATCCCGAGAAGCGATTCACCCTTGGCATCAATTTCGATCAGCATCGATCAGATCTCCTCAGCGAGTTCCTTCGCCAAACCGATGTATGTTGCGGGCGTCATTTCCATCAGGCGCTTCTTCGCATCGTCCGGCAAGTCCTGCGCTTCGATGAAGACACGCAACGTTTCCGGCGTAATGCCTTGACCGCGGGTGAGGTCCTTGAGTTTCTCGTATGGATTTTCGATACCGTAACGGCGCATGACGGTTTGAATGGCTTCGCCGAGCACTTCCCACGAATCATCGAGATCCTGTGCCAAAACCGCCTCATTCAACTGCAACTTACCCAGTCCACGATTCAACGCGTCGTAACTGACCAACGTGTGACCGAATGCAACGCCGAGCGCACGCAGCACCGTCGAGTCGGTGAGGTCGCGCTGCCAACGGCTGACTGGCAACTTGTGCGAGAAATGCTCGAGCAATGCGGTGGAGATGCCGAAGTTGCCCTCAGCATTTTCGAAATCAATTGGATTGACCTTATGCGGCATCGTCGACGAACCGACTTCACCGGCGCGCAACGCTTGCTTGAAATAACCCTGCGAAATATAGCCCCAAACGTCGCGCGCGAAGTCGATCAAAATCGTGTTGATCCGCTTCTGCACATCGCACATTTCAGCAATGCCATCGTGCGGTTCGATTTGCGTTGTATACGGTTGCCACGTCAGACCGAGTGATTCGACAAACGACTTCGACACATCGCGCCAATCCACTTCCGGATACGCGGCCATGTGAGCGTTGTAGTTGCCGACGGCGCCGTTGATTTTGCCAGGGATTGACAACGTTGCCAGCGTTTCGCGTTGACGTTGCAAGCGCGCCACGACGTTCGCAATTTCCTTGCCGACGGTCGTTGGTGATGCAGTCTGACCATGCGTGCGTGACAACATCGGAACTGCCGCAAACGCATGTGCCATGTCACGCAGTTTAGCGATCAAGCCATCGATCTGCGGAACAAGGACGTTGTCGCGCGCATTGAGCAGCATCAACGAGTAGCTGAGGTTATTGATGTCTTCCGAGGTGCAAGCGAAATGCACGAACTCCAATTTCGGCGCTAGTGCGTCGTCACCGCTCAAGGTTTCCTTGATCAGATACTCAACGGCTTTGACGTCATGATTCGTCGTGCGTTCGATTTCCTTGACGCGGGCAGCTTGCGTGATCGACAAACCGTCGGCGAAAGTACGCAGCTCATCAATTTGCTGTGCCGTGAATTCCGGCAATTCTGCAATGCCCTTGTTCGCACCGAGTGCGAGCAACCACTCAATCTCGACCTTGATTCGCGCCTGGATCAATCCAAACTCCGAAAAAATCGGCCGTAACGCATCCACCTTGCCGGCATAGCGGCCATCCAGCGGAGACAGGGCGAGCAACTGTGTTTCGACGACGGAGAATGCAGACATGCTTCAGAGGATCCTTAACGTTCGATGATGCGCAGTGGAGTTCACTATTGTAACCGTCTCACGGCGTTCACTGCGGTGCGCTATTCTGGATTGAATGATCACTGGTGGGAATTTTCCGCACATGCCTAAGGCCAAAAAAAACGTCCGCATCGAATCCGACAGCATGGGACCGCTCGAAGTACCGGCCTCGGCACTCTGGGGTGCCCAGACCCAACGCGCGGTGCAGAATTTCGCGATCTCCTCGCATCGTATGCCCGCGCAGATGATCCGCGCGCTGGGTTTGATCAAGGCGGCAGCCGCGATGGTGAATGTTGAGCACGGTCACATCAAGCGCGGTCCGGGCAAGGCGATCGAACTCGCTGCGAAGGAAGTGGCACGGAACAAATACGATGCGCAGTTTCCGCTGGATGTTTTCCAAACGGGTTCCGGCACGTCGACCAACATGAATGCCAATGAAGTGATCGCACACCTTGCCGGCGCGAATGGCAAATACAAGATTCATCCGAACGACCACGTCAATTTTGGCCAATCATCTAATGACGTCATTCCGACGGCGATTCGTGTTGCAGTCCACCTCGCTTACGCAGATCAGCTCGAACCTGCTTTAAAGGGCTTGCGCCGTTCAATCATGCGTCGCGCACGAGCACTAACGAAAGTGGCGAAAACCGGCCGCACCCACTTGATGGACGCGGTGCCGTTGACGTTTGGGCAGGAATTTTATGCGTGGGCGGCGCAACTGGAATCGGCCAACGCGCGATTCGAGGACAGTTTGAAGCGCGTGAGGCGTTTGCCGATCGGTGGCACTGCGATTGGCACGGAATTGAATAGCGACATCCGTTTCGGCCACGCCATGGCGCGTGCATTGACGACGATGACGGGCGAGCCTTTCGAGGAAGCATCCAATAAGTTCGAAGGGATTGCGGCGCAGGATGATCTTGTTGAGTTTTCGGGGACGTTAAACGCACTCGCAGTTGCATTGATGAAAATTTCCAATGACCTTCGCTGGATGAACTCCGGTCCATTGGCGGGTCTTGCGGAAATTGAATTGCCATCGCTGCAACCAGGAAGCTCGATCATGCCTGGCAAAGTCAATCCGGTGATTCCGGAAGCTGTCGGAATGGTGTGCGCGCAGGTGATGGGTCAGCACACGACGGTGACCGTGGCAGGGCAGAGCGGTAACTTCCAGCTCAACGTGATGCTGCCGGTGATCGCGTACAACGTATTGGAATCGATGACGATTTTGTCCAATGCGATGAATGAATTAGCGGCAAAGGCCATCGATGGCATGGTGATCCGCGAAGATCATGTTGCAGATTCGTTGGCACGTAATCCGATTCTCGTGACGGCATTGAATCCGATCATTGGATACGAGAAAGCCGCCCAGATTGCTAAGAAAGCATATGCTGAGCGGCGTCCAGTTCTCGATGTTGCCATTGAGCTGAGCGGAGTTCCGGAAGCGAAACTCCGCAAGTTACTTGATCCTACTTTGTTGACGAAGGGAGGTCTGCAGAAGTAGCTTCGTCCGCGACGTCGCCGGCAAACTCCTTGGTCATTTCGGCAACGTCGCACGGCTTATCTGCAGTGTAATACTGCTTGTACTCAGGAACCACATTCGCGAGTTGGCGCTTGGTTTCTTCCATCTGGTTGCTGCTGTTGCAGATCTTCAGTGCGCCTGGTTTGATTTTGTCACGGACAGTCGCTTCGATTTTCTTCTCGAACTCCGCTTCCTGAGCAGAGTTGTCATTGCGCAAGATCGAACCCATCGCGAGTTTCATACCTTCCGATACAGCCGTCGTTGCAACGTTGGCTGCATCACCGGCAATGGCGATCGCATCCTGCGTGACTTGTAATGCTTGGGCATGCAACTTAACCGTCAATTCGCGTTGGGCTGGCGTCAATGCTACTTCCTTGCCGTCGATCACCAACGTGCCATCCTCTGCGACGGTGCCAATGTCCTTGCCGTCTTTGGTCAGCAACAGCAACTTGCCGTCACGCATGCGCATGTTGTCATTGCCGAAGGTCATGTTCTTGCCCATTTTGTCGCGAATCACCTTGGCGAGTGCGCCATCCTGCGGTGCGGGTGCGTTCGATGGCGCATTGGTCGTTGTCGGTGCCGGAGCGGGGCGGTTACATGCTGTCAGGGCGAGTGCCACCGCAGCAATGAGAGCGCATTGTTGAGTTTTCATTGACTGAATCTCCGGGGAAGTCAGATGGCGCCGTTACGGCGGCGAAGTTGGACGGCACCCCACAGCATGGCGATGCCGGCAATCGCACCAATCCACGTAGCAGGCTTCAGAAGGACACTGTACATCGATGCGATGACAGGCGAGGAATACGGCATCAAGTTGCGCCCGAAATCGATATCGACATTACCCATCTCCGGAAAGAAGCTACCGGGAACAATGCTTGGCAAGATGTGATACACCACATCGCGGAAGTATGCGGCCGACAACGAGATGTCACGTCCGAGGCTTGCGCCACCTTCGACCCAGGCAATCAACACACCGATCGCCAACGGAATGCCGACGGCCCAAAGGATCGGCATGCGCTTCGCGAAGGCGCTGCAAAGCAACAACCAACCTGCAGCAGGCAATGCCCAAATGAAATGCAATGGCAGCCCGGAAATAACGCTTCCGACGACCTTGAGCGGATTGGCATTCGCGAATGTCGCAGCGGCGTTACCGCCTTGCCATGTAGCGACCAATCCAAATATTGACGTGTAAATGAGGATCAGAACAACACTGATCACGACTGCAAACACCGGAATCACCACAAGTCCAACGAATGCCTTACTGGCAACCGTTTGCAGGTCAGAAACCGGCATGGATTTCCAGAACAGGATGCTGCGATCCTTGCGCTCGTCATACAAGGCTCCGAGGCAATAGAAGAACGCAACGATGCCAGCAATCAACAGTGGCCAGGTCGTCGCCATATACATAAATATGTCTGCAACCCGTCCACCGCTAATCACATCCTCGGTCGACATTTGAGAAAGCGCTGTATGAAGGTTCGCATTGCCAATAGGCACTTCCTGACCGTTGATGATCATGCGACCGAGAGAACCGGTGGAAGACTTGTACAGGATGACGGCCAGGAAACCGAGCGTCGCAATGACTTGCAATGCGGCGAGGACGATCGGCGTCCAGACGATGGCGCCCTTGTTTTCCCAGATTTCGCGACGGACGAGCATGCCGAATTCGCGGAGTTTGTTTTTGCCTTGCAGACGCGGCTTCACCGCTTCACTGTTCATCATTACGGCGTTCATGCCACTTCTCCTTTCATGGTGGCGACAAAAAGATCCGCAACACTTGGCGTGCGCAGCTCTCCCAGGGATTGCAATTCTTCACGGTCACGGCCGTCGTAAACGAAGATCGTTTTGCCAAACGGCAGCGTCTGTTCACTGATCGGATTCAATGCACGGGCAGCGGCGGCTTGATCCGCACCGACCAACACTTGCGTGTACCGGTCACCGAGTTCTTCCATCGACGACGACAGAACGATCTTGCCGTGATCAATGAAAATCAGGTCGGTCAAAATATGTTCCACTTCTTCCACCTGATGCGTGGTGATGATGATTGTCTTGGACTCATCGAAATAGTCTTCGAGCAGGCGCTGATAGAACTGCTTGCGGTGCAGGATGTCGAGGCCCAACGTTGGCTCGTCAAGCACCAGTACCTTCGCATCAATCGCCATGACCAATGCAAGATGCAACTGCACGATCATGCCCTTCGACATTTCGCCGATTTTCATGTCCTGCCGGATCGTTGCTTGATCGAGGAAACGCATGCACTTTGCGCGGTCGAAACGCGGATGCACACCTTCCACATAATCGATGACCTGACGCGTGCGGATCCAACGAGGTAACACTGCGACGTCCGCGATGAAGCACACATCATTCATGAGTTCGTCGCGCGACTTGCGCGGATCCATTCCGAACACCTGCAAATCACCGTCGAAATCGCTCAAGCCCAGGATCGAGTTGAGGATGGTGGTTTTGCCGGCGCCGTTTGGACCGATCAAACCGACGATGCGACCCGGTGCGACGTCGAACGACACATTATCGAGTGCGAGGAATTTGCGGTAACGCTTGCTGACGTTGCGCGCCGAAATGAGTGGGGCGAGATTAGTCATTGGACTTTGCTCCGAAACGTTGTTGGTCATTGGCAATCAGTTGCGCCGGATCGAGACCCAGCTGGCGGATGCGCTCGAGGACTTGCGGCCATTCCTCTGTCAGGAAGCGGGCACGTTCGGCCGTCAACAACTTCTGTGCTGCTTGATCCGTTACGAACATTCCGACGCCACGACGCTTTTCCACGAGACCCTCCTGGGCAAGTTCCTGATAACTACGGCTGACCGTAATTGGGTTAAGTTGATATTCCGCCGCGATCTGGCGAACTGAGGGCAGGGCATCGCCCGGCTTGAGCTCACCATCCAGCATCATCGACACGATGCGCTGCTTAAGCTGCAGGAAAATTGGAACGCTTTCATTCCATGTCACCGCATTCATAAATTAAGGTCCTTTCCGATAATCAAAAAACGGCATCGCCACCGACGATCCACCGTGACTGACCTGGCGAACCAATTGCCAGGCCGAATTCCCATCCGACAGGAGCGCATTGTCCGGGTTGCCGTACGCGTTGCTCACCCAGTAGCCGCTGAGGAGTCCCAGTGCCACAATGGCGAACGAAATTGCGAGGTTCTTTTGGCGTTTCATCTAAGCGCCCTATCGGTTAGGTGTTGTAGGTAACTATAACACCATGTCGGATGATGAAAATAGCCCAGAAGTCATGTTTTTGCAAAAATATTCGCTGAACACCCGTGCGCCGCAACTATTGCCGAAATATGCCGTGGCAGGCGAGAATGGAAAACTATGTCTGGCGCCAGGTGGCGTCGGTTGAATTTGGAGTTTTTGACTTTGATGAAGGTTCGTTCCGCAACCTTGGCCACGGCGCTCATCGCGTTGTGCGCATTCGGCGCCACGTCTGCATTTGCAGCGCCACCCGCCAAGAAACCCGCCGCGAAATCAGCGGCTTCCGCACCAGCCACCAAGACAGGGAGTACCCCGGTGACGCAACAAGCCGCACCAAGCACCGCGCTGACCCAAAGCCAGGCAATTGGCCAAAATATCGCATCCAACTTCGGCCCAATGAAGCCATTCATCGATGGTCCATTGCTCGAGAAGGGTTTGCGTGCAGCAATTGCGGGTAAAGATCCCGTCATGAAGCCAGAGCGTGCGGAAGCCGTTTTGAACACGGCATCGCAGCTCGCAGCTGGCGCCGCACTTCCGGCAGGCATCACGAAAGCCGATGTCACGGAAGCCATGGCGGCGTATTACATCGGTCCAAGCTTGAATGCGATTAAGGACGACGTGGATACGGATGCTTTGTTCAAGGCGATGCAGTCAACGTTGAGCAACGGCAAGGGTGCGATGGACGACGCAACGCTGCGCACGAATTTGCAAGCGTTCAACGCGCGTCATCAACAAGCAGCGGCCGCACGCAGTGCGAAGCAAGCCGAAGCCAATAAGGCCGAAGGTGCTGCATTCCTCGCGAGGAATAAGAATGCCGATGGTGTGAAAACAACGGCATCCGGCCTGCAATACGTTGTGGTTCGCGAAGGTGATGGCCAACGTCCAACCGCAACGCAGAAAGTGCGTGTGCATTACGAAGGTCGTTTGTTGAATGGTGCGGTTTTTGACAGTTCCTACAAGCGCAATCAACCTGCGGAATTTGGCTTGAATCAAGTCATCAAGGGATGGACGGAAGGCGTCGCATTGATGCCGGTCGGAAGCAAGTACCGCTTCTTCATTCCAAGCGAATTGGCCTACGGCGCGAACCCGCGTCCGGGCGGTATCATCGGCCCGAATGCGGTGCTGGTGTTTGATGTGGAATTGCTGGCGATCCTGCCAAACTAATACGCTGTAAACAGGGACAAGTAAATGAAGTTATCGATTTTGAAAGTGGGTGCCGTTTCGCTGCTGATGTGCGGTGCACTCGTTGCGTGTGACAACTTGCCAGGCACGGCGAAGAAGGGCACCGATGCGGCGCCTGCCGGTACGACGACGAAGATCGCCGGATTGAACAGCGAGAAAGAACAGTTCGGTTATGTCATCGGACGTGACATGGCAGAGTCGCTGAAGCCTGCCAAGGACGACATCGACATGGACGCGTTGGTGAAGGGACTTAAGGCTGGTTTCGCCGGAGATAAGTCGTTGCTCACTGACGAACAGGCATCGGACATCCGCGAAAATCTCGGACAAAAAGTCCAAGGTCGCCAAATCGCCGAAATGATGGCCAGCGCGAAGAAGAATGCGGAAGATGGCGCGAAGTTCCTTGCCGAAAATGCCAAGAAGCCTGGCGTGATTACGACGCCATCGGGTTTGCAATATCAAGTTTTGACGGAAGGTACTGGCGCGAAGTTGAAGCCAACCGACATCGTGCAGTTGAACTACAAAGGCATGCTGATTGATGGCAAGGTGTTCGACAGCTCGTCGGAACATGGTGGTCCACAGGCATTCCAGCCAACTGCGGTTGTTCCGGGTCTGCGTGAAGCGCTGAGCCTGATGAACGTCGGCGGTAAGTACAAGGTCTTCATTCCGGCGAGCCTTGCTTACGGCGAACAAGGTACGCCAGGTGGTCCAATTCCACCGAACGCAACGTTGTTGTTCGACATCGACGTTGTGGGCACCGGTCCACTTCCACGTCAGGACAAGCCAGCACAATAATTGCGGCTGGTGGGTGAGCGAAGGGCGGTCATGTAACCGCCCTTTCTTTTTTGTCCGTTAAAATAGCGTCATTCCTCAAAGTGAGTCTTTCATGCGCGTTACGATTTTTGGCACTGGTTACGTTGGTCTCGTCACAGGCACTTGTCTGGCCGAAGTAGGGCATCACGTCACCTGCGTGGATGTCGATGCGCGAAAGGTGGAAGGGTTGCGCAACGGCATCATTCCGATTTACGAGCCGGGTTTGGAGCCAATGGTCAAGGCGAATTTCGCCGATGGACGTTTGGCATTTACGACATCGGCACCGGAAGCGATTGATGGTGCGGATGTGATTTTCATTGCAGTGGGTACGCCGCCCGATGAAGATGGCAGCGCAGATTTGCAGTACGTGTTGCGAGTTGCGCAAACGATTGGCGAGAATCTCTCGGCGCCTGCAGTCGTCGTCAATAAATCAACAGTGCCGGTTGGTACAGCAGATAAAGTCCGCGCGACGATCGTTCATGCGTTGGCATCGCGCGGTGTGACGTTGGATTACAGCGTGTCGTCGAATCCTGAGTTCTTGAAGGAAGGCGATGCCGTGAATGATTGCATGCGGCCGGATCGCATCGTGATTGGCTCGGATTCTGCGCATGCGACGGATGTTTTGAAACGTCTGTATGCACCGTTCAACCGTCAGCACGAACGCTTCGTGGTCATGGACGTGCGTTCGGCAGAGCTCACGAAATATGCGGCGAACGCAATGCTCGCGACCAAAATCAGTTTCATGAATGAGATGGCGAACATCGCTGAGCTTGTCGGTGCAGATATTGAAGACGTGCGTAAAGGCATTGGTTCGGATCCACGCATTGGTTGGCACTTCATCTATCCAGGTGCAGGGTACGGCGGCTCATGTTTCCCGAAAGATGTTCAAGCATTGGAGCGAATCGCGTCGGACGTTGGTCACTCCGCGTCGTTATTGCGTGCTGTTGAAGACGTCAATGACCGTCAAAAATCACACCTGTTCGATTTGATCAAGCGTCATTACGGTGACGCGTCCTTGCAACGTAAGAAGTTTGCGCTGTGGGGTTTATCGTTCAAGCCGAATACGGATGACATGCGCGAAGCATCTTCGTTGCGCGTGATTTCGCAATTGCTGGAGAGTGGGGCAGTGGTGCAGGCATTCGACCCGGAAGCGATGCATGAAGCTGCGCGTGTCCTCGGAGAGCGCGAAGGTTTATCGATGGTGTCGTCCGCGAACGAAGCT
The DNA here is from genome assembly GCA_007556525.1 of Lysobacteraceae bacterium CU05-9. Classification (GTDB taxonomy): domain Bacteria; phylum Pseudomonadota; class Gammaproteobacteria; order Xanthomonadales; family Xanthomonadaceae; genus Aquilutibacter. The sequence continues at coordinate 475,894 of SWJS01000001.1, read as the reverse complement.
CTGGAAAATGCTGATGCCTTGATCGTTGTGACCGAATGGAAACAGTTCCGTGCACCGTCATTTAATGCATTGGCGGAAACGTTGGGGGATAAAGTCGTTTTTGATGGGCGTAACATGTACGATCCTTCAGAAGTCGAATCGCATGGGCTGGCATACTATGGCATTGGGCGCGGACGTTCCGTGCGTGAGTTTAAGTAATGTCTGATTTGAATGTCCGCATCATCGATCTCGAAACGCGCGTTGCGTTTCAGGAAAAGCACATCCTTGAGTTGAGTGATGCCTTGGCGGATTACCGTTCGCAGGAAGCGCAGAACGCATTGATTCTGCATCAACTGCGCGAAGAAGTCAGGCAGCTACGTTTAGCGATGGCGAATGCACCGTTGACCGGCGATGCCGCGAACGAGCCACCACCACCGCATTATTGATGGTTTTGAGCAATGAGCAATAATTTACGGGACCAGTTGCTGGGTCTTGGTTTCAAGGCATCTGCCCCTAAGCCGAAGCCTTCGAGAAAGAAATCACCGCAGCGTCCACCTTCGAAGGATATTAAGCCGAAGCAAACGCGCGAGGAAATGGACCTCGCGAAGGCTTATGCAATTCGCGCGCAAACTGAAAAGCGTGAGATCGAAGAAGCGAAACGTCTGAAGGAAGAGCAGGCGGCGGCGAAACGTAAAGCGCTAGCCGAATTGCAAGCGTATCTGGTTGGGAAGGGCATCTCGACGGAGGGCGGCGATATCGCACGTCACTTCGAATACGGCGGCACGATCAAGCGCATCTACGTGTCCGCCGAGCAATTGAAATTGCTCAATGACGGAACGCTTGGAGTCATCCAGAACAAGGGACACCTCCACTTGATGTCGCGCGAACATGTGTTGGAAGCGGCGGCGATTTTCGCACCGTCGCTCGCATTGCTTGTGGATCCGAACGAGCCGGTTGCGGATGATCCTTACGCGAAACCGGAATTCCAAGTTCCGGACGATCTCATCTGGTAATTACGCGATCGGTTGAATCTCGACGACGACATCGCCTTTTTGCAAGACGGCCTTATCAACTTCCCAAAACCCAATCGTTTCCTCACCACGCACAATCTGAATGCCGAAGCCGGACTTGAGGCTGTGGAGTGGGGTGCCGACTTCGTCTTCATTGATGTCGCGTTGACGCATGATGACGGTGCCGCCGGCAGTGGTCAGGTCTTTGAGATACTCGACCGCCGCTTTGCTGTCTGAAGAACGCGCAAGAATCTGACCGCCAAGTCCAATTGGGTTGATCACGAAGTTCGCACCTGCCTGATACATCAGGTCTTCGTTATCCTGGGCGCGCACGGTCACACTGATCGGAATGTCCTTGTTCAAATGGCGCGCACTGAGCACGATTAAAGCGGACGCGTCATCTCGGCTAGTACTGACGAGCAGGGCTTCTGCGGTGTCGATTTTCGCGGCTTCAAGCACTTTGTTATTCGTCGCATCGCCTTCCATCGCAATGACCTTGTGCGCGAGCGCGGCCTGGACACGCGCACGGTCCATTTCAATCACGACGATTTGCGAAGGATCGCGGCCATTATTGAGAAGTTCTTCAACGGCAAATTCGCCGCCGGCACCGAATCCCGCCACGATGGTGTGGCCTTTGAGTTCTTTTTGGATCATTTTGGTACGGACCTTTTCCCAAGTGTGCTGCAGCAAAAACGTATAAGCCGACCCCAAGAAGATCAGCCAGATGAAAATTCGAATCGGCGTGACGACGACCGTGTCAAAGAACCGGGCGCTATCCGAAACCGGAACAATATCGCCGTAGCCCACGGTTGTCGTGGTGACCGCGGTGAAGTACAGAACATCCAGGAAGCTCATCACGCCGTCATGCGTGTCCTTGATGCCTTCGCGGTGAATCCAGTTGCCAATGAGCGCGATCGACAACAACCCAAAGACGATCAATGCGCGGATCAGCAAGGAATGCCCAATCCGGACCTTGGATTGGCGTTGTAGGACTGCCGACTGGGACAGGTGAGTGTCGCTGTGTTTACGTCGCACGGCACATCCTTAATTTCGCATAATGTATATTATGTAAAATACGAAATAGTGCTGGATGTGGTTTAGACATGATTCTTCAGCCAATTAACTATTTCCGCCGCTGTGGCGTCCCCATTCGGATCATTGAGCGTCTCGTGGAAGGCACCGTCGATGATGTTCAAGGTTTTGTCAGACGAATGAATCGCCTCAAAAAATCGCTTCGTATCATTCGGATTCGTGTACTTATCCTTGCTGCCGTGAATCAGTAATGTAGGAACGCTCCAGTTACCTGCATTCTTCCACGTGCGTAAATTCTCGCGACAAAGACTGGCAATCAAACCCAGTGGCATCTTGCCTCGGCACATCATCGGATCGTTGTCGACCGCTGCGAGAATCTCTTGAGATTTCGTCATCGCATTCGGAGCGAGGTTTTTGAAAGGCATCGCCGGATATCGACTTGCCACCTTACTCACACCTGCCGCCAGGAAACTCGGCAACCGAATCAGCGCGGGACCGCTAAGAGCAACGCCAGCGACGTTACGTGAATCCCGTAGCAGGCTCGCGGCAGTCACAGCACCGCCGAGTGAATGCCCAAACAGAAACGTCGGCTTGTCGCTCAATAAGAGACGGCGAAATGCCAAATTCGCCTGCACCGCTTGCTCAATATCAACTTGGCGTCGATCACCTGGCGACCGTCCATGACCCGGTAAATCAAAGGCATGGACATCAAAGCCCGCTTGATTCAACCGCGGAATCAACTGCGAATATTGCGTGGCGTAACGTTCGGCGTATTCTGCGAAACCATGCTGCAACACGACGCTGCCCATCGCATTTTCAGCGGGCCAGAAATACTCCGCCAAACCACTTGGGCTTTCCTCGCAATTAAGGAACTGCATTGCCATCGGCTGGTTTGGGCGCGGTGCTCGCTATCGGAAACCACGAACGATGCAAGTGTTGGAGTTGCCACACAGGACCATACTTACGATAGACGAGCGTCTCGGTCACGCCCAAGGCGACACTGGCCCGATATTCCGCAGAGTAGCTCGCAGTCATCAAAGCCGAATCACCTTTGATTGAAACTTGAATCCTCGGCTGCGTAAGGAAGTTGCGAGTTTTCAAAATCGCAGAATCCATTCTCGCCATTTGCTTGATGTATTGTTCGCGGGAGTACGCACTGCGCCCCATATCGAAGACAATCAAATCCGGCACCAGATATTTCTCCAGCGCCTTCATGTCACCGTCCAGCAGCGCCTTGCCGAAACCGTTATTAGCCTCCTTCAAGTCTTCCGGAAACGGCGTCGGCACACCAGTCATCAAGCGCCCGACATATTGCTTCGTCACCGTCGGCTGCGGCGCAGGTTGCGCATAGGAAACCGTCGCGAACAAACACAGCAACAGGAGCGCAGAACGTTTCATCACAGATCCTTGAACACCGTGCCGATCAACAGGAACAAGAAGGCAATCGCGACCAACCAGAACTCGTAAGGTTTGGCCATCGCGAAGTAACCAAGACGCGCAGCGATGCCGGCACCACCAAACAAAACAGACAGAAAGAAAATCGGGAAACTCGGTGGCGTCAGGCGCATTGGGTTGAAATCCGTTTAAGCAATAACAACCCTCATTATGCCCAAATTAACGGTCTTTTTCTGCATCATCCAAGGAGCGGAGGAATGCCATCTTCGCGGCGATCTGCGTTTCCATTCCGCGGTCCGTTGGCTGATACCACGACGGCTCCTGCATGCCTTCGGGCAAGTAAGTTTCGCCGGCGGCATACGCGTGCGGCTCATTGTGCGCATAGCGATACTCATGACCGTAGCCGAGGTCCTTCATCAACTTGGTCGGCGCATTGCGCAAGTGAACCGGCACTTCCCTGCTCCTGTCTTTCGCGACAAATGAACGCGCCGCATTGTATGCGTTGTAGCCTGCGTTACTTTTCGCGGCAACGGACAGATAGATTACCGCCTGCGCCAACGCGAGCTCACCTTCCGGCGAACCTAATCGCTCATAAGTCGACGCGGCATCATTCGCAAGTTGCATCGCACGTGGATCGGCAAGTCCAATGTCTTCCCATGCCATACGCACGATACGCCTTGATAAATAGGCTAAATCGACACCACCATCGACCATGCGCGTAAACCAATACAGCGCCGCGTCGGGATGCGAGCCACGCACCGACTTATGCAATGCGGAGATTTGATCGTAGAAATTTTCGCCGCCCTTATCGAAACGACGGGCCGCAGCGGACACCGCACCTTCCAACAACGCGACATCAACGGACGAAGTTTTGCGCGTCAACGCCGCATTCGCAACTTGCTCCACGAGATTCAACAAACGACGTGCATCACCGTCCGCCATCGCGATCAACTGCGAGCGCGCATCATCGGTAAACGTCAACGAAGAATCGACGGCACCCAACGCACGCGTCAACAACAACGCCAACTCATCATCGGACAGCGATTGCAACACATACACTTGCGCACGCGACAGCAACGCGGAATTGACTTCAAATGAAGGGTTTTCGGTCGTTGCACCGATAAACGTCACCAAGCCAGATTCAACGAACGGCAGCAACGCATCCTGTTGCGACTTGTTGAAGCGATGGATTTCGTCGATGAAAAGAATCGTGCGCCGACCGCGATCCAAATTCTCCTGCGCTTGATCCATTGCGGCGCGAATGTCTTTCACACCACCGAGAACTGCGGACAACGGAATGAAATCGTAATCGAAGGCATCCGCGGTCAGGCGGGCCAATGTCGTTTTGCCAACGCCCGGAGGACCCCAGAGAATCATTGAATGCGGACGGCCGGATTCGAAGGCCATGCGCAACGGCTTATCGGCAGCGAGCAAATGCGATTGCCCGATGACTTCATCGATGGTGCGCGGGCGGAGTCGCTCGGCTAACGGCGCATCGGGCTCACGGCGGAAAAGATCGTTCATTACGGATATTTTAGCCGTTTCCACAAAAAACCCGCAGGCGAGCAACAAACCTGCGGGTTCCGGAACGAAGATGTTCAGCGCAAATTAGCCGCTGATGACATCCACGCCCTTCGGAGGTGTGAACTTGAAGTTCGACGGTGCGATCTTCAAATTACGCTTCCAATTGCTGAAGGTGATTTGGGTTTTTTGGCCCAGGCCATCGGTGAAATCCAAACGGATCAATTGACCGTTCGACAAACCTAACCGCGCGGATTGAAACGCCGTATCGCCTTTCTTCTTCGGCGTCAGGCTGATCCATTCCAGACCACCCGATGCAGGCAACTCCGTGACGTTGAACTGCGCATCCAACTTGCCCGGATCGATCAAAACCCCCAGCGGGGAATTCAACTCTTCGGCGCTTTGGCTGCGGACCGTGGCTTGTTTGAGATCGGGTTCGTAGATCCAGATTTTGGCACCGTCAGCGACGACCGTTTGCGGATATGGCTTCGTGTAAACCCAGCGGAACAAACGCGGCTTCTGCATCGCGAGACCACCGGCGGTGGACTCCTTGAGCTTGCCCTGCGAGGTAAACACTTGCTGCGAAAACGCCGCCGACGCACTGTTCAATCCATTGGTGAACTTCGCCAATTCAGCGCGACCACCTGCAAATGCAGGGGCAGCAACGAACGCGGCGGAGACCGCCAATGCGAGACCAACTTGCTTGAATGACTTCATGGATGGGATACCTTTTGTTTTCATGGTCTCAGTGTGCCGTAACGAAACTGAACGAGAATTCGCCCAGTTCACGTTTTCTGAAATGTCGTTCAGCAACTAGTCGCGCGGTGGCGGCGGTGCCAGCACTTGGCGATCGCCGTTGTGTTCCGGCGGCGACACGATTCCCGCCGCTTCCATCGCTTCGACGAGATTCGCGGCGCGGTTGTAGCCGATTTTGAGACGGCGTTGCACACCCGAAATCGATGCCCTTCTCGTCTCTGTGACCACACGAACCGCTTGGTCATACAGCGGATCGGATTCCGAACCACTGACGCTAGCAGCCGCTTCCGGCAAGCCAGTTGCACCGATCGACGTGCCATCAGACAAAGTTTGAACCTCGTCCAAAACACCCTCAATGTAATCCGGCTCCCCGCCCTGCGCCTTGAGGAACTCAACAACGCGATGCACTTCTTCGTCACTCACGAACGCACCGTGGACACGTTCCGGAATCGATGTGCCCGGCGGTTGATACAACATGTCACCGTGACCGAGCAACGTCTCTGCACCGGACTGATCGAGAATCGTGCGCGAGTCAATCTTCGACGACACCTGGAACGCGATGCGCGTTGGGATGTTCGCCTTGATCAAACCGGTGATGACATCGACCGACGGACGCTGTGTTGCCAAAATCAAATGCATGCCCGCCGCACGGGCCTTCTGTGCGAGACGCGCGATGAGTTCTTCGACTTTTTTGCCGACGATCATCATCATGTCCGCGAATTCATCGATGATCACGACGATGTGCGGCAGTGGTTCGAGTTCACGCGGCACTTCGCCAAGCTCAGCATTCGGCTGGAACAACGGATCCATCAACGGCGTTCCGGCAGCGGCTTCATCCTTGATCTTCTTGTTGAAGCCAGCAAGGTTACGCACGCCCATCATCGACATCAATTTATAGCGACGTTCCATTTCAGCCACGCACCAGCGCAGACCATTCGCCGCTTCCTTCATATCAGTCACGACCGGCGCCAGCAAATGCGGAATGCCTTGATACACCGACAATTCCAGCATCTTCGGATCGATCATCAACATACGCACTTCTTTCGCGGAAGCCTTATAAAGCAGTGACAAAACCATCGCATTCACCGCAACCGACTTACCCGAACCGGTAGTACCGGCGACGAGCAAGTGAGGCATTTTGGCCAGGTCTGCAACCGACGGACGTCCCGCAATGTCCTTACCCAACGCCAATGTCAACGGCGACGGCGACTTGTCGTATTCCTTGGAACGCAGCAACTCGCTGAGGTAAATCATCTCGCGATGCGTATTCGGCGTTTCGAGGCCGACCACCGACTTGCCCGGAATCACATCCACCACACGCACTGACTTCACGGACAGACCGCGCGCAATATCCTTATCCAACGTCGAAATTTGCGACGCGCGAACACCCGGCGCCGGTTCAATCTCAAAGCGGGTAATCACCGGACCCGGATACGCACCCACGACCTGCGCGTCGATGCGGAAGTCCTTGAGCTTGAATTCAATTTGACGCGACAACGTCGCGAGCGTCGCTTCGTCGTAGCCGACAGGTTGCGGCTTCGGATCATCGAGCAACGACAACGGCGGAATCTCACCATCGCCACCACCGGTCGCACCCGTGAACAACGGGATCTGCGTTTCGCGTTTGGCGCGTTCGCTCTTTTCGATCGGTGCGGCCACGGGAGCCGGCGCTTCAATTTTCACGGCAGGACGTGCAGCCTTGCGCTCAACTTCAACCTTACGCTCTTCTTCGCGCTCGACCTTCAGCGCCTTCGTTTCCTTCCACTCCACCGCCTTCTTGTTCGAACGGTTGAGGAAGCTGCCCATGCGAGGACCAAATGCCAGCACAAAACCACCGATGCGATCCATCACATTCAGCCACGAAATATGCGTCGCCAACGTGATCGAAATCAAAGCCAGCGTCAACAAAATCAGCGGTCCACCCGTCGTGCCCAATCCCTTACGGGCAGCATTGCCAACGAACTCACCAATCACGCCACCGCTCTGCGCAGGAAGATTCGTCGCATCACCGAAGCGTAAATGCAAAATCCCCGCCGCCGCAATCACGAACACAACCATCCCGAGCAATCGCAATGCCGGTGCAAAATCCGCATCGCCATCACCGTCCACATCCCACGACGAGAACGTCACCCACGACACCGCGGCCAACAGGAATGGCAGCAAGAACGCAACGTAACCCGCGAGCAGCAGCAAAACATCCGCCACCCACGCGCCAATCTCACCGCACCAGTTGTGCGTGACGCCAACAACCGCCGGCGTACGGGAGAAGCCGAGATCCTGCGGCGACCAGGTCAGCAAGCTCACCAGCAGAAACACGATAATCGGCACCAACCCGACAATGATCATGTCTCGGGTCAGGCGCTGCCTCCGCGGCGATGGAACCTTCGCCTCGTTCTGGATTGCCGCTCGCCGTGCTTTAGAAATTCGCGCCTGTGCCACTGTGCTGAACTACCTTAACTACTAACTGTTAGTCATTGATACTACAGCAAAAGTTGGAGTATGAGTTAGAGGAGTGAGTAAAAGCCTCCCTACTCTGGCTCCGTTGGCGGCGGATGCGAAAAAGTGGACTTTCAAAGGTTGAACTTCTGTCCATGGACACAGATTCAACCTTTGAAAAGGTGAATTTCCGGCGATCCCGAATTCGCCAGACTCACTTGTCCAACTCTAACTCCAACTCCAGCAAGTTAGAGCTTCATATCCTTCAACGCCGGGTGCACGATTTCACCACCCTCGACGTTAATGCCCTTCACGAGCTCAGCATTATCACGCCAGTTGTCCGATGCGATTTTGACAACGTATGGCAGGATGGCCGCACAGATCGCCTGTGACGAAGTTTGCGGAACCGCGCCTGGCATGTTCGTCACGCAGAAGTGGGTCACGCCCTCTTCGACGAAAGTTGGTTCCTTCCAGGACGTCGGACGCGAAGTTTCGAAGCAGCCGCCCTGATCAATCGCGATGTCGACCAACACGGAGCCGGCTTGCATACCCGCGATCATGTCGCGCGTCAGGACCTTCGGCGCAACGGCACCGGTGACGAGAACAGCACCGACAACGAGGTCGGCGTTGGCAACTTCGCGCTTGACGAGATCGTGATATGGATACAGCACGGTGACGTTGTCCGCGATGTCCATCATCTGCGCTGCACGATCGGCACGCATTTCAAAAACCACCACATTCGATCCACCCGCCGCAGCTAACTCAGCTGCTGCACGTCCCGAAGAACCTGCGCCGAACACGACAACCTTGCCGCGTTCCGTAAACGGCAGACCGCCGAGCAACTTGCCCTTGCCGCCTTCCGGTTGATGGAGAAGATGCGTGCCGACTTGGGTCGCAATTTTGCCAGCGATGATTGACATCGGTGCCAGCAATGGCAGCGTGCCGTCTTCCAGTTCGACCGTTTCGAACGCGATGCCGAGCAAACCGATATCCAGCAAGCGCTTCGTCAATTCCGGCAGTGGTGCCAAATGCAAGTAACAGAACAACACGTGATCCTTACGCAACAACGCGAGGTCACCTTCAATCGGTTCCTTGACCTTCACGATGAGCGTCGATTTTTCGTAAAGCTCTGCAGCATCCTTTGCGATGTTGACGCCGAGGCTCGCATACATGTCATCGGAAAAACCCGACTTCACACCCGCACCGCTCTGCACCCAAACTTCATGACCACGCTTGACCAGATCACCGGCCGCTTCGGGAATCAAAGCAACGCGGCCTTCGAGAGTTTTCGTTTCGCTAGGGACGCCAATACGCATTGCTGTGATACTCCGGTTCAATGAGGTCAATTAGAGATATGTATCGTGCAGACCTTGTAAAATGCGCATAAAGTCCACACGCTATAACAAGTCCCTGCAATCATTTCATTATACCTATGAGCACATCGCAACATTCACGTTTGATCATCCTCGGTTCCGGTCCTGCGGGCTGGACGGCTGCCGTTTATGCGGCGCGTGCCAATTTGAAGCCAACCGTTATTACCGGTATGGAAATGGGCGGTCAATTGATGACGACCACCGACGTCGATAACTGGCCGGGCGATGTAGAAGGCTTGCAAGGTCCTGCATTGATGATGCGCATGCAAGCACATGCGGAGCGTTTTGAGACGAACGTCGTGATTGATCACATTCACACAGCGGATGTGACGTCGAAGCCGATTGTTTTGAAAGGTGATGCGGGCGAATACACTTGCGATGGTTTGATCATTGCGACCGGTGCCTCGGCGAAGTATCTGGAATTGCCTTCGGAAGAAGCGTTCAAGGGTCGTGGCGTGTCGGCGTGCGCGACGTGTGATGGGTTTTTTTACCGGGATAAAGTCGTCGCCGTGATCGGTGGTGGCAACACGGCGGTGGAAGAAGCGTTGTACTTGTCGAACCTCGCATCGAAGGTCATCGTCGTGCACCGTCGCGATAAGTTCCGCTCTGAGAAAATTCTCATCGACAAGCTGATGAACAAAGTTGCGGAAGGCAAAGTTGAAATTATCTGGAATCACGTCGTGGATGAAGTGCTTGGCAATGAAGCGGGTGTCACTGGCATTCGCTTGAAGGAATTCAATGGCGATGCAACGCGTGAGATTGACGTTGCGGGTATGTTCGTTGCGATTGGTCACTCGCCAAACACGCAACTGTTCGAAGGCCAACTCGAAATGCGCAATGGCTACCTGACGATTAACTCGGGTCTCGGTGGCAATGCGACGCAGACGTCCATTCCAGGTGTTTACGCTGCGGGTGATGTGGCGGATCAGGTTTACCGTCAGGCGATTACGTCGGCGGGTTTCGGCTGTATGGCCGCGTTGGATGCCGAGAAGTATCTCGACGACGATCTGTAATAGTCGATGACGTTAGAAGTCCGCTGGCATTCGCAGTTCAGTGACTTCCCGGAGACTGCATGGGAAGGGTTGCGTTCGGAAGATCGCAACCCTTTTTTGAGTTATGCATTTCTAAACGGCCTCGAAAAAACGAACTCCATCCGCCAAGACCTCGGCTGGATTGCGCATCATCTCGGTGTGTGGGAGGGTTCATCGCTCGTCGCCGCAGCACCCGGCTACATCAAGTTGAATTCGCACGGTGAGTTCGTGTTCGATCACGCGTGGGCGCACGCGTATGAGCGTTACGGTCGCGAGTATTATCCGAAGCAGTTGTTCGCGATCCCCTACTCGCCTGTCACCGGTCCGCGCTGGTTCGCTTCTTCTTCGGATTCGCTCGACGTTCTTCTCGCCGCGATGCAAGACATCCGCGGTGTTTCATCGACACACGTGAATTTCCTCGAAGCATCAGCCCTTACCTTTTACCCCTCGACGTGGCTTCATCGCGTCGACATCCAATACCACTGGCATCGCGATCCCGCTTGGTCTTCGTTCGACGACTTCCTCGCGTCGATGGATCACAAACACCGCAAAAACATCCGCCAGGAACGCCGCAAAGTTTCCGACGCCGGCATTATGTGCCGTGTTGTGTCAGGTGATGCGATTACTCATTCGGACATCGAGCATGCGTACGAGTTCTATCTGCAGACCTTCGCGGAATATGGAAACTATCCGGCGCTGACGTTTGAGTTTTTTGAGTATCTTCGCGAGCATGCAGCGGAGTCGTTGGTGTTGATTCTTGCGCAACATGGCGAAGAAGTGATTGCGGGAGCGGTTTGCTTGCGTTCGGATGACACGTTGTATGGACGTTATTGGGGATCGCATGTGGACGTTGCGGGGTTGCATTTCGAGACGTGCTATTACCAAGGCATCGAATACTGCTTGAGCAATGGCTTGAAAGTGTTTGAACCCGGTGCTCAAGGTGTGCATAAAATTGCGAGGGGCTTTTTGCCGACTTCCACCCATTCGGTGCATTGGATCAATGACGAGGCATTCCGTGGCGCACTGGCGAACTGGTGCAAGGAAGCAAATGATGAAATGCGTGATCACACGGTGGCGTTGATGAAGCGGAGTCCGTTCAAATGACGGGTCCGTATTTTCTCGATGCGGATCCCTATGGGCCGTTTCCTCCGTTGAGCGAAGCGCTTGATGAGCATGAAGGTTTGCTCGCAGTCACCGCGGATTTGCACCCTGCGCGGATCTTCAATGCGTATCGGTCCGGGATTTTCCCTTGGTATAACGAAGGAGAACCGATCGCATGGTATTCGCCGCCGGTGAGGATGATTTTGCCGACTTCGGAGAATCCGCTTGGCCGTCGTTTCCGGAAGTCGTTAGTCGATCGCAATTGGTATCTCACTGCCGACCGGGACTTCAACGAAGTCATGCGACACTGCGCTGAGGTCGTGAGACCCGGACAAAACGGTACGTGGATCAACGCAGACATGCGCGACGCCTACAGAATCCTTCACGCAGAAGGCATCTCACACAGCGTCGAGGTGCGTCGCAGCGAGGACGGATCGTTGGTCGGCGGTTTGTACGGCTTGTTCGTGCGCGGCATGTTCTGCGGCGACAGCATGTTCAGTCTGGAAAGTGGCGCCTCGAAGGTCGCGTTCGCCGGGCTGTGCCAGTTCCTGCGGGAAAACGGCGTGGAATGGATTGACGGCCAGCTTCCGAATCCTTATCTGCGATCGTTGGGTGGCGTGGAATGCCCGCGAGACAAATTCATCCGCTATTTGCACGGCTCCGGCGAGGCGGAGCTGGGTCACGTCTCCTGGGTGGATCGTTTTGGCGAAATTCCGGTGGCAGACTTCCGTTAAGGCTCAAACGCCTCGTCAGCGGCGGAAATATGCGATAATGGAGAACTAACCTGGCGCAATGCGCCGATTTTATTTGTAGACAGGAATTTATGGCTAAAGATGATGTGATCGAATTTGAGGGCACGGTGGCGGAAACCCTTCCGAACACCATGTTCCGCGTGACGCTTGAAAATGGTCACGAGATCATCGCGCACATTTCTGGCCGGATGCGCAAGAACTATATCCGTATCCTTACGGGTGACAAGGTCAAGGTCGAAATGACGCCTTACGACTTGTCGAAGGGACGCATCACGTACCGGATGAAATAATCGCGAGATCGGACTTCAGAAATCTGAAATCGGAAATCGGAAATCAAATGAAAAAGCCCTGCATTGCAGGGCTTTTTCGTGGCGTGGCGTCAGATCACTCGACCGTTACGGGTTCCTTCTTCGGGCGATCACTGGAATCACCCTCCTCCGACTGGACGCTGATCTTCAACTGATCATCGACCAAGTCGACTTCCACGGAACCGCCGTCGACCAACTTGCCGAACAGCAGTTCATCGGCCAATGGACGCTTGATCTTGTCCTGGATGACGCGGGTCATCGGTCGTGCACCCATCAGCGGATCAAAACCATTCTGCGCAAGCCATTCGCGAGCGGCGGTGGTGACGGTGATGCTGACATTTTTGTCCTGCAATTGCGTTTCGAGTTCGAACAGGAACTTGTCGACGACCATGAGGATGTTCTTCATGACCAGCGGCTGGAACTGCACGATCGCATCGAGACGGTTGCGGAACTCCGGCGCGAAACTCTTGCGGATGACTTCCATCGCATCAGTCGAATGATCTTGCTGCGTGAAGCCAATCGAACGGCGCGATGCTTGAGCGGCACCGGCGTTGGTCGTCATGATCAAGATCACGTTCTTGAAGTTCGCTTCGCGACCATTGGTATCTGTCAAAACGCCACGGTCCATCACCTGCAACAGAATGTTGAAGATGTCCGGATGCGCCTTTTCGACTTCATCGAGCAACAGGACGCAATGTGGGGTCTTGGTGATTTTCTCGGTGAGCAAACCGCCTTGATCGAAACCAACGTAGCCCGGAGGCGCACCAATCAAACGCGACACCGAATGCGCTTCCATGTATTCCGACATGTCGAAACGCACGAGCTCAATGCCCAGTTGCAGGGCGAGTTGCTTCGTGACTTCGGTTTTGCCCACGCCTGTTGGACCTGCGAACAGGAACGAACCAATTGGCTTGTCCGGATTGCCCAGACCTGAGCGCGACAAACGGATCGCAGACGTCAGCGTCGAAATCGCTTCATCCTGTCCGTAGATCACCATCTTCAAGTTGCGGTCGAGGTGCTTCAACACATCCTTGTCGCTCGTATTGACTTGCTTGGGCGGAATGCGCGCCATTTTCGCAATGATCGTTTCGATCTCTTCCTGATCGATGATTTCCTTGCGCTTCTCGACCGGCAGCACACGTTGACGTGCACCGGCTTCGTCAATGACGTCAATCGCCTTGTCGGGCAACAGACGGTCATTGATGTGCTTCACGCTCAAATCAACGGCAGCATGGATCGCTTCGTCGGTATACGTCACGCCATGATGCGATTCGTATTTCGGCTTGAGGCCTTGCAGAATTTCGATGGATTCGGAGATGGTGGGTTCGACGATGTCGATCTTCTGGAAGCGGCGTGCCAAAGCACGGTCCTTCTCAAAAATCCCCCGGTACTCCTGAAACGTCGTTGAACCGATGCAACGCAGTTCACCCGAAGACAACGCTGGCTTGATCAAGTTGCCCACGTCCATCGTGCCACCGGATGCGGAACCCGCGCCGATGATCGTATGGATTTCGTCGATGAAGAGGATCGCATTCGGAATGTCCTTGAGCTTCTTCAAGACCGCCTTCAAGCGCTTCTCGAAATCACCGCGGAACTTCGTGCCCGCAATCAACGCACCGAGATCCAACGCATAAATCGTGGCATCTTTCAAAACTTCCGGCACATCATCTTCCACGATGCGCTTCGCCAAACCTTCGGCAATGGCCGTCTTGCCGACGCCGGCTTCGCCGACTAACAGTGGGTTGTTCTTGCGACGGCGGCAGAGGATTTGAATCGTGCGTTCGAGTTCTTCAGCGCGACCGACCAACGGATCGATCTTCCCCTTCAGCGCCGCTTCGTTGAGGTTGTTCGTGTACGCCTTCAGCGGATCCTTGGATTGTGATTCACCTTCAGGGCCGGCGGACGGACCTTCCGCTTCCTCTTCGTCATCATCCGAAGATTCTTCGTCATCCTTTCGGCCGATACCGTGCGCCATGTAATTGACGATATCGAGACGCGACAGACCTTGCTGCTGCATGTAGTAAACGGCGAGCGAATCCTTCTCCGAAAAAATCGCCACCAACACATCCGCCCCAATCGCTTCCGATTTACCGGAGCTTTGCAGGTGATAAACGGCACGTTGCAACACGCGCTGGAAGCCCAACGTCGGTTGCGTTTCGCGGTCGGTGTCGAATGGGAGCACGCCGACAGACGCATTCAACGCACTCGTCAAATCCGTCCGCAGTTGATTCAAGTTGACGTCGTTCGCATGCAATGCCGCAAGCGCCGACGGGTTCTCCAGCAACGCCAGCATGAGGTGCTCGATGGTCATGAATTCATGACGCTGGCTCGTCGCGTGCTGATACGCCTGGTTGATAGTGAGTTCTAAATCGTGGTCAAACATGGACAGTCGTCCTTAAAAAATCGATCTAGCTATCAATGTGGGGCTCCTGCGCAATAAATGCAATCCTGCGCAAAACCCCGTTAACCTGCGTTTAGGCTTGCTCCATCGTGCACATCAACGGATGTTGATTGCTGCGGGCATAGTCGTTGACCATCGCCACTTTCGCTTCCGCAATTTCGCGCGTGTAGACACCGCAGACGCCACGGCCACGCGTATGGACATGCAACATGATCTGCGTTGCACGCTCCACATCCAAGTCAAAAAACCGCGTCAGCACCTCCACCACAAACTCCATTGGGGTGTAATCGTCATTCAGCAGCAGCACCGTGTACAGCGGCGGTTTGGCAACGTCGGGCTTGTCCGGCACGACGATGGTGCCGTGATCGCGCTCATGTTCATTATTTGGCATGGGCAATATTATAAGCCAGCGCCGCCAGACCCGTGAAATAGGTCAATTACGGTCTAAAATAGACAGTTAACCTTGCGACTTGGAGTCGTTTTTTGAGCTATAAAGAAGGCCGATTCTGGCAACCGGATGTGACTGTGGCGACGATTGTGGAGCGCGACGGTCGTTTTCTCATGGTTGAAGAAATGAGTTCGAGCCAGGGGCGCTTGGTGATCAACCAGCCCGCGGGTCATCTGGAGCCGAATGAATCCATTCTCGACGCGGCGTTGCGTGAGACTTTGGAAGAGACCGGCTGGACTGTGCAATTGAAGGCGTTCCTCGGTGCGTATCAGTGGACGGCGCCATCGGTTGAAGAAGGTGGCAGTGGCAAGCAGTATCTGCGGTTTGCGTTCATCGGTGATGCGGTGTCGCATGATCCGTCGTTGCCGTTGGATTCCGGAATTGAGCAAGCAGTGTGGTTGACGCGCGATGAGATCGTTGCGGAGTCGTCTCGCTTGCGTTCGCCGTTGGTTTTGCGCGTGTTGGAACATTATTGGGAAGGCCGCCGTTTTCCGTTGGACATGCTCGCTCAGCTGACATGAGCAAGCCGCAAACCATTGTTGGATTGTCCGGTGGCGTCGACTCTTCGGTCGCTGCCATTGAGCTGTTGCGTCAAGGCGAAAGCATCGCCGGTCTCTTCATGCAGAACTGGGAAGACGATGGTTCCGGTGATTGCCGTGCGGAAGATGATCGCCGTGATGCCGTTGCGGTGGCTGGCAAGTTGGGCATCCCAATTCACTTCCGGAATTTCTCGGGACAGTATTGGGAAGGTGTTTTTGAGCACTTTCTGGCGGAGTATGCGCGGGGTCGCACGCCGAATCCGGACATCTTGTGTAACCGCGAAATCAAGTTCAAGTATTTTCTCGATGCTGCGCGTGAGTTAGGTGCATCGCATATTGCGACGGGTCATTACGCGCGAGTGCGTGAAGTGGATGGTGAATTCCAGTTGTTGCGTGCTGCGGATCGGTCGAAGGATCAGACGTATTTTTTGCATCAGCTTGGTCAGGCGCAGTTGTCCGCGACGAAGTTTCCGTTGGGCGAGATGTTGAAGACGCGTGTGCGTGAGATTGCGTCGGAGCATGAGTTGGCGACGGCGGCGAAGAAGGATTCGACCGGCATTTGTTTCATCGGTGAGCGTGATTTCCGCACGTTCCTATCGCAGTATCTGCCGGTCCGCGAAGGTGAAATGCAAACGCCGTCGGGTCGCGTGATTGGCCAGCATCAAGGTGTTTTCTTCTATACCTTGGGTCAGCGCGAAGGTCTGCACATCGGTGGCATGCGTGATTTCCCGCAGGCGCCGTGGTTTGTGGTGGGCAAGGATGTGCCGAACAATATTCTTTATGTGGATCAATGTCTCGGCGAGCCGTTCCTGCAGTCGACGGAATTGCGGTCGGAGCCGATGCATTGGGTGCGTGGTGTCGCGCCTTCGCAATCTTTCACGTGTCTTGCGCAAACGTTGTATCGCCAGACGCCGAGCGAAGCGAATGTGACCCTGCAGGACGATGGTTCGCTGCACGTTGAGTTTGCGACGCCGCAACGCGCGGTGACTCCGGGTCAATCGTTGGTTCTATACGATGGTGATGTGTGTTTGGGTGGCGCAGTGATTGAATCAACGAACGCACCGCTTGAATTGAAATTGGCTGCATAGACCATAGATCAAACGTTATGAAGCAAGGAATTTACATCGCATGAGCAACAACGATTCGATGACGGGTCGCGTTTTGGCTTTGGCAGGTTTGCTGCAGGCGTTGACGCAAGTCCGCCAGCTGGCAGAAACCGGCACTGCCGAAGATGCGCGGGTGCGTCCGATTGCGGATTCGATTTTTCGCATTGATTCTGCTTCGGTGACTGCCGTTTATGGCAACCGCCATGCAGTGGCGCGTGGTTTGTCGTTATTGAAATCCTATTTGCAGGATGAGGACAAGGACGAGACGCTGAGCAAGATGGCCGTGACGGTCTTTCAGCTCGAGCGTCGTTTCATGGATGAGCCGTCAACGATTGATGCTGTCCAAAATGGTATCCGCACCTTGCAACGTGAAGCGCACAACGGAGAATACAATGATCCGGATACGTTGCGCAAGCTCGGTGATTTGTATTCGAACACGATTTCGAAGTTGAAGCCGAACGTCATGGTGCAAGGCAATCCGCAATATCTCAACCGTCCGGATGTCGTTGCCGAAATCCGTGCGATGCTGCTCGGCGCGTTGCGTGCTGCTGTTCTGTGGCGTCAAATGGGCGGGACGTTATGGGATTTCCTGATCCGTCGCCGCGCCATGCTGGCTGCGATCGAAGCGCTGTAATTACGCTTCGAACGCTTCCTTGAGCTTGCGGTAAGCTTCTTTCTGCTCTTCCGTCGTTGCCTTCGGTGCGACGACTTCCAACTCGACAATCTCATCGCCTGGCGGGAATTTACCGCTTGCTGGTGCTGGAATGCCGCGGCCGCGGAGGCGGAGTTTTTTGCCGGATTCTGAATTCGGCGGGATCGTGATGGTGACATCGCCGCCGAGGGTTGGGACATTCATCTTCGTGCCGAGTGCGGCATCCCAAGGCGTGATTTCCGCCGTATAAAAAATATTCCGTCCATCCACTTCAAACTTCGGATGCGCCGCGTAATCAATTTCGATCATCAGGTCCGAGCCACCCTGCCCCTGCCCTGCTAGCCGGATGCTCTGGCCAACGCCGATGCCCTTAGGAATCTTCAGGTCGATGGTCTTGTTGTTGACACTGATGCGGACGGTCTGTCCTTCGTAAACTTGTTCGAGGCTCACGGCCAGCTTGACGCGTGATGGTGGGCGCGGTTGGGTGGAACGACCCGGTTGCGGTCCGCCACCGCCGAAGCCTTCGAACCCGTCGAAGCCACCACCGCCGCCGCGGTAGCCACCGCGCTGGGAACGGAAAATCTGCTCAAAGAAATCACTGAAGTCGTCATTGCCGGACGGTCCACCACGTCCTGCAAAAATCTCCTCGAAATCCACATCCCCGAATCCACTCGGCGCTCCATAGCCGCCACCAAATCCGGGATTAATCTCTTCACCCGGACGGTAACCTTGCGCGCGTAGTTGATCGTAGGCCTTTCGCTTTTCGGGATCACGCAGCGCTTCATACGCTTCGTTGATGTCCTTGAATCGGTCCTCGGCATCAGGTTCCTTGCTCACGTCGGGATGGAATTTGCGCGCCAAACGACGGAATGCCGTTTTGATTTCCGCCTCACCCGCAGTCGGTTCCACACCCAGAATCTGATAGTAATCCTTGAATTGCATTCCCAAAAACACCAGTTAAACAATTGAACCTCTAGAATAAACCGAACCACGTTAAGAGTTGAACCCCATGACCATCGAAACCGGACAAACGATTCCACTCGCGAATCTGCAGCACATTCACAACGATACCGTTCAGGAGGTATCGACGGCGGAACTGTTTGACGGGCGTAAGGTGGTTTTGTTCGCTGTCCCCGGCGCGTTTACCCCAACCTGCTCCGAAGCCCATTTGCCTGGCTACATTCAGCACATGGACGCGTTTCGTGCGCTGGGCGTGGATGTGATCGGCATCGCGGTGAACGATGCCTACGTGATGGATGCCTGGGCCAAAATACAGGGCGCACCCGAAGATCTCCGCTTGCTTGCGGATGGCAATGCAGTTTTTACGCGCGAACTGGGTCTCGAGCGTGATGCGTCCGCTTACGGGATGGGACTGCGCTCGAAGCGCTTCGCTTTGTACGTCGAAGATGGCGTCGCTCAAATCGTCAACGTGGAAGCGCCTGGCGAATTCCGCGTCTCTTCCGCCGAACACGTCCTCGAGCAGCTCCAGGAACGAAAAAAGCACCAGTAAAACTGGTGCTTTCCCGTGTTTCTAAGCGCCGCTGATTACTCAGCGGGTGTTTCCGGGGTTTCCGGTGCTGTTGTTTCGGCTGCGTCCGCTACGACTTCAGCATCTTCCGCTTCACCGTCCAGATAGGCATCCAAACATTCGATGGCTTGCAGGCGTTCACCGTCTGCCAGCTTGATCAGCGTTACGCCTTGCGTGTTACGGCCGACTTGCGAGATCGAAGTCGATGGCGTGCGCACCAACGTACCGCCGTCAGAGATCAACAAAACATCCTGATCGTCGGTCAACTGAATCGCACCGACCATCTCACCGTTACGCCTCGAGGTTTTCAACGCGATAACGCCCTTCGAACCACGACCACGCTTCGGATACGAATCCAACGTCGTGCGCTTGCCGTAGCCGTGCTCTGATGCCGTCAAAATATCGCCATCGCCGCGCACCACGATCAAACTCACCACACGTGCGTCGCCGTTGTTCTCCGTTGCGTCGACTTCAGCGACATCTGCACCGTCTTCGACTTCGATTTCTTCGACGTCGATGTCTTCTTCGCCCTGCGCCAATCGAATGCCACGGACACCCGCTGCTGTACGGCCCATCGAACGCACGGTCGATTCGTCGAAACGAACCGCCTTACCATTCGACGCGAACAACATGATGTCACGCTCACCGTTGGTCAGTGCAACGTTCACCAAGGAATCGTCATCATCCAGCTTGATCGCAATCTTGCCACGAGCCAGTTGATATTCAAATTCCTTCAACGGCGTCTTCTTGACCGTGCCCTTACGCGTTGCGAAGAACACAAACTTGCCTTCTTCGTACTCACGGATCGGCAAAACCGCCTGAACCTTCTCACCTTCTTCCAGCGAGATCCAATTCACGATCGGACGACCCAACGCATTCGGGCCCGCTTCCGGCAACTTGTAAACCGGCATCCAGAACACCTTGCCCTTGCTCGTAAACGTCAGCAAGGTATCGTGCGTATTCACCAGCCACAACTGATCGATCGAATCTTCGTCCTTCGTGCTGGCTGCGTTACGACCACGACCACCACGACGTTGCGAACGATAGACATCCGGCGATTGACGCTTGACGTAACCCGCATTGGAGAATGTCACAACGACTTCTTCCGGTGCAATCAGATCCAGGACATCCAGATCTTCTTCGGACTCACGGATTTCCGAACGACGGTCATCGCCAAAATCATCACGAACCTTATTCAACTCTTCGCGAATGACATTCAACAGTTCGCTTGGATCGGTCAAAATCAAAATCAAACGTTGAATCTCAACCAGCAGTTGCTTGTACTCTTCCGTCAGCTTGTCTTGTTCAAGACCCGTCAAACGGTGCAAACGCATTTCCAGAATCGCTTGTGCTTGTTCTTCTGACAGCTGGTACTGACCGCTCTCGGTGATACCACAACCCTTCGGCAAATCATCCGGACGCGAGGCGTCTGCGGAGTTACCGGCTGCTTTCAGCAAGGACTTCACAACCGACGCATCCCACGTACGCGCAACCATGCGCTCACGCGCTTCGTTCGCATTCGCCGACGACTTGATCAACTCGATCATCTCGTCGATGTTCGCCAACGCAACCGTCAAGCCTTCAAGGATGTGTGCACGTTGACGCGCCTTGCGCAGTTCAAACACCGTGCGACGGGTCACCACTTCACGGCGGTGACGGAGGAAAATCTCCAGCAGCTCCTTCAAGTTCAACGTGCGTGGACGTCCATCCACGATCGCGACCATGTTGATGCCGAACGTCGATTCCATCTGGGTCTGCTGATAGAGGTTATTCAAAACCACTTCCGCAGATTCACCGCGCTTGATCTCGATGTAGATGCGCATGCCGTCCTTATCGGACTCATCACGCAACTCACTGATGCCTTCGAGCTTCTTCTCTTTCACCAACTCAGCAATGCGTTCAATCAAACGCGCCTTGTTGACCTGGTAAGGAATCTCGCTAATCGCAATCGCTTCGCGACCGTTTGCTGCCACTTCAATTTCTGCGCGGGCACGCATGCGCACGCGACCACGACCGGTACGGTAGCCGGCGATGATACCTGCCGTTCCGTTGATGATGCCACCGGTTGGGAAGTCAGGTCCTGGAATGTATTCCATCAAACCGTCGACCGTCAGGTCCGGCTGATCAATCAGCGCCAACGTCGCATCGATCACTTCGCGCATGTTGTGCGGCGGAATGTTTGTCGCCATACCCACGGCGATACCACTCGAACCATTGACCAGCAAGTTCGGGACGCGCGTTGGCAGGACGTCAGGTTCGAGTTCCTTCTCGTCGTAGTTCGGATGGAAGTCGACCGTATCCTTGTCGATGTCAGCCATCAGCTCATGCGCGAGCTTCGACATGCGCGCTTCGGTGTAACGCATCGCTGCAGCCGGATCGCCGTCGACGCTGCCGAAGTTACCTTGACCGTCAACGAGCAAGTAACGCAACGAGAAAGGCTGCGCCATACGGACCAACGTGTCGTAAACGGCGGAGTCACCATGCGGGTGATACTTACCGATGACGTCACCGACGATACGGGCAGACTTGTAATAAGGTTTATTCGAATGAGCACCCAGCTCATTCATCGCAAAAAGTGCGCGGCGATGGACCGGCTTCAGACCGTCTCGTGCGTCTGGGAGTGCCCGTCCAATGATGACGCTCATGGCGTAGTCGAGGTAACTACGGCGCATCTCGTCTTCAAGGTTAATTGGGATAATTTCCTTGGCTAAATCGGTCATTCAGACTCTGCTTCATGATGGTGTAAATCAATCCACAATTATAGCATGAATGACCCCTTCCCTTATAGGCAAAAAGCCCATAAACCCCTAGGAAATCACTGATTTTACGTGCTTGACATCTGTCCGAAGACAGCCCGCATTTTTTCCGCGTTTGGATGTTCGATCACACCCTTTTCGGTCACGATGGCGTCGATCAATTCGGAAGGCGTTACGTCAAAAACAGGGTTCCACGCATTGATGCCCGGAGCCGCCGTTCGCACTCCACCGATACCGAGCAATTCCTGCGGATCGCGCTCTTCGATGTGAATCAAATCACCGTTCGCTGTGCCCATGTCGACCGTCGATTCCGGTGCCACGACCATGAATTTCAGTCCGTGATGTTTCGCAGCAATGGCGAGTGCATAGGTACCGATTTTGTTCGCGGTATCGCCATTCGCACAGATGCGATCGGCACCAACGATGACCCAATCGATCGCGCCAGTCTTCATCAAGTGAGCCGCCGCACTGTCACCGACCAACGTTGGCTCAATGCCATCTTCCTGCAGCTCCCACGCCGTCAAACGCGCGCCCTGCATCCATGGTCGAGTCTCGCCCGCAAATACCTTGTTGATGCGTCCCATCGCGACACCGGCTCGAATAACGCCAAGTGCCGTGCCGAATCCCGCCGTCGCCAATGAGCCCGTATTGCAGTGAGTCATGACGCGCGAGTTCGGTGCAATGAGTTCTGCGCCTGCAATGCCCATACTGCGGTTCGCTGCGAGGTCTTCTTTGGCAATGTCGTTGGCGCGGTCGAGTAGTTTGTTTTTCCAATCGGCACCACTCGCACGAAACGTATGACGCAGCTGTTCCAACGCCCACGCCAGGTTCACAGCCGTCGGCCGTGCATCATGCAAAACCTGCATCGCTGGCTCGAGTTTCGCGAGCGCTTCCACACCATCAGCCGCGTTGACATCAAACGATGCCAGCACGACACCGTATGCCGCAGAGATACCGATCGCCGGTGCGCCACGGACAGTCAGATCAAAAATCGCCTGCGCCACATCCTGATACGTTCGACACTCGACGTATTCCGTCGCAAACGGAAGCTTGCGCTGATCCAGCAGTTGCAGATGATCGCCTTCCCAACGGATGGGACGGATGCGATCGTATCGGTCAAAATCAATGGCGGCCATGTTATCCATGTCCGCCATTGTATCAAGCGTTGAATTGTGACTTGCGATTAGTAACGACCGATCGCAAACTCGGCACGGCAACCGTTGGTCACCCAAACGCCATTGTTCTGGACGCCGAAGGTGCGGCCATTGATGCAAGCAGCACTGGACAGCTGACGAATCATCTGGATGCCGGCGCGGGTATCGACGTTACAGAAGTTTTCGCGACCGTTGGTCGATTCGCAACGGAAAGTTTGACCGTAGGCATAACCGCCGTTTGCGCCGTAGCCATTACCCTGGCTGTTGCCATTGTTGCGACCGTAGCCGTAGGCATTACCGCGTGGGACATTACGGCCCCAACGGTTATTGGTTTGCGAGACGACGAAGTCTGCACGGCAGCCGTTGCTCACCCAGACCATGCCATCACGCGTCAACCCAAACGTACGGTTCTCAATGCACTGCGCCTTCGAGAATTTACGGACCAACTGGATTTGGTTGGCTTGGATTTGTGGTCGGCATACATTTTGGCGGCCATCTCGTGAATCGCAACGCAGGCGTTCCTGGTTCGCGTAGTTGTTGTAATTGTTGCCGTAGTACTGAGCGTTTGCGTTGCCGGCGAAACCCATCAGCGGAATCGCCATGGCTCCTGCAAGCAAGGAAGCGGAAAGTGCTTGGAAACGGGTCATTTCGGTAATCTCCCTGTGGGTCCTGATTCCAAATTACCGAAACTGCATTCGAATGCAAGGTAAAGTCAAAATCCCATTAACCCACCGTTAGCCTAGCCTTATTCGACTGTTCAGCTCCGCGCGAAATCAAACGCAATAACATCGCGAATTCGGTCCGTTCCCGCCAAAATCATCATCAACCGATCAACGCCGATTGCAACGCCGGAACATGGACTCAGCTCCGGTATTGCGTCAATCAACCGTTCATCCAACGCGATAAAAGGTTGCCCACGCGTCACACGCTTCGCTTGATCATTGCGAAAACGATTGTACTGTTCGTTGGCATCAATCAGCTCGTCGTAACCATTGGCGATCTCAAGACGGTTCCAATAGATCTCAAACCGTTTCGCGACTTGTCCTTCAATGCGTGCGAGCGCGGCTTGCGTCGCCGGGAAGTCCGTGACGATCCAAAGCTCATCAACTTCCATGCTCGGTTGAATGTGATGCGTCATCAGCAAATCCAACCAGTCGTCGCGCGTCAAACCTAGCGGATCAATTTCGATGCCGCTCAACGGCTCGCGCAATTCTTCAATGGAAGCGGAGAATGGGTCGAGATTGAAGCGTTTTTGGTAGAGTTCCTGAAACGTGACGCGATTGATCGTTGGTTTGAAATCATCGCGCATGCTGCTGATGAGCAACATCAACTCAACGCATTCCTCGATCAGATCGTCGAGCGTCCAACCCATCCGATACCATTCCAGCATCGTGAATTCGGGGTTATGCCGTCCGCCTGCTTCGCCGTCACGGAACACACGACCGAGTTCGTAACAGTCACCGTAACCAGCCGCGAGCATGCGCTTCAACATGAATTCCGGCGAGGTGCGCATCCATCGCGTTGGAGAGCTCGACTCACGACGACCATGAAACTCCGTGTGAAACGACTCGATGTTCGGCTCGGTGTTTCCAGCCTCTGACAAAATCGGCGTCTCAACCTCGAACACCCCACGCTTCTCGAAGAACTCGCGGATGACGCGATTCAACTGTGCGCGGAGGACGAGATTTTCGCGCGGAGCACTCGGGCGCCAATCATCCAATGCCCTGCTCCTTAAGGAATGCGAGCAGTTGTTCTTCATCCCACACCGTCACACCGAGCGCCTGCGCTTTATCGAGTTTCGATCCGGCGGCTTCACCGGCAACGACGACGCTGGTGTTTTTGGACACGCTGCCCGCAACTTTCGCTCCGAGCGCTTCGAGATGTTCCTTCGCTTCGTCGCGCTTCATCGCATGCAACGTTCCCGTCAAAACAAACGTCTGCCCTTCCAACACCGCCGCATTCGCTGACACTTTCGGCAAGCTGGCTTCAATGGCTTCGCGTGCTTGCGAGACATGCGTCCATAATTTGTGGTTGTCTCCGTCTGTTAGCCACGCGCTCAATGACTCGCTGACGTCCAACGGAATCGCAGCCGTTCGCTCGGATGGTGTTGCGGTGGCAATCGCCTCCATCGTCGGAATCATCGCGACCAATTGCTCGGCACGTTTCGCCGTCAGCTTCGGAATGTCCATGGATGCCAGAACATTGTCGAGACCGATCTGTTCCCGCCACTTCGCCGTAACTTCATCAGACTCAACGGGTGTCACGCCTTCTGCACGCAGGTCTGCAATCGCCTTGAGATTGCCGGGCTGCTCGAAGAAATGCGCAATCGACTGCGCCACTTCATTGCCAACGTCGGGGATCCGCTTCAACAACGGCCATGGTGTCTGTGCAATGCGATCCAAATTGCCGAGCCATGTCACCAATGTCTTCGCAGTCGTCTCGCCAACATGTGGAATGCCAAGTCCGAACAACAAGCGATTCAATGGCGGCGTCTTACTCGCTTCGATCGCATCCAGCAAATTCTCGGCCCACTTCACTGCCGGGCCTTTTGAGGTTTCCTTCGTTGACCTGCCGTCGCGCTCGTCCGCAAGCACTTTCATGCGCTGCAGATCTTCGAGCTTCAATCGATAGAGGTCCGCGACTTCATCGACGAAACCAAACGTCACTAAATCTTCGACAATGCGATCACCGAGACCTTCGATGTCCATCGCCTTGCGCGACGCGAAATGGATCAGCGCTTGAATGCGTTGCGCAGGACACGTCAATCCACCCGAGCATCGCCATGCAGCCATGCCCTCTTCGCGCACAAGTTCGGATTCACAAATCGGACAATGCGCCGGCATCTGCCATGGCAGAGACCTGACAAAACCTTCTTCATTCGCAACACGCACCACTTCCGGAATGACATCCCCAGCACGTCGCACGATGACGGTGTCGCCAACTCGGACATCAAGTCGCTCAATTTGGTCGGCGTTATGCAAGGTCACGTTGGTCACGGTCACGCCGCCGACGAACACCGGCTTCAGTCGTGCAACCGGAGTGACGATACCTGTGCGACCGATTTGAACGTCGATCGCCTCCAGAGTCGTTGCCATTTCCTGCGCCGGAAACTTGTGCGCAATCGCCCAACGCGGTGCACGTGATACGTAACCGAGATCTTCTTGCGCAGCGAGATCATCCAGCTTGTAAACCACACCATCAATGTCGAATGGCAAGTTCGCGCGTAGCGAGCCGAGTTTTTGGTAATAACCCAGCACACCGTTTGTTCCGCGCACGACTTCAACCAAATCCGTGACGGTGAAGCCCCAGTGCCTGAGTTGCTGCAAGCATTCGTGGTGACTTTCCGGCATCGGGAAATCATCACTCCATTCGCCAATGGCATACGCAAAAAATGCCAACGGCCGCCTCGCCGTCACGCGTGGATCCAACTGTCTCAATGACCCCGCAGCACCGTTGCGCGGATTGACCAGCAGTTTGCCGCCGGTCTCGCGCATTTTCTCATTGAAGGCATGGAACGCTTCCAGAGGCATCACCACTTCACCGCGCACTTCCAGCAACGACGGCCACTGCGCGCCGTGTAACTTCAGCGGAATCGTTTGAATCGTGCGCAAGTTCGCCGTGACGTCTTCACCGACGCCACCATCGCCACGTGTTGCACCGATCGTCAGTAATCCATTTTCGTAACGCAGACTGATGGCAAGACCATCAAACTTCGGCTCCACCGCAAAGACCGGCTCGGGTTCATGCAATTGCTTCGCGATGCGATCCACAAACGTTTGCACTTCCGCATCTTCAAACGCATTATTCAGCGACAGCATCGGACGCAAATGCGTTACCGCCGCGAATGCGGAGTCAGAAGAAACGCCGACGCGTTGCGTCGGTGAAGTGTCATCGGCGAATTCGGGATGCTGCGCTTCGAGTTCCTGCAATTCGCGGAACCACGCGTCATACTGCGCATCCGTCGCATCGGGCGCATCCTGCACGTAATACTGGTAGTTCGCGTGATCGATGAGATCACGCAGCTGCTCAATGCGTTGTTGAACGTCGCTCATTCGCGATCAGGACCAGCGCGAACCCTTGCCGGCATTCGTCTCGCTGATTTCATGCGCACGGTCGTACTGACGCAATTCTTCACGGATATGCGCGATGGTCTGGCGGCTCACCACATTTTGCTGATCATCCAGCAAAACACCATTGAGCAATTCCGTCGCTCGCTTTGCAGCCGGCAACATCATGTCGAACGCTTCCAACGCAGGCGTTGGTGCCGGCAGCATCAGATAAAAAGCAATCGCCGGAGTTTGCATATTCGCAATCGTGTTGATATCCAAACTGCCTTGATTCTGGACGTTCGCGACCGTGTAAATCGGATCCATCGAAGGCTTGCGTTCCACCAGACGATGGAAAGCGTTGCCGTAACCGAAGACGGTCCCGATCTTTTCAGCGGCAACCACGACATCCGAACCATCAAATTGGTGACCCGCACGCGCAGCCACATAAAGCTTCACGACTTTGTCCATGCGCTCCGTACGACGGCGACCGATATCGGTGCCAAACTCGAGGTCACCGCTTTCGCCACCAGCTTCTGCATCCGTCAACGCATTCGTCACCGGTGCATGCAGGTCACGATCAGGATCTGCCGCATGATCGCCTGTGGATTCACTCGCCGCGGCGTCATCGTGCAACGCCGGTTCGCGATCGTTGCGTTCGCGGCGGACGCCTTGCGTCTTCGCGCTTGGGCGGCCAAACCAGAAAATCAACGCCATCAACAAAACACCGGCGACGATGATGCCCAATCGGAGAATGGTTTCTTCACTCATGTTTTGGCTTTCTCAAAGAATTCCGCAGTTGCCCTTATGCTACACCAGCCAGACGCGTCGCTTCTGCCAGATCGACCGAAACGAGACGGCTGACGCCCGGTTCGCGCATTGTAACGCCGGCCAATTGCTCAGCCGCTTCCATCGTCGCCTTGTTATGGGTCACGAACAAAAACTGCACCTGCTCACTCATCTCCTGCACCATCGCAGCCAAACGGCCAACGTTCGCTTCATCGAGGGGCGCGTCGACTTCGTCGAGCAGACAGAACGGTGCCGGATTCAAGCGGAAAATCGCAAAGACCAACGCGACCGCGGTCATTGCCTTTTCACCACCCGACAGCAGCGAAATATTCGACACGCGCTTGCCCGGTGGTCGCGCCATGATCGACACGCCCGTATCGAGCAGATCATCGCCCGTCAATTCCAGATACGCATGACCACCACCGAACAGACGTGGATACAGTTCCTGCACACCGGCATTGACGCGATCAAACGTTTCCTTGAAGCGACCACGCGTTTCGCGATCGATCTTACGGATCGCATCTTCCAACGTTTCGAGCGCTGAGGTCAGATCGTCGTTCTGCGCATCAAGATAAATCTTGCGCTGCTCAGCTTCCGCGTGTTCTTGAATGGCGGCGAGGTTGACGGGTTCGAGGCGACGCATTTTCGCATTGATATCGATGACTGCTTGACCCCATGCCGCAACTTCCATGTCGTCAGTCAGCTGATTGCGGACATCTTCGAGCGTAAAGCCGCCCTTCTCGATTTCCTCAACCAGTTGCTCAGCCTTCAACACAAACGCCTGTTGCTGCAAACGTGCCTGTCCAATCGTCTCGCGCTGCTGGATCGATTGATCGTTGCGCTGCTGACGCGTCGTTTCGAACTGACGCAAGTCGTGATCGACGCCATCCAATGCGGCACGTGCCTGAGCGAGCTCCTGCTCTGCTACAACACGTTGATCCAAAATCGTTTGACGCTGCGTATGCAGTGCCGCAACCGGTGAATCCCCTTCCGCCAACTGCGAAACAAGTTCACTCAAGCGCGAATCCAATTGACCACGTTGACCGGACATACGCTCCAGCGCCTGCGTCAAACCACGCAACTGCGCACGGTTCGACTCGACGGTGAGTGACAACGCATGCGCGGCATCGCGCGCTTCACGCGCAGCAATGCGGGCGTTATCGCGAGTCTCAGTGACATCCTTGCGTTGAATTTCCAGTGCGTTGCGGTGGTCCTGCAACTCCGCCATTGCACTCACTGCTTCTTCCTGGCGTTGACGGGCGCCTTGGATCTTGTCCTGGGCCGTCTTCTGCGATTCAACCCACTGCTGCATTTCCGCGTCGATGTTCGCGATGCGCTGATTGGCATGCTCAAGACGCGTTTGCTGCGATTGAATCTTCGAAGCCATTTCGGACACCGAACGATGCGCAACCACGAGATCGCGTTGCAATGATTCGCGCTCCTGTTCGGCGGTCAGCAACGTATCCTTGCCCTTCTGGATATCGGCTTCCAGCGACTTCTCGCTCTCGACCAGCGCCTCAATATCCTTGCGGAGCGTTTGAATTTCCTTCTCGCGAAGCAATGCACCCTTCTGCACGGCACCCGCTTTCAAAATACTGATCCAGCCATCA
Source organism: Lysobacteraceae bacterium CU05-9 (assembly GCA_007556525.1). GTDB lineage: Bacteria > Pseudomonadota > Gammaproteobacteria > Xanthomonadales > Xanthomonadaceae > Aquilutibacter. The sequence goes on along the minus strand of SWJS01000001.1, from coordinate 446,171 downwards.
CCGACACGCTCACCGTTCGCCGTCACGACGAGATCACCCGCGTCCAACGATTTCAGCAACGCATTCGCTTCAGCGATGTCGGTTGCGAAATGGAAACGCGAAAGGAAGCGCACGATCGATGCCGGTGCTTTAACACGCGCAGCCAAACTCGAAGACGGCACATTGATACCAGACGCATCTGCGGCGTCCTCCACCAATGCCACACCCGCATCTTCCAGCGCTGACAATTGCTTCGACAGATTATCCGTCGACTGCACCAAAACACCTTCAATCAACTGACCCAACGCAACTTCAACCGGTGTTTCAAAACCTTCATCCACACGAATCACTTCGCCGACGCGTTTCGCACTGCCGATGCCTTGCGCGTTCAACCAACGCATGACGCTGCCGGACTCCTGGCCCAACGCCGCGTTCTGCAAGGTCTCCAACGAAGAAAGACGACCGCGGGCGGCCTGATTCTTTTGGCGAGTTGCGTTCAAGCTGTTCTGCAATTCGCGCTGCGCTTCCTGCAGTTGCGTGACCGATGCCTTGCGCTCATCAACATTCGCGCTGATGCTGTCCGTCGAGGCTTTCAGCTTCGTGTGCTCGCCGGTCAATTCTTCGATGGCAGCAGCCAATTGCGTGAGATCAAACAATTCGCGTTCGGCTGCCAAGCTGTTGTGGCGACGTTCGGCTTCGAGGATCTGGCGCTCCAAATGTTCGATCGCAGTGCGCTCAACGTCCGCAGTACGCGTCGCATCTGCGGAGGACTTGTTGAGTTGCTCCCACTTCTGTTGCCAGTCTTGCATTGCCAATTCGGCAACGCGCAACGCTTCTTGCTGTTCAACGTCACTCTTGCGCAACACTTCGAGCTGCGGCTCATCGCGACCCATCGCTTCGGTCAACGCATCAAAACGCGATTGATCATTACTCAGGTGCGAAACAATTTCGGACAGCTGCGTTTCCGCTTCCGTACGTGCGCGGGTCAAACGATCCGAGAGTTCACGCTGGTGTTCGATCTGTTGTTCAACGCGTGCCAGTTGACCGCCCACTTCGTAGCTCGCGGCCTGCTTCGCATTCAATGCGGTGGCGGCTTCTTCGCGCTTCACGCGATGCGTTTCAATTTCGCGCTCGGCTTCACGCATTTCCGCAATGATTTGCTCGAGTTTGGTTTCGGACGCTGCGAGTTTCTCGCGATGCGACGCGAGCTTTGCATCCAGACCGCGATGTTCCAGCGCCTTGTGTTGCGCATCCTTGATCTTGCGATCGGCTTGTAACGCCGTGTACTGCTCCGCTTGACGCGCCTGACGCTTCAAGTGCTCCAACTGCTTGGTGACTTCATCGCGCAGGTCGTTGAGGCGATCCAAATTCTCTTTGGTGTGACGGATGCGCGTTTCAGTTTCCTTGCGGCGTTCCTTGTACTTCGAAATGCCCGCGGCTTCTTCGAGGTAAACACGCAACTCTTCCGGACGCGCTTCGATGATGTTCGAAATCATGCCCTGTTCGATGATCGAATAACTGCGCGGACCCAGACCCGTTCCCAGGAACAAATCGGTAATATCACGGCGACGGCACTTGCTGCCGTTCAAGTAGTACGTGCTTTGACCATCGAGGCTAACGGTACGCTTGACCGAGATTTCGTCGAAGGCGCCGTATTGACCCGTGATCGTGTGATCGGAGTTATCAAAAATCAGCTCCACCATCGCCTGATTCACCGGCTTACGTGCCGATGACCCTGCGAAAATGACGTCCGTCAGCGAGTCACCACGCAGTCGGCTGGCTGAACTTTCGCCCATGACCCAGCGCACAGCATCGATGATGTTGGATTTACCGCACCCGTTGGGTCCCACGACGCCGGTCATATTGTTCGGCAAATTCAACGTTGTTGGGTCAACAAAGGACTTGAAGCCCGACAGCTTAATCGTGGAAAGACGCATTCAGTGACAACCTTGACCGAAAATTCCGCGCACCGCCTGACGGTAACGCATTGATTTTGAACAACAAAATGGCGCCCTACGCGCCACTTTGGGATAACCCTCGATTATAAACGAATTAAGGCGCCGCCTTGGATGCTTTCGAGGTCGATTGACGTGGGATCAGCCGGGGACTAATCGTGACATCGGGTACCAGCCGCTCTCCCTCGCGGATGATATGGCAAATGACTTCGCAAGCCCTTTTACCCACGCCAAAAATATCCGTCGCCATGGAAGTCAGCCCGCCGAACATATGCTCCGCCATCGGAATGTCGTCGAAACCCGATATTCCAATTCCATGCGCACCCTCTGAGGCCAAGGCGCGGTTGACCCCGAGCGCCATCATGTCGCATACGCAAAAAACGGCATCAATTCGCTGGTCTTGCGGCAGCTTTTCGTTTAAGGAGAGAATTTCATTGCCGACTCGAAATCCCGATGCTTCGCTGAAGTCACCGTCAAAAACCTGTAACTGCGCGTGAGGGAAATGCATCGCCATGAATTCGCGGTACCCACGCAGCCGTTCGTTCGCTTCCGAATTATTCGCAGGACCAGCCGCAAACGCGATATTGCGATAACCCTCTGACTGGAGATGCTCCATCATCGCGACGGACCCACCAAAATTATCAACGCTGATCTGCACCATTCCGACAACCGGAACTTGAGCATTAATCAACACAACGGGCTTGCTCAGGTCCGCAAGTTCGCGGTAAGCCACCGCAGGCTCATCAAACGGCGACATGAGAATCACACCGTCCACGCGACTTAGAATGTTCCGCACCACTGCGGACTGATCTTCAAAACTCTCGTGATAGCTCGAAATCAATAAATGAAAACCACGCTCGCGCGTCACGGTATCCACCCCACGGATGAATTCCGAAATGAACTCACCGTGCAGCGCCGGGAGGACGACGCCAATCATGTTGGTACGACGCGAGCTGAGACTGCTCGCACCGGCATGAGGTACGTAATTCAGTTCCCGCGCAATGGCGACCACGTGTGTCCGGACTTCAGGCGCAACGTTGGACCGATTGTTGAGCGCGCGCGAAACGGTTGCGACAGAGACGCCCGCCTCTTTGGCAACGTCCCGAATTGTCACAGGTGGCACAGCCATACAACGCCCCCAAAAACTGCACAGATATTCAATACTGTGACTGTAACCGTTTTCAGGTTAGGTGGGTAGAACCTTTTTGAACGGACGCACACTGAAACTGGTATACACCCCACCCGTTTGATACGGATCTTCGGCAATCCATTGCTCCGCCGCGGTTTGGCTCTCGAAAGATGCAACGATCAGCGAACCGAGGAAACCCGCCGGACCCGGATCTTCCGAATCAATCGCTGGAATCGGCCCTGCCAAAAGCAACCTCCCCTCATTCTGAAGTTCCTGCAGTCGGGACAAATGCGCCGGACGCGCGGCATCACGCTGGGCGGCGATGTCTTTGGCATACTGGCCTTCGAGGATGTACCACATGGAAAATTCCTTGAGTTGAATGCCGTTTTACAGTAGCATTGGACGCTATTGAAGTGAATGCCATGGTTCTCTGGCGGTTCGCTAATCGAAGGATATGAATTTTTGCTTCCCCAGCGTGCGGTGTGTCCGCGTGATTGGTGCGAAGCGGGCTACTTGAGTGCCTGCCTTTTGAACGACCAAGTTTCGAACGACGACGCATCGGCACCGGAAGCTGAAGCGACCAAATCGGTTTTTGCCAAAGTGACACCACAGCAGCAGGAAATGCCGCTGGCGGTTGTGCATGGTCAGCCGGTTTTGCAAATTCCGCAGGATCTGTACATTCCACCAGATGCGCTTGAAGTCATTCTCGATGCGTTTGAAGGTCCGCTGGATTTGCTGCTGTATTTGATCCGCCGTCAGAATCTCGACATTCTCGATATTCCGGTGTTTGAAATTACGCAGCAGTACATTGCCTACATTCAAACGATGCAGGACATGCGGTTTGAGTTGGCTGCGGATTACCTGTTGATGGCTGCAATGCTTGCGGAAATTAAATCGCGCATGTTGTTGCCACGTGTCGTGACGGAAGATGGCGAAGAAGAAGATCCGCGTGCGGAACTGGTTCGTCGCTTGCAGGAATATGAGCGGTACAAGACAGCGTCCGAAGATCTCGACAAGTTGCCACGACAGGATCGTGATACCGCGGTGGTGCAAGTGGCGATGCCGAAGCGTTCGACGGTGCAGGAACCACCTGCCGTTGACCTGAAGGAAATGCTGCTGGCGTTGCAGGATGTTTTGAAGCGTGCGGAACTGTTCACCGAACATGCAATCAAGCGCGATACGCTGAGTGTGCGTCAACGCATGTCGGAATTGCTGGACCGTTTGCAAGATGGCGCGTTCCACAGCTTCGTGACTTTATTCGATGCGCAGGAAGGCAAGCTCGGTGTCGTCGTGACGTTGCTTGGCTTGTTGACGCTGGCGAAGGAACAACTGATTGACATCGTGCAGGAAGCGCCAATGGCACCGATTTACGTCAAGTCGATCATGCAAGTCGACAGTGACACGATTGAATTAAGTAGCGAGTTTGACGATGACGATGAGTCGTCGGTTGAATCGACCCAACATTAAAATTTTTTGATCAATCCATGATTCAAGACGAAAACGAAGTAGCACCGGAAGAGAATCCGGGCGATGCGGGTTTAATCGATAACGAAAACAGTGCGCCTGCAGTGGTGCCTGTGGGTGATATCAGTGATGAGTTTTTGGTGCGTATTCTCGAAGCCGCGTTGATGGCTGCGAACGCACCATTGACGTTGTTGCAGATCAACAGCCTGTTCCCGCTCGACCAACAACCAGGCAAGGATCGCATCATCGGTGCGCTGGATACCTTGATGGATGATTGCCAGGACCGTGGCATTGAGTTGATTGAAGTCGCGAGCGGTTATCGCTTCCAGGTGAAGAAGGATGTGCATCCTTGGGTGTCGCGTCTGTGGACCGAACGTCAAACGAAGTACACGCGTGTGACCTTAGAGACGTTGGCATTGATTGCTTACCGTCAGCCGATTACGCGTGGTGAGATCGAACAGATCCGCGGCGTTGCGGTGAACAGCAATATCATCCGTGCGTTGGAAGAGCGTGATTGGATCCGTGTCGTTGGACATCGTGATGTACCGGGTCGCCCTGCTCTGCTTGGCACGACCAAGACGTTCCTTGATTATTTTGGCTTGAAGCGTCTCGATGAACTTCCGCCGTTGAGTGAGATCAAGGACTTCGCGGATCTGCAACCGGAATTGAAAATGGATGTCGAAGAGACTTTGAACAAGGTCGCTGCCGACAATGCACAGGAATATGCGGACTCCTTGGAAGCTGCGGCTTCTGAAGAATCGCAACCAAATGATGAAGTACCGGCTGATGAAGCCGATGCGGATTTGAATACTGAAATTGAAGCGTCGACTGATGAAGTCAATGCGGATTTGAATACTGAAACGCAACAACCTACAGACGCCTCGTCGGATTCAGAAGATGACACGTCAGAGAACAATGACAATGAATGAAACACCCAAGAAACTCAGCCTGAAGTCGACGACTTCCGAAGCTGCACCGAAGCTCGAAGAGCGCATCCAGAAAGTTCTCGCACAAGCAGGACTGGGTTCGCGCCGCTCGCTCGAACAACGCATCGCCGATGGCATGGTCAAGGTCAATGGTGAAGTCGCGCAGATTGGCCAAAGTGTCAAAAGCGGTGACAAAATTGAAATCGACGGCCGCCATTTCGTGTGCAGTGCATTGAATGAGCCGACGCGTGTTTTGGTTTATAACAAGCCGGAAGGTGAAGTCACGACGCGCGAAGATCCGGAAGGACGTCCGACGGTTTTTGAAGCATTGCCTTCATTGAAAGGTGCGCGCTGGATTTCGATCGGCCGCCTGGATATCAACACGACCGGTTTGCTGGTGCTGACGACCGACGGTGAGTTGGCGAATGGCATGATGCATCCCTCGTATGAAGTGGAGCGTGAATATGTTTGCCGCGTCCGTCCGCCTGAAGGTGAAGATCACGTTCCGGAAAATTTGATTGACCGTTTGCGCCGTGGCGTTTCGCTCGATGATGGTCCAGCGAAATTTGAGCGCGTTGAAGCAATCGGTGGCACGGATTCGCACGATTGGTATCAGGTCGTCGTCAAGGAAGGCCGCAATCGCGAAGTGCGTCGTTTGTGGGAATCGCAAGGTTGCCAAGTCTCGCGCCTGAAGCGCGTTCGTTACGGCAACATTTCCCTGCCGCGCGAATTGCGTCGTGGTCACAGCGTCGAACTGCCGGTTGAGCAAGTGAAGGCTCTTCGCGAAAGCTTGGGCTTGGAAGATGCACAACCATCTGCGTTGACGTTGCAATCCGTCATCGGTCAGCGTAAGGCAACGAAGTCGGTCATCAAGTTCGAAAACGAAGGTCGCCCCCGTTCGCGTGCAACGGCTGAAGAAGCGAATGAATTGCGTCGTTTCGACAACTTCCGCGATGAGCGTGGCGGTGGTCGTGGTCGCGGTGGTCCTCGTGGCGGCGGTCGTGCCAATACCGGCTTGACGGTCAGCGGCGATGCCGCAGCGAAGCAATCGAACAAGCCGTTCAAGCAACGTCGCGAGAAAGGTCCGAAGTTGCCGGAAGGTAGCCCAGCGTCGTTCCGCAGCTGGTATGTTCCAGATGGCGTCGAAACGGGTCCACGCGGCGGCGCAGCGGGCAAGCCTTCGGGCGGTCGCGGTCCGGGTCGCGGTGGTCCAGGTGGCCCTCGCGGCGCAGCGGGTCCAGGTGGCGGTCAACGCCGTGGCGGTCCGGGTGCAGGCGCACCTCGCCGTGACAATGCTGGCAACCCGTATGGCAACAAGTCTTCGGGCGGCGGTAACCGTTCGGCGTCCCCTCGCCTGCCTTACGGTCATCCTGACAGTGCTCCGACATTCCCGTCGGATTACGCATCGGGCGGTGGCAATCCAAACTCTCCGTACGGCGCGCCGAAGCGCAATGCCGGTCGCGGTGACAACCGTGGTCCAGGCCGTGGCGGTCCACGCGGCGGTGCTGGCAAACCAGGCGGCGGCAATCGCGGTCCAGGTCGCGGCGGTCCCCGTGGTGGCGGTGGCGGTGGCGGTAATCGCGGACCGTATGGCGGTCGTTGATTTTTCGGCATGATGTAACGCAAAAAGCCCTGACGCGAGTCAGGGCTTTCGTGTATTTGGCGGAAGCGGTGAGATTCGAACTCACGGTAGGATCTCTCCTACGCCGGTTTTCAAGACCGGTGCCTTAAACCGCTCGGCCACACTTCCAAGCGGATTATTATGCCACAGCGACGGCTTAATTGATTCGCTGGCGCTCGAGCAATTTCGGCATTTCTTCCACGAAAAAATCAATCAGCACCCTCACCGCCGGCAGCACACCCTTACGCGACGGGTACACGAGATGGAAAATTCCTTGCGGCAAATTCCACTCCGGCAACACAACTTGCAACTCACCGCTGTTCACCGCTTCATGGCAAACCGATTCGGGCAACATCGTGATGCCAACGCCATGTTTGGCAAGACGCAACAACATCGAGAAATCCGATCCCGCGATCACAGGTTTCAAGTTCACGCGTTCAACAGCATTGTCAGGGCCGTGCAGTTCCCAGAACTGTTGATTTTCTTCAGCGCTGTTGCTCAACGTCGCGTGCTCGGTCAAATCCGATGGCTTCGTTAACGGTGGATGCTCCGCCAAGTACCTTGGACTTGCGACAAGTAATTCATTCGATGCGCCAAAACGACGCACCACCATCTCACTGTCACTGTCCAACTTCGTGCGCACACGCAACGCAAGATCAATGTTCTCGTTGATCAAATCAACACGGCGATTTGTGACGATCAACTGCAAGCGCACTTCGGGATATGCCTTGTGGAAAGGCTCCAGAAAATCCGCCATGTGAATCTGCGCGATGCTCACCGGCACCGAAACACGCACAATGCCACGTGGCACCGATGTCACTTGTTCGACGCGATCACGCAATGCTTGCGCTTGATCCAGAATCAGTCGCGCTTGACGGTAAACATCTTGACCAACGTCCGTCACGGAGAACTTGCGAGTCGAGCGTTGAATCAAGCGCGCGCCAAGTTTCTCCTCGAGCTCGACAACGCGACGGCTCAATCGCGACTTGGAAATCCCGGTGGCACGCTCAGCTGCGGCGTAACCACCATGCTCTACAACCAAAGCGAAAAAATAAAAATCGCTGAGGTCTTCCATCATCAATCAGTCCGCTTTCGGTGCGCTGAGAATTTCCGTGCGTCCGCCCATGTAAGGCACGAGAACTTCCGGAATGGTGACGCTGCCGTCGGCATTTTGGTAATTTTCCATCACTGCCAACAGGCAACGACCGACCGCCGTACCCGAACCATTCAACGTGTGGACGAGTTCGTTCTTCTTCTCGTTCAAACGGTAACGCGCTTGCATGCGACGCGCCTGGAAATCACCGCAGTTCGAGCACGACGAAATCTCGCGGAACGTCTCCTGCGATGGCAGCCAAACTTCAAGATCGTACGTCTTGCGCGCAGCAAAACCCATGTCACCCGTGCACAACAGCACGCGACGATAAGGCAATCCCAACTTCTCCAGAACCGTCTCAGCCGACTTCGTCATGCGCTCAAGTTCGTCGTTACTTTCATCCGGATGTGCGATCGAAACGAGTTCCACTTTCTCGAATTGATGCTGACGGATCAACCCGCGCAAATCACGACCACCCGATCCCGCTTCGGCACGGAAACACATCGAATGTGCCGTCATGCGCAACGGCAATGCTTCGGGATCGAGAATTTCATTACGCACCGTATTCGTCAACGGCACTTCCGACGTCGGGATCAAGTAACGCTTGCCATCACCAAATTGAATGCCAAAAAGATCTTCCTCAAACTTCGGCAACTGCCCCGTACCTTGCATCGACGCAGTATTCACGATCAATGGCACGTTCGTTTCCTGATAGCCATGTTCGCGCGTGTGCAGGTCGAGCATGAATTGCGCCAAGGCACGATGCAGTTGCGCAACGTCACCGCGCAAGACCGTGAAGCGTGAACCCGAGAGATCTGCACCACCTTCCTGGTCAATCGATTTGCCACGCGCGCCCAGTTCGACGTGATCTTTCACTTCGAAATCGAAAACGCGTGGTTGACCCCAACGGTGAACTTCGACATTGTCGTTTTCGTCTTTGCCCAGCGGCACGGACTCGTCCGGCAGGTTCGGCAACGCTAACGCGATATCCGAGATCTGGTCGCGAATGGCGCCGAGGCGGTCTTCGCTGCTCTTCAACTCTTCCGCGAACGAGGCAACTTCGGCCATCAGAGCGGCGGTATCCTCGCCCTTGGACTTGGCGATGCCAATCGCCTTGGAGCGCGTGTTGCGGAGGTTCTGCAGCTCCTGCGTCCGCACCTGGATCGCCTTGCGTTCCGATTCCAGCGACTCGATCGCCGATACATCGACGACGGTGCCACGCTTGGTGGCGAGCGTTTGGGCGGTTTCGGCAAGGTTTGAGCGGAGAAGGTTCGGATCCAGCATTTAAATCGCAACTGTGAATGAGTGAACTCCCATTATCGCAACTTTGGGTGCATTCGCCTATTCATTCCAGTATCCTGAAATTCGGTCCACCAAAAGCAGATCCATGCCCAACTCGACTTCCCGTCCACGTAACCACGCCGCGCCAGCCTCGCAAGGCAAACCGCTCTGGATATGGGCAGCCTTGGCTTGTGTGGTCGGCATCGTCATCGCGATTTTGATGATGCGCGGAAACAATGACTACGATTTTTATAAGTCCAGTCCAAACGGTGTCGCGCCGACTGCTTCCGGACCCGAGTTTGCGCCGTTGCCTGGACCTGGAACCGAAGCGCCGGAAGTTGCACCGGATGCATCGATCGATCTCGGCGCGATTGTTGGCAAGACATCGGACACGCAACCCTTCATCATCAATGATCCGCCACCAGCACCTGCGCCTGCCGAGCGCGCGCCTGAACCTGCAGCACCGGTCCAGCCGATTGCAACGGGGCCTACTGCATCCGGTCCTAGAAACGCATTGCCGAAAGCTATACCAGGTCAATCGCCATTGCCCGAGTATCCGCGCGAAGCGTATCGCAATCAGGAAAGTGGTACTGTGCGTGTTCGCGTGACGATCAATCCACAGGGTGACGTTGTTAACTCGCAGCTGGAAGTCAGCTCACAGTCTCAAGCGCTCGATCGCGCCGCCGTCAATGCCGTGCGCAACTGGAAATTTACACCTGCGTATCGCGATGGTCAGGCGGTTCAGAGCGATGCCATTGTTCCGGTGGAATTTACGCTGTAACTTCGATTGCGTAACCCAGTCGCGACATTGTCTCCACGAATTTCGGGAACGATGTCGCCACATTCTCGACGCCACGAATCTGCGACACTGCTTCGACCTGCCCTGCAAGCACGCTGAGACTCATCGCAATGCGGTGATCGTCAAACGCCTGTAAATCTGCGGCGTTGAGTTCGCATCCCCCTTCAATGTCCATGCCATCGTCAAATTGCGTTACGCGGACACCCATGCGTTCAAGATTGCTGGCAATCGCGTGAATCCGATCCGACTCCTTGACGCGCAGTTCTGCGGCACCTCGAATGCGTGTGACGCCGTTCGCTCGCGCAGCAGCAACGCAAAAAATCGGTATCTCATCAATCATGTCCGCCACGAGTTCCGTTGGCAGATCGATGGCATGCAATTTGGATGAGGAAGCGACGACATCGCCGACAGGACCTGCGAATGTATCGCGTTGATTTTCGATTTTGACATCCGCGCCCATGAGGCGTAACGCTTCAAACAAACCGATGCGTGCTTTGGCGAGGCCGACGTTACGGATTTTGGTGACTGTGTTTTCGGAAATGATCGCAGCCACCAACGCAAACGCAGCTGACGAAAAATCTCCCGGCACATTGATGTCGACGGCGCGCAATTCCGCTTTGCCTTGTACTTGAGCAAAGCCCGGGCCGAACTCAATCGGCCATCCCATCTCGCGCAAAAGCTGTTCCGTGTAATCGCGCGTTGGAACGATCTCGTCAACACGCGTCGTTCCATTCGCATACAAGCCCGCCAAAAGCACCGCCGACTTCACCTGCGCGCTCGCAACTGCGGGACGATAGGAAACTCCGTGCAACGCGTCTACGGCTTGAATTTTCAATGGTGGACGTTGCTCATTCTCCGAGTCGATCTGCGCACCCATCAACTGCAGCGGTTGAATGATGCGCTGCATGGGACGCTTGCTCAGTGAAGCATCGCCGGTGAGGGTTGAAGGAAAGTTTTGGCCGCATAGCAAACCTGCGAGCAAACGCATTCCAGTTCCTGCGTTACCGCAATCCAAATCCGCCGAAGGTTTGCGCAAGCCATGCAATCCGACGCCGTGCACTTCCAGCGAAGTTCGCGAATGCTCGATGATTTTCGCACCCAGCTGTCGCATGATGTTGACGGTTGCGCGCGTGTCAGCGCCATCCAGAAAACCATCAATCCGACTGACACCATTTGCAATCGACGCCAACATCACTGCACGATGCGAAATCGATTTGTCACCGGGCACATCAAGCACGACTTCATCTTGCAACGCCGATGACTTGCGAACGATCCAATCCACGACGAACTAACCGTGCGTGCGCTGGAATTCGCGCATGAAATCCGTCAACACTTCAACGCCTTCCAAAGGCATCGCGTTATAGATCGAAGCACGGATGCCGCCGACCGCCTTGTGACCCTTCAAACCCAGCATGTTTTGCTTACGGCTTTCGCTCACGAACAACGCATCCAACTCCGGCGTTGCCAGGAAGAATGGAACATTCATGATCGAACGTGCACTCGCTGCAACTTCATTTCGATAAAAACCACCCGACACATCAATCGTTTCGTACAACGTGGCAGCTTTTAGTTCGTTTCGTTTCTTGAATTCAGCAGTACCGCCCTGCTCCAACATCCATCGCACCGTCAAACCGAGCAGATACCAGTTGAAAGTCGGAGGCGTGTTGAGCATCGAATCCTTCGCCGCCTGCGAACGGTAATCAAGAATGTCAGCGCGCGTCTGCCCGTCGCGCTCAAGCAAATCCTTGCGAATGATGACGACGGAGATACCGACGGGACCGAGATTTTTCTGAGCGCCGGCATAGATAATTCCGTATTGCGAAACGTCGATTGGCTCGGATGCAATGGATGAGGAAAAATCAACAACCAACGGCGCGGCATTCTCAGGCAACTGAGGAACTTGGCGAATCGCAACGCCGTGAATGGTTTCATTCGCTGTGTAATGCAGATACGCGGCATTGTTAGAGCACTTCCAATTGTCAGATGATGGCACGCTGCGGAAGCCATCGGACGCGGAAGACGCGACTTCGCGCACATCGACGTAAGGCTTCGCTTGCTTGATCGCCGTGTTGCTCCAATGACCCGTGACGACGTAGTCGGCGGCTTGTCCAAACGAAGCAATATTCAAGGGAATCAACGCTTGCGCTAGCGTCGCACCGCCGGTGGTGAACAACACGTGATAATCGTCGGGAATCTCCAGCAGTTGGCGGAAGTCTGCCTCGATGGATTCAGCCAGTGCCATGAACTCGGCACCGCGATGCGATATCTCCATGACGGACGCACCGATGCCATTCCAATCCAGCAATTCGGACTGTGCCTTTTCCAAAACCGATAACGGCAACGCAGATGGTCCTGCGCTGAAATTCCAGATTCTCGACATGATTTTGTTCGATTCCAATGAGCATTCAGTATGAAGCATTTAACGGGAATTGCAGAGAACCGTTTTACACTCGAATCATTGACCGGAGGTTTCCATGAGCATTCGTGACGCACTCAAAATTCCTGCAGCCGACATCACCGACGAATGGATTTACCAGCAACGGCGGCAATTTGTTTCTGCGCTTGCGTTGACGCCGGCGATCTTGGCAACGGGTTGCAGCAAGGCCGAACCACCTGGTGCCGTGAACCTCGCCGCGATCAGTCCTTCTTTGCTCAACTCCGGCTTCGTAACGGATGAAACACGCACGCTCGAACGCGACGCAACGACGTACAACAATTTTTACGAATTCGGCACGAACAAAGGTGATCCCGCGAAGTTCGCTCACCGCATGACGACGTCACCTTGGACGATCACCGTTTCGGGCGAATGCGAAAATCCCGGCACCATCGACATGGACGACATCGCACGGAAGTTCCGTGATCAGGAACGCGTCTATCGCATGCGTTGCGTTGAGGGTTGGTCGATGGTCATTCCTTGGCTCGGCATTCCGCTCGGCGATCTGCTGAAGACATTCAAGCCCACATCGAAAGCGAAGTACGTCGCCTTCGAAACGTTGGCGGATCGGAATGCAATGGTTGGCATGCGTTATCCGTCAATCAAATGGCCCTATCGCGAAGGACTGCGAATTGATGAAGCGATGCATCCACTCACTATCCTAGCGAATGGAATGTACGGCAAAAAACTCCCCAACCAGAACGGCGCCCCACTCCGCCTCATCGTGCCGTGGAAGTATGGATTTAAGGGCATTAAATCGATTGTTGCGATTCGCTTCACCGAGAAGGCGCCGACATCTTCGTGGAATCAGTTGCAACCGAGTGAGTATGGATTTTTTTCGAATGTGAATCGGAATGTCGATCATCCGCGTTGGTCGCAGAAATCAGAACGACGCATTTCCGGCAGCGAAGGCAAACTTTTCGCCGATCGTATCCCGACCAAAATGTTCAACGGCTACGCCGATCAAGTTGCAGCGCTGTATCAGGGAATGGATTTGCGTAAATGGTTCTAGCGCGTGTGACACCAATGCAACGCGTGATCATGAAGACGTTCGTGCACGTGTTGTGCCTGCTGCCATTGGCGTGGCTTTTCTATCTCGCATGGCAAGAACAAACGCTTGGCAACGGAGCATTGGGCGCTGATCCCATTGCAACGATTGAACACGAGCTGGGGATTTGGGCGTTGCGGTTTTTGCTGATTGCATTGGCGGTCACGCCGTTGAAGCAGCTCACAGGTGTCAGTGAAATACTGCGCTACCGTCGTTTGCTTGGTCTCTACGCGTTCGCATACGCGTCATTTCACTTTGCGGCGTTTTTGTTTCTGGACCTGAAATCCTATTGGTCGCAGATCGTCGAAGAGATCATCAAGCGTCCCTACATTACGGTTGGTTTTGCAGCTTGGGTGATCTTGCTGCTTCTTGCGATCACGTCGACACGTGGTTGGCAACGCCGGTTAGCGAAACGGTGGACGTATTTGCATCGCGCCGTTTACGCGGCAGCAATCCTTGCGGTGTTGCACTTCTGGTGGTTGGTGAAGTCGGATATTCGCGAACCACTTTTGTACGCGATCATTGCGGCAGCATTATTGGGTTGGCGGCTGTGGCGTCGCGCAAGGACTAATGCGGTCCGTAAACAATCAATCCGGTCACCAGCAGAGAAATCAACGCACAAATTACGATGATCCAACCCAAGCGCGACAGCAGTTGTTTGCGCTCGAGCGTTTTGGCGTCCAACTCCTCTGCGTCAAACAGCAAATCCGATTCGTCATCGAACTCCGCAGGAACGATCGTCGATTCACCCGGTGATTCCAGCACGAAGCGATGGCGCCCGTTCAACACCCACTGATCGCCCGCATGCAGCATGCCATCGCGCACTTTCAAGCCGTTGACTTGTGAGGTGACGTCATCGGCTAGCATCTCCAGACGCACGCCGTCCGACATCGCAGTGAGCCGCGCAATCTCATGCGGTGCACTGGCTTCCGTCAACCGCAAGTCTGCTTGCGTATCGGTGCCGACACGCAACGAATGACCGATGTTAATCGCTTGTCCGAAGTGATCACCACTCAATCCGCGTAATGCAAATGCAGGGACCGCGTCTTCGTTCGCTGCAGCATCGCCACCATCGCCCGTGGGCTTCCCGACCACGAAAAACGAATGTCCATCCAGGAAAATCCGGTCACCCGCACGCAACCACGCCAATTCACGAATCGGTCGCCCGTTGAGATGCACAGAGTTTCGCTCACCAAAAACACGTAACCACGTGCCCGTCCGCGTGCTGATCACAGTCGCTGTTGCTTGGGATATGGGCGCGAATTGAGCGAGCCCTTCATCGTTCAATCCGATGCCTAACGGATCGTCGCTGATGACTTTCGTTTGGGGTTCGCCATTGGCGTCGGCAAATTGCAATTCGAGAATGCTCACTGTCCGCAATTTAGCATGGATTAGGCGATAAAATAAACGCGTTTAATCCTGACCTGTACCAATGTCCCAAATTCACGTTACACAAACCTATTCCATTCCACGCGAAGAAGTTCGGCAAGCTGTGGATGTTTTGGCGGGGAAATTACGCGACCGCTTTGGCGCGAACACGCAATGGGACGGAGATTCGCTGCAATTCTCCGGCAGTGGCATCGAAGGCAAAATCGCAGTTCACGACGACGCCGTATCGGTGGATGCCGACCTAGGCTTCATGTTTGGAATGATGAAAGGACCGATCGAGTCCGAGATCAAGCGCGTTCTGTCCGAACAGCTGGGTTAGCGATTATTGCTTCGGCTTGCGCGTCTGAAGCTTGAGCTTCAAGTCGTACGCAGTGTCATCGCCTTTGTTCGCCTTATCGTCGTCAGCACCCGCGTACGTCTTCGGCTTGCCCTGAATTAGCGCAGATGCATTCAAATGGCGCTCCACCGTCGTGACCGCTGCCGTTCCAATGGGTGTGCGCGGATATTTGGTCTTCGATGTCGACACTTTCATCGAGGCACCCTGCAAGGCTGGCTTGGAGATCACGGCGCCAGCAGCGAATGCTTGGCCGGTAAAGCCAAGAGCTACTAGTGCGGTGATGGAAAATGCTCGAAGTGTGCGCTGCATTACATAATTATAGCGTGATTTTCGGCATTTTGTCACAAATTTGAACCCAGAACAGTACTTTTTACAATCGACCGTCGGATTCAGAACGTCCGAGAACGCCTTTCACGTCGTAAAGGACGCCTTTGGATTTGAGCCAGGAGTGGAATTGATCCTTTTCGCCCAAAACTTCATCATGCGGCACAGCAACGACAACCGCATCATAATCACCAGCCTTCGGCCGTTCGATGAGTGTCACGCCAAATTCATGCTGTGCTTCATCGCCGTTGACCATCGGATCCCAGATATCGACCATCGCGAAGGCCTTGCGAAGTTCTGCCGCGATTTCGATGACCTTAGTGTTGCGCAGGTCGTTGGTATTTTCCTTGAAGGCCAAGCCCGCAATGAGGATTCGCGAGTTCAGGACGCTGATGCCCTTTTGCGCCATCGTTTTGATGACATCGGCCGCCACGAAAATTGCCATGCGGTTGTTGATTCGACGCGATGCGAGAATCAGTTCCGGATGATAACCAAGCGACGTGGCTTTGTGCGTGAGGTAATACGGATCGACGCTGATGCAATGCCCGCCGACCAAGCCTGGCTTGAAGTCGAGGAAGTTCCACTTGGTTTTGGCGGCGCTGAGGACATCCTGCGTATCAATGTCCATCTGATGAAAAATCATCGCCAACTCATTCATCAGCGCGATGTTGACGTCGCGCTGAATGTTCTCAACGACCTTCGCCGCTTCGGCGACACGGATCGATGGCGCTGCGTGCGTGCCCACTTTGATGATTTTGCGGTACAACGCGTCCACGAACTCTGCCACTTCCGTCGTCGAACCAGACGTCACTTTCACGATGTCTTTCAGGCGACGGTTGCGATCACCGGGATTGATGCGTTCTGGCGAATAGCCCACGAAAAAATCTTCGTTGAACTTCAGTCCCGATTTCTCTTCCAGCAACGGCACGCAAACTTCTTCCGTGGTCATCGGGTAAACCGTGCTTTCGAAAATGACGGTGTCGCCCTTCTTCAAGACTTCACCGAGCATATTGCATGCACTGCGCAGCGGCGCGAGATCCGGATTGTTTGACTCGTCGATCGGCGTTGGCACGGTCACGATGAAAACGTTGCAGTCCTTTAACGCATCGCTCGATGACGTCCACGTTAGCTTTGCATCCTTCAACCGCGCACGATCGTCGTCGTCAAGTTCGCCATTGCGATCAATGCCATCGCGCAATTGCGTGAGCCGCGTTTCATCGATGTCGAAACCAACAACCGGCGAAAACTCCGCAAACGCCACCGCCAACGGCAAGCCGACATAGCCGAGGCCGATGACGCCGATTTTGACTTCATTGAAGGACGGTAACGTCGCCATCAACGTTCCTGCACACCGAGTTCATCGAGTGCGCGCACCATTGCATCGCGTGCGCCTTCCGTCAGCGATTCGTTGTCGAGTGCGAAGCGGATGATCGCTTCAATCAACCCCAAATGCGAGCCACAATCGAAACGCGTGCCGAAGAAGCGATACGCTTCAACATCCTTGATTTTCAGGAGTTCCGCAATCGCGTCGGTGAGTTGGATTTCGCCGCCGGCGCCTGGCTTTTGGTTTTCGAGCAGATCAAAAATCCGCGAGTCCAAAATGTAACGCCCAACCACTGCAAGATCGCTCGGTGCATCTTCGGGCTTTGGCTTCTCGACGATCGCGTCAATGCGACCATGGCGTTCGTCAAACGATGCGACGTCGACGATGCCGTAGCTGCCGGTCATCTCATGCGGCACGTCTTCAACGGCAATCACCGAATTTCCTGACGACTCCGCGAGATCCGCCATCTGCTTCAATGCCGATGGTCCGTTGCGGTTCCAGATCAAATCATCCGGCAAAATCACGGCGAACGGTTCATCACCGACGATCGGCTTCGCGCACAAAACCGCATGCCCCAGCCCCAACGCCTCCGCTTGCGTCACGAACACCGCGCGTACATGTGGCGGCAAAACTTCGCGCACCAATTCGAGCTGCTTCGTCTTGCCGGCCTTCTCGAGTTTTTGCTCAAGTTCATACGCCTTGTCGAAATAATCCGCGACCGAATGCTTGTAACGGTTCGTCACGAAAATCAACGTATCGCACCCGGCGTCGATCGCTTCATCCACCGCGTACTGGATCAGCGGGCGATCCACGATCGGCATCATTTCCTTGGGAACGGTCTTGGTGGCGGGCAAAAAGCGCGTGCCCAGCCCAGCAACGGGGAACACGGCCTTGCGGATTCTTTGGGTATTCGACATCGACAATCCTTATTGATCGTC
Organism: Lysobacteraceae bacterium CU05-9; assembly: GCA_007556525.1. Lineage (GTDB taxonomy): Bacteria > Pseudomonadota > Gammaproteobacteria > Xanthomonadales > Xanthomonadaceae > Aquilutibacter. Next base: position 428,130 of record SWJS01000001.1, on the reverse strand, counting down.
CAATTCTACCAATGTGGTGCGAATCTTGTTCAGGTGCTTGGATTGATCGCAAAAAACCGCTAAAATATCCAACTCCGCGCGGTTAGCTCAGCGGTAGAGCACTGCCTTCACACGGCAGGGGTCGCAAGTTCGAACCTTGCACCGCGCACCAATATCCCGAATGAAAGCGATGGTGTCTTTGGCATTGTCGCTTTTTTTGTGGGCTTTGCCCCAAATTTCAGACAACAAAAAAGGCGGCATCTCTGCCACCTCATTCGCTTCATTCCGTGGTACCGGCGATAGGACTCGAACCTACACGACATCTCTGCCAGTGGATTTTGAGTCCACCGCGTCTACCATTCCGCCACACCGGCACGGAATCAGAGAATTATACGGGACTGAGCGAGATTTGCAAGAGGTTTTTTCAAGGAATTTCAGGACGGCCCAATTTGAATGGCCACCAGCCCTCGCCTTTCATCGCGTAGTGGTCGGCTGCGCGCTCAAATGGATTGCGGTAACTCACGCCGCCGCACAGGAAATACAGTGGCAAAAACAACGGTCCCAACACCATGTACTGATACACGTGCGCACGCTCATGCATGGACAAAACAATGAACGGATCCTCTCGCCGCCCCGCACGATGTTCGTACGTCATGCAATGCGAATCGAGATCCTGCCCAGTGTAGAGAATGACATTCCCTAACGTCAGCGCACCACCCGGCCCCCAAGGGACGTCATGGAACACCAACGCCATATCGCTGCGACGCCAATGCACGTGTGCACCGCGAAGCATCGCAACGCCACCGGCGATCAGGCCGACCAAAGTGTTCGGCACCGTCCACACAAAGCCAACGGCTTGCAAAGCACGCAATGCAAGCCGTGTACGTGATGGCGCGATGTTACTCGTCAATTAGCGTTGGCCCAGCCAGGTGTGGATGTTTTCAGGGACATCCTTCTGCGCACGCGACGACACGTAAATGCCGATATGCCCACCGCGGAACGACATCTCCGAGTAATCATCCGTACCGACGAGACCACCGAGTGCCTTCGACGCTTCAGGCGGAACCAGGTGATCATGCTCGGCGTAAATGTTGTAGACCGGCATCGTGATGTTCATGAGGTCGACGTTGCGGCGGCCGATTTTGATCGTGCCATTGATGAAACCATTTCCCTGGAAAAACTGCTCCGTAAACTGACGGAACGCCTCACCCGCTTGATCCGGCGAATCAAAAATCCACTTCTCCATGCGCAGGAAATCTTCCATCGCCTTGCCATCGTCGAGAATATCGACCATGCCGACATACTTCTGCACGAACAGGCGCCATGGCTTCAACGTGAGGTACGTGAAGTTCATCATGTCCGCAGACACGTTGCCCACCGCATTGACGAGCAAGTCCGCATCCAAACCTTGCGTCCAATTCGAGAGCATGTTGTCCGACGTGTGAAAGTCGACCGGCGTGACCATCGTGATCAAATTGCGAATCTTGTTCGGGTTCAACGCGCTGTAGCAAAGGCTAAAAGCACCACCCTGGCAGATGCCGAGCAAGTTGATTTTCTTCTGGCCGGACTTCTTACGCAGGAAATCCACCGCGCCACCGAGATAGCGCTCGATATAATCTTCCAACTCGAGATAGCGATCGGAACGATCGGCGTAGCCCCAGTCGATGACGTAAACATCTTCGCCGCGCTCCAGCAATCCGCGCACGAGCGACTTGTCACTTTGCAGATCGACCATGTACGGACGGTTGACCAATGCATAGCTGATCAACAGCGGCACTTTGGAGGTCGATGGCTTCTCGCCCTTGAATCGATACAAAACCACCTTCCCATCACGCCACACTTCTTCACGTTCGGTCGCGCCGTAATTCACTTCGGGAAGCTTGGCAAAAGTCTCCGCCGCCGCCTGGAATTTCTGGCTGACATTTTGGAACTCTGCAGCGAGTGATTCCGCAGTGAACTGTATCGGCGATACGTTGTCGTTAGTTGGTTCGGTCATGATGTTCGATTAACGTCCCTTACGCTTGGCAACTTTCTTCGTGGCTTTCTTGGCGACGTTGCGCGTGACTTTCTTGGCGGCTTTCTTCGCCGCAGCCTTCTTGGCAACTTTCTTCGTGGCCTTCTTGGCGGCAGCGCGTGTTGCTTTCTTAGCAGCCTTCTTTGCAGCGGCTTTCTTCTTTGCTTTCTTCTTCTTCGATGGTGCAGCGACTTCATCGACGAACGACGCAACCGAATCAAACGACGAACTCATCGCATCACCGGCACGCTCCATCATGGCGTCACGCAAGCGACGCACTTCGCGATCGAGCTGCGTGATCTTGCGATATGCCGCATCAATCTCGCTGCGACCTGGAATGCCGATGGCGGCGGTGACCCGTTCAATTTCATTTTGGACAGCCAAACGAACACGCATTTGCGCGTTTACCATCTCACCGTATGCCTTGCGGTAATCTTCCGACAACGCTGTCTTCTCATACGCCGTTTCCGCAGCGTCGACCCAGACGTCGAACAGTGCACGCGTCGAATCAATCACCTTGCCTTGCAGGCGACGGTCTTCGAGATTTTTCTCGAATTGACCCATCGCATCGCGATTGATCTCGCCGAGCAACATTGCGAACTTGCCGGCAGCTTCGCGATATTCTTCAACCCACTTGGTCAACTGTTGCCAGCGCTCCTGATGTTCGCGCATCAAACCAAACGCAGGCACGTCCAACGACGAATCCGGCGAAATGCGGAACGTCGCGAGGAATGGTTGCACTTGATCGAGCCAAGCAGAGAAGTCCTGGTGACCGGCATTCTGCATGACGTTGAACATTTGGTTGAAACCGTCCTGCCCTGCACCGCCGAACATGCTTTCCCATTGCTTGCGGACATCAGCCGACGAAGGTGTTTGATCAATGAAGTGCGATGCGAGTTCGGACATCTTCGACATCCATTGCGCGCTCGTGGAATTCATTTGATCCATCGCATCTTGCATCGGATTGCGAGGTTGGAACGCGGACGCGAAACCAAACGGATCCGGCATCTGGCCAAACGCATTGCCACCACCGAACGAACCAAATGGGTTGCCGACATTCCAAGGATTATTCATGCGCGAAGGTGCACCCGCGGATTGCGCGAGCTGCGCCATTTGCTTTTGCCAGTTCTCCCAAAATTCACGGGACTGCTCAAGCATTTGCTGAGGATCGAAACCTTCGAAAGGGTTTTTGGAAGACATGGGGGAAATCTCCGGATGAAATTAGAGTTTGGGAATGTGGATGGTTTTGCTGATCATCAGCGAGCCGGACAAGGCGAACATCAGCACGAGCGGATGCAGCTGCCATGGACCAATCTTGATCATGCCGAGCCACAGCGAGTCACCGATGTGCCCAAGCCACAATGCAATGAACAAAATGATCACGAGAATCAAGCTTGACGGAATCGGCGTGCCTTCGAAGTATTTGACCTTACCTTCGTCACCGGTCAACGATTCCGCCGTGACGTTAAAGCGCGCCAAGCGACTGACACCGCAGCACACGAAGTAACTCAGGATCAACCAATCCCAACCGCCTTGCATGCCGCACGCATAACCTAACGCTGCGGGCGCGACGCCGAAACTAATCACGTCTGCGAGCGAATCCAACTCACGGCCAAGGATCGACGATTCATTGCGCCACCGCGCGACGTTGCCATCGAACACATCAAAAATAAACGCCAACGGGATCAGCGCCATGCCGATCATCAAATCGCGTTCGTTACCATCCTGAAGGAATCGCATCGCTGCGAAAATCGCACCCGTCCCACAGAACGCATTCGCCAGAGTGAACCAATCAGCCATCTGGAATTCGCGGATCATGCTGAAGTGTTTTTTCATAACCCCTACTTTACCAGCAACTGCATTAAGCTCCATGACAAAAAAACGGCGGAACCCTCAGGCCCCGCCGCTTTTGCTTTCGCTCTGATTTCAGATTTCAGATTTCAGATTTACGCTTCCGGCGCAGCCGGCGCGTCCAGGTCCTTCATCGACAGGCGGATACGGCCTTGCTTATCGACTTCGAGAACCTTGACCATCACGACATCGCCTTCCTTCAGCTTGTCGGAGACCTTTTCGACGCGCTCATTCGAAATTTGCGAGACGTGAACCAAACCGTCCTTACCTGGCAAAATCGTCACGAACGCACCGAAGTCCATGATCTTCGCGACCTTGCCTTCGTAGATGCGGCCCGGCTCAACGTCCGACGTGATTTGCTCAATGCGGTTCTTCGCATCTTGCGCAGCCTTCGCGTTCACCGAAGCGATCACGATCGTGCCATCGTCCTGGATGTCGATTTGCGTACCGGTTTCCTTCGTGATGGCTTGAATGGTCGCACCACCCTTACCAATCACTTCACGGATCTTATCCGGGTGAATCTTGATCGTCAGCAAGCGAGGAGCGTATTCGCTCAATTCGCTGCGTGGCGTGTTCAACGCATTCGCCATTTCGCCAAGGATGTGCAAACGGCCGGCCTTCGCTTGTTCCAGCGCGACCTTCATGATTTCTTCGGTGATGCCCTGGATCTTGATGTCCATTTGCAATGCCGAGATACCGTCCGTCGTACCTGCAACCTTAAAGTCCATGTCGCCCAGGTGATCTTCGTCACCCAGGATGTCGCTCAAAACGACGAAACGATCATCTTCCTTCACCAGACCCATTGCGATACCGGCAACTGGAGCCTTGATTGGCACACCGGCGTCCATCAACGCAAGCGACGAACCACAGACCGACGCCATCGACGACGAACCGTTGGATTCCGTGATTTCCGAAACAACGCGGATGGTGTATGGGAATTCTTCCATCGTTGGCATCACTGCCAAAACACCACGCTTCGCCAAACGGCCGTGGCCGATTTCGCGGCGCTTAGGTGCACCGAAGCGACCCGTTTCACCGACCGAATACGGAGGGAAGTTGTAATGGAAAAGGAAGTTGTCCTTGGTTTCCCCGTTGATCGCATCAATGACTTGACCATCACGTGCGGTACCCAGCGTAGCAACGACCAATGCCTGCGTTTCGCCACGCGTAAACAGCGACGAACCATGCGTACGTGGCAAAACACCAACGCGCGAATTAATTGGACGGACCGTGTCGAGTGCGCGGCCATCGATGCGGATCTTCGTGTCGAGAACCGAATCACGCATCGTGCGGTATTCCAGTTCACCGAATTCCTTCGCCATGTCGGCGTCCTTCCACTCGTTCGCGAGCTTCTGGTCTTCCAGCGATGCGAGAACTTCCGAACGGATCGTCGAGATCGCGTCACGGCGTTCCAGCTTTTCACGGATTTGGAATGCTTCCGCCAAACGCGAACCGACCGACGCCTTCAACGCGTCGATCATGACGTCGTTGCGTGCAGGTGCTTCCCACGTGCTGGCTTGCGTGCCGGCTTCGGCAACCAATTCGTTGATGGCGTTGATGACCGCTTGCATTTCGCGGTGACCAAACATCACTGCGCCGAGCATGACGTCTTCGGACAGCATCTTAGCTTCCGATTCCACCATCAAAACAGCATTCGCAGTACCAGCGACAACGAGTTCGAGATCGGAATCAACCAGTTGCGAAACCGTTGGATTCAAAATGTATTGACCATCCTTGTAACCAACCTTCGCAGCGCCGATTGGACCTTGGAATGGCGTGCCTGCCAACGCCAGCGCAGCGGATGCGCCGATCAGTGCAGGAATGTCACCGTCGATTTCAGGGTTCGAGGAGATCGTCGTGGCGATGATCTGCACTTCGTTCTTGTAATCTTCCGGGAACAACGGACGGATTGGACGGTCGATCAAACGGGAGATCAACGTTTCCTTCTCAGTCGCGCGACCTTCGCGCTTGAAGAAGCCACCCGGGATGCGGCCACCTGCGTAGAACTTCTCTTGATAGTCCACAGTCAATGGGAAGAAGTCCTGACCTTCACGTGCGGACTTCGCTGCAACTGCGGTGACGAGAACGACGGTGTCGTCCATCTTTACAATCACGGAACCACTGGCTTGACGTGCGATTTCGCCCGTTTCGAGGGTTACGGTTTGATTGCCGTACTGAAAGGTCTTGGTAATTTTGGCCACGATGGGTAATTCCTTTGATACTTAAAAAATGATTCCACAAGGGCCCCTGCCCAAATGGTTTATTGCAAAAACAAAACCGCGGACCATTTCTGGACCGCGGCATTGGTAAAACTCTCAGTCGACCATCCGTTGCTGTGAGGCACTGGAATTGTCGGCTGCTTTGAACATGATCGATGAATCCTTGGCGCGATTAGCGACGCAGACCCAACTTCTCGATCAACGCCTTATAGCGTTCGTTGTCCTTACGCTTCAAGTAGTCGAGCAAGCTGCGACGACGGTTAACCATCATCAGCAAACCACGACGCGAGTGGTGGTCATGCTTGTGTTCCTTGAAGTGGCCCGTCAACTGGTTGATGCGAGCCGTCAGCAACGCAACTTGAACTTCCGGCGAACCGGTGTCATTTGCGCCGCGCGCGTTATCTTGAATGATCTTGCTGGTGTCAATCGACATAAAAAATATCCTGTGACGCGAAACCCGCAGACACCGTAAAGGTACCGCTAGATCCGCCTGAAACAAATAAAGGGCGATGGAACGGATGTGCCCCGATCGCCAACGAGTCATCGGGCTAATACCCGATGCGCAAAATTATACCCGATTTGGCGCGGCGCAACAAGGAAAGTTATCCGTGAAACTTGGGATCCTGGATCCACGAAAACATCCGCTTGCCCCTGATTTCGCCCTCTTCGGTGATGTCCACGAAGCCCAGAGCCGTGCCGTCCGCGGTCTGCAACAACCGCGTCTCCGGCGATAGCCCCGTTGCCGCTTTCACACGCTTCCCGTGTGAGAGATCCCTGACTTCGTCTCCGCTCAACGTGATCTTCGGCCAATGCGCCAATGCAACTTCCAGTGGCAAAACACCCACATCACCCTCAGCGCCCTGCTTCAGCTGCTCCACCGTCAGCATTTGATCTTCAGCAAACGGCGTCACCCACACACGACGCAATGCCGTCACGTGCGCACCAAAACCCAGCGCTTCGCCTAAGTCACGCACGATCGAACGGATGTAGGTTCCCGAGCCGCATTCGATCCGCATTTTTATCATGCCGCCTGACACGTCGAGCAATGCGATCTTACGCACGAAAACCTGACGTACCGGCGCTTCCACCACTTCGCCACGTCGAGCCTTCGCATACAACGGTTCCCCGCCCTGCTTCAATGCCGAATAGATTGGCGCCCTTTGTGCGATGTGACCGATGAAAGGTTGCAACGCTTCTTGCACTTGTTCGAACGTCAGCGCAGGAACACCACGCTCGCGAATCGCGACGCCATCGGAATCATCGGTGTCCGTGACGACGCCGAGTTTGGCTGTGACGTCATAGGCTTTGTCTTCACCGAGCAAGTAGCCCGCAACCTTACTGGCTTCGCCGAAACAAATCGGCAACATGCCACTCGCCAGGGGATCGAGCGCACCGGTGTGCCCGGCTTTCTGCGCCCGAAACAAAAACCGCACCTCTTGCAGTGCGGTATTTGAGCTGACGCCCGATGCCTTATCCAAAAGAACAATGCCGTTCAATGGACGCAGCTGGACGCGTTCGCGTTTGGGTTTCGACATCAATCTTCCGAAGGAGTTCCGTCCTCGAGATCCTTGAGGAGATTGTTGATCTTTTCGCCTTCATCAAGCGACTTGTCGTAATGGAAATGCAGTTCCGGAACGTGACGCAACTTCATCGCATGTGCGAGTTCGTAGCGGATTTCCTTGGCATTTTCGTTCAGTGCCTGCAGCGCTTCGTCGGCACGATCACTTTGCAAAGCCGTAAAAAAAATCTTCGCATGCTCCATATCACGGGTCAGCTCGACATCCGAGACGCTGATGGAAGGCCATCCGTTATCACGGACAGCCTGGTGCACCAGGGTGCCCAACTCACGGCGGAGTTGAGCAGCAACACGATCAGTACGATGAAAAGATTTCTGGCTCATTTACAAAGTCCTCGCAATCTCAACGCGTTCGAAGCATTCAATCTGGTCGCCCGGTTGAATGTCGTTGTACGCCTTAACGCCGATACCGCATTCGGTACCGCTCTTCACTTCATCGACATTGTCCTTGAAGCGACGCAACGATTCCAGTTCACCTTCAAACACCACGGTGTTATCACGCAAAACACGGATTGGCTTACTGCTCTTCACGGAACCTTCCACAACCATGCAGCCGGCGACAGCGCCGAACTTCGAGCTACGGAATACATCGCGCACTTCTGCGATGCCGATGATTTCTTCGCGGATTTCCATGCCCAGCAAACCGCTGGCGACTTGCTTCACCTGATCGATCACGTCATAGATGATCGAGAAGTAACGCAGGTCAACGCCGTTGGTTTCGATGATGCGACGTGCCGAAGCATCCGCACGGACGTTAAAGCCGATGACGGTTGCCTTCGAGGTCGATGCCAACGTTGCATCGGATTCGGTGATGCCACCGACGCCCGAACCAATCACGTTGATGCGGATCGCATCCGTTGACAACGAGGTCAACGCATCGCGCAATGCCTGCACGGAACCTTGCACGTCCGCCTTCACCACCAAGTTCAACACTTGCTGATCGGCCGTACCCATCTGCGCCAAAATATCTTCCATGCGATTCGACGACTTCGCCAAACGGGATTCGCGGCGCTTCGCGTCACGCTGCTGCGCAACGTCCTTCGCCAAACGCTCGTCATCCACAACCACGAAGTCATCGCCTGCATCCGGCACGCCGGACAAGCCGAGCAACTGCACCGGAATCGATGGCGTTGCTTCGTCAACTTGCTGACCCGTTTCGTCCGTCAATGCACGTACGCGACCATACTGCACGCCGCACACCAGGTAGTCGCCCTTCTTCAGCGTACCTTGTTGCACGAGAACCGTTGCAACCGGACCGCGACCCTTATCGAGGGAGGACTCAATGACGACACCCGTTGCACGACCTTCCGAAACGGCCTTCAATTCAAGCACTTCGGCTTGCAGCGAAATCGCATCCAACAATCCGTCGATGTTCGTGCCTTGCTTGGCCGAAATTTCGACGAACTGCGTATCACCACCGAACTCTTCGGCAACGACTTCTTCTGCGAGCAATTCGTTCTTCACGCGCATTGGATCCGCGTCGGACTTATCGATCTTGTTGATCGCAACGATCAAAGGAACGCCTGCCGACTTCGCGTGTTGAATCGCTTCCTGCGTTTGTGGCTTCACGCCATCATCTGCAGCGACGACCAGCACGACGATGTCCGTCAGCTTCGCACCACGTGCACGCATCTGCGAGAACGCGGCGTGGCCCGGTGTATCGAGGAAACTGATGACGCCACGGTCAGTTTCGACGTGGTATGCGCCGATGTGCTGCGTAATGCCGCCGGCTTCACCGGTTTGAATCTTCGTGCGACGGATGTAGTCGAGCAACGACGTCTTACCGTGGTCAACGTGACCCATGATCGTGACGACCGGTGGACGCGCAACCGCTTCACCTTGATGCTCTTCAACGTGTGCCAGCAATTCGTCTTCTGCCGTATTACCGTCAGCGCGCGTTGCCTTATGACCCAGTTCTTCCGTCACCAAAACAGCCGTATCGTGGTCGATCGTTTGTGTGATCGTGACCATGACGCCCATCTTGAACAACGCCTTGACGACTTCGCCGCCCTTCAGAGCAAGCTTCTGCGCGAGATCTGCAACGCTGATGCTATCGCCAATCGCGATTTCGCGAATGATCGGTGCCGTTGGCTTCTCAAAGCCATGCTGACCGGTTGCGACGCGTGATTGTTCGGTTTGACGCGAGCGGTTGCCACCGCGATCACGTCCCTTACCACCGGCACCGCGACGTGCGCGCTCACCCGGCGAGAGATGGATCTGACCGTCGAAGCGACCACCACCTTCGCGATCGCCACCACCGCGACGGTTGCCACCTGCAGGTGGACGTGATGGCGCAGGTGCGCGTGCTGGTGCAGGTGTCGCGCGACGGGCTGGACGCTCTTCTGCAGGCGCTTCCGGCTTCGCGACCGTCTTCGCACCCTTAGCGGCCTTCGCAGCTTCTTCGGCTTCGGCACGTGCAGCTTCTTGGCGTTCACGCTGTTCGCGTTCTTCACGCTCGCGCTCTTCGCGTGCTTGACGATCCGCTTCAGCCAACTGACGTTGCTCTTCTTCGTTACGGCGACGCGACTCTTCAAGCTTGCGCAGTGCTTCTGCGCGCTCGTCGTCAACCTTGTCAACGCGACCTGCCGCTTGACCTGCACCCGGTGCAAGAACGACGCGCTTCTTCACGACGACACCAACAGTCGACGAAGTGCGACCGGAGCCGACCTTCACTTCCTGCTTGTCGGTGCGGTTCAATTCGATCTTGCCGCGCTTGAGTTCCGGCGCCTTCTCACCCGCAGGTTTGCCATGCGACGAACGCAGGTAAGCCAGCAACTGCGACTTCTGCGAACTCGATATCGTTTGGTCTTCACTCGTGAAGTCCATGCCCGCCGCGTTGAACTGTTCGATCAACTTCTGCGACGACATGCGGAGTTGTTCCGCAAGTTTGGCGATTGTGTTTTGTTGTGACATCAGTCTTTGATGATCCCTAAAAAATTATTCAAACCATGGCTTACGTGCTTCGATGATCAGCGCAGCCGCGCGCTCGGCATCCAAACCTTCAATGCCTTCCAATTCATCCGTCGCCATGTCGGCAAGATCTTCCGCCGTATAAATTCCGCGTTCCGCCAAAGCGAATGCGGTCGTTTCGTCCATGCCTTCCAGTGCCAGCAAATCATCCGCCGGACGGTGTGCATCGATCTCTTCTTCTGCAGCCAACGCCTGGGTCAGCAATGCATCCTGTGCACGGTTGCGCAGCTCTTCAACCACTTCTTCATCGAACACGTCGATCGCGAGCAATTCGCCGACCGGGACGTATGCAATTTCTTCAATGGACGAGAAGCCTTCCGCAACCAGGATGTCCGCAATTTCTTCGTCAACTTGCAGTTTGTCCTGGAACAGCTTGCTCGCTTCCTTCTGCTCAGCTTCCGACTTCGCAGCGACTTGATCCTGCGTCATCACGTTGAGCTGCCAGTTGGTGAGCTTGCTGGCGAGACGGACATTTTGGCCGCCTTTACCAATCGCCTTGGCGAGCAGTTCTTCGGAGACTGCGAGGTCCATCGAACGCTTCTCTTCGTCCATGATGATCGACTGCACTTCCGCAGGCGCCATTGCGTTGATGACGAATTGCGCCGGGTTATCCGACCACAAAACGATATCCACGCGTTCGCCATTCAATTCATTCGTCACGGCTTGTACGCGTGCGCCACGCATACCGATGCACGCGCCGATTGGATCCGTGCGGTTATCGTGGGCTTCCACTGCGATTTTGGCGCGGTCACCTGGATCGCGAGCCGCTGCACGGATCGACACCAAGCCTTGCGACACTTCCGGCACTTCGAGCTTGAACAACTCGATCATGAACTCAGGAGCAGCGCGGCTGATTTGAATTTGTGGACCACGTGCTTCTGACTTCACTTCGGTCAACAGGCCGCGGATACGGTCACCAACGCGAACGTTGTCACGTGGAATGCCCTTATCCTTCGGGATGATGCCTTCAGCGTTGTTGCCGAGATCAACCATGATGTTGCCGCGGTCCAGACGCTTGACGGTACCCATGACGAGTTCGCCAACGCGATCCTTCCAAGCATCGACAACCAATTGACGTTCGGCTTCGCGAACCTTGGTGATGATGACTTGCTTCGCGGTTTGCGCAGTGATGCGGCCGAATTCCGGATTTTCGATCTTCTCTTCGATCAAGTCACCGACTTCGACTTCACCGACTTCGTCCAGTGCGTCCATCAAACGGATTTGACGGTCCGGCGATTCCATGCGGAAATCATCCGCCACCACTTCCATGGTGCGGAACGTTTCGTACGAGCCGTCCTTCGGATCGATCTTCACGCGGACAGCAACGTCTTCGTCGTGATATTTCTTCTTCGCGGCCGTAGCCAACGCGATTTCAAGTGCGTCGATGATGATTTCGCGCGAAACGCCTTTCTCGTTCGCGACAGCTTCAACAGTGCTCAACAATTCCTTGCTCATGTCTTGAATTACTCTGGATCCGAATCCGACAGTTCTTCTGCCGATTGCGGATGTAGTGGATGGGATTTACGTGAATTTGGTTTGTTCTTCTTCGCCTTGCCGGGACGGCGGTCTGCGCCATCCTTACCCTTCGCAGGAGCAAGACCGAGGGCGACCCAATCGGGTGCGATTTTGGCTTTATCTACATTGCCAAAATCAACCGTCAGCGCCGCACCATCAATTTCAAACGTGACATTGTTGCCTTCGACAGACGCAATGCGGCCGGTGAAGCGACGGCGTCCTTCGATTGGCATACGCAGGGTCACCTTCGCATTTTCGCCAATGAATCGTGCGCACTGCTCAGCCGTAAACAACGGGCGCTCAATGCCTGGCGTCGATACTTCCAGCGTGTAGTTGCTGGTGATTGGATCTTCAACGTCCAGCTGCGCCGAAATTTCGCGGCTCGCCGCTTCGCATTCATCGATGCCGACCGGTGGCAATTCCGCATCACGGTCCGCTGGATAGTCGATGTACACGCGCAGCAAGACACCGCCTGGCGCGGTCAGCTGTTCGATTCCCACGACTTCGAGACCCAGGCTTTCGACCGAGGGTGCGATGATCGCTTCAATGGAATTGGCTCGTGTGGACATGTCTCGTCTTGTTTCAGGTTCGGGTTTAAGTACGCCAAAAACAACGAAAGGCCCTGTGGCCCCCTTGTCCTGAATAACGGATGTCGGACTGCGGGTCGGAACCAAAATGGCATTCCGTGTTGCTTCCGCAGCTGGCCCAAAGACCTTAACGCCTCATAATGCGTACCGGTGTTGGTCACAATCCGAGCCGTCCTCACAGGGAGTCCTGACTCGTCTCAGAGCGATATTTTACGCAGAAACGGGGGATTTTTCAACCTCTCGGGGCTGTGCACGTCCTGTTTAGGTTCAGTTGCGTATGCTAGCCGAAATCCGCCTTTCCAAGGTTTCCTCCATCATGCGCAAGCTCTGGCTCAACGTGAACTCCCGCAGCGGTAGCTTCGACCCGGACCTACCCGAGCGTCTGGCATTGATCGCTTCGCACAGCGGCTGGTCGCTGGATCGCGTGATCGATGTGGCGGAATCCGAGTTACCCACACCTTCTGACCTACGGGCGGCTGATGTGGAGTGGATTGCGAATCACACCGGCGACGGAACACTGAACTCGTTGGCGCGTGGGCTGGAAGGATGGGACGGAGCGGTGTTGGCTTTGCCTGGAGGTACGATGAATTTTGTCGCGCGCAACCTGCATGGCGAAACCCTCGGCAGCGATAAGATCGTGCGGCGCGCTTTGAGTGAGCCAGTCACCTTGCAAAAACTCCCCATCGTCAATCTAAACGATCTGGTCTCCTTCTGTGGCGTCATTGCCGGACCGACCGCGTCATGGAGCGATGTCCGTGAGGCGTTGCGCGAGCGGGACCTTGCTGCGGTTGTCGAGCACTCCCAAAATGCCTTGCGCGAAACGTTACACGGCGAACGACCGGAAGTCGTCGATGGCGATAACGAATTGATCGAGGACGATACGCCGTCCCTGTTCGTCGAGCCCTACTCCGACGGCTTGCATGTCACTTCATTCGAAGCGCAAACGCTGGGTGATCTCGCCAAGCATGGCGTTGCGTGGTTGATGAAAGACTTCCGCAACGGGCCGCACGAAGATCTCGGCATTAAGCAATGCGTGGAAGTGCGCGCACCGCGTCACGGCGTCAGTTTGCTCGTTGATGGCGAACGCGTTGAAGGTGGTCCGGAAGTGAGGATGACGGCGGGTGTTTTTGACTTGGACTTCGTAGCAACGAAAGCTTAGTGCTCCGCGCCGCCGACGATCGCCACGTCCTTATCGGTCTTCAAGCAAGTCGTAATGCCAATCCGCAAACCGTGCACGATCGTATCGATGGCGAGTGATGGTGCGTCTGCATGTTGCGCAGCCTGTTCCGGCGAAAACGGAATGTGGATGAAGCCGCCGCGCATTTTTTTGCGGGTTCTTATCGTATGCATCAACCCATAAAAAACGTGATTGCACACGAACGTCCCCGCCGTTTGCGATATCGCCACAGGAATGCCCGCCGCTTTCATGTCACGTAACATCGCCTTGATAGGTAATGAAGTGAAGTAAGCATCCGGTCCGTCGGCAACAATCACTTCATCGATGGGTTGCTGTCCGCCGTTATCGGGAATGCGTGCATCATCGACGTTGATTGCAACTCGCTCCAATGACATCGTGGCGCGACCACCTGCTTGTCCAACGCAGATGACCAACGCAGGTTTCAGCTCCCGAATCCACTTGCGCAGCTCCTTATTCGCAACACCGAACACCACCGACATTTCACGTGCATGCACGCGATGACCCTTGATTCGCGCACCGTCCAGTTGCTTGACGGCTTCCCAACTGGGATTGGTCGATTCACCGCCGAACGGTGCGAAGCCTGTCAGAAGAATATTGCTCATCGCATCCTCAACGGAAAATCAGGAAGTACATCAATGCGATATTCACGATCATCAATGGAATTGATGTCGCGACCTGTTGGCGAATGACGCCATTGGGATCACGCAACTCCAGCAGCGCTGCAGGAACAAGATTGAAGTTCGCAGCCATCGGCGTCAGCAAAGTACCGCAGTAACCCGTCAGCATTCCGATCGCACCCATGATCGCCGGATCCGCGCCATGCTTACCGATCAACAACGGCAGACCGATGCCCGCCGTCATCACCGGAAATGCTGCAAACGCATTACCCATGATCACAGTGAATATCACCATGCCCAATCCATACGCCAACACACACGCCAGCTTACTGTCCGTTGGAATCACCATCGAGATCCCGTCGGCAATGGTTTGACCGATACCGCTTTTGGCAAAAACACCGCCCAACACCGCAAGGATCAATGGCAACAATGCAGCCCAGCCCATGGAGTCGAGCAGACGCGAGCCTTCCTGGAACGAATAACGCCCCTGCCCTGTCACGATCGCCGCCGCAATCAACGCGACGATGCCGGCGAGCGACAAACCCATCAACGTCAAACTGCCTTCACCAAGAAACTTGAAGGAACCCTTCGTGAGGAAGTCACCGAAGATCACAACGAGCACAGTAACCAACGGAATCAATAACGCAGGAATGAAAAGCTTGTGCCCCAAGATCGCAGCCAATTCACGTCGACGCTCGACGGCGAGTTCCTGGGTTTTGCCTTTTTGCATTTTCGTTGCGAGCAAACCAAGTGCAACGACACCCGCACCAATGATTTGCACTGGAAGTTTGTTACCGAGTTTCGATTGCGCCAACGCATAGTCACCGCTGATCGCAATGATGCCAACCATCAACCAAAACCCACCATTCGCCCACAGCCCACTCTTGAAATTCCGGTACGCCGCGTAGATCAGGAACAACGAAAGAATCTGATAAAAATTCGCCATCGTAATCATGGGGTGTATCGCTTCTTGAGGTCACGCTGGAAGAGATGGATTCGGAAGCCATGAATGATGAACGCAGCAATCGCCGTTGGAATCGCCCACAGCGCAATATGCAATGGCTCCAGGACGATGCCGTTCTCCGCATAGAAGCCTTGAATCAACAACACGGCACCAATCGCAACGAACACATCTTCGCCGAAGAACAATCCGACGTTATCCGTCGCCGCATCAAATGCAAGCAAACGTTGACGATCGTCTTCACTCAACTTGCCAAAAGACTTCTCCGCCGCCGCCTCACTCATCGGCGCCAACAAAGGTCGCACCGTTTGCACTGGTCCACCGACGTGCGTCAGCCCGACCATGCTCAGCAATTGCCGTGCAGCGAGATAACCTGTGAGCATTTTGGCCAGGGTCAACTTCTGCATCTTGAAGATCCACTGATGCACGTGCTCACGCAAACCTGCACGCTCCAGCAAGCCAATCGCTGGCAAGGTAATGAGGAACAAAAGCAACGCCCGGTTCGACACAAACGATTCACCGATCAATCCGAGCAACTCGGTGATCGACATGCCCGCCAGCAATCCGCTGATCAATCCCGCAACGACAACCACCAACACCGGATTGAAGCGCAGGACGAATCCTATGACGACAACCAGCACGCCCAGTAACGGCAATGCGCTCATGCTTTCACCTCAATTCCAATTTGGTCCAAATGATTTCGTAAATCACGCGCAAACGCCGCCGCATCTTCTCGATCGCCGTGCAGGCAAACAGTATCGGCCCTCAACGCAATGCGCTCTCCGCTCACCGCTGTGACTTCACCGTTGCGCACAATGTCATCCAGTTGCGCCAATGAAGCTTCAATCGTTTCCAAAACTGCACCCGGAGTTCCACGCGGCGCGAGCTGCCCATTCGCTTGATAGCCGCGCTCCACGAAGGCTTCCTCGATGACGCCGAAGCCTCGCGCACTTGCTTGCTCAATCAGCAAGGATCCCGCCAAGCCCATCACTTGCAACGCGGGATCGACTTGCTCGACCGCATCCAAAACAACATCAGCAAGCAAAGCATCCTTCGCCGCATCGTTATACAACGCACCATGTGGTTTAATGTGACGCAACGTCACGCCAACCTCGTTCGCGATGACCTGCAACGACCGCAACTGCTCAATGAGCGAATCACGCAAAGCAGCATGCTCGATGTCCATCGGCACGCGACCGAAATTTTCGCGATCCGGATAAGAAGGATGCGCACCTGCGATCACGCCATGCTCCGCGCAAAGCTGCAAAGTCTCCCGCATCGAAACGACCTCACCCGCATGGCCACCACACGCAATGCTCGCGGATGAAATCAACGGAATGATGTCGGCATCGGAGCCGCAGCCTTCTCCAAGATCACAATTGAAATCAATCGAAGTCCGCATCGTCAAATCAGTCACCCAGTCGGTCTGCAATCGCGCGCAACAAACGTTGCTGACGGCGCGCATAAAGCTGAGCTTCCTGGTCCGCATGCGCTTGCGAGATTGCCATGAGTTGAATGCGCTCGTGTCCTTTCACTTGCGACAGTCGCTCAAGATCTTGCTCAATCACGTAGCCAAGAACGGGATATCCACCAACCGTCTGCGCATCTGCACCGAGAATGATTGGATGTTGGTCCGGTGGACATTGAATCGTGCCGGGTGCAACTGGAACCGAATATTGAATTGCAGGTGCATCGGCAAGCGTCAGGTCATCCTCCGGCAATAAGCGAATGCCCTGTCGGTTACTCCGCGGATCCACATGAAAAAACTCACCATTCATCCGAATCCCATCACCGAGTGGAACGTATCGAATGGCACCCACGAAAGAATCGTCGACGGACGCATCCGCCCACCACTTCGTAAACTTCGGCAAACCTTTGAACGCAATCGAATCGACGGTGAACGCATCGCCTTTCTGCAGCGTACGTCCGTGCATGCCTCCGAACCCGGCACGCAAGTCCGTGCTTCGACTGCCCATCACCGACGGCACAGAAACGCCACCGCGAAACGCCATCCAGTTGCGTGCGCCGATTCGGATTTTGCCCATCGTCAAAGTACCTGGCGCAAGCTCGATGCGGCGACAGATCGGCAGTACGACTTTGTTGCCTTTGCCATCTTCCCAAGTCAGATTCATTGGCGCGCCAGTCACAGCGATGCAGATCGGCTTATCAAACGAAATTGTCGCGCCCTTCAGCGCAAATTCCATGACTGCTTCATCACCATGATTCCCAACCAACGCATTCGCAATACGTGCCGCGTGCCGGTTCGTCGCACCACTTCGCGCAACGCCCATCGACCGCAGGCCATCGCGTCCGTAATCCTGCACGGTCGACAGGAAACCACCATTAAGAACTTTCACGCGCGCCATCAGTCAGATTCCCTCACGAAACGCAGACGATCACCCGCACGCAACAGCGAAGGCTCAGCGCGTGACGCATCAAACAGCTCAACATCCGTGACACCAATCAAGCGCCAACCACCCGGGCTCTGCGCAGGATAGATGCCAGTCTGCGCACCGCCGATTGCGACGCTACCCTTCGGAACACTTGGACGCGGTGTTTCCAACCGCGGCAACGACAGACGCGGATCCATTCCAAGTAAGTACGGAAACCCCGGCAAAAATCCAACCATCGCCACCGTATACTCCGCTCCGCTATGCAACGCGATTAGTTCATCGACGCTCATCTGCAACTCGGAAGCAGCACTGTGCAAATCAACGCCATCGTAAACCACCGGAATTTCGTGAAGTCTCGAAGCCGCGGCAACGGATTTGCCGGCTGCGAACTCCAGCGACTTAAGCTGCTTCTCCGCACGGTGCCGTGAGTCGATGTCGACGAAGAACAATGCCACCGTTTCATACGCCGGAACGAGATCAATCACGCCATCCAACTGTGATGATTCGAGTAACGCCGTCAATTCATGGATTCCTGCGGCACGGTCGGCAATGTCAACGTCCGACGCGAATGCAGGGGCAATCAGAAAGCTATGCTCGTTGAGCGGCTGAATTCGTAAGTTCAAGGACATGCAGACATTCTGCTGTGTTTTGGCACAAATTCAAACCGAAAAAAAACAGCCCCGTAGAATCTACGGAGCTGCCTTTCGGTTCTGATGCGTCAGAGCATAGACCATTGCAATAATGGTAGCGGGGGCAGGATTTGAACCTGCGACCTTCGGGTTATGAGCCCGACGAGCTGCCAGACTGCTCCACCCCGCATCAGAGAAGAAATATTGTACGGACTTCGACCGTTAAACGCAAGCCCTTATCTTAAGCGCCGAATGCCCAACGGCACCACTGCATGATCGGATCGAAGAAAAGACCCAAAACAAGCAACGAAACGCCCAACACCGTCAGCATGCCTTCCGACACACCGTCATCGCGCAACTCGATCGCCGCATGTTCCGGAACGTCGTCAAAGTACATGACCTTGATGACTTTCAGATAGTAGAACGCACCGATGACCGCAGCGACGATACCAACGATCGCCAACCACACCATGTCGGAGTGAACGGCCGACCATAGCACTGACCACTTCGCCCAAAAGCCCATCCATGGTGGAACGCCTGCCATCGAAGCCATTGCCATCAACATCATGAAAGCGACCCAAGGCTTACGCTTGCTCAAACCTGCGTAATCGCTCAATTGATCCGCTTCGAAGCCCTGACGCGACAGATAGGCAACGACACCGAATGCACACGCAGACATGATGGCGTATGTGATCGCGTAGAAAAGCGCCGCTGCGTAACCTTCCGGACCACCCGATGCGAGACCGATGAACAGGAAGCCGACATGCGAAACCGTCGAGTAAGCCAACAGACGCTTGATGTTCGTTTGACGCAATGCCGACAAGTTACCAATCGCGAGCGACAGACATGCCAACGCTGCGAGAATCAACTGCCAATGATCACCCAACGGACCCGTGCCCTGCTCCAACATGCGGTAAGCCATACCGAATGCCGCAATTTTCGGAGCCGAACCAATGAACAAAGTAATCGGAGCTGGCGCACCGTCATAAACGTCTGGGAGCCACATGTGGAATGGAGCTGCGCCGAACTTAAACGCGATGCCGACGACGACAAACACCATGCCCGTGACGAGCATCGCATTCGCACCACCCGAAGTCAGCGCTTGTGAAATCGCAGCGAGATCCAGCGTACCCGTGCCACCGTAAATCAGCGACATGCCGTACAGCAACAGACCCGACGCCAAAGCACCCAGGACGAAATACTTAATGCCCGCTTCCGAGCCACGCGGCGATTCACGCTCACACACGACCAGCGCATACGAACACAGAGCCAGCATTTCCAGCGCGACATAGATCATCGTCATGTTGCCCGCCGACACCAACAGCATCATGCCGAGCGTCGCAAACAACATCAGTACCGAGATCTCACCTTGATAAGTGCCCTTCGCGCGGAAATACGGATAGGCAAAAACCATCGCCACACCCGTCAGCGCCACAATCCATCCGGACATCACATCCGATGCGGTGTCGCGGATGAACATGCTGTTGAGGACAGCTCCGTGACCGCCAACACCCGTCACAAGCGCGAACAACGCGATGGCGAGGACTACCAAAGACGCCACGTGCGTCACGACGCGATTGCGTTCGTTGATGAAGAGGTCCAGCATCAGGATGCCAAATGCGCCGACCAACACGATGATCTCCGGAATCAACGGCAGGAAATCAGCGATGGTTATATTAGGTACATTCATTCTTAATCGTTCCCGTGCATTAGAGCTTGGTCGCAGCCAAGTACTTCACCAACTCAACAATCGTCGGTTGCATCATGTCAGTGAGTGGTTTCGGATTCACACCGAGCCACAGAACACCGGCAGCAAACGCACCAAGCACCAGTGCTTCACGCCAGTTAATGTCTTTCATTGTCGCGACGTTTGCATTGCCGATATCACCCCACAGCACACGCTTCGTCAGGTACAACGTGTAGCCAGCACCGATGATCAACGTCAGTGCGGCGAGGAATGCGATCCACGGTGCATTTTTGAAGGAGGCCAAAATCACCATGAACTCACCCACGAAGCCCGACGTGCCCGGCAGACCCGAGTTCGCCATCGCAAACAGCACATAGAACGCAGCGAACCACGGCATGACATTTGCAACTCCGCCGTAATCGGAAATGCGGCGCGTGTGCAGGCGATCATAAAGAACACCGATGGAGCTAAACATCGCGCCGGAAATGAAACCGTGCGAAATCATCTGAACCATGGCGCCTTGCAGGCCCAATTCAGCGGCCGACGTGTTCGGTGCCTTCGCCGCCAAAGCAAACGCGATGAAGATACCCAGCGTCACGAAACCCATGTGGGAGACCGAAGAGTACGCAACGAGCTTCTTCATGTCGTCTTGCGCGAGCGCAACCATGCCGACATAGACGATCGCAATCAAGCTCAATGCAATGACGATCCATGCATAAGCACTCGATGCGTCCGGCGTGATTGGCAAGTTGAAACGCAGCAGACCGTAGCCACCGATTTTCAGCATGATTGCAGCCAGGATGACCGAACCACCCGTTGGTGCTTCCACGTGAGCGTCCGGCAACCAGGTGTGCACCGGGAACATCGGAACCTTGACTGCGAATGCAATCAGGAACGCGAAGAACAACCACGTCTGTTCCGTCATCGAGAGCTTGGCGTTCCAGAACGCCGAAAGTTCCCAGCTGCCGACTTGCGTGTACAGGTAGATCAAGCCAATGAGCATGAACACCGAACCGAGGAACGTGTAAAGGAAGAACTTGATCGACGCATAAACGCGACGTGGTCCGCCCCAGACACCGATCAACAGGAACATCGGGATCAGCATGCCTTCGAAGAAGACGTAGAACAGCATCGCGTCCATCGCTGAGAAGACGCCGACCATCAGACCTTCAAGGATCAACAAGCAAGCGTAGTACTGCGAGACGCGATTTTCGATGGAGGTCCATGCACCGATCAAAACCAGCAACGAAGTAAACGTTGACAGTACGATCAGCGGAACGGCGATACCGTCTGCACCGAGGTGATAACGGATGTTGAGGCTGGTGATCCAGTCGCGATTTTCGACGAATTGCATCAAGCCGTTGCCGAACGCGAAGTCCTTCAACAGCAGGAGCGAAAGTACAAACGTCACTGCAGCGATGCCGGTTGCAAACCAGCGCGATGAGGTGGAACGCTTGTCACCAAAAGCCAGCGTGGCCAAACCACCGAGGATTGGCAGCCAGATCAGAATGCTAAGCAAGGGCCATTGATTCACGGATAAAGGTCCTTGTAATTAAAGCCAAAAACGCAGGACCAGGGCGAGCAGGATGATCAGCCCCAGAATCATTGCGAATGCATAGTGGAAGAGATAACCGGTCTGCACCTTACGAGCAGCGCCAGCAACTTGATTCACTGCAGCTGCCGAGCCATTGACGGCAACACCGTCGATGACTTCGGAGTCAAATGCACGCGAAAGTTTCGCCAGCAACATGCTGCCGCCGGCCAAGCCGCCGATCCAGAGTTTGTCGAAACCGTACTTCTCTTCGAGGATGCGGATCGGCAACTTCAGTGTCGATGCAACCTTGCCTGCCAGTTCCGGCTTGATGATGTACATCAACGTTGCAAGGCCAAAACCTGCAACCGTCAGCCAGAATGCCGGTGTTGCAATGGCATGCATCGCGAACGCAGCAACGCCATGGAATTCTTCGGCGAACTTCGCCATCACACCGTCAACTGGCACTTGAATCGAATTACCAAAGAACGCGCTGCCCGGAATCTCACTTCCTGCGGCCTTGTCGAACAACATTGGCTTTGCGGTGAAGTAACCGATGAAGATCGATGGGATCGCCAGCAGAATCAGAGGCAACGTCACAACCCAAGGCGACTCATGCGGCTCATGGACGCCGTGGCGACCGTGATCGTCGTGCGCGTGGTCATCGTGATGTGCGACGTCGCGGAAACGTTCCTTGCCGAAGTACGTCAAGTACAGCAAACGGAAGCTATAGAACGCCGTCACGAATGCACCCAGCAGAACTGCCCAGTAAGCGTAGTTCGCGATGAAGCCACCGTGGTGCATGGCATTTTCCTTCGCGACTTCGATGATCGTGTCCTTCGAATAGAAACCACTGAAGAATGGCGTCGCGACCAGAGCCAATGTACCAATGACCGTCGTCCAGAACGTGATTGGCATGTACTTGCGCAAGCCACCCATGCGACGCATGTCTTGTTCGTGGTGCATACCGATGATGACCGAACCTGCGGCCAAGAACAGCAATGCCTTGAAGAATGCGTGCGTCATCAAGTGATAGACCGCAGCGTTATAAGCCGCGACACCCAAGGCAACCGTCATGTAGCCGAGCTGCGACAGCGTCGAGTATGCAACGACGCGCTTGATGTCATTTTGGACCATACCGATCAAGCCGGTCCAGAACGCCGTCGTCGCACCGATGAACAACACGAACTCCAACGCGGTCGGCGACATGTTGAACAGCGGCGACATGCGCGCAACCATGAAGATACCGGCCGTGACCATCGTCGCGGCGTGGATCAGCGCGGAAATTGGCGTTGGACCTTCCATCGAATCCGGCAACCACACGTGCAACGGAACCTGCGCGGACTTACCCATCGCACCGATGAACAAGCAGATGCAGACCATCGTCGTCGCATTCCAGAACGTGCCTGGCAACACTTCAAACGTCTTGCCGACCCACTCAGGAGCCGATGCAAAAACCTGCGCATAATCCAACGATCCCGACAAGGCCATGACGCCTGCGATACCGAGGATGAAGCCAAAGTCACCGACGCGGTTGACCAGGAATGCCTTGAGGTTTGCGAAGATGGCGGATGGTTTTTTGAACCAGAAACCGATCAGCAAATACGACACGAGACCCACAGCTTCCCAACCGAAGAACAGTTGCATGAAGTTGTTGCTCATGACGAGCATCAGCATCGAGAACGTAAACAGCGAGATGTAGCTGAAGAAGCGCTGGAAGCCATCGTCTTCGGCCATGTAGCCGATCGTGTAGATGTGCACGAGTGCCGACACGAACGTCACGACAACCATCATCATCGCGGTCAACTGATCGACCATGAAGCCAACGTTGGCGGAATAATTGCCGACGGTGAAGAAGTTATAGAGATTTTCGTTGAAAACCGGCGCGCCGTTCATCAGGTCCAAAAGAACCTTGATCGACAGCGCACAGCTCAGGACAACGCCAATGATTGTCGCGCCAGCAGCGCCCTTGCGTCCGACGACGTTGCGGAACACACCGGCGATGATCGCACCCAGCAACGGCAGGAGAACGATGGCGATCAGAATGGATTTGGAGAGTACAGGAGTCATTCGTGATTAGCCCTTCATCGAATCCAGTTCGCCGACGTTGATCGTCGCGCGGTTACGGAACAAGGTGACCAGGATCGCCAAGCCGATTGCAGCTTCTGCAGCCGCCACGGTGAGGATAAAGAAAACGAACAGCTGCCCTGCCTCATCACCCAACTCACGCGAGAAGCCGACGAAGTTGATGTTCACGGCGAGCAACATCAGCTCGATGCACATGAGGAGGACGATGACATTTTTGCGGTTCAGGAAGATACCTGCAACGCTGATGCAAAACAGGATTGCGCCGAGTGCCAGGTAATGGCCCAGCGAAAGGGTCATGGCCGATGCAAGAATCATGGCTGGCCTCCTTCAGTAGTTGCGGCTGGCTCTTCAACCACCGGCTCATTCAATGGACGTGCAGTCGCGGACTCAACCTTGACCATGCGCAGACGGTCACGGGACTTGACGCGCGATTGGTGTGCTGGATCCTGATGACGCGCACCATGGCGGCGACGCAGCGTGAGCATGACTGCCGCAATCACGGCAATCGTCAAAATGACCGCAGCAGTTTCAAACGGCAGCAGGAAATCGGTGAACAAGCGGTATGCGAGCCACTTCACGTTCGATGCATCAGCCTCGGGCGACAGCGCCGGGAAACCGGTTGCGGCCTTCGACTTGACACCCACCAAGACCAGCATTTCAGCAAGCATGATGAAAGCGACGGCCATGCCGACTGGCATGTAGCGTACGAAACCTTCGCGTAACGGAACCGTGTCCACGTCGAGCATCATCACGACGAAGAGCAGCAAGACCATCACCGCGCCAACGTAAACCAGGATCAGGGTGACGCCGAGGAATTCAGCGCCTGCGAGAATCCAAACGCACGATACCGAAAAGAACGTCAGAATCAGTGACAAAACGGCGTGAACCGGATTCTTGACACTGATCACCGCCAACGCGGCACATGCGGCCATCGCGGCGAAGATGTAAAAAGCAATTGTTGCGAAATCCATATTCATTTCCCCATCAACGGAACGTGGAGTCGGTTGCCCGACGTTCCGCGATTTCGGATTCGAGACGGTCGCCGATGGCGAGCAACGTCGGCTTTGTCAAAATGTTCTGACCGCGCTTATCGAAGTGATATTCGTGAATGTGCGTTTCAACAATCGAATCGACCGGGCAGGACTCTTCGCAGAAACCGCAGAAAATGCACTTGAACAAATCGATCTCATAGCGAGTCGTGCGACGGGTGCCGTCTTCACGCTTTTCGGAGTCGATCGTAATGGCCAATGCCGGGCAAACCGCCTCACACAACTTACACGCGATGCAGCGCTCTTCGCCATTCGGATAACGGCGCAGTGCGTGAATGCCACGGAAGCGTGGGGATTGCGGAATCTTCTCCATCGGATACATCACCGAGTACTTGTCCTTGAACAAGTAGCTGCCGGTGAGAGCGAGCCCTTGGAACAGCTCGATCATCAGGAGGCTTTTGAAATAGGAAACAATCTTGCTCATGTTCTTGATCAGACTCCCGGCACGAAGACTTTGTAGTACGCCATCAAGGCGACAACAACGATCCACGCGATCGTCAGCGGAATGAAGACCTTCCAACCCAGGCGCATGATGTGGTCATAGCGGTAACGTGGGAACGTTGCACGCAACCAGATGTAGTTACTCATGAAAAACGCCGTCTTGATGAACAACCACCACCAGCCGTTGGCCGACAGGAATGGAATGTTCCAGCCTTGGAATGGGCTCAACCAACCACCGAGGAAGAAGATCGAGATCAGGAAGCTGATCAAAATCATGTTCGCGTATTCGGCCAGGAAGAACAGTGCAAACGCCGCACCGGAATATTCAACCATGTGACCTGCAACGATTTCCGACTCACCTTCAACAACGTCGAATGGCGAACGGTTCGTTTCTGCAACGCCCGAAATCACGTAGATAAAGAACAGCGGCAGCAACGGAATCAGGAACCAATCGAACAGACCATCATTGCCCGCTTGAGCTTCGACAATTTCGGTCAAGTTCAAGCTACCTGCAGCGACCATCACGCCGACCATCGCAAAGCCCATCGCGATTTCGTAGGAAACGACCTGTGCCGCTGCACGCATCGCACCGAGGAACGCATACTTGGAGTTCGATGCATAGCCCGCAAGAATGATGCCGTAAACGCCAAGACCGGTCATCGCAAGCAAATACAGCAAGCCGGCGTTCGCGTTCGATACGGCAACCTTCGCGTCAAACGGAATGACCGCCCACGCACCGAACGAAGGCACCAATACTAACAACGGTGCCAGTACGTAGAGGAATTTATCGGCCTGCGTCGGACGGACCACTTCCTTGAACAGAAGCTTGAATACGTCAGCGAATGCCTGGAACACGCCCATGCCGACATACATCGGTCCGTGACGCACGTGCATCCAACCAATCAGCTTACGTTCCCAAACCACATAGAACGCAACCGTCAAAATCACGCCGACCGCAACAACCAGGATCCAAAGAATCGACCACAGCACGACGCCAATCGGACCCAGGCCATTCAAGAACGCGTGGAGATTTTCGATCATTTGCAAAAATGCATTCATGCTGCCACCTCCTTGCGCTCAATCGACACACGGGTTGCGCAAGCCAAAGGCGCGGTCGCACCGTGACCCGTTTCAACCCACGCAACACCCTGGGCAACGCGCGGCGAAACCGTCACTGGCAACGTCGCATGACCGCGATCCGTACGCACCGAAACAATGTCGCCATCATTCAAGCCGTTCGCATCTGCCGGATTCAACACAACAGTTGCAGGAACGTTCAATGGGTGATCTTGCAACGCGGCGGCGCGGCGCACCGTCGCATCCGAGCGGTAAATGCCTTGCGATGCCGCAACTTCAAGCGCACCGTCCGTCACAGCATTTGCCGTCGACGACTTCGCAACTTGACGCTCGAAGCTTTCAACTCCTGCGATCGAATCCAGCATGCTGTTCCAATCGGTGTAGGTGAAGCCTTCGGCGCCGAGCTTTTCGCCCAGGACACGCAACACCTTCCAACCTGCACGTGCTTCGTTCGGCAACTTCGAACCGGCCACCGTGTGCTGATCCATGCCGTCGAGATTCGTCAACGTGCCGTCGATTTCCGGCAGTGCGCCGATTGGCAAAATCACGTCCGCAATCGCACGCGTGGATTGGCAAGCATATTGCGAAAACGCAACAACCTTCGCATCATGCAGCGCGGTGTTCGCAGCAAACGTATCGGCGAAATCCAGACCTGGTTCCAAACCGTAAACCACATATGCAGGCAACTTCGCTTCGAGCATCGCGCGGGCGTCCAAACCGTTGCCGGTTGGAATGATGCCGTTGCGGGTCAAGCCAACTGCGTTCGCACCTTGTGGAATGCGCACGACTGAACCACCGACGCTCGCCGCAAACGATGCCGCAGCTGCACGGATATTCGATGCGTATGCACTGTTTTCGGCGACTCCACCAACGATGACGACCGCATTACCCAGAGCCTTGACGTCATCGATCAACTTCGAATCTTGCAATGCTTCAGCGATGCGCGACGTTGGCGTGATCGTGCGGCCCGACAATGGCGTCGAGAATTCAAAGTCAACTGGATTGACGACGTAAATCTTCGCGCCGTGACGTTGTGCTTGACGCACGCGGTGCAACAGCAATGGAACTTCCGAACGCAGGTTGCTGCCAACGATGACGACGGCCTTCGCCTTCTCAATATCTGCAACGGCAACACCGGAAACTTCCGCGACTGCACCGTCGTTCAAATCGAGTTGCGACAAACGGTGGTCGACATTCGATGTACCCACGGACGATGCGATCTTCGAGAGCAAAGCGCCCTCCTCGTTTGTCGTCGCAGGATGCACGAGCATGCCCAGGTTCGAAGCATTCGACTTCATGATCTCGGCGGCGAGTGACAGCGCTTCATCCCAAGTTGCAGGACGGAAATCATCACCTTCGCGGATCATCGGAATACCGGCGCGATCACCGGCATACAAACCTTGGTGCGAATAGCGGTCACGGTCGGACAGCCATTGCTCATTCACTTCTTCGTTATCGCGCGGCACGATACGCAGCACTTCACCGCGACGCACGTGCAGGAACAAGTTACTGCCCAGCGCATCGTGATAACCCAGCGAGGACTTCGCCGTCAGTTCCCAAGGACGCGCCTTGAACTGGAACACCTTATTCGTCAACGCACCAACTGGGCAAACGTCGATGACGTTACCCGACAATTCAGTCGTGAGTGGCTTGCCGTCGTAGGTGCCGATCTGCAGATTTTCGCCACGGTACATGCCGCCGAGTTCATACGTACCCGCAATTTCCGCGGTGAAACGGATGCAGCGCGTGCACTGAATGCAACGCGTCATCTCAGTCGCGACCAATGGACCGATATCTTCGTCAGGCACAACGCGCTTACGGTCAACGTAACGCGACACCGAACGGCCGTAACCCATCGAGACGTCTTGCAATTCGCACTCACCACCCTGATCGCAGATTGGGCAATCCAGAGGGTGATTGATCAGCAAAAACTCCATCACATTACGTTGTGACTTCAGCGCCTTCTCGGAACGCGTAAACACCTTCATGCCATCGCCGACCGGAGTCGCACAGGCTGGAGCGGGCTTGCCCATCTTCTCAATTTCAACCAAGCACATACGGCAATTCGCCGCGACGCTCAGCTTGTCGTGATAGCAAAAACGCGGAATCGCAATGCCAGCCTTATCGGCCGCCTGGATGATCATCGAGTTCTTCGGAACAACCAGTGGTTGACCGTCAATCTCAATGCCAACGTGACCTTCCGGAATCACCGGTGCGGTTGGATCGACAGTGCTCATGCAGAGACCTCCGTCGCCATCGCAACAGGTGCAACCAGAGTGCCCGCCTTTTCGTCGTCTACGTAAAAACGTCCGTTCAAAATCGCGTACTCAAATTCATTCCAGAACTGCGCGAGGAATGCCTGCACCGGCCACGCCGCCGCTTCACCAAACGCACAGATCGTATGTCCTTCAATTTGACCTGCAGCCGCACGCAGCATATGCAAGTCGTCCATCGTCGCCTTCATGTTGACGATGCGGTCCAGCACGCGGTACATCCAACCGGTACCTTCACGGCACGGCGTACATTGACCGCAGCTTTCCTTGTAGTAAAAACGGCTGATGCGATGGCACGCACGCACCATGCACGTCGAGTCGTCCATCACGATGACCGCACCCGAGCCCAGACCCGAACCGGCCTTCTGGATTGAATCGTAATCCATCGTCAATTCCATCATGACGTGACCTGGCAAAACCTTCATCGAAGATCCACCCGGAATCACTGCCTTGATCTTGCGGCCCGGACGCATGCCACCGGCCATCTCGAGCAGGTCTGCAAACGGCGTACCGAGACGGACTTCGTAGTTGCCTGGCTTTTGGATTTGGCCCGACACCGAGAAAATCTTCGGACCACCATTGTTCGGCTTGCCTTGATTCAAGAACCACTCTGCACCGTTGCGCACGATCGCAGGCACCGACGCATAAGTTTCGGTGTTGTTGATCGTCGTTGGCTTGCCGTACAAACCGAAGTTCGCAGGGAATGGTGGCTTGTAGCGTGGCTGACCCTTCTTGCCTTCCAGCGATTCCATCAACGCCGTTTCTTCGCCGCAGATGTAAGCACCTGCACCCAGTGCATTGTAGATATCGATGTCGATGCCGCTGCCAAGGATGTCCTTGCCCAACCAGCCATTCGCATACGCTTCACGCGTCGCTTCTTCCAGATGCTCAAACGGCTCGTGGTGGAACTCACCGCGCAAGTAGTTGTAAGCAACCGTCGAACCCGTTGCATAGCAAGCAATC
Organism: Lysobacteraceae bacterium CU05-9; assembly: GCA_007556525.1. GTDB lineage: Bacteria > Pseudomonadota > Gammaproteobacteria > Xanthomonadales > Xanthomonadaceae > Aquilutibacter. The sequence goes on along the minus strand of SWJS01000001.1, from coordinate 398,512 downwards.
GCCATGCCTTCGATTACGGAGTGCGGGTTGTAGCGCAGGATGTCACGATCCTTACACGTGCCTGGTTCCGATTCGTCGGAGTTACAGAGAATGTATTTCTGACCGCCTCCCTTTGGCATGAAGCTCCACTTCAAACCGGTTGGGAAGCCTGCACCACCACGACCGCGCAGACCCGAAGCCTTCACCATTTCGATGACGTCGGCCGGTGGAATTTTCTCAGTCAAAATCTTACGCAACGCCGCATAACCGCCCGTCTTCAAGTAGTTCTCGTAGGACCAAGGTTTGTCAAAATGCAGCGTCGTATAAACCGCTTGATGTTCCTGTGGCGCCGGACCGACTGGACCGTAACCTTCGGAGTAATGATTGCCCGCCATTAACGTGCCCTCCTCACTTCAAACCATCGAGCAGCTCGTCCACCTTGGCGGTGTCCAGCTTCTCGTGATAATGACCGTTGATGACAACGACAGGCGCGCCGCAGCAAGCGGCAACGCATTCTTCTTCGCGCTTCAAGTAGACGCGGCCGTCTGGCGTCGATTCACCCAAGTTGATGCCGAGTTTGCGCTCTGCATGCTTGACCAAATCTTCCGCACCATTCAACCAGCACGAAATATTCGTACAAAAAGCCACGTTATTGCGACCCACCGGCTTGATTTCGAACATCGTGTAGAACGACGCGACTTCATAAGCCCACACCGGCGGCAAATCGAGATACTTCGCGACTGCGGCAATCAGTTCATCGGTGAGGAAGCCTTGATTCTGTTCCTGCACGGCGAACAGACCTTGCAGCACTGCTGAACGCTTGCGGTCCGCAGGAAACTTGGTCAGCCAATGATCGATATGCGCGCGCGTCTCATCCGACAGGACCACCATCGGATCGACATTCGCACACGCTTCGAAGTTACCGGTTGCTTTCATTGCGTATCTCTTAAAAAATTCCAACTTCGCAATCACCTAAGTCACTGCGAATTAATTCAAAACTCAGCGGTCGATTTCGCCGAAGACGACGTCGTACGTGCCGATCATTGCCACCACGTCGGACAGCATATGACCACGGACGATCTCATCCATCGAGCTCAGATGCGCGAAACCAGGTGCGCGCAACTTCACGCGGAATGGCTTGTTCGCGCCGTCCGAGATCATGTAGCAGCCGAACTCACCCTTCGGTGCTTCGACAGCCGCGTACGTCTCGCCTTCCGGCACGCAGTAACCTTCCGAGAACAACTTGAAGTGGTGAATCAACGCTTCCATGTCGTCCTTCATGTCTTCGCGCTTCGGCGGCGACACCTTGTAGTTGTCGACGTTGACAGGTCCCGGATTTGCCTTCAGCCACTTGACGCACTGCTGGATGATCTTGTTCGATTCACGCATTTCCGCGATGCGGACCAGATAACGGTCGTAGCAATCGCCGTTCTTGCCGACTGGAATGTCGAAATCCATTTCGGAATACATCGCGTACGGCTGCGTCTTGCGCAAGTCCCATGCAATGCCCGAACCTCGGATCATCGGACCTGTCATCCCCCATGCCAATGCCTGCTCCGGCGTGATAATGCCGATATCAACGGTACGTTGCTTCCAGATGCGGTTATCCGTCAAAAGGGTTTCGTACTCGTCGATCTTGCTCGGGAAGTCACTTGTGAAGCCTTCCAGGAAGTCGAGCATTGTGCCCTCGCGCCACGAATTGAAGCGGTTGAGTTTGGCACCCTTCCTCCACTTCGATTCCTTGTACTTCGGCATCTGCAAAGGCAGGTCACGGTAAACACCACCTGGACGGTAGTAAGTGGCGTGCATGCGAGCACCGGACACCGCTTCGTAAACGTCCATCAACTCTTCGCGTTCACGGAAGCAATAAAGCATCAATGCCATTGCGCCGAGATCGAGACCGTTGGCGCCGAGCCACATCAAGTGATTCAAAATACGCGTGATTTCGTCGAACATCGTGCGGATGTACTTCGCACGGATGGGCGCTTCGATTCCCATCAGGTTCTCGATGGCCATGACGTACGCGTGCTCATTGCACATCATCGACACGTAGTCGAGGCGGTCCATGTAACCAATCGACTGATTGAAGGGCTTCGATTCGGCCAACTTCTCCGTACCACGGTGCAACAATCCAACGTGTGGATCGGCACGGCGCACGACTTCGCCGTCCATTTCCAGGATCAAGCGCAACACACCGTGTGCCGCCGGATGCTGAGGACCGAAGTTAAAGGAGTAATTGCGGATTTCCGGGTTCTTCAGACCGGACGACTTGCTTGGCAATTCGATTTGATTCATTGCTTACCACTCACCCGCTGCGCCGATTCACCGGCTGCGGTTTCAAAACGGGCATCATCACGGATCACGCGCGGCACGCCGACGCGCGGTTCGATCGAAACCGGTTGATAGACCACGCGACGCTGATCTTCGTCGTAACGCACTTCGACGTTACCGATCAACGGGAAGTCCTTGCGGAACGGATGTCCGACGAAACCATAATCCGTCAGGATGCGGCGCAAGTCCGGATGCCCTTCGTAGATGATTCCAAACAGGTCGAACGATTCACGCTCAAACCAGTTCACACCCGGCCAAACCGTTGTGACCGATGGAACAACTGGGAAGTCGCTGTCCTGTGCAAAAGTACGGACACGCAGACGCTGGTTGTGCTGCAAGCTCACTAAGTGCATGACCGATGCGAAACGCTTCGAATCGTTGTGCTCGACATCAATTCCGTTCGGCTTCTCACCACGCTTGAAGCGACCCATCAACGAGCCTTCAACACCACGCGAAAAACCTTCCGACGATGCATCCGTATCCCACTCGTCGTAACCAAACGTCAAGTAGTCAACGCCACAGATGTCAACGCACATCTCGTAACCGAACTCATTGCGCAGCTTCTTCGAAACTTCCAGCAAGTCGCTCGGCGAAACCGTCATCGTGACTTCGCCACGCGGATTATCCGCGTCGATCATTGCATCAGGAAAACCTGCCTGCAAACGCGCAACGTAGGCTTCAACGGATTCCATCGCGACATTGCTCATGAGCGGAAACCTTGTGCTTCAGGACCGAAGTTCGTGCCACGGCGGATCTTCTTCTGCAATTGCAAAATACCGTGCACCAACGCTTCCGAGGTCGGTGGGCAACCCGGGACGTAAACGTCAACCGGAACGATGCGATCAACACCACGCACCACGGAGTATGAGTAATGGTAGTAACCACCGCCGTTCGCACACGAGCCCATGGAGATGACCCACTTCGGATCCGGCATCTGGTCGTAAACCTTACGCAATGCAGGTGCCATCTTGTTGACCAGCGTACCGGCAACGATCATGACGTCTGATTGACGCGGCGATGGGCGGAACACCACACCGTAACGGTCAAGGTCGATACGCGAGGTACCGGCGTGCATCATTTCAACAGCGCAGCAAGCGAGACCAAACGTCATCGGCCACATCGAACCAGTGCGAGCCCAGTTCCACAACGCGTCCATACTGGTCGTTACGAAACCTTGTTGCATGACTGGGTTATCGGATTCCGGCAGCAACAGATCATCCAGGCGCCCTTCAGGCAGTGGATTGTGCACAAGTCCGGAGACGGTCTGGATTACTCCCATTCCAGCGCTCCCTTTTTCCAAATGTAAACGAAGCCGAGCAAAAGCATGCCCACAAACGTGCCCATCTCGATCAGGCCCAGCATTCCGAGATCACGGAAGACGGTCGCCCACGGCACGATAAAAATGATTTCCAGGTCGAAGATGATGAACTGGATTGCGATCAGATAGTAGCGGATGTCGAACTGCATCCGCGCATCGTCAAACGCCTCGAAGCCACACTCATAAGCACTGAGCTTCTCCACGGAGGGCCGCTTGGGACCAAGCACCTTTCCAACTACAAACAACGCGATACCAATACCGGTTGCAACGATTAGAAACAAAAGGGTCGGCAGATATTCGGCCAGCATGCTTCGCTACTTCTTCTAATTTGGTGTCCAAGAGGGGACTCGAACCCCTACGACCTAAATCGCTACCACCTCAAGGTAGTGCGTCTACCAATTCCGCCACCTGGACATGTTTCGAATGTTCGGTCATTTCTGACCTTGTTTCAGACTCCGCATATTGTAGCCGAGTCTGAATAAATCATCTACGTTTTATGACACTTTTTGTGTCATTTCCCGTAGCAAAAAGTCTTTATTTAGTTCTTGACAGGTTGCTCGGGTTGTGGGTTCGCATTCGTTGCAGGAACCGATTGATTTGCAGGCGCTGCCGGTGTTGCTGCAGGTGCAGCTTGATTTGCGGCAGGCGTTGTTGCTGGTGTCGTCGACGGTGCAGTCGGAACCGAACCCATGACACCCAGATCAGATGCCGGAGCGGCGTTCGGTTGCGATGTACCGCGCTTGACGTTCCAAGCCATGAAGAGGCTGATCGACATGAAAATGATCGCCAGATACTTCGTCGACTTCGAAAGGAAGTTGGACGAACCACGCGAACCAAACACTGTACCGGACGCGCCGCCACCGCCGAAGCCGCTACCAGCCGTTGCGCCGGCACCGCGTTGCATCAGAATCAGGACAACCATCGCAACGGCGACAATCAGGTAAATGACGTTGAGGATCAACATCGATCAGTTACTCTCACAAAATAAAATCAAAAACCAACAACCGTCACGTCACTCAGAACGATCCAACGATTGCATTGAACTGTGCCGCATCCAAGGACGCTCCACCGATCAAGCCGCCGTCAATGTCAGGCTGGGCAAAAAGTTCGGCCGCATTCTCAGGTTTGCAGCTACCGCCATAGATAATCGACAGCGAATCAGCGATTTTAGCATCAATTGCACGGATTTCGCTACGGATACGTTGATGAACGTCCTGCGCCTGCTCCGCCGTCGCCGTCTTGCCCGTACCAATCGCCCACACTGGCTCATAGCCAATGACGATTTTGCTCAAAACATCCGTACCCAGCGCCTGCACCGGACCCAACTGCTCCTGAATGCGCCAATACGTCTGACCATCCTCGCGCTCCAGCAACGACTCGCCCACGCAAACGATCGGAATCAAACCCGCATCAACCGCAGCCTTTGTCTTCAGCGCTACCAACTCACTCGTTTCACCGTGATACTGACGACGTTCGGAATGCCCGACCAAAACATACTTCGCACCCACATCCGCAAGCATTTTCGCCGACACTTCACCCGTGTATGCCCCACTCTCGCGATGGCTTACATCCTGCGCGCCGAATTCCAGTCCGTGCGCCACATCCGTAGCGATCAGCTCTGCCAAATATGGCATCGGCGGAACAATAACGCGCACCACATCGCCAGCATCAACCTGCGCGATATCCTTGACCAATTGGCATGCACTTTCGCGCGTGCCATTCAATTTCCAGTTGCCAGCTACTATTTTCTTACGCATGGTTTCCTCTCTTCGATTGACCAGTTGGAGTATGAGTTAGAGGAGTGAGTCATTGCGCGCACGCGCGCTTTCACTACATCGTCTACCTCTACCTCTACCTCGTTATTTAAGCTTGATTTCCCGCAGTCGTTCTTCAAGATAACCTTGTGCAGTTATCGGCTCCGGATAACGGCTCGGATTGTCCGGCGTAATCGTCGATGGCAAAACATCGATCAGGAAATCCGGATTTGGATGCAGGAAGAACGGCGTCGAATAACGCGGCTGACGTGCTGCATCTCCTTGCGGATTGACGACGCGGTGTGTGGTCGATGGCAAAACGTGATTCGTCAAACGCTGCAACATGTCACCGATGTTGACGACGATCGTGTCTTCCGATGCCGTGAACGGAACCCACTCACCGTCATGCGACTTCACTTCCAGACCAGCAGCGGATGCACCGACCAACAACGTGATCAAGTTGATGTCTTCGTGTGCACCCGCGCGGACGTTTGGAATGTCCGGCGTCGTGATCGGTGGATAGTGAATCGGGCGGAGGATGGAGTTGCCGAAGTTCGTTTTGTCAACGAAATAATCTTCCGGCAGCTTCATGTACAACGCCAATGCACTGAGAACTTTCGAGCCCAACGTGTCGAGCGTTTGATACAACTTGTATGCCTTCTCCTGGAAATCGGAAACTTCTTCCGGCCAGACGTTTGCAGGCATGTCGTCGGCGTATTGGCTGTCGCGCGGGATTTCCCGACCGACGTGCCAGAATTCCTTCAAGTCCGAATGCTGAGCGCCCTTCGCAGTTTCGACACCGAATGGCGTGTAACCACGGGCACCGCCGCCACCGACGATGTGGTATTTCTTTTTGGTTTCTTCAGGAAGTGCAAAAAACCGCTGGAAAACATCATAGCTTTCCGCAATTTGTTCGTCCGTGATGCCATGGCCGCGGATACCCGCAAAGCCCCATTGGCGATACGCATCACCCAGCTCCTGCACAAATGCGTCGCGATCGGTATCGAAACGACGGATGTCCAAGGTTGGGATTTGTGTTGCAGCATTCATTGCGATTTCTCTCTCCGAATTACAAAAAATGTTTAGACCGCCGCAGCATGCACGGCATCAGCGAGTGATTTCAAGGTGGTTTCCATCAATTGCGGATCGGAACATTCAACTGTCACGCGCACAACAGGTTCGGTGCCCGATGGACGCAGGAATGCGCGCCCTTTGCCTTCAACAGCAGATTGCGCATCGCTCAATGCGGAGACAACACTCGCTGCTTCCGTTGGCATCGACTTGCCTTTCGCGTAACGGACGTTGATGGTTTTCTGCGGGACCTTATCAAAGCCCTTCAGTGCTTCGGCGAGTGAGCTTTGGTTACGTTGCAAGACTTCAAGAACTTGCAATGCCGATACGATTCCGTCACCGGTACCCGAACGGTCGAGGCACAACATGTGACCGGAGGTTTCGCCACCGAGATTCGCATCATGTGCGGTCAATTGCTGATGAACATAACGATCGCCGACTTTCGCGCGGACCAAGTTCAGACCGAGATCACCGAGTGCGGATTCCAAACCGTAGTTCGTCATCAAGGTGCCGACCACCGGTCCTTTCAACCGACCTGATTGCTGCCAATCCTTCGCAAGGACGTAGAGCAAATCGTCGCCATCACAGACGCGGCCGTTCTCGTCAATGAACAATACACGGTCGCCATCGCCATCAAACGCGATACCGACATCGGCGCCGGTGCGGACAACGTGCGCTGCCAAGTTTTCAGGGTGGGTCGAGCCGACACCTTCGTTGATGTTCGTACCGTTTGGCTCGATTCCAATCGCATCAACGCGGGCACCGAGTTCCCGCAAGACCAATGGACCTAACTGATACGTCGCGCCGTTCGCGCAATCCATCGCAATGCGCATGCCGCCGAGATCGAAACCGCGGGGGACGGAATTTTTGCACGCTTCAACATAACGGCCTAACGCATCGCGCGTACGCAACGCCTTGCCGAGCTGTTCCGATGGAACCGTGCGGAATGGATTGTCGAGCGCTGCCTCAATGGCAAGTTCGGTTTCGTCGTCGAGCTTCTCACCTTCCGCCGAAAAAAACTTGATGCCGTTGTCATGATGCGGATTATGCGAGGCGGAAATCACGATGCCACCATCGGCACGCAGCGAACGCGTCAAATGCGCAACCGCAGGTGTCGGCATCGGACCCATCAACTGCACGTCCACACCGGCTGCAACCAAACCTGCTTCCAACGCCGCTTCAAACATGTAGTTCGAAATGCGCGTGTCCTTGCCGATGATCACGACCGGCTTGCGCCAGTTGCGGCGTGGCAATGCATGACCATAGGCGTTACCCAAACGCATCACGAAATCAGCAGAAATTGCGCCTTCGCCAACACGTCCACGGATACCATCCGTCCCAAAATACTTACGGCTCATTCGTCACCCTCTTCTTCTTGCTTCACCGTGTAAACGTCGCGCTTCATCATGATGCCCAGCAACGAGATCAAACGATCGCGCATTTCACGCCGGTCACAAATTTGATCAATCGCGCCATGCTCCACCAGGAACTCGGGACGTTGGAAACCCTCCGGCAGTTTCTCACGGACGGTTTGTTCAATCACACGTGGACCTGCGAAACCAATCAACGCATTCGGTTCAGCAATGTTGACATCACCGAGCATTGCAAACGATGCCGACACGCCACCCGTTGTCGGATGCGTCAGCACGGAAATGTACGGCAAGCCTGCGTCACGCAAACGCGCGAGTGCTGCAGACGTTTTCGCCATTTGCATCAACGAAAAAAGACTCTCCTGCATCCGCGCACCACCGCTTGCACTGAAGCACACGAATGGACAACCCAATTCCAAAGCACGTTCGGCACCGAGCGTGAATCGCTCTCCGACGACCGAGCCCATCGACCCACCCATGAACGCGAAATCAAACGATGCCGCCACGAGATCTTCGCCAGCAAGTTTGCCTTGCAACGTCACCATCGCGTCACGCTCACCCGTTGATTTCTGTGCCGCCTTGATGCGTTCGCTGTAACGCTTTTGATCCTTGAATCGCAACACGTCCGTTGGGCCAAGTTCTTCACCAATTTCAATCAGCGGCGAGCCTTCATCGAACAGCGCGATCAAGCGCGCACGTGCACGGATCGGACGATGCGCACCGCATTTGTTACAGACTTCGAGGTTCTCTTCGAGTTCAGGACCATACAACGCGGCGCCGCACTGATCGCACTTCTCCCAAAGACCTTCGGGAACGTTACGACGCTTGGCGGCGTTGCTGTTTTCGGTCCGGATACCGGACGGCTTAAGTTTATTGAGCCAGGACATGAATCCCTTTCGTGATGACGGATGGTCAAAAGACTAGTTTAGCCCATCGCCCCACCCGCTTTCCCGTTTCTAGAGGTCAAACCCAGCCGCAGGATCCGCCTGTAATGTGACGCTTGGCGGTAAATTCCATTGCGAAGGATACAGCGGACCCACAAATGTCAGTCCATTCGGCGGCGCGGTTGGTCCGGCAACCGTGCGATCGCGTCCCGCAAGCAACTCACCCATCCATTCGACCGGCGCTTCACCGGCACCAATCACGAGCAAACTGCCAACGATGTTGCGAACCATGTGATGCAAAAAAGCATTCGCCTGCACATCCACCACCACGCACTCACCTTCGCGGCGAACGTCGATGTATTGCAACTCCCGCATCGCGTGCGTGGCCTGGCATTGTGAGGAACGGAAGGCGGAAAAGTCGTTTTCGCCGAGTAACGCTTGCGCTGCTTCATGCATCGCCCCAGCGTCCAGGGGCTTGCGCTCCCACGACAGATAATCGCGCTGGTACGCCGGCCTCACCGTGCGATTGAGAATCCGATAGCGATAGCGCCTCGCAACCGCCGAGAATCGCGCATGGAATTCGCCATCGACTTCACGGCACCAAATCGCGGCGACTTCAGGCGGCAAACAACTTGTCACGCCGAGCATCCACGCACGTGGATCACGCTGCGCTTCGCTGTCGAAGTGAACGACTTGCCTCAAGCCATGGACGCCAGCATCGGTGCGACCTGCACAAACGGTTTCGGTTTCAGCGTTTGCGACTTGGCTGATGGCTTGTTCCAAAGCGGATTGCACGCTCGGTGGAACGTCAGCATCAACGACGCCTAATTTGCTCAGGCGTTGCCATCCGGAAAACGCACTGCCGTCGTACTCAATGCCGAGCGCGTAACGCGTCATTCGCGTTCTTTCAGTACCAGCTCAGCAATCTGCACAGCGTTCAATGCAGCGCCCTTGCGGATGTTGTCCGAAACAATCCACATGTCGAGGCCGCGCGGATGCGAGATGTCATCACGGATACGTCCAACGTATGCAGGATCCGTTCCCGATGCATGCGTCACTGCAGTTGGATAGCCACCTGGCTCACGCTCATCAACAACTTCAACACCAGGAGATTTCTCGAGCAAGGCGCGGGCGTCTTCGGCAGAAATTTTGTCACGGGTTTCGATATGTACCGCTTCGGAATGCCCGTAAAAAACAGGCACCCGCACAACCGTCGGATTCACTTGAATCGTTTGATCACCGAGAATCTTGCGCGTTTCCCAGACGAGTTTCATTTCTTCGGACGTATAGCCGTTATCCATGAAATCGCCGCCATGCGGAATCACGTTGAACGCGATTTGCACGGGATAAACATTGCTTTCGGCTTGTTGGAAGTTGAGCAACGCCATCGTCTGCTTGCCGAGCTCTTCCATCGCCTTGACGCCGGTACCCGACACGGATTGATAGGTCGCGATGTTGATGCGTTCAATGCCCGCCTTGCGATGAATCGGTGCAAGCACAACCATCAACTGCATCGTCGAGCAATTCGGGTTTGCGATGATGCCGCGAGGACGGTTTTTGATTTCCTCCGGATTCACTTCGGAGACGACCAATGGAACATCATCATCGTTGCGGAAGGTCGATGAGTTATCGATGACGACCGCACCGGCGTCGGCAAACTTCGGTGCATATTCCTTCGAGACCGAACCACCCGCCGAGAACAACGCGATGTCGACGCCTTTCGGATCGAAGGTCGCGAGGTCTTGGACAATGTAAGGCTTGCCAGCGAAGCTGATGGCTTCACCTGCCGAACGCTCCGACGCCAGCAAAATCAAGTTGTCCATCGGGAAATTGCGCTCTTCGAGAATCGAACGCATCGCTTCACCAACTGCGCCAGTCGCACCAACGAGGGCTACGGTTACGGGCTTTGTCATGTCTAAACCTTTCTTCAAAAATCGCTAAATATCATTCACCGCACTGCGCACGATGCAGCAATGCCATGTCCATTAACACCAACGCCATCATGGCTTCGCAAATCACCGGCGCGCGCAACGCAACGCACGGATCATGGCGACCCTTGGTGACCACTTCCACTTCTTCATTCGATGTGTTCACTGATTTCGCAGGAATCCGCAACGACGATGCAGGCTTGAATCCAACGCGACAGACGATGTCCTGTCCCGTACTGATGCCACCGAGAATGCCGCCCGCGTGATTACTTTCGAAGCCATCATTCGCGATTAGGTCACGGTGAAAATCACCGCCCTGCTCCACCGCATCGAAGCCATCGCCGATCTCAACCGCCTTCGCGGCATTGATGCCCATCATCGCACTCGCAAGTTGCGCATCGAGCTTGTGATAAATCGGCTGACCCAGACCGACCGGCACACCCGACGCCACAACGGTCACCGAACCACCGATTGAATCGCCTGCTTTGCGGGTCGCATCAATCAACGCGGCAATCTCATCGTGTTGCGACTCATTCGGCCAAAAGAAATCATTGCGCTCAACCGCCACCCAATCCAGTGATGTCGGCTTCAACGAACCAATTTGCGAAACGTATCCTTGAATGCGGATGCCGTGGTGTTGGGCGAGCCATTTTTTGGCAATCACACCTGCAGCAACGCGCATCGTCGTTTCTCGCGCAGACGCACGACCACCACCGCGATAATCACGAACACCGTACTTATGCAGATAGGTGTAGTCGGCGTGACCCGGACGGATCTTGTCAGCGATATCTGTGTAATCCTTCGAGCGCGCGTCTTCGTTGCGAATCAACAACGCAATCGGCGCTCCGGTCGTCACACCTTCAAAAACGCCGCTCAAAATCTCAACGCGATCACCTTCATGACGCTGCGACGTGTGGCGTGACTTTCCCGTTTTGCGACGGTCAAGATCATGGATGAAATCATCTTCGTCGATGGAAATTCCCGGAGGACATCCGTCGATGACGCAACCAATGGCCGGACCATGACTCTCGCCAAAGGTCGTTACGGAGAAAATCCGGCCAAACGTATTGCTCATGCCCGCGCGTCAGCCAACGCCTTGATTTGCGCATGATGATGGACCAGCTCGTGACGATCGATCGAGAAGATTCCCATTTGACCGACCTTGAATTCAATCCATTCGAAGTTCACGTCAGGCAGCAAACGCATCAACGCATGCTCCGATTCGCCCACTTCGCAAATCAGCAAACCTTCATCGGTCAAGTGATCCGGAGCGTCGCGCATGATTTTCAAGGCGAAATCCAATCCATCATCACCGGCGCGCAAACCAAGATCAGGCTCATGCGCATATTCTTCCGGCAACGCATCGGTCTCTTCGTGCGTAACATACGGCGGATTGGTGACGATCAAATCGTAAATCTCACCTTGCAAATCATCGAACAAATTCGAACGGATGAAATGCGCGTTATCCGCCATCAGACGTTCTTTGTTTTCCTCAGCCAACGACAAAGCGTCTTCACTGATATCGACACCATGCACTTCCCAATGCGGTTGGTAGTGACCCATCGCAATCGCAATGCAACCGGAGCCCGTGCACATGTCCAAGGCGCGATAGATATCGTGAGTCGAAGTCCAAGGCTCGAAACGCGCTTCAATCAATTCTGCGATCGGCGAACGTGGAACAAGCGCGCGCTCGTCGGTTTTGAACAGCAAACCCGCAAACCAAGCTTCCCCGGTCAAATAACACGCGGGGATGCGCTCGTCGATGCGGCGGGCGAACAACGCGAGCACTTCACGGCGCTCTTCCTCAGTGACCTTCGCATTGCCGTAAACGGGGCTGAGATCGTGCGGCAATTTCAGCGCATGCAACGTCAGCTGCGTGGCTTCGTCCATCGCGTTGTCGAAACTGTGTCCGAACGACAAGCCCTGACGGATGAATTCCGAACCGCCGTAACGGATCAGGTCGATGATCGAGATATCTGCAAATTTGGGATCGAGTGCCGGCACGCGTTCAAACGCCTGAAAAAATGACAATCCCCATTATAAGGCGCAACACTGCGGGGGCGGTTATCATAGAACGGCACATTTTGGAGAGTGAAAGACTTGGACCGTAGACTGATTTTGGCTGTTTTGGTTGGGATTTTGACAGCTGTCATTGCCTGGCAGGCCCCGCGTTGGTTTGGTAAGGGTGGCGACGCGCAAGCCTCATTGCCGGAACTCGAAGCGATCCAGTTGTTCTCTCCTGGGAGGGATATTCCTGACTTTTCGCTCGCTCAGTCTGATGGCACGCGATTGATCCGTGGCGAGCTGAAGGGCCATTGGACGGTGGTTTTCCTTGGATTTACGCATTGTCCCGATATTTGTCCAACCACTCTCGGCCAGATGTCCCGCATCCAGAAAGAGTTGACCAAGTATCCGGAGAGCACACGTCCCCGCGTACTTTTCGTTTCCGTCGATCCGGAACGTGACACCGCAAACTCAGTCGGCGAATACGCACATTCGATCAACAAGGACACGATCGCCGCAACAGGCGATTTGGCATCACTCGAGAAGTTTGCGACATCGTTATCCATGATGTTTTCGAAGCAACCACCTGAGCCAGGAATGCCCGAGGACGTCTATTCGGTTGATCACTCAGCGAGCTTCGCCGTCCTCAATCCGAATGCACAGCTGCAAGGATTTGCAACCACGCCAATTGACTTCGAAGCGCTCGGACGCGATCTCGACAAGCTTGCCAAGGTTAAGTAATTCATGAGTCTGACCACGTATCTCACCTACGCATTGCCACATCGTTACCTGTCCGGCATCGCGCGCCGTCTTGCATATTCGACGGACCCTAAGGTCAAAACGCGACTGATCAGCGCAGTGATCGCGAAGTTTGGCGTCGACATGTCGGAAGCCGCGGATCCGAATCCGGAAAATTATCCGAGCTTCAATGCGTTTTTTACGAGAGCGTTGAAGCCGGGCGCGCGTACTGCAGATCCAAATCGCAATGTGTTGCTGCAGCCTGCGGATGGCAAAGTATCTCAATGCGGCGCGATTGATGGTGATGTGATTTTTCAGGCGAAAGGTAAGTCATTCACGACGGCTGCATTGCTTGGTGACGCGCAACTCGCAAAGGCCTTTGAGAATGGCGAATTCGCAACGATCTATTTGTCGCCGAAGGATTATCACCGCGTCCACATGCCATGGGACGGCACGTTGACTGAGACGCTGCATGTGCCAGGAAGACTTTTTAGCGTCGGACCTGCAGCTGTGAATACGGTCGACGGTTTGTTTGCGCGCAACGAACGCCTCGTGTGCATGTTTGATACGGATTTCGGTCCGATGGCGATGGTGATGGTTGGTGCCCTGCTCGTGTCAGGCGTTGAAACGGTCTGGAGTGGCGTCGAAATTCCGGCGTACGGTGATCGCATCACGCGCAAGGATTATCGCGGCCAAAACATTAAGCTCGCCCGCTTCGCTGAAATGGCGCGCTTCAATTATGGGTCGACGGTGATTGTGCTTTTGCCGAAAGGTGCGGCAAAACTTGACGCCAATCTGCATCACGAGTCGCCAGTGAAACTCGGTGAGCCACTGGCGACACGGACGTAACGATTACGGCGCGTTACAGGTCTCGAGCTTCAGGACCTGACCGGTCTTCAGCGCAGACGTTACCGTCAGTCCGTTAGCGCTTGCGAACGGTCCGATTGGACATTGGAACTTCGCTGAGATCGACGTCAACGTCTCACCCGTTTGCACGCTGTAGGTCTTTGGTGGCGGTGGCAATGCCGGCGTCACGTTCGCAGACCCATCCACTTCCACGGTCTGGAAATTGCCGACGCGAACAACCGCCTGGCGAACCTGGCTTTGCATCAATTGCTTCGTCAACTGTGCGCGCTTGCCATTGACGCAATAGCTGTTGTACAGACCGGCAATGCGAGTTGTCGCGTTCAACGTTGTACCTGCTGGCAAGTAACCGTCGGCCTCATAACGTGGGTTCAAATTACGCAGTGCGCGGAAGTATCCATCACGGCTACCGCGGTTGCCAAGGCAGATCGCCAACTCATACATCGATGATGGCTGTTGCAGCTTGAAAGTCGTTGGACGTGCGCTCACCTTCGGGAAATATACACCGTAATCGCGCGGATGCAAGTAAATCCAAGCCGCGGCAATCACCATTGGGACGTAATCACGCGTCTCGGACGGAAACTGATCGTAAATGTTGCCGTTCCAGAAGTTCTGGCCACCCGATGCCTTGTGAATTCGCAACGCCCGACCTTCACCACCGTTATACGCAGCGAGGGACATTTCGATCGAACGATTCAATTCGCCCATACGTTCCGTGAGATACGATGCGGCTGCTTGCGACGACAGGCGCGGATCGAAACGCGTATCGAAACCAGTGCCGTCATTACCCAAGCCAAAACGCTTACCCGTCGCCGGCATGAACTGGAACGGACCAGCGGCACCTGCGCGCGAAGACACGTGCACCTTGCCGTTGGACTCCTTCGCCATGATGCCGAACATCAATGCTTCCGGCAGACCGTGTTGCTCGGCAGCAGGTGCAATATATTGGCGCATGTATTGGTAGTTCTCGTACGAGTTCATCAACGAACCGCGCATGTCGGTCAGCCACTTGCGGATACTGGCTTGAATCGCCGGGTTGTACTGAACCATCTGCGCGAATTGATTGCGCTTCGTGCTGAGCAGTTCGGCCGCATCGGTATTTGCGACTTCCGCACCGCCGCCAGGCATGTAGGCATTACCGACACCCTTACCACCATCTTCGTCGTCTTCACCGATCATGTCCTCACCCGAGGACATCGCGACGCTCCAGCGGATCAACTCGAAATTCTTCGCCAGCATGCCGTTGAGATCGCAGCCTTTGGTCTTGCCGCATTCGGCGATGGTCTTTTGCATCTGATCCGAGAGTTGCTTCACTCGCGCACTCGCGGTTTCGTCGCCGTCTGCAAGATCTTCAACCGCGGAGCGATACGCTTCCGACGCGGAGTTGAATTGACTCTGCAATTGCGCCGGTGTGGTCGCGGCAAATGCGGGGCCGGCAATCAATGCGGCGGAAAAAACGACAAACGCAAACTTGGACTTATTCAGCACAACGTGGCAACTCTTTGACTCGGGAACTGATCAGGGTAATGCAAACGTACGTCACGGAACAAGTGAACCGCGGTCCCAACGTTCATTTTGGAAATGACATCTGGCAAGTTCGATGAACAAGGCAGTAAACTGGGGAATTGATGTCTTTTTTCTTGGAAAATCACGATGGATCCCATTCTGCTCGGCAAATCAATTACCACACCTGAGAGCGGCGACGTTGTTCTCCTGCCGAAGTTCGGTAACCGTCACGGTCTGATTGCAGGCGCGACGGGTACCGGCAAGACGGTGTCGCTGATGACGCTGGCGGAAGGATTTTCGAAAATTGGTGTGCCTGTTTTCATGGCCGACGTGAAGGGTGACGTTGCGGGTCTGGCCGAAGCCGGCACGATGAATGACAAGCTGCAGGCGCGCATCGATCAGATCGGCATGAGCAATTTCCGCAACGCCGCGAATCCGGTGACATTCTGGGATTTGTATGGCCAGAAAGGTCACCCCGTCCGCGCAACCATCTCGGAAATCGGACCGACTCTGCTGAGCCGCATTCTTGAGTTGAATGACACGCAGTCGGGCGTGTTGGATATCGTATTCAAGATTGCTGATGACCGTGGTTTGCTGCTGCTCGATCTGGCTGACTTGCGTGCGTTGCTCGCATTGGTCGTTGACGAACGCACGACGATCTCGACGACGTATGGTCTCGTTTCCTCACAATCAGTTGGCGCGATTCAACGCTCGTTGTTGCGATTGGAGAATGATGGCGGCGATCAGTTTTTCGGGGAGCCTGCGTTGGAACTGTCGGACATTATCCGCACGACATCAGATGGTCGCGGTGTGATCAATATTCTTGCGGCGGATCAGTTGGTTTTGAAGCCACTGCTGTATTCGAGCTTCCTTTTGTGGATGCTCTCCGAATTGTTTGAAACGCTGCCGGAAGTTGGTGACCTCGAGAAACCGAAATTGGTTTTCATGTTCGATGAAGCGCATTTGCTGTTTGACAATGCGCCACCTGCCCTGCAGCAACGCGTTGAACAAGTGGTTCGTTTGATCCGTTCGAAGGGCGTTGGCGTTTACTTTTGCTCGCAGTATCCGGATGACGTTCCATCGACGATCCTGGGTCAACTAGGTAACCGCATTCAACATGCCTTGCGTGCATTTACTCCACGCGACCAGAAGGCGGTGAAGGTTGCGGCGGAAACTTTTGTCCAAAATCCAAATCTCAAAGTCGCGGAAACGATCTCCAAACTCGGTGTCGGTGAAGCCTTGGTATCCACATTGGATGCCAATGCAACGCCAACGCCGGTTGAGTACACGTTGATGGCGCCTCCGGGTTGCCGCTTCGGTGCGATCACAGATGCAGAACGCCAGCAGATCCTCAATGAAAGCTCGTATGGCTTGAAATACAACCAGACGGTCAACCGTGAATCCGCGGCAGAAATGCTGGCGGCGAAGGCGGCGCAAGCGGCGCAGACTGCACAAGCGCCTGCCGCAACCAAGGAACCCGCCGGTAAGAACGAAGACAAGTCCGCGGGCGGCTTCCTGCATGATGTTTTGTTTGGTTCCGGTCGCCGCCAAGGTGTGGTTGAAACCGTTGCGAAGCAAACTGCGGGTTCGATCGGCAGCAAGCTCGGCAAACAAGTTGGGGGCCAAATGGGCGGTCGCATCGGCAACCAAATCATGCGCGGCATCCTCGGTGGACTGTTCCGCGGTAAGTAATGGCCAGCACCAATTTGATTACACGCGAAGGTTTCGAACGCCTTCGCGACGAACTGAATTTGCTTTGGCGCGAACAACGTCCTGAAATCGTCAGGGCGTTGACGGCTGCGGCTGCGGAAGGCGATCGCTCCGAGAACGCCGAATACATCTACCGCAAAAAACAACTCCGCGAACTCGACCGCCGCGTGCGCTATTTGAGTAAGCGCATGCCCGACCTTCGCGTTGTAGATACCGTGCCGAGCGATCCCCAAGCGATTTTTTTCGGTGCAACTGTCGAACTCGAGAACGAGGATAGCGGCGACATGGTCACCTACCGCATCGTTGGACCCGACGAAACCGATCCGAAGTCCGGTTACATCAGCGTCGATTCACCGATGGCGCGCGCGTTGCTCAAGCGACGCGTCGATGATTCGGTTGACGTCAATCTACCGAGCGGTCAAGCTTCGTTTTACGTCGTCAGCGTGACGTATCAATCGTCGAACGGAACTTCACCGTAGAGATCATGCTCGTCCGCACCCATGATTTCGACATCCACGAAATCACCTGGACGTAAGCCGGCTTCGAAACCATTCTGGATCTGCACGATGCCGTCGATCTCCGGTGCATCGGCCTTCGAGCGCGCGATGGCGAGATCACCATCCAATGAATCAACCAAACAGGTTTGCACGGTGCCAACCTTATCCTGCAATTTCGCCGCAGAAATCTGCGCCTGCAAATCCATGAAGCGTGCAAGGCGTTCCTGCTGAACTTCTGGCGGCACTGGATCCGCCAATAAATTCGCAGCCGCACCTTCAACCGGCGAATACGCAAACGCACCGACGCGATCGAGCTGCACCTCTTCCAGGAAGTCGAGCAACATTTCGAAATCGTCTTCGGTCTCACCAGGGAAGCCGACGATAAACGTCGAACGGATGGTGAGATCCGGCGAAATCGAACGCCACTTCTCGATGCGCTCAACCAAACGATCAACGGCACCTGGACGCTTCATCGCCTTAAGAATCCGAGGCGACGCATGCTGGAACGGAATGTCGAGGTATGGAAGGATTTTGTTTTCGGCCATCAACGGAATGATGTCGTCGACATGCGGATATGGATACACGTAATGCAATCGCGTCCACACACCAAGCTCACCCAAACCTTCGCACAACGACTTCATCCGGGTCTGATACGTTTGGTCCCGCCATTGACGTTCCATGTACTTCACATCAACGCCGTAAGCCGAAGTATCTTGCGAGACGACCAGCAATTCCTGCACGCCACCGCGCACCAACTTCTCCGCTTCGCGCAACACGTCATCAACCGGACGCGACACGAGATCACCACGCATCGAAGGAATGATGCAAAAACTGCAGCGATGATTACACCCTTCGGAAATTTTCAAATACGCGTAATGCTTCGGGGTTAACTTCAAGCCGTAATCCGGCAACAGATCGACGAACGGATCATGCTTCGGTGCAATGACTTCATGCACGGCGTTCATCACGGACGCATAATCCTGCGGACCCGAAATGCTCAACACCGACGGATGCACCGCACGGATATCATCGGGACGCTTGCCGAGACAACCGGTCACGATCACCTTGCCATTTTCGTTAATCGCTTCACCAATCGCATCAAGCGATTCCTGCACCGCCGAATCAATGAAGCCACACGTGTTCACCACGACCACATCCGCATCGTCATACGACGGCGACAAGTCGTAACCTTCAACTTTCAGCTGCGTCAAAATCCGCTCAGAATCCACCAGCGCCTTCGGGCACCCGAGACTGACGAAACCGACTTTGGGTTGATTGGTGGACATAACGCTTTATTACCGTGACAAAAATTCAATCGCTTATTATACGTTTGCACTCTCCGTTGGATTTCGCCATGCCCGATTTCGCCCTGCATCCGCAGCTCGCCGCCGACACGTTACAAGTTGCCGACCTGCCCCTGTGCCGCGTTTTGCTGATGAACGATTCGCAGTATCCGTGGCTGATCCTCGTCCCGCGTGTTGCAGACATTCGCGACATCGACGAGCTCTCTTCGGCTGACTCCGCTCAGCTCAACGACGAGATCCGCCTTGCCTGCGCCGCCCTGCGCGCCTGCGTCACCCTCGATAAAATCAACGTCGCCTCCCTCGGCAACATGGTCCCGCAACTCCACATCCACGTCATCGCCCGCCGCACCTCGGACGCCGCCTGGCCGCGACCCGTCTGGGGCGTCTCACCGCCAGTGCCATACAACGACACTGCCCTGCTCGACTCAATTCAAACGTTCTTGAAATGAGAAAAGGGAAAAAAGAAAAGGGAATTCGCATTCCCTTCTCCCATTTCCCTTCTCATGAATCAGGTTTCAGATTTATCGCGTAGCGATCAGGTGCGCGGCAGCGTCACGCCCGTCTGGCCCTGATACTTCCCACCGCGATCCTTGTACGAGACTTCGCAGATTTCGTCGGACTGGAAAAACAACATCTGCGCCACACCTTCGTTCGCGTAGATGCGTGCCGGCAATGGCGTCGTGTTCGAAAACTCCAACGTCACATGACCTTCCCACTCCGGTTCCAGCGGAGTGACGTTGACGATGATGCCGCAGCGGGCATAGGTGCTTTTGCCAAGGCACACAACCAACGTGTCGCGTGGAATGCGGAAGTATTCGACCGTGCGAGCCAACGCAAAGGAGTTTGGCGGGATGATGCACTCATCGGCTTCGATGTCGACGAAGCTGCCCGAATCAAACACCTTCGGATCCACAATCGTCGAGTTGATGTTGGTAAAAACCTTGAACTCACGCGAGCAACGCACGTCGTAGCCGTAGCTCGAAGTGCCGTAGCTGACGATGCGATTGCCATCCACTTGCTTGACCTGACCCGGTTCGTAGGGCTCGATCATGCCGTGATTTTGGGACATTTCGCGGATCCAACGGTCAGCCTTGATGCTCATTGCAATGGAGTTCTCAAAAAAATTCAGCCATTAGCATACCGTCATCGGCTCATTCCGACAAAACGTTGATGTCCAACGTTCCTCTCTGTGTAGGCCGAAGGCTTAAGGCGTCAAGGAGATTCGCGGCGACATTGCGGTATGCAAGTGCGGCTTCGCTGTCCGGTGCGGCAAGAACGATCGGAGTGCCGAGATCGCCTTGGATGCGGATGTTTTTTTGCAACGGTAATTGACCAAGCATACGCACGCCGTAATTCTCGACCATTTGCGCGCCACCACCCTCGCCAAAAATCGCCTCCGCATGCCCGCAATTCGAGCACACGTGGAGCGCCATGTTTTCGACGACGCCGAGCACGGGGATGTCGACCTTCTCGAACATCTTCAACGCCTTGCGCGCATCCAACGTCGCGACATCCTGTGGCGTAGTGACGACGACGGCGCCGGCGACAGGGATTTTCTGAGCCAGTGTCAATTGGATATCACCCGTTCCCGGCGGCAGATCAACGAACAAAAAATCCAGCTCCGGCCACAGCGTGTCATTCAGTAAGGTGCCCAATGCCGAGGTCGCCATCGGACCGCGCCAGATCATCGGCGTGTCTTCCTCAACCAAAAACCCAATCGACATCACCGACATCCCGTGACCTTGCATGGCTTCAATATGCTTGCCGTCCTCGCTCTGCGGTTTGCCGTGGACACCGAGCATCATCGGGATGCTGGGGCCGTAGATGTCCGCATCGAGAATGCCGACGCGATAACCTTGTCCGGCGATCGTTGCGGCGAGGTTGACGGTGGTGGTGGACTTGCCAACCCCACCCTTTCCGGAGCCGACTGCGATGATGTTTCGGATGGATGGAAGCGGTTTCAGCTCCCCTTGGACTTGGTGCCGTGCGACTGAGTTAGACATTATTAAGATTGATTCTCATTTGTAATAACCAGTATACATGGGGGCTTCACCGAAATAATTCGACTTTTTTCACGAAAAACTCACAAACCCCCAGAGTTTGTGTTAACTTCAGATTCAGGGAGTAATTCCTCCTCCCGATTTCTATTCTATTGAGGTTAATTTTTTATGACATCACGTCGCAATCCATTGGCAGTCGGCATTCTGACTTCCTTGGCTCTGCTGGCTGCCGCACCGGTATTCGCACAGAGCACATCAACATCCACATCGTCATCGGATGACAAAAAGACAGAAGAAGCCAAGAGCGTCGGTAAAGTCACCGTCGTCGGCTCGCGCATTAAGCGCGCCAAAGTCGAGGGTCCAGCACCGGTAACAGTGGTCACGCGCACTGAAATGGAACGCGAAGGCTTAAACACGGTTGCAGACATGTTGCAGACTCTCAACCAAGGCACGTCGCAGAACTTCACCGGTGACTTGGCAGTCACTGGCTTCACACCTAACGCCCAAGTCATTAACCTTCGCGCTCTCGGCCCTGGTTACACGTTGACGCTAGTCGATGGACGTCGCCCTGCGCAGTATCCGCAACCATACAATAATTCCAATAACATCGTTAACGTTCGTGCGATTCCAAGCGCCATCATTGAGCGAACGGAAGTCCTCGCCGGTGGCGCCTCAGCGATTTACGGGTCGGACGCTGTAGCGGGTGTGGTCAACATCGTAACTCGTAAAAACTTTGACGGTAATACGCTTCGCCTTCGCGTCGGCACGACGGAAGAAGGCGGCGGCGATAACTATAACGTCGAATACAGTGGCGGCAAGGTTGGCGATAGTTGGAATGCTTTGTGGGCCTTCCAGACAGGAAAAACGTGGCCAGTTTTCGGCTCGGATCGTGAGTTCCTCTCAGACACGCGCAAGGGACCGCTTGGACTGCTAACTGCTCCCTCGCTTGCGCTCGTGGCGATTCGCGGCAACTCGGTAGGTACTGGGGTCGGACAACGAGTTAACCAAAACGCTTACTATCCTGGGCAAGCCGTTTGTGATGCGTTTGGCTATACAAATTGGACAAATACTACTCGCGGAAACTTCTGCGGAGAATTCACTCGTCCAGGCTCGCGCTCCATTTCGAACTTGTACAATTATGGCTCGATGTATGGTCGCGTTGAGAAGAAGCTAACTGACTCCACATCGTTGTGGGTCAGCTCCACATTCTATAAGAGCAAAGCCGCGTCGAGCGGTGGTTCAGAGTTCTGGGCGACTTCCAGCGACCAATTCATGAAGTCTAGCTCTGGCGGCTCAACTAATGGTTATTACTACGATCCGTCGTTTGGCGGACTGATTACATTGCAACGCACTTTTAATCCGTGGGAACTGGGCGGCGCTGACGCGGTTACGACGCGATATGACGAGAAGACTTGGGACATCACCGCCGGATTGACTGGTACTTTCGCGGATCGCTTCGATTGGGATTTGACGGGACAGTATTCTCGCTATGAATACCAGTCGGATATGCCACGACTCTTGTCAAAGGGTATGCATGACCTGTTCCTTGGCAAACAAAACGGTTTCTTTTCGGGATATCCAGTCTACACATTGAACCGCGCAGAATGGACAAGGCCCTGGACGGCAGCGGATTATGCCGCGCATTCAACTCGCGTTATTAATGAAGCCGCAACCACTTCGCAATCATTGCAGCTCACGACTTCCGGTGATCTGATGCAGCTTCCAGCGGGTGCACTTGGCTTCGCGGGCGTCATTGAAGCTGTTCGCCAAACAGTAGATCTCAAATCGGATCCACGTACGGATCAACTTCGTCCATTGGATGAACAGACCATCTATAACCTTTCAAGCTCTGGCCGTACTCAAGGTACTCGCGACCGCTTCGCAATCGGTGCAGAACTTAGAGTGCCATTGACAAAGAATGTTACGGGTCAGGTCGCTGGCCGTTACGATAAGTACAACGATGCGTCTGACATCGGCGGTGCATTCACGTATAACCTAGGACTGGAATATCGTCCTGTTGACACATTCTTGATGCGTGCAAGTTACGCGACAAGCTTCCGTGCACCTGATATGCAAATGGTTTATGCGAAAGGTGCCGCATCGTACTCCACAATCTTAGACGAGTACGCATGCTACTCAGGCACAGGCGTCGCGGCTGACCTCGGCAAACGTACGTACGACAAGTGTAATGCAAGCGGCGATCCAACGATTTATACTTCGCAGACACTTGTTGCTGGCAACAAGGGGCTTCGCGAAGAGCGTGGTAAATCTTTGACAACCGGATTTGTGTGGGACGTTGCAGATGGCATCAACTTGTCGCTGGATTACTACCGTATTCAACTGACGGATGCAGCATCCCAATTGTCAAGCGGTACGATTCTTGAAGCGGAAGCAGCTTGTCGCATGGGTGGATACATGGATAGCCGTCCAGCACCAACGCCTGCATACTGCGAACAGATTCTCAGCTTCGTTGTCCGTGGCAGCGATCCGCAAACTCGTATTCAACGCATCAATTCCGCATATATCAACACGGCAATGAGTGATACGAGCGGAATCGACGGCACCTTGAACTTCCGCACCGACTGGGGTCAATATGGACGCCTTCGGTATGGAATTGGTTACACGTTGGTGTTGACCGATAAATACAAGGAAAATGTCGAAGATGATTTGATCGATTACCGCGATACGTATACTTATCAACGTAGCCGTGTGCGTGGCAATATCTCCTATTCCCGTAATGACTGGACGTTTACGTTGCTCGGCACGCGATTGGGCTCGATCTTCTCCGCGGCACGCGCAAACGGTACTAATGCTGCCGGTACGCCTTTCCATTGGCGCCTTCCAGCTTGGACGACATACAATCTGACAGTTGACCGTCGAATCAATCCAAATATGTCTCTAAACTTCGCGATTATCAACCTTACAAACAGCCAGTATCGTGAAGATCCAAGCCAAACAGGTTATCCGTTCTTCAACGGCTATAAGGGCGCTGATCCTCTGGGTCGCCGCTACAACATCACGTTGACCTACAAGTTCTAATTTGAACGCGTAGTTTCAGGAAACTGAAGAAACCCCGGAATCGAAAGGTTCCGGGGTTTTTGTTTGGGCCGGTGAATTCACGATGGCGAATGGACGGTAAATTTTTTGTGTATGGGTGGCAACATTGAGTGCGAAGGTGTGCCCTGCGCGTTAATTTCATGTATAAACGTAGTTGTAGCGCTGATGGTTGGCGCCGTATTCCTTGAGGAGTGAATTGAATGAAAGCCAAAGCTGCAGCCACCCTTGTCGCAGCTCCGTTGTTGGCGTTTGCGTCGCATGTTTTTGCAGCGTCACCAGTCGGCACTTGGGTCACCATTGACGACGCAACGAAGAAGCCGAAGTCGGTCGTACAGATCAGCGAAGCTGGCGGCGTCTTGAGCGGTAAGGTCATCAAGGTCCTGCAATCGGACAAGGGTCCAAAGCCGGTTTGCGAAGCCTGCACCGGCGCTGACAAGAACAAGCCAATCGAAGGTCTGACCATCGTCAAGGGCGTCAAGAAGAACGGCAAGGTCTATGACGGCGGCACCATCATGGATCCGAAGAACGGTAAGGTTTATTCGGTCAAGATGACTCCGTCGGCAGACGGCAAGACAATGCAAGTCCGTGGTTTCATGGGCGTGTCGTTGCTGGGCCGTACGCAGGTTTGGCAACGCCAGAACTGATACGCATCCCTTGCGTTTGATTGAGAGCACGGCTCGCCATTTGGTGAGCCGTGTTTTTTTGTGGCGTGCGATAATAGACGACTGTCTGAATTAGTTTCGCGAAAATTACGCATGTCCTCACAAATTCTCGTTTCCAGCGCCCTTCCCTATGCGAATGGCCCATTGCATCTCGGCCACCTGCTTGGTTACATCCAGGCGGATATTTGGGTGCGTGCGATGCGGATGGAAGGCAAGGAAGTGCACTTCGTCTGTGCGGATGACACGCACGGCACGCCAATTATGTTGGCTGCGGAGAAGATGGGCATGTCACCCGAGCAATACATCGCCGGCATCCAAGTCGAACACGAGAAGGACTTCGCGGATTTCCGTGTGGCGTTTGATCATTTTGACTCGACGAATTCGGAGACGAACCGCGAGCTGACGACATCGATTTTCACGAAGTTGCAGTTGGCCGGTCACATCACGAAGCGTTCGGTTGAGCAGCTGTTTGATCCCGAAAAGTCGATGTTCCTGCCGGACCGTTACGTCAAGGGCGAGTGCCCGAATTGCGGTGCGTTGGATCAGTACGGTGACAATTGCGAAAATTGTGGCGCGACGTATCAGCCGACGGAATTGAAAAATCCCCGCTCCGTCGTGAGTGGCGCGACTCCGGTGTTGAAGGCGTCGGATCATTATTTTTTTGAAGTCGGTCAGTTCACTGAGTTCCTGCGCGAGTGGTTGTCCGGTGACGTTGCGATTCCTGCCGTCAAGGCGAAACTTGGCGAGTGGCTGAATTCGGAAGGCGGTTTGCGGGCTTGGGACATTAGCCGTGATGCGCCCTACTTCGGTTTCGAAATTCCTGGCGCGGTTGGCAAGTACATCTACGTGTGGCTCGATGCGCCGATTGGTTACCTGAGTTCGTTCAAGGTGTTTGCCGAACAGAAGGGTTTGGACTTTGATTCCTATCTGGCTCCGGCTAGTACTGCTGAGATGCATCATTTCATCGGCAAGGACATCGTGAATTTCCATGGGTTGTTTTGGCCGGCGGTGTTGCATGGTTCGGGGCATCGTGCGCCGACACGTTTGCATGTCAACGGTTATGTGACGATCAACGGTGCGAAAATGTCGAAGTCCCGCGGCACCTTCATCACCGCGCGTTCGTATCTGGACGCCGGTTTGCACCCGGAACATTTGCGTTATTACTTCGCGGCGAAGTCGAATGGTTCCGTTGATGACGTCGATTTGAATCTCGAAGATTTCGCGCAGCGCGTGAACTCGGACGTCGTTGGTAAGTTCGTGAATTTGGCATCGCGTTCTGCAGGCTTCATCACATCGCGCTTTGGTGGCCGCTTGGGTTCGAGATTGGATGATGCGGAAATGTATGAACGTTTCGTGGCTTCGCTTGCTGAGATTCGTTCCGCGTATGCGGCGAATGAAGCTGCAGTTGCGTTGCGCTTGATCATGACGCTGGCCGACGAAGCGAACCGTTACGTTGATGACCGCAAGCCATGGGTGCTGGCGAAGGAAGAAGGTCAATTGGATCGTCTGCAGTTGGTGTGCACGCAGATCTTGAATTTGTTCCGCGTGTTGACGACTGCGTTGAAGCCGGTGATGCCTGAGAAAACTGCGGCGGCTGAGAAGTTTTTGCAATCATCCGTTTCGTTGTGGAGCGATTTGAAGGATCCATTGCTCGATCACGAAATCCAAAAGTACGAAAATCTCTCGCAGCGCATTGATCCGAAGCAGTTGACGTCACTGATCGTGGCAGAGCCTGTCGCTGTCGCTGATGAGAAGGGAAATGGGAAAGGGGATGAAAGGCAAAAGCAAAAGCCCGCGCCTGTTGCCGCGACTGATGGAACGATCGGGATTGACGATTTCATGAAGCTCGATCTTCGCATCGGGATTGTGAAGGTATGCGAGTTCGTGGAAGGTTCCGACAAATTGCTGCGCTTCGAATTGGATGCGGGTGAGTTGGGGACGAGGCAGATTTTTTCGGGGATTCGTGGGTCGTATGGCGAGCCATCGAGTTTGGTTGGGCGCAAGGTCGTGTTCATCGCGAATTTGGCGCCGCGTAAGATGCGTTTTGGCGTGAGTGAAGGCATGATTTTGTCGGCGGGCTTCGACGGTGGCGACTTGGCGTTGCTGGACGCGGACGAGAGCGCACAGGCAGGCGCTCCGGTGCGTTGATCGCGTGATTCCTGATGATCTCCCGTTTGCGTTGAAGGTCGAGCGTCTGGAGGCGATTTTGCCGCAGACTCAATGCCGACTGTGTGATTTCGAGGGGTGCAAACCTTATGCCGTCGCTATGGCGCAAGGAGAGGCGCTGACAGACCGTTGCCCGCCCGGGGGTGATGAAGGTGCTCGGGCGCTGGCGGAAGCGCTTGGCGTGCCGTTTTTGGCGTATGATCGCTCGCGCGGCTTAGCTGTGCCGGGAATTGTCGCCCGCGTCATCGAGGAAGACTGCATCGGCTGCACCAAGTGCATTCAGGCGTGCCCTGCCGACGCGATCATCGGTGGCAACAAATTGATGCATGTGGTGATCAACGATTGGTGCACGGGTTGCGAGTTGTGCGTGCCGGCGTGTCCCGTTGATTGTATTGAGATGATTGAGCTCTGAAATCGAGAGCATCGAAATTTTCAGGTCTCAAAAAGTTGAACTTCTATCCATGGACACATGTTCAACTTTTGAAAACATCAAAAAAAAGAATTCGCCACGAACTCTGCAGTCTGCGGCGATTTCAGGTTTCAGGGCTTGACCCGCTCGACCTTGTAGCCCGCCTTCTGCATCAGCTTCACCAACCCATCATCGCCGATCAAGTGCATCGTGCCGACCGTGACGAAAACAGTTTGCGATTTGCCCAGATACGGCGTGAGCTTGGTCATCCACGCGCGGTTGCGTTGACCGTTAAGTCGATCGTAAAACTCCGGATCATCCTTGCGGTATTCCGCGAAGTCTTTCTCCAACGCGTCAACGTCGCCATCGACCCAGTTCTGCAGCAATTTGGCCGTTTGCTCAGCAGCCTCATTCGGTTTCGTGCGGCGGTCGCTGAGATTTTTCTTCAAACGTTTCGCCTGCACCTCAATCGGGTCAGATGACAAAAACCCAATCTGTTCCTCGAGCTTTTCCAATCCGAGTTGAGTTTTGCCCTGAGTCTTGCCGCGTTTGACCAATCGCAAATCCACACCGTAATCCGCTGTCATTCCCGCGGCATTGCCATCCTTCAGGTCGAGGAACATGTCCAGCACCCAGGGACGGAATTTCAGGATCGCCTGATCCGGCATATCCGGCAGCAACTTCGCGACCTGCTGGATTTCGTCGGTGCTCAAGTAATCCGTGATCAGATCGTTACCTTCGAGCAACATGAAAGGCGTGAGCTTGCCAAACATCGCAGCGGGATCCGCATCGAGATCATCTTCCGGCAATTCAAAAAACGCCACATCCGCCTTGTCAAAACTCTCCAGCACACTTTTCGGGATCGTCGAGTTCGCTTCGGTTAATTCGTGAATCGAGCCGAACAAATACATCGTACTGTTATGTGCCTTGCCCGTGACTTTGTACAGCGTCGGCGTAAACGCCTTAATTTCAGATGGTTTCGCGGCTTCCGTCTGCGGCCAGATCAGCGAACTGTCTTGCGCGTTTGCGTAACTGCCAACGAACAATGTTGCCGTGATGGCGAGGGATGTCAGGAATTTTTGGGCAAGCATTATTGTCCTCTCAGGAACCAGCGATCCATATCCGCCAGTGTAATCGCTGTCCACGTTGGGCGTCCGTGATTGCATTGATCGGAGCGTTCGGTGATTTCCATGTCGCGCAGCAGTGCGTTCATTTCCGGCACGGTGAGTCGACGGTTTGCCCTGACCGATCCATGGCAAGCCATCGTTGCGAGCAGCTCATTGCGATGCGCTTCGATGCGTTGGATGCTGCCATGCTCAACGAGATCCGAAAGCACGTCGCGCACCAACGCTTCAACGTTGCCACCTTGCAGCAAAACAGGAACGCTGCGGATCATGATGTTTTGGGCACCCGATCGCGTCACGTCGAAACCCAACTCATGAAACATCGCGTGATTCGCTTCGACGGCATCGGCTTCTCGTTCGGAGACGGACATCGTTGAAGGAACAAGCAATGGTTGTGCCTGGATGCCTTCTGCGTCCAAGGCGTTCTTGAGACGTTCGTAAACGATGCGCTCGTGCGCCGCGTGCATGTCGACGACGATCATGCCATCGCGTGTTTGGCTGAGGATGTAGATTCCGTGCAACTGCGCGATGGCAAAACCAAGTGGCGGAATGCCTTCTTCGTTTCCGTGATCCGCAACAGCATTAGTTGGCGTAGACGTTGCTTGTGGCGCGTACAACTGACCAAAGGTCTGCGAATCAAACGATGTGCGCAGCGGCAACGAACTCGTTTGCGCCGGCGTCCAATCACGGAAGCTGGTTGGTGTGGAAATCTGCGGAGCCGTTGTAGGCATTGCATTTTCGCCTGCACCGGCGCGCGTTTCGCGGAGCGCATCAAACACTGTGCGGAACACAAAGTCATGCACAAACCTTGCATCGCGAAAACGCACTTCATGCTTCGCCGGATGCACGTTTACGTCAACACGGTGCGGATCCAATTCAAGGAACAAAACATACGCTGGCTGCCTTCCATGAAACAGCACATCGGTATACGCACGTTTGATGGCATGCGCAATCGATCGATCACGAATCGCACGACCGTTGACAAAGAGATGTTGTTGATCGGCGCTGCTACGCGAATACGTTGGACGTGCAATCCAACCCGTCATCCGCAAGCCGGCAACTTCGTGCTCAATGCGCATCGCGTTGGTGGCGAACTCTGCACCGAGTGCATCATCCAACCGCTTCGTCGAAAGTAAATCTTCCTGCCGCGACCAACGCCGCAGTGCCTTACCGTTATGCGTGACTCGAATATCGACATCGGGACGTGCCAACGCCAACTGCCGCAACCAATCTTCAATGTGGTTGAGCTCGGTCCGCTCGGCTTTCAGGAACTTGCGCCGTGCAGGGACATTAAAGAACAAATCCCTCACCTCAATCGTCGTTCCTTGTGGATGCGGATGCGGTTCGATCGGCAATGCTTTGCCACCATCCACTTGAACACGTTGACCATGCTCGGAGTCACGATGCCTGCTCGTGACACTCATGTGCGAAATCGATGCAATGGAAGGCAACGCTTCACCGCGGAAACCTAAGGTCAAAACACCTTCAAGGTCTTCCATCGATGCGATTTTGCTCGTCGCATGACGCGACAATGCTAACGGCAAATCTTCCGCGCTGATTCCGATGCCGTCGTCGCGGATGCGGATTAAGCGCGCACCGCCTTCCTCAAGTTCGATGTCGATGCGGGAGGCACCGGCGTCGATTGCATTTTCGACGAGTTCCTTGACAACGGAGGCGGGCCGTTCAACGACCTCGCCCGCTGCAATTTGATTGATGAGGTGATCAGGAAGAGCGCGAATCGCCACGCAGGTTTAGGGGCTACCACCCGAAACGTTCGCATCTGCTTCGTTGAGCGATGCATAGATCGTTCCCGGAGGCGCTTGACGCGAGAAGTAAGTGTGGACGCCATCCAGGATCGCAGCCGCAGTACGCGACTGGAACACCGGATCCTGCAGTTTGCGTTCTTCTTCAGGATTCGAAATGAATGCGGTTTCGACCAGCATGGATGGCATATCAGCGCCACGCAAAACTGCGAAGTTCGCCTTCTCAACAGTGCGCTTGTGGACGCGGTTGCCGGTTCCCATCAAACCCTGCAGAACAACGGAAGCCGCATCTTCAGATGCCTTCATGTGACCGGACTGAGTCAGGTCAATCAACACCGAAGCCAGCGAATTCGTCGCGCGTTCCAGCTTCACGCCGCCGATGAGATCCGAAGCATTTTCCTTATCGGCCAACCAACGGGCGCGTTGCGATGAAGCACCCTTCGTTGACAAAACATACACCGACGACCCACCTGCACTGCGATTGTTTGCGACCGCGTCAGCGTGAACCGAGATGAAGATGTCTGCGCCAGCCTTACGTGCGATGCGAGGACGCTCTGGCAGCGGAATCAAATAGTCGGCGTTGCGCGTCAGAATCGCGCGCATCCCCGGCGTCGCGTTGACTTGACGTGCAAGCTCACGCGCAATTTGCAGTACAACGTCCTTCTCGCGTGTACCGTTCATGCCAATTGCGCCAGAGTCCTGGCCGCCGTGGCCTGGGTCAATCGCAATGACCAACTCACGTTGCCCACGTTGCAAGCGCTCATTTCGCAACTCACGCACACTTTGCACGCCCATCACAGGCGGCGCGGTGTAACGTGGCGCTGGGTTATTCACTACGACAGGCGCTGGAGCAGGTGTCGGCGCCGCGACGCGAACCGGTGCTGGCGTGACATTCGACACCGTGCCTTGCTGCAACGCTGCGGCGCCGGTTGCTGTCAGCGCAGTCGGCACACCCGTTGCACGACGCGTTGGAATGCCCGTTGCAATCGTCACAGGGGTGGCTGCGCGAGGCATGACCTTCGCAGGTTCAACGGTTGCCGCTGGCATGACAACCGCCGTTGAAGGCTGTGATGCCGGCGCAACGGTCGTGCCGTTACGCAGATCGGAGATCAAGGAATTCAATTCATTGTCGCGCTGTGTTGGCGCAACGGTGGCAGCAGCAACAACTGGCGCTGCTTGCGTGACCACTGGCTTCGGCGCTGGAGCCGCGGCTGCGACACCTTGACCCGGGAACGTCAAAATCAACTTCCGCACGCCATTCACGTTCTCAATGCGCGAACGGACGCGGTTGGCGGTGCCATCCAAGTCAAACACCACACGCGCTGCACCGGAATCCTGCACACCTGTGCGGACGTTGGTAATCCAGCCAGCAGGCGTGAACTTCAATTCTTTCTTGACTTCGGCATCGTCGATGTCGACCACGAGACGATTCGGTCCCGTCAGTTTCAACAGACGATACTCGCCAGTATTCGACAAAGTGATCTCGGCGCGCGTTCCGGCGCTGTCATTCGAGACGTCAATGGCGGAAAGTTCGCCAGCTTGGGCCAAATTCCATGCCAATGCCCCCATCAGGGCGGTTCCCATTAGGAATTTCTGCACAATGTCACCTTTTACTCGCATGGGATTCCTGAAGTCGGTTTGGTCGAAACGAAGGGTACATTTTCCCTTAAAATTCCGTAACTTGCCAGACATCGTTTTAAAAAGGGTTCAGCTATATTTAATGGAAAAATCATTTCCATAATGCGATGTGATTCGCAATTTCAGAATTTTCTGTCAAAAATTCCGCATTTCGCCCACCATCCTCGGCATAACTCAGGTAAATCTCGAGATCCGGTGCCGCCAGGAAGCCTTTCCCGCGTTCTGGCCACTCCACGAGCCACATGACCACTTGCGCATCGTCCAAACCGAGATAATCCAGCTCTTCCGGTGACGCAATTCGATACAAATCCAAGTGCCACGCTTCCCCACCCTCGACCGGATAACGTTCGACCAGCGTATACGTGGGACTTTTGATCGCACCGGTCACTCCCATCGCACGCAAGCACGCACGGCTCAAGGTCGACTTACCCGCGCCAAGTTCACCGTGCAGCCAAATGGATGGCTTCAATGACGCGAGTTCCGCGATTCGTGCACCGAGTTGGTTCGTGTCTTCTTCAGTGGCGAGATGAAATTTCACTGCATGCATCATAATTTGTTTTGCATGAATTCAAAAACAATTCCGTCCGACATCCGCTCCCGCATCGAATCGTTGGTGCGGCAAAGTGGTTTCCAGCATTTCGGAATTACCGGAATTGCGCTCGATGATGACGCACGACATCTGCATAACTGGCTTGCGTTGGACCGCCATGGCGAAATGCAATGGATGCAAAACCATGCAGAATTGCGCGCAAATCCAGATGCATTATTGCCGGGCACGATCAGCGTCATCAGTGTTGGTTTGGATTACGGTCGCCGCGATGAAGAAGAAGCATGGACGAACATTCACGACGGCGATCGCGCTTACGTCGCACGATATGCGTTAGGGCGTGATTATCACAAAATGATGCGCCAACGCCTGCAGAAACTCGCCGATGAAATCGCGTCGATGGTCGGGGCATTTGGGCATCGTGTTTTCGTCGACAGTGCACCGGTGCTTGAACGTGCAATCGCACGCAACGCAGGACTCGGATGGATTGGCAAACATACTTGCTTGATTGATAAGCAGGGTGGATCGTGGTTTTTCCTCGGGGAATTGTTTCTCGATTTCGAATTGCCGGCAGACGAACCTGCAACGGAACATTGCGGTACGTGCACGCGTTGCATCGATGTCTGTCCAACGCAGGCGATCGTTGCGCCATATCAACTCGACGCACGCAAATGCATTGCCTATCTCACCATTGAACATCCGGGCAGCATTCCCATTGAATATCGTGAGGCGATTGGCAACCGGATTTTCGGCTGTGATGATTGCCAACTCGTGTGTCCCTGGAACAAGTTCGCAAAGCGCACGGATGAGCCTGATTTCCGTGCACGCAATGATCTCGACACCGCGACACTCGCGGATCTCATCGTATGGACTGAAGACGAATTTCTCAAGCGAACTGAAGGCACAGCGATTCGACGCAGCGGATATCAACGTTGGCAGCGCAATATCTTGATCGCGTTAGGTAACGCGCCCTACTCCGAACAAACGCTGAGCATCTTGCGCGAATATGCAGCGCACGACGATGAGGTCGTCAGCGAAAGCGCCCAGTGGGCGTTAAAGCAACAGCTTAGCCGCGGACTTGATCCAGCAATGCTGAAGTAACCGGATCTTCCGCACGGACTTCACCGCGAATGGCGGGGAGAAGTTGGTTGGCGAGTTTTTTGCCGAGTTCCACACCAAATTGATCGAACGGATTGATATTCCACGCGACCGCTTGCAGGTAAACGCTGTGCTCATACAACGCAATCAATTGACCGAGCGTCGACGGGCTGAGCGAATCCAGCAACAGCATCGTATTCGGACGGTTGCCCGCGTAGTTGCGATGCAAATCATCGGACGCTTGACCGTTCGCAAATGCTTCCGACTGCGCAAACAAATTCGATAGCAACGCTTGATGATTAATGTCTGCACTGTGGTCTGCGCGAATCACGCCAATGAAATCGATCGCATCGACTTGCGTTCCCTGATGCAACGCCTGGAAAAAACTATGCTGCGAATCCGTCCCCGCGCCGCCCCACCAAACCGGAACGGTATCGACCGTGACAGCCGTGCCATCCAGTTGCGCCGACTTGCCGAGACTCTCCATCACGAGTTGCTGCAAGTAAGCAGGAAACAGTTTCAAGCGTTCGTCATACGGCAACACCGCTTGGCTTGCACAATGCAAAACTGCGCGGTTATACAGCGCCGTCAACGCATGCCAGTACGCGAGGTTATCGACACCTTCCGCTTCAACGACATGGCGATCCATGAAAGCCGCGCCGTCGAGTAGTTGTACGAATGCATCGGGACCAATCGCCAACATGATCGGGAAACCAACCGCCGACCACATCGAGTAACGGCCACCGACCCAATCCCACATTGGCAAGATACGCTCAGCAGCAATGCCGAACTTCTCATTCGCGGCGTCAGCGTTCGTCGTGATCGCATAGACGCGTTCCGGCGTATCCAGCCAATCGCAAACGAGCTCACCGTTGAGCAATGTTTCCTGCGTGGTGAATGTTTTCGAAATCAACAACACTGCCGTGTGCTTGCGGTCCAATGAAGGCAACAACCGTGCCGCAGCCGCGCCATCGACATTCGAAATGAAATGCACGTTGAAGCGCTTCGGCCCGAAATCCTTCAACGCATCCACTGCCAACCGTGGTCCGAGATCACTGCCGCCGATGCCGATGCTGACGATGTCCGTGACATCCGATGCCGCAAGTTCTTCGTACAACTCGCGCATCTTCAACTGCGCGGCGTCGGCTTCCTTGTTGGCAGCAATGCTCACAGCAGTTTCAACCGGCACACCACGCAACGCGGTATGCAATGCCGCGCGACCTTCGGTCGGATTGACGATCTCGCCGCCCATCAGACGCAACAACGCACCATGGAAATCCCATTGCTTTGCCGCAGCAAACAACGCCGCAACATCGGCAGCGCTGTAACGCTGCCGCGCAAAATTCGCGTAAATCCCGCCGACTTTCAGACTCATCGCGCTGGCGCGATCTGATTCCGTCGCGTTGAGTTGCTTGATGGAAAAAGAAGGTGCTTGAACTAAAGCGGCGAGATCAACTTTCATTCGACGTCCGACTTCTGCTCACCGATGGAATGATTGGTGTGGGTCAAGCGATTTTGACGATCAACATAAACCAATGTCGGTTGGTATGCCTTCGCCTCTTCCGCATCGCACATGCCGTAAGCACAAATGATGACGAGATCACCCGGCTTCGCACGATGCGCGGCCGCACCATTGACCGAGATGATGCCCGAACCTTCTTCCGCGCGAATCGCATACGTCGAAAAACGATGCCCCGAATTCACGTTATAGATGTGCACCATCTCATTTTCGAGAATCCCGGAAATATCCAGCAAGCGCGAATCAATCGCACACGAACCTTCGTAATGCAGTTCGGCGTGGGTGACGCTGGCGCGGTGGATTTTGGCTTTCAGTACAGTCAGTAACATCGTTATTTCCAGGACAAAAATTCAGACCACAAACTCGTGGTTATCGATCAATCGGGTTTTACCAATGCGTGCAGCAATCAACGCGACCAATGCGGCACCTTGAGTCACTTCCGCATCCGTCAGATCCGCGGCACGCAAGACCGCGTAATCAACGCTGAAACCCGCATCTTGCAGCGATTTTACCGCAGTTGCTTCAATCGCTGAGGCATCATCGCCACGGCGTGCGCCCTCTTCCATCGCCAGCAACGTCCGACGAATCACACTCGCCGTATCGCGCTCTTCATCCGAGAGATACTGATTGCGCGAACTCATTGCCAAGCCATTCGCTTCACGGATGATCGGAGCGCCGACGATCTCAATCGGAAACGCCAAATCCGTCACCATTGCACGAATCACCGCAAGCTGCTGATAATCCTTGCGCCCAAAAATCGCCACATGCGGTTGCACCTGATTGAACAATCGCGCCACCACCGTCGCAACGCCATCGAAGTGACCCGGACGATGCGCACCATCCAGTGTTTCCGTGATCACCGGCACGCGCATTTGCACCGCGCGCTCAACGCCCATCGGATACATCACTTCAACCGGTGGCATCCACAATGCATCGCAACCGGCTTCACGCAACCCTTCCACGTCGGCATCCGGCGTGCGTGGATAACGCGAGAAATCCTCATTCGGCCCAAACTGCGTTGGATTCACGAACACCGACGCAACCACGCGGTCCGCATGCTGCTTCGCCAACGTGATCAACGAATAATGACCATCATGCAAATTGCCCATCGTCGGAACGAAGGCGATACGCGAAGATTCAGAGCGCCAATGCGCGATTTGCGCGCGCAACGAATCGAGTTTCGAATGAATTTTCACGCGTTAAACGTACTCATGTTCCGGCGCAGGAAATTTACCTTCATGCACTTCTTCAACGTATGCAGCGAAAGCACCTGCAACCGAACCACCGATCTGCAGGAAATCCTTCACGAATTTCGGACGGCGATGTCCCGAGTCAATGCCGAGCATGTCATGCAAAACCAAAACCTGACCATCGCAATGCGGACCCGCACCAATGCCAATCGTTGGAATGTCCAAAGCCGCCGTAATGTCCTTGGCCAACGCACTTGGCACGCATTCCAGCACTAGCAAATCCGCGCCCGCTTCCTGCACCGCTAATGCATCGGCCATGATGCGCTTCGCCGCCGCTTCATCGCGACCTTGTACTTTGTAACCACCCAAACGCAACACCGACTGCGGCGTCAGGCCCAAATGCGCGCACACCGGAATTTCACGCTCGGACAGATACGCAATCACATCGCATTTGAATCCTGCGCCTTCCAGCTTGACCATGCCCGCACCCGCTTGCAGGAACCGCGTCGCATTGAACAACGCCGTATCCGGATCCGAATCCGTTTGGAACGGCAAATCTGCGATGACCAAGGTATTCGTCACGCCACGCGCCACGCACTCGGTGTGATATTCAATTTGCTCGGCAGTGACCGGCAATGTACTGTCCTGCCCTTGCACGACCATTCCCATCGAATCGCCGATGAGAATCATGTCGACGCCTTGCTGGTCCATTGCACGCGCAAAACTCGCATCGTACGCCGTGAGCATCGTCAACTTTTGAGCATTTGCCTTCGCTTCGCGCAACAACGGCACAGTCCATTTCACGCGCTTCGGGGCTTGCGCGCCATCGATATCACCCAGGTAATTTGACATCCGGATAGATCCTTCCGTAAAGACGCATTCCGTCCTGTGAGTATTTTGCGACAGTTGGCGTTACAGAATCGCCAATTTGCAGCTCGGGATTCAATTCCAGTAAAGGAATCATGACAAAAGCCCGTTCCATCATTCGCGGATGCGGCACTGTCAGTCGTTCCGTGGCAATTTCGACATCGCCATAGAGCAACAGGTCGAGGTCCAAGGTGCGCGGTCCCCAGCGAATTTCATTTTCGCGGTCGCGCCCATGCGCGCGTTCAATCGCCAGCATCTCATCGTGCAACGCTTCAGGCGACAGCACCGTCGCAATTTCAATCACGGCGTTGAGATAGTCATCTTGCTCGATAGCGCCCCAAGGCGGCGTGACGTACGCTTGCGAGACGCGCAACACACTCAAGCCTTCGACCGCATCCAAACGCGCAATCGCATCGTGCATCGTCGACGCGACATCGCCGACATTGCCACCAATGCCTAGATAAGCAACGACTGTTGCCGAAGTTCCGTCCAGCTTCATTGCGTACGGCGCTTAAGTGGCCTGACGTTTCGCGCGCGCATTGGCATTCGCCAACAACTGATCGAGATCATCCGCGGGCATCGTTTGCGCCGCTGTCCAGAAATCCAGATCATCCTGATGACCTGGCGCAGCACCGGCACGCAATTGCAGGAAATCGTAGGCAGCGCGGAAGCGCGGGTGCGAGAGCAAACGCGAGACGCGGCGGCGTTGGCGAGTTTGCAGACGTTCCTGCATCAACCACACTTCCTGCATCGGCAATGTATCGCGACGTGGAATGGCGATGCGCTCAAGTTGCTTGATGATCACGCGATCACAGGCGCGACGCTGCGCTTCCGGACCTTGCATGCCGCCCTTGAGCAAGCGATTGAACTCCAGGCAAAACTCGGGCCACAACATCACCGCAAACAGGAAATACGGGGCAACTGAATCACCGCGCGCGACACGATCATCCGTATTCCGCAAACCTGCAACCACCAAGTTACGTAGGACGCCGCTGCGATTTTTGGCCAGTGCTTTCGCCGTTCCGGGGAACAACCATTCGAGCAAACCGAACTGTTCGAGTCCCTCGAAGGCCGCGACGCCGTAACCGGACAAAAACATTTTCTTCGTTTCTTCATACAGCCGCGCCGGTGAGACGTTCTGCAGCAAGCTCGCCATCTCACGAATCGGACGCGCCGTTTCAGTTTCAATCGTGAAGCCGAGCTTCGCCGCCAAGCGAATCGCACGCAACATGCGTACCGGATCTTCGCGGTAACGCGTCTCCGGATCGCCGATCAAACGCAGAACTTTATTTCGGACGTCTTCAAAGCCATCCACATAATCACGAATCGAGAAATCCGCAATCGAGTAATACAAGGCATTCGCCGTGAAGTCGCGGCGGATCGCGTCTTCATCAACGCGACCATAGATGTTGTCACGCGTGAGGCGCCCTTCCGAACCGACCGTGCGCTCACCCGAACCATCGTCCGAACCGGAGCGGAACGTTGCGACTTCAATGATGTCGCGACCGAACACAACATGCGCCAAGCGGAACCGACGACCAATCAATCGACAGTTACGGAAAAGATGTTTGACCTGCTCCGGCGTCGCATCGCACGCGATATCGAAATCCTTCGGATGCATGTCGAGCAACAAATCACGGATCGCGCCACCGACGAGATAGGCTTCGTAACCTGCGTTATGCAGCTTGTACAAAACCTTCAACGCATTCGGGTTGATGTCGCGCCTCGAAACCGGATGTTCGTCACGCGGAATGATCAAGGGCTGCAGAGGGAGGGACTCACGGTCTGAGGGCATTGCGATATACTAACATTCGACTGACCCAATTTAGAGCGCGTTCACCTCACATGCCTTTTGTCGTTACCGAGAATTGCATCAAATGCAAGTACACCGACTGCGTGGAAGTTTGCCCGGTCGATTGCTTCCATGAGGGACCGAACTTTTTGGTCATTGATCCCGATGAATGCATCGATTGCACATTGTGCGAGCCTGAGTGCCCTGCCAATGCCATCTATCCTGAGTTCGATGTCCCCGCCGGACAGGAACATTTCATCGAACTGAACGCCGAACTCTCGCGTGAATGGCCGGTTTTGACGGTCCGCAAGGATCCACCGGAAGATGCCGAGGAATGGGACGGCAAGCCCGACAAATTGCCGCTGCTTGAACGTTGATTCGCGGCTGCACTCACCTATTTCGTACCCATTAGATGATTAGACATATCGTTTTTTTCAGTGTGCCCGACCCTGCGAACATGGACGCGGTGATGAGTGGCCTTCAGATTTTGGAATCCATTGAACACGCCGACAAGCTCGAAGTGATCCGCAATTCCAAGGTCGATCCATGGTCTGACGAAATTGACATCGTGGTTTACGGCGAATTCCGTGATGCGGATGCACTCGCTGCCTACAAGGCACATCCGAAGTACCAGGAAAGCATCAGTCTCGTCAGGCACCTGCGCGGACTTCGCATTTCCGCAGACTTCGAAACGAAAAACCCTTGAATCTCTTCAAGGGTTTGTTCTTTAAACTGTTTGCCGGAAATCAGCGCGAAATCTGATTCTTGATCTGATTGACTAAGCCGGAGATCGTTTCCGACGATGCCGACTGGCCGCGGGCATCAACAGCCGACACAACCGATTGACCATCTTGTTCAGTGACACGGACGAGAATGTTCGCACCTGCCATGCTGACGTCGAACAAGCCAAGACCCTGCGATTGCGAATTCACTTTGACGCCGCCGATCTTCGGCAAAGCCGCTGCAACCAGTCCAAAAACTTGGTCCTTCGTGCCAGCCACCTGGAAGCTCGCAATATTCGCGGTCGCTGCCGATGCCAGGTAGGAACCGCCGGATGCCGTTGTCGTTGCGACCACCAGATCTGGCGGCACTTCCAGCGGGCGAGGATTCTGCGCGTAGCCGTTACCGCGCTTGTTGAACCATGAGCAACCACTGCTCAGCACAATGGCAGTCAAGCCAATGGCGGCGATCAGGATGCGGCGGTTCGATGTGGTGGCAGGCGTGGAAAGCATGCAAAGCTCCAAAATTTGATCGTTCTATTGTAGTCGCCGCGGCGACTGAATGGATTTACGCGGCGAGCGCCTTCAGACTGGTCGACTCTAGCTCACCGACAAGGTCAGCCATCGCGCGCAGCTCCGAAGCGTACTGCTGCTTCAGTGGCTGCAGTGGCAATCGCACACCGTAGCCTACACCCTGTAAACCTAACAGTGCCTTTACGGGAATCGGATTAGGTTCAATCGACAAAAAGTCATACAGCGGCGACATTGCCTGATCGATGGAACGGGCTTCAGCCGCATGTTCCGCACGAGCTTGGTCACACAGGACACGGAAAGTGGCCGGCGCAACGTTGGAACCCACCGAGATCAAACCATCGGCACCTGCAAGCATTGCGCGGCATGCCGTCGCATCATCGCCGCTCAACACGGCAAAATCAGGCGTCTTGTACTTCAGCAACGCGGTCATGCGTGCAGCGTCGCTACGTGCTTCCTTGATTCCGATGATGTTCGGATTCTTGTACATCGCTTCAACAACCGCGATGTCCATGTCGACACCCGTGCGTCCCGGAACGTTGTACATGATGATCGGCAGCGAGTTGTCAGCAGCGATCGCCTCATAATGCGCAATC
This sequence comes from Lysobacteraceae bacterium CU05-9, assembly GCA_007556525.1. Lineage (GTDB taxonomy): Bacteria > Pseudomonadota > Gammaproteobacteria > Xanthomonadales > Xanthomonadaceae > Aquilutibacter. The sequence goes on along the minus strand of SWJS01000001.1, from coordinate 357,576 downwards.
AAGCCTTCGGTTGTCGGACGCACATAAGGTGGCGTCACGACCAACGCAGCGTCTGCACCCAGGGCGCGGGCGCGGCGAGTCATCTCAATCGTCTTCTGCGTGTTGCTCATGCCAGTGCCGGCGACAACCGGAACACGACCAGCAATGCGCTCGACGGCGAGGCGCAAGATCGCGTCAAACTCCTGGTCAAACAGCGATGCCGCTTCACCCGTTGAGCCAGCGACGATGACGGCTTCAATGCCACCGTCAAGTTGACGGTCCAGCAAAGTGCGCCAAGCATTCAAATCAAGCTCACCATTCGTGCCGAACGGCGTCGCCAAAGCAGTCATACATCCGGTAATACGCAAAACATCACCCTGAGATCGTGAATCGGAGGCGGGTCCGCAAGCAAACCCTAGCTCTCTAATTTAAACGGTATTTGCCGTGAGGTCTATGGTGGCGAATAAGGCGTCAAACGTGAGCGCAATTTCACGCAAAGTGTGCTTGAATAACCTTAACAGGGCGCAGTGTGCGCTCGCGAATGTATTTTTGACAGGCCCCAGAATTGACTCTCCCAGAGCACAGACCCGCTCCGAACACGCACTACTTGCTCATTAACGCATTCAGTACGCACCCCGACTCCCCGCTTTTACGCATTGCCCGCCGGATCACGGATAGCGGCTGCAACCTCGAAGACGCACGCCTCAGCACACTGGGTCAGGATGTGATCGTCAGTGCGCGCGCCGCCGGTTCGTGGGACTCGATCGCCAAGCTTGAAGCGATGCTCGGCCGGATGGAACGCGAAGAGAATACGCAGATTTTTTTTAAGCGGACGGAAATCAAAACCGGTTACAGCAACCTGCTGCCCTACATCGTTGAAGTGGTGTCGGCGGATAAGCCGGGGATTTTGTTTGAGCTGGCACAGTTCTTCGACGCGCAAGGCATCTCGATGGAGTCACTTGCCTGCACCCGATATCAAGCCGTGCAAACCGGCGCGCAAATGTTCACGGCGCAAATCACCGTCGGCATTCCAGCTGACATGCATATCGCGACGCTGCGCGATGACTTCCTCGAGTTCTGCGATGCGCTGAATCTCGACGCAATTATGGATCCCATGAAGTTCTGAAAACCTATGAAAATTGGCGACAAACTCCCTAACCTCACCGTCACTCTCCAAAATGAAGAATCACTGTCACTGCCGGATTTGAAGGGTAAGTATGCGGTGATTTATTTTTATCCGAAGGACAGCACGCCCGGTTGCACGACGGAGGGCAACGACTTCAATGCCCTGCTTCCGAAATTCAAACGCAATAACGCCGTAATTTATGGGGTTTCGCGGGACTCGGTGAAATCGCATCAGAATTTTTGCACGAAGCAAGGCTTTAAATTCGACTTGATCAGTGACGCCGACGAAGCGATGTGCAAGGCGTTCGACGTGATCCACGAGAAGAACATGTACGGCAAAAAGGTACTCGGCATCGTCCGCTCCACGTTCCTCTTCAACCCTGACGGCAAATTGATCCAGGAGTGGCGGAAGGTAAAGGTTGCAGGACACGCAGAGGAAGTGCTTGGCGCTATCAAAGAGAACAAATCCTGACGTAGCTTTTACCTCTTACCCATGCGCTAGGTAAGAGCTGATGGGTAAAAGCTGGAAACAAGTTTCAAGAATTGAGAGATGAGAGAAAACGCATGACAAGAGGCAAAAGGATTTACGTTCTCGATACCAACGTTTTGATGCACGATCCCACGGCGTTGTTCAAGTTTCAGGAGCACGATATTTTCCTGCCGATGCAGGTGATGGAAGAGCTCGATAACGGCAAGAAAGGTACTTCCGAAGCCGCGCGCAATGCGCGTCAGGTGAGCCGCTTCCTCAATGAAATGATTGAGAAGTCCGGCAAGATCGACTTGCAGAACGGCGTGCCGCTCGCGCATCCCGACGGATTGCAGTTGAAGAATGCGACGGACATTACCGGACGTTTGCTGTTCCAGACGAAGGACTTTGATCCGAGTCAACGTTTTGGTCGAGTCATTCCTGACAATCAGATCCTCGCCTCAATCATCAACTTGAAGGAAGACCGTCCGGACGAAGAAATTGTTTTCGTTTCCAAGGACATCAACCTCCGCATCAAGGCATCGATTGCCGGCATCGAATCGGAAGATTACGAGAACGACCGCGCGCTCGACGATTTCAATTTGCTCTATACCGGCGCGACGGAATTGCCGGAAGACTTCTGGGAAAAAGTCGGCGCTGATTTGAGATCATGGACCGACAAGGGACGCACCTTGTATGAGTTCACGAAGCTGGAAGGCATTGATTGGTATCCGAATCAGTTTTTGTTTTTGCCAGGCGATGAAGAATCCGAAATGCGCGTGATCAAGGTGAAGGAAAGCACCGTCATCACGCAGATCATCGACGATTACCGCCACACGCAACATGCAGTCTGGGGCATCACCGCGCGCAACCGCGAACAGAATTTCGCGTTGAACGTGTTGATGGATCCGGAGATCGACATCATCACCCTGCTCGGCACCGCAGGTACCGGTAAGACGTTGCTCGCATTGGCTGCTGGACTTGCGCAAACGATGGATACGCAACGCTACCGCGAAATTGTGATGACGCGTGCGACGGTGAACGTCGGGGAAGATATCGGGTTTTTGCCGGGTACAGAAGAAGAAAAAATGACGCCTTGGATGGGCGCTCTCACTGATAACCTGGAAGTGCTCACGGCAAATCAGGAAGGCGGCAACTGGGGACGTCAAGCGACGAATGATTTGCTCGCCAGCAAGATCAAGATCCGCTCGATGAACTTCATGCGTGGTCGTACGTTCCTGTCGCGTTGGTTGATTCTCGACGAAGCGCAGAACTTGACGCCGAAGCAAATGAAAGCATTGATCACGCGCGCAGGCCCTGGCACAAAGATCATCTGCCTCGGTAACGTCGAGCAGATTGATACGCCATACCTGACGGAAACGACTTCCGGCTTGACGTATGTGGTTGATCGCTTCAAGCATTGGGAGCATTCGGCACACGTGACGTTGCGCCGCGGTGAACGTTCACGTCTCGCGGACTTCGCTTCGGAAACACTGTAATGCCATTAGCTGTTGCACCGGGCGCTCGCGTTGTCGCCGCCTTGACCATCGCCGGTTCGGATTCCGGTGGTGGTGCAGGCATTCAAACGGATCTCAAAACGTTTCATGCCTTAGGTGTGCATGGTTGCAGTGCGATCACCGCGATGACGGCGCAGAACTTGCGTGGTGTTACGGACGTACAAGCTTCAACGCCTGAGTTTCTCGATGCGCAAATGGACGCGGTTCTTTCCGAGTTCGACATCCGCGCCATCAAAATCGGCATGCTCGCCAACGCGTCTCTCGCACGCACCGTCACCGCGAAGTTGCGCGAATATCCGTCGATTCCGGTGGTGTTGGATCCGGTGATGGTGGCGACGAGTGGCAGCACGTTGCTCGAATCCGACGCGATCGCCGTGTTGCGGGAAGAGTTGTTTCCGTTGGCGAGTGTTTTGACACCGAACATTCCGGAAGCGGAATTGATCCTCGGTCGCCGCATCGAAAATGTCAGCGCGATGTTCAACGCATGCAATGATGTGCTCGCGATGGGTGCTCGATCAATCTTGTTGAAGGGCGCGCACTTGTCCGATAGTGATGAAGTGACGGACTTTTTCCTAAGTGGCGATGCATCGAGTGAAGTGACGCATCCACGTTTGCCATTCGAAGCGCACGGCACCGGTTGCACGCTGTCCTCTGCGATTGCCGCGCGGATCGTGCAAGGCGATTCATTGCAGGATGCGTGCATGAATGGGATTGATTTTGTCCAAAAAGCCCTGAAAACCAGCTACCACCTCAGCGAGTCACCTGTGCGCGTGCTGAACGTTGGGGCATAATACGCAACCATGTCAAACGTAAAAATCATTCACGCGTCCGTCGACGACGGGCACGAATTTGAAGTCATCTCCGTCATTCCACCCGATGCGAAATACTCGTTGATGTGGATGTCCGCAATGGGTGTGGCGGCGCGCAATTATTTGCCGATGGCGAATATTTTGGCGGAACATGGCATCGCGGTTTTCCTGCACGAGTGGCGCGGAATCGGTTCAAGCAATTGGCGTGCGTCGCGCAAATGCGACTGGGGCTATCGTCAGTTGCTTGAATTGGACATGCAAAAAACTTTCGACATCGTCGAGCAACACGCTCCGAACGCTGAGCGCATTCTCGGTGGTCACAGTCTGGGTGGTCAGTTGGCTTCGTGCTTCGCCGGTTGGGTGCCACGCTCAGCAGCTGTTGGTCTGTGGCTGGTTTGCACCGGCTCGCCCTACTACCGCACGTTCCCATTCCCGAATAACTACGGCGTGTTTGCGTCTTATGTTTTACTGCCCGGCATCGCTACGTTGAACGGTCACTTGCCTGGCAAGACCCTCCGCTTCGCCGGAAATGAGGCGCGGTCCGTATTGCGCGACTGGGCACGCACGGCATTGACCGGCAAGTATCAAGTTCGCACGATGGCGCATGATTTCGATGCGTTGATGGCGCGAAACCCCGTCCCCGTTACCGGCGTCATCATGGCGAAGGATTGGTTGGCACCGCGTGGCAGCATGGAATTCCTGCAGTCAAAGTTTGCGTCGAGTGCTAAGGCGCTCACCGAATTCACCGAGAGCGATGGCTCGTATGAAGTGGATCACTTCGGTTGGATGAAGTCGCCACAACAGGTCGCGGACGCACTGCTCGCGTCACTCAGCTGAGATCCTCGAAAACCGGCTGTTTCAAAGGTTGAATCTGCGTCCATTGACACAAGTTCAACCTTTGAAAGGTTGCTTTTTTTAGGAACAAAAATTTCGCGCTGCAGATCTCAAACGCGCTTAAACACCAGCGCCGCGTTCGTCCCACCAAACCCGAAACTGTTCGACATCACCGTGTTGAGTTGACGCTCTTCCGTCGCTCGCAAAATCGGGAACGAAGCCGCACGCTCATCCAACTCTGAGATGTGAGCAGAGCCTGCAACGAATCCATCGCGCATCATCAACATGCAGTAGATCGCTTCGTGCACGGACGCAGCACCCAACGAGTGACCGCTCAACGCCTTCGTCGATGAGATCGAAGGAATCGCATCACCGAAGACTTCCTTGATCGCGCCCAACTCGACCACGTCTCCGACAGGAGTCGACGTGCCATGCGTATTGATGTAATCAACCGGCGCACCATTCAACGGCGCAATTGCCATCTGCATCGCACGCACAGCACCTTCGCCGGATGGCGCAACCATATCGGCGCCATCGCTCGTCACGCCGTAGCCAACGAGCTCCGCATAGATGCGTGCACCGCGGGCAACCGCGTGATCGTAATCCTCAACGCAGACCATGCCGGCGCCGCCGGCAATGACGAAGCCATCGCGATGAGCGTCATACGGACGCGAGGCGGATGAAGGAGACTCGTTGTATTGCGTCGACAAAGCACCCATAGCATCAAACTGGCAGCTCAACGCCCAATGCAATTCTTCACCACCACCCGCAAAAATTACGTCCTGCTGCCCCGAGCGAATCAAATCCGCCGCGAGACCAATGCAGTGCGCAGACGTCGCACACGCCGCCGAAATCGAATAGCTCACACCCTTGATGTGAAAGCCGGTCGCCAGCGTTGCCGACACCGTCGACGACATCGTGCGTGGGACCATGTAGGGGCCGACTTTGCGGACGCCTTTTTCGCGCATCAAATCCGCCGTTTCAACTTGGTATTCGGCCGACGCACCGCCAGAACCCGCAATCAATCCAACGCGCGGATTGCTCACTTGGTCCAGTTCAAAACCCGCATCCTTGATCGCATCACGCATCGCGATATGTGCGAACGCCGCCGCTTGACCCATGAAGCGCAATTGCTTGCGGTCAATTTCGGCGGCGAGATCCACATCGGGTTTGCCGGCGTAATGCGAGCGCATGCCGATTTCGACTTGCTCAGGATTGATCGCGATGCCTGACTTCAATTCGCGCAACGACGAAGAAACCGTATCGAGATCGTTACCCAGGCATGACACGATGCCCATACCGGTGATGACAATGCGCTTACTCATCAGAATGCATCCGTCGAAGTGAAGAGACCAACCTTCATGTCGTTGGCAACGTAGATTTCGCGGCCGTCAACGAGCATGCGCCCGTTCGCGATGACGAGCGCGAGCTTGCCACGCAGCACGCGGCGGATGTCGATCTCGTACGCGACTAATTTGGCACTTGGCAAAACCTGCCCCGTAAACTTCACTTCCCCGACTCCGAGCGCACGACCGCGACCAGGCTCACCGAGCCATGGCAAAAAGAATCCGGTCAACTGCCACATCGCATCGAGACCAAGGCAACCCGGCATGACGGGATCGCCTGGAAAATGGCATTCGAAGAACCACAAGTCCGGCGTGATATCCAACTCCGCCTTGATAATGCCACGACCAAATTGGCCGCCCTCGTCCGAGATCTTCGTGATGCGATCAAACATGAGCATCGGTGGCGCAGGCAGGCGCGCATTACCCGGTCCGAACATCTCGCCATGGGCGCATTGAATGAGTTCGTCACGGTTAAACGAGGAAGGTCTGGTCATCAGGAAGTGGGTCCGCCACGGGGGAATTTTTGACCCATTAGTTTACTCGCCGTACCTCACCATTCGTAAGAGTATGCAACCTGCTCGACGGAACACTTCCTGCAATCGTTAATGTGTTGCTAAACTCGACCAATTACGCTTTTTGGAAAAATTCGCATGTCAGACGCGGCACCACGTAAGGAAAAACTGGCTCTCCACTGGAAGATGGCCATTGGTTTCATCGCCGGTCTTCTGCTCGGAATGGTCGCGTACTACACGAGCGGCTCCGATGCGCAGTGGGTGCAATGGTTGACGAAGTATGTGACGCAACCGTTTGGGACGCTGTTTTTGCGGTTAATTTTCATGTTGATCTTGCCATTGCTATTCTCGGCATTGGTGATCGGCGTGAGCGAGATGGGCGACATCAAATCGCTTGGACGCGTCGGTTGGAAAACTCTCGCCTACACCGTCGTCGCATCGGGCATCGCAGTGTTGCTCGGCTTGGGTCTGGTGAATTTCTTCAAGCCAGGTGCCGGTGTTGATCCATTGCGTGCGCAAGCGATGCTTGAGCAAGGCCGTGAGCGTGCGAATGACATTGTTCATTCGAGCGCGACGCAACCGAAGGGCATGGACATGTTGATGTCAATCGTGCCGGACAACGTGTTCAAGGCGGCTGCGGATAACACGATTCTTGCGGTGATGTTTTTTGCGCTGTTCCTTGGCATCGGTTTGGTGTTGACGCGCACGAAATCGACAGCGACGTTATTGCAGGCGATCAATGGGTTGTTCGAAGTATCGATGACGTTGATCGGGTTGGTGATCAGGCTCGCGCCGTATGCGGTCTTCTGTTTCATGTTCAATCTCGCGGCGTTGTTCGGCTGGGATCTACTCGCAAGTTTGAGTCAATACGTCGGCGTCGTTGTGTTGGCGTTGGCGATTCACTTGTTCGTCGTCTACTCGTTGATGTTGAAGTTCCTTGGTGATTGGTCACCGCGGAAATTCTTCAGTGGCGTGCGTGAAGCGATGGTCATGGCGTTTTCGACGGCGTCCAGTAATGCGACGTTGCCGGTATCGTTGCGTGTTGCCGAAAATCAATTGAAGTTGCCGCCGCGCATCTCGCGCTTCGTGTTGACGGTTGGCGCAACGGCAAACCAAAACGGTACGGCCTTGTTTGAAGGCGTGACGGTGTTGTTCCTGGCGCAGTTTTTTGGCGTTGATTTGACGTTGGGCGAGCAAGCGACGGTGATGTTCGTTTGCATTCTCGGTGGCGTTGGTACAGCGGGCGTTCCTGCCGGTTCGCTGCCGGTGATTGCGTTGATCTGTACGATGGTCGGCGTGCCTGCGGAGGGCATCGGTTTGATTCTAGGCGTGGACCGTTTCCTCGACATGTGCCGCACGACGCTGAACGTCACAGGCGATTTGATGTTGGCTGCAGTCGTGTCGAAGGGCGAGCCGTATGAGGCGTTGGAAGGCGTGGATATGCCAGTTCCGCCGCCGGTGTCGAACGAAGTCGATTTATGAAACTTGAAACTTGAAACTTAGGGCGCCGATGGCGCCCTTTTTTTTGCAAGGGCGGTCATCACGCGGGGAGCACGTGGGTTTAACAGGCGGCATTCCTATACTGACGAACCACAACCCGGAGAAGAATAATGAGAAAGACGGCTGGATTTTTGGAGATTGCCAAGGCGATGGCGAAAATGGACGTATGCATGATGCAGACGTTCAAGGGAAACACGGTTCACTCGCGTCCGATGTCGAATAACGGAGACGTGGAGTATGACGGGGACAATTGGTTTTTTGCGCGTGCCTCGTCGAACAAGGTTGCGGAGATTGAGAGCAATCCGAAGGTGCAGCTGTTGTTCGGTGATCCGAAGACGATGGCGTTTATCTCCGTGTGGGGTAAGGCGTCCGTGATCGAGAATGACGAGAAGAAGAAAGAGCTGTGGCACGACGAGTTGTCGCAGTGGTTTTCGCGGGGGCCGGAGGATTCGCAGGTTGTGTTGATTCGCGTGCGTGCCGACAAAATTCAATCGTGGGGTTCGATTGGTGATCACGAGTTGAATGCGTAAGTGACCGGAAGGATTGGACGCGGCACATCCCTGTGCCGCGCACTGTGTGCGACGTTCGTCGTCCCATTGCGGGTTTCCTACCGCAACGTCGAACCTCCCGGAGGTTCTCATGACCTTAGGTGGCGTCGCCATATTCGAGCTGCAAAGAAAAAGCCACCGCGATGCGGTGGCTTGAATTCTTTGCTCGAATGGCGCGCCCGGAAGGATTCGAACCTCCGACCCCCAAGTTCGTAGCCTGGTGCTCTATCCAGCTGAGCTACGGGCGCGTAATCGAGTTGGAAATTATGCAGCAGCTGAAATGATTCGTCAAGCGATTTGCATCAACAAAATCAAAAAACAGCTGGCGGAAACTGAGGGATTCGAACCCTCGATAGAGCTTTTGACCCTATACTCCCTTAGCAGGGGAGCCCCTTCGGCCTCTCGGGCAAGTTTCCGTTGGACTGCATCGGTCGCGGGGAGACCCCAAAACCGAACGGTGATTTTAGCGTGAATTACCTCGTCTGGCAACGATTCCAGCAATGACACCGCAAAAAAATACCCAGCCGAAGCCGGGTACGTGATTTCAAGTGGCAACGCGTTACGCGTCGACCATTTCCTCGGACTCTTCGCCGTCAGCTGCTTCATCACCGCCTTGAATGCGCTGATAAATCTCTTCACGGTGAACCGCGACATCCTTGGGCGCAGTGATGCCGATGCGAACTTGATTTCCTTTCACGCCAAGGACAGTGACTGTAACCTCGTCACCGATCATCAGCGTTTCACCGACTCTGCGAGTCAATATAAGCATTACTTTCTCCTAGCACCCGAGAATATTCTTTGTACTATCAGCTCGGTCTGATGCGTTTATTTTACTGTTCAACGCAGCGCCTTGTTCGAACGAGCAATTAATGGAAGAGTCTTGCGTGTTTAACTTCCATGCAGGTGCCTCGTTCCAAAAGCACCACATGACCCATCACTTATCCGCTTATCCGAGACGCGATCCAGTTTGGCACATTCTGCAAAACCGTCAATAACTCCGGCATATCATCGCCACCGCCTTGCGCCATATCGGGACGACCGCCACCTTTTCCGTTGATCTGTTTCGCAACATATGAAAGCAAGTCACCGGCCTTGATCTTCGACTGCAGGTCTTTCGACACGGTGCTCACCAACGCAACCTTGCCATCAACTGCAGATGCCAAAACAATCGCACTGCTCTCACCCAACTGCTGCTTCAGGCGATCCATCAAGTCGCGCAATGTCTTCGCGTCCATGCCTTCAACACGCACGGCCAAAACTTTCGATCCGTTAACGTCCACTGCTTGCGATGGCAAGTCCGAAGTTGCCGCCGATGCAGCCTTCGCCTTCAGCGCTTCGATCTCACGGTCTTGTTGCTTCAGGCGATCCAACGTCGATTGCAATTTATCGGCTAATTCCAGTGGTTTGGCGCCGACCATCGATGCCGCACGTTGCAACTGTTGCGACTCATCGCGCAACGCATGATACGCCGCTGCACCTGTGATCGCTTCAATGCGACGCACGCCACTCGCAACACCACCTTCAAACAAAATCTTGAACAACCCGATGTCACCCGTGCGTTGCACGTGCGTACCACCACACAACTCAATCGAATGATTGCCGATGTTCAAGACGCGGACTTCATCGCCATACTTTTCGCCGAATAACGCCATCGCACCGGCGGACTTCGCATCATCCATCGTCATGTGACGCACTTGCGTCTCAACGTTCGCACGGATTTCGGCGTTGACGATTTCTTCGATCTCTGCGAGCTGCTCCTTCGTCACTGGTTGGCTATGCGAAAAATCGAACCGCAACCGATCCGCCGCGACTAACGATCCCTTCTGCGTCACATGATCACCCAGCACACGACGCAACGCTTCGTGCATCAAGTGTGTTGCGCTGTGATTCAACACGATGTCCTGGCGACGCGTTGCATCGACCGCGCCGAGCACGCGATCACCGACTTTCAATGAGCCGACTTCCAAGGCACCGACATGCGCGTGGAATTGACCTGCAAGCTTCGATGTCGAATTCACATTGAACTTCACGCCCTGCTCGTCGAGCGTGCCGCTGTCGCCAGTCTGTCCACCACTCTCCGCATAAAACGGCGTGCGATCGAGAATGATCACGGCATCTTCGCCGGCATTCAACGCATCAACTTCGCGACCATCGCGCAAAATCGAAACGACTTCCAGCCCGCCCGAATTCAATTCGTCGTAGCCCAGGAATTCCGTCGGCGACAACTTCGCAGCCACTTCCGCAGGCAACACGATGCCACCTCCAAACTTGCCGGCCGCCCTCGCCTTCGCACGTTGCTCTTCCATCGCCTCGTCAAAACCTTCCTGATCAATCGTCAGGTCCAGCTCACGCGCAATGTCCGCCGTCAAATCCAGCGGGAAGCCATAGGTGTCATACAAACGGAACGCGTCGCGACCCGGAATGATGCCGTCACGTGCACGCGATGCGACATCTTCAAAAATCTTCATCCCCGCTTCCAGCGTCTCAGCAAAACGTTCTTCCTCTGCCTTCAACGTCGCAATCACGAAGTCCTGCTTCGCCATCAACTCCGGATACGCTTCACCCATCAGCTCAACCAGCAGCGGGACGAGTTGGTGGAAAAATGGTTTGTTTTGGCCAAGCATATATCCATGACGCAACGCGCGACGGATGATCCGGCGCAGCACATAGCCGCGACCTTCATTGCTCGGCGTAATGCCATCGACGACCAGGAACGAGCACGCACGGATGTGATCCGCAATGACTCGCAGCGACTTGTTGTCGAGATCCGTTGTCGAGGTCAGCTCCGCCGCCTTCTTGATCAATGCCTGGAACAGGTCGATCTCATAGTTGCCATGAACGTGTTGCAAAATCGCCGCAATCCGCTCCAGCCCCATGCCCGTATCCACACACGGCGCCGGCAGCGGCACCAACGTACCGACCGCTTGACGGTCGAACTGCATGAAGACGTTATTCCAGATTTCGATGAAGCGATCACCGTCTTCATCCGCCGAACCCGGAGGTCCACCGTAAATGTGCTCACCGTGATCGTAAAAAATTTCCGTACACGGTCCACACGGTCCCGTGTCTGCCATCTGCCAGAAGTTATCCGACGCAAACGGCGCGCCCTTGTTGTCGCCGATGCGAATGATGCGCTCCGGCGGCAAGCCAATCACTTCATTCCAGATCTGATACGACTCATCATCCGTGTGATACACGGTCGCAAGCAGCTTCTCCGCCGGCAAACCCCAAACCTTCGTCAGCAGTTCCCATGCCCACTCGATCGCTTCCTTCTTGAAGTAATCGCCGAACGACCAGTTACCAAGCATTTCAAAAAACGTATGGTGACGCGCCGTATAACCCACTTGATCGAGGTCATTGTGCTTGCCGCCTGCACGCAAACAACGTTGCACGTCCGCCGCTCGCACGTAAGGAAGCTTCTCCGATCCCAGGAAAACGTTCTTGAACTGGACCATGCCGGAGTTCGTAAACATCAAGGTCGGATCATTCGACGGAATAAGCGATGCCGAAGGCACAATCGTGTGTCCCTTCGCGCGGAAAAATTCAAGAAAGTCGTTGCGGATTTCGCTAGTGGTTTTCATGCATCTAAAGCTAGTGCGCCATCACGGCAGTAAGCTTTACAGAATACCACTTTAGAGCCTGCTAAATCAGGCTTTCAGCGCTTCTCAAGGCTCGCAATCGCCACTCGCATCGTCGAATAATCAAACCCACGACGTGTCAAAAAATCCGATGCCTTACGCAAAACGCTCAACGCTTCGTCGCGATTCAATCCTTCAATCGCCGAACCGTAGCGACGGTCGACCCATTCAACGGCAATGGCTTCCCACTTTCCGTCAAATTGCAACATGGCATCTGCTGCTTCGTCGGATGCAATCCGGTGGGTCTGCAACTCATTGCGAATCCGCAGTGGTCCATAACCTGAGTTGCCACGCATCCGCACCAGTGCTTGCGCGAATCGCAGGTCGCTCTGCCACTTCTCATCCGTCAGACGATCCAGCGCAGTCTCAATGTCCTCTGCGCTGAATCCTTCCTTCGACTGACGAAGCTTGTTACCTAATTCATGCCGGGAGTACTCGCGACGGCTGAGCATCGCGATCCCCTGCATCAAAGCCGTCCGTGGTGGACGGCCTCCGCGTCCGCGGCGTGGCGCACTCTCGTCCTTCTCAGCTGCAATGGCTTCTTCAGACGATGATGCACTGGAACGCCGGGACTGCTGAAACATTGGATTAATCCTCTGCTTCTTCTTCCGCTTCCGCGACAGGCTCTGCCGTCACGAACAGCTTCTCGCGGATGCCTTCTTCCAGGCTGGCGCGCATGGCCGGATTGTCCTTCAGGAACTGACGGGCATTCTCCTTGCCTTGACCGATGCGTTCGCTGCCGTAGCTGTACCACGAGCCAGCCTTATCGATCAGCTTCGCGTCGACACCCATCTCAATGAGTTCGCCTTCACGCGAGATGCCTTCGCCGTACAGGATTTCCGTCACGACTTGCTTGAACGGAGGTGCCATCTTGTTCTTCACGACCTTGATGCGCGTCTGGTTACCGATGATCTCGTCACCCTTCTTGATCGCACCGATGCGGCGGATATCCAGGCGGACCGACGCGTAGAACTTCAGCGCGTTACCACCGGTGGTGACTTCAGGGCTCTGACCTGGCATCATCACGCCGATCTTCATACGCAGCTGGTTGATGAAGATGACCAAGCAGTTCGAACGCTTGATGTTACCCGTCAACTTACGCAGCGCTTGGCTCATCAGACGTGCTTGCAAACCTGGCAGCTGATCGCCCATTTCGCCTTCAATTTCTGCACGTGGCGTCAACGCGGCAACCGAGTCAACGACGACCATGTCCACTGCGTTGGAACGCACCAGCATGTCTGCAATTTCCAGCGCTTGCTCACCGGTATCCGGTTGCGACACCAGCAGGTCATCAATGTTCACACCAAGCTTCGTCGCATAGATTGGATCCAGCGCGTGCTCAGCATCGATAAATGCACAAGTGCCGCCGGCCTTCTGGCATTCTGCAATCGCTTGCAGCGTCAAAGTCGTCTTACCCGACGATTCCGGACCATAGATTTCAACCACACGGCCCTTCGGCAAACCGCCAATGCCAAGCGCGAGATCCAGCATCAGCGAACCGGTGCCGATCACTTCCGCAGCTTCCACCACGCGGTCACCCATACGGATTACCGAGCCCTTACCAAACTGCTTCTCGATCTGCCCCAGGGCAGCCGACAGCGCACGCTTCTTGTTGTCATCCATTGTCATGGTCCTTAACTGTAAAAGTAAAAATTCAACTCGTTATGATCAGTTTACGCATCGCGTTCTCACACGCTGATACGTCCAAAAATCATTCAATGACGCTTCAGATCACCGAACAATGATCGTGCAACATGTTTGGGATCGAGTACATCAGACAACCACTCTTTCGCGAGTAGGACACTGCCTAATACGACGTTACCGAACTGCACTTTGTTGCTTTTCATAGCTCTTACCTTTTATCTACGCTTTTGATTTTCGATTTTCGATTTCAGTTTTAATCGCGTCAGCGATTCGAGCGGATCAGTCCGCAGTACAGCCCCTCAATCCCAAAGTCCGCATCCACTGGCACCTCAATCGGCTCGAAGTCCGGATTGCGCGGCAGCAGCAAGATGCGATCCTTCGTGCGCTTCAGGAGCTTCACCGTGATCTCGTCGTCGATACGGGCAATGACGATCTGGCCGTTGCGCGCGTCGTTCGTGCGATGCACGCCGATCAAGTCACCGTCAAAAATCCCCTCATCAATCATCGAGTCCCCGCGCACACGCAGCAGGTAATCCGGCGATGGGGAAAACAACACGCGATCGAACATGATGAACTCATCGCTGTGCACGTCAGCGCCGATCGGCAAACCGGCAGCGACACGGCCGAGCACCGGCAGTCGCATGGATTGCTGCAGCGATTGCAGCTGTTCCGCCTTTAATGCGGAAGCGATCGAATCATCGCCGGTACTGACCACCGTCGATGAGTCGATACCGATCGCTTCCAAACCCTCGGGCGTCAAGCGCAGACCACGCGCCTTGCCCGGTATCTTGTAGACCGCACCTGTCGCCTCGAGCGCCTCGAGGTGATACTGCGCCGCACGCACGCCGCTAAAGCCCATCGCTTGGGCAATCTCGGATTGGCTCGGCGGCAAACCGTCTTCCTCAATGCGTTGCGCAATGAGGGCCAGAATCTGCAGTTGGGTATCGGTGATGTCCATGGTTAGTAGTATTACTACTAACGAATGGGTGCGTCAAGGGGGTGTGGGGATTTTTGGCAAAAAATTACTCCGCCCGATACACTTCCCGCCCGTCGACATAGGTCCGCAGCACTTTCAGCGACTTCAGCGACTCAACTGGCACGACTAAAGGATCCTCCGCCAAAACGACGAAATCCGCGCGTTTTCCGACGGAAAGACTGCCGACCGAACCCTCCGCGAAGCCTGCATACGCGGCACCTAAAGTGAAACCACGCAACGCTTCGAAGGCAGTGACCTTCTCTTGCGGCAACCAGCCACCGACCGGCTTGCCGTCCGTGTCCATGCGAGTCGCGGCGGCATACAGGCCTAAGCGCGGGTCGACGGATTCGATCGGGAAATCCGAACCGAATGCGAGAGGAACGCTGGAGTCGCGCATTTTTCGCCAGGCGTATGCACCTTGGATACGCGCAGAGCCGACACGGTCTTCCGCCCACGGCATGTCAGATGTCGCATGCGTCGGCTGCATCGAGGCAATCAGATGCAACGGAGCGAAACGCGCGATATCACCGAGCTCGACAACTTGCGCATGCTCAACGCGCCAACGATGATCCGTCGAAGAAGCAGCAGTGCCGAGAACCTTCGCGTAGGTGTCGATCACGATGCGGTTGCCGCGATCACCAATGGCGTGCGTTGCGACTTGCACCTTACATCTGCGCGCTTTCTCGACGATGCGCAACAAGTCATCCGGCTTGGTGACGAGCAATCCCATATTGCCGTGATCATCACTGTAATCTTTCAACAACGCAGCGCCGCGCGAACCCAAAGCACCATCGGCGTAGAGCTTGACCGTGCGCATTTTCAGACGTTGCGATGGATGCTGATACAACCCGTTCGAACACAGCCAATCCAATGCCGCGCCATCACCGTCCGCCCACGCAGTGATTCGCACAGGCAACTCGTTACGATCGGCGAGCTTCATGTAAAGACGCATTTCCGACAACGACACGCCGGCATCATGCACGCCCGTGAGACCGTTGGCGACCATGTCCTGCATGCCTAATTTCAAGGCTTTTTCCATCGTTGCAGGATCACTGTCAGGAATCAGCGACTCGACCAAATCCATTGCACCGTCGACGAAAACACCGGTCGGTTTGCCTGACGCATCCCGTTCAATCCGACCACCCTCAGGTTGCCACGTTCCGGACAAATCACGCTTGACCAATTTCAGAGCAGCGCTATTCGCCCAAGCCGCATGTCCATCAATCCGGCGCATCCAAACGGGTCGATCGGGAAACGCTTCATCGAGATCGGCGGCGGTCGGAAATTGTTTTTCGGTCCAGCGATTTTGATCCCAGCCACGACCGACGAGCCAGGCGCCTTTGGGCAGATCCATTTTCCTGACAAAATCCACCAGCTTCCCAACGATCTCCGCCTTACTGTTTGTCCCAGTCAAATTCGGGCGCAAATGCGTGGTGCCCAGACTCAACAAATGTCCGTGCGCATCGATCATTCCGGGAATGACGGTGGCATCGCCAACGTCGAGCGTCTTCGCCTTCGGATACTTCGCGCGGAGTGTGGCAGCGTCGCCGAGTGCGAGAATTTTGCCGGTGTCGTCGTAAACCATCGCGGTTGCCGAAGAGACATTGGTGTCGATGGTGCGGATTGTTTTGGCGGTTAATAAAGTCTCGCCCGCCTGCGCCGACATCGCGAAAGAAAGAGTTGCAGCCGCCATGAAAAATTTCAAAACCATCTTCAACTCCATCTCCTGATGCGTCAGTTAATCATTTGAGTAATTCGCGCAAACCCGTCAGCGCTTGCCATACCGCACGGCGGCGCACCTCATCACGGTCGCCATCGAAGTGAAAAACTTCCGCAACCGTATAATTTCCGCGTTGCTTCCAGCCGATCCAGACCGTCCCGACTGGCTTATCCTCCGTCCCGCCTGAAGGACCTGCAATGCCCGTCACGGCGACCGCCAACGAAGCACCCGATCGCGTCAAAGCACCCGACACCATCTCGACCACGCATTCGCGCGAGACTGCACCAAACTGCTCCAGCGTCGATGCCTGCACGCCGAGTAACGCTTGCTTCGCTTCATAGGAATAAACCGCCACACCGGAGTCGAACCAAGCGGAGGAACCGGGGGCGTCGGTCAAAGTTTTGGCAATCCAACCCGACGTGCAGCTCTCGGCCGTCACCAGAGTTTGATGCAGGTCGCGGGCGCGATGGCCCACTTTCGTCCCGAGCGCAGTCAGCGCGGCGTCGGTGAGGTGTAACGGAACGTTCGACATCGCACCACTATACTAGGCACAACTCGATTGAACACGGAGATTCGGTGATAACTGCGAAAATTTTTCACAACCCCATGTGCGGCACCTCGCGAAACACGCTCGCGATCATGCGTCACGCGGGCGTCGAACCCGAAGTCATCGAATACTTGAAGGACACGCCTTCCGCTGCGGAATTGAAAGATTTGCTGCAAAAAGCCGGCCTCAAACCCCGCGACATTCTGCGTACTAAACAGGACGGTTATGCGGAGTCCGGATTGGCTGACGAATCATTGAGCGATGATGCAATTCTAGATCTGCTCGTGGCGAATCCGAAATACATCCAACGCCCGATTGTCGTGACGGATATGGGCGTTCGGTTGGCGCGACCGAGTGAAGTGGTGACGGAGATTTTGCCGCCGTTGCCAAGCGACTTCACCAAGGAAGATGGCGAAGTCGTGAAGGCGTAATCACTTGATTACTTGCTCGGAGGGCGACCGCGGGGAATGACCTGCGGCGCCTTCAACTTCACTCCCCGCAGCGTCATCGCTTCGCGCAACAGCAACTCGACCTGCGCGTTGACGCTTCTCAATTCCGTGGCAGCGAGCATTTCAAGTGCAGCGTATAACGCGGGATCCAGCCGGAGCGGGAACGCTTTTTTGGCAGACATGATTACTGATACAGCGAGCCGGCGTTGACGATCGGTTGCGTGTCACGTTCACCGCACAAAACCACCATCAAATTCGACACCATCGCCGCGCGACGTTCGTCATCGAGTTCAACGACGTTCTTTTGCGACAGTTGGTCCAGTGCCATTTCGACCATGCCCACTGCACCTTCAACCAACGTCTGACGTGCAGCAACAACCGCTTGCGCTTGTTGACGACGCAACATCGCGCCCGCAATTTCCTGCGCATACGCCAAGTGCGTCAAACGCGTTTCATCGATGATCACACCGGCAGCACGAACGCGGTCTTGCAACTCTGCCGTCAACTCGGTTGCGACATGATCGCCATCGCCACGCAACGTCAATTCGTCATGGTCAAAATCATCATACGGATACTTCGAGCCAATCGCCCTCACCGCTGATTCAATCTGGATGTTGACGAACTCGCGATAGTCATCGACGTCGAACAACGCCTGCGCCGTATCTTGCACACGCCACACCACGTTCGCTGCAATTTCCACGGGATTACCGCGCTTATCGTTGACCTTCAACCGATCGGAAGTGACGTTGTGGATGCGGACGGAGATTTTTTTCTTACTCATCCATGGCCACACCCAGCGCAAACCCGTCGTGCGGTCCGTGCCCTTGTAGCTGCCAAACAACTGGATCGCCGCCGCTTCATTCGGCTGCAACAAATAGAACCCTTTCGCGATCAGGCTGAAGATCAACCCTGTCAAAAATATCGGCGCAATCTGCATCATCCCCGGCTCTTCGTATCGCGTCGCATTCATGACACTCCATGCCATCGCGCCAATCGTGACGAGCAATAGCAGCAACATCAAATAGCCGGAGTTCGTTTGGGCCTTGGTTTCGTGGTTCAAAACCAGGTTGGTGGATTCGTTCGATGACATCACGGGGGTCCTTTTAATTGTGATATCACAATAATATCACCTATCGCTGCGCGATGTGATATTGAGTTAGAGGTAGAGGTAGACGATTTAGTGAAAACGGGGCTCCGCCCACAAAAAAGCCCCGCGGCTAGCGCAGGGCTTAATACTAGATAGTCTAACTCTACCTATAACTTGACGAGTCGATTTATCGACCGTCACCGTCAGCATCACCCGGCATTGCGCGCTCGAGCTTATGCCAACCATCACGGACGGCTTCCTTCGCTTCCGCCCAAGCCAGCTTCGACTGACCCTTCACCTTGTCCCAGCCATTTTCGAGATTGGCTTCGACGTCGTCCCACTTGCGGCCAGCTTCAGTTTTGTACTGATCATAGCTGTAGCGGTATGCAGGCTCGTAGTCTTCCCACTTGCGGCCGTCCTGATAATACGGTGCCTTGTTGTATTCGGACTTGAATTGCTCAGTGTATTGTTCGATGCGTTCCATTTGGGACTCCTCTTTCGAAGTGTTGTGAATGTGAGATCAGAGTAATCGGGGTCGCCAAATTCAATCGTTCAATTCCTTTGATGAAACGAACACGCTGTGTTTACAACATACGGCCAACAACAAAAAAACCCCTTAAAATAAGGGGTTTCATGTTCGTGAATAAAATACAACACCGATTATTTCTTGATGACACCACAGTACATGCGCGCACCGCCGCCACCAAGTGGTGCCGGTGAATCGGAGTAGTTATCACCACCTGCGTGGATCATGATTGCGCGGCCTTTAATCTCATCAAGCGTGAGACGCGTGGAGATGACAGTGCGTTCGGCGACGCCATTTGCATCGACAACGAGAACCGGAAGATCGCCACGGTGACCTGGGCCTTCAGGTGGACCATGCTTGCCCGCGTTGTCCGGATCGTAGTGGCTGCCGGCGGCTGCGGCGGCGGTCATTTTGCCATCTACCATTGCAGGGTCACACGAACCGTTGGCGTGGATGTGGAAGCCAAAAGTTCCAGGTGGTAAGCCCTTCAATGACGGCGAAAACATAACGCCCTTCGAGCCCGTCGACGTCAACGAGATGGTGCCGACAGAGCCTTTCACGCCGGTGGCATCGACGGCGTGCATGGTGACACGATCACCGATACCGAGGCGATCGACGACGTTGCTAACGGTTGAACATGAGGCGAGTGCCAGAACGGATGCGGAGATGGCGAGGGTTAGCAGGGGTTTTTTCATGAAAAAAGACTCCGTGAATTGATGCTTCGAGGTTAACCGAGTTTGGGTTAATAGCGTGTCGTGCGCAAATTGACGGATTCAGCTGGGGCTTCGATAATGGTGGATTCACCCAAAACGCCTGAATTTCCTGCATGTCCGACTCCGCCCCGAAATCCAAATCCTCCGCCAAGGGACGCGATGCGGGCGAGCATACGCCGTTGATGAAGCAGTTTTTTGCGGCGAAGTCCGAGTATCCGGACGTGTTGCTGTTTTTCCGCATGGGCGATTTCTACGAATTGTTCTATGACGATGCGCGCAAGGCGGCGAAGCTTCTCGACATCACGCTGACGCAACGGGGCAATTCCGCTGGCCAGCCGATTCCGATGTGCGGTGTCCCCTATCACGCCGCTGAAGGTTATCTCGCACGTTTGGTCGCACTCGGTGAATCCGTCGCGATCTGCGAACAGGTTTCCGATCCTGCGTTGAGCAAGGGATTGGTCGAGCGCAAAGTCGTTCGTGTCGTCACGCCAGGTACCGTCACCGATCAAGCGTTATTGCCTGACCGTCGCGACAATTTGTTGATGGCGGTTACTCGAGGTAAAAATTCATACGGTCTCGCCTGGGTCGATCTCTCCGGCGGACGTTTCCTCGCGAATCAAGTTTCGTCGTTCGATGCGTTGGAAACGGAACTCGCGCGTTTGGATCCGGCGGAATTGCTGTATCCCGATGACGACGACGAATTCGCGTTTCTCGAATCACGTTCGGGTTCGCGACGCCGTGCGCCGTGGTTGTTTGATCCGGACAGTGGCACGAAACAGTTGCAACGGTTTTTTGGCGTGCATGATTTGCAATCGTTTGGCATTCACGAGATGCCATTGGCAGTTGGTGCTGCAGCAGGTTTGCTCGGTTATCTCGAAGAAACCCAGAAGCAATCCCTCCCCCACCTCACCGCAATCTCCGTTGAATCCGGCGATGATGCCATTGCGATGAATGCGGCAACGCGCCGTCATCTTGAACTCGACACACGCGTCGATGGCGATACACGCAACACGTTGCTCGGCATTCTTGATGAGACGAGCTCACCCATGGGCGCACGTCTGTTGCGACGTTGGTTGCATCGCCCGTTGCGTGATCAACGCGTCATCGCACATCGATCGCAAGCCGTCGAAACATTGTTGAGCTCAGATCGTTATGACGATGTGCGCGAAGCAATGCGTGCGTTTGGTGACATCGAACGGATTCTCACGCGCGTTGCTTTGCGCTCTGCACGTCCACGCGATCTCACGACGTTGCGTGATGCATTGTTGGCATTGCCATCGTTAGCTGAAATTTTGAACGATCTTGATTCACCGTTGCTGCGTTCGCTGCGCGAACAACTTGGATCACATGGTGAAGTGGCTTCGTTGCTGCAACGCGCGCTGTTGCCGGTCGCAGCGTTGGTTTTGCGCGATGGTGGCGTGATCGCCGATGGCTATGATGCGGACCTGGACGAGCTTCGCCAGTTGTCGACGAACGCCGATCAGTTCCTTGTTGACCTCGAACAGCGCGAACGTGAGACGTCGGGCATCTCGACGTTGAAGGTTGGCTACAACCGCGTGCATGGTTATTACATCGAAATTTCCAAGGCCGCATCTGCGACGGCGCCGACGCATTACACCCGCAGGCAAACGCTTGCAAACGCCGAACGCTACATCACGGAAGAATTGAAGCAGTTTGAGGACAAGGTTTTGTCCGCGCGCGAACGCTCATTGACCCGCGAGAAGTTCCTCTATGAGGAGTTGCTCGACGCATTGAACGAAGATCTTGCGCCGTTGAAGGAATGTGCGGAAGCGCTCGCGCAGATCGACGTGCTGGCATCGTTTGCCTTTACCGCGCACGAACGGGATTGGTCGAAGCCATCGTTGGTTGCCGATCCCGGCATTCGGATTTGTCGTGGACGTCATCCGGTAATTGAAGCCGTTCGCAGTGAACCATGCGAGCCGAATGATTTGATTTTGAGCGACGACGGCAATCGCCTTTTGATCATTACCGGTCCGAACATGGGCGGTAAGTCGACATACATGCGCCAAAATGCCTTGATCGTTTTGCTCGCCTACATGGGCTCATTTGTGCCTGCGTCGGAAGTAGTGCTGGGACCGATTGATCGGATTTTGACGCGTATCGGTGCGGGCGATGATCTTGCGAAAGGCCAATCAACTTTCATGGTTGAGATGTCTGAGACGGCATACATCCTGCATCACGCGACGCGCGAATCGTTGGTCTTGATGGATGAGATTGGTCGTGGCACTTCGACGTATGACGGCCTGTCGTTGGCCGAAGCGGCAGCATTGCATCTCGCCACCGAAAATCATTCGTACACATTATTTGCCACGCACTATTTCGAATTGACCCGTCTGGCGGAGTCGACCCCCGGCGTTGCGAACGTGCATCTTGATGCGGTGGAGCATGGGGATCGGTTGGTTTTCATGCATGCGCTTAAAGATGGTCCTGCTTCGCGTTCGTATGGTCTGCAGGTTGCGGCGCTCGCCGGTTTGCCGAAGCACGTCATCGCCGCCGCGCGCTCACGCTTGAATGAGTTGGAGATGACCCCTGCTCCGACCGCTCCGTTGACACCGATGCAACTCGACCGCCCGCGCCAGACTCAGCTGTTCGAGCCCGCCAATGCGCTTGAGCAAGCCATGGCGTCGCTGGATCCAGATGAACTGACACCTAAACAGGCGTTGGAAGCGCTCTATCGCTTGAAGAAACTTGTTTGAAACTGTGAAATACTTCACTTCTAGCCCTGGCGGGCTGAAGCTAGGTAAGAGGTAAAGGCTCATAGCTAATTGCCCTTACCTTTTACCTTTGCCGCATTCTTTCAATTCATAGGAACTCAAAAGCATGGATCTCGTCAACGACCTTCTCGGCCAACTCACCGGCTCGCAAGTACAACAAGTTTCGCAACAACTCGGCGTCGATCCTTCGACCGCGCAGAGCGCCATTGGCGCGGCACTCCCGATGATTCTCGGCGCACTGGGCCAGAACGCAGCGCAGCCACAAGGCGCAGAGTCGCTGTTCGGCGCATTGCAACGCGATCACCAAGGCCTGGACCTAGGCTCGGTGCTCGGTGCAGTTTTGGGTGGTGGTCAAGGCGGTGGTAACGCACAAGCTGCGATGGCAGCTGCGGCAGCGCCTGCGATTCTCGGTCACATCTTCGGCAACAAGCAAGCATCGGCAGAACAAGGTCTCGGCGCAGCGACCGGCTTGAACTCGCCGCAAACGCGCATGTTGATGCAAATTTTGGCACCAATGGTGATGGCATATTTGGCTAAGCGCTTCTTCGGCGGCCAGCAACAAGCGTCGCCTGCTGCGCTCCAAAGCGTGCTGGGTCAAGAGCGTCAGACGATCCAACAACAAGGTGGCGTCGGCGGCGGTCTGCTCGAAGGCCTCTTGGATCAGGACGGTGACGGCCAACTCGGAATTGGCGATGCACTGTCGGCAGCGGCGAAGTTTTTGAAGAGCTAAAGCTCACGCAACGCAAACAAAAGAAGCCGTGTCCTTGAGGGATGCGGCTTTTTTTGTGGGGATTTGACAAGGTTGTTAAACTGGTTGCATCGATTGAACGCGGAGTTTCGGAATGTCAGAGCACGACGATCAGGATCACGGCCACATTGAGCCTTACAAAGGACCCGCCGGTGGTTGGGGTGCATTGAAGGCGGTCGCGACTGCGCTGCGCGGTCAAATGGCGGTGACGCGTTCTTCGGAAGCACTGCTTCGCACGAATCAGCCAACTGGTTTCGATTGCCCGGGTTGCGCATGGCCGGACCCGAAGCACACGTCTTCGTTTGAGTTTTGCGAGAACGGCGCGAAAGCCGTGTCGTGGGAAGCGACGACTAAGAGGACGACGCCGGAGTTTTTTGGGTCGCACACCCTGAGCGAATTGTGGGACTGGAGCGATTACGCACTCGAAGATGAAGGCAGACTCACACATCCGATGAAGTACGATCCAGCATCGGATAAGTATGTTGAAGTCTCGTGGGATCAAGCGATTGAAGAAATCGGCGCGGCGATGCAGTCGCTGAAGGATCCGAATACGGCGGAGTTCTATACGTCCGGACGTGCGTCGAATGAGGCGGCGTTTTTGTATCAGTTGTATGCGCGCGAGTTTGGGACCAACAACTTCCCCGATTGCTCGAATATGTGCCACGAAGCGACGAGCGTTGGACTGCCGCAGTCGTTGGGTGTTGGTAAGGGCACGGTGTCGCTGGAAGATTTTGAGTATGCGGATGCGGTGTTTTGTATCGGGCACAATCCTGGCACGAACCATCCGCGCATGTTGAGCACGTTGCGTGAAGTGTCACTGCGCAAAAAACCAATCGTCGTCCTAAATCCCCTGCCCGAACGTGGATTGCAACGTTTCGTGTCGCCACAGCATCCTGTCGAAATGTTGACGAACAATCCCGTGCAAATCGCTTCGACGTATTACCGTCCGCGCATTGGCGGTGACGTTGCGGTGTTGAAAGGCATGATGAAAACGCTCGTCGAAATGGACGAAGCAGCCCCCGACAAGGGCATCATTGATCACGCGTTCATTGCGGAGCATACGGTTGGTTTTGACAAGGTGGTTGCAGACTTGCGTGCGACCTCGTGGACCGATATCGAAATGCATTCGGGTTTGACGCGCGATGAGATCGATACCGCCGCACGGATTTACGCCGCCGCCGAAAACGTCATCGTCTGCTACGGCATGGGCATCACGCAGCATCGCCACGGCACCGAGAATGTGCAGCAGATTGCGAATCTATTGTTGATGCGCGGAAACATCGGTAAACCCGGCGCGGGCATCTGTCCGTTACGCGGTCACTCCAACGTGCAAGGTGATCGCACGGTTGGCATCACCGAGAAACCGAACGCTGCTTTGATCGACGGCATTCGCTCACGCTTCGGCATTGAGACGCCGCCTGAGCATGGACATGACGCCGTTGCAACGGTGCATGCAATTAAAGATGGCCGGTCAAAAGCATTGATCTGCCTCGGCGGAAATCTCGCTGTCGCGATGCCCGATCCGCAAGCGACCTACCCTGCGATGCACAATCTTGATCTCGCCGTGCACATCGCGACGAAACTCAACCGTTCGCATTTAATCCCTGTGAAACAGATGTATTTGCTGCCATGCCTCGGCCGCACTGAACGCGATATCCAGGAAGACGGTCCGCAATCGGTCACCGTCGAAGACTCGATGTCGATGGTGCACGCCTCCGAAGGCCGTCTTGATCCTGCATCGGAACATTGCCGTTCGGAGCCTTGGATTGTTGCTCGCTTGGCGCAAGCTTCTTTGCCTCAAACAAAAGTCGACTGGATGCACAAAGTCGCCAACTATGACCGGATTCGCGATGACATTGAAGCGGTGTTTCCGATTTTTGAAAGATTCAACGAACGCATTCGTGTGCCCGGCGGTTTCCCATTGCCCAACAGTGCGCGCATCCGCAAGTGGGATACCGCGAGTGGCAAAGCACAATTCCTCGTCGTTGAAGGTTTGAACGAAGACCCTGCTGCGTCCGATGATGTGCTGACACTGACGACTGTTCGTTCGCACGATCAATACAACACGACGATCTACGGTCTCGACGATCGTTACCGCGGTGTCTTCGGTCAGCGCGACATCGTGTTCCTCAATCCCGATGACATGAAACGACTCGGATTGTCGGAAGGTCAACGCATTGACGTGGAAGGCGCATTGCCCGATGGTACTCCGAATGGTCGCGCCGTCCGCGGTTTTGTTTGTGTACCATTCGGCCTTTCCGAAGGTTCGGTCGCGATGTATTATCCGGAAGGCAACGGCTTGATCTCCCTGGAAAATTTCGACCGTCAATCCGGCACGCCAAGCTACAAATCCATCCCAGTCCGCATCAAGGCATCCGCTCCGGGTGTCGAAGCGAACTATGCGCAATGAATCAATCGCGCGGCGGCCGGTCATCGAAGTTGTTGACGATCGTTCGTTAGCGCGTGAAGATTCGCTGATTGCCGAAGCGCCCGTTGAAGTGCGCTTCAATGGCGAGCCGTTCGCAGTGATGATGGCAACGCCGTCGTCATTGGACGATCTCGTTCGCGGATTCGCGATTACGGAAGGACTCATCGAATCCGTCGCGGACATTTCCTCGATCGACATATCGTCTGTGCTGGAAGGCTTCATCGCGGATGTCACTGCTGTTGTTGCTGACGATATGTCCGCTCGCTTGTTGCCCTCAAGGAGCGGCTGCGGCTTATGCGGCGCGCGTACGTTGGAAGATGCGGTGCATCAGTGGCCGCAGGTACCTTCATCAACGGCATTCATGGTTGATGCGATTTCATCCTCACTCGCCGCATTGCGTGCAAACCAGGAAGTGAACTCGGAAACGGGTTCATCACATGCTGCGGCATGGGTTTCACGCTCTGGTAAAATTTTGTTAGTGAGGGAAGATGTCGGGCGTCATAACGCATTGGACAAGTTGCTAGGTGCCCTACTCGCATCGGATTTCGATTCGCAGGCTGGGTTCGTCGTTGTGACGAGCCGCGCAAGCTACGAGATGGTATCCAAAGTGATCCGATGCGGCATCGGCCTACTTGTTGCGATCTCTGCGCCGACTGCGCTCGCGGTGGATATTGCGGCGTCCGGTAACTTGTGCCTCGTGGCATTCGCACGAGACGGTCGCTTTAACATCTACGCGCACGCGGAACGCGTGACGCAAGTATGAGTTGGAGTTAGACCAGTGAGTGAAAGCGCGGACTCACTCCTCTAACTCATACTCGGACTCACAGAGCATCAATGTCGCCAAGAGCGCGAATCAACCGTCGCGCACGCTTGTCCGGCTTCGTCTCCGGCGCACGATAACCAGTCGCCGACGCACGCAACTCGGCACGCGCAATCTCGCGAGCAGCGATGGATTCCGCCGATTCCACATACATCGTAGACGCAACGACATAAGCCGCCCGCTTCTCGAGCAACCCCGCAACAACAACATGGAATGTTTCAACGCCACGGGTGACGACGAGAGAGTCGCCAACTTTCACCGAACGTGACGGCTTGACACGGTCACCGTTGACTAGGACCTTGCCGGTTTGGATCGCAGTTTTGGCCAAGGAGCGCGTCTTGAAGAAGCGCGTCGCCCACAACCACAAATCGAGGCGGATGGATTCGGATTCAGTCATGTCAAATGCAAAACGGTCGCCACAGAGGACGACCGTTCGAATTGCTCAAAAACAACGCAACGATTACTCAGCTGCGGCTGCCTTCTCAGCGGCTGCGGCTTCCTTAGCCAACAGCTTAGCCTTAGCGGCGCCTGCCAAGTCTTCCTTGATGCGTGCCTTGCGGCCTTCCAGACCACGCAGGTAGTACAGCTTAGCTGCACGGACCTTACCGCGGCGCTTCACAACGACGGAGTCGATGGTTGGGCTGTGCGTTTGGAAAACGCGCTCAACGCCGTAGCCGTGCGAAATCTTGCGGACGGTGAACGACGAGTTCAGACCGGCATTCTTGAGGGCGATGACAACGCCTTCGTACGCCTGGACGCGTTCGCGGTTACCTTCCTTGACCTTGACGTTCACCACAACGGTGTCGCCTTGGGCAAATTGTGGGAGCTTGCGCACTTGTTGCGCTGCTTCGAATTCTTGCAAAAGAACATTCAATGACATGAGAGTCTGCCTATTTCTATATGTTGTCGATCCCGAGTGCCGAAGACCCAGATCTGGCTTAAAGTTTATGGGTGTTACAGTGAGCCCAATATTTTAGGGCGATTTCATTGCGAAAACAACTACTTACGTCAATTTGACGTATTTTCGGCCAAAAATTCCGCCAATAACCCCTGATCCGCCGCACTCAGGGACATTTCCGCGAGCAAATCAGGCCTTCTCAGCGCCGTCCGGCCGAGCTGCTGCTTGCGTCTCCAGCGCGCGATTTCCTTGTGATTCCCGCCGAGCAGGACTTCGGGAATGCTGCCCCACTCGTCCTCATTTGGCTTCGTGAAGTGCGGATGATCGAGCAAACCATCTTCGAAACTGTCGTTCGTCGCGGACTCCGCATCATTCAATGCACCGTCTTGCACGCGCGTCACCGCATCGATCAAAACAGCCGCCGCCAACTCACCACCACTCAGCACGAAATCACCGAGCGAAATTTCTTCATCAACGACGTGGTGCAACACGCGCTCATCAACACCTTCGTAGCGACCACATAGCAAAACCAAATTCGGCATTGCGGCGAGTTCGCGAACGCGCTTCTGCGTCAGTTGCTTTCCTTGCGGCGAGAAATAAATCACGTGCTTCGACGCAGGAACCGCAGCATCGATTGCCTTCAACGTCTCGCGCAAAGGTTCAATCATCATGACCATGCCGGGGCCGCCGCCCGCAGTTTTGTCATCCACACGACGATAGTTGCCGCTCGCAAAATCACGCGGATTCCACGTGTGGCATTCAAGCAAGCCACGCTCAACGGCGCGACCGAGAATGCCCGCAGAAATGTTCGCTTCAATCAATTCGGGAAACAACGTGATGCAATCAATGCGCATCATCGTCAGAACTCCGGATCCCAATCCACCGTCATGGTGTTCGCGTCAAAATCAATCTTGGTCACGAACTGCGGCTGCACAAATGGAATCAACCGTTCGCGCGAATCATCACGCACGGCAATGACATCGTTGGCGCCGGTGGCGAATAAATGACTGATTCGGCCGAGGGAAATGCCTTCCAACGTCACCACATCCATGCCTTCCAAATCAACCCAGTAGTACTCATCGGGTTGCGGTGGTGGCAATGCAGAGCGAGGAATGTAGATGTCCAAACCGTTCAAACGTTCGGCTTCGGTGCGATCGTCGACGCCGTCGAAGCGGACGATGATATTTTTGCCATTGTCCTTTCCCTTCACGCCCTGCAGTTCAGCAGAACCGGTGCGCAAAAGATCTTGCACCCAGGCAACTTGTGATTGGGAGATGGCAGGTGTGGTCTTCTCGCCGCGCTTGAGGATCCAGTTCGGATAGCGGAAGATGGCTTGGCGCGGATCGGAATAGGATTCGATCTTCAGTTCGCCACGAAGACCAAGGGCGCCTAAGACCCTGCCAAACAGGATTAGACGCCCTTGAGGATTTGCTTCGGAACCCGTCATAAGAGGAGTTCGATACAACCTAAAGCTTAAGCAGCTTCTGCTGCGTTAGCCTTCGAAGTTTCCTTGAACAGCACAGCGACCTTGTCGCTCATTTGTGCGCCATTGGAAACCCAGTGGTTGATGCGCTCAACGTTCATTTCAACTTTCTTCTCGTTGCCGCGCGCAACTGGGTTATAAAAACCAACGCGCTCAATGTTGCGGCCGTCACGAGCCGAACGGCTGTCGGTAACGATGATGTGGTAGAACGGACGCTTCTTCGCGCCGCCGCGGGTCAGTCGAATCTTGACCATTAGTACAATTTCCTGTGAAAGGACCAGCCGCCGGGATGACGGGGTAAGCCGAACATTATAACTGGTTGTTTTCCATAAGAAAACCCCCTTACTCTGCCGCTTCACGCGCCCTGCGAATGCGTTCCTGGGGTGCCGGGTGGCTGCTCAGGAAGCTTAAATTTTCCTCAATTTCGCGCCCAATCTCATCTTCTGCTGTATCTGAGGCAGTTTCGGATGGTTTCCGGTATCCAATGATTGCCGTGAGCGCGTCCGCGAATTTCGCAGGGGAAATTGAGCGTTTGCGCAACAACATGAATGCGTAATCATCAGCTTCCGTCTCATGTCCGCGCGAGAAACGACTGCGCATCAGCGCGGGCGGAAGTGCAGCCAACACGGAAGTTCCGGTGACATCGCCCAGGAAGAAACTCAGCACACCGACAATTCCCAGGTCCTCCAACGAGGATCGCATGCCGTGGTAATGCACGTGATGACCCGCCTCATGCGCCAGAACGGCAAGCACTTGCGCGTCATCACCCTTCACCGCCGTTAGCAATTCGTCCGTCACCGTCAAGCGGCCGTCGGGCAAAGCAAACGCATTTGGACCTACGTTCGGCGCACTCGCGAATCCGAGTTTCATTTGATCCGCGCGAGGCTCTCCGGCAACCATCGCGTCAAATTGCTTGCGTAGACGGTCTTGCTGATCCTTTGGAACCTTCGTTGGCTTCAATGCGATGGCATTGAGCAGACTCATTGTTTGATCGGAGACTTGCACTTCCAACGAGTGCGGCATATGCCTTGCGATCCTGTCCGCAAGGTAAGGCACGCCGAAAAACAAAAACGCCAATACCGACGAAGCCGTAATCACAACACCCGCAAGGATTGCCATCTTGCGACGTTCAATCCAATCAACCCAATGTTCAAACCCACGATGTGCTTCCGGAAATGCATCCCGCAGCATGGGTGAATCGGCCATTTCAAATTGACCGTAGTTCGGGACGCGAAGACGGCGGTTCGTCTTACCAATTGGGGTTGTCAATACGACGTCAGTTCGCGGAATGGTAATCGCATCGGTCGCACCATCCCAAAGGATTTCAACGCGATTCGAATCGACGCGCAGTATGGCAGGATGCGCAGTCGCCCTTCCCAGCGGTGTCCATGTACCTTGGAAGTCCATCACAGGCTGATGTCGATGCCGAAGTCCATTGCGCTGGCAATCTCTTCGCCAATCGCACTTCGGGATGGTTCGCTCGCCGCGACGAATTCATCCAGATTGCCTGGGGTGTCAATCGCAAAATTTTGCAACCGATACTTCAAAAGTCGGATCTGTGCCCATGGCGTTGCAAGTCCCAGTGTGACGACTACGAGAACAAGATTGCTCAAGTAGATCCACGCCAAACGCCAGAAGCCGACAGTGCTGACCAACTTGTTATCGCCCACTTGCGTATGCGAGTAAAGCAAATTCGCCTGCACAGCCTGCAAATAAATACCCAGAAGGAGGAAAACGATGTAGACCAGGAAAACTGCGAACACAGCGACAATGGCCACGGCGTCCTTTGCGTCCTTGCTCGCATCACTCGTACTGACTGAGAGAATCAGTGCAAACAACGCGACATATGCCAGCACACCGAGCACGATCGGCAAGAGCAAGTGCTTGTAATACTTCCCGGGAGACGCGTCGAACTTGAACGGCGTCGTACCAAACGTATGATTGGATGCCAGGAATTTATGCTGTTCCAAAACCCAGAATGGCCACAGCAAGCCTACCGACATAATCGTCGCGAAGCCGAGTGCGTAATACGTGATGTATGCGTCAAAAACGCCGCCACGGAAATGGAATGAAATGCCACGCCACAAGCTGTTTCGTGCATTGAACTGCAAAGACTTGACGAGCAGCCACGGCATTACCAGTGTCAATACTGCCGCCAGCGCAAAATAAATTCGCACATCCCAACGCGACGAGATCGCCATCGCAATGACAAAGGCATATGCAATGATGCGGCCCTTCAGGATCGCAATCGGATCACCGGTGTATTCAAACGTGGACCCTGCAATTTCGGTATTCGAATAAAAATACTGCTTGCGCCGAACCTTCGCCCACGCCGAGTAGATTCCAA
This sequence comes from Lysobacteraceae bacterium CU05-9, assembly GCA_007556525.1. Lineage (GTDB taxonomy): Bacteria > Pseudomonadota > Gammaproteobacteria > Xanthomonadales > Xanthomonadaceae > Aquilutibacter. The sequence continues at coordinate 326,181 of SWJS01000001.1, read as the reverse complement.
CGGTCAGAATCGTCAGCAGTACGTTGACAATCCAAATGCCGAAATACTCACCGCCACTGCCGCGGAACACCGGTTGTACACGTTTGTAACCCGCCTCAGGCGGACCGCTCTTTGCTGTCAGATTCAAATGGATGTCCCCTCAGTCAGTTCCGTGAAAATAGCGTACATCAACTTTCAGCGTCCTGTCTTTTCAAATTCCGCCGCCGCCTTCTCCGCGATCTTGATTCGTTCGGCATTGCTGGGATGCGAGCGCAAATAACTGCTAATCCCTCCATCCACCTCCCGCGATATCCGAAGCGGAGTTGGCTCTCGAATTTCAATGCTGTCGCCAATTTTCAAAGGGTACTTGGTTGATGTTCCGTTCCCCGAAACAATCACTTCATCCGGATGACGCGTATCAACTTCAACATCTGGATAGCCTTCAACCGAACAAACGATCACGCCATCCTTCATTTGGAACTTGCTCGGGACTGGAACTACGCCGATGATTCGCAGCGTTCCGTCCTTCAACGTCGAACGGATGAGGTTCGCCGCAACAATCGGATTGATGTGAGACTCACGCATGAGTTGCAACGAATATTTGTCCGCTTCCAGCTCCATATCACGCGAGTACTGCATTTTGAACATTTGACCGGCGATACTCGCTTCGACAAGCCTTGCCGCAGCAGCACCGGAAACCATTGCCAGCATGCCGGCAACGCCGGATTGACCAATTAGACGCCGCAAGGAGTGGCGATATTCAACGTGCCCGACCTCGTGCCCCAGAACGTACATGATTTCCAGGTCACTCTTGGCATTGAGCAGCAGTTGATCCGTAATGGCGATTGTACCGTCAGGCAAGGCGAATGCGTTGGCACCAAGTCCCCGACTTCCGTCCAGGAAGCGGACTTTGATCTGCTTTGCAACAGGCCGGTCACCAAGCAAGCGTTTCAACTTGTACTCAATTTCGTACTGCCGCTGCGGGTCAATCGTCGAGCTTTTGAAGACACCGGACTTCCGGATATTCGCCAGTGCTTCAGACGCCAAGCGATCGTTCATTGATTGAGGCATGGTGGATGCAATTCCACGCGCAACCGCGGGAACACCGACCTTGAATCCAACTGCAAGCGCAATTGGCAGTAAAATCGCTCCGGCCCAAGCGATCCACTCGCGCCGTTCCAATTTCTCGAGCCGCGACAGTAACGATGTCGACTGAATCGGAAAAATCTCGTCTAAGTGGCGGTCGTTCACCACCTCGATCTGACCATGAATGCCGATGCGCAGTATGCGTCGACCACCCATGACCGGAGCACTCAGATGTACCAGACTGCGTGGAAAGTCAAAAGAGCGCCCATCGTCCAATGCAACGAATAGCGTCCGATTCTCCAGAATCATCTTCGCAGGAATCCGGTTGGCAATGCCGTGATCCGTCCACAAACCCAAGTATGAATTTGCTTCATTCATAGCCCGAACTCCAAGCCGAAATCGAATGCATCCGAAATTTCTTGTCCAGCGGCATGTGCGGCGGCGGACACGCCGCCCTTTACCTCGTCCAATGCATCGACGCCGTGCAAGAGCAAGGAATCAATGCGGTAGCGGTAGATCCGCGTAGTTGCCCACGGCGTCAGCAGCCCGGCGGAGAAAATGCTGGCAACGAACCCCGAAAAATAAAGCCATAGCAATCGCCAGCTTTTCACATGGCTTGTGGCAAACGCGGAACTCAAACCCAAATTTCCCGCCAGCAGATTTGCGGTTCCTGCCCGCCAAAATGTGTACGCCAGGAAGAACGGCGCGTACACCGAGACGAGCGTGTAAGTCGTACGCCAATCCGGCGGAATGCTTAACAACCACTTCGGGTGTTTGAGCCCAACGTAGACCAGACCGGCGAAGTACAGGAAAAACACCACGACCGGCAACACCAGCGCCTTGTAGTGACCACCGGAACTCTCCGCACGATAAGTGAAATTCGTATCGCCGAGAGAGTGGTTGGAGACGAGGTATTTTTGCTGGCGATAAACGACGTATGGGAACAGCAGACCCAGCGTGAAAGGAATCGCCAAAGGCAGCAGCAACCAGACCGTGTACGCGCCGCGCAACGAACCATGGAAGTTGAATGGGATGCCGCGCCAACGCGTGTTGCGTGCATTGAAGCGGGCGCTCGACCAATACAGATACGGCAACGCCAAGCCGAGCAAAATCATCAACACGACATAACCGCGCATCTCGATCCAACGTGTTAATGCAATTGCAAGAACGAGACCGTATGCGATGACGCGTCCACGCAAAATCATCCAAGGATCGCCCGTGTATTCGAACGCGGAGTTGCGCAACAAAGTCGTCGCGGAAAAATACTGCTTACGACGCACCTTCGCCCACGCCGAGAAAATCCCCAGCGTCACGATCGTCAGGAAAATATTGACGATCCAGATGCGGAAGTAGCTACGTGCGTTACCTGTGAATTGCAGTTTTTCCTGCGAGAGTTCGACGACAGGCTCGCGAACTTCTTTTTGCGAAACCGAATACAGCAAACGTCACCCCTGGAATTTTGAAAGCGAAGGAATTAACCGAACGGGAACTTGCCGCCGCCCATGCCGCCGAGACCACCCATTCCGGGCATGCCACGCAATCCCTTCATGCCCTTCATCAGGCCCTTCATGCCGCCGCCTGAGAACTTCGACATCATCTTTTCCATTTGCTGATATTGCTTCAACAACTTGTTGACGTCGGCTGGCGTTTGACCCGAACCCAACGCGATGCGCTTACGGCGTGAGCCATTGAGGATGCCCGGATTGCGGCGCTCCTTCTCCGTCATCGAATTGATGATCGCGATCAGACGCGGCACTTCCTTGCCGGAAATCTTGCCCTTCACGTCGTCAGGAATCTTGCCCATGCCCGGCAGCTTGTCCATCAAACCATGCAACCCGCCCATGTTCTGCATTTGCTCGAGTTGGTCGCGCATGTCGTTGAGGTTGAATTTTTTGCCGGATGCCACCTTCTCAGCAAGCTTCGCCGACTTCTCCTTGTCCACCTTCTGTTCGATTTCTTCAACCAGTGACAAAACGTCACCCATATCCAAAATGCGCGAGGCAATCCGATCCGGGTGGAACACGTCGAGACCGTCTGGCTTTTCGCCGATACCGACAAACTTCACCGGACGCTCGGTAATGTGACGCACCGACAACGCCGCACCGCCACGCGCATCACCGTCGAGCTTCGTCAACACGACGCCCGTCAATGGCAATGCATCACGGAAGGCCTTCGCCGTGTTCGCAGCATCCTGACCCGTCATCGCATCGACGACGAACAAGGTTTCGACCGGATCGATCGCAGCATGCAACGCCTTGATTTCCGCCATCATCGCGTCATCGATCGCGAGACGACCCGCGGTATCGACGAGCAACACGTCGGCGTACGACTTGCGCGCAGCATCGATCGCATTGCGGACAATCGTTACGGGTGATTGGTCATTGGAACTCGGAAAAAACTCCGCTCCAACCTGCCCCGCCAATGTTTCCAATTGCTTTATCGCAGCCGGACGGTAAACGTCGGCGGACACGACCATGACTTTCTTCTTGCGCTTCTCTTTAAGGAACTTCGCGAGCTTGCCGACGGTGGTGGTTTTACCCGCACCTTGCAGACCCGCCATCAAAATCACCGCAGGCGCCGGCACATTGAGATTCAACTCGCTCGCAGTCGAACCCATGACATCCGTCATCTCGTCCTTGACGATCTTGATCAACGACTGACCCGGAGTCAGCGACGCAAGGACTTCCTGGCCGATGGCGCGCGCTTTGATTTTCGCAATCAAATCAATCACGACCGGCAGCGCCACGTCGGCTTCCAGCAACGCAACGCGGACTTCGCGCATGGCGTCGGAAATATTCTCTTCCGTCAAACGGCCACGGCCGCGCAAACGGTCAATCGTGCCGGTCAGGCGCTGGGTCAGGGATTCAAACATGGGAACAGCCCGTCAAAAAACAACAATCCGCCCATTATACCGCCCCCAATTAATGGCAGAGTGAGCAGCCCTCGGACCATTCACTGTCGCCGTCGACATAATGCTCCTGCTTCCAGATTGGACTTTCGTGCTTCACGGCCTCAATGCCCTGCCGGCACGCGCGAAACGCCTCATCCCGATGCTTCGTCCCGACCGCAATGATCACCGCCGTCCCGCCGATTCCGAGCCGCCCCTTGGCGTGGGCCATGTAGATTTTCACGAGTGGACCGAATTCGCTGACGATCTTGTCCGCCGTCGCCTTGAAATTATTCAATGCCAGTTCGTCAAAAACATCATACGTAATCCCCACCACCTCGCGGCCGTGGTTGTGTGCGCGGATTTTGCCAACAAAAATGTCATACCCACCAAACTCATCGTCGGTCACGAATTCCATCGCTTCGTCGAGGTTCAACGTTTCGTTCGCGACATCCACGACGCGGACTTTGATTTGTTCGCTCATCTTGTTAGCCCCCGCTCACGGGTGGCAATATCGCCAGTTCCGTTTCGTTGATGGTGTCGCCGTCCCTCAACACTTCGGCGCTCGTCGAGATCGCGCTCGCATCAATCAGCTTGTCGGGGAAGTTCGTCCAATTTGCGTGGGTGTATGCTCTGAGTGCCTCGCGCACCTGCCCCGCCGTCGCGGTCGTGTCGAGTTCGAGTTGAACCGGATTCTCGGTGGCATACTGCCGGAACGCGCCAAACAGTTTCACGGTGATCGTCATGGCTCCATTATCGCAGAAGCCGTGCGATATACTTCAACATCATGCACGTATCCCTATTTGCCATCGGATTTTACTGGCTCGCGACCTTTGCGTTGATTCAAGGTTTGCACGCCAGCGTCACTGCGTCTGCGGATCCTGCGCAGCGCAATCCGGCAAATTTAGCTTCGCGAATCTGGCCCTTCCTCGCCATCATCGCGATCTCCGTTCACGCATTCGTGCACGGCATGGTGATCAAGGAATTGGGTGGCGCGGATCTGCATTTCTTCTCGGCGTTGTCGTTGGTGTCGCTGGGCATGGCGATTTTGACGCTGCTGTTTGCGCGCGACGGCAAAATGGCGAGCGCCGGCATCTTCGTTTTCCCCGTTGCGTCCGTCGCATTGCTCGCCTGCGAAATCGCCGGTCATCCGAAGGCGTCACCGATCATTGATTGGCAGTTGCAGCTGCATGCCTGGATTGCGTTGCTGTCATATGCGACTCTCGCCTTCGCCGCATTGTTCGCCGTCATGTTGTGGTTACAGGAACGCGCCTTGCAGCGCCGTCAGTGGTCGCATGCCTTGCGTAGCTTGCCACCGTTGGTGACGCTGGAAACGATGCTTTTCCGAACGATCAAGGCCGGCTTCATTTTGCTCACGTTGACGCTCATCACCGGCATCGTGTTCGTCAGCAACCTGTTCGAGCAGCATCTCGCCCACAAAACTTTCTTCAGCATCATCTCCTGGCTCACCTTCGCAGCGCTGCTCTTCGGCCGCATGCGTTACGGTTGGCGCGGTGCCAAAGCTGTCCGCTGGACGCTGATCGCGTTCGCGTTCCTCGCGCTTTCATTCTTCGGCGTGATGTACGCGACTGAGTTTGTCTTTGGAAGCAGGTAAAAGGTAAGAGCTAATCGCTCAATCAAACCTCACCCAACGCATCGGCTAAACGCTCGACAGCAACGACGCGCATCGATCCTACCTTCAACGACTTCGGCGCGTTGGCCTTTGGCACGATCGCGACTTCATAGCCGTGCGTGGCGGCTTCCTTCAAACGCTCCTCGCCGTTCGGGATCGGACGCATTTCGCCGGATAGACCGACTTCGCCGAATGCCAGGGTTTTCGGTGGCAACGGACGATCACGCAACGACGAATAGATGGCGAGCAAGACCGCGAGATCGGCCGCGGTTTCTTGCACACGGATGCCGCCGACGATGTTGACGAAGACGTCTTGGTCACCGACTGCGACACCACCGTGGCGATGCAAGACGGCGAGCAACATCGCCAACCGATTGTTGTCCATCCCGACGGCGACGCGGCGCGGATTGCTCAATGAGGATGCATCAACTAACGCCTGCACTTCGACCATCAGCGGACGTGTGCCTTCGCGCGTCACCATGACGCAACTGCCGGATTGTGCGTGACTCGAACCGGACAGGAAAATCGCCGAAGGATTCGACACCTCCTTCAAGCCCTTATCGACCATCGCAAAAACACCGAGCTCGTTGATGGCGCCGAATCGGTTTTTGAAGGCTCGTAACAAGCGGAACCGCGAACCGGATTCCCCTTCGAAATACAGCACCGCATCGACCATGTGCTCGAGCACGCGCGGACCCGCGATGCCCCCTTCCTTCGTGACATGACCAACGAGAAACACACTCGTCCCCGTCTCCTTCGCGAACCGCACCAACCGTGCTGCGGATTCACGCACTTGCGAGACCGAGCCAGGCGCTGCCGAAAGCTCCTCGGTCCAGATCGTTTGAATCGAATCGATTACCAACAACTCCGGCTTCGTCGCCGAAGCATGCTCGATGATGCGTTCGATGTTCGTTTCCGCCAACGCCTTGACGCCGTCCAGCGGAAGATCCAAACGCGCGGCGCGACCCGCCACTTGTGCAAGCGATTCTTCGCCGGTGACATACAGCGACGGAACGCGCGGTGCCATCTGCACGACGGCTTGCAACAGCAATGTAGACTTACCGATGCCGGGATCACCACCGATCAAAACCACCGCACCATTCACCAGCCCGCCACCGAGAACCCGATCGAGTTCGCCGATGCCGGTGGAGACGCGTTGATTTTCGTTGACTTGAATGTCCTGCAGCGATTGCACCGCAGCCGCATCGACTTGGCCCGTCCAGGAAGCGCGACGGTTAGGCCCACCACCTGCACCACCCGAGGGACGCGCGGGCGCCAAAGTCAACTCCGTGATGCTATTCCATGCACCGCATTCCCCGCATTGCCCCGCCCACTTCGAGTGTTCGGCACCGCATTCATTGCAGATCAGGGCGGTTTGGCGCTTGGCTGTTTTGGCAGATTTCATATTCGTTATATTAAGCAATTGTCTTCGCACACGTTGAGAACATGACCCTGACCTTCCGCCCGATTGAAACCCACGGCTCCGACCTTGAGCAGGAATATCGGCTTCGCAATGAGATTTTGCGGATTCCGTTGAACCTCGTGTTCCATCTCATGCCCGAGCAGATTGAAGCGGAGACGCGGGATTTTCACTATGGATTGTTTGACGGGAACGGCGAAATGCATGCGTGCGTCATCGCGACCCCGTTTGAACCGGGCAAATATCAAATCCGACAAATGGCGGTGATTGAGCGACAACAGGGCAATGGACTTGGTAAGGATTTATTGACAAAAACCGAGCAAGCCCTTCGCGATCATGGTGCCACCGAACTGATGCTGCAGGCGCGGGACGTGGCGATTGGGTTTTATGACAGACTCGGCTACGAACGCGTCGGCGAAATGTTCACGCACGTCGGCATTCCCCATCTGGAAATGCGCAAAAAACTTTAGTCGCAGCCGTCACATCCGTCGCACGATTTGGCTGCTGCAATCGGATCGGGGGCAATTTTCAGACCGAGTTCACGACGCCAACCTTGTTTGCCATCACGCATCAATGCGATTGCAGTTTGCTGCCGCCAGCGACGCACGGTCTTCGGCGCGTATTTGCGGAACACGAACAATGCGCTCAACGCAACGGCAACACCAACGATGAGCCATTGAATGTCCATCAGCCGAGACCAAACGCTTTCGCGACGTGATACGTCAACAACGATGCGCCGTATGCCAACGCAAACAAATAGCCCGCTGTGATTGCGACCTTGCTCCACGACGAAGTTTCGCGGCGGATGATCGCAAGCGTCGAGATGCATTGCGGTGCATAGATAAACCACACCAACAATGACAACGCGGTAGCGAGCGACCACTGCTGCGAGATGACCGGCGTCAACATCTGGATGGTTGAATCATCCGTCGCACCTTGCATCGAATAGATCGTGCCGAGCGATGCGACAACCACTTCACGTGCAGCCATCCCAGGAATCAACGCGATGGCGATTTGCCAGTTGAAGCCGATGGGGGCGAAGATTTTTTGCATTAAATGACCAAGCTGTCCAGCGAACGAGTAATCGATCGCAGGCATCGTCGCATCCGCCGGCGCGGATGGGAACGTCAGCAAAAACCACAGCAACACCGTCATCGCCAGAATGATCCCACCGACACGTTTGATGAAGATCATCGCGCGCTCATACAAGCCAATGAGCAAGTCACGGATGTTCGGCCAACGGTATGCAGGAAGTTCGAGCAGCAAGGCGTGTTCGGATTTGTCTTTGCGCCACTTCTTCAGAAACCACGAAACAATCAATGCCGAGATGATGCCCGCGACATACAAGCCAAACAGCACGAGTCCTTGCAAATTAATCGGCCCCGCAACTTTCGTTGCCGGAATAAACGCACCGATCAACAATGCATAAACCGGCAAGCGTGCCGAGCACGTCATCAACGGCGCGACGAGAATTGTCGCCAATCGATCGCGAGGATCAGGAATGCTTCGCGTCGCCATGATGCCCGGCACAGCGCACGCAAAGGATGACAGCAGTGGAATGAATGAACGACCGGACAAACCGGCTGAGCCCATAATGCGATCCAAAAGAAACGCAGCACGCGGCAAGTAACCCGATTCTTCGAGCGTGAGGATAAACAGGAACAGGATCAGAATCTGCGGCAAAAACACCAACACGCCACCCACACCCGCGATGATGCCGTCGACCATCAAGCTTTTCAGCGGACCGTCGCCCATGTGCGTGCCGACGAACTCACCGAGCGATGCGAACATCGTTTCGATGCCTTCAATCAACGGCTCTGCCCACGCATAAACGGCCTGGAACATCACGAACATCAGCACGGTGAGAATGATCAAACCCCACACCGGATGCAACAACACTCGATCCATCCGATCATCAAAGCGTTCGCGTTGCTTCGGCATTGTCACGTTGCCCGCAAACCATTCGCGAGACACGTTCGAATAAACATCACCTTGGCGATCTTCCAACTTCAACGTCGGAGCCAACGGTGCCGGTTGATCCAGCAACGCCAGCAATTCACTGACGCCATCATTGCGAACAGCAACGGTCGAAACGACGGGGATGCTGAGGTCGCGGGATAATTTTTCGCGGTCGATCACAATGCCTGCGTTGTCCGCCGCGTCCTGCATGTTGAGCACGAGCACCATCGGCAAACCGAGCTGCGTCACTTCCGCAACCAAACGCAAATGCATGCGCAAGTTCGTGGCATCGGCGACGCAGACAATTAGGTCAGGAGCCGCTTCACCCGGATAAAACCCACGCAACACATCACGCGTCACCGCTTCGTCCAGCGATGCCGGCACCAACGAATAAGCACCCGGTAAATCGAGCACGGTAATTTCCGCACCATTGGGCGTGACGAAACGGCCTTCCTTGCGTTCGACGGTGACGCCGGCGTAATTGGCGACTTTTTGACGGTTACCGGTTAGCCGATTGAACAGCGCAGTCTTGCCACAGTTCGGCATTCCGACCAGGGCAATGCGCTTCGCGATGGGTTGGATCATGCAGCCACCTCAACCTTCACGCGCGCGGCTTCGGTGCGTCTCACGGCGAATCGCGAGTCCCCGATATGCACCATCATCGGATCTCCGCCAAAAGGTCCCATCGCCCTCACGACCACCCGCTCTCCCTCGACGAAGCCGAGTTCCTTCAAGCGACGCGCGATCGTGTCACCCGTCATTTGGTCTTCCACCGCAACGACGGTTGCGACAGTGTCCTTGTGGAGTTCGGAGAGTTTCATCAATGGATTGGGCGAAAACGCAAATAAGAATGATTCCCAATTATAACAGTTTTGGGTGGCTTGTTAGAATGGGAATATTTATTGTTTAGGGCGGAGTTTGGGTATCCATGAGCGACTTTCTGCAAATTCACCAGGACAAGTCTGTCCTTCGCATCCGCCTCAACCGTCCGGAGGTTCATAACGCGTTTGACGATCAGCTGATCGCCGAGTTGACGGCTGCGTTTGATAAGGCCGCGTTCGACGATTCGGTTCGCGTGATTGTGCTGGAAAGTGAAGGTCATTCGTTTTCTGCGGGCGCCGATTTGAACTGGATGCGTGGTGTGATCCGTGCGAGCGAAGAACAGAACATAGAAGACTCCACTGCCCTCGCCCGTTTGATGCGCGCGATCAACAGCCTGCCGAAGCCAACCATTGCCCGCGTGCAAGGTGCGGCGTTTGGTGGCGGCGTGGGTCTGGTTGCGTGCTGCGACATTGCCATTGGAACGCCGAATGCATTGTTCTCGTTGAGCGAAGCGCGACTGGGTTTGTTGCCTGCAGTCATCTCGCCTTACGTCATTGAAGCGATTGGTGCACGTCAGGCGCGTCGGTACTTTGCGACGGGGGAACGTTTTAGCGCAGAGAAAGCCCATGAATTAGGCCTCCTGCATGAACTCGTCGAACCGCACATGCTCGATAAGGCGGTCGATGAAATGGTCCAAAAATTATTGGACGCCGGTCCCGTTGCATCGGGCAGCGCGAAGCAACTCATTAACTTGATGGTGTCGACGACCGATGCCGTTGCGCAGGACGAAGCGAACTCGCGATTGATTGCGCGCCTGCGTGTCTCGCCGGAGGGTCAGGAAGGATTGACCGCGTTTCTCGAGAAGCGCAAGCCATCCTGGATGGAGCAATAAATGTTTGCCAAAATCCTGATCGCCAACCGCGGCGAAATCGCATGCCGGGTCATTCGCACCGCGCGTCGCATGGGCATCAAAACCGTTGCCGTCTATTCCGATGCCGACGCGAATTCACAGCATGTGTTGCAGGCCGATGAGGCGTATCACATTGGTGGTTCCGCGCCAGCAGATTCGTACTTGCGTGGTGATGTGATTCTCGACGTCGCGAAACGTTCGGGTGCGCAGGCGATCCATCCGGGGTATGGGTTTTTGTCGGAGAATGCCGCGTTCGCATCGGCCGTTGAAGACGCCGGACTGACCTTCATTGGTCCACGCGCCGAGTCCATGATTAAGATGGGCTCGAAAGCTGGCGCGAAAGATTTGATGGCGGCGGCGGGCGTTCCCGTCGTACCAGGCTACACCGGCGAAAATCAGGACCCTGCTTATCTATTGGAGCAAGCCGATCTCGTTGGCTATCCGTTGATGATCAAAGCCGCACATGGTGGCGGTGGTAAGGGTATGCGGATTGTGCGTTCGCGCGATGAATTTTTGGCGAATTTGGAAAGCTGCCAACGTGAAGCGTTGAATGCGTTCGGTCGCGATCGCGTCTTGCTCGAGCGTTTCATTGAGACGCCACGTCATATTGAGATTCAGATTTTTGGTGATTCGCAGGGCAACGTCATGCATCTGTTTGAGCGTGAGTGTTCTGCACAACGCCGTTACCAAAAAGTCATCGAAGAATCCCCTTCCCCATTCCTCACGCCGGAACGTCGCGAAGCCATGGGTGCTGCGGCAGTGCTTGCCGGCAAGGCGATTGATTACATCAACGCGGGCACGGTCGAGTTCATCGTGGGCGCGGATGGCCAGTTCTACTTCATGGAAATCAACACGCGCTTGCAGGTTGAGCATCCGGTGACGGAATTGGTCACGGGTCTTGATCTCGTCGAATGGCAGTTGCGCATTGCGGATGGTGAGGCGTTGCCGTGTGCAACTTCAGACCTGCGCCAAAATGGTCACGCCATCGAAGTCCGCATCTACGCGGAAGACCCTTCCGAAAATTTCCTCCCCTCCTCCGGTCGCTTGAATGTGCTGCGTTTGCCGCGTGCCGATGCGCATGTACGGATTGACAGTGGTGTGGTGGAAGGCGATACGGTGAGTATTTTTTACGATCCAATGATTGCCAAGTTGATTGTGCATGACGTGGATCGTCCGTCTGCGCTGCAACGTTTGCGTGAGGCGTTGGCTTCGAGCGAAGTGATGGGTCTCAAAACCAACATCGAATTCCTCGAGCAACTCATCCGCCATCCATCCGTCGTGAACGCGACGATTGACACGTCGTATCTCGACCGTCATTTGGATGAAGTGATTCCCGTTCCATCGTTGCCTCCTGCTTGGGTGTCGGATGCGGCTGCCTTGGTGCAGTTGCATGGGTTGCCAGTGACGCCGTCGGTACAAGATCCGACATCGCCGTGGAACCTCACCGATTCGTGGCGCTTGGGTCATGCGAAAGCACGTCCTGTTTCGTTGAAGTATGGCGACGAACGTTTGGATGTGGAAATTGCGAGCGAAGGTGCCTCTGCCGTTGTGCATGATGGCGCTGACTCACGTTCGTTGAGCGGCCTGAATGTCTCGTCGGATGCCATCAGCTTCGTGGTCGACGGCCAACGTCGCAAGTTGGATATCGTGTCGGTGACGCCGCGGACGATTTTGCACGATGGAACGCAGCGCTACATTTATCAAGCGATCAACCGATTTGAAGCCGATGGTGACGATGCGGGTGCAACGAGCGATCAAGTGACTGCGCCGATGCCAGGTCGCATTGTCGTGATCAAGTCTTCTGAAGGTGACGCGGTTGTTGCCGGTCAGGAAGTCATGGTCATCGAAGCGATGAAGATGGAATTGAGTTTGAAGGCACCGCGCGATGGCGTAATTGCATCGATCACCGCAACTCCGGACGAGTTCGTCGAAGCCGATACCGTGCTGCTCAAGTTGGCGACGGACGCATGAGTAATTTCGTCCGCATCGTCGAAATGTCTGCACGCGATGGCTTGCAGAACGAGAAGAACCTGATTTCTTCCGCAGACAAAATCGCGCTGATCAACCGTCTCTCCGACACCGGCCTGCCTTCGATTGAAGTCACGGCATTCGTCTCACCGAAGTGGGTGCCGCAAATGGCTGACGCTGCTGAAGTCTTCAGCGGCATCACACGTCGCGCAGGTGTCGACTATCCGGTGTTGGTGCCGAACATCCAAGGCTACGAGCGCGCCCGTTCCGTGGGCGTGGAAGAAGTTGCCGTGTTTACGGCGGCGTCGGAAGGTTTTTCGGTCAAAAACACCAACGCCTCCATCGCCGAAACGCTCGAACGTTTTGCCCCGGTGCTTGAAGCCGCGCGCAACGACAACGTCAAAGTCCGCGGCTACGTCTCCACTGTTCTTGGTTGCCCCATCCAAGGTGACGTTCCCGTGAGCGAAGTCGTGCGCGTCGCGAAGGCGTTAGACGAACTCGGCTGCTATGAAATTTCGCTTGGCGATACGATCGGTGTTGGTACGCCGTCCAAAGCGCGCGAAATGTTCGCGGCAGTCGCATCCGAAGTGCCGGCATCGAAACTCGCCGTGCACTTTCACGACACTTACGGTCAGGCACTGGCGAACATCGCCGCTTGTCTCGACGTCGGCGCGCGCGTTGTTGACGCGTCGGTCGGCGGCACCGGTGGCTGCCCATACGCGAAAGGCGCAACCGGCAATGTCTCCACCGAAGACGTGGTGTATATGTTGCAGGGGATGGGTTTTGACACGGGCATTGATATGGACAAACTCGTCGCGACGGGTCAATGGCTCTCGGATTTACTTCAACGCACCAACGGATCACGCGCAGGCCGCGCATTGATCGCCAAAGCATCAACATAAGGATTTCAAATGGAACTCAATCAAGTTAAAGCCGTGATCACCGGAGGCGTCAGCGGGCTCGGTGAAGCCGTCGCTAAATATCTCGTCGCGAACGGTGGCAAGGTCGCTTTGTTCGACATCAACGAAGAAAAAGGTGCCGCCCTCGTCGCTGAACTCGGAGAGCAACTCGCCAAGTTCTGGAAGACCGACGTCAGCAATGAAGAAGCCGTCGCTGCGAACATCGACGCCGCATCCGACTTCCTCGGTGGCTTGAACGTTGCGATGAATTGCGCGGGCATCTTGGGCGCGGGTCGCGTGCTCGGCCGTGAAGCGCCGATGGCGTTGTCGCAATTCCAAACGACAGTGATGGTGAATTTGGTCGGTTCGTTCAACGTCGCCAAAGCCGCCGCGAACAAAATGCAACACAACGACGCCGGCACCGACGGCGAACGTGGCGTCATCATCAACACGGCTTCCGTCGCTGCTTACGAAGGCCAAATCGGCCAAGCTGCATACTCCGCATCCAAGGGTGGCGTCGTTGGCATGACTTTGCCAATGGCACGCGAACTCGCTCGCTTCGGTATCCGCGTGATGACGATTGCGCCGGGTGTTTTTTGGACGCCGATGGTCGACGGCATGCCGGACGACGTGCAAAAGTCTCTCGCCGCATCCATCCCCTTCCCTTCGCGTCTCGGTCAGCCCACCGACTTCGCCGCACTGGCCGGCACGATCATCACCAACATCTATCTCAATGGCGAAACGATCCGTCTCGATGGCGCGACGCGTATGGCGCCGAAGTAATTTTGACTGAAGGATTCACATGAAAGCGTATGACATGAAAAAAGGCACCGTCGTTGAACACAACAACACGGCCTATCAAATCCGCGAAATCGAACGCAGCTCGCCTCAGGGTCGCGGTGGTAACGTCACCTACCGTTTCACGATGTACTCTGTGCCCGGCGGCAACAAGGCCGACATCTCGTTGAAGGCGGAAGAAGAACTGCGCGAAGTCGAATTGCAGCGCCGTCAAGCGACGTTCTCCTATGAGGACGGCGACGACCTGGTGTTCCTCGACGACAACGATTACTCGCCGTACAACATCCCGAAGGCAGTCCTCGGCGAAGACGTCGCCTACGTTCTGCCGGATTTGGAAGGCTACTACGTGCAGATCATCGACGACATGCCTGTCGGCGTTCAATTCCCCCAAAACATCACCGTCGAAGTCGTTGAAACGCCACCCGAGCTGAAAGGCGGCACAGCGACCAAGCGTCCGAAGCCCGCCAAGTTGAGCAACGGCATGGAAATCATGGTGCCGGAGTACATCGCGAACGGCGAACGGATTATCTTGAACACCACGACTGGCGAATTCGCCGGACGCGCCGATTAAAAACTCACGCCGCGGCGATTTCTTTTTTTGCAGGGTTTCAAAAGTTGAATCTGTGTCCATGGACACAAGTTCAACCTTTGAAACCTTACTTTTTTCGATCTCGCCGGAGATGCGCAAGAAGTTCGAGGTGTCACAATTGTGACACCGCAATAAAGCTAACGTTCGTCCTGCAGCGCGAGCCAACGCAATGCCATGCGGCGCATCGAGACATCCGCCGAAGGATCCGAGGCGATTGCGGCAATCGGACGCCACGCGAGATCCAGCGATTCTTCGGAGACGACCGGCGTGGTGTCGCCTAAAGCGCGGATGACGAAGCGCACGTCGTAGTGATCGTGTTCGGGCTCAACGCCGCGTGCGGGGATCGTGTGGCGATCGAGATCGAAGATGCCGCCTTCGACGACCAAATCAGACAAGCCGGATTCTTCGGAGGCTTCAGCTAAAGCAGCGATACGCAGATCAGTTTCGCCGTCAGCGTGGCCGCCGAGTTGCAACCAGCGCTGCAGCTTGCGGTGATGCGTGAGCAGAACGTGCTCACCCGGCGCGTCGACGAGCCAGCAGGACGCGGTGAAGTGACCTGCGAGGCGATCGCGCACGAAAGGGTTCAGAGGATCGGCGAGCAGCGACGAGAAGTCGGCGACGTCGGAGGCGTGCTCGGGATAACGCTCACCAAAATCGGCGAGTTGGGCGGAGAGAAGATCGTGGGGCATGTGGGGTGTTTTTTGTGCAGTGCAACCGAAATGAATGCTTGTATTTACGGACTATTAACGATAAGGTCAAAAAGTTATTTCACGGGATACGGAAAGCGTACCCCGGATGGCAACGTCAACTAGTTTAGCCTCGGAGAAACATCAATGCTGTTCAAGCGCGTCAAGCCCCTAGATCAGATACTCGCAACCGCGGAAAAGAAAGCGCTGCACCGACAGCTGGGGGCGTTCCAGCTCACCATGTTGGGCATTGGCGCGATTATTGGTACCGGTATTTTTGTCCTTACCGCCGCCGCCGCACAGAAAGCTGGCCCAGGCATGATGTGGAGTTTTGTCATTGCAGGTGCGGTCTGTGCCGTCGCTGCATTGTGTTACTCCGAAATTGCGTCCATGGTCCCGGTCTCGGGTTCTGCATACACCTATACCTATGCCGTGATGGGCGAGCTCCTCGCTTGGACGGTCGGTTGGGCACTTATCCTTGAATATGCGGTCGCCGCATCTGCGGTGTCGGTTGGGTGGTCCGGCTATTTCATGGGACTTGTCAAAAGTGTCACGGGCTTTGAGCTACCCACTGCCCTAGCCGCGGGTCCGGCGTGGTCGTTTAAGGATGGCTTGCCGAGCGTTGATTTCACCCACGGCATGTTCAACTTGCCGGCAGTCTGCATCGCGTTGGCGGTGACGTTCCTGTTGATTCTCGGTACGACCGAATCTGCACGGGTGAATGCGATTCTCGTGTTGATCAAAGTCGTTGCGTTGACGGTCTTCATCGCGCTGTCGTTGCCAGTCATTCAAGGCCAGAACTTTGAGCCGTTCGCACCGAATGGATGGTTCGGTGAGGGCAAGGCAGGACTGGGTATCGTTGGTGCTGCTGCGTCGATTTTCTTTGCGTATGTGGGCTTCGACGCCGTGTCGACCGCAGCAGAAGAAACCAAAAATCCACAACGCAACGTGCCCATCGGTCTGATCGGCAGCTTGGCGATCTGTACTGTCTTCTATCTGCTCGTTGCGGCCGGCGCAGTGGGCGCGATCGGCGCACAACCAACGGACATCGGCGTCCAACCGGGTTCGCCTGAGTTTGCCGCGAAATGTCAGCAAATGCATGAAGCGGGCAAGGAAGCACTGGTCTGTTCGAATGAAGCGCTGGCTTATGTCATGCGCGTCATCGGACATCCACGCATCGGTGACTTCATTGGTCTCGCTGCGAACCTCGCATTGCCTTCCGTCATCTTGATGATGTTGTTCGGTCAAACGCGTATCTTCTTCGTGATGGCACGTGACGGCTTGCTGCCTGAGAAGTTGGCTGACATCCATCCGAAGTGGAAGACGCCGCATAAGGTGACGTTGATGACGGGTATTTTTGTGGCGATCGCCGCTGCATTGTTCCCGGTCGGTCAGCTCGCGGATATCTCGAACTCCGGTACCTTGTTCGCGTTCTTCATGGTCGGTATCGCCGTGTTGCTGTTGCGCATCAAGGATCCGAACCGCCATCGCCCGTTCCGCACGCCGTTCGTCTGGATCGTTGCGCCATTGGCAATCGCGGGTACGGTGTTCCTGTACATCAACTTGCCGTTTGAAGCCAAAATCGTCCTGCCAATCTGGGGCGCGATTGGCTTGGTGTTCTACTACCTCTACGGTTACCGAAAGAGCTACCTTGGTCGCGGCATCGTAGATGTTCACGAAGACGATGCAGATGCACCACCACAACCTGTTCCGCCAATCTCTGACGATAAATAATTCGTCGGTTGGTTCAACGGATGGCAAACGGCACCCTAGGGGTGCCGTTTCCTTTTGTGCCATGTGGTGCATTCATCGCTACACTATGGGTTATGAGCGAAAACTTACCTTACGACTACAAGCGTTTCTCGCACTCCGCGGGAGAAATCATCATCAACGTCCGTGAACTGTCCGAGTTGGGATGGACACCGGCGACGAGTTCGAATTTTAGCGAGCGTGTGGACGATCAACACGTGGCGATTACGGTCAGTGGCCGTAACAAGGGTCGCCTGACCGAAAATGAAATCATGGTCGTCGATCTCGATGGCACTCCAGTTGCGACGGATGCTCACAAGAAATCTTCCGCTGAGAGGTTGTTGCATACGATGTTGTACAAGCGTTTTCCTGACGTGCAGTGTGTGTTGCATACGCACTCGGTGACGCAGACCGTGGCATCGCGTTTTTACGCCAAGCAAGGTTACGTGCGCCTGGAAGGTTATGAGTTGCTGAAGGCGTTTGCGGGTCAAGCGACGCATGAGGTGACGATTGACGTGCCGGTGTTTCCGAACACGCAGGATATGGATGAGTTGGCGGCGCAAGTGGAAGCTGCGTTGGACAAGGGGCCGATGTGGGGTTATCTCATCGATGGTCACGGTCTGTATGCATGGGGCACGTCGATGAATGAAGCGCGCCGTCATCTGGAAGCGTTTGAGACGTTGTTGGCTTGCGAGCTGGAAATGAGGAAGTTGGGCGCATGAGCCGTTTGCGTGTGTTTGAGGAGACGGCTCCTGAGGCGCCTGTCGTCGTCACGTCGGAGTTGTCGGAGATCGCCGCAGAATTGGCGCGTATCGGCGTGAAGTTCGAGCAATGGGTGCCACGGGTCGATGTTGAGCCGGGTGCGTTGCCCGATGAGATTTTTGAGGCGTTCCGTGAAGACATTGACCGTGTCGTTGCGGAGAATGGTTTTAACTCGGTCGACGTTGCGTCGATTGGGCCGGATAACCCGAACAAGGAAGCGGCGCGGGCGAAGTTTCTCGATGAACATTTCCACATTGAAGATGAGGTGCGGTTCTTCGTAGCGGGCTCAGGCATGTTTACATTGCATGTCGATGGGCGCGTGTATGAAGTGCTGTGCGAGAAAGGCGATTTCATTGCGGTGCCGGACCGGACGTTGCATTGGTTCGACATGGGACCGGAGCCGGCGTTTGTGGCGATTCGTTTTTTCAAGGATCCCGAAGGTTGGGTGGGACATTTCACGGGCTCGGATTGGGCGTCGAAGTTTCCGCGATTTGAGGGTGACCAATGACGCGCGCAATCGTTACCGATATTGAAGGCACGACGAGTTCGATTTCGTTTGTGAAGGATGTTTTGTTTCCTTATGCGTACGATGCCCTGCCCGACTTCGTGATTGACTATGCATTGGATCCGCGGGTGAAGCCTTTGTTGGCGAATGTTGCCGCTGAAGGTGGCGTTGATCCCGGTGATTTGAATGCCATCGTTGGCGTGTTGCGTCAGTGGATTACTGAAGACCGCAAGCAAGGTGATTTGAAAGCCTTGCAAGGTTTGATTTGGCAAAATGGATACTTCAGCGGCGAGTTCACCGCTCCCGTTTACACAGATGCATTGGCGGCGCTGCGTCGCTGGAATTCGGATGGCGTGCCGTTGTACGTTTATTCGTCAGGATCTGTCCCGGCGCAGCAGCTGCTGTTTGGGCATACGGAGGAAGGCGACGTCACTTCATTGTTCAGCGGTTGGTTTGATACCGCGGTTGGCGGCAAGCGTGACGTCTCGTCGTATCAGACAATCGCATCGGATATCGATGTGCCGGCGGATGAGATTTTGTTCTTGTCCGACATCGTTGAAGAGCTCGATGCCGCGCGTGAAGCCGGATTCCAGACGGTGTTAGTTGATCGCTTAGGCGACTACCCGACTCCGCGCATTGGAGACGATGCGACTCACGGGCATACGCGAGTCACATCCTTCGACGAAATCAGCCGATAACGGCTTTCTTGACGGCGCTGAGAATGGCGCCGTTTTTCTCGAGTTCAATTGCCTTCGCAACTTCCTGGTCGAGTGCGCGGTCGCGGTCCATGTACGGAATGTATTCGCGGATTTTCGCGTGCGCAGCTTCGATCGCAGGGCTTGCCTTAATGTCTTTCATGCTCGCGAGTTCGTCCCGAAGTGCTTCGACTTCTTTGAGGAATTCGCCGTAGGTTTCGCTGGTTGTGTCAGGCTTGCCGAGTGCAATCTTGCTGGCAAGTTTCGTGGCGTCACCACTTGTTGCGAAATCGATCGCGGCCTGGATCATTTTTTTGCGGACATCCAACGCTTGCGCAGCGACGTAAAGTTCCAGCGCGATGACTTTGCCGAGATCGTCGGCCATGCTCAATACGTGGCGCGCTTCATTCGCGCCCATCGAAACATGGTCTTCGGCATTGGCGCTCGTTGGAATGGAATAGACCGATGCAGGATGCGAACGGGATGCGAGATCGTTGACGATCGCCGCTGCCGTGTATTGCACGATCATGTGGCCGGATTCGGTGGCATCTTCGTTGCCGATCAGAAATGCCGGCAAACCGTCGCTGGTGTTGCTGTCGACGAGTTTATTGAGCCTTCTTTCCGAAATGCTTGCCAAAACAGGAATCGCCGCTTTCACATAGCTCATTGCCAATGCAAGTGGCATGCCGTGGAAGTGTCCTGCCGAAATAACCTTGTCTTCCACGTGTTGCTTGTCGGCATCGGGGAATACGATAGGGTTGTCGGTCAGCGAGTTGAGTTCGATTTCGAGGACACGGCGAGCTTGTGCGAGTGCGTCTCTTACCGCGCCGTGAACTTGCGGAATGCAGCGGAGCGAATAGCTGTCTTGAGGTTGATGTTTTTTGCCACCGAGGAACGGTTTAAATCGCGTATAAAATTTCTCTCGCCCGTGACGTTGCGTCGAAGGAATCCAATCCCAACGGATGTCGAACGTGAGATGGCGCTGCGCGTCATCCCAGCTATCAGGCATCCAGTCCGCGAATCGTGGCACGAGTTGATAAGGGATGTCGCAGAGTTCACTGCCTTCGATGAGTTGACGGATGTGCTTCGCCGTTTCCACTTGGCCTGGGTGCGGCCGTAATGCATGGACTTCTTCGGCGAACGCGCCAGTGCGTCCTGCGAATGCTTCGAGTGTCATCGCCGCCGCAATGTCTGCCGTGTTCGCAATGTCTTCGAGGCGGTCGAGGCTGAGGATGCCAGTCGCGAGCATTTGCGCGGTGCCGTTGTTGAGCGCAAGTCCTTCCTTGTAGCTCAACGTCACTGGCGTTAAGCCCTTCATTTCAAGGGCTTTCGCACCGTTGACGCGCTTGCCATCGACGAAGGCTTCGCCACCACCCAGCAAAACAATCGCAAGGTGGCTCAGGGGTGCCAAGTCACCACTCGCGCCGACCGAACCGAGTTGCGGAATCACCGGCACGATGCCGGAGTTGTGCATATCTACGAGCGCTCGCAACGTTCGTTCGCGAATGCCTGAGTGTCCACGCATCAACGTGTTGATGCGGATGCCCATCATGGCGCGCACGACTTCCGGTGCGAACGGTTCGCCCACACAGACGGCGTGCGTCGTGATCAAGTTGTCTTGCAGTTCTTCGGTGAGCGTTTTGCCGGTGTCATTTTCCTTACGCGCGTGATGCGCACCGAGCAAACGGTTGGCGTTGCTGCCGAAGCCGGTTGTGACGCCATAAATCGGCTCTTCTTTCTTCACCTGTTCGGCGAGGAAGTCAGCGGCTTTGCGGACCTTTACCAGTTGCGCTTCATCCAGTTGGACGTGAGCGCCATTCGCGATCTTCAGCAAGCCATCGATTGAGAGTGAGTGTCCGTCGAGAACGACTGGTTCTTGGGTCATGCCGGTTGAGTCCTGTTTAGTGTTGATGCATATGCGTCGCCGCATCCGCCTGGTTAATCGTGACTTGCTGTTGCGTGCTGAGATTCTTCAGCGTGACTTGATTGTTCGTACGCTCGTCTTCGCCGATGACTGCAACCCAACCAATGCGCGCCTTATCCGCGTACTTGAATTGCTTGGCGAGCTTCGCGTTCTCAAGCATCACTTCGGTGTTGATGCCGCTTTGGCGTAGTGAGGTCGCGAACTGCAACGCCGCTTCGAGTGCGTCTTCGCTGTCTTCCATCGTCACCACGAGAACTTGCGTCGTGGATTCTTCGGTGCTGATCAAACCTGCATCTTTCAACTGGAAAAACAACCGCGTCAACCCAATCGAAATCCCGACACCCGGCAATTTCGACTTGGTGTAGTGGCTTGCTAGATTTTCGTAACGGCCACCGGAACAGATCGAACCGATCTGCGGGTAATCGTTCAAGGTCGTTTCGTAAACGGTGCCCGTGTAGTAATCGAGTCCGCGCGCAATGGAGAAATTCAATGCGAACGCGTCTTGCGGAATGTTCATTGCGGTCAGTGCGTTGATCACCGATGTCATTTCATTCACGCCTTCGTCGAGCGTTTCGTTGCGACCCTTCAATGCTTCGAGCGCGTTCAATGCGTCGGCGGTGCTGCTCGAACGGAAGCCAACGAACCTCATCAGTTCTTCGGCTTTGCTGGCATCGAGATTGAATGGATCAGCGAGTAACGTTTCCTTGACGGCATCTGCGCCACGCTTATCGATCTTGTCGATCTCACGCAAAATCAATTCCTGTTGCGACCCTTCTGCCAACGCCAGGCTCTCGAAGAAGCCCTTCAAGATCTTGCGGTTGTTGAGTTGGATCGTAAATGGACCGATGGCGAGATCATTGAATATCGCGTAGATCACCGCCGGAATTTCTGCGTCATAACGCACGCTCAACGCATCCTTGCCGATCACGTCGATGTCACACTGATAAAATTCACGGAACCGCCCACGCTGCGCGCGTTCGCCACGGTAGACACGTTGCATTTGGTAACGGCGGAATGGGAATGCCAGCTCACGTTCGTGTTCTGCGACATAACGCGCCAAAGGCACCGTCAAGTCGAAGCGCATGGCGAGTTCGGGGAGAGCGTCGGATTTTTTCTCAAGATTACCCGTGGATTGCACGAAATAAACTTGGCGTTCGGTCTCGCCACCGGACTTGGTCAACAGCGTTTCCGTCAGCTCAAAAACCGGCGTCTCAATCGGACTGAACCCGAATCGCTCATAGTTGCGGCGGATCGTGTCGAGCATCCGCTGGAACGCCATTTGATCGGCAGGCAGCAATTCCATAACGCCAGTCGGTGTACGCGGTTTGATCAAGGGAGCTCCGAATTCGTGATGTTGCGGTGAACGCCCTATTTTAGCGAGTCTGCGCCCGTAATGCTTCGCGCTAAAATGATCCTTGTCCCCTTTCCGCGACTGACTTCGATGAAACGACTGGTTTGTGCTGTTTTTGGGCTGGTTTTGGTGCCGGCATTGGCTTCTGCCGCTGAGGTCTCCGGCGTTGTCACGGGTTACGCGGAATTGCCTGCGACCGCTAAGTTCACTGCGCCTGCGTCAGTGCCAGCGTTCAAAATCAGCGGCAAATTCACGGGCCCTGCGGGCTCTGCGCCGGTGACTGCTTTCGGGTCGTTGCCGGGCAAGTCGCAAGGCCGACTAACGGGTTTGTCATTGCCGATGTTGGGTCAACCGCGCCAAGGCTACAGCGACATCCAAGCGATGCCCGGCAATATCGCATGGGCTCTGCAGGATAACGGTTACGGAGCGAAGTCGAATTCTGCGGATGCGATGTTGGTTTTGACGCAATTCAAAATGGATTGGGTGAACCGTCGCGCGAGTGCGTTGAAGGATATTTTGCTGAGTGATCCGAAGAAGCGCATGCCCTATCCCATCGCAAATTCCGAGAACAATCCGAAGCGTTACCTAAGCGGCACGGATCTGGATCCGGAGAGTTTTCGTTTCGTTGGATCATCATTGTGGATTGGCGATGAATTTGGTCCTTATCTGGTGAAGACTGATCGTTGGGGTCGCATCGAGAAAGTCATCGACACCTTGATCGACGGTGAACGCGTGTGTGCACCCGACAATCCTTCCTTCCAAACGTGCCGTCATCAAATCAAATCCTCGAAAGGTTTTGAAAACATGGCAGTTCTTCCCGGTGATCGCACCTTGATCGCGATGCTTGAAGGTCCAATGGAAGGCGCAACGGTGCTGAAGGCATTGGAGTTCGATTTGCGCACCGAGAAGTGGACCGGGAAGTCGCTCGATTATCCACTGGATGTCGCAACGAATTCCGTCGGCGCATTGACCGCGCTGGATGCCAATCACTTGTTGGTCATCGAGCGTGACAGCCGCGAAGGTACCGCGGAGTTTGCATGCGTGAGCGACGATACGTCTCGCTGTTTCAAGGAACCGGCGCAGTTCAAGCGTTTGTATAAAGTTTCGATTGACCGCACGAATGGCAAGTTGGTCAAGCAAGACTACATCGATCTGCTGAAACTCAAGGATCCACGAAAGTTGTCGGGTTCCAAGCAGCGCAACGGCATTTACGCGATGCCTTTCTGGACCATCGAAGCCGTGACTCGCGCTGGCAAAAAAGAAGTCCTCATCGTCAACGACAACAACTTCCCATCTTCAGCGAGCCGTGAACCGAACACGCAGGACGCGAACGAGTTTGTCCGCGTCGATATCTTGTCGCTGTTATAGCGCGCTGAGCCGTTCCCGCAACACTTCGAGCTGTAAGTTGCCAGCGCCGCCTGCAGACGTGCGCTGCGCGACGCTCTCATGAGGATCGCGTCCCGACCAAAGTGATGGGTCTGCGGCTTTTTTGTAGGCATCACGGAACGGCATGCCCTGCGCCGAAAATTCAACGGCGACATCGGTTGCATACAAGCCATCGTCGAGCGTACCGATCATGCGATCGCTGTTCCACTCAAGATTGCGCAACAGATCCGGCAACAACTTCAGTGCACCCATGCCACGATGGAAGCCGTGTACTATCGCACCCTTGGTGAACTGGAGGTCGCGGTGATACCCGCTCGGCAGACTGACCGTTTGTTCGATCTCAACGCGTGCCGCAGCAATCGCCGCATACGTCGCACGCATCAGCTCAATCACATCCGGATTGCGCTTGTTCGGCATCAATGAGGAACCCGTCGTGTATTGCGCAGGCAAACTCACATAGCCGTATTCATGGCTCGCGTACAGGCTCAAGTCCCAGCTCAAACGTCTCAAATCCAGCACCGCCGCACCCAGTGCATCCAACGCGCCGATTTCAAACTTGCCGCGCGACAATTGCGCGTACGTCGCGATGAGTTGCGTCCGTCCAAAACCTAACTCCGCCGTCGCCGCATGCCGGTCCAGCGCGATGTTCACGCCATAACCCGATGCAGAGCCGAGTGGATTTGCATTGATCCAGTTCAACGTATCGCGGGCACGCACGGCGTTATCGATGAAGCCTTCCGCCCAAGCGCCCCACCACATGCCAAGCGACGACACCATCGCGCGCTGCAGATGCGTGAAGCCGGCGATCGGCTGCATCGCTTCGGCTTGCGCGCGATCCAGCGCAACGGACGCGATTTCCTTGTTGATCTCCAGCAACGTATGCAATTGATCACGCAACCACAGACGCGTTGCAACCAACACTTGATCGTTCCGGCTACGACCGGTGTGAATCTTGCGGCCGACGTCACCCAGGCGTTCGATCAAACGATCTTCGATCGCCGAGTGCATGTCCTCATACGTAGCATCCAACACGAATGCGCCACTCTGGAAATCTTTCGCCAGCTGATCCAGCTCACCGTGAATTGCCGACACTTCTTCTTCGGTAAGAATGCCAACGCGTTGCAGCGAATTTGCCTGCACCATGCTCGCTTCGATGTCGTACAGCATGAATTCGCGATCGAGGATCACGTCATCACCGGCAAGAAAATCCTGGATGGCGGCATCGACTTTGACGCCGGGTTTTGACCAAAGTAAAGACATCAGAAAATTTCGTCCTGCGGAATCGACATTAGTTCGTCGAATCCAAATGCGTTGTTGAGGTTTTGGATGGCTTGCGTCGCCGCGCCTTTAAGCAAGTTATCTTCGGTCGATTGAATGACCACACGCTTGCCGTCTGCGGACACGCTGAAGCCGCCGATTTCAATGCCGTGCTTGCCGGCAATCTTCGAGACCCATGGTGCGCCGTCGACGATGCGAATCAACGGCTCGTTCGCGTAACGCTCCACAAACAATGTGCGCAAATCGTCAGCAGTCATAGCCGCGTTCAAGTGCGCATTCACCGTCATCGAAATCCCGCGAAAAAACTCCGCCACATTCGGCATGAACTCAATCTGCGTTCCCATGCGATGACTGACTTCGCGTTCGTGCATGTGATTCACCGACGCATACGGCATCAAGTTATCGTGCAATAACTCTGGATTGTTTTTGTCCGATGGCGTTGTACCGGCACCCGAATAACCTGAGACACCGAAACATTGCACGCCCTTCGATGCATCAATCAAGCCCTTTTCCATCAACGGCGCAATGATCACCTGCATCGCCGTCGCATAACAGCCCGGGTTGCTGATGCGTGTTTTACCCACCGCATCACCGCGTGTCAGTTCCGGCAAACCGTAATACCAATCGCTGTTGAATCGATGATCTGCGGACAAATCAATCAACACGCACGATGGATTATTCGCATCAAACGCGCGGACATATTCCTCCGTACGATCATTGGGCACTGCCAAAATCACCACATCCACACCACGTCGGCTCAACGCGTCAGCATCGTGCTCCACGTAGCGCAACTCAGACGGCCAATTCGGCACCTGCTGTCCGGCATGTTCACGCGAACTGACGAACTCAAGCTCCAACTCCGGATGCCGTGCAATCAATGCCAACAATTCCGTGCCCGTGTAACCTCGCGCACCAATCAGTCCAACGCGCTTCACGAACGCGACTCCTTTACGTAACCATTGTCATGCGCGGCGAGTCGCAGCTCGAGATGCGAGCGCACCGCCATCCACTCATGACGCAAAATCGAAAACACCACCGTATCCCGCAGCGTGCCATCTTTATGGCGCTTATCTGCACGCAAAATGCCATCCTGACGGGCACCAAGACGCTCAATCGCCTTACGGCTCTGTTGATTTTGGAAAGACGTATGAAACGCCACCGCCTCAGCGCCAGCCGTCTCAAACGCAAACTTCAGCAGCAACAATTTCGCTTCGGTATTGATCGCCGTACGACGCACGGATTCCGCATAAAACGTATACCCAATCGCCAACTTCGGCACTTCGCCATCGATATCGTAGTAACGTGTGCAGCCGACAATCTTGCCATTGCGAAGATCGCGGATGACGTAGATTTTCTGCTCGCCTTTCGCCGACTTGTCGAGGGCATTCTGCAAATACGCTGCGACTTCCGAAGGGTACGGCACACCCGTGTAATACAACTCGTAAGTGCGGCCATCTTCCACGACCGCCTGCAGATCTGCGACGTGCGAGATCGACGCAGGTTCCAACGCAACGTACTGCCCTTTCAGGGTCGGCTGCTGCGAAAGTACGGTCATGAAATCAATCATTTCGGCGGTTCCAAATTCGGCGGACGCGAGATTGCATCGACGACGCAACGTTCAATCTGCGCAAACGCATTGACACCTGTCCAGAATACACGCCAACCTTCCTGCGACATGTTGCCGTCCGAAACCGACGAATAAAAACTGTTCACCGGATTGCCCGTGCGCGAACGCCAATAAAGCCGTGAGTGATTTTCCTCAACGACGTTCCAGACCGCGCGACCCAAGCCTTCACCTTGCGCATCATCCAGCACCGCGAACTTGTCGAGATACAAGATTCCATCCACGCCTTCAATCAACACAACTGCAGCGCGATAGCTCTCGGACACGAACGCTTCAACCAACTTCGTTTGCTCGAAATAATCCGCATTCAAACGACGACCGAAGGCCGAGTCAATCAATCCACGCAAGCGATCACGGTCCAGCTCATCCCACGACGTGAAACGCAGTACGCGCTCACCACGACGAACCAAGGTGCCCGATCCGGTATGCGTAAACAATTCCTTCGCCAACTCATCCGGACGCGTAATCGAAACAGAAGTCGATGCCGGCAATTCGAGCAGCAAGTCGTGGATCTGCTGGATTTTCAGGCGCATGCCGCCATTGATCCAATCCGCTTGCATGAGATCTTCGTATTCCGTCGTCAGGTTGATGGAATCAATGACATCGCCATCGGTATCCAGCAAACCACCGGTGCTCGTCAGGAAAACAACCTTGTACGGCTGAATCTGCTTCACCAATTCATTCGTCGCAACGTCTGCATTGATGTTGACGATCTGACCGCCTTCCGTGATGCCTAAGCTCGCGATCACGGGAATCGACCCCGCATTCAATGCCGCTTCAATTGAGGACGTCGCAACCGACGTCACTTCACCGACCATCCCCAACGAATCCATATCAATCAGTTCGGCTTCGAAAACACCCGACACAATCGATGTCGCCCGTGTGTCCATCGTTTGCAACGCTTCGACCAAACGTAGATTTTGGGCTTGCATCACCTGGCGAACAATGCGCAACACATTCGGTGGCGTCACACGCAATCCATTGATCGTTTCCTTGGTGATTCCCTCTGCCGCCAACGCTTCATCCAGTTGCGGACCCGCGCCATGCACAACAATCGGCGTCAGACCCACATCCTGCAAAAACGACAGCGACGACGTCAACGCATCGATGTCATCACGCAGGACGGCACCACCCACTTTCACGACGGCAAATCGCTGATCATCCAATTGCGAAAATCGCTTCAAATACTGCGAAATTTCCTTCGCGCCACCCATGTTGGACAGCAGGCGGACGATGGTTTGACGGGTTTGAATTTCGTGGCTGTCGTTCATTGAATTTCGGTGCCTGCATCAAACAGGCGAATCAGATGTTCGGTGTAAGTTTGTAATTGTGATTTCAGGACCCATTCGTCCGCCGTGTGTGCCTGCGCAATATCGCCGGGACCAAACACGAACGCGGTGAGACCGGCTGCAGAGAACAAAGAGGCCTCCGTCCAGAAATCGACGGCGTTGCCAATCGGCAAATCCAGCTCTTCGGCCAAGTCACGCGCGAGCAAGCGACGGTCTTCCGCCAATGCAATGTCACCCGCGGGCAATGAAGGGCCCCAGAATGTTTTGGTATAACGTACCGGCGTAATATCACGGTCCGATGCCACATCACGCAAGTCGTCATGCATCTGCGCAACATCGGTCGAAGGCAACGGACGGAAATTGAACCGCAATGCAGACGAAGGAGCGATCACGTTCGCCTTGATCCCACCTTCCATCGTGCCAATGTTGAATCGCAATCCCGTCAGACCACCAAAGCGTTCATGCTGACGTGCAGAGATGTACGACAACGCAGCGGAACCCCAGTTCAAAGCCTGGTGCACAGCACTCGCGGTCAACGCGGAAGCCGATGATGCATGTCCCGCCGTCCCCTCAAATTCAATCAACACCGATGCAATGCCACGATGCGCGAGCACAGCTTCACATTGAGTCGGCTCGGCAATGATGGCTTCCGTAAACTCGGGATGATCGCGCAAAAACGCCGCTATGCACCGCGGATCATTCGCTTCTTCATCACTGCTAAACAGCAATGCAACGGGACCGGATGTCCGCGAAGCCGCAACAATCATCGCCGCCGCCGCGCCCTTGATGTCGCAAACACCCAAGCCAACCACACGGTCGCCGATATCGCGCATCACGAACGGCGAAGCGGTCCAATCTTTCGAGTCCGGCACGGTATCCAAATGCACGTTGTACACGCGCGATGGATTGCCACGACGCGCCAACAACGACACCGCACCGGCACCGTGATCAATCAAGTCAAACGAGAAACCTGGCAAATGTGTTTGCAGATAGGTGAAAATCCCGTCCGGTCCAATCCGACGCGGAGGGTTGCGCGTATCAAACGAAACAAGCGCGCCCAAATGCTCAAGTACTTGCGACAACACGTTGCGTTATCCTTCGCCGCGATTGACTTGCGCGTACAAGGTCGAGCTCATGCCAAACAGCTTGATGAAACCTTCCGCTTCTTCCACGCCCCAGTCCGCCGACTGCGCATACGTCGCGCCCTTCGCGTTGAGGATATGTGGCGACGAAACCGATACCGCATTCACCACGGCACCATCCGTGCGCAACACGACCACGCCCGACACCATTTCCTGCGACGACGCGAGGAACGCTTCGAGATCCAACTTCAATGGGTCGTGCCAAAAACCTTCATACACCAACTCCACCCACTTGCGGGCGATCTCCGGCTTAAAGCGATTTTGCTGCTTCGTCAAAACCGTCTCTTCCAACGCACGGTGCGCCGTCAACAATGCAATCAAGCCCGGTGCTTCATAAATGATGCGGCCCTTCAGACCAATCGTCGTATCACCGGTATAAACGCCACGACCAACGCCATATTCTGCGAACGACGCATTCAACTGCGCCAGCATCTCAGGACCCGACATCGGCTCGCCATTCAACGCAACGGCTTCACCATGCTCAAACGTCACGGCGACTTCCAGAGCATCCGACGGCCAGTCCTTACGCGTTTTGCACCAACCCACCGCACCTTCACCCGGCGCTTCGAAACGGTCGATCTCGCCACCCGACATCGTCAAGCCCAGCAAGTTCTCGTTGATGGTGTATGCCTTTTGTTTCGCGCGAACACCAAAGCCACGCTCTTCCAAATACGCTTGCTCGTAGGCACGCACTTCGGTGTGTTCTTTCTGGATTTCGCGGATTGGAGCGATGATTTCGTAATCACCCTGCGCTTTCACAGCCAAGTCAAAACGCACCTGATCATTTCCCATCCCCGTGCAACCATGCGCAATCGCGCGCGTACCGAGTTCCGCGCAACGCTTCAATGCAGCGTCAACGATCAAGTAACGGTCCGATACCAACAACGGATATTGCGATTGATAACCTTCGCCCGCCCACACGAATGGCTTCACGAACTCATCCCAAATCGCCGGACCACCATCGATGGTTACGTGCGACGTGACGCCCAACTCCGCGGCGCGATCTTCAATGAACTTGCGCTCTTCCGCATCAACACCACCGGTATCGGCGAACACGGTGTGCACATTCCAACCACGCTCCTGCAAATATGGAACGCAAAAACTCGTATCCAATCCACCGGAAAACGCGAGAACAATATCCTTAGCCATCTACTTAAACCTTTCTGAATTCCAAAATTACTTCATCAACGTCGCCATGATCGCCTTCTGTACATGCAGACGGTTTTCGGCTTCATTGATTGCGATGCATGCCGGCGAATCCATCACGCCGTCGGTAGCTTTCACGTTGCGGCGCAGCGGCAAACAATGCGAAAAAACACCATTATTCGTCAACGCCATCTTCGCTTCGTCGACCATGAAGTGCTGATACTGATCGCGGATTGGCTTCTCCGGACCCCAGTTGCCGAAGTATGGCAAGGCGCCCCAACTTTTGGCATAGATCACGTCCGCGCCTGCATACGCCGACTCAATGTCATGCGACACGTTCAACGAACCACCGTTCTCCGCAACGTTCGCAGCGCCCCAATCCATGTAACGTTGATCGAGCACATACTCCGGCGTTGGACAGAGCAACGTCACGTCCATGCCCATGCGCGTTGCGATCGTCAACGCCGAATTCGCAACTGCCGTGTTCAATGGTTTCGGATGATAGGTCCAGGTCAAAACGTATTTTTTGCCACGTAAATCACGCGTCCCGAAATGTTCCTGCAACGCCAGAATGTGCGCGAGCTCCTGACATGGATGCGTAATCGTCTCCATGTTGATCACCGGAACTGTCGCGTACTTCGCAATCGATTGCAGCACTTGATCTTCGCGATCCACAGTCCAATCGACAAACTTCGGAAACGCACGCACGCCGATCAGGTCGACATACCGCGACAAAACACGCGCCACTTCCGCAATGTGCTCTTCCGTATCACCGTCCATCACGGTGCCAAGATCAAACTCGATCGGCCATGCATCCTTGCCAGGCTGCAACACGATCGCATGACCGCCCAACTGAAACGCACCCAGCTCAAACGAAGTGCGCGTACGCATCGACGGATTGAAAAACATCAACGCAATCGACTTGCCCTTCAATTGATCGCCGAGTTTCGACTCCTTGAACGCCGAGGCATCGAGCAACAATTGATCGAGGTCAGGACGGCTCCAGTCCTGGGTATTGAGAAAATGACGCATGCAAAAAATCCACTGAAATTAAAACGAAAAAACCCGACAAACGCCGGGCCATTGATCGATGTGGATCCGCAGATCCGAATGACTTAACATCGCGACGCTCAGGCGCCGCGCACCGATTCAACCCAAACTTGATCGAACGAAGGTGCCATCCGTCGAGCACGCGAAGTCATCCCGGCCGCCATGTAGGCAGACGTCAAAACATCGGGAGCTGCAAAAAATACTTTCACGGACGCTAGATTACTGGATTATTGGCTTCACGCCAATACGGATCTTCAATCGCGTGCCCGGATCTTCGGGCAAACGCGAGCGGAATTTCATGCCTTGGTACATGTAATCCACGTCGTAAGCGATTGGACGCTGGAATTCACGCTCGACTTCGACAATGCGGCATCCCTTGCCCGTAACACGGTCGGAGGTCTTGATCTTATCGACGGTGCGATTGGTCAGGTCACGAAGCGTGCGAATCCATCCATGCGAATCATGATTACTCGGCTTGCCATCACAAACCTGCTCGTTGCGCGTGGCACGCAGCGTTTGCATGATCGGCGTGACGCGAAGCACGTCGGCGTAAACAGTCGTCACATTTTCCTTAATCACGACAGTTTCGCTCTGCGCGTAAGCAGAGCTGATCGCGAAAAACATCACGAAAATCAACGGAATGAAGGACATGCGAAACATACTTGACGATATTTTAACGAAGCTCCACTGGAAGGTCACTGAACGGGATCACGCCTATTGCACATCTGTTCACGATAAAATGACCACTCGAAAAATATCTGTACGTCTGGCTGAATTTTGCAACTTTACAACTCCCTATCCCGCCGTCTCGAAGCTTTCACACCCGCCGATCCAAACCGCGTGACCATGTATGTCTGTGGACCGACCGTCTACAACTACGTGCACATCGGCAATGGCCGCGGACCTGTGGTGTTCGATGTTTTGGCAAAGGCTTTGCGCCGCCGCTATGGCGAAGTCGTCTATGCACGCAACATCACGGACGTCGATGACAAAATCAATGCCGCCGCCATCGAGCAACAAGTTCCAATCAGCGCCATCACGGACGAATTCACGAAGGCGTATCGCGATGACATGCATGCGCTGGGCGTCGTGCCACCGGATCTCGAGCCTGCCGTCACCGACAACATGGACGCCATCATCGCGATGATCGAGCAGTTGATCGCGAATGGAAATGCGTATGAGGCGGAAGGACATGTTTTGTTCGCGGTCGATTCGTTTGCCGATTACGGCAAGCTCTCCGGTCGCAATCAAGACGAAATGCTAGCCGGCGCGCGCGTTGAAGTCGCTCCCTACAAGCGCAATTCGGGCGATTTCGTGCTCTGGAAGCCCTCTTCTTCCGAACTGCCAGGTTGGTCCTCTCCTTGGGGTCGCGGTCGTCCCGGTTGGCATATCGAGTGTTCAGCGATGGCTGCGCAGCATCTCGGCGAAACCATCGACATTCACGCCGGCGGCATCGATCTGCAATTCCCACATCATGAAAATGAAATCGCGCAAAGCGTCTGCGCCCACGGTGGCAAAACATTCGCCCGCTGGTGGCTTCACAACGGCATGCTGAATTTCGGCGGCGCGAAGATGTCGAAGTCCGTCGGCAACATCGAACGCATTCACGATCTCGTGCAGCAGTATCCTTCTGAGGCGTTGCGCTTTGCATTGCTCAGCGCTCAGTATCGTCAGCCACTCGAATGGTCGGACAACTTGATCACGCAAGCGATCAAGACGCTGGATCGTCTCTACGGCACGTTGCGTGATGTTGCGAACATTGACGCTGAAGCGATCATTCCTTCCGAAGTCGAAGATGCGCTTGATGACGATCTCAACACGCCGGCTGTCATGGCTTTGATCGCCGGTTACGCTTCAGAAATTCGCCAACTGCTCGCAGCAGCTTCGCCCGATGCAACGCAACTAGCAACGTTGAAGTCGAAGTTGTTGGGTGCAGGTTTGGCGATGGGTTTGTTGCAGCAGCCACCGGCAGAATGGTTTGCGCGTGGCGTGAGCGACTCGGATGACGATGCGCGGATTCAAGCACTCGTCGACGAGCGCGTTGCCGCGAAGGCAGCGAAGGATTTCGCTCGTGCCGATGCGTTGCGCGACCAACTGCAAGCCGAAGGCATCACGCTTGAAGATACGCCGCAAGGTGTGCGCTGGAGACGCTCATGAGTTTGTTCCCGATGGAAGCGACGACGGCTGAAGCACAGCAGGCGATTGCGGATGAGTTTGCGTTTTTTTCGGATTGGTCCGAACGCTATCAATATCTGATTGACCTGGGCAAAAAACTCCCCGACCTCCCCGCCGACCTCAAGACTGAAGATCACCTGCTCAAAGGTTGCCAATCACTCGTGTGGATTGTGCCGCGTCATGAGGATGGGAAGATTTTTTTCGATGCGATCAGCGATAGCACGATTGTTTCCGGCTTGATCTTCCTCGCATTGCGCGTTTATTCGGGTCGTACTGCGCAGGAAATTGTCGACACGGAACCGACGTATCTTGCTGAAATTGGATTGAGTAAGCATCTCTCGCCAACACGCAGCAATGGCCTCGCATCATTGCTCGTCTTCATCAAGGACACGGCGCGCGCGGCTGCATGAGCACGTTGACCGAAGCCGTCGCGGAACCGGAAGCCGAACCGGAATCGCCCGTCAAAAACCCTCAATTCCTGCAATTGATGGTTTACCGCATTTTTACGATGCTGTCGTATCAGACGGTGGCGGTGACGGTCGGCTGGCAGATCTACGTGATGACGCGCGATCCGCTCAAGCTCGGCACGATCGGGTTAGCGGAAGTCATTCCGTATGTCTTGGTGGCACCATTCGCCGGCTATCTCGTGGACATCATGCGTCGGCGGGTGCTCGGTTTTTATTCGTGTCTCGTGCTGACGTTGACGCCTGCCTTGTTGCTTGCGTACACGCAGAAGTGGATCCCTGTCAGCGGCATCTGGTTTATGTACGTCGCGATCGCGCTGTCCGGTTGCGTCCGTTCGTTCCTCGGACCGATCTACAACGCGTTGTTCGCACAGATTCTCAAACGCGAACAATTCGTGCGCGGCGCTTCGATGGGCGCTGTCATCTTCCAGACCGGTCTCGTTTTGGGTCCCGCGATCGCAGGTTTGGTTATCGCGAAATTCAGCATTTCAACGGCGTATGCGTTGGCCGTCGGCTTCGGATTGATCGCGGCGGTTGCGGTCAGGACGATCAAGGTTGGCGAAAGGCCGAAGCCCGAGAAGCGACCACCGATTTTTGCATCGATCGCGGAAGGCGGAAAGTTCGTTTGGAATCAGCCGATCCTTCTTGGCGCGATGGCGCTCGACATGTTCGCCGTGTTGTTCGGCGGTGCTATTTCGATGCTGCCCGCATACATCAAGGACGTCTTGCTCGCAGGTCCTGAAGCTTTGGGTATCTTGCGCGGTTCACCGGCTGCGGGTTCGATCATCATTGCATTGTGGCTATCAAGAAAGCCCCTCGACAGGAACGCCGGCAAAATCCTTCTCGGTTCCGTCGCCCTTTTCGGTGTGAGTTGGATTCTCTTCTCGATGTCGAAATGGTTGTGGCTCTCCGCCGCAATCCTGTTCTGCACGGGCTTGTTCGATGGCGTTTCGGTCGTGTTGCGCTCCACCATCATGCAGCTCACGACGCCAGATGAAATGCGGGGACGCGTGTCGTCGATCAATGGCATTTTCATCGGCTCATCCAACGAGCTTGGCGCATTCTACGCCGGCACCATGGCTGCGCTACTCGGACTCATTCCCGCGACCATGTTCGGTGGCTTCGTGACAATTCTCGTGGTGATCATCACCGCGTTCAAGTCACCTGAGCTGCGGCGTATGCGGATCAGCGACCTGAAATAAAACAGAAACCTGAAACTTGAGGCTTCGCCAACAGTGAACAATGCTCCCTGGACACAAGTTCATCTTTGTAACGCACAAAAAAAGCGCGGCACTCAAAGTCCGCGCTTCTTCTTTAGCCTAAAACCTTAAGCCGTTAGCCTTCGGCCTCAACGAGCTTTAGTCGCCCATTTGCTTTTGCTTCAGTTCCCAACGCTCCTGCGCATCGGTCGTGCGCTCAGCAGTCAGGCGAACGTCGAGACGCTTCAGACCAATCTCGTCGCCGGTTTCGATGCAATAGCCGTAGTCATTGCTTTCAATCCGCACCAATGTGCTGTCGATCTTCGAGATCAACTTGCGGTAACGATCACGCGTACGCAATTCGAACGCATTCTCCGTCTCGCGTGAAGCACGCTCGGCTTCATCACCGATGTCGCGGACTTCTTCCTTCAGGTTTTCAATCGTTTGCTTGGATTCGTCCACCAAGTCTGCACGCCATTGCAAAAGGCGCTGACGGAAATACTCCAGCTGCAACGGGCTCATGTACTCTTCGTCCTCAGATGGCTTGTAGCCTTCCGGGACGATCGGACGTCCATCAACATCCACTTCGTACGGGATTTCCTTGACTTTCTTCTTTGGTGCAGCTTTCTGGCCAGTCACGTTCGCAGCAGCGGCAACCTTCTTCGGTTGGAAATCACGCTTGAATGGCTCGCGGCGCTTTGGCTCTTCCGCTGCTTCCTTCTTTGGCTTCGGACCGCGCTTGCCTTTCGCCTTGACCGGCTCGGCTTTCGGTGTCTCTGGCGCAGGTGCCGGAGCAGCAACAGGTGCGTCGACCTTCTTCTCGACTTCCTTCTTCGCAGCGACCTTCGCGGTCTTCGCAGGTGCTGGCGTCTTCGCCGGCGCAGCCTTCTTCGCTATTACTTCCTTTTTCGCAGGTGCCGCGACTTTCTTGACGGCGACTTTCTTGGCAGGAGCAGCTTTCTTAGCGACAACCTTCTTCGCCGGCGCGACAACCTTCTTCGCTACTGCCTTCTTGGCGACAACTTTCTTCGCTGGTGCAGCCTTCTTGGCAGGTGCAGCTTTCTTCGCGACAACCTTCTTCGCTGGTGCAGCCTTCTTGACCGCAGCCTTCTTCGCCGGAGCGACTGGCTTGGATTTGGCTTTGGCAACTGGCTTTGCTTTCGCGACCGACTTCGCTGCGACTTTCTTCACCGCCGCCTTCTTGACCGGAGCCTTCTTCGCGACAGCCTTCTTCGCAACAGGTGCTTTCTTCGCTGCAGGCTTCGCAGACTTCTTCGCGCTCGCTGCCTTTACGACCTTTTTCGCGACCTTCGTCGTCTTCTTTGCAGTTTTCTTCGTTGCCACTTCCAAATCCTATGTATTTTTCCGAAAAAAATTTCGAATCGACCCTTTATACTCTGTTTCCCCGTCAGCTTCAAGGCTGGGTCAGCATTAACACTGATACGGTTATTATTGTTCAGGTGATTCGCGAATTCCTCATCACATTACTACGCGGCTACAAGCGGTTTATCAGTCCGCTTCTGGGCCAGCGTTGCCGTTTTTATCCTTCATGTTCCGATTACACACGAGAAGCCATTGAACGTCACGGCGCGTTAACGGGGTGTTGTCTCGGTGCGAAACGCATCGCGCGCTGCCACCCGTTCAACCCCGGCGGTGTCGATCCGGTGCCCGAGCATGTCGACCGCTGTTTTCATTCCCAAAGGAATATCGATCCATGAGTGCTTCCACGCTTTTCATCAACGCCACCCTTGTCAGCGACGGCCGTGAATTTCCCGGTGAGCTTCGAATGACCGGAGAGCGCATCACGGAAGTTGGCGAAAAGCTCGATCGCCGCGACGATGACGAGATCGTGGATTTGAATGGTGCGTGGCTGTTGCCGGGGATGATTGATGATCAAGTGCACTTTCGCGAACCGGGACTGGAATACAAAGCGGACATCGCGAGCGAATCTGCGGCGTCCGTCGCAGGCGGCATCACCAGCTTCATGGATATGCCGAACACCAACCCACCGACGTTGACCGCGGAAATTCTCGAAGACAAATATCAACGTGCGCGTGGACGTGCGCGTGCGAACTATGGATTTTATTTCGGCGCTGCGAACGATAATCTCGAGCACATCAAGACGCTCGATCCATTGAGCGCGCCGGGCGTGAAAGTGTTCATGGGTGCATCGACGGGCAACATGTTGGTTGATGATCCGGAAGTGTTAGATGGAATTTTTGCCAATGCTCCCGTACCAATCATTACGCACTGCGAAGACACGCCGATGATCGATGCCAAAATGGCTGAGTATCAACGTGAATACGGCGAAAATCTCACCGCCATGCAGCACCCCGACATCCGTTCGCGTGAAGCGTGCATCAAGTCGACGCGACTGGCGCTGGAGCTGGCGCGCAAACATGATTCGCGTCTGCACGTTCTGCATATTTCGACGGCGGATGAGTTGGCGTTGTTCGAGAAAGGACCTCTCATTCGCGAAGATGGCTCCCGTAAGAGAATTACTGCGGAGACGTGTGTGCATTTTTTGCATTTCGCACGTGAGGATTACGGACGCCTTGGCAATTTGATCAAGTGCAATCCGGCGATCAAGGAAGCATCGGACCGTGAAGCAATCATCGATGCCGTCGCGAATGATGTGATCGATGTGTTGGCAACGGATCACGCGCCGCACACGTTGGAAGAGAAGCAGAAGCCTTACGCGCAAGCGCCGAGCGGTTTGCCGTTGGTGCAATACGCATTGCAAGTTGCGATGGATAAGGTGTTGGACGGTCGCATGTCTCTCCCACATCTCGTCCAAAAAGTCTGCCACGCCCCCGCGCAATTGTTCGACGTGAAAGATCGCGGTTATCTGCGTCCAGGTTACTTTGCAGATCTCGTGGTGGTCCGCAAGGAACCGCACACCGCATCGAATGATGAAGTTCTCTCGAAAGTCGGCTGGACGCCGTTCGATGGACACACCTTCAACACCACCATCGCCGCAACCTATGTCAACGGTTCGTTGGCATGGGATGGCAGAAATCTAACCGACAACATTGCCGGACAACGACTGGAGTTTGACCGTTGATTAAAGTGTTTTTTGTAACGGCCGCCCTACTCGGCGCCAACACCGCATTCGCCGCGTGCAATCCCGGTGACTGGAAAGACCCGGTCGCCAGC
The DNA here is from genome assembly GCA_007556525.1 of Lysobacteraceae bacterium CU05-9. Taxonomy (GTDB): domain Bacteria; phylum Pseudomonadota; class Gammaproteobacteria; order Xanthomonadales; family Xanthomonadaceae; genus Aquilutibacter. Next base: position 287,650 of record SWJS01000001.1, on the reverse strand, counting down.
GCGCAACAAGGTTCGATGATTACCGGCCGCGCTCCCATCGGCAGCTCGATCGACGTCAACGGAAAGGCCTTAAAACAAGGCAAAAATGGCGACTACGTCTTCGGCATCGCCCGCGACGCAACCGGTGTCGCTAAGGTGACGATCAAGCCTTCGTGCGGTGATGCACGCGTTGTCTCAGTCAACGTCCTGAAGCGCGACTTCCCTGTCGAACGCGTCAACGGCGTCCCACCGAAAACCGCCAACCCAACCGGCGCGATCGCACAACGCATCGAAGCCGAACAGGCCCGCGTCACTGCAGCCCGCCAGCGCAACGATGACCGCCAGGACTATTTGCAAAAATTCATCTGGCCCGTCACGGGCCGCATCTCCGGCCGCTTCGGCAGTTCGCGCTCATACAACGGTCAACCTGGCGCCGCTCACTCCGGCATGGACATCGCCGTCGGCACTGGCACTCCGGTCAAAGCACCTGCCGGCGGTGTCGTGACATTCGCTGATCCTGGTCTGTATCTCACCGGTGGCACGTTGGTGCTCGATCACGGTCAAGGCATCAGCAGCAATTTCCTGCACCTCTCTCGCATTGATGTGAAAGTCGGTGATGTCGTTCGCCAAGGTGACGTCGTCGCGCGCGTCGGTGCGACAGGCCGTGCAACAGGACCGCATTTGCACTGGGGTATGAACTGGCTCGACACGCGGATCGATCCGCTGTTGCTGTTGGAAAAGCCTTAATGCGAAAAGGGAGAAACGAAATGGGAAAAGGGAGCGGACGTCGCCGTCATTTTTCCCTTTTCCCTTCTCTAATTTCAAGGGCTTAGTTCTTAGCGCGTCCTGCGCCGCTCACATACGCCACCGCGTCATGGGCGTGTAAACTCTCCAGATGCTCGACCTTCGCATTGAAACGCACGACATCATCGCGCGACGACAACACTGCTGCCACACGGCGCGATGCATCTTCGCAGAACATCAAGTTCGCGGCATTCAATCGCGCGAATGCTTGCTCGTCTTCGCGCTTCACGGCAGTTTGCACCACGGTTGCCAACGCTAATTCCAACGCATCCAACAACGAACGCATCGGTAGCGACGACAACGAAGTCGAGAGATCCACGTCGATCCACGCGTTCGAACGCTGAGCATGAGGCGTTGCGGCCAAAGCCGACGGGCCGGCAATCCAAGCACCGATATCGGCAATCAACGCCTCAGTGCGCGGACCGAACGTCGATTCGAAATGCTCGGCATTGGCACGGCGAGACAATGCAGCCGATGCCGGGCACGTTGACGAATAAGTCACAGGGAATTTGAGATTCCAGCGGAAACCATCAGCAACACTCCACGACGTATCCAACGTCACCGGATAGCGACGCCAACCTTTGTTGTCGGACGCTAAAGCTTCACGTGACAGCAACGCATCGAAACGGAACACCAAACGCGCCGCGTCGGAACTGCCCTCTTGCGTGTCGACGAGATTGCGCAACACCGTCTCGAGAAGTTCGCGTGACAACTCGGACGAAGCGAACGCATCCTGGATTTGCAGATACAAACGTGACATGTGGATCCCACGCGCATCCGCGTCGGTGAGATTGACGAACACATCGACGTTCGCCGCCATCGTCACGCCTTCCCAAATTACAGGCAGCGCGACGTTCGCCATGCCCACCCAGTTCAATGGACGTTGATATTGCGCCTGCTCGAACGCGACGTCCGGCAATGGCTTTACTTCGGAATTCATGCGGAAAAACCCGTATTTTTCATGACTTAGACATGCGGGCTGCACGCCAGCAAGTCAAGATTGTGCGCAAAGGTGAAAGCGGTTTTGTGACATCGGACGACTTCGCACGCGCAGCGGACAACGCAACTTGCATCGCACGCGCACGGCTCAAACCGCGCAACTTCGGCGAAGACGACACCGCAGACGAATCGTCCCGCAACAACGAGCGCTCAAACGACAATGCGTCCGCAATGCTCGGCGTATGTGCCATACCGCGGGATCCGGCGAGATCGTGATCGATTTTGGACAAAACAGACGCCAAGGCTCCATCATCAAATGGCAACGTCAGCTGATCGGCAAGTTCGTTCCAATGCGTGGAGCGAGGCTGCAGCGAAGCCCCCAATGGATGACGGCGCATACCCTTACTCCAACCGCGCAATTCTTCCTGCCACCACGCGAGCTTGGCGGCACCGGGCGTTGGATCCTCGAAGGAGTAAGCGGCGAGCCACAACTCATTTTGGAGCGCGTACCAATCATGGATCAAGGCGCGTTGATCTTCCGCCAAAAACACCGACGCAAACTGCCACTCCGGCCAACGTTGCCAATGTTTGGCGACGAAATCATTCGCCGGTGTTACTGCGGCCACTTCGTTCCATCCATCAATTCAGTGACGTCGGACATTTGCACGCAGGCGTTCCACTCGTCTGGATTTTCGTCATTCAAACGATAGCCCCACAACGCTGCGACCGAACGCATCCCCGCCGCATTCGCCGCTTGAATGTCGCGCAAATCATCACCGACGTAAACGATGTCCGCGGGTGCAATTCCCATTTTTTCAGCGGCTACGATCAACGGCAACGGATCGGGCTTCTTGACCGGCAACGTATCCCCACCAATCAATACCTTGGACCGTTCAGACCAATCGAGCTTGTCCAAAACCTGCACCGCAAGATATTCCGGCTTATTCGTCACGATGCCCCACGGCACACCGGCATCATCCAACGCAGCCAAAAACTCCGGAATACTTTCAAACGGCGGCGCATGATCGCCAAGCAAGCCTTCGTATGTGGAAAGGAACTCAGGCACCAACGCCTCACGTTCTTCCTCGGGGAATTCAGGGAACGATGCCTTCAACATCGCACGCGAACCCTTCGAAACATGCGGACGCAACTGCTCCAACGAGACCGGCGGCATACCGAGGCGAGCAGCCATCAACGCAATCGTCGCCACGAAATCGGGCGCACTATCAACCAGCGTTCCGTCCAAGTCGAACAACACACCACGGGGGAAACCAACCGTCACAGCGACTTTTCCGCATAGCCTAGATAGTTCACATCCGTGCGCGAGGTCAAACGCGCGGCATGCTTCCACGGCTCATACAACAACCCCGTGACATCACGCACTTGCAAGTCCGCTTGACGACACCACGAAGCCAACTCTGCTGGCTTGATGAAATCTTCGTACGTATGCGTTCCCTTCGGCAACAGCTGCGCAATGTATTCCGCGCCAACCACCGCCAACGCAAACGCAGCCGGCGTACGGTTCAACGTCGAGAAAAACAACTTCCCACCCGGCTTCAACAACGTCGCACACGCTTGAATGATCGATGCAGGCTCAGGCACATGCTCCAGCATCTCCATGCACGTCACCACATCAAACGAACCGGGTTGCTCAGCAGCCAACGCTTCCACGCTTTTCAATTCGTACGTAACCTTCACGCCCGACTCGAGTCCATGCAACTTCGCAACCTTGATCAACTCAGGCGCCAAATCGATTGCGGTCACCGAGGCACCACGCGTCGCCAACGCTTCACTCAACAGTCCCGCGCCACAACCAACATCCAACACATTAGCGCCACTCAACGTTGCATAATCCGCAACATACTGCAAACGCACTGGATTTAAAGCATGCAATGGCTTCTGCGGACCATCCGGATCCCACCAGCGATTCGCCAACGCGCCAAACTTATCCAGCTCAGCCTGCGAAAAATTCGAATTCTCCATCACCAACACTCCTAGAGTTGAATGCCCGCAATGCGCGAACGCCATGACTTCGCATTCGCCGACAATTCCGCCGCATCCATTTCCGTCAAAACGGAATCCTTCAACTTACGCACACCCGCGATCCAAACATCACTGACATGCTGACGTCCAACCGCATAAACCAATTGCGACACGATGTTGTGTACCGGTTGCGTTTCCGGCGAAGACATATCAACGAGAACCAAGTCAGCTTGCTTTCCAACAGTGATCGAACCAATCCGATCATCCATCGACAAGGCACGGGCACCGCCCATCGTCGCCGCATACAAGGCATCCGCCGCACCAAACGCCGAAGCATTTGCCGCAACTGCCTTCGCCAACAACGCTGCAGTACGCGTTTCACCGAACATGTCGAGATCATTGTTCGATGCACAGCCGTCGGTACCGATCGCAATATTGACGCCACGCGAATGCAGGCCATGCACCGGACAAAATCCCGACGCCAACTTCAAGTTACTCTCGGGGCAATGCACGACATGCACGCCGTTACGCGCGCACAGTTCGATGTCACCTTCATCCAACGCCGTCATATGCACGGCAATCAAACGATCGTTCACGAGACCCAACTTATCCAAGCGCGTCAGCGGACGCATGCCCGTCTGCGCAATCGCTTCATCCACTTCGAATTGCGTTTCGTGCACGTGGCAATGCACCGGAATATCCAGCTGCTCGGAATACATCTGGATGCGCTTAAAGCTCTCATCCTTGACGGTATACGGCGCATGCGGCGCAAACGCGGTGCTAATCAGAGCATCACCCATCCACTGATCATGGACTTGGCGCGCACGGTCGAAATACTCATCATCCGTCGCAGCCCACGGCGTCGGGAAGTCAATGATCGGCAGACCAACCATCGCGCGGAAACCATGCTGCTTATAAACCTGCGCTTGCACATCCGGGAAAAAATAATTCTCGTTACAAGTCGTCGTGCCACCACGGATCATTTCCGCAATGGACAACGTCACACCATCGGCAACCATTTCAGGTCCGATGATTTTCGCTTCGATCGGCCAGATGTGACCTTGCAACCATTCCATCAATGGCAGATCGTCGGCAACACCGCGCATCAACGTCATTGGATTATGCGTGTGCGAGTTCACCATGCCCGGCATCAAGCAAGCATCTTGCTTGACGATGCGCTCGCGTGCGGAGAACTTCTGGCGCGCTTCAAACGTCGGCAAGATACCGACAATCACGCCGTCCTTAATCGCTACGGCATGGTCTTCAAGCACCACGCCCTTGGGTTCAACCGGCACAACCCAGCCAGCTTCAATGAGAACGTCACAGTGGAGATGATCAGTCATTTTTGAACAAAAATTCCTTGATAACAGAAAGCCGCGTCGCTCAGGAAAACAACGCGGCCTTGCAGTACAAATTCTGTCGAGTCGGCGTGTTCGGCCGTCATCGCGGGCAACTTACTTGACGCGCGAGACGTATTCGCCCGAACGCGTATCGACCTTGATCAGCTCGTCGGTGCCGACGAACAACGGCACGCGAACCACTGCGCCGGTTTCGAGCGTTGCAGGCTTGCCACCGCCGCCCGACGTATCACCGCGGACACCTGGATCCGTTTCCGTGATCTTCAGTTCGACGAAGTTCGGTGGTTGCACCATGATTGGCACGCCGTTCCACAACGTCACGACGCAATCTTCTTCACCCTTCAGCCACTTCTCAGCGCCGCCCATGCCGGCCTTGTCAGCCTGCACTTGCTCGAAGGATTCCGGATTCATGAAGTGCCAGTATTCACCGTCACCGTACAGGTACTGCATGTCGGTATCGACGACGTCTGCAGCTTCCAGATCATCGGTCGCCTTCATCGTGATTTCCTGGACGCGACCGCTCTTGATGTTGCGATACTTGACGCGAGTAAAAGCTTGACCCTTACCTGGCTTGACGTATTCGGTATCCGTAATGACGCATGGATCGCCATTCACCAAAATCCGCATACCGTTCTTCACGTCGTTCATGCCATAAGTGGCCATGCTTGAAACTCCCAAATTGATACAATATAGCCCTCTATGATAACAGTTTCCGTCAGTTTTCAAGCCGATTTTGGCCTCGATGCCCGCTGGCAGGAACAGTGGCGCGACGCCATTTCCGATCCCGTCGAACTGCTGACGATCCTCGGCCTCGAATCTGAAATTCCCCGCGTGACCGACAGTCCGTTCAAGCTGCGCGTTCCAAAGGCGTTCGTTGCCAAAATGAGGCGCGGCGACCCCAACGACCCCCTCCTCCGCCAAGTACTGCCGATCATTGACGAAAATCGCGTGGTCCCCGGCTTCGATGCATTGGATCCGGTGGGCGATGCTTCGGCGCGGACGGCGCAGGGTGTTTTGCAGAAGTATCAAGGCCGCGCGTTGCTGATCACGACCGGCTCATGCGCGATCCATTGCCGTTACTGCTTCCGCCGCCATTATCCGTACAGCGACGATCACGCTGCGACCTCTGCATGGCACGATACGGTCGAAGCATTGCGCGCGGATGAGAGTGTGGAAGAAGTGATTTTGTCGGGTGGCGATCCGCTGTCAATGTCGACGCGCAAGCTGCGCGAACTCACCGACCAACTCGCGACGATCGGGCACATCAAACGATTGCGCATCCACACGCGGCTGCCGAATGTTTTGCCAGCGCGCATCGATGATGAGTTGGCGGACTGGATTGCGACACTGCCATTCAACGTGGCCGTTGTCATCCACGCGAACCATGCGAATGAATTCGATGCCGACGTTGATCAAGCGATCGCCCAATTGCGAAACGCCGGGGCAATGGTCTTAAATCAAGCCGTATTACTACGCGGCATCAATGATGATGTTGCGACCTTGAAAGCATTGAGCGAACGCACGTTCGCGGCGGGCGCACTGCCCTACTACTTGCATGTGCTGGATCGCGTGCAAGGTGCGGCGCATTTCGATGTGAGCGACGACGAAGCGCGCGCGTTGCACAGAGAACTTGCGAAGCAACTCTCCGGTTATCTCGTACCGAAGCTCGTCCGCGAAATCGAAGGCGAGACGGGAAAGACACCGCTCTAACGAAGAAGCCACGCATCTCTGCGTGGCCTCCCGTGACATCAAGAAATCGTCGAGGATTGCAGTGCGGCGATGCGCTTTTCCAACGGTGGATGCGTCATGAACAACTCTTGCAGACCTGACGTGTAACGACCATTGATTTGGAAGGCGGCGATCGTTTTCGGCGTGTCTTCCGGCTGATGCTGCGAACGCAGGCGCTCGAGTGCAGCAATCATCTTCTGACGGCCAGCCAACGTTGCACCACCTTGGTCTGCGCGGAATTCGCGGTGACGCGAGAACCACATCTGCACGATCGTTGCGAGCAAACCAAACACGATCTGCAAAACCATGACGACGGCGAAGTACATCATGCCACCGCCATTTTCGCGGTTACCCGCAACGACGTTTGCAACCGCACGCGACAGCAAAATCACGAACGTATTCAACACACCCTGGATCAACATCATCGTGACCATGTCGCCATTCGCAACGTGCGACACTTCGTGACCGATGACTGCTTCCGCTTCGTCCGGCGTCATTTGATTCAACAAACCGGTCGACACAGCGACCAACGAATTGTTACGCGATGGACCCGTCGCGAATGCATTCACTTCCGGCGAATCATACAACGCGATTTCCGGCGTCTTGATACCCGCTTGCGCAGCTTGGCGCGTCACGGTTTCAAACAACCACTGCTCCGTGGCATTCTTCGGTTGCGTGATCACTTGACCACCGACCGAACGCAGTGCCACCCACTTCGACATCAGCAAGGAGATGATCGAACCGGCGAAACCAAACATCAGCGCATAAACCAGTCCTCCTGGCGGAATGCGGATGCCAAAAAATGTCTGCAGAACCATCATGACGATGCTGATCATGGCGATCACGGCAACGTTGGTCAGCACAAAGAAGAAAATACGCTTAAGCATTTATGACTCTCAAGTTTTCGCCCAGCCATTGGACGTTTACACCTCATAAAATGAGGCAAATCCCGTTCACTTTCAATATGCAAACTGAATAAGGCACGAAATTTGATTCAGCAACCCGCCATCCATGGTCGATTCGCACCCTCTCCGTCGGGTCCGCTGCATTTCGGCTCGATCGTTGCCGCGCTCGGCAGTTGGTGTTTCGCCAAAAAACACGCCGGCCTCTGGACTCTCCGCATCGAAGACGTCGACCATGACCGTTGCGATCACGAAACCGGTCTGCAGCAAATCCGCGATCTCGAATCGCTTGGCATGCTATCGGACACGCCCATTGAGTGGCAGAGCGAAAACGACGCACGCTACATCAACGCAATCGATCAACTCTTGCGTGACGGTCATGCGTTTCGTTGCGTCTGCTCACGCGCGGACGTCACCAACATGGGTGGCATCCATCGTGCCTGCATCCGCCACGCACGCGATGACGAACCCGCAAGCATTCGACTGCACGTCCCTGCAAACACTCACATCGCATTCGACGATCTCGTCTGCGGGCAGATCAACGAAGATGTCGCGCAAGCCGTCGGCGATTTCGTTCTACGCCGTGCCGATGGTCAATTCACCTATCAACTTGCCGTTGTCGTCGACGATGCGCATCAAGGCATCAATCAAGTTGTACGTGGCGCCGACCTGCTGGAATCAACGGCGAGGCAAATTTTCTTGCAGCAACGACTCGGTTACGCCACGCCCTCTTACGCGCACTTGCCACTCCTTCGAAACAAAGACGGCGCCAAACTTTCCAAACGCCTCGACGATCCGCGCGCGTTCGATATCGAGAATGACCCGGTTGAGATTCTCACCGCCGCTTGGGTCACCTTAAACCAGAAACCGATCAACGGTATCACCGAGCCGACGGAATGGCTCCAAAAAGCGACGGACGCCTTTGACTTCCGTCGCATTCCTGCCACTGAACCGTAGAGTTCATTATTGCGGCGCAACATCGAAAGTGTGCCAATTTCTTGGATATTTCACGTGCGGTTTGTCAGACTGAGGAAAGGGACGATGGAAATCGCGAATATTTTTTGGACATCATCAGGAATTTGATATGACATCACGTGTTGCATTGGTCACCGGCGGAACAGGTGGCATCGGTACCTCCATCGTCAAGAAGCTCGCCGATATGGGCTGCAAGGTTGCGACGAATTATCGCAACGAAGAGAAGACCCGCGCCTGGCAAGAAGAATTGAAGAAGGACGGTTACGACGTTTACATCGCGAAGGGTGACGTGAGTAATCCGGAAGAATGCGAGGCGATGATCAAGGACATCGAAACGAATTTGGGGCCGATTGATATTTTGGTGAATAACGCCGGCATCACGCGCGACGCGACGTTCCATAAGATGCAAGCAACGCAGTGGACCGACGTCATCAACACAAACCTCAACTCGTGCTTCAACATGACGCGACCAATCATTGAAGGCATGCGCGAACGCAAGTGGGGCCGCATCATCCAGATCGCATCGATCAACGGCCAAAAAGGTCAATACGGCCAAGCCAACTACGCCGCCGCGAAGGCCGGCATGCACGGTTTTACGATTTCGCTGGCTCAGGAAAATGCGAAATTCGGCATCACCGTCAACACCGTATCACCGGGCTACATCGGCACCGACATGGTGATGGCAGTTCCGGAAGATGTCCGTAACAAGATCATCGCGCAAATCCCAACCGGCCGCCTCGGTTCGCCTGAAGAAATCGCGTACGCCGTTGGTTTCTTTATCCCTGATGAAGCATCCTGGATCACCGGCGCCAATTTGTCTGCCAATGGCGGACAATACATGGGTTGGTAATCCAAAAGGTCATTCAAATGGCAGACAAGCCCCGCATTATCAAGAAGTATCCGAATCGCCGTCTCTATGACACGGCGATCTCGACGTACATCACGCTGGATGACGTCCGCCGCCTGATCATTGACGGTGAGGCGATCCAGGTTCTCGACGTCCGCAGTGGCGAAGATTTGACGCGTCAGGTTTTGTTGCAGATCATCAGCGAGCACGAACAAACCGGTCAGCCGATGTTGTCGGAACAAGTGCTCAGTCAGATCATCCGTTTTTATGGAGACTCCATGCAGGGCTTCATGAGCAACTACCTCGAGAAGTCGATGGAGATGTTCATTGACCAGCAGCAGCAAATCCGTTCGCAGATGAGCGGACTGATGGAGCAAGCTCCTTGGAACCTGATGAATCAACTGACCGAACGCAACATGGCGATGTGGAAGGATTTCCAGAACAGCATGATGGGTTCGCTGCGCTCGCCGCTGTCGAGTGAGAAGGATAAGAAATCTAAAGACTGACGTCTTTGATTGGGTAAAAGGTAAGAGCCAAAAAAGCGCCGCAAGTTTCAAATCTTGCGGCGCTTTTTCATTAGCTCTTATCCCTTACCTACTCGCGCAGCGAGCGTATTAGAAAGACGTCCCCGACGGTGCCCCACCTCCACAGTACTTGGCGTACATGGCTTTGGCTTGCGGCATCATTTGCTTGAGACGTTGAATGCGGTTTGCCGGATCCGGGTGAGTCGATGCAAATTCCGGTGGGCGCTTGCCGCCACCGATTTGCGACATGCGCTCCCACAGTGGAACTGCTTCTTCAGGGTTATAACAAGCGGCGGCTGCAAGCATCAGGCCGACTTGGTCTGCTTGCGATTCCTGATTACGTCCATACGGCAACAGCAAACCATATTGCGCACCGGCATTCACGAGACCTGGATCGACGCCGCCCATCTGAGCACCCATCGCACCGATTTGAACGGCTTGTTGTTGAGCCATGCGCTGCGAGCTATGACGCAACAGGGCGTGCGCGATTTCGTGGCCCATGACGACGGCCATGCCATCTTGATTCTTCGCGACGGGAACGAGACCGGTGAACACGGCCATCTTTCCGCCGGGTAAGCAGAAGGCATTCTCCTCATCGGATTGAATGACTTTGACGTCCCATTGGAAATTTTTGTAAGAATCTGGAACGGGTTGCTTATTCGCTGCGGCTAAGTCGGCTGCGACGGCGGGAACCTTGGCAATCAAGCGTTGCGCGATCTGCGTGACCTGCTGGGAGATCTGCTGATTCGGCGGAACAATGGCGCCTTGTTGCGCCGCTTGAGTCATCATCTCGTTGAACGCTTGTGCGCCCATCTGGACATCCTGCTCAGCGGAGGTGCCGTAGTGAGCCTTTTCGCCCGTGTAGGGATCGATTTCGGCGGATGCAAACCAACGGAATGCGGCGAAACCGATAAACAGCAAAGGAATGATCCAGCGGATGCCACCGCCCATGCCGCGTCGCTGCCCACCACCACCGTAAGCGTTACCGTATGCATTCATTCGTGATTGACTCCCGACAAAAAATCGACCGATTGACTAACGATTACTATAAACGACAATTGTGAGGATCTTGTTTGGATCGATTAGAGGTCACGGGCAACGCGAAAGCCAATTCGCGTGTTGGTCGTCTCCGCGTCGATGCCTGCGCGATATGCACTGCGTGCTTGCTCAGGGGAGCTCGCCCACGAACCACCTTTGACGACGAAGGTGCGGCAACCGGAATTTTCCCAGGCTTTGCCATCGGCAGGTGCGCGCCGGAAATTCGAGTGGATGCAATCGGCAGTCCATTCGCTCAAGTTGCCGCCCATGTCGTAGACGCCGAAGTTATTTTGCTTGAATGACCTGACCGGTGCAGGTCCCCACCAACCGTCGCCGTAACCCATGAAGCCATTTTGCCAACGGCGGCCGGAGACGGAAACGTCCTTTAATCCCGTCAAATTCTCAACGACTTTCGCGGGTGACTTCGGGCCCCATGGGTAGACATCGGTACTTCCAGCACGGTTGGCATATTCAAACTCCGCCTCGGAGGGCAGACGGTAATTCTTCCCGGTGACTTCGGACAACCACTTCACATAGGCTTGCGCATCACGCGCACCGACATGCATCACCGGTGCATTCATTGCCGCTTTGCTGCCGTGGAAGTCCGAATACCAATCGACATAACTGCGCTTCGCAAAGTTACCGGTGCGTTCGCTATACACCGAGCTAAAACCTCTGCGTGACGCACGCGTCCGATGTTTCGTTGCGTTGATGAAGCGACCAAACTCCGCAACGGTGACTTCATTTTGCGCAAGTGCAAATCCCTTCGCGAAACGGATGTCGTGAGCCGGCTTTTCGTTGGATTGACCATTGGGATCGTTGTCATGAGCACCCATGACAAAAGCGCCATGTGGTATCACCACCATCGCAGGACCACGCCCTCCATCCTCAAATGCATCGGTGAATACCTGTCCCGGACGATACTCCCCGTAGTGCTCGTACAGGTCGATGCGCGTGCGCAAATTCGCAACGACCGGATCACCGGGATCGGCAACGCGAAGCATTTCGACAAGGGTGGTCCGCGCCGATTTCAGCCCACCAAGTTTCGGCAAATTCATCAGCGCGGTCGCACGTATACTCTCGATGTATTGAGTGCGGTGTGCCTCAATGCGGACCTTCGCGGCGTTGACCTCCGTTTGTTCGTCCGGACGCACTTGCGCGGCACGGCGCAACCACTGCGCAGCCAAGTTATACCAACGCTGATCGGCGTTATCCTGCGCATGGATAATCATCAAACTTTCAATGTTCGCCAGACCTTGCTTCGCGGTTGCATTCGAGGGATCCAGCTTCAGGACTTCACGGTACGCTTGTTGAGCGCCTTGATCCGGCGAATCGCCGAGATCTCCCTTATCGACCAGCGCAATGGCTTGAGTATTCAACCTTGCCGACGTCAACGCCAATTCCATGCGATCGAGGAAGTCGAAGGTTTTCGGATCGCCAGGTGCGGCGACACGCACGACTGCGGTGATCATGTCGGCTTCGGCCAAGGCGGCGGGATTTTCATCGATATACGGGATGCGCGATTTCCCGATTTCAATCAAGCGCTGGACGGATTTTTGCAAAAGTCGGTCCACTTCCGACTTCTCCGCTTCCGTCAAAGTTTGGTTGGACAACGCGAGCAAAACCGGCACCGCCGACGTGCCATCGGCGAACAAGTTATCTCCCTCGAGAGCGGTCCGCGCGTGCTTGATGGCCTCGTCCGGATTCGTCAGATCGACCGTCACCGCGGGCGGCGTCCACTGCGTCAACTGATCCGCATCGCTGCTGCGCACCGTCACCGAACCCTGCGCGCTCCGCTGTTTATCGGCAGATTGCGTCGCTTTATCGGGTTTACAGCCGCCAACCGCTACAATCAGCAGTAACAAAAAACCGATGGCGACCGTTGGATGCGATTTTTTCGGCATAGGTGATTTACTTTAACCCACCCGCTATCACGACAGGAACTCCCCACTTGATTCATTGGATTCAATCCGCCGACGAACTTCGCGAACTGCTTCGCGACCCACCTTCGCATTACGCGTTGGACACGGAATTCGTGCGTGAAAAAACATTTTGGCCCATCCTCGCCCTCGTGCAATTGGCTTTGCCCTCCCGCGACTCGTCCTCAGAAGCGGAGATCTATCTGATCGATCCGTTGTTGGCCGGCGTCAATGCCGTGCTGCGTGACTTGTTCCTCGAACCCTCGTGCACCGCCGTCGTCCACTCTCCGTCCGAAGACTGGGTCGCGTTGCGGGAGAACATTGGTGCTTTGCCACAGAAAGTTTTCGACACCCAGCACGCCGCCGCCATGCTCGGCATCGGTTATGGCATGAGCTATCTGCGCCTCGTCGAAGCGATCACCGGTGTGCAACTTGAGAAAGGCGAAACGCGCTCCAACTGGCTGCAGCGTCCGTTGACGGATTCGCAGAAAAAATACGCGGCCGACGACGTTCTGCATTTGCTGCAGGTTTATGTGGAATTGCGTTCGCAGCTCATCGAACACGAACGACTGGCATGGATGGAAGAAGACATGGCGCGTGTGTTGGCATCCGCATCCGTCGACACCATCGAGCCTTACCCGCACTTAGGTGTTCGTGGCGCCGGCAACTTCGGCATGAATCAGCAGAAGGTTCTGCACCGTTTGCTCCGTTGGCGCGAAGCTCAAGCGCGTGATTCGAACTTGCCGAAAACGTGGATCCTCGGCAATGAACTCGCCTTCGCGATTGCCCGTGATCAAATTGGCACGTCGACTGCCTTGAACACGTGCATGAACAAGATCCCGAAGTCGCCGTTCAAATTCGCCAAAAAAATCCTCTCCGTCGCCACCACTCCCCTGCCCGACGAGGATTCGCTGCCGGATGCGCGCGATCTCGAGCGTCGAGATAAAGAGCGGGTCCGTGCGCTCCAAAAAATCGTCCAGGATCTGACCGTCTCGCTCGGCATGTCCGACGGCATTCTCGCGTCACGCCGCCGCATTGAGCAGTGGGTCGACGATGGCGCGTGGACGGGCTCGTTCGCCGGGTGGCGCCGAGAGATTCTCGAGCCGCTGTTTAGCGCCGTTGAGCCTGAGCCTGAGTCCGCTCCGGAGTGACGTAGGCGCGGCGCAGGATCTGTGGCCACACCAACGCCGTCGATGCCGCCACACCCGCGCAATACAGCGCGTACGCCCAGACTGGCGTGCGACGCAAACCGGCACGGCTAAGCGCAGCGGCGATGACTTGGCGCGTCTTCGGCATGATGGCGACCGAGATCAGTCCGACGATGACATAGGACTTCAACAGGCTGATAAGCAAAATGCTGGTGGTAATCATGGCGATGTCTCCTCAAGTTGCGTTGGAGCCAGTTTCTACCGCCGCGATCTCCCTCAATGAGACGGAATTGGGTGTTGCCGAATGATTTTTTTCGGGCTAAAATATCCGACTTGATGCCGGAATAGCTCAGTTGGTAGAGCGCGTCATTCGTAATGATGAGGTCGTAGGTTCGATTCCTATTTCCGGCACCATTCAAATTCAAGAAGCCTGCGTTGATGAGACGCGGGCTTTTTTGTTGGGTGAACGCGGATGCGCGGCAACGCAGGCAAGCACACTCGCAATCACGCACACCATCGCCAACATCTCGAACACGGTGGGCAAGCGCTGCTCCCACAAGAGCCCATAAATCAAGGCGAAAACCGTCTCAAACACAATCATCTGACCGACCATCGTCATCGGCAGCAATTGGCTTGCGCGGTTCCAGAATAAATTACCGAGCAACGAACACAGGATCGCCAAGCCAACCGAGACCCCGAGCAAGCGCGACCACGCTTCCAACGAATGCGCGGACACGTCACCCATCCAAGCCATCGGAATCAACACCAACGCCTGCAGACCCGTCATCAATCCGATGAGCAAGTTCCAGTCGTGGGCGGTCTCGCTTTTTTCCCGGCGGAGATAACGCGCGTTACCAACCGCATAGGCAGTCCACGAAGCCAATGCTGCAATGCCGAATGCCAAGCCAACCAACGACTCCTGCGTTGAACGCAGCGACGACTCACTCAACGCATCCCAACCGATGAACGCACCACCAAGCAAACACAAGATGATCGACGGCAACAAGCGAACGAACTTGACCGCACCCTGCTCCAAACTGCCAATCACGGTAACTGTGACCGGGATAAAACCCATCAGCAATGACGCCAACGCCACTCCGCCCGACTGCACGGATTTGGCCAGGAAAATGTAGTACACGGTATTGCCGAGCATCGCCAACCACGCCAGACGCCAGATGTCCGAACGACCCAACCGCGATGCGATCGAACGCCACCGCGGCGCGATCAACATCATCGACAGTAAGCCGTAAACCAAGTAGCGACCCACGGCGATGTCGAGCGGCTTGAAGTCGCGCACCAACTCCGGCGCCAGGAACACCAACCCCCACAACGCACCCGTCCCAATCCCATACCCGAGTCCGCGCATGCGATCAGATTGGGCCTTATCAGCGGTAGCAAGGGGCATCACATTCGACATCCATGCAATTTACACTCATTCAAGCGATAGAATGACCCTAAACCACGCCACCAAATGCAACATTCACTCACCATGCCGAAAGCCACCAAAAGACCCGCGTATCTCCAGCATGATTTGGATCGTTTTGACCGGATGATTTTGCGCGTCTTGCAGAAGGACAACAAAACGCCGCAACGCGAAATCGCTGAACAAGTGAACCTCTCCGCAGCGGCTGTGCAACGACGCATCGCCGCGATGGAAAGCAGTGGGATCATTACCGGCAACGTCGCCCTCGTCGACCCGCACAAAGTGGCGGCAACGATCACCGCAATTGTGGACGTGCATTTACGCGATGAGCGCGCGACCACGGTGGACCGCATCAAGGACATGTTTAGCAACGTCCCGGAGGTGCAGCAGTGCTATTACGTCACCGGTGGCGTGAGTTTGGTGCTGATCATCGTGGCGTCAGACATGCCCGCGTATGAGCGGCTGACGAGGATGCTTTTCGCGGAGAATGAAATGGTCGACCGTTATGCGACCTACATCGTGTTGGACCGTGTCAAAACCGACACAGCCATCGCCATTCCCTAATCGACCAAACGCAGTCGTAATTCCTTCGGCAAAGCGAACACCATATCTTCGGTGACACCGCTGAGTTCGGAAAGCTTCGCACCACCGGACAGATCGGCGATGCGAGCAATCACACCACGCACGAGAATGTCCGGCGCAGAAGCACCTGCAGTCACGCCAACGCGCGAACGACCTTCCAGCCACTTCGGATCAATGTCATCCGCATCGTCGATCAAATACGCTTCAACACCTTGGCGTTGAGCGAGCTCGGCCAATCGATTCGAGTTCGACGAATTGACGGAACCAACCACTAACACCAGCTCGGTATCTGCTGCCAAATCGCGCACGGCATCTTGACGGTTCTGGGTTGCGTAACAAATGTCGTCGTTCTTGGGACCTTGAATCAGCGGGAATTTCGCGCGCAATGCTTCAATCACCGAACGCGTGTCATCCACCGACAACGTCGTTTGCGATGTATAGGCAAGCTTATCCGGTTGGGAGACCACCAACTCCTGGACATCTTCGACGTCTTCAACGAGATACATGTTGCCGCTGGCGCCCATGCGTTCCCACTGCCCCATCGTGCCTTCCACTTCCGGGTGACCTTCGTGACCAATCAAGATGACGTCATCACCGGCGCGGCAATGACGCGACACTTCGAGATGCACCTTCGTCACCAATGGACACGTCGCATCGAACACTTGCAAGCCACGGCGCTCTGCTTCGGCACGCACAGCCTTGGAAACACCATGCGCCGAAAAAATCACCGTCGCCCCATCCGGCACTTCATCAAGCTCTTCGACGAAGATCGCACCGCGTTCGCGCAAATCATTCACGACGAAACGGTTATGCACGACTTCGTGACGCACATAGATCGGCGCACCGAGCATTTCCAAAGCGCGCTTGACGATTTCAATCGCACGATCAACACCGGCACAGAAGCCACGTGGGTTAGCAAGAATGATGTCCATGATTAAACTTTCGCCGTCTCCGGTTTGTCATTAGAAAACAGGCTGAATACAACCATCATAACCGCACCCCCAACAATCGCTGCGTCAGCAATGTTGAATGCAGGCCAGTAAAAATCACCGTAATACCACTGGATGAAGTCCACCACATGACCATGGCGGAAACGGTCGAGGACGTTACCGAGCGCACCACCAATGACCAACGCAAATGGAATGGCGGATTGCCAATCCTTGCGCGGCGTACGCGACAGCCAGAACATCAGCACCAGCGAAATCACAATCGCCAACCCACTGAACAGGAAGTGCTGCCAACCACCGGCATTACTCAGGAAGCTAAACGCCGCGCCCTTGTTGTATGTGCGATACCAATTCCAGAAGCCATCGATCACCGTGATCGGTTGGAATTCCGGCAACGCTTTCAAAACCCATTCCTTGGTCAGTTGATCCAGGATGATCACAACCACCGACAAGACCAGCCACACCAACGCATTGGGCGATACCAAAGTCTTACGCATTAGAACCACTCCCGTGTTTCGCCTGGACCATCGACGTTTTCGACACAGCGTGCGCACAAAATCGGATGCGCAGCATTCGATCCAACGTCCGCACGGTGCTGCCAGCAGCGACCACATTTCGGCGCGGCAGTTGGCGCCGCAAGAATCGATAACTCCGCCTTATCCGCAGCACGCACATGCACGTCACCCGTGATGAACAGGAAGCGCAACTCGTCAACCATTGGCGACAGGAAGTTCTGATCACGCGCATCCGCTTCCAACGTAATCTCCGCATCCAACGCCGCGCCGATCTCACCATTGGCACGCATTGGCTCGAGGACTTTGTAGACCTTTTCGCGGATATCGAACAGACGCTCGAACGATTCGGCAGAAATTTTCGCGGACGATGGCATCGCCTGCAAACCTTCGTGCCACGTTGCGAACCAAATGCTGTCGACCTTTTCGCCGGGAATGAACGACCAAATTTCGTCAGCGGTATACGACAAAATCGGCGCCATCCAACGCGTCATCGCCGCCACCACGTTATACATCGCCGACTGAGCCGAACGGCGCGCAAACGCATCCGCCTTCATCGTGTACAGACGGTCCTTCGTGATATCGACATACAACGAGCCCAGATCCACCGAGCAAAAATTCATCAACTCCTGCACCACTTCCGCGAAGTCATAACGCGTGTAGGCATCGATGATCGTTTGCTGCACTTGATACGCGCGATCAACAATCCATTGATCGAGCGGCAACATATCTTCCACCGGAACCAGCTGCGTCGCAGGATCAAACCCATTGATGTTCGCCAGCAAAATACGCGAAGTATTGCGCACGCGACGGTACATTTCCGAGGTGCGCTTGAAGATCTCATCGGAGACCGTAATCTCCGCCGAGTAATCCGCCGACGCAACCCACAGACGCAAAACATCGGCGCCCATGTTGTCGATCACCTTCTGAGGCGCGATCACGTTGCCGATTGACTTCGACATTTTGCGACCTTGCGCATCCACCGTAAAACCATGCGTCAACACTTGACGATACGGCGCATCGCCGGTCATCGCGACCGACGTCAACAACGACGACTGGAACCAACCGCGATGCTGATCCGAACCTTCCAGATACAGATCCGCCGGACGATACAAATCAGGACGCTGCATCAACACCGTTTCATGCGTCGAACCCGAGTCAAACCACACGTCAAGCACGTCCGTCGTCTTTGAATATTGCGACGCTTCATCGCCAAGTAACGTTGCAGGATCCAACGACCACCAGACATCAATGCCCTGCTCTTCGATCAACGCAGCAACACGCTCCATCAACTCCGGCGTATTCGGATGCGGCTCCGCCGTTTCGTTATGGATAAAAAATGGAATCGGCACACCCCACGTCCGCTGGCGCGAGATCGTCCAATCCGGACGGCCTTCGACCATGCCATGAATGCGCGCTTCACCCCACGATGGTGTCCACTCGACATGACCGATCGCGTTCAATGCGTCCGAACGCAAACCTTCCTTATCCATCGAGATAAACCACTGCGGCGTCGCACGGAAAATCACCGGCTTCTTGTGACGCCAGCAGTTCGGATACGAGTGACGCAACGGCGCTTGCGCAAGCAGTGTTCCATTCGCAACCAACACCGGCACGATGTTGTCGTTCGCCTTCCAGATGTGCGTTCCAGCCAACGGCGTGCCTGCGGCATCCGGCGTTCCTTGCAAGTAAACACCACCACCATCGACCGGATTGATTTGCGCGGCCGTGTACTGATCGACTAAACCGTACTTCAAGGAAACCGCATAGTCGTCTGCACCGTGACCCGCCGCAGTGTGGACGATACCCGTACCGTCTTCTGCCGACACGTGATCACCGAGCAACACCGGCAACGTGCGCTCCGCATAAAACGGATGCTGCAAACGCTCACCTTCAAAATCGCTGCCGATAGATGTCGCAACAACGACCGGCTCTTCGATGCCATAACGCTTCGCAGCCGATGCAACCAAATCCTTCGCGACGATCAAGTAACGCTTCGTGCCGTTCGGCAACGCTGTACCTTCCATCAATGCGTATTCGAGATCGCCACCAATCGATACGGCGATCGAAGCTGGCAACGTCCATACCGTCGTTGTCCAGATTGGCATCGCGATGACTGCACCTTCCGGCAAATCAAACGCAAATAACGAAGCGAAGCGTGAACTCTCAACCGCTTCATAAGCAACGTCAACGGCCAGAGAATCCTTGTCGGCATATTCGATTTCAGCTTCTGCCAATGCAGAGCCACAATCGAAACACCAATAGACTGGCTTCGCACCGCGCACGACATGACCGCGATCGTAGATTTTGGAAAGACCACGCACCATGTCCGCTTCAAACTTGCGGTCCATGGACAAATACGGATTTTCCCAATCGCCGAGAACACCGAGACGCTTGAAATCCTTGCGTTGGATGTCGACTTGTTCGCGCGCGTACTCACGGCACTTCTCGCGGAACTCATCCGCGTTCAACTTGGTACCGACTTTGCCGAACTTCTTCTCCACAGCGATTTCAATCGGCAAACCATGGCAATCCCAACCCGGCACATACGGCGCGCGATGGTTGTCCATCAACTTCGACTTGACGACGATGTCCTTGAGAATCTTGTTCAACGCATGTCCGATGTGAATCACACCGTTCGCATACGGCGGACCATCATGCAGCACGAAAGACTTCGCACGATCCTTCGTGAACTCCTGGATCTTCGCGTACATGCCTTCGCTTTCCCAGCGTTCCAGCGTCTTCGGTTCACGCTTCGGCAAATCACCGCGCATCGGAAACTCCGTTTCCGGCAGCAGCAAAGTGGACTTATATGGATTCTCGTTGCTCACGCACTCGCCCGTTGTTGTCGTTGTTGGTAAAGAATGGCGCGCGCATCATCTGCGTCCTGCACCATTTGTGTCGTTAGTTCTTCCAGCGAATCGAACTTCTCTTCGTCACGGATTTTCGCCACGAATTCGACGTCCAGGACTTCGCCATAAATTTCTGCATCAAAATCAAACAGGTGAACTTCCAGCAAAGGTTCCTTGCCGTTCACCGTGGGTCGCGTACCGAAGCTCGCCACTGCCGGCAACTTCTCGCCATTCGCCAAAGTCGCCCAGCACGCATAAATCCCGTGCAAAACAGGACGGTAATGTCCGAAGCGCAAATTCGCGGTCGGGAAACCCAACGTCCGTCCAAGCTTCGCACCATGCACGACGCGCGATCGAATCGTGTACGGCTTGCCCAACCCTTTCGCGGCATAAGCAAAGTCCCCTTCACTCAACGCATTGCGAATTGCCGTGCTCGACACGCGCGCACCATCAATCAGGAATGTTTCGATCTCGTTCGCGCTGAAGCCAAACTCCGCGCCTTCGTCGCGCAAGGTTTGCAAACTGCCGGCACGCTTGTTGCCGTAAGCAAATCCGGGACCGACCCAAACTTCCTTCGCACGCAACCGCTGGAACAAAATCCGTTGCGAAAATTCACGGGGCGTCATCTTCGTCATCGCTTCGTTGAAACGCAGCAAGCCAACAACGTCGATGCCTTCGGCCCACAATGCCTTCGCTTTCGAAGCCGGCAACATCAACCGCGCATGCTTCTCATCACGCGCGAAATACTCACGCGGCAAAGGTTCAAACGTCAACGCAACGGCAGGCAATCCCAACTCACGCGCACGGGCAACCGTGTGACGCACCAACGCACGATGTCCCGAATGCAGACCATCAAACGCACCGATGCAAACCACACTACCTTGAGGAGAAATTACATCTCCGTCGATGTCGCGAAAAAGCCTGCCCATAACCGATAAATTATAGCGCAAGCTGACTTAATGCCCCTTCAAATCCGCGGGCCGCAAGCCTTGCAACCACAGCATCGCAAAGTACGTCACGCCACCGGTGCCAACCATCGTCACCAAACGCCATGCCCGCTGCATCGGCGACCACTGCGCCCACGCATCCCAACGCCAAGCAAACACCGCAACGACCAACGCCATCACGACGGTCGCCAAAACCACGATGCGAAGGAAACGCAGCCAATCACGGCCGGGAGAATAGATTTTGGCTTTACGCAACGACCATCCCAATTGCAACGCATTCGCCCAACCGGCCAACGCAATCGCGCACGCCAACGTCGCATGCAATCCGGGCACCTGACCCATCGCTGCAAATAACGATCCATCCGAAGCCATCGCCGCGCGACCTGCATCCGTGAAATGCATGACGCCCCAGATCAGCAACGCCAAGCTCACGATGTTGACGATGATCGAACTCACCGCCGCCTTCACCGGCGTGCGCGTGTCCTGCCTCGAATAAAACGCCGGCGCCAACACCTTCACCAACAGGAACGCCGGAATCGCAATCGCCTGACAAACCAAACTCAACGTCGTCATCCGCAAATCCAATTCGTTGAACTTGCCGTACATAAACAACGTTGCCAAAACACCCTTCGCACACAGCATCAATCCCACGCACGCAGGAATGCCGATCAACAAACACAGTTGGAAACCCCAATCCAAACCGCGCGAATAACCGTCGTGATTTTCGCTGGCGTGTTGCTTCGCCAGATGCGGCAAGATCACCGTACCCACCGCCACACCGAAAATTCCCAACGGAAATTCCAGCAAACGATCGGAGTAATACAACCACGTCACCGAGCCGGCAAACAGGAACGTCGCGATCACCGTATTCAACAGCAAATTGACTTGCGCGACACTCGAGCCAAACAGCGTTGGACCCATCAATTTAAGTATTTTTCGCACGCCGGCATGATCGAAGCCGAACTTCAACCGCGGCAACAATCCAAGCTTCGCCAACGACGGCAATTGAAATGCAAGTTGCAAAACACCCGCCGCAAACACACCCCACGCCAACGCCGTCACCGGCACCGCGAACATCGGCGCCATCACCAACGCCGCAAAAATCATCGCAAGATTCATCAGCACCGGCGTCAATGCAGGTATCGCAAAATTCCCATAACTATTGAGAATTCCGCCGACCATCGCCGACAACGAAATCAGCAAAATATACGGAAACGTAATCCGCAATAATTCCGCAGCCAACGCAAACTGTTCACTGCCCGGCGCAAACCCCGGCGCGAACACACGCATCACCCACGGCGCTGCCAAAACACCCGCCGCCGTCAGCACCACCAGCCCCGCCGTCAACGTCCCCGCAACTTTATCGATGAGGTCGCGCACTTCCGTCGGCGTCACCTTCGCACGGTACTCCTGCAGCACCGGCACGAACGCCATGCTAAACGCACCTTCGGCACTGATCCGGCGCATGAAATTCGGAATGCGAAAAGCCACCAGAAATGCGTCCATCGCGGGGCTCGCGCCGAACTGCATCGCGTATACTTGGTCCCGAATCAGCCCCGAAATGCGGCTGATCAGGGTCATCACGCTAAAAATACTGGCTGAACGCAGTAAACCTATAGACATTTCAGTGGTTTACCTTGACGCACGGGCAAAAAGCCGTCATACTTTTCCGTCTGATTGTTCAGAAACCCCTATTCTAACCAGCTTCATTACCGATTTTCAGGAATTTTTTCAGTGGCAAACATCAAATCCGCCAAGAAGCGCGCCAAGCAAGCTGTCGTTCGTAACGCACGTAACGCTAGCCAACGCTCGATGCTGCGCACGTCCGTGAAGAAGGTGATCAAAGCCCTGGCCGAAAACGACGTTGAAGGTGCAAAGTCTGCATTCGCCGTCGCACAACCAGTGCTGGATCGCCTGAGTGCACGTGGTCTCATCCACAAGAACAAAGCTGCTCGCCATAAGAGCCGTCTGACTGCACGCATCAAGGCGCTGTCCGAAGCCGCATAAGCTTCGCGACAACACGCAACAAATGAAAGACCGCTCTAACGAGCGGTCTTTTTTGTTGCGGAGTACGAGTTAGAGTTAGAGGAGTGAGTACTGCGCGCGGCGTGCGCGCCGCTCCCCTGACACAACTGTGGCAGATTGCCACAATTGTGACACCCCAAGAAAAACAAAAGCCCAGCAACCGCCAGGCTTTCACTAAATCGTCTACCTCTACCTATAACTCGGTGGTTTAACCGCCTAGTGAAACTAGCGGTTTAAAGCCACCGAAGATCATCGTCTTCCCATTCATCGGCGCCTTCGTCATGTCCATGTTGGCCCACTCCGGATCCGACATCATCGCTTTGTTGATGCGATCACGTGTGCGCTTGTTCGGATAGATGATGAAGGAAAAAAACACCACTTCCGACGCAGCCTTGCGCACAGCCATATCGAACGAGGTCACGTTGCCGGGTGGCACGTCGTCCTCGATCGACTCCATGTATTGGATGGCGCCGAGTTCCATGCATTTTTTGCCGAAGCGGCGCGCGATCTTGCGGTACTCATCGACCCGATCCTTATCGACCGGCACCACGAAGCCATCGACGTAACTCATGCGGAAGTCCTCAAAACCGTAACGGGACTTCCCAATTTACGCCTAAATTGTTTGCTTAAGGTGAATATGGCTCGTCGTTGACCGAAGCTTCCAACGCTTCCTCTTTCTCACGGTCAAAAAACGCCATGATCTCCTTCATGATCGGCCACGTGCCTTCGCGCGAAATCGCCGACGTCCGGAACCAACGGCCCTTCCAATCGAGATCCGCCAAAATCTGCTGCGTCACCTCATCCTGCTCTTCTTCGAGCAACAAGTCCGACTTGTTGAGGATCAACCAACGTGGCTTCTCCATCAATTCCGGATCGTGCTTGGCGAGTTCGAGTTCGATCGCACGCACCTGCTCGGCCGGCGTCATTTCGACACCACCTTCCATCGGCACCATGTCGACCAAGTGCAACAGCAAGCGCGTGCGCTGCAAGTGACGCAGGAACTGCGCGCCGAGACCAGCACCATCTGCGGCGCCTTCGATCAAGCCGGGGATGTCGGCGATCACGAAGCTGCGATGCGGCTCGACCGAGACCACGCCGAGATTCGGATACAACGTTGTGAATGGATAGTCCGCGACCTTCGGCGTTGCAGCGGAAACGGCACGGATAAAAGTCGACTTGCCCGCATTCGGGAAGCCGAGCAAACCAACGTCCGCGAGCAACTTCAGCTCGAGCAGCAACTCGCGCTCTTCGCCTTCCGTGCCGGGCAATGCACGTTGCGGTGCGCGGTTGGTGGACGACTTGAAGTGCATGTTGCCGAGACCGCCCTTGCCGCCATGCGCAACGAGCAACTCATCGCCGTGCTTGACGAGATCGCCAATCACTTCATCGGTTGCGACGTTGATGACCACCGTGCCGACTGGGACGGTGATGGTGAGATCGTCACCCTTTTTGCCATACATTTGACGGCCCATGCCGTCCTGACCGCGACCGGCCTTGAATTTCGTTTGATGGCGGAAGTCGACGAGCGTGTTGAGATTTTCGTCAGCTTTCAACCACACACTGCCACCGTCACCGCCGTCGCCACCGTCGGGACCACCATGCGGAATGAATTTCTCGCGGCGAAAACCCACGCACCCATTGCCGCCATTACCGGCGAGGACTTCAATTCTTGCTTCGTCGACTAGTTTCATAGAATGTATTTTGCCTTTAAAACAAAAGCCCCGCAATTTAGCGGGGCTCTCGCGATCACATCGTAAAAACGTGTACGGCTTATTCGCCGATGACGTTCACGGTGCGACGGTTCTTTGGACCCTTGGTCGTGAATTCAACCTTGCCATCCACCAATGCGAACAACGTGTGGTCGCGGCCGAGGCCGACGCCTGCGCCTGGGTGGAATTGGGTACCGCGTTGACGGACGATGATGTTGCCAGCTTCAACAGCTTGGCCACCAAAGATCTTCACGCCGAGGTACTTAGGATTCGAGTCACGGCCGTTACGGGTGGAGCCTACGCCTTTCTTCTGTGCCATGAG
This sequence comes from Lysobacteraceae bacterium CU05-9, assembly GCA_007556525.1. Classification (GTDB taxonomy): domain Bacteria; phylum Pseudomonadota; class Gammaproteobacteria; order Xanthomonadales; family Xanthomonadaceae; genus Aquilutibacter. The sequence continues at coordinate 262,187 of SWJS01000001.1, read as the reverse complement.
TTGTTCTCCTTACTTCTTGTCACCACCGGTGATACCGGTGATTTGAATTTCGGTGTAATGCTGACGGTGACCCATCTGCTTACGGTGATGCTTACGGCGACGGAACTTGACGATGCGAACCTTATCCGCACGGCCATGACCGACAACCTTAGCTGCGACAGTTGCGCCCTTCAAAGCGTCGCCGATGGTCACGCCATCCGAACCGCCGAGCATCAGCACATTGTCAAACTTGATTTCGTCGCCGGCTTCAACGCCGCCGAGCAACTCTACACGCAAGGTTTCACCTTGCATGACGCGGTGTTGCTTACCGCCTGTAACGATTACTGCATACATGAGACCAGATTCCTCTGTAGTTATTTTGGTCAATTAATCCTGCCGTACGCCGGGGGCGAAGACAGAAGCGGAATTTTAGCGCATATCCGCACCGCCCGCAAGTCGTTGTTTCAAATGAATTTGTGCCAAAATGACTGACTGCGTTCATAATTTATTTATGTGACGTAGTTCCATTTTACTCGTTGTTAATTTAACATCACGGTATCCATGTCACGAAATTTACATTCGATATGGTGAAGTGTGCCCAAGCCTGTGCTGTTTGGTACGGGCGCTTCCTAACTAATTGCAAGGGACTATAAACATGTTTGAATCGCTCGTATCGCAAGTCGCCGGCCGTTTTGGCCTCTCCGACGAAAAGACTAAGCAACTCCTGGGTATGCTGATCGGCCTCGTGTTCAATGAACAACGTGGTGGCCCAGCTGGTTTCCTCAACCTGTTCCGTGAGAAGGGTCTGGGCGACGTCGTCGCTTCGTGGCTCGGCAACGGCGACAACCTGCCAATCAACGGCAGCCAAATCAGCAACGTTCTCGGCGCTGACATCATCAACTCGTTCGGCAACAAGCTGGGCCTGCCAGGCGCAGCAGTGAGCGACGCTTCGGCTGCTCTGCTCCCAACCGCTATCTCGACGCTGGCACGCGACGGCAACCTCGACGTCTCGGCATGGGATCGCGCGAAGGGCTGGTTCGGTGGTCTGATTGACGGCGTTGACAACACCGTTGACGGTGCACGTGCTGCTGCTGTCGGCGCCGCCGGTGCCGTCGGTGCAGGCGCTGCCGCCGCTGCAAACGCAGTGACGCGTGACCGTGACACCACTGTGCGCACGGCTCCTGCTGCTGCTCCGGTGAAGAGCTCGGGTGGCATGTGGAAGTGGTTGTTGCCACTGTTGGCATTGCTGGCTGCATTCCTGATCTTCCGTAGCTGCTCGAACCAACCTGCTTCGACCGAAGCTGCTCCTGAAGCTCCTGCAGCTGAAGCTGCCGCGACGGACGCCAATGCTGCGGCTACCGACGCTGCTAACGCTGCCGGTGACGCTGCTGCCGGTGCTGCAGACGCTGCCGCTGCTGCTGCAAAGGCTGCTGAAGAGAAGGCACGTGCTGCTCTCGGCGCGCTGACGGCTGATTCGTCGGTTGCAGACTACAAGGCTGCTTTGGATCTGGTTCCAATCCAGTTCGACACCGCGAAGGCAACGATCAAGGCTGAGTCGAATGCAATCCTTGACGAAGCTGCAAACACGATCAAGAAGATGAAGGCCGGCACCAAGGTCGAAATCCAAGGCTACACGGATTCGGACGGTGACGACGCAGCGAACATGAAGCTGTCGCAAGACCGCGCTGACTCGGTCAAGGCTGCTCTGGTTCAACGTGGCGTTTCGGCTGACATGCTGTCGACGAAGGGCTTTGGCGAAACCAACCCAATCGCGTCGAATGACACGGCTGAAGGTAAGGCTCAAAACCGTCGTATCGCATATGACGTCAAGTAATCCCTCTACGGGTTAACTGACAGAAGGCGTCCGGATTAGTCCGGGCGCCTTTTTTGTTAAAATGGTGGATTGCATTTTTGCCCGTAAAAATAAGGCACTCCCCTAGCCCATGTCGCTAACGCATATCCGCCTGCGCGGAGCACGAACACACAATCTCAAGAACATCGACCTCGACCTGCCGCGCGATAAATTGATCGTGATTACCGGGTTGTCGGGATCGGGAAAGTCGTCGCTGGCTTTTGACACGATTTATGCCGAAGGCCAACGCCGCTACGTTGAATCGTTGAGCGCTTACGCGCGTCAATTCCTCAGCGTGATGGAGAAGCCGGACATCGATCATATCGAGGGTTTGTCGCCGGCGATTTCCATTGAGCAGAAGTCCACGTCGCACAACCCACGTTCGACGGTCGGAACCATTACCGAAATTTACGATTACCTGCGTTTGCTGTTTGCACGTGTGGGTTCGCCGCGTTGTCCGGATCATCACTTCCCGCTTGAAGCGCAAACCGTTTCGCAGATGGTGGATCAAGTCATCGCATTGGCGGATGATCCTGCGACCGCTGAGCAACGTTACATGTTGCTCGCGCCGGTGATTCGTGATCGCAAAGGCGAACATCTGCAATTGATTTCGCAGCTGCGTGCGCAGGGTTTTGTGAGATTGCGCGTCGACGGCGAGATCTACGAAATTGATTCCGTACCGCCGTTGAATCTGCGCACCAAGCACACGATTGAAGCGGTCGTCGATCGCTTCCGTCCAAGTGCTGATCACGCGCAACGTTTGGCGGAGTCGTTTGAAACCGCGTTGAAGTTGGCCGATGGCATTGCGTTGCTGCAATCGATGGATGATCCGTCGGCAGAACCGCGCATGTTTTCGTCGCGTTACAGCTGCCCGGTTTGTGATTACTCGTTGCCGGAACTTGAGCCGCGTTTGTTTTCGTTCAACTCACCCGCGGGCGCATGTCCGAAGTGTGATGGTCTGGGAATGGCGCAGTATTTTGACCCGGAACGCATCGTCATCCATCCGGAGTTGTCGTTGGCTGCAGGTGCAATCCGCAGTTGGGACCGTCGCAACAATTATTATTTCCAGCTGATCAAATCCCTCGCGAAACACTATGATTTCAGCGTCGAAACGCATTGGGAAGATTTGCCGGCGAATGTGCAGAAGGCGGTTTTGTTCGGAAGTGGCAAGGAACAAATCAGTTTCACGTACATGAGCGACAACGGCACGAAGCATCAACGCAAGCATGCGTTCGAAGGCATCGTGAACAATCTTGAGCGCCGTTACCGTGATACCGAATCGAGTGCGGTGCGCGAAGAGTTGAGCAAGTACATTTCCGAACGTGCGTGTCCGGAATGCGAAGGCGCGCGTTTGAATCGCGAAGCTCGCAACGTGTTCATTGCCGATCGCAACGTGCCGAGTTTAGCGGTGTTGCCGATTGATGATGCACTGGCGTTTTTCTCGGATTTGGAATTGCCGGGTTGGCGCGGTGAAATCGCCGCGAAAATCGTCAAGGAAATCGCCGAACGTCTGCGCTTCCTCGTTGACGTTGGTTTGGATTATTTGACGCTGGAACGCAAGGCCGATTCTCTGTCGGGCGGTGAAGCGCAACGCATCCGTTTGGCGTCGCAAATTGGCGCCGGTCTCGTTGGTGTGATGTACGTTTTGGACGAGCCTTCGATTGGCTTGCATCAACGCGACAACGAGCGTTTGCTCGGTACGCTGACGCGCTTGCGTGATCTTGGCAACACCGTGATCGTCGTTGAGCATGACGAAGATGCGATCCGTCTCGCAGATTACATCGTCGACATCGGACCGAAGGCTGGCGTGCATGGCGGCCGTGTTGTCGCGCAAGGTCAGCTGGAAGATGTTTTGAAAGCACCGGAGTCGTTGACGGGCAAATACCTCAGCGGTGAATTGAGCATCGCGATTCCTGCGACGCGCCATAAACCTGACAAAAAACAAATGCTCAAACTCCGTGGCGCATCCGGCAACAACTTGCGCAACGTGGACATCGACATTCCTGCGGGTTTGTTTACGTGCATCACCGGCGTGTCCGGTTCGGGCAAGTCGACGTTGATCAACGACACGTTGTTCACTGCAACGGCGAATGCGTTGAACGGTGCATCGCATACAGTCGCACCACACAAATCAATCGACAACATCGACGTGTTCGACAAAGTCGTCGACATCGATCAATCACCTATCGGTCGTACGCCACGTTCGAATCCTGCAACGTACACGGGTTTGTTTACGCCGTTGCGTGAGTTGTATGCGCAGGTTCCCGAAGCGCGTGCGCGTGGGTATTCGCCGGGTCGTTTTAGCTTTAACGTGCGTGGCGGTCGCTGCGAGGCGTGTCAGGGCGACGGGCTGATCAAGGTGGAGATGCACTTTTTGCCGGACGTATACGTGCCGTGCGATGTCTGTGGCGGCAAGCGTTACAACCGCGAGACGTTGGAGATCCGTTACAAAGGCAAAAACATCAGCGACGTCCTCGAAATGACGGTCTTCGAAGCGCTCGATTTGTTTGAAGCGATTCCGTCGATTGCCCGCAAGCTCACAACGTTGGTGGATGTCGGTCTCGGCTACATCCGTCTCGGCCAAAGTGCGACGACGTTGTCCGGCGGTGAAGCGCAACGGGTGAAGTTGTCGAAGGAGCTCTCGCGCCGTGACACGGGCCGTACGTTGTACATTCTCGACGAGCCAACGACCGGTCTGCATTTCGCGGACATCCAGCATCTGCTGGAGATCCTGCATCGTCTGCGCGACGCCGGCAACACGGTGGTCGTGATCGAGCACAATCTCGACGTCATCAAAACCGCCGACTGGATCATCGACATGGGCCCCGAAGGTGGTCATCGCGGTGGCACGGTCCTAGCCGTCGGCACGCCCGAAGAAATCGCCGCAGTGCCGGAATCCTACACGGGCCGCTTCCTGGCACCTTTGTTGAAACCCAAGAAACGCTATAAGAAAAAATGACCCACAAAATTTTTGAAACACCTCTCCACGTGCGCTGGAAGGATCTCGACGCCTTCAATCACGTCAACAACTCAAAATACCTGTCGTATCTCGAAGAGGCTCGCTTGATCTGGATGACGTCGTTCACGACGTTGTCTTTAGACGACCCCTCTCACCCGGTCATGGTCGCCGCGCAGTTAAATTACAAAACACCCATCGAGTGGCCTTCCAACGTCATCATCGAGTTGTACGCGGACCGCATCGGCTCAACTTCCGTCACCATCGGTCACCGCATCGTGTCGGAGGATCGCTCGGTCCTTTACTGCGACGGCTCGATCGTCGCGGTGTGGGTGTCGAAGTCGGACGGCAAGCCCGTGCCGCTGCCTGCCGACGTCCTCGCCGCGTGCACCCCGCGCACCGACGCCTGACGGCTGGACGCGCCGAGCGGCGTAGCTCACCTTTCTCGGGGTGTAACAATTGTTACAAATTGATGCACTTTGGTTGCGAAATGGTGTCGTTTCGCAACCGTTTCGGGGAAATTTGCATCGTTTTGTTACATTTGTAACACCCGAATATTTAGGTCCGCCGGAGAAAACTGATTAATCGGGGGAAGCGGCGGAGCGGACGACGAACGAGGTGGTCAACGACCAGCCGGGGCCGCTCAGAGTCACGGGGACGCGGGAGCCGACCGGCAGCGCACGCGAGGCCTGCATGAACATGATGTGCAAGCCGCCGGGAGCGAACAGAGCGCGATCACCGCGCGCCAGCGTCATCGATGGCAGCGCACGCATGCGCGAGACACCATCGACCGAAACCGTCTGATGGATCGACACCGAACGGAACGCAGGAGAAGCGGCACGATTCAGCACCACAGCAGACGAACATGGATTGTCGATCCGAAAATAACCTGCTGCCATGCCCATTCCGCCAGGCGCGACGCGCAACACGGCGTCGGAAACGACCGGCTTGCACGCTGCGGATGCACCGAACGCGGCAAAGAACAGGGGGAGCAACAATAAATTTTTCATGGGGAAATTACCGGGTTTGAGGGGTTTTCGATCCAGCCACTCCAGGAACCCTTGAACAGCGCGGCGCCGTCGAGTCCTGCGTGCTGCATCGCCAGCAAATTGTGCGCGGCCGTCACACCACTGCCGCACATCACCATCACTTCAGCCGGCGCGTGACCGTCGAGCAATGCCAAAAATTCTTCCTTCAACTCATCCGCCGACTTGAAACGACCGTCGTCAGAAAGATTCAACGCAAACGGACGGTTGACCGCGCCAGGCACGTGTCCCGCGACAGGATCAATCGTTTCATTCAAACCAGCGAACCGATCCGCAGCACGCGAGTCAATCAACAGACGGCCGCGCTCCAGACGCTTGGACACGCCAACCGCATCCACCAAACGCGACTCATTGAAACCATTGCGGTGAAAACCACCCGACACACGTGGCGCGGGCGATGCGTCGGACAGCGACGTCGCTAACGGATAGCCGAGCGAGTTCCAACGTGCCAAACCGCCATCAAGAACGGCGACCGCATCGTGACCGAGCATTCGCAAGAGATACCACAACCTCGCCGCAAACGCCCCGTTTGAGCCGTCGTAGGCGACGACCTGCGTGGACGTGCGCACATTCCATTCCTGCAACGTGCGATGGAACTTCGCGGCGGAGGGCCAAGGATGACGGCCATCGCCGACCGACTCATGCGGGCCCGACAGATCATTGTCCATGTGCGCGAACACGGAACCGGGAATGTGACCCTCCGCGTACAACGTCAAGCCCGCGTCCGGATGCAGCAAATCATGCCGGCAATCGACGACCACCAGGTCCTCGCCCGAAGACAACATCGCGTGTAACTCTTCCGCTTGGATCAGTGTCGAGAACATTAGAGAGCTCCGGTGAGGATGGCTTTTTTCAATTGTTGCAGCATTGCTGCGGTCGCACCCCAAACGCGGAACGGCAATTCGCCATAGGGCTTGTATTCGGGAATGTCGCGCGTGTGACCGTTGAACGACATCGGCGTGTGGAACACGTTTTCATCATCCAGCAAAAACGACAGCGGCAACTCGAACACATCGCTCACTTCAGCCGGATTCAGACGATACGAATAGCCCGCATCAATCCACGCGATCACCGGCGTCACCAGATAATGCGAGATGGTCGCGAAGCGATCGAGATAACCCACGACTGAAATCTGCCGCGATGGAATGCCAATTTCTTCGTGCACTTCACGCAGCGCCGTATAAACGATATTCGGGTCCGTTGCGTCACGCGCACCACCGGGGAAACTCACTTGACCGCTATGCTGCCGCAACGATTCCGTGCGCTTCGTCAACAACACATAGACATCGTCAGGACGCGCCACGAGTCCAATCAACACACCGGCCTCGCGCCATTGGAACTGAGCGTCGGGCTCATTTTGCATTTCAAAAATCGGCCCGATGTCCTCCCAATTCAGCGCACCGTCGAGCGGCGGCTTCGACACCGGATGCAGTGCGTGCTGCAAACGTGCCGTCAACTTCTCGCGTTCCGGCAAGCATGAATCCATCAAGGTGCGACGGTCATGCGGCGTCCACGACGACCATGTTGCGATCTCAGTGCGGGAGCGGAAACAGCCGGTGCAGAGACCGTCAGCGCCAATGGTGCAGACGCCAATGCAAGGAGAATCGATGGGATGGAGGTATGAGTTCAATTTTCTCGAATATCAAAATAAATTGCGCCGGACATGCCGGCGCAACTTAATACATCGGTAAATCCTCAACTTACAAGGATAACGCCAATGGGATTTACTTCGACGAAACCAGCGTCACTTCGTACGTAATCGCGGCATTCGGCGGGAAGTTCTGGCCTGGATCAGCGCCGTATGCTTGCGAAGGAGGAAGGACAACTTCCCACTTCGAGCCAACTGGCATCGCCATCAGAGCAGTGCGCAAGCCGACCAATGGAATGGACGACAGCTTCATGTCGTTGACCGGACGTGCAGCTGCTTGCTGTGCATCTTGCGGACGGTTGCCCAATGGGAATGGACCGGCCAGTTGCAAGTTCACCGTGCTGTTCGCAGTTGGCTTCGCGCCCTTACCTGCAGTGATGACCTTGTACATGACACCGTTCGCGAGGCTTTGAACGCCTGCACCGGACTTGTACGCCGTCAGGAACTTGTTGCTTTCGACGAGGTTCGCCGCTGCCATCTTGTCCCACTCAGCCTTCTCACGTGCAGCAATGCGCGTGTTGAACGACTTCATCGCGGCATCGAGCTGCGCTTCCGGAACCGATGGTTGCTTCTTCGCCAACGCATCGTTCAAACCCTTAAGAACTGCACCACTGTCCAGCGTTTCACCGTAACCGACAGCTTGCGCTCCCAGTTGGTAACCCATGGCGTAGCTGACCTTACCCTTCTCCGTGGACGTGTCCTGCGCGACAGCAGTGCCGACCATTGCAAATGCGGCTACGGCAACCGCCAATAAACGAAACTTCATTCGAAAACATCTCCAAAAATTCAAAAAGCCCCACCCTGCAGATAAGGCCGTTGGTTCGCCCGGTGCTTTCAAGGAACGAACCAGACACGTTAGGATAACGGTCTAACACCTTAATCGCCACTGAGGACGTGAAATCTGACCGTTTCCGTTCAAAAAAGTTTCATGGGAGCCTGAATAAATGTCGTATTCCAACCTTTTGATCGAGGATTTTGGCGCCGTTCGTAAAATTACGGTTAATCGCCCTGATAAATTGAATGCCCTTAATTCCGATACGTTGCGCGAGTTGGATGAGGCATTTGCCGAGGTCGCTGCGGATGACAGTGTGCGGGTGGCGGTTTTGACGGGTGCTGGGCCGAAGGCATTTGTCGCCGGCGCCGACATCTCCGAAATGAATGGTTTGACGCCGGTGGAAGGTCGCGACTTCAGCAAGCGCGGCAGCGACATGATGCGCCGCATTGAAACGCTCAATAAACCGGTGATCGCGATGGTCAATGGTTTTGCGTTGGGCGGTGGACTTGAACTCGCGATGAGTTGTCATCTGCGCATCGCATCGGACAAAGCAAAAATCGGCCAACCCGAAATCAAACTCGGTCTCGTACCGGGCTTCGGTGGTTCGCAACGTTTGCTTCGGCTCGCCGGCCGCGCGGCATGTTTGGAGTTGTGCTTGGTCGGTGATCCGATTTCTGCGCAACGCGGCTATGAGTTGGGCGTGTTGAATGAAATCGCTGCAGCGGAACAACTCGAAGAACGCACGATGGCGATCGCAACGCAGATTGCAAACTCTGCACCATTGGCTGCACGCGCGATTCTGGATTGCGTCGTTGTCGGTGGTGAATCCAACATGGGTGATGCGTTGAGTTATGAGTCGACGCAGTTTGGGTTGATTTTTTCGACGGAAGATATGCACGAAGGGACGAGCGCGTTTCTCGAAAAGCGTGCTGCGGTATTCAAAGGCAAGTAATGCTCACCGAGCAGCAACGCAACATCGTTGAAGCAATCGAACGCGGCGATTGGGACGCGGCAATTCAATATGGCTTGCTCGACATTGTTGTCGATGATTCGTGGCCGAACGCCGACGCGATTCGCAAAGTGCAAAGTGAGCGACGCTTCGCTTTGCAATCGCGCGAACGCTACCTTGCGAAGCTGCACCGCGACGACGAACGCAAGCAAGCATTGCAACGCAAACGCGCGAAGTCGACCGAAGCCAAACTTCCAAGCGCCGCGCAGTCTGCATTGGAACGCGCGAAGGCGCGTGCTGCCGAGAAGCGAAAGTAGCGATGGCGACGGTTAAGAAGAAGCGCCTGCCCCGCGCATCACGATGGACCAAGATCAAAGTCATCGAAGCATTCACACGCTTCCGTGATTTCAATCCGAATCCGCAAACAGAACTCGAATACAGCAATCCCTATGAGTTGCTGGTCGCGGTGACGTTGAGCGCTCAAGCAACCGACGTCGGTGTCAACAAAGCCACACGCAAGCTATTCAAAGTTGCAAACACGCCGGAGCAAATTGCTGCGCTCGGTGTTGAAGGACTCATCCCTTACATCTCGACGATTGGACTGTTCAACAACAAGGCGAAAAATGTCGTCGCCATGGCCGAGCAACTCCTCGAGAAACACAACGGTGAAGTGCCGAACGACCGCGCCAGCCTCGAAGCACTCCCTGGTGTCGGACGGAAGACGGCGAATGTGGTGATGAACACGGCTTTTGGCGAACTCACGATGGCGGTGGATACGCATATTTTCCGCGTGAGCAATCGCACCGGACTCGCACCCGGCAAAAACGTCGTTGAAGTCGAACGAAACTTATTACGCACGATTCCCGATGAGTTTCTCAAGGACGCTCATCACTGGTTGATATTGCATGGACGTTACACGTGCCGGGCGATCAATCCAAAGTGTGCGAACTGCATCATCAGCGATCTGTGTCTGTATAAGCAAAAAACGGACACTTTCTAGGATGTTTTGAAACTGTCAGAAAGCTGTCATAGAAGTGTCACAGGGGAACCTTAAGATTTCGTCAACTCCTCTCACGCCACTTCTCACAAGGCACTCACTGACATGTTGCAAAAACGCACACTCCTCTCCCTCGCTCTCGCCTCCGCATTCGTCGCTCCGGCTGCGCATGCTGAAATCGCTTTTGACGTGATCGGCGGATCGGAAATCTCGTTCGAAGGTTTGCTGCAGGCAGACGGTAACTGGTTCAATAACCACATCGCTGACCTCAACGGCACCGCGGGCATCAACGGCAAGGACAGCGAGTTTGATCTGCGCCGCGCAGAACTCGTGTTCAAGGGCAAAGGCCCAGGCGCGTTCAACTGGGTCGTCGGTTATGACGCGAAATCCAAGAAGTGGCTTGACGTCAACGCCAAGTACACGGTCGGCGCAAACTCCAACAACTTCATCCAGGTCGGTCAGTACAAGCAACCGCACAGCCTGGAAGAACTCATCTCGACAAAGAACAACGACTTCATTGCGAAGGCTTCGATCACCAACGCAATGGGCATCAGCCGTCGTCTCGGTATCGCCGCAGGTATGGGTGATACGAATTGGTCGGTGGTTGGTTCGCTTTTTGGCAAGGAATTGACGCGTAACACGACGGCAGGTAATGGCTTCGGTTTGCGTGGTACGTTTGCACCGATCAACGCTGACGGCACCGTCTTGCACCTGGGTCTGTCGTACATCGACCGCGACGCATACGGCGACTCGATCCGCATCCGCGCACGTCCACTCGCTGACTTGGCAACGGTTTACCTCGCTGACACCGGCGCCATCAATGGTGTTGACCGCGCGAAAACGACCGGCCTGGAAGGCCTGTTCATCACCGGCCCATTCAAGGTGCAAGCCGAATACATGATGACGAAGGTCAAGGGCATCACCTCGGCCCGCGACTTCGACACCAAGGGCGCTTACATCAGCGGTCTGTGGAACGTCACCGGCGAAGGCTTCGGCTATAAGGGCGGCGTCCCAACCACCGGTCTGCCGGACAATCCAGGCAAGGGCATGCTGCAACTGGGTCTGCGTTACGACATGTTGAACCTCAATGACGGCAACATCGTCGTGACCAACAACGTGCCAACGGCGGTCGGCATTTTGGGCGGTGAGCAAAAAGGCTGGACCCTTGGCGCGAACTACTACTGGCGTTCGAACTTCAAGTTCTCGTTGAACTACAACAAGATCACTTCGAGCAAATTCAAGGCACGCGTCGGCGAAGTCGACGACAACCCAAGCACCGTCACCGCCCGCGCACAAATCTACTGGTAATCCTCAACAGCAGGTAAGGGGTAAAGGCTAACTCGGCTTCTACTTCTTCCGCACTCCCAAATGCAGGTATGGGGTAAAAGCTACGACAGCTCTTACCTCTTACCCATCAGCTAAAACACCATAGGTGAAAAAAAATGAAGTTTACGAAAATCAAAATCGCAACCGTCGTCGCAAGCGTTCTGCTCGCCGGCCAAGCGTTTGCCGCAGACGTAACGGGTGCCGGTGCATCGTTCGTTTTTCCGGTGATGTCGAAGTGGTCGGCAAACTATGCCAAGGCTACGAACAAGAAAGTGAACTACCAGTCGATCGGTTCGGGCGGTGGTATTGCGCAGATCAAGGCGAAGACCGTTGATTTTGGCTCGTCGGATGCTCCATTGAGCTCGGCGGAATTGGATAAGGCTGGCTTGGTCCAGTTCCCATCGGTCATCGGTGGCGTGGTTCCGGTGTTCAACTTGCCAGGCGTGCCTGCAGGTGCGATGAAGATGGATGGCACGATTTTGGCGGATATTTATCTGGGCAAAATCAAGAAGTGGAACGACCCACGACTCAAGGCTGATAACCCGGGCGTGAACCTCCCTGACCTGCCGATCCGCATTGTGCACCGCTCAGACGGTTCGGGTACGACCTATAACTTCGTGAACTACCTGTCGAAGGTTTCGCCGGAGTGGAAGTCGAAGGTTGGTGAAGGTACGGCCGTCAACTGGCCAGCTGGTATCGGTGGCAAGGGTAACGAAGGCGTCGCGGCTTACGTCAAGCAAATCAAGGGTGCAATCGGCTACGTCGAACTGTCGTATGCATTGACGAACAAGATGCCGTACAGCCGCATGAAGAACCGTGCCGGCAACTACGTGAATCCATCGGCAGCGACGTTCCAGGCTGCGGCTGCAAGCGCTGACTGGGCGAATTCGAAGGACTTCAATCTGGTCATCACAAATGCCCCGGGCGAAAATGCGTGGCCAATCACGGCAACGAACTTCATCCTGATGCAGAAGAAGCCAAAGAGCGCACAAGGCTCGAAGAACACGATTGAGTTCTTCCGCTGGGTCTATGCCAACGGTGACGCCGCCGCTTCGTCCCTGCACTACGTCCCACTGCCAGCCGCCCTCGTGAAGCAAATCGAAGGCTACTGGGCTAAGGAAACCGCGTATTAATTCTCTCTGATCCGCGAAAATTGGCTGCACAAGCCCGTCGGAGCCCCCACACGTTGGGGGTTTCGTCGTTTTTGGGGTACAGTCAAAAAGTCAACTTGCCTCAAATATGTCATCAAACCGTCACATAAATATCGTTTCATATTGGCTTCACGTTTAAACTCCGTAACCGGACTCCACAGGACCCCGAATATGCAAACACGTACCCGTTTAATCGCATTGGCACTCGCCTCCTCCATCATGGTGATGGGTTGTAAGCAAGGTGATGCACCGAAGACCGGTGAAGGCACTGACGCTCCGGCAACGGCTGGCGCACAGTCAGAAGCATCGATTACGGGTGCGGGCGCGACGTTTATTTTTCCATTGCTGAGCCGCTGGTCGTCTTCCTACAACAAGGAAACGGGCGCGAAGGTCAACTATCAGTCGATCGGTTCAGGCGGTGGCATCCAGCAAATCAAGGCGGGCACGGTTGATTTTGGTTCGTCGGATAAGCCTTTGAAGCCAGAAGAACTGGCCGAAGCCGGTTTGATCCAATTCCCGTCGGCAATGGGCGGCGTTGTTCCTGTGATCAACGTTGAAGGCGTCGCGAATGGCGGCTTGAAGTTGGATGGTCCGACATTGGCGGATATTTTCGCAGGCAAGATCACGCAGTGGAACGATCCGAAGATCGCTGCTTTGAACGCCGGCGTCACGCTGCCAGCTGCGAAGATCAATTTGGTCACGCGCTCGGACAGCTCGGGCACAACGTATAACTTCACGAATTACTTGAGCAAGGTCTCCCCTACGTTCAAGACGGACGTTGGTGAAGACTCGAAGGTCAACTTCCCGAAGGGTTCGCTCGGCGGTAAGGGCAACGAAGGTGTGGCGTCGTACGTCAAGCAGGCAAAGAACTCGATCGGTTACGTTGAGTTGGCTTACGCGATGGAAAATGGCATGAACGCCGTTGAATTGAAGAATGCGGCGGGTAACTTCGTCAAGCCAACGATTGAATCGTTCCAGTCGGCTGCCGCAAGCGCAGATTGGAAGAACTCAAAGGATTTCCAACTGGTCATCACCAACGCACCTGGCGCGGATGCATGGCCAATCGCGGCAACGAACTTCATCCTGATGCACAAGGTGCCGAAGGATGCGAAGCGTTCGGCAGAAGCCGTGAAGTTCTTCAAGTGGGCTTATGCGAACGGTGCGGACCAAGCGAAGGAACTGCATTACGTTCCGCTGCCGGCTGAACTGATCTCGCAAGTCGAAGCCTACATCGACGCGAACATCGCGAAGTAAGACGACTTCCTCGATGGCAGCCATTCAACTCCAAATGGAAGTGAGTGGCTGCTTTTGTTTGGTTCAAGTCTTTTCCATCCATCCAAAACAAACGGTCTGAATCCGCATGAGCGTTACTGCTTTGCCAAACCGCAAATCGAATCGCGACGAACTCGACGCGAAGCACGATAAATATTTCAAATGGGTTTTGACGGGCGTTGTGATCTTCGTCCTCATTGCATTGGCGGGTGCTGCACTCACCATGCTGTGGGGCGGTCGCTTCGCATTGATGTCATCGGGTGTCGACTTCTTTACGACCACCGAGTGGAATCCAGTCAGCAACAAGTATGGCGCGTTGGTGCCGATTTTCGGAACAATTGTCACTGCGATCGTTGCAATGATCATTGCGGTGCCGATCTCGTTTGGCATTGCGTTTTTCCTGACGGAAGTAGCGCCACGTTGGATGCGCACACCGGTGGGTTCCGCGATTGAATTGCTCGCGGGCATTCCGTCGATCATCTACGGCATGTGGGGCTTGTTCGTGTTCGTGCCGATCATCACCGAATACGGTTTGCCGTTGACCGATGCGACGATTGGCAAGCTGCCTTTCATCGGCAAGTATCTGACATCCGTGGGCATCGGCATTGGCTTGTTCACTGCAGGTGTCGTGCTCGCGATCATGATCATTCCGTTCATTACGTCGACGATGCGGGAAGTGTTTTTGACGGTACCAACGCGTCTGAAAGAATCGGCTTACGCGCTTGGTGCGACGAAGTGGGAAGTGAGCTGGGACATCGTCCTGCCCTACACTCGCTCGGCAGTCATTGGCGGTATTTTCCTGGGTTTAGGCCGCGCACTCGGTGAAACGATGGCGGTCGCCTACGTCGTTGGTAATTCGGTCGATTGGCCGGATTCGTTGATGGCGCCGGGTACGACGATTGCGGCATTGATCGCGAACGACTTCGGTGAAGCATCCGATGAATACCGTTCTGCATTGTTGTTGCTTGGTTTCGTTTTGTTCGTTGTGACGTTTGTGGTTCTTGCGCTGGCACGCTTGATGCTGATGCGCCTGGCACGCAAGGAGGGCAACTAATGGCTGAGAATACTGCTCTCTACACGCGTCGTCGCATCACGAATGGCATCGCGATTGTCATGGCGACGTTGGCTGCGGTCATTGGCCTCGTGTTTCTCGCGTGGATCCTTTGGACCGTCATCACGCGCGGCTTGCCGAATTTGAACCTCGATTTGTTTACGAAGATGACGCCGCCACCGGGTGAATCCGGCGGTATGCTCAACGCCTTCGCGGGCAGCTTGATCATGTGCACCATCGCGATTGTGATCGGTACGCCTTTGGGCATTCTCGCCGGAACGTGGCTTGCCGAGTATGGAACCGCGCGCAAGCTCGGAACCGTTGTACGGTTCGTCAATGACATTCTCCTGTCCGCACCTTCGATCGTGCTGGGGTTGTTCGTTTACTCGATGCTCGTGCTTGCAACCGGACGCTCGTTCTCCGGCATCGCGGGCGCGGTGGCGCTGGCCTTCATCGTTTTGCCGGTTGTGGTTCGCACCACCGATGAAATGTTGCGCTTGGTGCCAACGCAAATGCGCGAAGCGGCATTGTCGCTCGGCGTGCCGCAATGGAAGGTCATCGTGCAGGTGCTTTATCGCGGTGCGGCTGCAGGTATCGTGACAGGCATCTTGCTGGCACTTGCACGCATCTCCGGTGAAACGGCACCGTTGCTGTTTACGGCATTGAACAACCAGTTCTGGAGTGTCGACTTGAATGCTCCGATGGCTTCGGTGCCGGTCACGATGTACAACTTCTCGAATAATCCGGATGCGAACTGGAACTCAATGGCGTGGGCTGCTGCGCTTGTTTTGACACTGTTCGTGCTCGCAGTGAGCTTGTTTGCACGTATCTTCCTGCTGCGTAATCGCCCGCAGAACGACTAATTACATAGACTGATTTGACGACATGAAAGAACCTACGATTATCAAAGCTGCAAACATCACGGCCAACGCGGAAGAACCGCCACATCCGGCGATGTTCGGAATGCCAATCAAGGTCGAAGCGAAGAATCTCGACTTTTACTACGGCAAGTTCCATGCGTTGAAGGACATTAACTTGCCGATCCCCGAGAAAAAGGTGACCGCTCTCATCGGCCCTTCCGGCTGCGGCAAGTCCACGTTGCTGCGCACGTTCAACCGCATTTACTCCTTGTATCCAGGCATGAATGCGACGGGTGAGATTTTGCTCGATGGCGAAAATGTCATTGATCCGAAATATCCGTTGAACAAGTTGCGTTCGAAGGTCGGCATGGTGTTCCAGAAGCCAGTGCCATTCCCGATGACCATCTATGAGAACATCGCGTACGCGATTCGCCATCACGAGAAGCTGTCGAAGTCGGAGATGAATGATCGCGTGCAACTCGCGTTGCAGCAAGGCGCGCTATGGGATGAGGTGAAAGACAAGTTGAATCAGTCCGCACTCGGCCTGTCCGGTGGTCAGCAGCAACGTCTGTGCATTGCACGTGCTGTGGCCTTGCGTCCGACGGTGTTGTTGCTCGACGAACCCACATCGGCATTGGATCCAATTTCGACATCACGCATTGAACAATTGATTGAAGGTCTGAAGAAGGACTTCACGATTGCGATCGTGACCCACAACATGCAACAGGCCGCGCGTGTTTCGGACTTCACCGCCTTCATGTATCTCGGTGATTTGATTGAGCATGATGCGACGCACACGATTTTTTCCAACCCGAGCGTCAAGCAGACCGAAGAATACATCACCGGTCGCTTCGGTTAATTACTTAAGGGAATAATGCAATGGCAATGAATGATCACATTTTGCAATCGAGCAAAAACGAATATCAGCGACTCCACTCCGAAACGCTGCGCATGGGCAACATGGCACTCGCACAGTTGGAAGCCGCTCTAGATGTCGTTGAACGCCGTGACCAGAATGCTGCGGAACGTTTGATTCTCAACGATGAAGCGATCGACCAACTTGAAGCGATCGTCTCGCACGACGTCATGCAACTCGCATTGCGTGGTCCGATGGCGCGTGACCTGCGCGAGATCCTCGCAACGATTCGCATCGCTGCAGACATCGAACGCATCGGTGACTACGCGGCGAACCTCGCGAAGCGTTCGATGGCGCTGAACTTCGCAACGCCGGTGCCGCACGTTTCGTCGTTGCGTTCACTCGGCAAGCTCGTCGTGTTGCAGTTCCGCGATGCGTTGGATTCGTACCGCGATAACGATATCGAAAAGGCAATCGCCGTCCGCGACAACGACAAGAACATCGACGCCGCGTACACGACCCTGTTCCGCGATCTGCTGACGTACATGATGGAAGATCCGCGCAACATCACGCCGTGCACGCACTTGCAGTTCATGGCGAAGAACCTAGAACGCGTCGGCGACCACGCAACGAACATTGCCGAAAACGTCTGGTTTCTCGAAAAGTCCGAGGAAGCATTGCCACCGCGCGAGAAGGCAGACGAGTCCAACACGACGAAGTAAATTGCGCGAGTTTGTTGTGATGGAAAGACCACGCTTTGGGCGTGGTCTTTTTTTGTGCGGCATGATTCATGGTGACCGATGACGCAGGTGTTAAAGTAGGCAAATGGAAAATGCCGCCACCGCACAGCCGACCACCGAATCCACCTCCGCGCAGCTCTCGCTCGCGCAAAGATTCCGTGGTTTCCTGCCAGTGGTGATCGACGTGGAAACCGGCGGCTTCGATTGCAAAACTAACGCACTCCTCGAAATCGCTGCCGTGCCAATCGACATTGATGAGGACGGCATGCTGATTCCCGGTACGACCGTCAGCGCACACGTCCAACCAGCTGAGGGAACGATCGTTGATCCAAAGTCCCTTGAAGTGACCAAGATCAAGCTCGACCACCCGCTTCGTCGTGCAGTGACGGAGAAGGAAGCGCTGGATAAAGTTTTTGCGCATATCCGTATCTACATGAAGAAGCACGAGTGCAAACGTGCGATCCTCGTTGGGCATAACGCAGTGTTCGACCTCAACTTCGTCAACGCGGCGGTCGAGCGCACGCAACACAAACGCAGTCCGTTTCATCCATTCAGTGTGTTCGACACTGTGACACTCGGTGGTGCCTTGTTTGGGCAGACTGTCCTTGCACGCATCGCGATTGCGAATGGTATGGAATGGGATGGACATAACGCGCACAGTGCAATTTACGATACGGAGCAGACGGCGCAGATTTTTTGCGATGCATTGAATCACATTGCGAAAGGCGTTGGCCGAAACAATGAGCTCCCACCCTACATCACTCCCGGAATGGACACCGATCCAAATCAACACGGTAATAACTGAGGTTTACTAATGAGCAAAGTACATACCCGCATCTCAAGCGCCGTTCTCGCCGCTGCTGTCGCAGCCGCTGCACCGGTCGCATTCGCGCAAGATCATCACGCCGCTGACAGCGGTAAGGCGCACCACACCTTCGACGACATCGACACCAATAAGGACGGCGTCATCTCACGTGCAGAGTTTGATGCGGCTCACGCTGCCAAGCCAGCTGCTGCCGAACACGCTTGTGGCGAAGGCAAGTGCGGCGGTCAGATGAAGGCGAAGGACGCAGCCGCGAAACCTGCTGCAGCCAAGGCACCTGCTGCGAAGAAAGCCAAAGCCGCTGAACACACTTGCGGTGAAGGAAAGTGCGGCGGCAAGAAGTAATTTCCGAGCGCGCCGTTGGCCTGGGCTTGCGGCGCGCGATTCTTGAGGAAACACTTGCAGCACCTTCAGGCGCCATGGATTTCGTCGAATGCGCACCGGAGAACTGGATCCGTCTCGGCGGTCGTTACGCCGCGATGTTCGACCGCGTGGTGTCGCGCTATCCCCTAACCTGCCACGGCTTG
Source organism: Lysobacteraceae bacterium CU05-9 (assembly GCA_007556525.1). Taxonomy (GTDB): domain Bacteria; phylum Pseudomonadota; class Gammaproteobacteria; order Xanthomonadales; family Xanthomonadaceae; genus Aquilutibacter. Next base: position 243,379 of record SWJS01000001.1, on the reverse strand, counting down.
TCGTTGGATCTCGGTGGCATCGCGCCATTCGACACCGCGTATCTCCACGAAATCCGCTCATTCCTCGACACGCATAACGTCGCGTTGTACAGCGAGCATCTGAGCTATTGCGCGGACGGTACGGCGCGGTTGCATGAGTTGCTGCCGATACCTTTTACAGAGGAAGCCGTTGAACACGTTTCCGCACGTATCCGCCAAGTCCAGGACACCCTCGGCCGACGCATCGCCATCGAAAACGTCTCCTACTACGCACCATCCGCAACGCAACTGACCGAACCGGAATTCGTGAATGCGGTTTTGGAAACGGCGGACTGCGATCTTCTGCTCGACGTCAACAACCTATACGTTAACTACATCAATCACGGCACAGACCCGCGTGAGTTGATGCACACCATCAAGCCGGAGCGCGTCGCCAGCTATCATGTCGCTGGCCACTACGACGAAGCGGATGATTTCAAAATCGACAGCCACGGCATGCCCGTCATCAACAACGTGTGGGATCTGCTGAAAGACGCTTACACCACGATCGGTCACCGCCCAACGCTGCTCGAGCGTGACTTCAATTTTCCGCCGCTTCATGAACTCCTCGCTGAAATCGAACACGCGAGGTCCCTGCTATGAGCAACTACCGCGACACCATCGAACAATGGTCCACCGCAATCCGCGAAGGCGGCGAACTCCCCGGCCGCGCCGAGGTCTACCGCGAACTGGTCCACGCCAGCATCAGCGGACTCCTGCATACCAACCTGTCGCGCACTCACGCATTGATGGGCGATGAGGAATGGCAAAAATCCATCCACGAATTCCTCGCCAGCCGCACTCAACAGTCCCCTCATTTCGTTGATCTTGCAGCGGAATTCGCCGCGCAACTTAATACCCAGGCAAAAATCAGCGACCTCGCCCACTACGAAGCCCTCTGCCTCGAAGTCGAGACCACCAGGGACGAAGACACCCGCCGACTAGCCGCCTACGAGCACAATGTCCTCCTCGATCCACCCGTACCCGCGGTCACTTTCGTCCTTCTCGACCGCAACCCGACTGACGGCGCCGTACGCCCGCAAGAAATTTCGGCTTCACAATATGTTCACATTGCGAAAACGGTCATATAATTGAAACATTTCTCGCATAACGGGCTTTCCCATGTTTTCCCTGCAAACGATCTTTGGTTCCGGCAACCTGTTTTTTGACCTGTTGGACGAAGCGGCAGATGCCGCGCACGAAAGCACGAAAGCCCTCGTTGAGATGCTGAAGGAACCCGCGGCAACTTACTCGCTCGAACCGTTCAAGCATGCGCGCCAACGTGAGCGTGTTGTCTCTGACAAAATCAATCACGAACTCGTCGACAACTTCATCACTCCGATCGAGCGCGAAGACATCGAGTCGCTCGCATCGGCAATTTACAAAATTCCAAAGCAAGTCGAACGTTTCGCGGACCGTTATGATCTCGCGCGTCACCGTCTCGAGCACATCGACTTCGCACCGCGCGGTTTGATGCTCGAACAAGCCGCCGGCGTCGTCGTGGAAATGGTGAAGGAACTGCGTTCCATGCGCATCGAAAAAATGAGCAAATTGAACGAACGTCTGCGCGTCATTGAAGCCGAAGCCGATCGCCTGTTGCTGGAACTGCACCGCGAAATTTACTCGGGCAATCTCGATGCGGCGGATACGTTTTTGTTGAAAGAGTTTTTTGACATTCTCGAAAAAGCAATCGACCGTTGCCGTGAAGCCGGTGTCGTTGCCTACCAAATCGTCCTGAAAAACTCCTGAGTCCACGCCGATGTTGACCCTATTATTGCTGGTGATTTTCGCCGCATTGGTGTTCGAGTTCATCAACGGCTTCCACGACACGGCGAACTCCATCGCCACCGTCGTCGCGACGAAAGTCCTCTCGCCAGGCAAGGCCGTCATGTTGGCGGCGACGATGAATTTGTTCGGTGCGTTCTTCGGAACCGCAGTTGCCAAAACCATCTCCACCGGCCTCATCGACCCGGCTGTCGTGCAAGTGACGTCGCAGGTGATTTTGTGTGCGTTGCTCGGCGGCATCTCGTGGAACTTGATCACGTGGTGGTTCGGTTTGCCCTCCTCGTCCTCGCACGCTTTGATCGGCGGTCTGTGCGGCGCCGCGCTGTCCGCTGCCAACCTCAACTGGCACGCATTGATTTGGTCGCAACCGAGCGCTGAAGGCTGGACGAAGAGCAAGGGTCTGCTGTGGAAGGTCGTCATGCCAATGGTGACGTCGCCTCTCGCTGGCTTCATTCTCGGCGTTTTGATTCTCGGCACGTTGTACGCGTTGATCTCTGGACTTCGGCGGATGCCGAATCCGTTGAGCCGCTTGAGCCGTCCGCGTTGGGTCAATGCGATTTTCGGTAAGGCGCAGTTGGTCTCCGCGGCATACATGGGCTTCGCTCACGGTTCCAACGACGCGCAAAAAACCATGGGCATCATCGCCCTGGCTTTGTTCGGCGCGGAAGCCGCCGGCACTCTGAAAACTCTGCCACCATGGTTGGCATTCCTGCACCCGACGAGTTCGGACAGCGCTCACATCGATTCGTGGATCATCGTGATCTGTGCGTTGGTGATGGCCGCCGGTACCGCCGCCGGCGGTTGGCGCATCATCAAAACTCTCGGCCACAAAATGGTCAAGCTGCAGCCCATCGACGGTTTCGCCGCTGAGACGGCCTCCGCCACGATCCTCGTCACCGCCGCCCACCTCGGCATGCCGGTCTCCACCACTCACTCGATCTCCACGGCGATCATGGGTGTCGGCTTCGGCAAAAACCCACGCGCTCTCAAAATCACTGTCATCGAACGCATCATCTGGGCCTGGATCATGACGATCCCCGCCGCCGGTGGTATGGCGTTCCTGCTCTACAAAATCGTCGCGTTCCTCGGCTGGGCATAAGCTCGCGCCGCGCCGCGCCGCGCCGCGCCGCGCCGCGAGCGCTCTGACCGCGTCCGCAACATCCGGCGGGATGAGTCACATTATGCGACTGTCACAATTGTGACAAATTGATGCACTTTGGTTGCGCAATGGTTCCAAAACGCCACCATTTCGGTTGCGATCTGACGCGTTTTGTAACAATTGTTACACCCCGAGAAAGGGAGAGTGCGCTACGCGCTCCGTTGGCGGACGGCTTCGAAGAGACAGACGCCGGTGGCGACGGAGACGTTCAGGGATTCCACGTCGGAGCCGCCGGGCATGGGGATGGAGACGAGGCCGTCGCAGGTTTCGCGCGTCAGGCGACGCAGACCGTCGGATTCGCCGCCCATGACGATGCCGACCGAGCCGCGCAGATCGACCGAGTACAGCGACGCGGAAGCTTCACCGGCCAGACCGTAGAGCCACACACCCTGGTCCTGCAGCGACTTCATGGCGCGCGAGAGATTGGTGACGGGGACGACGGGGACGATGTCGGCGGCGCCGGCGGAAGTTTTGCGGACGGTTGCGTTGACTTGAACGGATTTGTCGCGCGGGATGACGACGGCGGTGACGCCGGCGGCGGCGGCCGAGCGCAAACACGCGCCGAGATTGTGCGGATCCTGCACACCGTCGAGGATCAACACTAGAGCGCGCCCGGAAGCGGCCTCGACGAGATCAATGAGATCGGATTCGTTCCAGGTTTTGGCGGCGGCGTAACGCGCGACGACCCCCTGATGACGCAACTTGCCGACCACCCCATCGATGGCAGACACAGCGACCCGACGGACCGAGATGTCCAGACGCTGAGCGCGCGATTCGATTTCGAGCAAACGAGGGTTTTTGGCCCCAGCTTCAATCAAAACTTCCCGTACGTGCGAAGCATCATGCTCCAGTGCCGAAGCTACGGCGTTGATGCCGGCGATCCATTGTTTTGAACTCATTTGGTACGACGCGATTTCTGTGATTTGCCAAAGGCGGGACGGGACGAGTTAGCGACATCATCAGCCGATGGCGCCAGTTTGAAATCAATTTTACGTTCTTCCACGTTCGCTTTCATCACAATGATGTCCACGCGGTCACCCAAACGGAACTCCCGGCCGGAACGCTCGCCGGTCAGGGTTTTGCGGATTGCATCGAAGTGATAGTAATCGCGCGGCAACGTCGTCACGTGAATCAGCCCGTTGACCTTCGAATCATCCAACTCAACGAACAGCCCGAATGACGTCACGCCCGAAATCACACCCGAGAACCGACCACCCACATGCTGCTCCATCCACGCGGCACGATAACGCTCATCGACTTCACGCTCGGCTTCTTCTGCACGACGCGCGCGCTCCGAAGATTGCAACGCCAGGTTCGCCATGTTCGACGGCGAGTATGTAAATTTCTCGGGAGCCAAACCACGCAGCGCATGCTTAATCGAACGATGTAACAACAAGTCCGGATAACGACGGATTGGTGACGTGAAGTGCGCGTACGCTTCCAACGCCAACCCGAAATGCCCATCATTCCCCGTCTGATAAACCGCTAACGATTGCGAACGCAGCAACACCGATTCGATCAATGCGTAGTCGGGACGGTCGCGGATTTTGGCCAACAAATTCCGGTAGTCCATCGGGCGCACTTTATTGTGAGGCGGCAGCGACAGACCAAACTCATGCAGGAACTCAACCAACTCCGCATACTTGCGCTCAGGTGGTTTCTCGTGGACGCGGAAGGGCGCGGGAATTTTGACAGTGTCGACGAATCGCGCAGCTTCAACGTTCGCCGCGATCATGCACTCCTCGATCAACTTGTGCGCATCATTCCGTTGCAACATCCCGGCTTGCGTCACCGTGCCCGTGTTATCCAACACAAAACGTACTTCCGACGACTCAAACTCAATCGCACCACGGGCGGCGCGGGCGGCCACTAATATTTTGTAAAGCTCATGAAGTTGCTTGATTTGTGGGAGCAAATCACCGATGACGGCCAACGAATTTTCGCGGTCTTCATCCGACGCTTCACCACCGATCGCATTCCACACTTGCGTGTAAGTCAGTCGCGCATGCGAGTGCATGACGGCCGTGTAAAACTCCGACTTGCGGGTGACGCCCTTCTTGTCGATTTCCATGTCGCAGACGAAGCACAGACGATCAACCTTCGGCTTCAACGAACAAATGCCATTGCTCAAAACTTCCGGCAACATCGGCACCACAAATCCCGGAAAATACACCGACGTCGCACGCAATTGCGCTTCATCATCGAGTGCACTTCCAGGCGTTACGTAATGCGAAACATCCGCGATCGCGACGACGAGACGATAGCCACCGCCCGGCAACGCTTCGCAATAAACCGCATCGTCAAAATCCTTCGCATCCTCACCGTCAATCGTCACCAACTTCATCTGGCGCAAATCAACACGATCGGCAATCTCTGCAGCCGTGACCTCGACCGGAATCGCTTCGGCTTCTTGAATCACCACCGGCGGAAATTCGTGCGGAATGTTGTGACCATGAATCGCGGCTTCGACGGCCAACGATGCGGTGAGTTTGTCACCGAGGACTGCCACAATTTTGCCAATCGGTGGGCGCCGTTCGTCGGGCACCTGAGTCAATTCGGCGACGACGAGTTGTCCGTTGCGGGCATCCATTTTGGCATCGGGTGGAATCATGATGTTGCGCTGGATGCGCTGGTCGTTCGGCACCACATACGCAATGCCATTTTCCTCAATCAGCGACCCGATCAGGCGTTGCACGCGGCGCTCGAGGACGTCGACGATTTTGCCCTCCTGACGCCCACTGCGGTCCACCCCCGTGATGTTGATCAGCACGCGGTCGCCGTTCATCACCTTCCGCATTTCATAAGGCGGCAAAAACACATCATCCTCCACCCCACTCCCCGCATCCGGTCGGAGGAAGCCGAAGCCGTTCGGATTCGCGATCACGCTGCCCGCAATTAGGTCGACGTGTTGCGCCGGGGCGAGTTCGCCCGCACGATTTTGGTGAATTTGCCCGTCGCGGATCATCGCGCGCAAACGGTTCTGGAACGCTTGACGCTGTTCGCCTTCTTCCGGAATCTTGAGCTTGTCGATGAGCTCGTCGAGCGGCATCGGTCCGTTGGAACTCACCAAAATCCCGAGGATCATCTCCCGACTCGCAATCGGATTCTCATACCGCGCCGCCTCCCGGTGGGCATACGGGTCCTTGATCAGCGGTTTCGCGCCGTCCGTCAGGTTCTGGGGCATCCATGGTGGGAGGGACTTCTTCGTGCCTCTCGGGCCTCGTTGGTCACCGCCACCCGGTCCGCGTGGGCCACCACCGCTCGAGCCTCTCGGTCCGTCCCCACGGCGACTATTCGATGCCGACATCGGCGACTTGGCATTGGCGGATTTCGCAGGCTTGCCGCCCGCGCGTTTCGTGCCCTTTCCGGGCGATTTCGTTGTTTTTCTTGGCATGGCGTTCAGTGTCGCACAGCCCCGCTGAATTTGGTGCGAAGTCACGCGTTCGGCTCGTTGGTTCGAGTCCTCTCTTGGGCACCAAATTTCTTGACAACCAATAGTTGTTATTTCATAATGTCCAGCTACTCGGGGCACTGCCCTGAACACCTTGCCCAGGTGGCGGAATTGGTAGACGCACTAGTTTCAGGTACTAGCGCTGCGAGGCGTGGAGGTTCGAGTCCTCTCTTGGGCACCAAATTGCGAAACCCGTTTGAGAAATCAGGCGGGTTTTTTGTTTCTTCCGATCAAATTGCTATTGTTTCAATTTATCTCGAATTGATGATTCGAACGAGAATTCGCGAGCCTCAACCCGACAACTTCTGCACCATGTCGCGGATGATGACGTGGCGGATGGCGTCGATACAGCGACGCTCGGCCAGGAAGGTCAACTGCAAATCCGAACGACCGTGCCACCGTGAAATATTTTCGGACTCGAATAGATCTGCCAAACGGGAAGCAGCTGGAAGAATTTCCGAGATCATTTTGTCCATGATGCGTCTGGCGGTGGCAGCAGGAATATTAAGACGTTCGCCCGCTCGCAGCAATGTGTTGCGATCAACATCGACGAAGCGACGCGCCTCCAACAATGGCCATGCAAGTTCAGAACGGCGGGGCCAGCCATCCTTGTCAAAGGCCTTGGTCGAATAAACCTCTGTACTCAGCAGGTCGTATGCAGGCGCTACCTCCATTCCGCGACTCGAGACGACGAAGCTCAGATTCTTCAAATGAGCATCGCCATTACCGACCAGCACGTTGAACGTTAGCCACTTGAAGAATTCCACTCGTGAGGCCGCAAGACTTCGCGTTGCACCGGACAGCTCAACCAATCGTCCGACGCTTCCTTGCGAATACTTGAACAAACGATCCAACCCCAACAATTGACAACCGTCAATCGCGTGCACACGTTGCCAACCTGCGTCTGAATTGACACGGTCGAATCGCTCAATGATGTAAACAGGAGAAGGAACGTACCGGCGTTCAACATTAGGCACCGAAAGACCCAACTCCCTCGCCAGTCGCATCACAAACCACTCATTGATCACCGATTGCGGATAGTCACCATCGTGATGATTCGGTTTCAAAATGTGTGTGGATGGCGTTGATCCGATTGGCTCGTATATTTTTTCACCGTCAAGAACCACTGCCAATTTGTGCTGGGCCCCTGCAAGTGACATTCTTTTCGGCGCGCCATGGGTTAATGGCAACTGCGGCATTCGTTCAATTCGCTTCTGCAAGTCCCCATCCGGAAGTTCGATGAGCTCCCATTGCGATTTCGGCACCTCATCATTCCGTGTCAGAATCAACGACCCAGTCGATTCTGCGCCATATGCGGCCAGTAAACCGAATGCATCCGCATGGTCAATTTCGACATCCGATGCCAGGAGCTTTCTCTGTCCCTCCTCAGGCAGCAGATTATCGAAATACCATTGAACGTTCCGGATCGAGCCGCTATCCAACAGCGGAGAGGATTCGAGTGGCAAGTACGGGCTTAGCGCGTAAGCCTCAGGTGAAGTGACCCAGCTGGGACTGTATTCAAATTGCCAAATCCCATTCGGCTCCGTCAGAGTCCCGACGTGCTGACCGTTTATCCACGCGTGCAAAATCCGAGAGCTCATTTCCCGGATCTCTCCCTACTGGAATCTGCGCCACCTGTCTGTATCGTTGTATCCGGCATGTCGAGCCAAACCTCGACTCCGAGCCCTTGCAATACCTGAAACAGCTTTCCCCACTGCACGGTCTCACCACCATTTTCGACCTTGCCCAAAAAATTCTCGCTGACGCCGACAATTCCTGCAAGATCATCCTGTCGCAATCGCTGTCGCTTTCTAGCCGACTTTATAACAACGCCAATCTCTGACGGATGATCCAATCTAATCTTCATAATCCGCACGCTCGTAAGGATTCTAGTTAATTAATCTAGATTACACCCAAAATCCTCACATTCGTGAGGATTAATACAACTAAACCTAGTTTTCTAGCAAAATCCTTACAACTGTAAGGATTTTGTTCCTTCCAGCAGTCCGAATGCCCTATTTTGTCGAGCCAATCACGTGTCTCGCACGTGCTCGGTCAAAAGAATAGCCGCAGTGCAAACAGTGACTCGCTACATCGGACACACTCACATTACACGCAGTCATTACGATTTCCCTAATACCCACGCCGGGCGTTGATCTCATCTTCGTAATCGCGCTCGTACAAGTCCAAGTCCTCGACTTCCTCTAGCGCAGACTCACGCGCCTGCTCCTCGGCGAGCTCCAGGCGAGCGGCGACGAATGCCTCGCGGCCTTCGATGAAGGACTGGCTGTTGCCGCGGCAATCGTACTCGTCGGAACTGCCACCGCAAGGGCAATTCCGGCGTCTCCACCTATCGCACGATCAACAGCTACCCGAGCGTGTCTCCGAGATATCAACCGCGCCGGACCAACGAAACCTACTACTACAACTGCGCCCACGCACGCCGCGCCGGAGTCGCACCCATCCGCCGCGGACAACCCGGCTACCGCCGCGGACTCGACGCCGATAACGACGGCATCGCCTGCGAACCCTACCCCCGTCGCCGAAGCTGGTAGTACGTTCAACGGTATCCGCTGAAGTTCATGGAAATCATTGTAAGTTTCGATCGATAAACCAGGGGAAACAAATGGCAGGCAAGGAATTGAAAGGCGTGGGTGGGTGGTTGTTGCTGCTGATTTTGGGGCTGACTGTGTTCAACCCGTTATTGACGCTCAGCGAATTTGGCCAGATGCAGGCCGAGTTGGCGAATGCACCGAATCTGAAGGATTTGCCGGAGTGGCAGCAACTACAAAAAGCGGTATACACTAGCGCCGCAGTCGACACACTCATACGCATCGCCGCGGGGCTGATGCTTGCATTCCACCACAAACCCATCTCGCCCAAAATCGCGGTCGCTACGCATGGGGCCCGGCACCATGTGCACGTCCGCGCCCTGCACCAACTTGATCGCGATCCCCTCGTCGTCCAGGATCTGCTGGAAGCTGCTTATCGCGTTGCGGATGCCCTGCGCGTCATTCTCATACATGCCCGGATAGATGTGCGGCGTGCAGGCGATCGTGGTGATGCCATCCTGCGCGGCGATCCGCGCCATCTCCAGCGCCATCGCTTTGTCTTCGGCGCCATCGTCGATGCCCGGCAGGATGTGGCAATGCAAATCAATCATGGTGTGCAGTATACCGCTCGCGCGGCTGACGCAGAGCGTCGCGCCGCACGGCTGGTGCCGCCGTTGAAGTGTTCGGCGGTGGTGTTGTTCAAAATCGGCGTTTTGCGAAATGTTGCATGTGGCGCAACTTTTTGCAAAGCGCCCAAAATCAACATCGCCACCGCGCGCTACCCGCGTGCCCCGCGCCACGCGTTAGAATGAATGGTTAACCCAACCGCAAGAACACGATGTCCGATACACCTGCGCCAGTACGACCCGCTTTTCATGGTTTTGAACAGATTCCGCTGAAGGAATACGCCGAAAAGGCCTACCTCGACTACTCGATGTACGTGGTGCTTGACCGCGCGCTGCCGTTCATTGGTGACGGGTTGAAGCCGGTGCAACGCCGCATCATTTATTCCATGAGCGAGCTGGGGTTGAACGCCGCCGCGAAACCGAAGAAATCCGCGCGTACCGTCGGTGACGTCATCGGTAAATTCCACCCGCATGGTGATAGCGCGTGTTATGAAGCGATGGTTTTGATGGCGCAACCGTTTAGCTATCGGTATCCGCTGATTGATGGTCAGGGGAATTTTGGGTCGAGTGATGATCCGAAGTCGTTCGCCGCGATGCGTTATACAGAGTCCAAAATGACCCCCATCGCCGAAGTCCTGCTCGGTGAACTGGGCCAGGGAACGGTGGATTGGGATGCGAATTTTGATGGGACGTTAGAGGAGCCGACGTGGTTGCCGGCGCGTCTGCCGCACCTGTTGTTGAATGGCACGACGGGGATTGCGGTGGGGATGGCGACGGATTTTCCGCCGCACAATCTCAATGAAGTCGTCGATGCATGCATCCATTTGATCGACGAGCCCAAAGCCACGACCGCCGAGCTGTGCGAGCACATCAAGGGGCCGGATTATCCGACGGAAGCCGAGATCATTACGCCGCGTGCGGATTTGGTGAGCATGTATGAGACCGGCAACGGTTCGGTGCGTGCGCGTGCGGTTTACTCCCGCGAGAAGGAAAACATCGTCATCACCGCTCTGCCCTATCAGGTTTCGCCGAGCAAGGTGATTGAGCAAATCGCGAATCAAATGCGTGCGAAGAAGTTGCCTTGGCTCGAAGACGTCCGCGATGAATCGGATCATGAGAACCCAACGCGCATCGTGTTGATCGCCCGCTCGAATCGAGTGGATGTGGATCAGTTGATGGGGCATCTTTTTGCGACAACAGACCTTGAGAAAAGTTTCCGCGTCAACCTCAACGTCATCGGTCTCGATGGTCGTCCGCAGGTGAAGTCGCTGGCGGTGTTTCTCACGGAGTGGTTGTCGTTCCGCACGAACACCGTCATTCGCCGGATCAATCATCGCATCGAGCGCATCGAGCGCCGTCTGCATTTGCTCGATGGTTTGCTGATCGCGTTCCTCAATCTCGATGAAGTCATCCGCATTATCCGCACCGAAGACGAGCCAAAACCCGCCTTGATCGCTCGCTTCGATCTGACGGAAACGCAAGCCGAGTACATTCTCGAAACGAAGCTGCGTCAGTTGGCTCGCTTGGAAGAAATGAAAATCCGCGGTGAGTTGGATTCGTTGGAAAAAGAATTGGACGGTCTGCGTTCGACTCTGGATTCCAAGGCGAAGTTGAAGAAGTTGATCAAATCCGAGTTGCTCGCGGATGCGAAGAAGTACGGCGATGCGCGTCGTTCTCCGTTGGTCTCTCGCGGCGCTGCAGTGGCATTGTCGGAAACGGAGTTGACGCCGTCGGAGGCGATGACGGTGATTTTGTCGGAGAAGGGTTGGGTGCGTGCCGCGAAGGGTCACGACGTGTCTGCCGAGACGATGTCGTATCGCGATGGTGACAAGTTGTTGGCGACGGTAAATTCTCGTTCGAATCAGCAAGTCGCATTCATCGATTCGACCGGTCGTTCGTTCTCGACGTCCGTGCACACGCTGCCTTCCGCACGCGGTAACGGTGAGCCGTTGACGGGCCGGTTCTCTCCTTCATCGGGCGCGTCGTTTGTCGCGATGGCTGCTGGTGATTCATCGACGTCGTTGTTGTTGGCGACCTCGCACGGCTACGGCTTCGTGACTTCGTTCGACAATCTGTTGACCCGCCAAAAAGCCGGCAAGGGCCTGTTGAATCTGACTCCGCAGGCGCGTGTTTTGTCGCCGTTTGTCGTCGGTTCGGCGGATCATGTCGCCGTCGTGACGTCCGCCGGTCACTTGTTGGTGTATCCGCTGTCCGAAGTGCCTGCGTTGGATAAGGGCAAGGGCAATAAGCTGATCGAGATTCCGAAGGCGAAGTTGGGTACGGAGCAAGTCGTCGCGGTGGCGGCGTTATCTTCTGGCGCTTCCAAGTTGCTGGTGCATTCTGGCGCGCGGGTGATGACGTTGTCGTGGTCGGATTTGCAGTCGTACATTGGTCGTCGCGCCACGCGTGGTGGTCTGCTGCCGCGTGGCTGGCAAAAAGTCGACGGTCTCTCCCTAGCCTCTTGATCTCGCGACGCGGCGTTACGGCGTGCAGCGGCGCGGCTTCCGGCGGCGCGGGCGGAGGTGTTGCTTTTTGCGGGTGTAACAATTGTGACAAAACGCGACAATTTTCACCGTTTTGGTTGCGAAATGGTTGCGCTGGCTGGTGCGGCTGCTGTGTGTGACCACAATTGTGGTCGTCAATGTTCTGTGAGGTGACGTGTATGGATCCGGATTTTTGGCGCGAGCGTTGGGAAGAAGGTCGGATTGGGTTCCATCAGTCTGAGGTGACGCCGTTGCTTTTGGCGCATTGGTCGATGCCGCGCGATGGTGGCTGTGTGTTCGTGCCTTTGGCTGGCAAGTCCCTGGACATGCTGTGGTTTGCGTCGCAGGGTTACAGTGTGCTCGGTGTGGAGTTGTCGTCGCTGGCGATTGAGCAGTTTTTTGATGAGGCTTCGTTGTCGCCGGTGCGTGATGGTAACGAGTGGTCGGCCGGTGGGATCACGTTGATTGAGGGCGATGTGTTCGAGTTGACGGCTGAGCGGTTGGCGTCGTGTTCGTATGTGTACGATCGTGCGGCGTTGATTGCGTTGCCGCCTGCGATGCGCGAGCGGTATATGGCGTCGGTGTACGGTGCGTTGCCTGCGGCGTGTCGCGGGCTGCTGATTACGTTGGAATATCCTCAGCTTGAAAAAGTCGGTCCGCCCTTCTCCGTCCCCGAATCCGAAGTGCGCGCCGGTTTGTCGGGCTGGTCTGTGGAGCTGCTCGAGCGTCGCGACATTCTCGCCGCGCAACCGAAGTTCATCGAGGAAGGTGTGACGGCGCTGTCGACGGCGGCGTACTCATTAGCGCGGCTACAATTGTAGCCAGTGGCTACATTTGTAGCCGCATCTAAGACAGCAGCCTCGAGATCAGCGCGCCGTACAACGATGGCAGCGCTTCGAGCTCGCTTAACGCGATGCGTTCGTCGACTTGGTGGATTGTGGCGTTGACAGGGCCGATTTCGACGCATTCGACGCCGAGTGGCGCGATGAAGCGCGCGTCGGAGGTGCCGCCGCCGGTTGATTCGACGGGTGCGGTGCCGGTGAAGGCGGTCAGCACAGAGCGGCATGCGGAACGCAGCGTTCCTTCGGGCGTGTAAAACGGCTCGCCGGATTCGTGCCAATGGATGTCGCGTGTGACGTTGTGGCGATCGAACAAAGATTCGATTTCGGCACGCAAGGCGGCGGCGTTCCAATGCGGGTTGTAGCGCAAGTTGAATTGCACTTCCGCGGAACCGGGGATCACGTTGTTGGCGCCGGTGCCGGAAACGAAGTTGCTGATTTGCAGTGAGGTTGCGGGGAACGTTTCGTAACCGTCGTCCCAAACGCGCGAGGTCAGTTCGGCGAGAGCGGACATGACATGGTGGATGGGGTTTTTGGCTTTTTCGGGGTATGCCACGTGGCCTTGAACACCGTGGACAGTCATCGTTGCGGACAAGGAACCGCGGCGGCCGACGCGGAGAAGATCGCCGAGTGAGGACGTTGAGGATGGTTCGCCGGTGATGCACCAGGTGAGGTTTTCGCGGCGCTCACGGAAAACATCCGCAACCTTGCGAATGCCATCCAGTGCAACGCCCTCTTCGTCCGACGTGACGAGAATTGCGACGCGACCGTTGTGCGATGGATTTGCCAAAACAAAATCGCGTGCGGCGAGGACGAAGCCGGCGACGCTGACTTTCATGTCGGCGGTGCCACGACCGTACAAGTAACCATCGCGGATCGTGGGTTCGAATGGTGGCGATGTCCAACCTTCGCCGGGTGGCACGACGTCGGTGTGGCCGACAAACAAAAGTGTGTCGCCGGTACCGTGGTGGGCGTATAGATTTTTGACGTCGCCGAAGGGCATGTGTTCGATCGTGAAGCCCGCGGAAGAAAGCAACGACGCGATGACGTCTTGGCAACCGGCATCTTCGGGTGTGACGGATTCCCGACGCAGCAAGTCGACGGAGAGATCGAACATCTCGCTCATTTCAGTGCGTCCTTGCCTTGCATTACGCGCGAACCATCTTCGATGACGGGACGCTTCAACAACGCCGGATGCTCGAGGATGAGATCGAGTGGATCTTGCGCACGCTCTGACTCAGAGAGACCACGCCAAGTCGTCGAAGAACGATTGAGCAAATCCGAATCGAGTGCGTTGGACCAACGCGTCAACTGCTCGCGAGTCAAAGGGGTTTCGCGGACATCAACGAATGACGCCGATGGAAACTTCTTCCGCGCTGCACGGCAGGTGTCGCAATTTTTGAGACCGTAGATGACCATGACTTAATCAGCGAGACCACGCAGCAAATCGTTGATGGACGTTTTTGAACGGGTTTTCTCGTCGACTTGCTTGACGATCACCGCGCAGTACAACGAGTGCGAACCGTCTGCTGCTGGCAAGTTGCCCGCGACGACGACCGAACCTGGTGGCACATAACCGTAGGAGACTTCGCCGGTCATGCGGTTGTAGATTTTGGTGGATTGACCCAAGTAAACACCCATGCCGATGACCGAGTGGTGACCGACGACGACGCCTTCGACGACTTCCGAGCGTGCGCCGATGAAGCAATGGTCTTCGATGATTGTTGGTGTGGCTTGCAGCGGTTCGAGCACGCCGCCGATGCCGACGCCGCCGGACAAATGCACGTGCTTGCCGATCTGTGCGCACGAGCCAACGGTTGCCCACGTGTCGACCATCGTGCCTTCACCGACGTATGCGCCGATGTTGACGAACGATGGCATCAACACCACGTCCTTGCCGATGAAGGAACCGCGACGTGCGACGGCGCCTGGAACGACGCGAACGCCGGATGCCTTGAATGCATCAGTGTCGAAACCTTCGAAACGTGCAGGCACTTTATCCCAGAACGGCGCGGGCGATGCATCAATCACGCGCATGTCGTTAGTGCGGAAGAACAACAGCACCGCCTTCTTTAACCACTCGTTGACTTGCCACGAATCGCCATTCGGTTGAGCAACACGCAACACGCCCGACTCCATGCCCTTCATTGCCTCTTCAATCGCAGCAAGACCTTCGGCGGAGACACCGTTGTCGCGGTTATCCCACGCGGCTTCGATTGTTTGTTGCAGGGAATTCGTGTCAAAACTCATTTTTTGGCTCCATCTAAGCAATGTATCAACGCATCATGCAGCGCGTTGAGTTGGTTTGGGTCCATCGGCGCGCGAATCACGCCACCGCTGATCCTGAAAATATCTTCGGCGCGTTCGCCGAACGTTGCAATGCGGGCATCATGCACGGAAATGCCCTGCTCCTTCAAGCATTGACTCAAGTCTGCCAGCAATCCCGGCCGATCGTTGCACACCACCGTCAAAACCGCCACCGCCGGCTCACTGCCCTCAACCAACTGGACGTCCACTTGCGTTGCGACGCGGAAGTGTTTGAGGTGCGAAGGTTGACGGCGTTTGGTTGGCTTGCAATTTTGCCAATCGCCGTTAAGTGCATACGTCAAACGCTTTTCGACATCTTGCGGCGTAATGTCACTGCGCGGATCCATCGGACGCACCACGAAAATATCGAAAATATCGCTGGACGTCCCATCCAAAACACGCGCCTGCTGAATCTCCAATCCGATGCGATCCAGCGATACGACGATCGCGGCGAACAAGCCGTGTGCATCTTGCGCGTAGACGAACACTTCCATGTCGCGACTGTCTTCTTTCAGTCGACGTGCGCTGACGAACATATCCTCGTTGTCGTGCTCGATCATGCCACGCGCGATCCACGCGATCTGTTCGGCACTTGCACGCATGTACAACGCATATGGAATTTCGGCCATCACCGCATGCACGGTTTCATCATCCCCGAGTAAGCGTGCGACTTCGGCGCGGGTTTCGCGGGCATTTTCGCCGGCATCCGTTGGCTCTTCCAAACCACGACGCATTGCCAAACGTGTGCGCGTATAAGTTTTCGCGAGAACTTGATCCTTCCAATCGTTCCAAACATGCGGCGATGTTGCGGCAACGTCGGCAACGGTGAGCAGATACAAGTAGTCGAGGCGTTCGCGATCACCGACCTTCAACGCAAACGTGCGGATGACTTCGGGGTCTTCGATATCTTGCTTTTGCGCAGTCGTCGACATCAGCAAGTGATAACGCACGAGCCATTCAACCAACGACGCTTGGTTATCGCTCAAGCCAATCGCTTTGCAAAACTCCAACGCATCCACCGCACCCAACTCGGAATGATCGCCGCGACGTCCCTTCGCGATGTCATGGAACAAGCCGGCAAGTACCAACAACTCAGGACGACGGATAAACGGCCAAACATCATTTGCCATCGAGAAGCGCGCATCTTCAACTTGATTCGCGAAGCCTTCGATGTTTTTGAGAACTGCCAACGTATGTTGATCGACCGTATACGCATGGAACAAATCAAACTGCATGCGACCGGAAACACCACGAAACGCCGGCAAAAACCGTTGCAACACACCGAGTCTCGCCATGCGGTTCAATGTTTTGGCAGCTCTCGGATCACGCACGATTTGCAGAAACATTTCATGCAACCGTGACGACGAATCCTTGAACGATGGAATGGACTGTAACCTTTCCGCCAATGCGCGCGCGGTTTGAGAGTGCAAACCCTTGACGTGTTCCGTGCGTCCCCATGCAATGAACAATGCGAACACATCTTCCGGAGACGAAGGCCATTCTTCATCCAACGCGACCATGTAACGGCTTTGCAATCCGAACGCATCATCAATCGGTTCAATCTCACCGACACCACGCAGTTGTTCTTCGAAGCGTTGCAGCAGACGTTCACCAATGCGGCGCACCAACGCAGCCGACCGATAAAACAACTGCATCATCTCTTCAACAGCTTGGTTGCCTTCACCGCTATAACCCAGCAACGTCGCGAGTTCGCGCTGCACGTCGAAGCGCAATCGTTCTTCGCGCTTCGATGCCACTAACGCGAGACCATAACGCAACCTCGCCAAAATCACATGTTGCATCAGCAACGTCTGAATCTCATCCGCGCCGCTATGCCCCACTTCAATCAGATCTTCGAGCGATGCCACACCCGCAACACGCTTCGCAATCCACGTCAGCGTCTGCAGATCGCGCAAACCACCTGGACCTTCCTTGATGTTCGGCTCCAGGTTGTCGGAGGTATTGCCAAAACGACCATGCCTCGTCCGCAACTCCTGCAGCTTCGCCGTGTAATATTCGTCGCCCGGCCAAATCAAAGCGGGCGCGATTGCATCACGCAACTCTTCAACCGCTTCGTCCGACGCCGCCAACGGTCGCGCATCCATCAACGCCGTCATCACCGTGATGTCTTCCGCAGCCGCATGCGTCGTTTGCGCTGCATTGCGAACGGTATGCCCTGCCCTTAGGCCGGCATCCCACAACGATGCGATGAAGCGTTGAATGAATTGCGCATCGTCGAAGCCGACCTCAATACCACCCGCCACAAACACGGTGAGATCAATGTCCGATTGCGGAAACAGTTCTTGTCGCCCATAACCACCCACGGCAAACAAGTTCAGCGGTGACGACGATGGAACACATCGGGACCACGCTGTACGGATCACTTGATCGGTACGTGTGGCACGCATGCGCAACATCCATTCGATGTCGCACGTCGGTCCGAATTGGGCGTTCGTCACTTCATCGAGTAACTTCAGCGTTTGACGCGCGGCGGCAGCCCAGTCCGCGTCATCTTGCGATGCGTCCGACAAATTCAGGTCAGTCGCGACGCCCGCTTCATTCATAGGTCGTTGTCGTCGCCCGGTACGCGCGTGAGAATCTCAACGCCGTCATCCGTCACCAGCACGGTGTGCTCCCACTGCGCCGACAACTTGCGGTCACGCGTCACGACGGTCCAACCGTCGGGCAACGTTTTCGTTTGGTACGAACCTTCGTTGATCATTGGCTCGATGGTGAAGGTCATGCCCTTCTCCAGTTTCATGCCCATGCCAGGCTTGCCATAATGCAAAACCTGCGGCTCATCGTGATACACCTTGCCGATGCCGTGACCGCAGTATTCGCGGACAACGCTGAAGCGCTCGGATTCGGCGTAGGATTGGATCGCGTGGCCGATGTCACCCAAAGTCGCGCCTGGCTTGACGGCACGGATGCCGCGGAACATCGCTTCACGGGTGACGTCGACGAGGCGCTTCGCCATGACCGACGGTGTGCCGGCGATGTACATGCGCGAGGTGTCACCGTGGAAGCCGTCCTTAATGACGGTCACGTCGATGTTGACGATGTCGCCATCTTTCAAAACCTTCGCTTCCGACGGAATGCCGTGGCAAATCACGTTGTTGACGGAAATGCAGGTGGTCTTCGGGTAGCCGCGGTAGCCGATGTTTGCCGGAATCGCCTTCTGGACGTTCACAATGTAGTCGTGGCAGACGCGGTCGAGTTCTTCGGTCGTCACGCCAGGCTTCACAAAAGGAGCCACGTGTTGCAGGACTTCCGCGGCCAGGCGGCCGGCTACACGCATCTTTTCGATGTCTTCGGGGGTTTTGATATCAACGCTCATAGCCCGATATTATCGCCTACCAACACCCTATTTGCCACGCAGGCCAGAAATCCGTTAGAATGTGGGACCCCGATTTAGGTCGGTGGAGGCCCTGGTCAGCCACATGATCAAATACACACCCAGTGTTTTAACCCGTTCCGGGGTGCTCAAGGTGACTTGAGCCGGTAGCGGCGCACTGGGGAGGACTAACCCCGGGACTCATCGTTTTGTCATGTTACTTCGGTAACGTAACAGGCGGCGCTGCATTTTTTAACCATATTCCGCAGCGTGGCAGTCCCCCATCGGAGCAATACCATGCCACAAATCACGATGCGCCAAATGCTTGAAGCAGGCGTTCACTTCGGTCACCAAACGCGTTACTGGAACCCAAAGATGGGTCCATACATTTTCGGCGCGCGCGGCAAGATCCATATCATCAACCTCGAGAAGACCGTTCCGTTGTTCAACGACGCGATGAACTTCATCTCGGGTGTCGCACAGAAGCGCGGCATCGTTTTGTTCCTCGGCACGAAGCGTTCGGCCCGTGAAGCGATCAAGGAAGAAGCAGAGCGTTGCGGCATGCCTTTCATGAACCAACGTTGGTTGGGCGGCACGCTGACGAACTTCCGCACGGTTAAGCAATCCGTTGCCCGCCTGAAGGAACTCGAAGACGCAGAAACGAACGGCACGTTCGAGAAGCTGGTCAAGCACGAAGTCCTGCAATTGCGCCGTGAGCGCGACAAGCTGGAAGCATCGCTGGGCGGCATCAAGGACATGAACCGTCTGCCGGACGCATTGTTCGTCATTGACATCGGTCACGAAGACATCGCGATCAAGGAAGCGAAGAAGCTTGGCATTCCTGTGATTGCAGTCGTCGACACGAACTACGATCCGGAATTGGTTGACTACGCTATCCCAGGTAACGACGACGCCATCCGCGCTGTCCAACTGTACGCACGTGCAGCTGCTGACGCAGTCCTGGAAGGCAAGGCCGCTTCGCCGACCAACATCCGTGAAGAAGAATTCGCGGCTGCTGCAGACGACGCTGAAGTCGCTGCTGAATAAGCCATCCACTCGCTATCAATTTAGGAATCCCCATGGCAGAAATTACTGCATCCTTGGTTAAGGAACTCCGCGAGCGCACCGGCGCTGGCATGATGGAGTGCAAGAAAGCATTGACGGAAAGCAACGGCGACATCGACGCCGCTGCGGAAGCACTGCGCAAGTCGGGTCTGGCCAAGGCTGACAAGAAGGCAGACCGCGTTGCAGCGGAAGGCCGCATCGCATTGGCTCAAGACGGCGGCAAGGCTGTTTTGGTCGAAATCAACTCGGAAACGGACTTCGTTGCGAAGGACGAGAACTTCCTGAACTTCGTTGACGCAGTTGCGCAAGCAGCTTTGGCTTCGGGTGTTTCGGACGTTGAAGAACTGAAGGCCGTGAAGATGGCTGACGGCTCGACGGTTGAAGAAACGCGCGCAGCAGTCATTGCGAAGGTTGGCGAGAACGTCCAGATCCGTCGCATGGTCAAGATCGATTCGTCGAACAACGTCGCTGCCTACGTGCACGGCGGCCGTATCGGCGTGTTGGTTGACGTTGCCGGCGGCGATGCCGAACTGGCTCGCGGCATCGCGATGCACGTTGCTGCAATGAACCCTCCTTACGTGAAGGCTGCGGACGTTCCTGCGGAATTCGTCGAGAAGGAGAAGGAAATCGAACTGGCGAAGATGTCCGACAAGGACCGCGAGAAGCCAGCAGAAATCCTTGAGAAGATCATCTCGGGCAAGATGAACAAGATCGTCAACGAAGTGACGTTGTACGGTCAACCTTACGTTTTGAACACGGATCAAACCGTTGAGCAAACCGTCAAGGCAGCCGGCGCAGACGTCGTATCGGTTTCGCGCTTGGCCGTCGGCGAAGGCATCGAGAAGGTTGTCGAAGATTACGCAGCGGAAGTTGCGAAGGCGATGCAGGTCTAATCCCCTATCCCGCTTTATCTTAACGAAGAACCACGCCCCTTAAACGGCGTGGTTTTTTTATGTACCGTTTTGGTGCAGGCGAATAAACTAGTTACATGTCGGGCAAAGCCAATCAACGTTTGAAACCCCTGAAAGGTCGCGGTTCACAGTCGCATGTGGATGGGCGTTTCGAGGAGCGCACGTTCGAAGCGTCCGATGATGGTTGGGGCTCGGTGTACGAAGCGCTTGAAGAAGCGCCGGCATTAAAGACCACCGTCACCTCCGAGACCGCACGCTCAATCATCTCGACGAATCAGTCGCCCGACGTGCCGTTCAATCACTCGGTCAATCCCTATCGCGGTTGCGAGCATGGCTGCGTTTATTGCTTCGCGCGCACGACGCATTCCTATCTCGGCTTGTCGCCCGGTCTCGACTTCGAAACGAAATTGTTTGCGAAGGACAACGCGGCGGAGAAGCTGTTGGAAGACCTGTCAAAACCTTCCTACATCCCCTCACCCATCGCTCTCGGCATCAACACAGATGGTTACCAACCGATCGAACGTGAGCGCGAAATTACGCGGGCGTGTTTGCAGGTTCTGGCCGACTCCAATCATCCGTTGAGCATTGTCACCAAAGGTCACTTGGTCGAGCGCGACATTGATTTGCTCGCACCGATGGCCGCGAAAGGTTTGGCGCATGTGTTCGTTTCGATCACTTCGCTTGATAACAAGTTGTCTTCGAAATTGGAACCACGCGCGACCGCGCCGCATCGACGTTTACAAATGCTGCGTAATCTCAGTGACGCCGGCATACCAACGGGCGTGCTCGTCGCACCGGTCATTCCGATGATCACCGACATGGAGTTCGAACACATTTTGGAAGCATCGAAAGAACATGGTGCACTGTGCGCTGGCTACGTGATGTTGCGATTGCCGCATGAACTCAGACAAGTCTGGCGCGAGTGGTTGCAACTGCACTACCCTGATCGCGCCGACCACGTCATGTCATTGCTCAACCAAATGCATGGCGGCAAGGATTACTCTTCGCAGCATCACACACGGATGAAAGGGCAAGGTGTTTTTGCGGATTTATTGCGGATGCGGTTTGCGAAAGCGAAGAAGCGCTATGGCTTGCAATCGAACCTACCGAAGTTACGCACCGACTTGTTCGTCAAACCACGAAAGCCCTCGAAACAAGGCGATTTATTCGGTTAGCGTGCAATCTCCGCTCGCGCCCGATCCATCTCAGTCCAACTGTAAAATCCCGGCTTGATGATGTAGCCATAGTTCGTCACGCGAACCGCGCCCGCTTCTTCCTTGGTGTTGATGCCGGCTTCATCGATGTAGAAACGGAACGGAATGCGGAACACTTTCGGGGGAGCGGTCATGCCGCACGATAGAGCAGCTTTCTTGGCGATGTTTGCCGCCGCCATGTCGAGTCGCGAATCACCGCTGCCATCAACGATCCGTACTTGCCGTGAGTTGTCCGCCGCGATGACGACTTCAGCCATCAACGTTCCCTGGATGTGCGCCGCGATCGCATCAGGTGGATAGATGTGGGTGACATTGTCATACTCGAAAAAACACTGATCCCAAAGCCGTTTCGCGTTCGCCAACCCAACCGCCAACGGTTCAATCACGCGGTTCACCCTCGTCGAATATTTGATTTGCCGGTTGGTACGTTTCGCATCAATGTCAAACGTAATCGCATCAATGTACGAATCACCGGCGTAACCTTCGGTGCAATAAATCGGATTGGCTTTCGCCGCAGCCATCGCTGCATCATCGAGTCGTTGGTAACCAGAACCCTTCAGCAACTTCACACTTTGCGGCACGCCGTCATCATCAAGCTGCGTCTCGATGAAAACGACACCTGTCTCGCGTCGCTCTGCCGACACAATCGGATACTCAACGTCGACCGCAGGATTTCCAGCCTGGCAAAAATCCTTCGCCATCCCCGGCATCGCCACTCCGAGCACTGCCGCCGCAATCAGGAACTTCTTCATTGCATGACTCCGATTAAGATGATTGGTACAAGCCAGACTCGACTAACGCATGACGCATCGGCGCCAGATATTCCGAGTATGGCATCCATTTCGGGACTTCACGTGCTTTCACGCCCTCACGCACTTGCACGGCAGACGCGGTCGCAACCGCCCGGTTTGAACCCTTGCCGGCACGCATCGCGTCGGTCATCTCCATTCCAACATACGCCGTGACCTTCTCCATCATCGCTGCAGGATCCCGCGTTAGCTCAACGTACGGCACATCGAGAATCCTGCCTGGGAATTTCTCATGCCAAAACGCCATCAGCCTCTGATAATCCTTCAAATACGCGGCCATCTCGCGTTGGTCATACGTGTGTTGATTCACATCACCAAACGATTCACGCAAGTTGGAGAAACCCACTTCCATCGGATCGCGAACCAGATGCAGAATCTTCGCATTCGGCAACGCCTTCAAAATGAAACCCACATTGAAGAAGTTCGTTGGCAATTTATCGGTAAAGAATTTTTCGCCATTCAACCGCCACGCGACGGACGCCATGTACCCACGGCCGACCGCATCGAAATCTACATTTCCTGTGCGCGAAATCAACGTCGCATCAATCGGCCCGCGGCAATGATGATCCGTTGCATATCGCATCTGGGACGTGAAGTCATAGATCTCGCCGATACCCAACAAGTCCGGTGAGCTATCCAGCAGATGCTCGAGTAACGTCGTACCGGAACGATGCGGCCCGACAATGAAAATTGGCGTGGGGCCATCAACCAATGAGCCGTTCGACATTGCATCCCAATCAAGGCGAATGAGGCCGTCGACAATCCCGCATGTTATCGAAGCGTCGTATTTCAAGGAGGCACGCTTCGTGCGCAATGCAAGATCCAACGCTTCCGCTGCACCGGCATGATCACCGAGGTCATCCAACTCCGTGTGCAATGCATATGCGAGGCTCACCCGATCATCCACGCGCAATGCATCATTACGCAACAACGAACGAATGGTCGCAACGTGATTCAACGATGAGGTCGCCTTACCCATGCGCGAGTAAAGCCAGTATGTTTTGGGGATTTGTGGCGCGCGCTTTTCGACGACAGCCAAGTCCTTACGGGCCTCATCAAACCGTCCCATGTACATCAGAACCTGCGCACGTGCGAGCAATGTCGGCGGAAAAGCCGGATCAGCCCGTCGTGCTTCATCCAGATACTTCATCGCCTCGTCTTGCAAGTTGAAGTAACTCAATTGCGCACCGACTTGCAGCAGTGTCCGAATATCCAGACGCGAAGGCGGCGGCAATGTACGCAATGCAGCGCGCAATTCCTTTTCAAGATTGAACGCACGCAAACGCGAAATCATTTCCGTCGCAACATCCAGCGAACGTGGCTTCAAAGCGGAAGCCTGCAACGCAAACTCACGCGCATCGCGATAGCGCCCCATCAACGAAGCGACATAC
Organism: Lysobacteraceae bacterium CU05-9; assembly: GCA_007556525.1. Lineage (GTDB taxonomy): Bacteria > Pseudomonadota > Gammaproteobacteria > Xanthomonadales > Xanthomonadaceae > Aquilutibacter. Next base: position 219,435 of record SWJS01000001.1, on the reverse strand, counting down.
GACGACTGCACGGGAATATCCGCATCACCCGGATCCAACGCCATCGCACGCGACAATGCATCCAACGCCGAATCAAACTGTCCCGCAGCGGCAAACTGTTCCGCCTGCTGCTTCAACGCCACCGCGCTCATTCCACCACCAGAAACTCAGGAACGGCCAACGGATCCACACCCAACTCTTCAAACCGCTGTTGCATCGGCGCCAAATATTCGCCGTACTTACGCCAATTGCCGAGGAATCCTTGATGCACTTTCTCGCGCACTTGCGTCGATGATGCCGTCGAAACCGCCGACCGATTCCGCGTTACATCCACGGCACCCGCATCAAACGGCAGATCCACAAACGCACAAACTCGTTCCAACACCCGCGACGGATCCTGCACCAACTGGTCATACGACACTGCAAGAAACTGCTTCGGATACCGCTCCATAAACTCCTTCGCCAATTTCAACATCGCCACGTAATGCTCTGCGACTTCATCCTGCGCATAACTGTAGCCATACGCATCATCCGCAAACAACTCCTTGAGATTCGAGAAACCCGAGTCCATCGGCGACTTCACCACCGCGACAATCCGCGCATCCGGCAACGCCCGAGCAATCAACGGCACACTGAAAAAATTCCCCGGATACTTATCAATCACCCGCACATCGTTCGATGGCAGCAACTTCTCGACACGCTCACGGTAACGACGCCCCACTCCGTTCGCCAACACATCCGGCAGCGACGCCAACACGGATGCATCATCCATACCACGGTAATATTCGTTCGCTTGATGACTGACCGCCATCTCAAAGTCGCGCAACTCACCGGCCGAAAACGTCCCCGGCAACTGCGACAACATTCTCTCCAGCAACGTTGTCCCGCTACGTGGCATGCCCACGACGAAGATCGGTCTGAATCCACTCTCACCGACTTCATCAGTCAAGGACATCCAGGAACGCATTTTCGCCAGTGCAGCATCCTTTGCCGACGCGTTGTGCTTCAAACCTTTGCGCTTCAATGTCATGCCGGCATCGAGCGCCTTAAATGCACGCTCATTCTCGCCCGCATGATCCAACTCGCGATGCAACGAGTACAGCAACTCCGTCGCATTCTCCGATGATTTCGTGCGTTGCAAAGCAGCCCGCAATCGCGGCAAGCGTGAGCCGGCAACGGATGCACGTTGATGCGTCGCAAGGATCCAATGCGCCGGCGAAAAATCCTCATCCATCGACACGGCCGCTTCAAATGCCTGCGTCGCTTCGTCCATGCGACCTGCCGAACGCAACGCCATGCCCATCGAGTACAGCAAGGGTGCGTTGGCGTGCAGATATTTTTTCGAATGTTCGAGTAACGCCAGTGATCCTTCCACATCACCTGCGAGCCACAGATATTGCGACAGTGCAGGCACTTGCTGCATCAGCACCCGATCATCCCAATCTGCGCCGTGGATCATCTCGCGGACCCGATGCGATTCCTGGTAACGCAGGAGCATCATGCACGCACGCGACAACTCCGCGTAGTCCTTGCCGTTTGCGACTTCCGCCGCATTTGAAATCACACCCAGATAAACGTCGCGAAAACTCATGCACTGCCCAACGAAATTCCTACCCCCAAAATACAGCAACGGCCACCCAAATGGATGACCGTTGCCATCTTCCCCAATCTGTCGAGGATTAGAACGTGTACTGAATCATCAAGCGGTACGAACGTGGCGACTGCCATGCACGTGGCATGCGGTACGTATCGATTGGAATCCACTTGCCCGATGCGTCGTACTGAGGACCGACCGCGCCGTCTTCACCGGTTTCACCGATCGCCGTTGCCTTGAGGTTGTTGAACACGTTGAATGCGTCAACCTTCAGCGTCAAGCCTGGCATGAACGATGGCGTCCAGACCAAGTTGAGATCCAGTGAGTTGGTGAACGGCAGGCGACCTGCTGTACCACGCGGCACTGCTACACCACCGCAGCGCATGAAGCTCGCGCCGTATGGATGCAGTGCACCGTGCCATGGCAAGGTACCGAAGCAGTTGATCGGACGACCCGATTGAGCCAGGAAGTTCGCACCGACCGACCAGTCAGGCGTGATGTCGTAGTTACCGAACACCTTCAGCGCATGACGACGGTCATTTGGCAGGAAGCCGTAGGTATCAACCGTCAGTTCCTTGTAGTCGAAGTCCTGCGTCGTGCTCGTATCGGCTTGACCGATGTCCGACTTCACGCCGCCTTCGGTGTTACCTGCACTGCGCGACCAGGTGTACGATGCGTGCCAGCTGTAACGGTCACCGTGGCCGTCTGCGAAGACTTCCAGGGATTGATACGTACGCTTGGCCTTCGGGCTCAACAGCTCGCCCTTGATCAGCGTTTCATACAACTTGCCCGAGCCATCCGGATCGGTCACGTAGATCGCGTCTGCGCCTGGGTTGAACATACGGCAGTATGGGAAGCCCGGGTTCGGCAAAACAGCATTGTCCGGATCGTAACCTTGTTCCGCGAGCGCATCGAGGATCGGTGCGTAATCGCAGTTATCGTCGATCGCTTGCTTCAAGTTACGGTATACGGCGCGCGTACCGATCGACAGACGGTCGGTCAGCATCTTCTGGAAGCCAAGGATGTATTCGTCTTGGTACATCGGCTTCAAGTTCGTCGTGCTCGTATCGGCTTGACCGATGTCCGACTTCACGCCGCCTTCGGTGTTACCTGCACTGCGCGACCAGGTGTACGATGCGTGCCAGCTGTAACGGTCACCGTGGCCGTCTGCGAAGACTTCCAGGGATTGATACGTACGCTTGGCCTTCGGGCTCAACAGCTCGCCCTTGATCAGCGTTTCATACAACTTGCCCGAGCCATCCGGATCGGTCACGTAGATCGCGTCTGCGCCTGGGTTGAACATACGGCAGTATGGGAAGCCCGGGTTCGGCAAAACAGCATTGTCCGGATCGTAACCTTGTTCCGCGAGCGCATCGAGGATCGGTGCGTAATCGCAGTTATCGTCGATCGCTTGCTTCAAGTTACGGTATACGGCGCGCGTACCGATCGACAGACGGTCGGTCAGCATCTTCTGGAAGCCAAGGATGTATTCGTCTTGGTACATCGGCTTCAAGTTC
>SWJS01000001.1:0-216248 GCA_007556525.1 Lysobacteraceae bacterium CU05-9 | reverse complement strand
TCGCAGTTATCGTCGATCGCTTGCTTCAAGTTACGGTATACGGCGCGCGTACCGATCGACAGACGGTCGGTCAGCATCTTCTGGAAGCCAAGGATGTATTCGTCTTGGTACATCGGCTTCAAGTTCAGCGATGCGATAGTACGTGGATCCTTCGAACGTCCATCTTCCGAGTTCAAGTAGATTACGCCCGTACGTGGCGTCAGGCCCGTTGGTGCACCCGTGACCGGATCAACACCGGTGAAGAACCAGGTCGATTGGTTGAACAGGGATTTCGATGCACCGCGGACTGCCACGGATGGTGTCAGAGGCAAAGCGTAACGGCCGGCGTTACCGTAAACCTTGAACGTGGAGTCGCCCATCACGTCCCATGAGAAGCCCAAACGTGGACCCAGCTGGTTCTTGATTTCGACGTACTTTTCGCCATCGCCGTTGTAGTTCTGGAAGGTATCCCAACGCAGACCCAAGTACGCGATGAAGTTATCCGTTACGTTCCAGTGATCTTGTACATAGAATGCACGCTGCTTCACTTCAACGGTCGTACCTTGACGGATTTCGCGGAGACGGACGATGTCGCGGCCACCGGTGGTCGAGTAGCGCCACTGCTTGCCACCTTCCATCGACGTACCGGCAACGGATTCGTAGTTATCGATATCGATACCGAAACGCAGTGCGTGCGAACCGATCTTCCAGTCTGCGTCGAGACGGAATTGGTCGCGGGTATCACCCGAGTCGGCGCGGTCAATGGCACCACCGGTGATGTTACATTTCGAAGCGTATTGACCAGTGATCGCCTGGCGTGCACCTGGACGCGCGTCGATGACGATTGGACAGCCGGTTGCCGGCACGTTGATGTCACCGAGGTAACGCACGTCCTGACCGTCTGCGGTTTCGAGCCATTGGTTACGCTTGAATTCGCCGTGACCGTACAGCGCCGAAATCGAGAACGCGTCGGTGATGAAGCTCTTCCAGTTCAGTACGTGGTTGATACCACCTTGCTCACCGAAGATCGTTCCGTGCAGCGCGCCACGATCGAGCTCACCACGCGTGTTCTTGTAAACAACCGTCTCGGACTTGCTGGTATCGGCAAAACCCGTGTATTCCAGTGTGTTGCGATCGTTGATGTTCCAATCGAGCTTGATCAACCAGTTTGGCTGCTTCGTCGAACCGCTGGTGTTGAAATCGCTACCGCGGATTGGACCGGCGAGGCCCCATGAGTCGGTGTCGATTTTGTTATAGCCAATCAAACCATACGCAAAAAGCTTGTTCTTGATCAGCGCACCACCGGCCCACAAGTTGACGTTCCAGGAGTCACGTGAATCCTTGGAGTTGTCTTCGTACAGTTCGCCGTTCGCCATGTAGCGGTTTGGACGCGCTTCACCGTTCGGTGACCAGTAAGCGGCGACGCCGCCCTTGAAATCGTTCGTACCGCGCTTGGTCACTTGGTTGACGACACCGCCGAGCGAGCGACCGAATTCTGCGCCGTAACCGCCGGTCTTCACTTGCTGTTCTGCAATGCCTTCGAAAGGCACTTGCGAGAAGTTCAAGCTGCGGAACGAGTTGGTGACGTTGAAACCGTTGACGTAGTATTGGTTTTCCGCAACCGATGCACCACCGAACGATGCCAAGTTACCGAATGCCGCATCGCCCTTCACCGTACCCGGTGCGAGCAATGCAACCGACGTGGTGTCACGTGCGACGGGGATCCGCGCAATGGCAGCCGACGAAAGAATCGTCGCTGATTCGGTCGAGGAGACGTCGATCGGCGAGATGGCGCGCGAACCGCGGACGCGGACGGTACCGACATTCTTCGTGCCACCGCTGCTCGTGGTGGTCGTTACACGGTCAGCGAAGTCAACCGGTGTACCGACGCCGAGTTGCACAACGATGTTTTCACGCTTCGAAACGCTGCCGTCAGCATTTCGCTCAGTGACAACGTAGGTTCCCGGCGGCAGCGAAGCAGCACGGTACGAGCCGTCGGCTGCGACCTGCACTTCCCGGCGAACGCCAGTGGATGGATCTTCAACAGTAATTGTGGAGCCGGCATTCGCATAACCGAACACATTACCCGTGGTGTTCGATTGAGCATAGACAGGCGACGCAAAGCAGACGCCAAGCGCAGCAGCAAGTGCAGTCTGGCGTATCACGCGATTCATTGGTTTCGACACGTTAATTCCCTTTCAAAAAATGAATAACATCAGCTCGCCCCGCTCCTCAAACAGGACTTCTGTCGAACCTACGCCGTTAAAAAACCGTAATCAATACGTGGATATTTCATTTTTCTGGTTTTCTGATACGCGTCACAAAAACCGACTTATTGAACTGGCGAGTTGTTAAACCCACGTGAAAGATTTTTCCATTCGGTACAGACTGGTCAGCACTTCTGCGCTGAATCTAACTGCATCATTAACGACAATGGCCACGGAAAACCGTGGCCATTGCTCTTTGCTAGCTAGAAGAGAGTCGCTAGATCAAAAGTTGTATTGCAACATCAGACGATATGCACGTGGTGCCTGCAATGCGCGAGGCAGCAAGTACGTATCGAGGTTGATGTTCGCAGCACCTGTCAGGAATTGACCCGAAGTGTTGTAGTTGGCTGCGGATTCGTAGCCTTCCATGACTGCGGTGGTTTTCTGCGAATTGAACACGTTGAAGACGTCCAATTTCGCCGTCAGGCCCTTGATGAAGGCCGGGCGGTAAACCATGTTCAGATCCAACGTGCTCGTGAACGGCAGGCGTCCGGCAGTACCACGCGGAATCGCAACGTCATCGCAACGGAAGAACGAGGTTCCGTATGGGTGCGTGCTACCCGAATGCGTACCGTTGGCGCGCGTGAGATCCTTCACACCCAGGCAGTTGTATGGACGGCCCGTTTGGAACAGTGCGTTGGCACCGACCGACAGTTGCTCGGAGATGTCATAGCTACCGAACAGCTTGACCGTGTGGCGGCGATCGTTTGGCAGGAAGCCATACGTGTCGACGTTGAGGTCTGCGTAGTCGAAGTCTTGCGTCACGCTCGTGTCAGCTTCACGATGTCCGACTTCACGCCGCCTTCGGTGTTACCTGCACTGCGCGACCAGACATACGATGCGTGCCAGCTGTAACGGTCACCCGCACCATCGGCGAAAACTTCCAGCGACTGATACGTACGCTTCGCACGTGCCAACGTCGTGTTGGTTTCCTTCATGCCCTTTGGAATCATGAAGATTGCGCCCGGCACCGAAGCCGAGATCAACTTGCCGGTGCCATATGGGTCGGTCAGGAACGTTGCGTTCGCGCCTGGGTTGAACATACGGCAGTATGGGGAGCCACCGTTTGGCAAAACAACCTTGCTCGCATCAACACCACCGGCAACCAACGCATCCAGGATTGGCTCGTAATCGCAGTTATCGTCGATCGCTTGCTTCAAGTTACGGTAGATTGCGGTTGCACCGATGTTGAGGCCGTCAGTGACTTTCTTTTGGAAGCCCAAAATGAATTCGTCCTGATACATCGGCTTCAAGTTCGTTGCGGCGATCGTTGCAGGATTCTTCGGCTTGCCGAATTCACCGTTGACATAACGGAACTCATACTGCGAGCCCTTGCCGATGATTGGCACGATGCCCAGAGGCGCACCCGTCGTTGGATCAACACCCGTGAAGGTATATTCCTGACGCGTGTACAGCGATGCGGAAGCACCACGCACAGCAACGGATGGCGTCAATGGCAATGCGTAACGGCCGGCGTTACCGAACACCTTAAACGTCGAATCGCCATTCACGTCCCACGAGAAACCGAGGCGTGGGCCGAGTTGGTTTTTGATTTTGACAAAAGACTCGCCATCACCATTCAAGTTATCGAACGTATCCCAACGCAGACCGACGTATGCGAGGAAGTTGTCGGTAACGTTCCAGTTGTCCTGGATGTAGAACGCCTGTTGCTTCAGCTTGACCGTCGTACCTTGGTTGACGATCTGCTTACGCACGATGTCCTGCACGCCATTGCCGATGTTCGCTTGGTAATAACGCCACACGTTACCGCCTTCATACGAAGTACCGGCAATCGATGTGTACTCATCCATGTCCACACCGAAGCGCAGTGCATGGCGTCCAATGCGCCAGTCAGCGTCAACGCGGAACTGGTTACGCTTGTCTCCCGAATCCGTGCGGTCAATCGAACCGCCGGTGATGTTGCACTGGGAAACGTAGGTGCCGGTCACTGCACGGCGTGCTGCGTTACGCGCATCGACGATGATCGGGCAACCCGTTGCCGGCTTGAGGAGATCACCACCGTATTGCACGGTGTCACCCTTCGCCGTCACGAGACGTTGATTACGCTTGAATTCGCCATGACCATACAACGCCGACAGTGTGAAGTTGTCGGTCAGGAAGCCGGTGTATTTCAGGATGGCATTTTGACCACCGTTGGTGATGTGGTTCGTACCGACCAGCGCAAGCTTGTCGACCTTACCAACCGTATTGAGGTTGTACTCGGTTGTTGATTTCGTTTCGTCCGAGAACGCCGTCAATTCCAGCAAGTTCCTGCTGTTGATGTTCCAGTCGAGTTTCGCCAACCAGAACGGCATTTTGCTGGTGTTGTGACGGTTCTTGTTCGCGGCGTCATTACCCCAACGGTCAAATTCCGATTCACCGTAGCCGATCAAGCCATACGCAAAAAGCTTGTCTTTAATCAACGCACCACCGGCCCACAAGTTGGTCTGCCGGCTGGACGCGCCGTCTTGCGAATTGTTTTCGGCAATTGCGCCGTTGGTCTTCACGAAGTTGCCTTCGGTCGCAGTCTTCGGATTCCAGTAGACGCTTGCGCCGCCCTTGAATTCATTGGTACCGCGCTTGGTCACCTGGTTCACGACACCGCCGAGCGAACGGCCGAATTCCGCACCGTAACCACCGGTCTTCACTTGCGTTTCTGCGATGGCCTCAAAGGGCACCTTCGAGAAGTTCAAGTTACGGAACGTATTGGTGATGTTGAAACCGTTGACGAAGTATTGGTTTTCCGCAACCGATGCACCGCCGAAGGATGCGAGGTTACCGAACGCCGCGTCACCACGGACGGTGCCCGGTGCGAGCAATGCAACCGAGGTGGTGTCACGTGCGACAGGAATGCGGGCGAGCTGAGCGGAGCTCAGAACCGTCGCGGTTTCCGTTGAGGAAACGTCGATTAGCGAGATGGCGCGTGAGCCGCGGACGCGGACGGTACCGACATTCTTCGTACCACCAGCTGACGAGGCACGCTCGACGAAGTTGACGGGAGTACCGACACCGACTTGAACCGGCACGGCGTCACGGGTGGAAGTGCTGCCGTCGGCGTCCTTGACAGTGACGCGGTAGGTGCCCGGTGGCAGCGATGCGGCGCGATACGAACCATCGGCACTCGCAACGACTTCACGCCGGACGCCAGTGGACGGATCTTCTACGGTGATTGTGGAACCAGCTTTGGCACTACCGAAGACGTTACCGGTGGTGTTCGATTGCGCCTAAGCGGGCGAGACCATACAGATACCGAGAGCCGCAGCAAGCGCGCTCTGGCGTAAAGCCTTATTGAGGTTTTTAGACACGACGATTTTCCTGTTCTGCAGTTATTTTTTGTGAGTGTTGCAGTAGGCGGACCGAGTTCACATTTCGATAACGCCTTCGCCGAAATTACGCTTGCAAAAACCGACACTCAATATGTCAAAAAGTGATTTTTTGTTAATTTTTGGAATTCGTCACAGTTTCACGTGAAATAAACATTCCTGAACGCCTCCGTACTGAGTTGTTAAAGCCGTGTCAACGTCAGAATTGTGCAGTGCGTCATTGAATTTGCGCAAAAGACGGTATGCGAGCATCGCGACAGTCACCTACAATAGGCAACAACCTATTTGACTGACGCAGGCCCAAACCATGTCCAAGCTCGCCTATAAACGTGTTCTTCTGAAACTTTCCGGTGAAGCGTTGATGGGTGATGAGGATTACGGGATCGACCCAAAGGTCATTCACCGACTGGCTGCCGAGGTCGTCGAAGCCCTGAATGCCGGCTGTGAAATTGCCGTCGTGATCGGTGGCGGCAACATTTTCCGCGGTGCTGGACTCGCGGCAGGGGGCATGGACCGTGTGACAGGCGACCAGATGGGCATGCTCGCAACGGTGATCAACGCGTTGGCGATGCAGGATGCCGTCGAGAAGCTTGGCGCGAAAGCGCGCGTGATGAGCGCCATTAAGATCAACGATGTCTGCGAAGACTTCATTCGTCGCCGCGCCGTACGCCATCTCGAGAAAGGTAGGGTCGTGATTTTTGCGGCCGGTACCGGTAGCCCCTACTTCACCACCGATTCCGGTGCGGCTTTGCGTGCGATCGAAATCAACGCCGACTTGCTGTTGAAGGCGACGAAGGTCGACGGCGTTTACGACAAGGATCCGAAGAAGTTCGACGATGCGGTCCGTTTCGAAACGCTCACATACGACGAAACCATCGCACGCAAGTTGCAGGTGATGGACACGGCGGCATTTGCGTTGGCACGCGATTCGGATTTGCCGTTGCGTATTTTTGACATGGATCAACCGGGTGTTCTGCTGCGCATCTTGCAAGGCGAACCGATCGGAACACTCGTCCAGAATTAAGCATGCAAGATCCCGGTCATTCGCACGCCGCTAAGTTTGATCATGGTGTTCGCGCGTTTGCGTGGGCGACGGGGCTCAATCTCGCGTTTGCGATCGTTGAAGCGTTTTATGGCTGGAAAACAGACTCTTTAGCACTGCTCAGCGATGCGCTGCATAACTTCGGCGATGTGCTTGGATTGGTGATGGCGCTTGCTGCAGGCTTGCTTGCGCGCCGTGAAGCGACACGACGTCACACGTATGGATGGCAGCGTGCCACCCTGCTCTCACCGTTGATCAATTCGTTGTTGTTGGTGGGATTGAGTGGTGCGTTGGTTTTCTCGGCGATTCAACGTTTCCGCAATCCCGTTGAAATTCCCGGCGTCACGATCATGATCGTTGCGGGCATCGGCATCGCAGTGAATCTCGGCAGTGCGCTGTTCGTCAAAGGTGGTCACGATCATCACGGACATGGTCACGAAGATCTCAATCGCAAAGGTGCGTACTTGCATTTGCTCGCCGACGCGGCGGTGTCTTTGGCGACGGTGATTACCGGTTTCGGTGTGTGGAAGTTCGGTTGGCAGTGGCTCGATCCGGCGACGACGTTGCTGGTGACTGTTTTCATTTTCGCGTCGACGTATGGGCTGTTACGCGATAGTTGGAATGCGACGATGGATGCCGTGCCGCGGCATTTGGATCCTGCCGAAGTGGCAGCATTCATCGATGCGAATCCGAACATCATCTCGCACCATGATCTTCACATCTGGTCGCTCGGCACGGAGACCGTCGCTTTAACGGCGCACGTACGCACGATCGAACAAGTTCATCCGGATACCGTGATTTCCAGTCTGCAAACGGGACTGCGCGAAAAATTCGGCATCGGTCACATCACGGTCCAGATCGAAAATGCGACGGTCTGCATGAATCCCGATTGCCTGCAGCATCATTCGCATTAAAGCGAATTATCGACGTGTTAAGGCTATAATTGGCGGTCTAGGTTTTTGACGTCAAAATGGCCCAAATATGATCAACGAAATCAAATCCGATGCCCAAACCCGAATGAAGAAGTCGGTGGAATCTTTCCGCCACGACTTGACCAAGCTGCGTACTGGCCGTGCCAGCACCGCGCTGATCGATCATTTGAAAGTGGATTACCACGGTTCGGAAATGCCGTTGAACCAAGTTGCTTCCGTCTCCGTCAGCGACGCGCGCAGCCTGACGATTTCTCCGTGGGAGAAGCAAATGGTCTCCGCGATCGAGAAGGCGATCATCAACTCCGATCTGGGCTTGAACCCAACGACGGCCGGCATGGTCATCCGCATCAACTTGCCTCCGCTGACGGAAGAACGCCGCAAGGACCTGACGAAGGTTGTGCATTCGGGCGGTGAAGATGCGAAGGTTGCGATCCGCAACATCCGCCGTGACGCGAACCAAAGCGTGAAGGAATTGCTCAAGGAGAAGGCGGTGTCGGAAGACGACGTGCGCCGTTCGGAAGACGAAATCCAGAAGCTCACCGACGCCGCGATCAAGGAAGTCGATGAAGTCGTGAAGGCGAAGGAAGAGGAATTGATGGCGGTTTAATCCGTCGTCGTTCATTTCCCTTCGCACATGGCTGACCCCAGTCCCCCACGCATCCCGCAACATCTCGCCGTCATCATGGACGGCAATGGACGCTGGGCACAGAAGCGTCGTCGCCCTCGCCTGCTCGGACATCGCGCGGGTGCGAATGCGGCGAACCGGTGCATTGATTTTTGTTTGGCGCGTGGCATCAACGCGCTGACGTTGTATGCATTTTCTTCGGAGAATTGGGGTCGTCCCGATGACGAAGTGAATGGCTTGATGAAGTTGTTCTTGCAGGCGTTGGAGTCGGAGTTGGCATCGATGATTGCGCGCGGGATTCGCGTGCGTTTCATTGGCGAGCGTGAACGCTTTAACGACGCGATTCAGGAACGCATGCGCGTTGCGGAAGAACGCACGCAACACTTGGCGAAATTGAATCTCAACGTGGCGGCCAGTTATGGCGGCCGTGGCGACGTCGTGCATGCCGCGAAGAAGCTCGCAACATTGGTGCAGTCCGGTGATTTGCGTGTGGATCAGATTGATGAGAGTGTTTTTGGAAGGCATGTCGAATTGGCCGATTTACCCGATCCGGATTTGATGATCCGCACCGGTGGTGATCAGCGCATTTCAAACTTCCTGCTGTGGCAATCGGCGTACACCGAGTTCTGGTTCACGGATGCGCTGTGGCCGGATGTCGACGACAAATTACTGGATCAGGCATTAAGCGATTATGCTAATCGTGAGCGCCGCTTCGGATTGACCGGAGAGCAGGCGCGCGAATTGACGGAGCAACCAGCTTGACGAAAACGCGGATTATCTCAGCATTGATCATGGCGCCAATTGCGATTGCGCTGATTTTGCTGTTGCCAACGTCCTGGTTGATTGCGCTCATCGCAGTCGTCTTCGCCGTTGGGTTGTGGGAGTGGTTCGCGCTCTCGGACATTGAAGATACGTTGTCGCGCGCATTGCTCGTCGCAGCGAATCTTGCGGTCATGAGTGCTTTGGTCTGGGGTTCGAAAGTCGGCACCGGTAACTCGACCGCACCTTTCATGATCCTCACGATTCTGGGTGCACTGTGGTGGTGCATCGCGCCGTTGTGGTTGAAGAACCGTTCGTTCGGCTCGCATCACGAAGGCTGGAGCAAAGTGCTCAAGCTCGGTGTCGGCTCCATCGTATTCCTCTCGGCTTGGTCCGCGATGGCAATGATTCACGGCAGTGAACCGCATGGTAACCGTTGGTTGTTGGTTGCGTTGGTTTGCGTGTGGGCTGCGGACAGCGGCGCTTATTTCACAGGTAAATTCCTCGGTAAGCGCAAGATGGCGCCGAACATTTCCCCAAATAAGACTGTGGAAGGCTTGGTCGGTGGTTTGGCCGCTTCGGTGCTGTTCGGACTGTTGTTTGCGTGGATCGCGCAAGTTGATCAGAACGATGTCATGAAGGTGGCGTTGGTGTTATTGATCACGGCAGGTTTCAGTGTCATCGGTGATTTGTTCGAAAGTTTGCTTAAGCGCCAAGCGGGCGTGAAAGATTCGGGCAACGTCATTCCGGGACACGGTGGCATTCTCGACCGCATCGATGCGGTGTTGGCGGCGATGCCGATTTTTGCCTTGGGTAAGCTGATTTTCGGCTTCTGATGCGATGGCTTTACAAAGACAACGGATAGCAATTTTCGGCGCGACGGGTTCCATTGGACAGTCCGCACTCGACGTCATTCGCCGTCACCCTGAGAAGTTGCAAATTGCAGTACTCGCCGCGGGCTCGAACGTCAATGCCCTCGCCGACTTGTGCGCAGAGTTCCGTCCGAAGCACGCGATCATCGCCGATGTTGAGTGTCTCGATGCGTTGCGTGATGCATTGCATGATCGTGGCTTAAGCGATATCGAAGCGCACGCCGGCGATCAAGCGCACTGCGATCTCGCGGAATCATCGGAAGTGGACACGGTCGTGGCTGCGATTGTCGGTGCTGCGGGATTGGCGAGCACGTTAGCTGCGGCACGTGCAGGCAAACGGATTCTCCTTGCGAACAAGGAATCATTGGTCGTTGCCGGCGAATTGCTGATGCACGCTGCACACGATGGTGGTGCGACGATCATTCCGGTCGATAGCGAACATAACGCGATTTTTCAATGTTTGCCATCGGAAGTTGACGCGAAACAATTGCAGCGCATCATCCTCACGGCATCCGGCGGTCCATTCCGTGGCCGACCACGCGATGCATTGAAAGACATCACGCCGGCGCAAGCAGTCAAGCATCCGAAGTGGTCGATGGGCCCGAAAATTTCCGTCGACTCCGCAACGCTGATGAATAAGGGTCTCGAAGTCATCGAGGCGCATCACCTGTTTGCGATGTCGCCGGATCAGATTGATGTTTTGGTGCATCCACAATCTCTCGTGCACTCATTCGTTGAGTTCGTCGATGGTTCGACGATGGCGCAGTTGGGATTGCCTGACATGCGGACAGCGTTGGCGATTGGTTTTTCGTGGCCTGACCGCTTAACGTCCGGTGTTGGTGGACTCGATCTGGTGAAGGAAGGCGGCAAGCTCGAGTTTGAGCACCCCGATCTGCAAGCGTTCCCGTGTTTGGCGCTGGCGTTTGAATCACTTCGCAAAGGACAAACCGCTCCCGCGATTCTCAATGCTGCGAATGAAGTGGCAGTCGATGCCTTCTTGAACGGTAACTTAAGCTTCCTGGGCATTTCCGACGTGGTTGAGCAAACACTCCTTAAAATGGAAGTTTCGCCCGTCGAGAGCATTGCTCATCTGATGGACGTCGATCGCGAATCCCGCAATGTTGCAGTGAACTTGTTGCCACATTGATGGTCTTCATTGCGCAAGGTTTTTTTGGATAACCGACTTGGAATGGCTTAGTTCAATTTTTTGGCTCATCGTGACCATGACAATCCTGATTGGATTTCATGAGTTCGGCCATTTCTGGGTTGCGCGCCGTGCCGGCGTGAAAGTCACCAAGTTCTCGATCGGCTTCGGTCCGAAGTTGTTCTCGCGCTTTGACCGCAAGGGCACCGAGTTTCAGGTCTCAGCGTTACCGTTAGGTGGCTACGTCAAAATGACCGACACCCGCGAAGGTAACGTCGCTGCGGCTGATGAAGGCGTGGCTTTCGACCGCCAAAGTGTCTGGAAACGCATCGCTGTTGTCGCAGCGGGTCCGGGTGCGAATATTCTTTTGACGTTGGTGATTTTCTGGATCGTTGCAATGATCGGAACGCCGATGTTCAAGCCAACGGTTGCGTTCATGGCACCGACCGCGGCGTCGACCGGTTTGCAAGTCGGCGATACGGTGACCGCGATCGATGGCGTTGCCATTCGCAGCACGGAAGACATGCAGGGCGCGTTGCTCAATCACGCGATCGACCGCACCGATGCGAAGTTAACCGTGGCATCGAAGTCCGGCGCCGAGCGTCAGATCACGTTCCCCTACTCGACGATCTCCCGCGACAAGTCGACGCCTGAAGCGATCGGCCAGTTCGCGTTCGTGGGTCCGAATGATTTGCTGCCACCGATTGTCGACAAAGTTTCTGACGGTAGCGGCGCGGTTGGCAAGCTCGAGAGTGGCGATCGCATTACCCGCATCAATGGTGCACCGGTCCAGTACTGGCACGAAGTTTCGCAGACCGTTGCAGCCGCGACGAAGGATGCAACCTCAGCGCCAGTGTTGAGTGTTCAAGTTGATCGCAATGGCTCGCTACGCGATGTCAGCATTCCATTGACGCGTGCCGAAGATGGTCGCTGGATCATGGGTGTTGCGGTCAAAGCTGAACAAGGCAAGGCCAAGCCCGACTTCGTGGATCGCTTGAATCCGATCGCCGCAATTCCGGCAGCATTTGCACAAACGTGGAACGCCACGAAACTAATGGGCTCGATGGCCGCCAAGGCGTTCAGCGGAAAGCTTGAACTGCGTCTCACTGTGGCAGGCCCTGTCACAACGGCGCGCGTCTCGAATTCAGTCGCCAAATCTGGCGCTGCGCAATACCTTAAACTATTGGCTTTGCTGTCGTTAAGTGTAGCAATCCTGAACCTACTCCCCATCCCGGTCTTGGACGGGGGGCACTTACTGTATTACCTTATCGAATTGGTCAAAGGAAGTCCGGTCAGCGAAAAGGTCCAAGCCTTCGGCAATGCCATCGGTTTGGCACTGGTGTTCAGCCTCATGGGGCTGGCGCTATTCAATGACGTGTTGAACAACTTTTGATGAATTTTTACCGCAAAAATATGAAACCAACGCCCCACCCATCGGACGTACTAATGACGCGAAATCCTAATCGCCATCTGCTTACACTTGCTGTCACATCTATTTTGGCGACGACCGCACTCCCCTCCCTTGCGCTTGCCCAGACGATGGACATTCTCAAGCCAGCCGGAAGCGCGACGACTGCACAGTCATTGTCGACGGCACCGGGCGCTGACGCATTCACGGTGACGGACATCCGCATCGACGGCCTGCAACGCATTGCACCGGGTACGGTTTTGACGTACTTGCCGATCCGCCGCGGTGATTCCGTGGACGAAGCGAAGGCCGGTGAAGCGATCAAGGCGCTGTATAAGACGGGCTTTTTTGAAAATATTTCCCTCGACCGTCAAGGTTCGATCCTGGTTGTCTCGGTATCCGAGCGTCCTGCGATCAACAAGTTGAACCTCGTCGGTAACAAGGACATCAAGACGGAAGAACTGACCAAGGGTCTCGCCGATATCGGCTTGAGCGAAGGTGGTACGTTTGACCGTCTCGCATTGGATCGCGTGACGCAGGAACTGACGCGCCAATACAACAACCGCGGTAAGTACAACGTCGAAGTGACCCCGACTGTCACCAAGCTCGACCGTAACCGCGTTGACCTGACAATCACCGTCAAGGAAGGCAAAGCGGCGAAAATCCGTCACATCAACTTGATCGGCAACGAACTGTTTAGCGACAAGCAATTGCTGAAGACGTGGGAATCGCGCGAAAGCAGCTGGAAGAGCTGGTACAGCCGCGACGACCAATACTCGCGTGAGAAGCTCTCAGGCGATCTTGAGAAGCTCAACAACTTCTACCTGGACCGCGGTTACATCGACGTCAGCGTTGATTCGCCACAAGTCGGCATCTCGCCGGACCGCCAGAACATGTACATCACTGCGGGCATCGAAGAAGGTGATCAATACAAGATCTCCAATGTCAGCGTGACCGGCGAAACGGTTCTTCCGAAGGAAGAAATCGAGAAGATGGTGTACGTGAAGGAAGGACAGATTTTTTCGCGTCGCGTCCTCGAAATTACGCAAGAACGCATCACTGCTGCATTGAGCAACATCGGTTACGCCGCTGCACAAGTTACGCCGGTCCCAACGGTTGACCGCGACAAGAAAACAGTCAGCCTTGAATTGAAGGTTGCACCGGGCCCACGCGTCACGGTTCGCCGCATCAATTTCAAGGGCAACGACCGCACGTCGGATGAAGTGTTGCGCCGCGAATTGCGCCAGTTCGAAAATACTTGGTACTCGCAGGCCGCCATCGATCGCTCGAAGATCCGTATGTCGCAGCTGGGCTTTTTCCAGGACGTTTCCGTTGAATCGATCCCGGTCTCGGGCAGCAATGACATGGTCGACTTGGTCTACTCGGTCAAGGAAGAGCAAACCGGTCAGTTCATGTTCGGTGTCGGCTACTCGCAGCTGACGGGTCTCACGACGTCGATCCAGCTTGCGCAAAATAACTTCCTCGGCACGGGTAACCGCATGTCGGTGCAGGCGCAACGCAGCTCATACCAGAAGCGTTTCGACTTCTCCTACATCAATCCGTACTTTACGGATCGCGGTGTTTCGCTGGGTTACAACCTGTGGTATCGCGATTACGATTCCTCGAGCTTCAACACGGCGCAATACTCGACGAAGAGCTATGCGGCGCAGATGGTTTACGGCATTCCAATCACGGAAACCGATACGATCTCGGGCTTGTTCGGCCTCGACTCGATGCAGGTCAACACGATTCCTGGCTATACGCCTGACGTCATCAACGATTACATCTACGGTATCGGCGCGCGCACGTTCCACTCATGGCGCTCCGAAATCGGCTGGAGCCGCACGTCGTTGAACCACGGCTTGATGCCAACGGCCGGTACGTCGCAACGTGTCTGGCTCGAAATGACGCTGCCAGGTTCGACCGCTGAGTACTACAAGCTCAACTACTCGTTCTCGAAGTATTGGCCGCTGTCGCGTCACCTTGTGTTGTTGACACGTGCAGAGCTGGGTTACGGCGATTCGTACGGCAAGGACATCACGCGTCACCTGTGTGATCCTTACGATGCAGAATGTACTCCGGCCACACCGCGCTATGATCGCACTGTCACGGCTACGGGCCTGCCCTTCTTCGAAAACTTCTATGCCGGTGGCGCCAACTCGGTCCGCGGCTTTACGGATAACACCTTGGGTCCACGCGCACCGGGTTACCCGGGCTCGACGTATCTGCAGCCGCTGGGTGGTGCGTTGAAGACGGTGGGTTCGATCGAAACGATTTTCCCGTCGCTTCTTGATTCGCCTGCTGCACGTTTCTCGGCGTTCCTCGACTTCGGTAACGTCTACAAGGACATCGACGCGTTTGACGCGGGCGAGCTCCGTGCTTCGGCAGGTGTTGCAATGATGTGGCGCTCGCCGATGGGACCGATTTCGATCTCCTACGCGTTGCCGATCAAGAAGAAGGACGGCGACGAAATCGAACGCCTGCAATTCACCTTCGGTGGTGCGTTCTAAGCATCATGGCTGCGGATCAAGATCCTCAACAAGCCTCCCATTGCGCCGCCGACTTGGCGGCGCAATTCGGTTTGGAGCTACGCGGCGATGGCACGAGGGTCGTTCGTGGTGTTGCTCCGCTCTCTTCCGCGTCCGAGGGCGACCTCGCCTTCCTCGCCAACTCCAAGTACACCTCGCAGCTTGCGACGACAGGTGCGTCGGTCGTGGTCGTGCGGGACTCGGACGCTGCGGCGTTCAATGGGACTGCGTTGATCGCGAAAGATCCGTATGCCGCTTTTGCCAAAATTTCCGCACTATTCGAAGCCGTCCCGGCCTTTGAAGCCGGCATTCACCCGACCGCTGTGATTGATGCTTCGGCATCAGTTGACCCCGGCGCGATGATTGGTCCATTGGTGGTTGTCGGTGCGCGTGCTGTTGTCGGGGTCGGTGCCCGCATCGAAGCGCATTGTTTCATCGGCGAAGACTGCGTCGTGGGCGCAAATTCGACGCTCATGCCGCGTGTGACTCTGGTGACCCGTGTCCGTATCGGTGAGCGGGTACGGATTCATTCCGGCGCTGTTTTGGGCGCTGCTGGCTTCGGTCTCGCTATGGAAAATGGTTCCTGGCTCAACGTTCCGCAGCTTGGCGGCGTTGTGGTTGGTAACGACTGCGAGATCGGCGCGAATACAACGATTGACCGTGGCGCCATGGGGGATACCGTCCTCGGCGACGACGTGCGTTTGGACAACCAAATCCAGATTGGACATAACGTCCGCATTGGTGACCATACGGCCATGGCTGGTTGCGCCGCGGTTGCAGGCAGTGCAACGATTGGTCGATACTGTTTAATTGGTGGCGGCGCAGGAGTTCTCGGACATCTGAGCGTTTGCGACAAGGTCACGATCACGGCAATGAGCCTGGTGACTCACAGCATTCGCGAACCGGGCGAATATTCGTCGGGTACTCCGCTAATGGATAACGGCGAGTGGCGCAAGAGCGCGGCTCGTTTCAAAAGTTTGGACCGCATCGCGCGTCAGTTGAATCGCATTGATCGCGATGAGTGATGGCTTACGGTCCGACGAATGGATGAACACGGATTTTTGATGAACCAACCTACCCTCACGCACGTCAAGCTGCCGGTCAAGATCGAAACAATCGAAGCGATGCTTCCACACCGCTACCCGTTTCTGCTGGTGGACCGCGTGACTGAACTCGAACCGGGCAAGCGCATCAAGGGCTACAAGTGCGTGTCGAATAATGAGCCGTTTTTTACGGGGCATTTCCCGGGACATCCGGTCATGCCGGGTGTGCTCGTTGTGGAAGCGATGGCGCAATGTGGTGGTTTGTTGACACAGTTGACCGCGCTGGAGAATAACGGCGGCGTGATGCCGGAAGAAGAGCAGTTGTTTTATTTGGTGAAAATTGACAACGCCCGCTTCTCGAACATGGTTCAACCCGGCGACTGCCTGGTGATGGAAGTTGAACTGGCGCGCACGATCCGCAACATGGCGATGTATTCGTGCAAGGCAACGGTTGATGGTGCAGTGGTCGCAACGTGCGACGTGCTGTGCGCCGCTGCGAGCTGATATGGGTTCAATCCATCCGTCCGCAATTGTTTCGCCTTCGGCGGTCATCGGCGCTGATGTTGAAATCGGTCCGTTCTGTTTCATTGGCGATGATGTCGTCATCGGTGATGGTTGCCGCATCGGCCCCTCGTGCACGATTCAAGGCCCTACCCGCATCGGCGTAGAGAACGTGTTTGTTGGGCATTGCTCGATTGGTGCGGACCCTCAGGACAAGAAATACGCCGGCGAAGTCGTCCACCTCGAAATCGGTGATCGCAACACGTTCCGCGAGTTTGTCACGGTCAACCGTGGCACTTTGCAGGGCGGTGGCGTGACGCGCATCGGTAATGACAATTGGTTGCTGGCATACGTGCATGTTGCGCATGACTGCATCGTCGGTGATTGGTGCGTGTTTTCGAACAATGCAACCTTGGCAGGTCACGTGGAGATTGGCAATCATGTGATTTTGTCGGGGTTTGTTGGCGTGCATCAGTTCTGCCGCATCGGCGATCATGCGTTCATCGGCATGGGAGCATTCGTCAATGGCGATGTACCTCCGTTCGTGATGGTCGCGCAGGAACAGTATTCCCGACCACGTGGCATCAACGCGGAAGGTTTGAAGCGCCGTGGCTTCGATGCGGATCGCATTGCATTGATCAAGCGTGCGTATCGTGCGTTGTTCGTCGCCGGCATTCCGCGTGAGGAAGCACGCGCCAAGATTGCCGAGATGGTCTCCGAGAGTGAGCATCACGATTTGCAATGCATGCTCGATTTCATCGACGGTACTTCCCGTTCGCTGTTGCGTTGAGTTTGCGCGATGGCGAATGAGCATCGCAAACGCATTGTCCTGATTGCCGGTGAAGCATCCGGTGATGTTCTTGGTGCTTCTTTAATTCGCGAGTTGCGTACGTTGTATCCGTCGGCGTTGTTCGGCGGTATCGGTGGACCGTTGATGGTTGCCGAAGGTTTGGATGCCTGGGCGTCGTCCGATGAGTTGGCGGTCATGGGCTTCGCGGAAGTCGTCTCGCACTTGCCTCGGTTGCTGGCGTTGCGCTCGCGGATTCGTTCGCAGATTTTGTCTTGGTCGCCGGATGTCGTGGTCGGCATTGATGCCCCGGACTTTAATCTCGGTGTCGAAAAGTGGTTGAAGCAACGCGGTGTTCGCACGGTGCATTACGTATCGCCGTCGGTCTGGGCATGGCGTGAAAATCGCGCGTCCAAAATCGGTGAGTCCGCTTCCCGAGTTTTGTGCTTGTTTCCAATTGAGCCGCCGATCTATGCCAAGCACGGTGTCGATGCGGTATTTGTTGGACATCCATTGGCGGATGAGGTTCCTCTTGAGCCGTCTCGTGAGGCTGCACGCGCGTCATTAGGTTTGTGTTCGTCTGAGCGAGTGCTGGCACTGTTGCCGGGTTCGCGTCGCTCGGAAGTCGACATGCTGGGCGCTACGTTCCTCGATGCTGCCCAGTTGTTAGTTGATGAGATGCCTTCGTTGCGCGTCGTTGCACCGATGGCTTCGCCGCGCGTGCGTGAGCAGTTTACGGCGTTGTTGTCGTCGCGCTCTGCATACCTGCGTGATCGCGTGATGTTGGTCGATCGTCAGGCGCAGGATGTGATGGTGGCTGCGGATGCGATTTTGTTGGCGTCGGGAACGGCAACGCTTGAAGCAATGCTTTCCAAAAATCCAATGGTCGTCGCCCACCGCATCTCACCGACGACATACCGCATCGTGAAAGGCATGGGCATGTTGAAAACCGATGTCTACTCGTTGCCGAATTTCCTCGCAGGCGGCAAGGTGGTGCCGGAATTGATGCAGGACGATTGCACGCCGCCGAACATCGCATCGGCGTTACGTGTCGTCCTGCAAGATCGCTCGACGTTTGATCGCGAAGTGCGTCCGCAGTTTGTGCAGATCCATGAGACGTTGCGCCAAGGTGCTGCAGCATCGGCTGCACGTGCGATCGCTGAAGTGATCGACGCCCCGTGATCATCGCAGGCGTCGATGAAGCAGGTCGTGGTCCGTTAGCAGGCCCGGTATTGGTGTCAGCCGTCATCCTCGATCCCGCGCGACCGATTGATGGACTCAACGATTCGAAGAAATTGACCGCAGCGCGAAGGGATGAGTTGTGCGAGTTGGTTTTGGCGAATGCGTTGGAAGTATCCATTGTCGAAGTGGATGTCGCTCGCATCGATTCGTTGAACATCCTTCACGCGACGATGTGGGGAATGCGCGAGGCGGTGATGCGGCTACGCAATGTTCCGACGTTGGCGTTGCTCGATGGCAACCGCGTCCCGAAGGAAATGCCCGTGGAAACGCGCGCGATCGTGAAAGGCGATGCGTTGGAGCCCGCGATCATGGCAGCATCCATTGTTGCCAAGGTCACGCGCGATCGTTTGATGTGCGAGATAGCGTCGAAATATCCCGGTTATGGCTTCGAAGTTCACAAGGGCTACCCAACCCCGACGCATTTGACGTCGTTGCGTGAATTGGGGGCGAGTGAGATTCATCGGCGCAGTTTCGGACCGGTCCGGGAGGCGATTTCGGGCGCTGTCAAGACTGCCGAAACGCAGGCCGACTTGCTACTCTGAGAGGGCATGACTTCCCCATTCGTCCATCTCAACGTTCACAGTGAATATTCGCTCGTCGACTCGACGGTGCGGATCAAGCAACTGACCAAACGATGCAACGAACTCGGCCAGCCCGCGGTGGCGGTGACGGATGTCAACAATCTTTTTGCGGCGATTAAATTCTACCGCGCGGCCGAAGCGCAAGGCATTAAACCAATCCTCGGCGCGCAACTGGATCTGGCGGAAGGCAATGAGCCGTCGTCGCGGATTACCCTGCTCTGCCGCAATCACCAAGGCTATCTCACGCTGTCGCGACTGATCACGCGGATGTGGATGGAAGGACATCGTCACGAAGGTGTCGTGTTGCGTCCCGAATGGTTGCGCGAAGATAACGGCGGCGTGTTGATGCTGGCGGGACGTGATTCGTTGGCGGCGCGTTTCCTCGATGAAGCCAAGGATGATTTGGCGCTTGCGTGGATTGCGGATTGGAAGTCGGAACTTGGTGGCAATGTGCTGTTGAATGTTTCGCGTTGCGGACATCCGAACGATGGCATGTTCAATCCGTTTGCGACGTATGCGGCCTCGCGTTTGGACATTCCGGTTGTTGCGACGAATGCGGTGGAGTTTCTAGATCGCAGTGGTTTCGACGCGCATGAAGCGCGTGTTTGCATCTCGACGAAAAATGTCTTGGGCGATCCCCGCCGTCCGAAACTTTACACACCCGAGCAATACCTGAAATCCAGCGATGAAATGACGTCGTTGTTTGAGGACATGCCGGATGCGTTAGAGAACACGATTGAAGTCGCGCGCGCCTGTAACGTGCAGTTGAGCTTGGGCAAAGTTGCTTTACCCGCGTTCCCGGTTCCGAGCGATCACACCGTTGAATCATGGCTTCGCACGCAAGCGCGCGAAGGTTTGGCGAAGCGTTTGGAAATCCATCCAATTGCGGAAGGCAAAACACGCGAGACCTACGACGAACGTTTGGAAACCGAACTCGACGTCATCGTGCGGATGGACTTCCCCGGTTACTTCCTGATCGTTGCGGACTTCATCAACTGGTCGAAGGAGAATGGCATTCCCGTCGGTCCCGGCCGTGGTTCCGGTGCTGGGTCTTTGGTTGCATGGGCGCTCGGCATTACCGACCTCGATCCATTGCCATACGACTTGCTGTTCGAACGCTTCCTCAATCCTGAGCGCGTGTCGATGCCGGACTTCGATATCGACTTCTGCATGGACCGTCGCGACGAAGTCATTGAATACGTCTCGCGCAAATATGGTCGCGAACGTGTCTCGCAAATCATTACCTACGGAACGATGGCGGCGAAGGCTGCCGTGCGTGATACCGGTCGTGTGCTGGGCTATCCGTATCCTGTGGTCGACGGCATCTCGAAGCTGATTCCAAATACGTTGGGCATCACCTTGCCGCAAGCGATTGGTTTGGGTATCGACACCGAAACGGATTCTGCGAAACGCAAGAAGCTCGAGGAATTGCATTCCCCGGATTTGCGCGAGCGTTATCGCTCCGAAGAAGAAGTGCGTGATCACCTCAATCTCGCGATGGAGCTTGAAGACCTGACGCGTAACGCCGGCAAGCATGCGGGCGGTGTTGTGATTGCACCGTCGAAGTTGAGTGATTTTTGCCCGTTGTATGCGGAACATGACGAAGGTTCACTCGGCAAAAACCCTGTCACCCAATTCGACAAAGACGACGTTGAAGCAGCCGGGTTAGTGAAGTTCGACTTCCTGGGCTTGCGCACGTTGACGATCATCGACTGGGCGGTCAAGGCGATCAACAAGCGTCGCGCTGCATCGGGCGAAGAGCCACTCGACATTGCGATGCTGCCGTTGAACGATGCACCGACGTACAAGTTGTTTGCGCGTGGCGAAACCGTCGCGGTGTTCCAGTTCGAATCGACGGGCATGCGCAAGATGCTCGTGCAAGCCAAGCCCGATACGTTCGAAGATCTCATCGCCCTGGTGTCGTTGTACCGTCCGGGTCCAATGGATCTGATTCCCGACTTCGTTGAACGTAAGCACGGTATCGCGGAAATTACCTATCCGCATGAGTTGCTGGAACCCGTTCTTGCTCCAACTTACGGCGTGGTCGTGTATCAGGAACAGGTGATGCAGACGGCGCAGATTTTGGCGGGGTATTCATTGGGTGGTGCAGACATTCTGCGTCGCGCAATGGGCAAAAAGAAGCCCGAGGAAATGGTCAAGGAACGCGCCAAGTTTGAAGCGGGTGCGTTGGAGCATCATCAGATTTCGCCAGCGGTGTCGGGACCGATTTTTGATCTGCTCGAAAAGTTCGCGGGCTATGGCTTCAACAAATCGCACGCGGCCGCTTACTCGTTGGTGGCGTATCAAACGGCGTGGCTGAAAGTTCATTACACCGCTGAGTTCATGGCGGCGACGTTGTCGTCGGATATGGACTCCACGGACAAGGTGGTCAATTTCCTGCGCGAATGTACGACGTTGGGGTTGGAGGTTTTGCCACCACATGTCAACGAATCGCAGTACATGTTTGAAGCGAAGGATCCCAAGACGATTCGCTACGGACTCGGCGCGATTAAGGGTGTTGGTCATGGCATCTGCGAAGTGATCACCAATGCGCGCAATGCCGGTGGTCCGTTCAAGGATCTCGCGGATTTCATGCAGCGGCTTGGCGAACATCGTTTGAGCAAGTTGACGTTTGAGTCGTTGGTTTATGCCGGTGCGTTGGATGGGCTTGCTCCAAACCGCGCGACGTTGCTGGAGCAGTTTCCGTTCGCGCAGAAAGGCATCGATCAATGGCTTCACGAGAAGTCCTCCGGTCAACAAGGTTTGTTCGGTGGTGGCGGTGGCAGCGAAGTTGCAGAGATCCACTTGCCTGAGTTGGACATTCCTGAGATGCCGAAGAACGAGTTGCTCGCGAAGGAACTCGCAACCTTGGGTCGTTATCAATCCGGGCATCCGTTTGATGATTACTTTGCGGACACCGTCGGAATCGTTGGAAGGGATCTGTCGCAGTTGCAGGATTTTTGGATCGAGCGAAGTTCGTCGGTGCAATCGAAAGGCAACTGGGGTCCATCGTTTGATGTCGTCATCGCCGGCTTGGTCACTGATGTGCGTAACCGCGGAGACAACCAGTACATCGTGCGGATGGAAGATGGCCGTGATGAAATCGAAGTCACGTTCTTCCGCGATGCTGCGCAGGAGTACGGACATCTGCTCACGCGCGACCGCGTGCTGATTGTCAGTGGTGGCTTGAGCGAGGATCGCTTCAACGGTGGACTGATGGTCAAGGCCAAGCAGGCTTGGGATTTCGATCAGTTCTGCTCGCGTTTTGCGAAGACTGCCGTCATCAGCGTCGACTTGAACGTCGCCTCGCTGGCGGGCATTCAATCGGTCCTCTCATCGCATCGCGAAGGGCGGGTTCCGCTGCGCTGGGAGATTCTCTCGACTCGTGGGGCGCGTGGCGTCGTCGATCAGGATGGAGAACGCGCGATACGGCTCGACGCGAAGCTTCCTGCGGTTCTGCGTGCACAACCGGGCGTGAGGCGCTTACGGCTCAATTTTGAGCGTCCTTGGGCGACCGAATAACGCCCCAAACGGGTCGGCATGGTGAGAGTGAATCCGCTAAACTGGGGGATATTTTTCACAAAAGGTCCCCCACCTTGCAATATCTGGATTTCGAACGCCCGATTGCCGATCTGGAAGCCAAAATCAGTGATCTCCGCCAAGCCGCCCTCGGTGGCGCGCGCGTAAACGTCGATACGGAAATCCGTGCCCTGCAGGACAAGATGCGTAAGAGGACCGCGCAGATTTTCCGCGATCTTTCGCCGTGGCAGATCTCGCAGTTGTCTCGTCATCCTTCGCGTCCCTACACGCTCGATTACATCGACGCGATCTGCGACGAGTTCCAGGAGCTGGCCGGTGACCGCGCATTCGCGAATGACCGCGCCATCGTTGCAGGCATCGGCCGCATCAAGGGTCGCCCTGTCGCCATCATCGGTCACGAGAAAGGTCGCGATACGAAGGCGAAGGTGCGCCGTAATTTCGGGATGCCGAAGCCGGAAGGTTATCGCAAGGCTCTGCGCATCATGAAACTTGCTGAGCGCATGGGCTTGCCGATCCTAACCTTCATCGACACCGCTGGTGCATGGCCAGGTATCGACGCGGAAGAACGCGGTCAGTCCGAAGCGATCGCGCGTAACCTGCTCGAGATGTCGGAATTGAAAGTGCCAATCATCTGCACCGTCATCGGTGAAGGTGGTTCGGGTGGTGCATTGGCAATCGGCGTCGGTGATCGAACGATCATGCTGGAATACTCGACGTATTCGGTGATAACGCCTGAAGGTTGCGCGTCGATTCTTTGGAAGACCGCCGACAAGGCGAAGGACGCTGCTGAGCAACTTGGCATGACTGCGAAGCGTTTGCTGTCACTTGGCTTGATCGACAAGGTCGTTCGCGAACCGACCGGTGGTGCACATCGCAATCCACGTCAGATGGCGCGTCGCTTGAGCGCCGTGTTGGTCAATGAACTGGAAGCGTTGGATGGCGAGCCAGTTGATGAGTTGCTGACGAAGCGTTACGAGCGTTTGCGCAGTTACGGTGCTTACGAGTCCTGATTTTGGATTGAAGTTCCCACCTGTCGTCGTGGTGGGATTTAGCGGTGGCGTTGATTCCGCTGCGTTGTTGCATCGGTTAGCTGCGTTGCGTTCCGCGCATGGCTTTGAACTGCACGCCGTGCACGTCAATCACGGATTGTCATCGCTTGCTGGTGATTGGTCGTCGCATTGCTCGCGTGTGTGCGATTCATTGGATGTGCCGTTGACGGTGTTGAATGCGGATCCGTCCTTGATTCGTTCGCATGCATCCGGTTTGGAAGCGGGCGCGAGGGCGATGCGGTATGGATTGATTTTGCCGTGGATGCGGATGCTTGGATCCGATGCAGTGCTTGCGTTGGGACACCATCAGGATGATCAGGCGGAAACGTTTTTGCTGCGTGCTTTGCGTGGATCTTCCCCAGCCGGTTTAGGTGCGATGCGGGAATGGTCGTCGCGTGATGGCGTTTCGATTTGGCGTCCGTTGTTGCGCGAATGGCGTGAGGCGTTGCTGTCGTATGCGTCTTTGAATCAACTGCCGTGGATTGAAGATCCATCGAATGAGTCGGATGATTTCGACCGGAATTTCCTGCGCAATCAGGTGATGCCGTTGTTGCGCTCGCGGTGGCCGCAGGTGTCGCGCAGTTTCGCACGGTCTGCTGAGTTGTGCGATTTGGATTCGCAAGCATTGGAAGCCGTGGATGCATCGTTGTTGCCGTCGTTGGTCGACTTATTCGATGGCGAGACGGTATTGGATCTCGACGGTTTACGCGCGTTGGATTCGCATTCGCGGGCGCGTGTGCTGCGGGCGTGGTTGAAGTCGCTGGTGTTACCACCTTTACCATCGCATTCGTTTGAAGAATTTGAGCGCACGTTACTGTCGCCGCGCGATGATGCGCAAGGTGTTGTTGAATGGTCGGGGCATCAGTTGCGCGTTTGGCGCTCAAAGTTGCACGCGATCCAAGTGCCACGCGAATTGGTGATGCAACCGCAACGCGTGGAAGTGCCGGCGCAATCCATCATCGAAGTCGAATTACCGAATCAATCGCTGATGACTTTCCGCAACAATTCTTCTCAGGCGCGCCAGTTCATCATCAGCATGCGTGAAGGTGGCGAAAAAATCCGTCTCCCCCACCGCGATCACCGCAGTTCCGTAAAGAACCTGCTCAACGAACAAACACCACCGTGGCTTCGAGTGCAAATGCCGGTAGTGCGCGCGTCCGATGGAACAGTTTGGCTCGTCGGAGACGTGTTGCGGAGTGTGGAGTATGGGTTTTGGCAGGAAGAAACGGGCAGTTCGATCGAATGGCAGCGTCCGTTGGATTAAACTAGTGACATGACCAAAAAAGCCGCTACCGACCAAGTCCAGCAATTCGAAGCCGCGATGAAGGATCTCGAATCCATCGTCAGTCAAATGGAATCCGGTTCCATGTCGCTCGAGGAGTCTCTGGGCGCCTACGAGAAAGGCATTGCATTGTTCCGTCAGTGCCAGTCGATGCTGGAGCAAGCGCAACAACGTGTGCAGTTGCTGAGCGATCCATCGAACGAAAATTCCGCGCAACCTTTCGCTGACCTGGAAGACTAAACGTGTCGACCGCTGAAGAGTTCGCGTTGTGGCGTGAGCGGGTGGATGCGTTTTTGTCGGGTGCGTTGCCGTCAAGTGAAGTCGCGCCGGTCAAATTACACTCCGCCATGCGTCACGCCGTCATGCTCGGTGGCAAGCGCATGCGTCCCTTGCTGGCGTACGCTGCCGCGCAAGCGGTGAATTCGGATGTCGATCTTGCGCTTGTTGATCCAGCGGCGTCGGCTGTGGAATTCGTGCATGCCTACTCGCTCGTGCATGATGACCTGCCTTGCATGGATGACGATGAACTCCGTCGCGGTCAACCGACCGTCCATGTGAAGTTTGATGAAGGCACTGCGGTGCTGACCGGTGATGCATTGCAAACACTCGCGTTCGAAACGATTGCGGACGCAGCATGGCCCGCTGACATCAAAGTACGCGTGCTGCAAAGTCTCGCGAAGGCGTCCGGCGTGCGTGGCATGTGCGGCGGGCAGGCGTTGGACCTCGACGCGACTGGTCAACGGATTTCACTGGACCAACTGCGTCAATTGCACTCGATGAAAACCGGCGCATTGATCGTCAGCGCGATCGAAATGGGCGCATTGCTCGCTGGTGCAACTCATCAACAGCTCACTACGCTGCAGGACTTCGCGAAAGATCTCGGCGTTGCATTCCAGATTCGCGACGACATTCTCGACATCGAAAGCGATTCGGAAACGCTTGGCAAGACTGCCGGCAAAGATGTGGAGCAAGACAAATCCACCTACCCTGCATTGCTCGGATTGAACGAGTCGAAAGCGTTGTTGGAAGAAATTTTTGCACGCATGAAGAAAACGCTGGAACCTTTCGGCCCCAGCGCTCAAGCATTACTTGCATTGGCCGAACTCACCGTCCGGCGCGCGAACTGATCAGCGGATCAGGCGAAGCGTGAATGGGTAGTGGTAAGGCTTGCCGTCGTAAGCACGTAAGGTTCCGATGATCGAGCAAACGAACCAGGCAACCGCAAGAATGCAGTAAGCGAGAAGGAGAACGAACGCCCCCGGAATCGTGAAGATCATTCCGATGCCCAGCGTCAAAATCGTCGCACCGAACAAAAGTGCCCCTATCACCAGACCAATGACAGCATAGATGAACATGCTCAAGTTGAAGTTCATCGATTCCTTGGCATGGTGCGATACGAACGCACTGTCACGTCCACGCAGTATCTGAATGGCAAGTGGAACGGTAAAGCCGCCTGCACCGACAATCCACGAGGTCATCAATGCCAGAAGCATGCCACCCCAATGGGTCGCCGCAGCCCAGTGCTTGTCGCTTTCGCTGACAGCCGGGTAGGAGTTGGTGTCGTAAGTGTTCATTGCGCTCTCTGGTGAAAATAGTTGCGTTACTGATTATTTTGCGTCAACGAGATGACAATTCAATGTGCCGAAAGTGACCCTGACTTGGATCACATTCAGGATTACTCGCCGGCGACCATCATTTTGGGCAAATAGACACTACCAATCGAATGTTGCGAACGGTGATCATGGTCGGCACCGATACCTGCAATCGAACCCAGCATGTTCTTGAGATTGCCTGCAATCGTCACGCCATCAACGGGATAGGCTATCTCGCCATTCTCCACCCAAAAGCCACCCGCCCCACGCGAGTAATCGCCGGTCACGGTGTTCACGCCCTGCCCCATCAACTGCGTGACGAGAAAACCCGTGCCCATTTCCTGCACCAACTCGCTCAAGCCTGCCGCATTCGAGGACACCAGCAAATTGTGCGCACCACCCGCATTACCCGTCGGCTTCAAGCCCAATTTGCGCGCGGAATACGTGCCCAACAGATAACGTTGAATGACGCCATCGGTGATGAGATCCGTCGCTTGCGTTGCAACGCCATCGGCATCGAACCAGCCGGAGTTAATGCCGCGCATCAGGAATGGACGCTCCGTGATGCTGACCCACGACGGCAAGATTTGCTGTCCAACACTATCGAGCAAAAACGTCGTCCTCCGATACTGCGCACTGCCCGCAATCGCACCGAGCAGATGCCCGAGCAAGCCACGCGACATTTCATTGCTGAAAACGACGGGATATTCGCCGGTTTTGATCATGCGCGGATCTAAGCGCGTAATCGCACGCTTCGCCGCTTCGATGCCGATTTCCTTTGCGTTGCTCAACTCACTCGCATCGATGCGGAAGTCATACCAACCGTCACGTTGCATCGCATCGCCTTCGCCGGCAATGAACGCAGCGCCAATCGAATGATGCGTGCCCGCGCTCGCGCCAACGAAGCCATCGGAACTGGCGTAGACGTTGAGACCGGAACCTGACGTGACCGATGCGCCTTCACTGTTGCGGATCTGATCGCTCGAATGACGTCCTGCATCTTCGCATTCCAACGCAATGTCGATTGCCTTGTCCGCGGAAATCTCCCATGGATGCCAAGTATCGAAATCCTGCGCATCCTTCGCCAACCATTCCTTTTCGGGCAAGCCGGCAGCGGAATCTTCTTCGGTGTACTGCGCGATGGCGAGCGCTTGATCGATCGTGGCTTCGAGACTTTCCATCGACGTATCGGCGGTACTCGCATTACCCTTGCGCTTGCCAACATACAGCGTCACGCCAATGCCGCGATCCTGGTTGTATTCAACGGTCTCAACTTCACCGAGACGCACGTTGACGCTCAGCCCACCGGATTCGGAGCAGGAAACTTCGGCTTGAGTTGCGCCTTTTTTACGTGCCATATCCAGCAGCGTTTGCGAAACTTCATGCAGATGATGCAGGCGTTCCTGGACAAAAACGTCCTTCTGCGCCGGAAACTGCGAAATCGTTAAAGCGTGTTCGGGTTTCAATGGATTATCCTAATGTCATTGATTGTTTATTTGATGGGATATTGCACGCATGCGTGGCATTGATGAGGAAACCGGCGAATACCTGAGCCCAAGCCGCAGCCAGAACAGGCGCGAGGCGCTCGACATACTGGAGCTCTGCACGAAGCTCGTGAGCATGAGCAAGACGCAGCTTGAGAAATTGCCGGTCCCCGATGAAATTTTGACGGCCGTTTACGACGCACAACGGATCAAGTCGCACATCGCGCACAAGCGCCAGCTCGCGTTTCTCGCGAAGTTGATGCGTCGCGAAGACGATGAAGCGGTCGACCGTTTGCGTGATGCGCTCGACGAAGACGGTGAAGCGGCGCGCGTTCAGACGGCCGCGCTGCATCGTGCGGAACAATGGCGCGAACGTTTGCTCGACGAAGGTGACGAAGCGATGACGGAGTTCCTGTCCGCGTTCCCGCAAGCAGATCGCCAGGAATTGCGTCAACTCGTTCGCAACGCGACCGAGGAGCGTAAGCGCAACAAACCGCCGCGCGCGTTTCGCGAACTGTTCCGTCATATCCGCGAGCTGCTGATGCCGGAAGATAACGCGAGCGACTCAGACATCGATGAAGGTATCGAATACGGCGAAGCCGATGGTGACGAAGCGTAACGCATCGCGATTACGCCTGCGTTCCGCCGACGGTCAGGCCTTCGATCAGCAACGATGGTTGCCCGACACCGACTGGCACCGATTGACCATCCTTACCGCAAACGCCAACGCCTTCGTCCAATGCGAGGTCGTGACCGATCATTTTGACTTGTTGCATCGTCTGCGGACCGTTACCGATTAACGTGGCGCCCTTGACCGGCGTCGTGATTTTGCCGTCTTCAATCAAGTAAGCTTCCGTTGCCGAGAACACATACTTGCCGTTGGTGATGTCGACTTGACCACCGCCGAAGTTGACGGCGTATAGGCCCTTTTTGACAGAACGGATCATCTCCTCCGGATCGTCCTGGCCTGCGAGCATGTAAGTATTCGTCATGCGCGGCATCGTCATGTGCGCAAACGATTCGCGGCGGCCGTTGCCGGTTGGCTTCATGCCCATCAGTCGCGCATTCATCGTGTCTTGCATGTAACCGACGAGCTTGCCGTCCTCGATCAAAACCGTTTCCTGCGTCGGCGTTCCTTCGTCATCGACATTCAACGAGCCACGTCGGCCTTCAATGTTGCCGTTGTCGACAATCGTGACGCCCTTGCTCGCAACTTGTTGACCCATGCGACCTGCGTAAGTCGAGGTACCCTTGCGATTGAAGTCGCCTTCCAAACCATGACCGACCGCTTCATGTAACAAAACACCCGGCCAACCACTACCCAACACCACCGGCATCACGCCTGCAGGCGCAGGAACAGCTTCGAGATTGACCAACGCCTGACGCAATGCATCGCGCGCCCACTTCTCCGGTTTGTCGCTGGCAAGCAGCTGCGGATAATCGTAACGTCCACCACCGCCGGTGTAGCCGGATTCGCGGCGACCATTTTGTTCAACGATCACTTGCACGTTGAAGCGCACCATCGGACGCACGTCAGAGGCAAGCACACCATCGCTGCGCGCGATGATGATCGTGTCCAATGCGGAGATCAAACTCACCGACACTTGTTGCACGCGTGGATCGGCGGCGCGGATGAGCTTGTCGATTTTCTGCAACAACGCAACCTTGTCCGCGTTATCCAACGAGGTCACCGGATCGATCGCTGGATACAACTTGCGGTCATTCGCATTCGTCAGCGCTTGCGGTGCAACGGATGCACCACTGCGAACAATGGCGCGTGCGGAATTCGCAGACTTCAATAATGCTTGTGCGTTGATGTCGTCGGAATAGGCAAAACCGGTTTTCTCCCCGCTGATCGCACGGACGCCAACACCTTGGTCAATCGAGTGCGATGCATCCTTGACGATGCCGTCTTCAAGCGACCAGCTCTCGCGGCGCGCATGCTGAAAATACAGATCACCAAACTCGACGCCAGGTCCGAGCAACGTGTTGAATGTCCGCTCCAATGCGCGCTCATCCAAGCCAGTCGGTACGAGCAACTGGTTCTGCGCGAGACTCCAGGTTGATTCCATCAATTCAAACTCCGGTAATACATCAATTCGTTCCCCTCGATATGAGGGCGTTTCCAGCTAATTTCCAGTTTTCGGCAGGACTTTGACGTCTGGATTTTTCCACGGCCCTGTCACGTGATACTTCTTTGCGGCCATTTGACCGATTGGTTTCTGCAAAATTGCATTCGCCGCCGCACCCACCGCCGCTCCGATTGGACCACCGGCGACTGCACCAATTGCCGTCAGCAATCCACCAGCGCGAGGCTCAACAGTCACAATCTGATTAAAACGTTCATTACGCAAATCACTGCTGCCTTCGATTTGGATGTGTGCCGCCGCCGCCTCAATGCGGAAATCCTTGGCAGTCGCCAATCCATTGCCCAAATTCACCTCGCCCTTGATCGAGTTGAAGCGCAAGCCCTTGTCAAAAAAATCCCTGAAATCCAGCGTCAACCGCCGCGGCAGTTCCGCAATGCTGAGCAAGCCAAGTACGCGTCCAACCCCCGGCTCGACCTCCGGAATGCGACCTTCCTTGAGGTCCACATTCATCTGACCCGTCAGTTTCTCGACACTGAACTCTTCAGGTCCACCGTTCCAGCCGACATTCAAAGCGAGCTGGCCTTTGCCACCCTCAACTTGATTTGGAGCACCGAAAGCAGCAACGGCTGCACCGGCGTTCGTTGTCGCGATCACCGCGGAAAGCTGTGTTTGCGCCTGCCCTGCGCGCGACGTCCAAAGCCCTGTGCCATCAATGGTATAGGCGGGATGTTGTGCGCGGATCTTCGTCATGCGCATCCCATTCACAGTGGGAATGGATTCGAAACTTGCTGCACCGAAACTGATTGAGCCGACTTTCAAACTTTGCGTCGAGAACTGTAACGGCGGCAAATTCGCAGGATTGCTGAGATTCAATGCGGTGCTCTGCACTTCCTGGCCCACTCTCGTCTGAGCGGTTGCACGGGACAATGTGACGTTGGCTTGCTGTTCCGTCAATCCATCGTTGTGGAATTCAACGCGATCGAACGTACCGCGCAGCGGTGCAGCTGCACTCTTCGGCGAGACCACCGTTCCGCTTAGCCATGGACCATTCGCGGTTATGACGAGATCACCATTGCGTTGTGGCTGCAAGACGACGCGCGTTTGGCGGAAATCCCCACCCAACAAGTAGAGATGATTCGCTTGTACATCAATGCGGTTCAATCGCAGTGGCTTACCGCTGGAGGCAGGCTGCGGCGTCGGCGAATCACTCTTGGCAACTGCAATCCAATCCAAAGCAGAGACGCGCTCGCTGCTTCCTTCAACCGTAAGTCCCGGTGCGTTCGGCGAAACCACATTATTCGAACCCAGTGCAACGCGAATCCAGGATTCACCATTACGTTCCAGGATCTTCATCGCGGCACGATTTCCGAAACGCAATGTCATTTCCTGATTATCCAACGGCAATGGAATTTCGATGCTCGTTGGCAATGCGACGTTCGCAGGCTTCTTCATCGGCTCCGGCAAAAGCAACTGCATTCCCACCAGATCCGACCGCAACGAAAGCTTCGTCGGCTTCGCTCCGCGTTCCTGTGATGGCACGTTCACTTGCACGTTCCACTTTGCATCACCGACCATGTACGGCTTCAGCCAACCCAGCGCCGTCGTGTAACGATCGATGACACCCGTGGAAATTGAAGAATCCAGCGCCACTTCCACGATGTTGCCCGGGTTCTGAACGTGACCGTTGCCAACGCGCACATCCAACGTGCCCGCTTTACCGTCCTGTACGACATTAAGCCCTTTCGCAAGGAACCCCGTGTTGGTATAGATACCACGTCCGCGTACGTTGTTCATTTCAACTTTGTACCGCGCATCTTGAATACGGTTACCGAGGAAATCGACGATACCGTTGATCTTGAGCTGGCCGTTCTCAACCAACGGCAAATCCAGTGCGAAACCGGACCGTACATTGCCCGCCACTTTCAAATTGGCAAAAGTCTCCGGCGTGTACTTCGCGATCGGACTCTTCTGCAACAATGCAATTCCATTACTTCCATCGGTGGAAGCGCCCGCACGGATTTTCAGCGAGCCGTGATTGTAGTGGTCGATGCTGACGAGAATGTCATCGACTGGAATTTTGTCCAGATACCCCTTGCCCTTGACCTCAAATCCGTCGTTTTCAAATCTGAGATTGGCATTGAGTCCCGTCGCGTTCGGCCAACCCTCTGCGAAGTGAATCACGCCATTTTCGATGCGGCCTGTTGCAAGCAAACCTCGCCCTGGACCAAACGGCCAATGCTGTGGGTTGCCAACAAACGTCGCGTTCAAATCGCGAACATCACCACTCACGAATGCCGGATCGAGCCAATTCAAGGCCTTTTGCGGCATGTGATTGCGGACCCAAAACATCTTCGCCTTGTTGATCGGAAACCGATTTGCAGTTGCCGTCACGTTGAGGAATGGCAAAGCGTCCTGCACGTTTTTCACGACTGAACCATTGAACACAAACGGATAGCCATCGATGTCGACTTCCATTCGAGATGTTTTGAAAATCAATTCATTCGGCGACTGCGTAATATCAATCGAACCCTTCGGCCGGATCGCGAAGGACTTGTCAAAAACACCCGGCAACGTCAGCGCACTCGCCTTCCGTCCGCGGAAATTCACGACCCACGATTGACCCGTGCGCGACACGTCTGCACTTAAACCATCAATGCCTGCATGACCTAACGCCGGCAACAAACGTAGATCTTCGACGTTGCCCTGTAGCTTCTGAATTTGTCCATCCTTGCGTACGAAAAGCACATCACTCACCGACGCCGAAGGCTTCGCAGCACGCAGATAGTTGCGCAAGTTATCACTGAGCCATGGCACAAATGTTGCGACATCCGCAACGAGCTGACCGTTGATTTGCTTCGCTTGGAACGCTTGCGCGTCGCCAGCTGCGATCAGCATGTCGTCCATGTTGCTCGAGACACCATCGCGCTCCAACGACAACGACGGAAACATCAACCGCCAAGTTCCGTTACCCTTCACCCACGCACCCGTTGCTTGAATGCGATCGAACGCACGTGTCTCACCGCCGACGATATCCGCATCGACATTCGCAACCCCTTCGCGCGCGAGAAAATCCTTGATGTCCAACTTGCCGGTGATGCGCGTCACCCGCTGGTTCGCAACGCTCAACCAGGCATCGACATTGCCGTTGCCTTTCTCGATCTGCACGTCCTTGTATTTCAACAATGAAGTCCACGCTGATAAATCCGCGCCGCGCGATCCAACCCAAGCATTACCCACACGCGCGACGCGATCGTAATCAATCGCCGCGTCAATCGGCACTGGACTCAACTCGGACCACGCACGCATGCCTGCACTGAACCGTCGCTCGTCGCTGCTCAAACGCAAGTTCGCCTTCGGAAACTTCGTCTGCAATCCAATGGACGGCGCATCAATCGTCAAGCTGCCATTGACGATTTGCAGTTCGCCCAATCGCGACAGCTGTGCCAAAGGATCGGAATCCGTGTTCTGTGTCTGCGGCAAACCGACAAACGTCCAGCGCCCATCATCGGAGCGCACGAGTTCCAGATGCAAGCCACTTAAGCGCAGCTGCGAAAATGCACGACCTGGCATCCATCCCGAATACATCGCAAGGATCAACTGCGCATCACCTAAACGCAACTCCTGCTCACCTTCGGACAGCCGCAGATTGCGCACCTGCATCACCGGTCCCTCGCGTGTCCATTTCGTTTCAATGCTATCGAGATGCAGCGGAACGCCGGCTTGCTTCGACAACCACTGCGCGGTGACTTGGGGATTCTCGCGGGCTTGCTTCATCCAGAACTGCGCCACACCCATGCCCACGACAATCGCCGTCAATCCAAGGATCAACAGCGTCAGCGAGATGCGTTTGAGTTGGCGGCCGCTCCAGTAAAGTACTTTCATCGGCGCCTAGAAAAGCACCACGTCGTACTGCTCCTGCGTGTACTGTTCATCGGCCTGGAATCGCACGGGCTTATCGAGAAATGCCTCGAGCTCTGCAACGGCGATCGACTCATCTTCCGTGATGTAGCGAACCACCTTGGGTGACGCGATGACGAGCAATCGTTGCGCATCGAACTGACGCACTTGACGCACGACTTCGCGGAAAATTTCGTGAGTGACCGTCTCCACCGTCTTGATCATGCCGCGTCCGCCGCACTGATCGCAGTCTTCGCTGATCTGCCGTTCCAGGCTTTCCGTCGTGCGCTTGCGGGTCATTTCAACGAGACCCAGAGGCGAGAAATCGTAGACGGTAGTTTTGGCATGGTCTTTCAGCAACGACTTCTCAAGCTGACGCAGAACCTGACGCTTGTGCTCAGGATCGGTCATGTCGATGAAGTCGATGATGATGATGCCACCGAGATTACGCAAACGCAGTTGACGCGCAATCGCCTGCGCCGCTTCAAGATTCGTGCGGTAGACCGTTTCTTCGAGATTGCGTTGACCGAGGAACGAACCGGTGTTGATGTCGATCGTCGTCATCGCTTCGGTTTGATCGATGATCAGATAACCGCCGGACTTCAACGGCACCTTCTTCTGCAGTGCGCGCAAAATCTCATCATCCACGCCATACAAATCGAAGATGGGACGTGAGCCGTGGTAGTGTTCAATTTTCTCAGCTAATGCCGGCATGAACTGCGCCGCAAATGTCTGCAAGCGGTCATGTGTTTCGTGCGAATCGACCTTGACGCGTTCAACGTCCTTGCGCATCAAGTCGCGGACTGCACGCAGTGACAAAGTCAAATCTTCGTAAATGCACGTGCCAACTTTCGCAGTCTTCGCACGCGATGCAATCAACTCAACTGCGCGATCCAGATAGTTCAAATCTTCTTCAAGTTCCGAAGCCGTTTGACCTTCGGCATTCGTCCGCAAAATATACCCACGCTGCGGCGACACCGCACCACGCTCTGCCAACAACGATTGCATGATCGTGCGCAAGCGAATGCGTTCTTCTTCCTGCTCAATGCGCGCCGACACAACCACCGCATCCGTTTGTTGCAACAACACGAGATGCCGCGATGGAATGCTGATCTGCGTCGTTACACGCGCACCCTTCGTACCAATCGGATCCTTGACGACCTGCACGAGCAATTCCTGCCCGTCACGCAACAGTTCAAAAATACTTCTCAGCTGTCCCGACACGCGGCCCGTTTCATCAACGACCTTCGACTCCAACCAACTGCCGGCAATGTCACCCGCATGCAAAAAAGCCGCACGGTCCAGTCCAATATCGACAAACGCCGCCTGCATCCCCGGCATGATGCGTTGCACTTTGCCCTTGTAGATGTTGCCGACCACACCACGCGTACCACCGCGCTCGATGTGCAATTCCTGCAACATGCCGTTCTCAACGACGGCAACGCGCGTTTCATGTGGAGTGACGTTGATGAGAATCTCTTCGCTCACAGCGTCGCCCCAAACTGGCGCAACATCTGCCCGGTCATCTGCACCGGCAATCCCATGACCGACGAAAAGCTACCCTTCAAATCCCGGATCAACATCTCGCCCTTGCCCTGGATCGCATACGCGCCGGCCTTGCCTTGCCACTCATTCGTATCGAGATACCAAGCAATCAAATCATCATCCAACGAATCAAACGTCACTTCGGACACGTGATGATTTACGGCTTCCTGCCCGGCGTTCACCAGCGCAACGGCTGTCACCACTTGATGCGTGCGACCCGACAATGCCCTCAACATCCGTTCCGCATCCGCGCGATCAACGGGCTTGCCAAAAACCACATCATCCAAAATCACTTCCGTATCCGCACCGAGCACCATCGCACCCGGTGTCGCAATCACGGTCATCAACCCTGCTCCCGCCTTCTCGCGCGCAACCCGTTTGACGTAATCAAAAGCAGGTTCAGACTCGTCGCGTTGCTCGGGAATATCCAGATCGAGGATTCCGAATTCAATGCCAATGCGTTCCAGCAATTCCTTGCGGCGTGGGGATTTGGAGGCTAAATAAAGCATTCCACAAGGATACCAAGAGACCTGAACTTTCCCTACAGAAATCACGGTTTTTGACGCATACTGCAAGCATGGGCTCACCGTTCATTCACGTGAAACCCCTCAACATAGTTTGCATCGAACTTTCATGGATCCTCGGAGAAAATCATGTACCTCAACGTACGTTCCCTGATGTTGGCAAGCGCAATTAGCTTAGGAGTTTTGGGCATGTCGACACCATCCGACGCCGCTGCACAACAAGCCGTCACACCAATCATCGCCGCCGACTCAACGCTGCTCAACGTAGCCGCGAGCGGAAAGACCACGCGTGTTCCCGACATCGCGAACTTCTCGACCGGCGTCGTGACCCGCGCCGCCGATGCCAACACCGCGATGCGCGACAACGCCACGCAGATGGACAAGGTCGTCAAAGCACTTCGCGCCGCCGGCATTCCGGAGAAGGACATTCAAACCTCGGGCATCAATCTCAACCCGGATTACAACTACCGCGACAACCAACCACCTGAAATCCGCGGCTATTCGGCAAGCAACACGGTGAGCGTGAAAGTCCGCGATTTGTCGAAGCTTGGCAAGATCATGGACATCCTGATCGCGTCCGGTGCCAACCAGCTCAATGGTCCGAATTTCAGCATCGATGATGAAGCCGGTGCGATGAACGACGCACGCAAGTCTGCGCTCAAGGAAGCCCAGGCCCGCGCGGAAATGTATGCGCAAACACTCGGCATGCGCGTCCGCCGCATCGTCTCGATCGATGAGCAAAATTCCGGAGGCTTCTATCCTCGCCCGGCTCCAATGCGTGCAATGGCTGCCGACGCTGCCGGGAAGTCAACGCCGGTGATGCCAGGGGAATCTGAAGTTTCTGTCACCCTTAACGTCCAGTTTGAACTGGGACGATAAGTCTGAGGTAGAGGTATAGGTAGACTATCCAGTGATTGCCGCAGGCGCCTTGAGCGCTTGTGCGCTCTTACTAAATAGTCTACCTCTACCTATAACTTATGCTCGATGGTATGGGTGGTTAGCCAGTAGCGCGCAGCTTCGATAAAGTTGCTCAATCACCACCAAGCGCACCAGCATATGCGGCAACGTCAGTGGTCCGAGAGACCAGGATTCGGCGGCGGCATTTTTGACGGCATCGGAATGACCTTCGGGGCCACCGATGGCAAATACTAGATCTTGTCCGAGATGACGCCAGTGTTCCATGCGGACGGCGAGCTGTTCGGAAGTCCACGGTTTGCCGGGAACGTCCAACGTGATGAGGTGAGAGCCGCGGGGGATGGCAGCGAGGACGCGGTCGCCCTCTTCCGTCATCGCACGCGCAGTGTCGCGACCC
Organism: Lysobacteraceae bacterium CU05-9; assembly: GCA_007556525.1. GTDB lineage: Bacteria > Pseudomonadota > Gammaproteobacteria > Xanthomonadales > Xanthomonadaceae > Aquilutibacter. The sequence goes on along the minus strand of SWJS01000001.1, from coordinate 178,900 downwards.
TTACCACGTAGGCCGGGTTCGACTTCAACGAGTTCTAAAGGCAGCCAGTGCGAGAGGCGTTTGCGGTAATCCGCGAAGCCTTCCGCGACCCACTTGGGCGCGCGTTCGCCGACTGCGACCAAGCGGGCTTTCAAAACCGATTACTCGACGTCTTCGCCGTCTTCATCTTCCGGCGGTTGATCGCCCACAGTCCACAGACGTTCCAGCGCATAAAATTCGCGCACGCGTGGCAGCATGACGTGCACAACGACATCACCAAGATCCACGAGAACCCATTCGGCTTCGCGTTCACCTTCGATGCCGAGTGGCATGATGTCGAGTTTCTTGATGTCCTTGACGATTTCGTTCGCGATCGACTTTACGTGACGCGTCGAAGTGCCCGAAGTGATGACCATGTGGTCGGTCACCGAGCTCTTGCCACGCACATCAATTTCGGTGGTGTCCTTGGCCTTCAGGTTTTCGACGGAGTGGCGGACGCTCGCGAGAATCGCTTCAGCAGATGGTGCTGGGTCCGGCATTTGGGTCTTGATGACCTGGGCATTTTCGTTCTTCAAACGGTTTTCCTGCGAAGTAAATTTCGAAGTTGGGATATCACTAGTTTAAGTCAGGATTCGCGGGCGCGTATCCATACAGTCCATTTGCCCTGACAAAATCAGCCACCGGCGCCGCCAACCAGCGGTCCCAGTCAGGTTCATGGTTCGCGATGGCATTGCGGATGGCGGTTGCAGATGCGCGGTTTTCGCGTTGCTTTAGGCGGTAAATCAAGCCATTTCGCTGCGTTATCAGTGCTTTCGCATCGCGCGTTTCGTGCTCATCCAGCCAATCACTGCGTTCGATGCGTTGTCCTGGACGTTCCGCAACGACAATGTGCGCAAGCTCGAGAATCATCTCCCAACGCGACCACGTGCGCAGACTGAGGAAACTATCGGCGCCGATGAGTATCGCGAGTGAGGTCAACGTAGGCAACTCTTCACGCAATTCGAGCAACGTGTCGACCGTGTACGACGGACCATCGCGATGCAACTCGCGCAAATCCAGATGCAGTCCATCATGCTTTTCGATGGCGAGCCGCACCATCTCCGCGCGTTGCTCAGCGGTCGCTTGCGTGGCATCACGGTGTGGTGGATCAGCGGCCGGGGTAATGAAAACCTCCGCGTCGATTTTGCGATGAGCGGCCAATGCAATGCCAAGATGTCCATCATGAAACGGATCGAACGTTCCGCCGTACATGAGATGAATCGTCATGCGCGCGCCGTTTTCAGCATGTTCAATGCGGCAGGTTCCGCGATCGCTACAAGCAGGCGTTCGAGATGCAACCAAGCATCTCCCGACTCGCGACCTTTGGATGCACGGTCAATGCGTCCTGCCTCAAACAAAAACCGATTCCACCTCGCCGCCGGATGCCTTTGCAACGCACGCAGATACATGGCTTGCTTGAACGATGGGACGTACATCGATTTCATCGCCCCGGCATGATCCGCACCGCGTGTACGTTCGGCAATCATCAATGTCGTTTTCAGATCGCTGACGATCATGCCCATCAACGCAGGTACAACGGCACCTTCCTGACGCAAGCCGTTGAGCGTGCGTGAAGCTAACGCGCCATTGCCATTCCACGATGCATCAATCAAACGGAACACGTCGAAGCGAGCCATGTCCGCAATGTGCGCGCGAAGATCATCCGCATTCATCGCAGCTTCTCCGCTGACGTTGAGCAATGCGAGCTTGTCGATTTCCTGAGCAGCCGCGAGCAAGTTACCGTCCACACGATCGGCAATCAACTGCAACGCATCACTGGTTAACTTGACGTTCCTGGTCCGCGCGCGATTGCCGAGCCACCGCACCAACTCATTGCTGCGCACTTCATACGCGATACTGATGACACCCTTCGAGGAAACAGCTTGGGACCATTTGCCGCCGTGTTTTTTGGACCATTCGTCTGCAATGATCATCACGATCACGCCCGGCGGCGGATCCGATGCGAGTGACTCCAGAAACTTCGCGCCTTCAACGCCTGGCTTACCGGTTGGAATGCGAATTTCAATAAGACGCATCGGCGAAAAAAGACTCGGCGAATTCACCGAATATCCGATGTCCTTCCAGATGGATGGAGCGTCGTCGTTCTTTTTCTCACGGGCATCCTTCCCGGCGATTTCAAAGACTTCACGTTCGGAACAACCGGCTTCACGTGCGGCAGCGCGGACGGCATCACACGCTTCAATCACGCGCAACGGCTCATCGCCGGCAATTAGATAAATTGGCTTAAGGCCGCCGGAAGAAATTTGCGCTGCGAGTTGATCGGGATTGATTTCCACGTATACGCGAAATTACGGCGTCGGTGACTGCACTTGCGGTGTGCTGCCAACTGGCAGGCCTTCCTTCAAGCGCTTGCGCACAACTGTGTCGATGCGCAACAGGATCGAGTTGACCATCTCGCGCTGCATTTCCTTCACAAGGATTTCGCGCTCACCCTCCGTACCAATCGAGTTCGTTGGCGATGCGACATAGTCGCGCGCCAGTTCAATCGTTTGCTGAGGAACGACGATCGTGCCTTCAGGGTCGCGGACTTCGAACACGACGGCGTAACGCAAAGACAATTCCTGCGCACGTCCGAGGCTGTCCAGAGAAATTGGCAGATCACCCCAACGTTCCTGCACGAGATCGAGCACGCCAACACCGCTCAGGTCGACGGGCTTGCGTGGATCCGGATTGACTGCAGTACCCGCGCCGGCATCCTTCACGTCCATACCGGCTGCAACCAGACGACGCTCAAGCGCATCCGCCAGACGGCTGTTCGGGTCCTTGGAAACGACCATCACCGGTCCGACATCAGCAGGCAGTTTCAATGCTGCGCGCGGCTGGAATCCACAGGCCATCAATCCCGACAAAAGGGCGATGGAAACGACGGTACGGGCGAGTGATTTGGTCATTGCAACAGTTTGGCTGAGTGATGGTTATGCTTCAAGCAAAAATCGACGCTGAAACTGAATGGATCCCTTACTTGGCGACGATTGACACAATTTTGGCCGGGACCACAATCACCTTCTGGACCGTCAGACCTGTCAAGGCACGCTGAACGTTCACATCCGCCAGTGCGGCTTCCTCAATCGCGGACTTCTCAGCGTTGGCGGGGACCTCGATCGTGGCGCGCAGCTTGCCGTTGACTTGGACACCCATTTTGGCGGTGTCACTCACCAACGCATTCTCATCAACGGACGGGAACGCGATGTCTTCGATGATCTGCTTGTCGTGACCCAGCTCCTGCCAAGCCGCCAACGCGAAGTGCGGTGCAATCGGATTGATCATCAAGATCAAATCTTCCAGCACTTCCTGCTTCAGCGCGCGACCCGCTTCGCTGTCGTCCTTGAACTTGTTCAACGCATTGAACAATTCCATCAACGCAGCGATCGCAGTGTTGAAACTCAAACGACGCGTGTAATCGTCATCGACTTTGCGGATCGTTTGATGCAGTTGGCGACGCAAGTTCTTTTGCTCAGCTGTCCACTCCGTGATGTCGTGCTTCATCACAACACCCTTCGCGGCAAACTCGCTGACCTCACGCCACAGACGCTTCAAGAAACGCGCCATTCCATCGACGCCCGACTCGTTCCATTCCAACGACAACTCCGGAGGCGCCGCAAACATCGAGAACATGCGAACGGTATCTGCACCGTAGCGTTGAATCATCTGATGTGGATCGACGCCGTTGTTCTTGGACTTCGACATCTTCTCCGTTCCGCCGATTTGCACCGGCATACCATCGGTACGCAATGTTGCAACTTCGACGCCATCACGCACTTCCACGTCAACGTCCGCCGGATTGAACCAATCCTTGCTGCCATCTTCATTCGTGCGATAGAACGTATCCGCAACCACCATGCCTTGGCACAGCAAGTTCGTCGCCGGTTCATCACTGTTGAGCATGCCCGCGTCGCGGAACAGCTTGTGATAAAAACGGAAGTACATCAAATGCATGATCGCGTGTTCGATGCCACCGATGTATTGATCGATTGGCGTCCAATACTTCGCGCGCTCATCAATTTGTTCAGCAGCACCCGGCGAGCAATAACGTGCGTAATACCAGCTCGATTCCATGAAGGTATCAAACGTATCGGTCTCACGCTCTGCTGCACCACCGCAGGTTGGGCAAGTCGTTTTGCGCCATTCCGGATCCGACTTGATCGGCGACTTCGCACCACTGAATGCAACGTCTTCCGGCAAAATCACCGGCAACTGATCTTCCGGCACCGGCACTGCGCCACACGTGTCGCAATAGATGACCGGAATTGGGCAACCCCAATAACGCTGACGGCTCACGCCCCAATCGCGCAGACGGTAATTGATTTGCTTCTCGCCAATGCCCTGCTCTTCAAAGCGCGTTTGCAACGCACTGAATGCCTGGCCAAAATCCATGCCATCCAACTCACCCGAATTGACCAACACACCTTTCTCGGTTGTTGCGCCCTTCGTTTGAATCTGTGCATCCAACGCCGACAAGTCTGCATCAGCAGACGGAGCGATGACGGTCTTGATTGGCAGGTTGTACTTCTTCGCAAATTCCCAATCGCGTTCGTCGTGACCTGGCACGGCCATCACCGCGCCGGTGCCGTAGGACATCAACACGAAATTCGCCACGAAAACAGGCACTTTCTCGCCCGTCACCGGATGCACGGCGAACAAGCCGGTTGGCATGCCGCGCTTCTCCTGCATCTCCAGTTCCGCTTCGGATACGCCACCGTGACGCAACTCCTCGAGGAACGCGTTCAACTCAGGATTCGTTTGTGCGGCTTGCAACGCCAACGGATGTTCGCCTGCGATAGACACGAACGTCACGCCCATCAACGTATCCGGACGCGTGGTGAAAACACGCAACGGCGTCAACGCATTGCCGGAAGCATCTTCAACATTGAACTGGATTTGCAGACCTTCGCTGCGACCGATCCAGTTGCGTTGCATTGTTTTGACCGCGTCAGGCCAACCCGGCAACGTATCCAAACCATCCAGCAAATCCTGCGCGTAATCGGTGATCTTGAGGAACCACTGCGGAATCTCACGCTTCTCGACCAATGCGCCGGTACGCCAACCGCGACCATCAATTACTTGCTCATTCGCGAGAACAGTTTGATCGATGGGGTCCCAGTTGACGGTTGAATTTTTGCGATATGCCAAACCCTTCTTCAACAAGCGCACAAACATGCGTTGTTCGTGTTCGTAATATTCCGGCGTACAGGTTGCAAACTCGCGCGACCAATCAATCGCAAAACCCATCGCCTTCAATTGCTGCCGCATGTAATCGATGTTCGCGTAGGTCCACTTCGCAGGTGCAGTGTTGTTCTTGATCGCCGCATTCTCCGCAGGCAAACCAAACGCATCCCAACCCATCGGCTGCAAGACGTTATAACCCTTCATGCGACGGAAGCGCGAGATCACATCACTGATCGTGTAATTGCGGACGTGCCCCATGTGCAGCGCACCGGACGGATATGGAAGCATCGACAAGCAAAAATACTTCGGCTTATCCGACGTTTCCGTCACCACGTAAGCATTGCTGTCATCCCAGAACTGCTGCGCATCGCGCTCGATGTCCTGTGGCAAATAGGCGTGGGTATCGTTATTCCGGGTGTCAGTCACTGCATATTCAAATGGTTGTTGGGTAACCCTCTATTCTAGGACACGTTGACGTGCCTGTACCAACGTTCCGAGCCATCCGAACAGCTGCAACCACCCTATCAGCGCCTTCTGCCCGTCCGGCATCCACTCGAATGTCTTGATTAACGCCAAAACCACGAGTGCCGATGCAAGTCCGACCGCCATTGTGCTGCGACGTGCAATCGCCCACGAAACAGCGCCTGCGGTGGCGGCCAACCACCACACAGAGTTTGCGGTAGCGTGCATTTGGTTACTGCGTGAGTCGAGATTCTCCAAATCCAACGGCCAAAACCCCTGCATCGCATACGCCAACGCCGCAATGATCCAGAAGTAGCCGGCGAGGCGTAACGCGCGCCTCCCTTCCTTTTCGCCCGACACCAGCATTTGAATCGATGGGAGCAGCGCGAGGATACCGATCCACCAGTGACCGGCAATGCGCCAACCGGCGCCGTTTGGCATATCCTTCGCGGCCAACAAGCCCATGCCGTGTTGCCCGATGCGGAAGCTATCGACGGTGAGCATCGCGACGATGCAAATCAATGCGGCGGAGACGAGTGCCGTCCATGCGGCCAGCGTGGCCATTGAAGAAGTGCGGTTCATGCATCCATCGTAACTTGACTTCTCGCCAACGCACCACCATTTACCATAGCGAACCGGAATGATTGAACGAAGGGAACGATATGTCCGTGAATGAGAATGTTTTTGTCGCAACTGAAGCGAACTTTGAAACTGACGTCATCCGTGCGTCGTCGCAAACGCCGATTCTGATTGATTTTTGGGCGGAATGGTGTGGCCCGTGCAAGACGCTTGGCCCCATCCTCGACAAGCTCGCCGAGGAATTCAACGGCGCGTTGAAAATTGCCAAAATCGATGTCGAAGCCTCGCAACAACTGGCCGGCATGTTCCAAATCCAATCGATCCCGACGGTGATTTTGGTTCACAACGGTCAGTTGGTCGATGGGTTCCAAGGTGCATTGCCTGCGTCGCAAATCAAGGAATTCCTCGCCAAGCACAACATCGTGCCTGCCGAAGCGGCCGCGGAACCTGAGCCTGAAGTCGACACGCGTTCCAACACGCAAATCATTGCCGAGTTGCGCGACGAACTAGCGAAAGAAGGCGCGTCCGATGAGTTGAAGTTGGATCTCGCGATCGCCCTGCTCAACGACGGCGAAACTGTTGAAGCGAAAAACATCATCGATCATCTGCCTGCGAATCTCGCGACCGACGCCCGTGCGCAACGTGCACAATCGCATTTGAATTTGCTGGCATATGGCGCGAACGCGGAACCCGTCAGCGGTGAATCCGATCAGATGCATCGCGATGGCGTGGCGATGATTCTCAAGGGCGACATAGAGAACGGCTTGCAAAAGCTGCTCGACCTGATGGCGAAGGACCGCAAGTTCGGTGATGACCTCGCCCGCAAGACGCTGATTGATGCCTTCCGTTTGGTGGAAGATCCGGCAATCGTCGCACAATACCGTCGCAAGCTTTCGGCGCTGGTATTCTAAAGCGCATGAGCGAACGCAAACCCGACCTGCAACGCCTGTTCATTACAGGCATTTTGACGCTGCTGCCGATTTGGCTCACATGGGTCGTGGTGAAGTTCGTCTTTACGATGCTCTCGGAAGCCAGTGCGCCATTCATTGGACCGACGCTCGCGAACATTTCGCGCGTCACGCACGCTCCCTGGGTCGCAGAACCCTGGGTGATCAGCGCAGTGGCATTGCTGGCGACGGTGTTGTTCGTTTTGTTTACGGGATTCATGGCGCGTCGTGTCGTCGGTCAAACGCTGCTGCGCCATTTCGAAGCGACGATCAAACGCGTTCCGCTCGCGAACACGATCTACGGTAGCGCACGTCAGCTATTGAATATTTTGCAGACGAAGCCGGACGGCACGCAGCGTGTCGTGTTGATCAACTTTCCGAATCGCCAAATGAAAACACTCGGGTTCGTCACCCGAGTGATTCGCGAGAAAGGCACCGACCGTGAGCTTGCCGCAGTCTACGTTCCAACAACGCCGAACCCAACGTCGGGCTACTTGGAAATTGTTCCGGTTGAAGACATCACGCCGACCGACTGGACCGTCGATCAGGCGATGAGCTTCATCATTTCAGGTGGTGCCGTTTCGCCGGACGAAATTCCATTCCGCACGGCGAAAGAGCTGACCGAAGATCAGGACTTCTTGAAGCCGTGAGTTGAACCACCGCGTCGCTTGTTCGCCTTCGGCGCGCGCGATTGATTGGTATGACCACCTGGCTTCTTCGAACCCGCCGGACGATGCGGGCGGTTACCGCGACCTTGACGTTGCGGTTGCTTCGGAATCGGCGCATTCAAATCAACAGGGCGCGTTGGCTCGAAACCTGCAACGATTTGCATTTCAACCGGTGCCTTCAAAACATTCTGCACTTGACGCAGCAAACCACCCTCTTCCGGCGCAAGCAACGACAGCGCTTCACCGCTCGATCCGTTACGGCCCGTACGACCAATGCGGTGCACGTAATCTTCCGGAATTGTCGGCAGATCATAGTTGATCACCAACGGCAGATTCGGAATGTCGAGGCCGCGTGCGGCGACGTCGGTTGCGACGAGAATGCGCACCTTGCCGGCCTTGAAATCATTCAACGCTTTCTGACGTTGCGACTGCGACTTGTTGCCGTGGATCGCCAACGCAGGCAAACCGGCTTCTTCCAAGTATTCGGCGAGACGGTTGCAACCGTGTTTGGTTTTGGCAAAAACAATCGCCTGATCCTGGAAGCGACGCGCCAACAGTTCCACCAGCAATTCACGCTTCATCGTGGCATCAACCGGATGCGCCTTATGCGTGATCGTTTCGGCAATCGTGTTCTGCGCTGCGACTTGCACTTGCACCGGATCAATCATGAATTCCAATGCGAGTTGCTTGATGCGTTGTTCGAACGTTGCTGAGAACAGCAACGTCTGACGCGACTTGCGGATGCGTCCGAGGATGCGCTTCATCGACGGCAAAAAGCCCATATCCAACATGCGGTCTGCTTCATCGAGAACCACTGTGCGCACTTCACCCAGATGCGCGGTGCCGCGCTCCATGTGATCGATCAGACGGCCTGGCGTTGCGACCAACACATCGACGCCGCGACGCAATGCTTGTTCTTGCGGCACCATGCCGGCGCCACCGAAGATCACGGCCATGCGCAGCTTCGTGTGCTTCGCGTAAGTGACGATGTTGTCGTGCACTTGCACGGCGAGTTCGCGCGTTGGTACGAGAATCAAAACTTGCGGACGGCGATTGCGTTGCGCGAAGTCGACCGTCTCCAGCAAGCGATGCAGGATTGGCAAACCGAATGCAGCGGTCTTGCCTGTGCCGGTCTGTGCGCCACCCATCACGTCGCGTCCTTCCATGACGGACGGAATCGCTTGTTCTTGAATCGGTGTTGGGGTGCTGAATCCATTTTCGTTGAGGGATTGCAGCAAAGCAGGCGCTAAACCTAGCGCCGAAAAATCGGTATTCATTTGAAACTCCAAATTGCAGCTTGAGCCGCACGACCCCGAACGCCGCGGCGATCGAGTCCGAACTTAACTGTGGCTCGGGGGGCGCTGAATCGGGATGAATCAAGTTGCCGCGATGGGCAAAACGGGACCAACGAATGTTGGCTCAGCGCAGTTGTGCGAAATTATAGCAGGTTTTATGAGACTTCCCGCACATCATGCGGTTGCGCCAATTCGACATCTGCACCGAAGAGCGAATTCAAATGCGCTGCGAACGCATCGCGTGCTTTGTCTTCACCATGCACCAAAACCACCGGCGGCTTCGGATCAAACGACTCGTACCACTCCGTCAATCCTTTTTGATCAGCGTGTGCCGACAAACCTCCTAGGGTATGCACCTGCGCGCGGACTTCGATGTTCTCGCCGTGGATGCGTACAAACTCGGCTTTGTCGACGAGTCGACGACCGAGCGTTCCGTAGCCTTGATAGCCGACGATGCAGACGTGAGTTCTGGGATCGCCGAGATGGAACTTGAGGTGATGCAAAATCCGTCCCGCATTCGCCATGCCACTGCCCGCGATGATGATCGCCGCACCTTCGACATTGTTGATCGCCTTGGATTCGTCCGCTGTTTCGCTCAGCGTCAAGTTCGGCATGCTAAACGGCGTTGGGCGTTGCGACCAAACCTTCTTCGCCTCCTCATCGAATAAGTCTTTGTTTTTCTCGTAGACCTCAACGACTTTCTGCGCCATCGGTGAGTCGAGGAAAATCTTGAAGCGGTCAACGCCCCACTCGTTGTAATGCATCGCCAACGCGTAAAGAAGTTCTTGCGAGCGTCCGACTGCAAATGCAGGAATCAACACTTTCGCGTTATCAGCTGCGGCCTTATGCAAAATTTCACCGAACTCCGACATCGTCATGTTGCGATCCTTGTGCAAGCGATCACCGTAAGTCGATTCAAGCAAAACCAAATCTGCTTTCTTTAATGCAGCAGGATCACGCAGGATCGGCGTGTTCTTCGGACCAATATCACCCGAGAAAACCAGTGTTTTCCCGTCCGCACGCAATTCAACCGATGCCGCGCCGAGAATATGCCCCGCATCATGCAGCACCATCTCGACACCGTCGGCAACACGAATCACTTCGTTGTACGGACACGGTTCAATCATCGGCAAAACATCTTTCACATCTTCCCGCGTGTACAGCGCAATGACTTCGGCTTCCGAATCGCCGCGCTTGCGGTTCGCGCGTTCCGCATCACTTTCTTGAATACCGGCAGCGTCGAGCAACATGATGGGCATGAGATCGGCGGTGGCTTTTTGCGTCAAGATCCGTCCACGGAACCCACGCTTCGCCAACAACGGAACACGGCCGATGTGATCGATGTGCGCATGCGAAACGATCAACACGTCGATGGCGGTCGGATCAAAATCAAACGGCTCCATGTTGCGCAACTCAGCTTCGGGTGTTCCCTGGATCATCCCGCAGTCGAGCAGGATACGGTGCCCCGCCGCCTCGACGATGTGCAAAGAACCGGTGACGTCACCGCCAGCCCCGCCGCTGAATTGAATGCGCATGTTTTGTCCTAATTGAGCGAATCCATCCATTGTAGGGAACGCGCCGTGACGAAACTGAATGGCGCAAACATGACTTCCGTTACAGGCGAATCTGTCGCCGAGTTTTATACTGGGGGATTCCGACCCAATTTCTGGGTGACTTCAATGGAGTTTCAAATGCGCAATCCCAAGACTCTGGTCCTCGCGCTGGCCATTACCGCAGCATTGGCTGGTTGCACCGGTTCCAATTCGAACACGGCGGCGTCGGGCGAAGGCGGATCCGCCAGCACCGGCAAGTACAAGATCGATCAATCGAAGTTGCCTCCTATGAACTCGTTCAAGGTCGACGACCTCGACAAGAACATCAATGCATGTGACGACTTCGCGGGTTACGCAAACTCCAAGTTCCTCGCAGCGAACACGATCCCGGCGGACCGCACGACGTGGGGCGCTTTTGAAATGCTCGACGAGCGTTCGCAGCAAATCCAGAAGCAACTCGCTGAGCAGGCCTCTGCCGACAAGGGCGCGAAGGGCATCGGCAAATTGGTCGGTGATCTTTATGCGACCGGTATGGACGAAGCCAAAATCAACGCGGCCGGCTACACCCCAATCAAGGCTGATCTCGATGCGATCTCCGCTTTGACAACGAAGGAACAAATCGCTGACTACATTCGCAAGAGTGCTGCGAAGGGTGACAACAATCTGTTCGGTTTCGGCGCGGAAGCGGATTTCAAAAATCCAACCATGAACATGGCCTACGCGTCACAAGGTGGTCTCGGCCTTCCAGACACGACGTATTACACCGCCGCAAACCGCAAGGACAAGTTGGATGCGTATCAAGCACACGTTGCCAACATCCTGAAGTTGATCGGTGTGCCTGAAGCCGACGCTGCGAAGCAAGCCGCAGATGTTGTCGCATTCGAAAAGCGCCTCGCTGCCGCATCCTTCTCGTCCGAGCAACTCTCGCGTGATACCGAGTTGTATTACAACGCAGTGTCGTTGGCGGATGCCGATAAGTTGACGCCGAACTTCAGCTGGACGGAATTCTTCAAGTCACAAGGTGTCGCGGCACCGGCAACGTTCTCGTTGGCCATGCCGAAGTTCCATCAGGAAGTCAGCAAGATGTTGGCGGACGTTCCGGCGGCAACGTGGCAATCGTACTTGAAGTTCCACAAGGCTGATGCCGCTGCACCTTACTTGAGCGATGCATTCGCGCAGGAGAACTTCAACTTCTACAACAAGACGCTGCGTGGCCAGGAGCAAATGAAGGAACGCTCGAAGCGCGTTTTGTCAACGATCCAAGGTGGCGCCGGTGAAGCGATGGGTCAGCTGTACGTGCAAACTTCGTTCTCGCCTGAAGCGAAGGCCCGCATGGAAACGCTGGTCAAGAATCTGAGCACGGCGTTGAAGGCCCGTATCGAAAATCTCGATTGGATGAGCCCGGATACGAAGAAGAAGGCACTCGAGAAGTGGGCTTCGTTTACGCCGAAGATCGGCTATCCGGACAAGTGGCGTTCGTGGGAAGGTTTGAACACCGGCCGCGATAGCTACTACGACAACCTGCAAGCGCTGCAGGAATTCAACTACAAGTGGAACCTCGGCAAAATTGGCCAAAAGGTTGATCGCACCGAATGGGGCATGCCACCACAAATGGTCAATGCTTACTACAACCCGCTGATGAACGAAATCGTGTTCCCTGCTGCGATTTTGCAACCGCCATTCTTTGATCCGAATGCAGACGACGCAACCAACTACGGTGGCATCGGCGCTGTGATCGGTCACGAAATGACGCACGGTTACGACGATCAAGGTTCACGTTTCGATTCAACCGGCAAGTTCGAAAACTGGTGGACTCCGGACGACGCGAAGAAGTTCTCGGAGCGCACCGGCAAGTTAGTTACGCAATTCAATGAGTACACCGTTCTCGGCGAAAACGTCAACGGCAAACTGACCCTCGGCGAAAACATCGCTGACCTCGGTGGCTTGGCGACTGCATACGACGCAATGAAGGCAGCAACGGCAGGCAAGCCTGATCCGATGACCGGTGGCTTGACCAACGATCAACGCTTCTTCCTCAACTGGGCAACCGTGTGGCGTCGTAGCATGAAGGACGACGAAGCGAAGGTTCGCCTGTCGACGGATTCGCACGCACCGGCGCAGTACCGCGCAATCGGCGCACCTGCAAACATGCCAGCATTCGCTGCGGCATTCCAGTGCAAGGCGGGACAGAAGATGGTCATTGGCGACGACAAGAAGGTCGTAATCTGGTGATCTGACGGCTTCGTCCGTCGTTAACGAACGGCTCATGCAGGTGACTGTGTGAGCGGTTTTTTGTGGGGTCTGCTATGATTTTCGAATCATTGTTTGGAGTTCACGCATGACGCTTCGCCCTCTTGGTTTGGCCCTCGCCTTGTCATTGGTTTCGACCTATTCAATCGGATTCGTTGCTGACGCATCCGCCGCTCCACCCAAGAAGGCTGCACCTGCCAAGAAAGCACCTGCGAAGAAGGCTCCCGCTCCGGCGAAGAAGCCAGTGGCTCCGCCTGTCGTCAAACTCGATGCGTGCACGAATTTTTATCAATATGCGAACCAGGATTGGTTCAAGGCAAATCCACTCGGCAGCGGCGTCGCGTCGTTCTCGTCGCTGAGCTTGCTCAAACGCAATGCTGAAGCGCAACAGGCAAACTTGTTGAATGCGTTCATGACGTCACCCCAAGGACCTGTGCAGAAGGCTTTGGGCGACTTCTGGGCGTCCGGTCTCGACCAAGCCAGCATTGAAGCCGATGGGGCAAATCCGATCGCGGGTCTTTTGTCACGTGTGAATGCGATGAAGTCCACGAAGGACGTTGCGGCATCGGCAGCCGCGTTGCATCAGGTTGGCTTGCCGGTTTTGTTCAACTTCGCTGCGGATTTGGATCTGCAGGATTTGAACCGAAACATCGGCTACTTCACGCAAGGTGGCATTGGACTGCCTGATGCGGCGATCTATTCGAACAACTCGCCTGAAATTGCGCAGCTGATGAAGGGCTATCGCGATTACGTCGGCAAGATGTTGTTGCTATCCGGCACACCACAGAACAAGGTTGCCGAGGAAACTGCAGCGGTCCTCGAAATTGAGAAGCAGCTGGCGACCGTGTCAAAGACAAGTGATGCGCTGGACGTTTTGCAAACGCAATATGCCGCCGTGAAAACGAAGGGGCTAAACCGCGTCTATCCGAATTTGCAGTTGGAAGACTTCCTCAAGGCACAAGGCGTGAAGGACGACATCGTTTCCATCTCGGATGATGCTTTCTTCAAGCAGTTAAATGCGTTGATTCCATCGCGGACCGTCGAACAGTGGCGTGCCTATTTGCGTTGGCGCATCGCAGACTCGATGAGCCCGTACTTGTCGAAGCCATGGCGTGATGCGAACTTTGATTTCCGCGGTCGCATTTTGCAAGGCCGTGCGAACCAAGGCACGCGTGCGGAACAAACGCTCGCCGCGATTAACTCCGCAGCGGGCTCGATGCTTGGCCGTGAGTATGCGAGCCGTTATCTCTCTGCGGAAACGAAGCGCAACGCCGAAAATATTGCAGCCTCCGTCCGCTCTGCACTGATTGATTCGATCACTCGCAACACGCAGATGAGCGCGAACGCGAAGACGGTTGCACTGGCGAAGGCCTCGAAGATCGGGATCGAAGTTGGCTACCCTCGCCGCGATCTCGACTACTCCATTCAACCAATGGGCCGTGGTTCGTTCGGCGGCAACATTCTGATTGCTTCAACGTGGCAGCATGCACAGGAAATGAAGCGCATTGGTAAGGGCAACTCGGATCGCCGTTGGGATGTTTTGCCTCAGAATCCAGTCGTTGCTTATGAGCCGGAGCAGAATCGCCTGATCGTCACCGCCGCTGCGCTGCAGTCGCCAATCTACTCAACAAGTGGTACGGCCGGTACGCTGTATGGCTCGTACGCTGCAATGGTTGGTCATGAGCTGTCGCGCGGCTTCGATCTCGACGGCCGCATGCTTGATCAAAATCGTCGCATCAATAATTGGTGGTCACCGGAGGATAGCGCTCGTTACGACGCATTGGGCCGCGCCGTCGCTGCGCAGTACAACAACCGCGTTTACTCCGCGAATCCAGCTGCGCGCGTCGATCCTGCACACGTGATCAACGTGGCCATGGCTGACCAGACAGGTGTCGAACTCGCATTGGCTGCATTCAACAAGGCGTATCCGAATCAAGCGGCCGCACAGCACCAGGACTTTTTCCGTGCGTGGGCAGCTTTGTGGGCTCAGAACATGTCACCAACGGTCGCGTTGATCGACTCGCGTGAGAGTGCCTATGCTCCTGGCGAATGGCGCACAAACGTGCCGCTGATGAATGCACCTGAATTCGCGACTGCATTCTCCTGCCCCGCTTCGGCACCGATGGTTGCGCCGGCAGCAACGCGGGTTGACATCTGGCCGTAAGGTCTTCCTGAGATCGAAAACGCCGCGACTTTAAACATCGCGGCGTTTTTTTGGCCCCTTGAAAAAAGTTGAACATTCGTCCATGGACAGCAGTTCAACTTTCTGAAACCTGAAATTTTCGATCCCTGGGCGATAGGCTCAAGGCTAACGGTAGCCACTCCATTCTCTCATTTCCCATCTCCCCTTTCAGGTTTCAAGTTTCAAGACACATACGGATTCGGCCGCAACCAAAACTTGCACATCAGGAAGCCCGCAATGAACCCACCCAAGTGAGCGAAGTGCGCGATGCCCGGCAACCAGCCCATCAAGCCGAACACGGTTTCGGCGACACCGATCGCAATCACGAGCGTACGCGCTTTCATCGGAATTGGTGGGAACAGCAGCATCACACGACGCGTTGGGAAGTGCATGCCGTAGCCAACCAATAGCCCAAAAATCGCCCCTGACGCACCGACCACGGCAGCTGCGGCGTCAGGACCTTGATTTTGGATAGCCCATTCACTGGCAGCAGTTTGCAGCAACGCAGCACCCGTGGCGCAAACGAAATAGAAGATCGCGAAACGGCGGCTACCCCAATACGACTCCAGTGAGGAGCCGAACATCACGAGCGCGAGCATGTTCAACGCGATGTGACCGAAGCCACCGTGCATGAATGCGTAAGTGATGAGCTGCCATGGCTCGAACGGAGGAAACCCATGGAGAACGTGATTGATGTCCAGCGGATACAGCGCAAATGGAACGAAGAAGCGCTCACCCAGAATCGACATCGCCAGGAAAATCGCCACATTGGCGAGGAAGAGTGCCCGCGTGACGGGCGGCATATTGCGAAAAAGGTCCATCAAATTTTCAGCCCCAAATGGCTTCGTCGAGAATTGATCGTTTGGATATGGTGACACGGCCGTTGACGATCAAGACACCGTCCGCGCGCAAACGCTTCGCCTGCTCCAGGAACTCCGCGCTGTCTGTCGGGAAAGCAATCCGTCCGTCGGATCGCACGACCCGATGCCATGGCAGTCCTTTCGGCCCCAATTGCCTTGCCAAAAGCTGCGCCACCCACCGCGCCCTCCCCGGATGCCCTGCCCGCACCGCAACCTGCCCGTAGCTGGCGACTTCGCCCTTGGGGATTGCCTGAATGGCGGACCAAACGGGCGCTGGATCAATTTTCGCGGTTGACGCCATGCATTCAGCCAAACTGTTAAGATTCCGATCTATGTTAGAGCTTTTCATTGTTGCCGCGCTGATTTTGCTGAATGGCTTTTTTGCCATGTCCGAAATGGCGCTCATGACTTCGCGTAAGTTGCGCCTGAAACAGATGGCGGAGACGAGCCGCGGCGCAAAGGTTGCGCTCCACCTTTCCGATAATCCGGACAACCTTCTCTCAACCGTGCAAGTCGGCATTACGTTGATTGGGATTTTGACCGGCTTGTTTGGCGGTGAAGCATTCGGGAAGTTCATTACGGATCACCTCTCGCAGTTCTGGCCGGATGCCACGAATTACACGCGGCCGATTGGATTCGCGGCTGCAGTGGGAACGATTACGGCGGCGCAGGTGATTTTCGGCGAGTTGATTCCGAAGCGCTTGGCGCTGACGAACCCTGAGAAAATTGCATCGAGCGTTGCCATCCCGCTGCAAGGACTTGCAACTGCCGCGAAGCCTGTTGTGTTGGCGTTGGGTGCGATTAACCGTGCGTTTTTGCGTCTCATTGGAATCAAGGACGATCAGTCGCAGGCGATCAGTGAAGAGGAAATCCGACTGCTCGTGACGGAAAGCCATGAGCAAGGCGTCATCGATGCGGATGAGCGCAAGATGATGAATCGCGTGATGAGTCTCGGCGATCGCATGACGGATTCGGTGATGGTGCCGCGCAACCGGATCATCTGGCTGGATGCAGACGCGTCGTTCGAAGAGAACATCGCCGCGATGCAAGACACGCCCTACTCGCGATTCCCGGTTTACCGTGACGGCAATGATGCGGATGTGCTCGGCGTGCTCGAGACCAAAATGCTGCCGCGCATTCCCAACATTCAATCAGGTTCGACGGAAGCGTTGTTCTCGAAATTGCGCGAACCGTTGTTTGTTTCCGAATCCACGAGTGTCGTGAAGTTGCTGGAGATTTTTCGCGAAGAGCAGCAGTCCGCGGCGTTGGTCGTGGACGAATATGGTGATGTCGCAGGCTGGGTGACGATCAACGATATCCTAGGCGCGATCGTCGGCAAGCTCGAGCATGTGGAAGACGAAGATCACGATCCGCAAATCACAGTGCGCCATGATGGGTCGTACTTGCTGGAAGGAACGCTTCCGATCGAAGAGTTCAAGGAACTCGTTGGCAGCGGATTGTTGCCTGGCGAAGACGACCATGACTTCGTGACGGTTGCAGGTTTTGTCATTGCAAACCTCGGCCGCATTCCACATGTTGGTGAGATCTTCAACTGGGGCAAGTGGCAGCTTGAAGTCGTCGATCTCGATGGACCTCGCGTCGATAAATTGCTGCTTTCCAAAGCGGCGGATGAGGAATCGGACAACGTCGCATGACGTCGCGTGATCCAAACGCCAAGCGACAAACCACGAGAGGAATTCTTGAGGAACTCGCACAGGGTGATCCTGAAAGTTCCATTGAGCTTTCCAACGTGCTTGATGATTTCGGCGAGCGCGGCTACGGAATGCTGTTGTTGATTGCGACGTTGTTCGCAGCGATTCCAATCCCCGGTTTGGCTGGCGGACTCTCGGGACCCATTGTCATCCTGGTTGGCCTGCAGATGATGATTGGGCTGGAGCATCCGTGGCTCCCAAAGTTCTTCCGTCAACGTATGATTGCGAGATCGACCTTTGTACGTGCGCTAAGTTCACTAAGCAGTCCTTTCCAGTACGTCGAACGGTGGATCAAGCCGCGACTTTCCGCCATATTCGATCACCGCGCGGGTGAGTTTGTTACGGGATTTTTGCTGGCGTTGCTCGGCGTGCTGCTTTTCCTGCCGATCCCCGGGACGAACTATATTTTCGCGTTACTGATACTGCTGTACGCCATTGCCTTCATCGAAAAGGACGGCGGCATCATGCTGGTGTGCTGGGGAATTGGTTTCGTTGTGATCATGATTTTCGGCATCATGTCCGGTACGTTAGTCGCCGAACTCAATGGACTTCTAGAAAAGCTCGGGCGGCTGTAAGCGCTTGATCTCAGCATGGCGCTCGAGGATGAATTCGCGCAGTGCTTCCGCCCGCATTGGACGCGCGACGAAGAAGCCCTGACCAAATTCACAACCGCGTTCACGAAGGATATCAAGCTGACCTTGCTTCTCGATGCCTTCCGCAACGCATTGAATTTCGAGCGTACGCGCCATCTCGATGATCGCCGACGTCAACCGCAGATCTTCATCATCAGTGAGGATGTCTGAGATGAAAGAGCGGTCAATCTTGACACCATTTACGCGCACGCGACGCAACTGACTCAAACCGGAGTAGCCGGTTCCGAAGTCATCGAGCCACACTTCGCAGCCCATCCGGCGCAAACGGTCGAGCTGTGCTTCGACAACTTCCGCGTATTGGAGAACGGCGCTTTCGGTGAGTTCAACGCTCAGGCTTTTCGCGTCCAAACCTGACTCTCTCAATGCGGTGCCAATCATGGAAGGCAAAATTCCGTCGCGCAGCTGCAAGGCGCTGACGTTCACCGTCAATGCCAGATGATAGTCGTCCGGAAGCTCACGCTTAATTGCGGCGATGTCCATGCATGCTTTGTAAAGCATTTCCTTGCCAAGGACATCGATGATGCCCGATGCTTCAGCCATGCCGATGAAGAGCGACGGATCAATGTGACCTTGCTCCGGGTGCACCCATCGCAAAAGTGCTTCGACTGCAACGATGGCATTGGTATCAAGGCGGCAGATCGGCTGATACGCAACAGTAATTTCGCCGCGTTTCCACGCACCTTCCAAATCCATTTCGATCTGGAGCATCCGCTCACTGCGCTGCTGTAATTCAAAATCGTAGTAACGGTAACAACCTTTACCGGCCTCTTTCGCCTGATACAGCGCAGAGTCCGCGCGCTTGATCAATTCAACCGCAGTGATATCGCCATCAGGAAACAATGCTATTCCGATCGAGGTATCAATGACGAGTGTTTCACCGTCGGCTTCGAGCGGGGCCTGCATCGTCTCAAGTATGCCGTTCGCCAACTCAGTGACGACACGTTGATGTTCGCGCGATGCACCTGCGGTCGTTGCCTGATCTGATCCCCATACACCCGACGGCCATCCAATGACGAACTCGTCGCCACCGAACCTGGCGAGCATTGCGGCATCGGCGCCGTGCTTTTTCATCGTTTCAAACACACGTGCCGAGAAAAGTTTCAGCACCTCGTCACCCACGTAATGACCGTGCGTATCGTTGATGCGCTTGAAATGGTCGATGTCAAAAAACAGCACCCCGATCATCTGATGCTCGCCCACTTCATTCGGACGAATCGCTTCTTCGAGAAATTCCCGGAACGCAAACCGGTTTGCAAGACCGGTCAAATTATCCGTGTACGCCATGTTGCGGATTTCGCGATCATACAATTCCAGGTTGCGGCCCATTCGATTGAACGAGCGGGTCAGCACGCCAATTTCGTTCGCATTGCCGTCGTCGATGACAGGCTCAAAGCGACCGCCCTTAAACTCATCAGTTGCGCGTGCGAGACGTTTCAAAGGATGGACAATTCGGCGATTCACGTAAAGCAACATTGCCAAGCTGGTAACGATGGCAACCAATGCGGCGAGAATATATGCGAGTTCCTGCCGGCGGATTCGCTGCTGCATGTTGTTGTGCAGCTGGGCAATCGCGACATCCTGTTGGCGCTTCACTTCAGTGAGATCGACACCGATGCGAATTCCACCGATCTTGTTCTCACCAATCATGATCGGTGAACTTACGTCCAACATCATGCCGTCCTGCAACGTCATCGGCGCGCGGCTTCCAATGATTTGATTGGCCAACGGGTCAACTTGCGGCATTCCGAAACTGAGAATGTCCTCCGTTCCGTCATGCACGATCCGGCCGTGCTCATCATAGACAATGATGTACTTAGTGGACGGTAACTTGCGGTGCGTCGATTGGATCGCTCCGATGGTATCGAGATCCATGTAATAAAGCGGGTTCGCCATCGCATCCGCCATCTGTGTGGCAGTGGCACGCGTATTCGCCGTAATCGTGGAACTGACCAGCTTGGTGATGGACTCGCGCGCAACCTTCTCAAGTGATTGAACCGTCAACCGCTCCCGTGCAACCAGCAACACCAAAACGCCGAGCGCACAGATCAGTCCGATCACAACGACTAAGCTAAAACGCCCTTGAATCCCACGGACGTTCACTATTCCAGAGCCTCTCGTACGTTATGCATTCGCCCACCCATCGCGCGAAGCTTGCGCATCTCTTCAGGCGATACCGGCTTGAATACGCGCGTTCGGTAGTAACTTTGCAATGCCTTGGCGGCCGCAGGATCCTGATGCGCGTTGAGCAGGACTTCCTTCAGTCGCTCACGGATCTTCGGCGACAACTGCGGCGACACGAGTTCCAACGCACGCGGGACCTCTGCACTGGTTGCAATCACGCGGAAATCCTTGCGGAACTGCGGCGGCATCTGATTGGGATTCTCCCAGCCGATCGTACTGAACGTTCCTGCGTCAACGATGCGCTTGTGCACCCACGTCGAAATATTGCGTTCGGACTGCGCAAAAATATACCCGACTTCATGCGAGTCCACTTTCGTGAAAGGCGACTGCAGGTTCTGCAGACGGTACTTCTTCTCGAGTAGCATCGATGCCGGCAAGAAAAACGACGTCGTCGACGATGGCCGTTGAAATGCAATGCTGCGACCTTTCATCTGCGACAAGTCCATGATCGGACTATCCTTACGCACGAAAATCAATGTCTTGTATGTCGCCACGCCTGACCGTTCCGTCAGCAGAATCGGCACCGCATTACCGCGGACTTGCAGCAGTGTTCCCATCGCTGTCGTCTCGGATACCCAATCGACTTCGCCACGACGCAGGAATCCGAGCATCTGCGACATATCCTTCGCCATGAGGATGCGTCCGCTCGTGACACCAACGGACTTCATCCGCGGCACGACGTAATCCAGCAACGGTTTCAGTTCGCGATAGGAATCCTTCGGGCTATCACTGATGCGTCCGAACACGAGTTCCTCAGCCTGCACCGAATGCATGCCGAAGATCGATACCGTGAGCAGCAACGCACTGACAAAACCCTTAATCATCACTCTGTATTCTCAACGCGCGTTCCATATCATGCAATATGCCACGCAACATCCGCAGTTCCTTCTCATCCATCGGCCAGCGCATGAATAACCTGCGCAACTTGAACAACGCCGACCGTTCCTCGCGACCTTTATGGAAATCAATGCGCTCAAGGATTTTGGCCGTCTGTCCAAAAAATCCTTCCAACTGCCCATGCGTCGCCGCCTTATCCGGCTGCCACTGCAACGTCACGCTGCTTGCGCTTTCGGCTTCGTCGTCGGTCAGCTGAGTCCGCAACTCATACGCAATGACCTGCACCGCGGCTGCGAGATTCAACGAGCTGTATTCGGGATTTGCGTCAATCATCAAGCCGGCGTTGCACAACTGAAGTTCGTCGTTGGTCAATCCGGTACGCTCACGGCCGAACACGATTGCGATCTCCGCGCCATCGCTTTCATTGAGGATCGATCGAGCGCGCTGGCTAGCTTGGCGGGGTGTCAGCTCTTCCAGTCCGATGCGCCGCGCGCGTGCTGTCGTCCCAACAACCCAGCGACAGTCAGCGACCGCCTCCTCCAAGGTGCTGCAAATTCGCGCGCCATCCAGGACATCTTCGGCGCCCGCAGCCATTGCATGCGCGGTTTCGTCGGGCAACCTGGCTGGATTCACGAGCACCAGGTGATCGAACCCCATCGTTTTCAGTGCGCGCGCTGCCGAGCCAGTGTTGCCGGAATGCTGGGTGGCAACAAGCACAAAACGGACCCGTCTCACGGTTTCAGATAGGAGTTGTCGCATGGAATTGCCTGTCAATCGGACATTCAATGATAAACTGTGCGACGGCGCTCGACGCCAACTGTTCTTTTTACTTCGCCAGCAATGCCCTCAATCCTCCCTGGAGCACTTTCCGTATGCAGAAACCCGCAGTCACTATCATGGTTAAGGCCGCACGCGCCGCCGGAAATGTTTTGCTGAGCCACATGAACCGCCTTGAATCCATCAAGGTTGAGGAGAAGGGTCGCATGGACTTCGCATCCGAAGTCGATCGCAAGGCTGAAGAAATCATCATCAAGGAACTCAAGTACGCGAACCCTGACTTCGGCATCATCGGCGAAGAATCCGGCGCGAGCAAGCTTGCTGAATCCGGCGCCAAGTTCACCTACGTCATTGATCCACTCGACGGCACCAGCAACTACCTACATGGCATCGGTCACTTCTGCGTGTCGATTGCGTTGTGCGAAGATGGCGAGCCGATTCATGGCGTGATTTTTGATCCGTTGCGCAATGACCTGTTCACGGCGAGCAAGGGCTCGGGAGCAATGTTGAATGACAAGCGCATCCGTGTCGCGGACCGCAACAATCTTGAAGGCGCGATGATCATCACCGGCTTCCCTCCTCGCGAGCGCGAACGCATTGCACCGCAAATGCGCACGGTCGAAGAATTGCTGGGCGTCGCAGAAGATATCCGCCGCACGGGCTCCGCCGCTTTGGATCTTGCTTATGTTGCTGCTGGCAAGGCAGACGCATATTTCGAAGCCGGCGTGAAGCCATGGGACATCGCAGCTGGTGTACTGATGGTCCGCGAATCCGGCGGCAAGGTCTGCGACTTCAATGGCTTGAAGACGAAAGCTATGGACATGGCGAACGTCGAAGGCCGTCCATTGGTCGCAGGTAACGTCAAGGTTGCCGACGCATTGGTGAAGACGATCCAGAGCTCAGGCTACGCCGCAGCATTTCGTTGATTGATTCAAACGCGTAACAAGAAAGCCAGGCATGTCGCCTGGCTTTTTTGCATTTGAAGTCCTGAAGCTTAAGGACGACGCGCGAGTTCTGCGTCGTACTTGGTCTTCGGCATCATATCTTCATGCGTCACGCGCAGATGCTTCAGCGTCAACATTGGCGCCGAGATGAAGATCGATGACAGCGTACCAATCACGATACCGATGATCATCGCTTCGGACATGCCGCGCATCGAATCACCGCCGTAGATGTACAGTGCCAAAGCGGACAGCAACGCAACGAACGACGTAATGACGGTACGCGACAGCGTTTGGTTGATCGAGATATTCAAAATATTCTTCGGATCGCCACGCATCGAACGGAAGTTCTCACGCACACGGTCGAACACCACGATCGTATCGTTGATCGAGAAACCCATGACGGACAAAACACCCGCGAGCACCGTCAAGTCGAACTCATGTTGCGTCCATGCGAACCAACCCAAACAGATCAGGACGTCGTGCAATGTGCCGACGACTGCCGCGACTGCGAATTTCTTTTCGAAACGGAATGAGATGTAGATCAGGAATCCGACCAACACGAACACAACTGCCCAAACACCGTTCTGTGCGAGATCCTTACCGACTTGAGGACCGACAAACTCCGAGCTCACGACCGATGCCTTGTTGCCATCCGTTGTCAGCAACTTCTGGATTTGCGTTGCGGTTTGCTGGCTGACCTTGTTGACACCTTCACTGTCACCAATCGTCTGCAGACGGACCAGAAGATCGTTGCCGGAACCGAAGGTCTGAACTTGCGCCCCACCGAAGCCACCGTCGTCCAGCTTGCCGCGAACCTGTTCGACATTCACTGGCTTATCGAAATGCAATTCGACCGCCGTACCACCGGTGAAGTCGAGTGCGAAATTGAAGCCCTTCGTGGCGATGCCGATCAATGAGATGACAGCAAGCGCAATTGCAAGCCCCATCGAAAACCAGCGCACTCGCATGAAGTCAATCTTCGAGCCATATGGGAAAACGTTAAATGGTTTCATGATGTTCTCCCTTAAATCGCGACCGACTTGACCTTACGGTTGCCACCGTAAACGATCGTTGCCAATGCGCGTGAAACTGTAACTGCGGTATACATCGAGGTCACGATACCGACGATCATCGAGACGGCGAAGCCCTTCACCGGACCGGTACCGAATGCGAACAATGCAATACCTGCAAGAATTGCCGTGACGTTCGCGTCCCAAATCGTACCGGTTGCGCGTTCGTAGCCTCTGGCGATTGCCGCCTTGGGCGGTAACCCGTCCCGAAGCTCCTCCCGTATCCGCTCGTTAATCAGGACGTTTGCGTCAACGGACATACCAACGGTCAATGCGATACCCGCCAAGCCTGGCAGGGTCAGCGTTGCTCCGAACAAGCTCATGACGGCAACCAGCAACAGCAAGTTCAACAACAACGAAAGAACCGTGATGATGCCGAACATGCGGTAGTAGAACAGGAAGAACAGCAACGCGAAGCCGAACGAATATGAAATTGCTTTCATGCCGTTCTCAACGTTCTGCTTACCGAGCGAAGGACCGACAACGCGTTCTTCAACGAAGTCCATCGGCGCCGCCAACGAACCGGAGCGCAACAGCAAAGCCAGATCCTGCGCTTCCTGCATCGAACCCAGACCGGACGTAATGAATTCCTTGCCGAAAACGCCGTTGACCGTCGCATTCGAGATCACTTCTTCGCTGATGCGCGTGGTGTGTACTTCCTTGCCATCAACCATCTGCACTTCAGGAATGCGTTCAACATAGACAACGGCCATGTTCTTGCCGACGTTCTGGCTTGTGAAGTCAAACATGCGTTGACCTGCTGCGTCATTCAACTTGACGTTGACCGAAGGCGTACCCGATTGCGGATCGGTCGATGCCGATGCCGTCACCATCTGGTCACCCGTTGCGATCACACGCTTGCTCAGCAACACAGGAATCTGCTGACCACCCGGTCCACGTTGCTTGTAATAAAAAACCCGCGCATTCGGTGGGACATTACCCGACTCCGCTGCTGCGACGGCATCACCATCAAGCGTTGCACGCCATTCCAGGGTTGCTGTTGCACCCAGTACGCGCTTCGCTTGCGCGGTGTCTTGAACACCCGGCAACTGAACCACAATGCGGCTGTCACCTTGACGTTGAATCACAGGTTCCGACACGCCGAGCGCGTTAATGCGGTTACGCAACGTGCCGACGTTCTGCTCAATGGCTTCCGCAGCGAGACGGCGGGTCTCAGCTTCCGGGATGATCATCTGCAGATTCGTTCCTTCTGCGTTGAACTGCAGTGTTGGCTGCGAAAGGAACAGTGCATCCTGTGCAGGACCGACGTCTGCCGGGTTGCGCAGTTTGATCGTGATGACGTTCGTTGCCGTGCGATCGACAGAATCCGGAACGATCTTCTTATCCGCCAAGGTATTGCGGACTTCTTCCGCCATCGCCTCAACGCGCTTGTCCAGTGCAGCCTTCTGGTCGACCTGCATCGTGAAGTGAACACCACCCTGCAAGTCGAGGCCGAGATACATTTGGCGTGCACCGATCTTCGTCAGCCAAGCTGGAACGTTGGAAGCGAGGTTCAACGCGACGACGTAGTCCGAGCCCAGCTCACTGCGGAGCGAATCCGCTGCAACCGACTGATCATCCGGATTGTGTAAACGGACAAGAACGTTGTCCTTCACGATCTCAATCGACTTCGGTGTGATCCCGGCTGCTGCAACGACATTCTTTACGCGCGTTTCCAGTGCGGCATTGATCGGCGCGCCACGTGCGGAGCTGATCTGCACCGAACTATCCTGAGGATAGATGTTCGGCATCGCATACAGGAATGCAAGGATCGTCACAACGAGGACGATGAAATATTTCCAGCGGGGGAAGGTCAACATAGGAACGGAACTCAAAACAGCGAAAGCGGGCGCAATGCCCGCTCTCTGAAAAAATAACTCTTAGGCCGCCTTGGCCAATGTGCCCTTCGGCAGGACCATCGCGAGCGCACCCTTCTGGACGCGGATCACGGTGTTGTCAGCAATTTCGACACTGACGAATTGTTCGCCGATCGACTTCACGCGGCCTGCGATGCCACCGTTCGTCAGGACTTCATCGCCTGCGGACAGCGCGTCAAGCATGGCCTTGTGTTCTTTCTGCTTCTTCATTTGCGGACGGATCGTCAGGAAATACATCACAACGAACAGCAGCGGGAACATCAACAGCATGGAACCCAGTCCACCACCGGCAGAGCCGCCGCCAGCTTGTGCGTGTGCGGTCGAAATAAACAGATCAGTCAAACTCATGAAATCGCCTCAGTTAACGGGGTCGAAAAAGTGAACCCCCAATTATAAGGGGAATAAGGTCCTACTGAGGATGTTTCAAGGCTCAGGGTTGGATTTTGGGAGGTCCATGCCACGCTTGGCGTAAAATTCGGCCCGGAATTGATCCAGCTGACCGACTTCGATGGCATCGCGCATTTGCTTCATCACACGCTGGTAGTAGCGCAAATTGTGCAGTGTGCCGAGCATAGGGCCGAGCATTTCGTTGCAACGATCGAGATGGCGCAGGTAGGAACGGCTGAAACCACGGCTGCACGAGTAGCAATCGCAACCCTCCTCAATCGGCCGCATGTCGTGTTCATACTGCGAATTGCGGACGCGGGTCACGCCCTCGGAGGTGAAGTAATGTCCATTGCGCGCATTGCGGGTTGGCATCACGCAGTCAAACATGTCGACGCCGCGCCACACGGCCTCAACCAAATCTTCCGGACGACCGACGCCCATCAAGTAGCGCGGCGCATCTTCCGGCAAAAGTGGCTCCATAAAGTCGAGCACGCGGTTGCGCTCTTCTTCTGGTTCACCAACCGCCAAACCACCGATGGCATACCCGTCAAAACCAATGCGCTTCAGCCCTTCCGCCGACTTCGTGCGCAGATCGTCGTACATCGAACCCTGCACGATGCCGAACAACGCGGCGTCATTGCCGGCGTGTGCATCCTTGCTGCGTTGCGCCCAACGCAAGCTCAACTCCATCGACTTCTCCGCGGCTTTGTGCGAGATCGGTTCGCCGTTCACCAGGTAAGGCGTGCACTCGTCGAAGATCATGACGATGTCGGAATCGAGGACTTTTTGGATACGCATGCTTTCCTCGGGGCTGAGGAAAATCCGCCGTCCGTCCGTCGGTGCAGAGAATGCAACGCCCTCTTCGGTAATTTTGCGTTTGTGTGCCAACGAAAAAACCTGGAACCCACCCGAGTCCGTCAGGATCGGTCCATCCCATTTGCCAAATCCGTGCAAGCCGCCGTGTTGTTCGATGACTTCCAATCCCGGTCTTAAATACAGATGGAACGTGTTGCCGAGAATGATCTCCGCACCCAGTTCGCGAATTTGTTCGGGCATCACACCCTTCACCGTGCCGTACGTACCCACAGGCATGAACGCCGGTGTTTCCACGGTGCCACGCGGGAACGTCAAACGACCGCGACGTGCGCGACCATCGGTTCCCATCAATTCAAATTTCATGCGGCTCATGCGTCGCCCTCTTGTTTGTTCGGCCACAGCAGCATTGCATCGCCATATGAGAAAAACCGGTACTTCTGCTCAATCGCATGCGCATACGTTTCGCGGATGCGATCGAATCCCGCAAACGCGGAAACCATCATGAGCAAAGTACTTTCCGGCAAATGGAAGTTGGTGATCATCGCGTCGACCGACGTGATGACATAGCCCGGCAAAATGAAAATCTGCGATTCACCACTGAACGGTTTAACGTGCGCATCGCCATTTTCGCCATGACGTGTCGCCGTTTCCAGCGCCCGGACCACCGTTGTGCCGACACCAATGACGCGACCACCGTTAGCGCGCGTGCGTTCAATTTGCTCTACGAGTTCCGCACCGACATTGATCCACTCGCGATGCATGACGTGTTCGTTGAGATTTTCGACACGCACGGGTTGGAATGTTCCGGCACCGACATGCAATGTCACGTAGCCGAATTCCACGCCAGCATTGCGAAGCGTTTCCATCAATGCATCATCGAAATGCAACCCTGCGGTAGGAGCGGCGACGGCACCGGTGTTCTTTGCAAAAACAGTCTGATACCGCGTCAAATCCGCTTCATCCGGATCGCGTTCGATGTATGGCGGCAAAGGCAACTTGCCGACGCGGTTCAAGTAATGCTCGAGCGACGTGTCGACTTCAAGCCGAATCGTAAAAAATGCATCATCGCGATCTTCCACCACCGCATGCCCACCGCCGTCGAGGTTGATGATGGCGCCGGGCTTTGGCGTTTTGCTGACGCCAAGTTGCACGCGGGCGCGCTCACCGGGCAACAAACGCTCAATCATGATTTCGACGCGACCACCGGTCTCCTTTGCGCCGAACAATCGGGCGGGAAACACGCGGGTGTCGTTGAACACCAGCAGATCACCGGGACGCAGCCATTCGCCCAGATGGTTGAAGTGCGTATCGACGAATTGTTGCGGAGCGGGAGGCACGACGAGCAATCGCGAGGCGGAACGCTCGGTGAGAGCGGTCTGCGCGATCAATTCGGGTGGTAAATCGTAGTGAAAGTCGGACTTTTTCAAGGGTCACATTTTAGCGCATATGGCTAGGGGGTTACCCCCGTGAGGGGCGTTTGCTAAAATCGAAGGATTGCCCACGGAGTGCAAGAACGATTTAGGAGTGTTCCGGATGTCTGTTTTGTCCCTGTTGCAACCGCTTCGCGCCCACGCCGGAGCCCGCTTGACCGAAGGCTTGGATGACGCCACGGTTGAAGCATTTATCAATGATTATCCGGAGCTCAACGAAGCGATTGAGCGCGCTGCCGCGAACTACGAGGCTGCAAAGTCTGAGTTTGCAGATCTGCTGGACCTCGACGAGTCCGCGCAAATCGCAGCCGTGCAGGATGGTTACGTCAATTTCTACGCCACCGACGCGGTGAACCCATATGTTGCCCTTGCGGCCAGCGGTCCATGGATCGTGACGTTGAAGGGCGCGATTTTGCACGATTCGGGTGGCTACGGCATGCTTGGCTTCGGTCACACGCCAGCCAAGGTTCTCGAAGTCATGAGCAAGCCGCAAGTGCTGGCGAACATCATGACGCCGGCACTGTCGCAAGCTCGCTTTAATGCGAAGCTGCGCGCGGCAATTGGCAATGGCAACTGTCCTTTCGCGAAATTCGTCTGTTTGAACTCCGGCTCCGAAGCCGTTGGTATCGCAACGCGTCTTGCTGATGCGAACGCGAAGGTCATGACGGATCCTGGTGCACGCCACGAAGGCGCGACGATCAAGCGCGTCGTCGTGAAGGGAAGCTTCCACGGCCGTACCGACCGCCCTGCCCTGTATTCCGATTCTTCGCGTAAGTCTTATGTGCAGTATCTCGCGAGCTACCGCAACGAAGATTCGGTGATCCGCATCGATCCTTACGATATGGATCAACTGCGCAAGGCGTTTGCCGATGCTGAAGCGAACAACTGGTTCATTGAGGCGATGTTCCTCGAGCCTGTCATGGGTGAAGGTGATCCGGGCCGCGCGGTACCTGTTGAGTTCTATAACGAAGCACGTAAGCTGACGACCGAACATGGCTCGCTGCTGATGGTCGATTCGATCCAGGCGGGTCTGCGTGCGCATGGCGTTTTGTCGATTGTCGATTACCCTGGCTTCGAAGGCATTGAAGCACCGGACATGGAATCGTATTCGAAGGCGTTGAATGCCGGTCAGTTCCCACTGTCGGTACTTGCGATGACCGAACGTGCGGCCAACGTCTATAAGACCGGTTTGTACGGCAACACGATGACCACCAACCCACGCGGTCTCGATGTCGCTTGCGTTGTCATGGACCTCGTGACGGATGACGTCCGCGCGAACATTGCGAAACAAGGCGAGAATTTCCTCACCAAACTCGAAGCACTGCGCAACGAACTCGGTGGCTTGATCACGAAGGTTCAAGGAACGGGCTTGCTGTTCTCCGTTGAACTTTCCAATCAGTTCAAGTGCTTCGGCTCGAACTCGACCGAAGAGTTCATGCGCTACAACGGCATTGGCGTGATTCACGGTGGTGCGAACTCGTTGCGATTCACCCCGACGTTTACGATCACCGACCGCGAAGTCGACCTCATCGTCGCGCAAGTGAAGCGCGCCTTGCTGGAAGGTCCCGGCGCGAAGGCAACGACGAAAGAAGTTGCTTAAATGTGCAGAAAGCCCGCGTTAATCGCGGGCTTTTTTGTAGTTCAAGTAAATCCGGGCAATGAGCAACGTTGCGAACAACGTCATTGCAGCCCACGACCAAAATCGGAACAGGAAATTGTTCAACGTAATGCGCGCTTCGTCCTGATGCGATTGCCGCAATAGCTGTTCACGGGTCGCGTAATCAATCGACAGACTGTCGGTCAACTGCCACATTCCATTCGCGAAAACCACTTGTCGCTCGAGCGTCGGCACAAACATTTCGCTCCACGTAATGCGGACATCTCCGATTGCGGGCTCCAGTGGGTTATCCGAGTTAGACATTCCATCGCCATCCGGTTCAAATCGCCGCGACCAGCGATAAGGAACTTTCGAAAAACTCGGCCGCATCCGAATCCACTGTCCAAGCGACATCAATACCGCTGGATCGACCGGTTTCCCGTCAATCGTGGCGTCATCCGATAACCAAATCGCGGAACGTAACAAAGGCATCGGCGGATTGCGATGATCGGCATCAAAACTTTCATCCGGAATCCGTGCATCGCGCCATCGCATGACGTACTCACCTTCTTCGCGAGTCCACTGCAACATCTCCACGTCACGTCGGAAGCCCAGCTTGCGTGACTCCACACGAAATTCGGGATCTTTCAGGATTCCCTTCGTTACAACGACTTTCGGATCCGAATTGGTGAAATCGTCATCCTGTGCCGACGCAACAGTAGCCACGAACATGGCAATGCTCAAGCACAGGAGCACCCACCAGCGCATCATGCAGCCAGTTCCAATCCTTTCAAATCAGACCACGCACGATCCACCGAAAACTTCCCCTTTGCATCCTGCACGACCTTACCCATCGCGACCTTCGTATCATGCGTGAAATACAGCGCAACATTGCGACCGAGCATATCAGTCAGGAACTCTTTCTTCTCATCGATCAGCAACTCCGCATTGCGGTCGTAACCCATCGTAATCGGAACATGCACCCACGCAGCGCCAGGAATGAGATCCGCGCAAAACACCACGCCTTCAATATCCTGGTTATGCCCGAGGATCTCCGCGAGCATCAGACCCGGCGTGTGTCCATTCGAGAAATGGAATTTAACGTGCTTGCCGAGCGTCTGCGAAACATCGCCTGACACCAACTCCAACTTCCCGGTCGCTTCCAGCAACGCAGGCAATTCCGCAATGAAGCTCGCCCTATCGCGCGGATGTGGTTTCAACGCACGCTGCCAATGCTCCGCACCGACAACATAGGATGCATTCGGAAAAACGAGCTCCGGCGCAGCGCCTTCCGCATAAGGCTTCAACAACCCACCTGCGTGGTCGAAGTGCATGTGCGACAGGACGACGACATCGATATCTTCCGGCGCAAATCCGGCTTCCTTCAGAGATTCCAGCAACACATGGCGATCTTCCACGACGCCATAACGCTCCCGCATCTCCGGTGAGAAAAACGCCCCAATCCCCGACTCAAACAGCACATTCCGACCGTCTAGGTCTTCGACCAGCAAAGCGCGGCAAGCTAAATCGATTCGATTCTGATCATCGGGCTGAATCCACCGCGACCACAACGCACGTGGCGCATTGCCGAACATTGCACCGCCGTCGAGCTTTTGGGAATTACCGATGATCGAATGAAGTTTCATTACCTCGCCTTTGCTTTCGCCTTCGCCGCTTGTTTCACCGGCGCCTGCACATCTGCTTTGCCAACCGGATTACGCGGATCCGTACCGCCATCCAATGCGCCTGTTCGCTTGTTGTAACGGACAGTTTGCAAGTTGCCCCATGGCTTCGAAACCGTCACCTTGTGACCCATCTTCTCCAATGCGGCAATCGTCGCTGGATCCAGTGCGTCCGTCTCTGCGTAGATCGTATCCGGCATCCACTGATGATGGAAACGCGGCTTCGCGGCAACCTGCTGCGAATTCATGCCTTGATCGTAACCAATGATTCCGAACAAAACTTCCGTAATGATCCGACTGCCACCGGGAGCACCAATCGCCGCAACGTCCGTATCGTTCTCAATGAATGTTGGTGTCATCGAGCTCAGCATGCGCTTGCCCGGCTTCGGCGCATTCGCCTCAAATCCCATCACACCAAACGCATTCGGTGTACCTGGCTTCAAAGCAAAGTCATCCATTTCATTATTGAGCAGCACACCTGTACCTGGTGCAACCATGCCCGATCCATAAAGCAAGTTCACCGTTTGCGTTGCGGCAACACGGTTACCCTCCTGATCGATGATCGAGAAGTGCGTCGTCTCGTCATCTTCCAACGGCGCAGGTTGTCCAATGAAAAGGTCAGACGGCGTAGCCTTCTGTGGGTGAATCGTCGCACGCAAACCGGCGGCGTATTCCTTGCTTCCCAGGCGGGCCAGTGGGACCTTCACGAAATCCGGATCGCCGAGGTAAATCGTGCGGTCACGGTAAGCACGACGCATCGCCTCTGTCAGCAAATGAACTTGCTCGACTTTGGACTGCTTATTCAAATCCCAACCACCGCCGATAATCTGCAACATCTGCTGCATCGCGATGCCGCCCGATGACGGAGGTGGTGCGGTGGCGACCTTCCAATTTTTGTAATCGAAACGCAACGGCTCACGCAGCTTCACCTTGTAGGTGCCGAGTTCCTGCGGTGTCCACTTGCCACCCTCATCGCTGACCGCCTTCAACAACTTGTTCGCAGTTTCACCCTTGTAAAAACCGTCATAACCCTTCGCCGCAATCAACTCAATCGTGCGCGCCAAATCAGGTTGCTTGAAGATATCGCCAACTTGCGGATCACGTCCGGACTGATGCATCAACGCCTTCGACGCGGGATAACGATCCATCACCGCCTTGCGTTCGTTGTACCCATTGATCATTCGCGGATACAAAGGAAAACCTTCCTTTGCGATGCGGATCGACGGCGCCAGCGAAACACTCAATGGCAGGCGACCATATTTCTCGGCGAGGTAAACCAGCGCAGCGGGCAAACCGGGAATGCCTGCAGACCACGGACCATTCTCAGCCCGATCACGATCGAGGTTGCCGTCCTTATCCAAGTAAGCTTCCGGCGTTGCGGACTCCGGTGACGTCTCGCGTGCATCCAGGAAAATATCCTTACGCGTCTTTGCATCATGCAACAGGAAGAAACCGCCGCCACCAATGCCCGAGCTGATCGGCTCAACGACACTCAATGTCGACGAGACTGCGATCGCCGCATCGAAAGCATTGCCGCCCTTGCGGATGATTTCCTGCCCTGCGTCGGTAGCGAGTGCGTGACCGGAAGCAATGACGCTACCGTTTGGTTTGACGTCAGCCTTCTTCGCGGGTGCTTTCGCGGGAGTTTTCGCAAACGCAATCGTAGGGCTTGCCAATACCAAAGCGGTCGAAAGGGCTAGATGAAGTTTCATGGTGCGGATTCCTTCTGCAAACGTGCCAGCTTCTCAAGGAGCTGTTCTTCAGTTTCAACAAATTCCGCATCAGGATCAATACATTCGACCGGACAAACCATCACGCACTGGGGCTCGTCGAAATGCCCGACGCATTCGGTGCACAGGTCAGGGTCGATGATGTAAATCTCTTCACCCATTCGGATTGCCTGGTTCGGACACGCGGGTTCGCACACATCGCAATTCACACACAGGTCGTTGATCTTGAGAGCCATTTCTTCCTTTCAAAAATAAAGCCGCGATGGAGTCAATCCACCGCGGCTCCACATACTTACAATTTTACGTTACTTGACTTCGACAAACTTGAAGTTTGCGCCAGCCTTGTCTGCTGCAGCCTTGACCGCAACTTCATCACCGGACTTACCGATGAACATCACTTGCGAGCCTTTCATTGCACCTGGTTCCGCAAAACCAAGCGCGTTCACTGCCATACCCGAAATTGCCTTCGAATCCGGCGATGCGAATACGAGCATGTTGCCTGGAATCACTCCGCGTGCGACTGCATTCTGAGCTTCAATCAACAGGCGTTCTTTCATGCCTGCATCCTTGGCAGCCGAAGCTGGCAGGAAGTAAACGAATGGAGCGCCTTCGACGCCTTCCACATTTTGCTGTACAACCGATTGAATGTAGGTTGCCCATGCGTTGTCATCGTCGGTCGTCGGTGCATCAACCTTCACGACGACCTTCTCAGCCTTCGCTTCATCTTTCTTGCACGCGGTCAAGACTGGCAGCGCCAACACGAGTGCAAACAAAATCTTCGTCATTACTTTCATTGCATTTCCCTTCTTAAATTCAAACACTAAACTTCAATCTTCCCTGGACGCCCAGTGGGCTTTCAAGGCACTTAAAACTTCCTGCGGCACGAAACTCGACACGTCTCCTCCCAACCGCGAAATCTCACGCACTAACGACGATGAAATGAAACCGTACTTCTCTTCCGGCGTCATGAACAACGTCTGCACTTCCGGAATCAAATGACGGTTCATGCTCGCCATCTGAAACTCATATTCAAAATCACTCACCGCACGCAAGCCACGCAGCAAGATTCCACCATTGACGCTTCTCACGAAATCCGCAAGCAAACCCGAGAATCCGCGCACTTCCACATTCGGATATTTCGCCAATGCATGTTGCGCCAACTCCACCCGTTGCTCCAATGGCAGCGACGGTCCCTTGCCGGGACTTTGCGCCACGCCGAGAATCAATTTCTCGAACAACGGCGCGGCACGTTGAACCAAATCAATGTGACCGTTGGTGATCGGATCAAACGTACCCGGATAGACCGCATAACGCAGATTCGCAGCTGGCATTGGAGATTCCGTCATGGTGTTAAATCTGAGTGTATCAGTCAGTTTGCCCGTTGCAGCAGTTTCGAGGCGACATCGCGGGTTTTGGCCTCCTTAATCACCCGCCAAATCGGCGGAATGACGACCATTTCACGGATTGGCGCCTCTACGTAAAGCATCGTGCCTTCGTGCGTGACATTTTCGAGCAATTGCAGCACATTGGCATGCAACCCTTCCGCGAATGGCGGATCGACAAAAACCACGTCATATTTCGCGCTCTTCTGCTGCGCCAACCATTGCAGTGCATCCGCGCGTTCGATGATCGCGTTGCCTTTTAGCGTTGTGTTGATTTGTTGCAGATTGCTGGCGAGTTGCGGATCCTTCTCGAGCAGCGTCGCTTGTGCGGCGCCACGGCTCAGCGCTTCGAAACCGAGCGCACCGGTGCCAGCGAACACGTCGAGAACGTTTGCGCCTGCGATACTGCCCTGCAACCAATTGAAAAGTGTTTCGCGCATGCGGTCGCCGGTTGGGCGAAGGCCGGGCTTGTCGAGCACGGGGATCTTGCGGCCACGCCACTCACCCGCGATGATGCGGACGCTTCCCTGTGGCTTGCCTTGATTCACCGAGCTTGAACCCCAACTGTTAAAATACGCATTTTACGCATTTCTTAAAGCAATCATCTATGTTGACCTGGCGCGAAAAACTCGGAAACTCCAACTTTGCGAAGAGTGTTGGGGGTCTTTTTTCCGGAAATCCCCGCCTCGACGACGATTTGCTCGATGAGATCGAGACCGCGCTGCTGACGTCTGACGTTGGTGTTGCCGCGACGATGCAAGTCATCGAAGATCTCCGTCGCAAAATGAAGCAGCGTCAATTCCCTGACGTTGCCGCGTTGCATGAACAGTTGCGCGCGGATTTGATTGCGATGTTGGAGCCGATTGCGCGTCCCTTGGTGATCAATGAGTTCGACCGACCGTTTGTCATTCTCACCGTAGGGGTCAACGGCGTTGGCAAAACCACGACCATCGGCAAACTCGCCAAGCGCTTCAAGGATCAAGGACGTCCGATTATGCTCGCCGCGGGTGATACCTTCCGCGCCGCTGCCGTTGAACAACTGCAAGCTTGGGGCGCGCGTAACGAAATCCCCGTGATTTCACAGGGCCAAAATGCGGATTCCGCATCCGTCAGCTTCGATGCCATCCAAGCCGCGAAGGCACGTGACGTGAATATCTTGATCTGCGATACCGCCGGCCGTTTGCACACGCAATCAGGTCTGATGGATGAGCTCTCGAAGATCAAGCGCGTGATGAAGAAAATTGATTCGAGTGCGCCGCAGGAAGTTTTGATGGTGATTGATGGAACGACTGGCCAAAATGCCATCTCCCAAGTCCGCCAATTCTCCGCTGCTGTTGATGTCACCGGTCTCGTTGTGACCAAGCTCGATGGCACTGCGAAGGGCGGTGTTGTGTTTGCGTTGGCACGTGAGTTCGGCATTCCAATCCGCTTCATCGGTACCGGCGAATTCATCGGTGATTTGCGCGAGTTCAATGCGGTGGATTTCGTGGATGCGATTTTGCCACCGATGCCTGGCGCTGCGTAATTGTCCTTCGCGTCGAAACTGCTGAAGTGGTTTGACGTGCATGGCCGCCATGATTTCCCATGGCAGCAAAACCGAACTCCCTATCGCGTTTGGTTCTCCGAAGTCATGTTGCAGCAAACACAAGCCGCAACAGTGATTCCCTATTACGAGCGATTCCTCGCAGCGTTTCCGTCAGTTGTTGCGTTGGCGGATGCGCATGAGGATGAAGTTTTTGCGCTGTGGTCCGGACTTGGTTATTACTCTCGTGCGCGCAACTTGCATCGCGCTGCGCAGATCGTACGCGATGAATTTGGCGGCGAGTTTCCGTCGACGTTTGATGAGTTGCTGGCGTTACCCGGCGTTGGTCGCAGTACGGCGGGCGCGATCATGGCGCAAGCATACGGCAAGCCCTTTCCCATTCTCGATGGCAACGTAAAGCGATTGCTTGCGCGTTATCACGGCGTCCGCGAGTGGACGGGAACAACCGCTGCACAGAAAGCGTTGTGGTCGTATGCGTTAGAGCATTTGCCGTCGAAGCGCTTGCCGGATTACACGCAGGCACAAATGGACTTCGGATCGATCGTTTGCCGTCCTCGCAAGCCATCGTGTTCTTCGTGTCCGTTGCGCGTTGATTGCGTTGCATTCAAGACCGATTCGACCTCGACGATTCCTGCGCCGAAGCCGCGTAAAGTCATTCCAACACGAACCGAAGTCGCGGCGTTGATCGTTCGCGATAATAGAGTGTTGCTGATCAAACGACCACCGTCCGGCATTTGGTCATCGCTGTGGACGTTGCCGCAATTCGAAACGCGCGATGAGTTGAATGATTGGGTTGCGCGAAATGGCAAACACAGTGGCGTTGAGGTGGGTCGCGAGATTGGTCATGTTTTTTCGCATTTCAAATTGAAATTGACGCCGTGGCGTTACAACGGTTTCAAGCTAAAGAATGGCGTTCGCGATGATGCGAACATGCGCTGGGTATCGCGCGACGAGTTGTTGGACTTGGGAATTCCCGCGCCCATCCGCATATTACTGAGTGAGCAAGTGTTTCATGGAGATGAGTGAATGAGCCGTGTGGTTTTTTGTGAAAATTTGAAGAAGGACGCTGAAGGACTCGACTTCGCACCCTGGCCCGGCGAACTGGGTCAACGCATCTATCGCTCCATCAGCAAGGAAGCATGGCAGAGCTGGCTCGAATATCAGACCGCGTTGATCAACGAAAACCGACTCTCACCGATGGATCCAAAGCATCGCAAATACCTCGCCGAGCAGATGGAGAAATATCTGTTCGAAGGCACTGCCGACAAGGTTGTCGGACTGACCCCATAAAGCGAAATCCCCGCAAATTTGCGGGGATTTCTGCATTTACATTGCGAGGTTACTTAACCCGCCCATTGCAAGCGCACCGAGCAGGACAATCGCGTAAACCGCGATGATGATCAGCACGAGAATCACGTAGAACTTGAAGAACGATTTCAAGTTGATCAACGCAGCCGAGAATGATTGCGGGTTGCCGGAGGCAAGTGCCGCTTCGGAATTACGCACGAAGCCAAACAGGTAGAGGATCGGCGGTAACGTCAAGGCCAGAACGAACAGGAACATGATGAGCATGAATCCCATGCCAAATCCGCCGGCTCCCATTTCGGACGCGAACGCCGAGCCCGAGAAAATCAATGCGGCAATCATCCCAAGCGCCATTAATCCGACATAGACCGCCATGATCCATGCGTAACCTTTCGCCCAGTACTTCGCGTTGCTGAGAGCCGAGTTCACACCCGGATCAATCATCTGTGAATTCACCGCACACCCTCCTTTGTTAAGTTGGTTACAGCATTAGCGAATTTCACGCCTGCGTCAATTTCCGTGACGATCGCGCGGACGCAGCTTCAGGCCAGTGAGTTCGGGGGCGGTGAGTTTTTGAGCGGGGCTTCCATGCACTGCGGGGAATCGAATCACATCATTGTTCCAATCGTGCACCGCGGCTTCCAGCTCTTCCTGCGTGCGCGCGACGAAGTTCCACCACACCAAAAGCTTCTCATCAAACGGCACTCCCCCAACCACCAACAGTTCGCTGCCACTCGTGAGATGCAACGCCACACTCTCCGCACCTTCCTGCAAATACAGCAACGTTCCCGACTCAATCGTCTCAGCGTCAACCTGCGCATGCCCCTTCAAAACAAGGAAGCCGTATTCGAAATCATTCCTTAGCGGCATCTCGAATGTCGTCGCATCCGTCGCGGTGATGTCGAGTCCAACCAGCGGCGTATGAATTGTGGCGCGTGATTTCTGGCCCTCAAATTCCCCTGCCAAAACCGTCACCGTCGCCCCACCCTTATCAATCCTCGGCAGGTCGTCGATGTGTTCGAAGGCCGGATCAATGTGCCTCGCGTGATCCGGCAGCGCGATCCACAATTGCGCCGCATGTAACGGCTTGCCATCTTCAACGGAATCTTCACTGTGACAAATCCCAATGCCGGACGTCATCAAATTCACTTCGCCGGGACGGATGACCGTTTCATTGCCGAGACTATCCCTGTGCGTAATTTCACCTTCGATCATCCAGGTAAAAGTCTGCAATCCAATGTGCGGATGCGGCCCTACATGCAAGCCTTTACCTTCCTTGAACTTCACCGGTCCCGCATGATCGAGGAAGCACCATGCGCCAATCGTCCGTCGCTGCGCACTCGGCAGCGCGCGTCTGATAGTCGTGTCCTCACCCACAATCGAGGACTTGGCTTCAATTCTCTGAAAGACATTCGGCATCGCAGATCTCCGTTTGCAATAATACTTTCAGTGTCGCCCATGTGCCGGAAATTTTCAGTCGGATCGAAAACAAAAAAGCCCACCTTCATCAGGTGAGCTTTCTTCAATTACATATCGGATGGTGGCCGGAGAGGGAATCGAACCCCCGACACGGGGATTTTCAATCCCCTGCTCTACCAACTGAGCTATCCGGCCGTATCTCGATATGAGCCGACCATTTTAGGGGAAGATTCAGCGACTGGCAAGATGCTGAACGAATCTTTTTGCAATTAATTGCTTGGCGAGTCTAAATTGCGCATAACCCGCAAAACGCCACATGGTCGACCGACCCTCCAGTCAAACGTATATTGGTATGAGAGTCGGAGAATTCCTATGTCGAAAATCATCCATTCACTGATTGCCGCCACCGCAGTGGCCGTGCTAGCGACATCTTGTGCCACACCCGCTGAAGTCGCGCGGCGTCAGACTGCTGAACGCGCATCGTTGGCGAATTACACGGAGGCATCGGGTCCGGAGTTGAACAGCTTCCGCAAGCTCGGTGCGAACCTGCATTCGTGGGAGTCGCTTAGCGATGACGCTGTGTTGCTGTACACCAAACCGCAGCAGGCATTCTTGGTTCGAGTAGCCGGAGGATGTCCAGGCCTGGATTTCGCGAATAGCATTCGAGTGTCCGACAACATGGGAACGGTGAGTCGTAACTTTGACAAAATCTACCCACTCGACCGCTCACCCACTGCGCAGTTCGGCTGCCCGATCTCTTCGATTCGTGAAGTCGACCTTTCACGCTACAAGTTGTTGCAAGCCCCTTTTCAGAAAGCCCGTCCGGAGTAAATAAGCAATGAAATTTTCCGCCAAAAACATCGCACTCACCCTCAGCGCCGCCGCTCTCGTTGCCGCGTCGTTCAACGTTGCTGCCAAGGACGACAAGCAAGCTCAACTGAAGAATCTGGCAATGTATCAATCCGTTGCGGGTGAACCAGTCAAATCCTTTACCCACATGTTGCGCACCAATGTTTCGTGGCAGCCGTTGGGTGACAGCAACTTGCTGTATCACACCACGCCGTCAAAGGCATTTTTGTTGAAGCTTGACCAAAGCTGCATGGACATGGATTTCGCACAAGCTGTCACCAT
Organism: Lysobacteraceae bacterium CU05-9; assembly: GCA_007556525.1. Lineage (GTDB taxonomy): Bacteria > Pseudomonadota > Gammaproteobacteria > Xanthomonadales > Xanthomonadaceae > Aquilutibacter. Next base: position 138,426 of record SWJS01000001.1, on the reverse strand, counting down.
CAGCGGTGGCAATACAGTGCACGTAAACACCGATCGCGTCCGTGTGATGGGACCAACAAACCCAGGCGGACTCGATTGCAAGATTACTGAGATCCGTCCGGTCGACGTGAAGGCTTATCGTGCATTGAAGAAGTCCCAAAACAAGTAAGCCTCTTCACCAAGCGGGGCAAATGCCTCGTGCCGGACAAAAGCGACACTGTTTGTCGCCTCGTCTCAGGTACTTTGAACTCCACTCATTCGGGTGGAGTTCGTTTATGGTGAGCATGGCATCATGCGCGATCAATGCGCGCTCGCGGATCTTGCTAACCGAATGATGCAACTGATCACGATTGATTGAAAACAGTTTGGGTTCGCGAGTGACACGTGGTTGCACGATATGCAGATCAATCGTCTGGATGACACGGCCAACGTGCTGCATGGCATGAGCAAAGCCGGCGGCGTACAGAGTCATCTGTTTGTTTTGGAAAGCACTGACAGGTCCTCGTCCAAACTTCGCATCGATGACGTGCATATGTGTGCCGTCGAGCAACACGAGATCGCACGTACCGAAAGCGAGATGGTGCGAGAGGCCGAGAGGTGTGGCGTAGTTGATTTTTTGCTCGATCAAACGTGAGCCGTTGAATTTGCGGGCGTAGTCGAGATACACCTGCACCAAGTCGACATGCTCCAACGTCAACGTCATGCCATCGAACACCGTGCCTTCGCGAGGATTTTCGTCGTGCCGCAAACAATGTTCGGCGGCGGTGTGCAGTGCACTGCCTTCATCGGCGGCGGCCGAGCGGCGTTCGGGAATATCCTTGCACAACTGCACGGCGCCCGGGCATGCGATCCAACGTTCGGATGCGCTGGCGCTGAATAAACTATGGTTCATAACGAAACCATTATAGTTAGAGTACGAGTTAGAGGAGTGAGTCTGTGCAACTGAAACTATCTAAACACTTGTTGATCGGAGCGATCGCCGCGGCCACGTTGGCAACAGCGTGTGCGACGGGGCCGGTGCGGCGTGTTTCGGATCCGGCGGTGAGTTTTCAGCAGATTCAAGTTTTGCCAAGTGGCAGTTGGAGCGTGGATTTGCGCATCCAGAATTACAGCTCCATTCCAATGCAATTTGATTCCGTCAATTTGAAGATGACGATTGATGGACAGGATGCTGCAACAGTGAATCAAGCGATTGCGATGACGGTTGGACCGGAATCGCCGGACATCATCAAAATCAATGTCGAACCCAACATCGTCGGCAAAGCCGCAGTCGCCGATGCATTAGCACGCAAGACAACATTGAATTACCGTCTGACCGGAACTGTTGTTGCGGTGCCGGAGAAGCGCAGCAGACAGACCTTCAAGTTCAACGGCGCGAGCTCATTGTCGCCGGCACCTGGACTGCCAGGAGTACTCCGCTAGACGTCACAGAACCGCGTGAATTTCGTGCCATACTTAGGGGAATGGTTTGATTTTTTCGCGAGGAAAATGACGGTTTATGAGCACGTATAAGGCGCCCCTGAAGGATATGCAATTCGTTCTGTTCGACGTGTTGCAAAGTGAGAAAGCATTTGCCGACATGGGCTTTGCGGATGTGAATCGCGAGCTGGTGGATGCGGTGCTGGAGGAGTCTGCGCGGTTTTGTGAGACTGTCCTTGCGCCATTGAATGCCGTCGGTGATCGCGAAGGTTGCAAGCACGATCCGGTGACGCATGATGTGCAGACGCCGACGGGTTTTGACAAGGCTTATAAGCAATACGTGGAAGCCGGTTGGCCGAGTTTGGTCTCGCCGCCGGAGCTCGGTGGTCAAGGCATTCCTGAGTCGGTCGGTTGCGCGGTCAAGGACATGATCAACGCGTCCAACTTGGCGTGGGGCAATTTCCCGCTGCTGTCGCATGGCGCCATGCATGCGTTGCTGCATCACGGTGATGATTGGCAAAAAACTATCGTCCTACCCCACCTCATCGACGGTTCCTGGACTGGCACGATGTGTTTGACGGAACCGCAGTGCGGCACCGATTTGGGCTTGATCAAAACGAAAGCGGTGCCCAACGATGACGGCACTTATTCGATTACGGGCACGAAGATTTTCATCACCGCCGGTGAGCACGGATTGACCGACAACATCATTCACTTGGTGCTCGCGAAACTGCCGGATGCACCGGAAGGTTCGAAGGGCATCTCGTTGTTTATCGTGCCGAAGTTCAACGTGTCCGAAGATGGTTCGATCGGCGATCGCAATGCCGTGACGTGTGGATCCATCGAGCACAAAATGGGTATCCACGGCTCCGCCACGTGCGTCATGAATTTTGATAACGCGAAAGGTTATCTCGTTGGCTCTGCGAACCGCGGTTTGATGGCGATGTTTACGATGATGAACTCGGCGCGTCTTGGCGTCGGCATTCAAGGTCTCGGGTTGAGTGATCGCGCAACGCAAAATGCATTGCGTTATTCGCGTGAGCGTTTGCAGATGCGCGCGGCAACTGGCCCTGCATTCCCGGACAAACCAGCCGATCCGATCATCGTGCATCCGGATGTGCGCCGCATGCTGTTGACGAACAAGGCGTTGGTCGAAGGTTCGCGCGTTTTGGCGTATGCTGCGGGCCTTGCCGCGGATGGATCGAACCACCACCCGGATGCATCAGCGCGCGAGGCGAATGATGCGTTGATTGGGTTTTTGACACCGATTGCGAAAGCCTGCATCACCGAATGGGGCATCGAGTGCACGTATAACGCGATGCAATGTCTCGGCGGTCACGGTTACATTGCCGAGCATGGCCTCGAGCAACTGGCGCGCGACGCCCGCATCACGACGATGTACGAAGGCACGACCGGCATCCAGGCGCTGGACTTGATCGGCCGCAAAATCCTGCAACTCCAAGGCTCCGGCATGAAGGTGTTTGGCGAAGACATCAAGGCGAATATTGAAGCTTCGATGGCGACGGAATTGGCACCGCTGGCTTCTCAACTCGCCAAAATCGCCGGCGAATGGGAAGTGCTGACGCGCGAGATTGCAGGCAACGCGATGAAGGATCCAAATGAAGTCGGCGCGGCATCGTTCGACTACCTGATGTATTCGGGTTACGTCGTTTTGGCGCATTATTGGCTGAAGTCGGCACGTGCCGCGTTGGATGCGAACGTCAGCGAAGACTTCCGCAAGGCGAAGAGTGAGACGGCGGAGTTCTTCTTCGCGCGCCTGTTGCCACGGACCTTGACGCATGCCGCAAACATCCGCAGCGGTGCCAGGGTGCTGATGCAAATGCCGGACGAGAGGTTCGACGCGTAAATTTTTTTGGGAAATCTCCATCGTCCGTCAACATTCCGTCATAAAAGGCGTGCTATATTGATTTTCGATGGAGACCGACAGTGCGATCTTACGCCTCGTCCAATCCGGAACTCTGGCAGGGGCCTCACCTGACCTGCTAGACCCGGGCTCTGGCATAGCCACCCCGGAATTTGACGGTCCCATCCATCCCTCCGATCATCACCGTGCCGTGCGACTGCTTTCGCTCGATGCGCATGGCCGCGTGCTCAACTGGATCTCGTGGCAGGAAGCCGCTTGTCTCTACTCCCGCGATGCCGTCGTCTGGACTCTCGGTGATCCCTGCATCGAGTTGCGCGGCGGCACCGACCGTTTCAGCGGCGAGCAAACCTTACTCGAGTTGCATCCGATCATCGCCTCGCGTGGACACGTCCGCTCGAAGTCCTGGGATCCAACTCCAACGCTCACGAACACCGCGTTGTTCGCGCGCGACGCCAACATCTGCATGTACTGCGGCTCAACCTACACCCGCCCTCACCTCACCCGCGATCACGTGCAACCGGTCTCGCGCGGCGGTAAGGATCTCTGGGAAAATGTCGTCACCGCCTGCATCGCCTGCAACTCCCGGAAGGGTTCTCGCACGCCGCAGCAAGCATCCATGCCGTTACTCGCCGTACCTTATCGTCCGTCGTGGGTGGAACATTTAATTCTCTCGAATCGCAACATCCTCGCGGATCAGATGGCGTTTCTGAAGGCGCAGTTGCCGAAGAATGCAAGAATGCGCGCTTAGCGCGACATTCTTGCTAGGTAAGGGATAAAAGCTTTCGTAGCTCTTACCCGCAAGCCCTTACCTCACCGTTAGGTCAGTTTCTTTACCCAGTTCGAGTACGTATCCATGATCTTGTCGAAGAACTTCCCGGTGTCTTCGTTCGTGAGCTTGCCGTCCTTGTCGAACAGATCCTGTGCTTTGCCGATGTAGGCTTCTGGTTGCTGCATGACCGGCATGTCGAGAAAGACGAGCGATTGGCGCAGCTGGTGGTTCGCGCCGAAGCCGCCCATGGCGCTCATCGATGCGGAGACGACTGCGGCAGGTTTGGAGGCCCAAACGGATTTGCCGTAGGGACGCGAGCCGACGTCGATCGCGTTCTTGATCGCGGCAGTGGTACCGCGGTTGTATTCGGGCGTGACGAAAACGATACCGTCCATGCCCTTCACTTCCTTGCGGAATTTCGTCCAAGCCTCTGGCGGCGTGTCGGTGTCGAGATCTTCGTTGTACAACGGAAGATCACCGATTTCGATGATGGTGCATTCGAAGTTTTTCGTAGCGCGTTCCATCAATGCTTTCGCGACCATGCGGTTGTACGAACCTTTGCGGAGGCTGCCGATGATGAAGCCGATTTTTTGTGTGTCAGACATTAATAGTTCTCCCAAATATTTGAACTAGGCTACCGCAGGCGTGTTCAGGCAATGTCTACGCTCATGCTCGTGGAAGACGATGGCGACGATGGGGCCGACGCACAAAAGCAACATCGCCCACGGCAAATCCAAACCGAAATAAACCGCGATGGGTGCGAGCAAAACCAACGCCGCGCACAGCAACGTAATCAACAAATGATTTATCCCGAGACGCGTGACGTAGATGAAAACAAACCACAGCGACAACTGAAACAAAATCACTGCACCGGCCAACATGCTGATTGCAAACAACGGAGATGCCTTCGAGACCACAGCTTCCGTTGCAACCGCATTGTCTTTCGCGTGGCGCAAAACATCGGCAACCACTTCAAGGCTTCCGCCAATTGCCGCTGCAGATACGAACACAAAGAAATGCGAGTAGCCCCAACCGAAAGCACGCTCGCGATGATGATGCAGCGAGTCACCGGACGACATCAGGAAGTACATCCACCACAGACAAAACACCAGCAACGTACTGCCCAATCCCACTAACGCGAGATCAAGACTCCAGCCGTGCGCTTGCCACATGGACGCCACCGAATTCGTTGCACCGAGGACGCACTCACCTAACGTGATGATCAACAACAGCGAATATCGTTCGGCGATGTGGTGGCCGTGCCAGGGTGTTTGTTCGCCGCGTGCTGCAAACACAGGTACCGACAAATCCGCCGCCGCCAATGCGATGAACACCGGAATGCCCCAACCGGATGGCACATATCCTTTATCAAAAAACCACCACCGCGCAATCCACAGCGCCTGCACGAAAATGATGCCGTAGAAGTAGCGCATGCAGGTTGTGCGGCAACGCGGATCACCCTGCGCGGCGAGATACCATTGAATCGCCAACGCAACACGCATCACCGCATAGCCCGTTACGCCGGCGCGGAAGTCACCTTTGAAAATTCCCGGCACACCCGTTGCAAAGATCAGTACGCCGAACATCTGCAACATGGTGAGGATACGAAAGACGGCGCTGTCATCGTCGTAGGCGGATGCGAACCACATGTAGTTCATCCACGCCCACCAAATCGCGAAAAACGCCATCACGAATCCGATCGACGTTTGCGCGAGATGACCTTCCATCGCACCGTGATGCAACAACGACGCAGCGGATGCAATCGCCACGACGAAGGTCAAATCGAACAGCAACTCCAACGGAGTTGAGACACGATTTTCTTCGTGGATATCGCGACCGCGTGGACGGCGCGTCAATGAGATGGATGGGACATTCATTCGCGATCGGACTTCTTCATGCGGCCGGAATGGATTTTGACCAGCGTAACAATGCCGATGAGGCACCACACGACATTCAAACCGGCGACGGGATACGCTTTATTGCTCAGACCATTGATGACGAAACCAATCGCACCGAAGACGTTGAGCCATTGGTAAAGTTTCGAATCGCTTTTCGCACGGCCAGTTGAGACCAGGAAGTAAGCGAGCAAGATCATGCACGCGCCGGCCCAGCCGATGATTTCCACCAATGAATCTGACATCCCGTCGCCCAAGAACTGTGTATTTGTGAACAAATACTCTGGCTCTCGTTGAATGGCTTGTAAGGTCGTGCAAACAAGGCGAAAATGGGAGGATTGTCCAAAATTTACCGAAATGATTGATTCCACGCTTTACCCCCACCTTTCACAGATTCAAACGCCTGAAGATCTCCGCAAGTTTCCCGAAGAGGAACTTGATGCGATCGCGAAGGAGTTGCGCGCTTACCTGATCCAGGAAGTGGCGAAGGTGGGCGGACATTTTGGCGCTGGACTCGGTGTCATCGAACTCACCGTTGCATTGCATTGGTTGTTTGATACACCCAATGACCGTCTCGTTTGGGACGTCGGACATCAGACATATCCGCATAAGATTTTGACGGGTCGCCGCGACACGATTGCGACGGTCAAGCAGAAGGGCGGCGTTGCGCCGTTCCCGAAGCGAGAAGAATCGGAGTACGACACGTTCGGTGTCGGTCACTCCTCAACGTCGATCTCTGCCGCGTTGGGCATGGCGATTGCATTGCAAGCGCAGAAGGATCCACGCAAGGTCGTTGCGATCATCGGTGACGGTGCATTGACGGGCGGCATGGCGTTTGAAGCACTCGCACACGGCGGTGGCTTGAGCGATGATCCTGAACGCGAAGAGCCGAACATGATTGTCATCCTCAACGATAACCAGATGTCGATCTCCGAGAACGTCGGCGGCATTACGCAGATGCTCGGCAAGCTCACCAGCTCGACGACTTTGAACAAAATCCGCGACGGCGCCAAGCACTTGCTCGGTGACAAACATGCGGGACCGGCGAAGGTCGTCAAGCGCTGGGAAGAACAGTGGAAAGGGACGTTTTTGCCAAGCACCATCTTCGAACAGATGGGCTTCCATTACACCGGACCGATTGACGGCAATGACCTGCCTGCGTTGTTGAAGGCGTTGCGTTTGCTGAAGGACCGCAAGGGTCCGCAGTTGCTGCACATCATGACGACCAAGGGCAAGGGTTACGAGCTCGCGGAAGGCGATCAGATTGGTTATCACGCGGTGTCGCCGTTTGATCCAACGATGGGCATGGTGTATGAGCCCGGTACTGTAAAGAAGCCTACCTACACCGATGTTTTCGGCGAATGGATCTGCGACATGGCTGCTGCTGATTCGAAGTTGCTCGGCATTACGCCGGCGATGCGCGAAGGTTCGGGTCTTGTTCGCTTTAGCAAGGAATATCCATCGCGTTACTTCGATGTTGCGATTGCTGAGCAGCACGCGGTGACGTTGGCCGCTGGTATGGCATGCGAACGCATGAAACCCGTCGTCGCGATCTATTCGACGTTCCTGCAACGCGCATACGATCAATTGATTCACGACGTGGCAATCCAGAACCTCGACGTTTTGTTCGCGATTGACCGCGCAGGCGTTGTCGGTCCGGATGGTGCAACACATGCGGGCAACCTGGATTTGAGTTACTTGCGTTGCGTGCCGAACATGGTCGTGATGGTTCCATCCGACGAGAACGAATGCCGCGAAATGTTGACCACCGGTTACCAATACGAAGGTCCGGCTGCGGTGCGCTATCCGCGCGGTACCGGCCCTGGCGTTGCGCTGGGTCCGGCATTGAATACTTTGCCAATCGGTGTTGCTCAGAAGCGTCGCGATGGTGAGCGGATTGCACTGCTCGTCTTCGGTCCGCCACTGGCGCCGGCATTGAAGGTCGCAGAAGAATTCAATGCAACCGTTGTGAACATGCGTTACGCGAAGCCGTTGGATCGCAACATGATTGTCGACTTGGCGAAGTCGCATGACATCCTCGTGACGATTGAAGACAACGTCGTTGCAGGTGGTGCTGGTTCCGGTGTTGCTGAGTTGCTCTCTGCAGAGAACATCAGGACACGCGTTGTGCATCTCGGCTTGCCGGATGAGTTCCAGCATCATGGGTCGCGTGAAGAACTTCTTGAAGAAGCAGGCATCGACGAAGCCGGCATTCGCAAGACGCTGCAAGCACTCTCGGTGTAAGCCACATGGCGCGGGTAAGCATCATCACGCCGACCCGCAATCGCGAGCATTTTTTGCCGGTCATTGCGCGCTGCGTGATGTCGCAAGCCCATGCCGACTGGGAATGGTTGATTGATGATGACAGTGATATGCCGTCGTCATTCCTACGTGAATTGAGCGCGCGGGACTCACGGATCCATTACCGCCATCGCAACGAGGTCGTCTCGATCGGATTCAAGCGCAATGAGATGATTGCGCGTGCGACCGGCGAGTTCATCGCACACTTCGATGACGATGATTACTATGCGCCCAACTTTCTGCAGTTCATGCTGAGCACGCTCGTGGAACACCAAGCGGATTTAATCAAGTTCTCGGGCTTTTTCGTGTACAGTCCTGCCGCGCAATTTCTCGGCTACATGGATCTGACCGCGAAGGTTGGACACCATTACATGATCAGCAACGATCGTTTCGAGGAAATCACGTTCCATGACAAGATGCAGATCGGCGCCGACTTCATCGTGTTTTACGGCTATTCGTACGTGTTCAGGCGCGACACGGCCCTACGCTTTCCGTTCCGCGACATCTCCCTGAGCGAAGACGAACACTTCGCGAAGGACCTGGTAAATCACGGTGCCCAAATGATCACCACCGACGATCCTCACTGCACTGCCCTGCACATCCTGCATCCTGGCTCGACTGCGCGCTGTTTCGCACGCGATCGCTTGCCAACATTTCTATTGCAGAAACTGTTTCCCGGTTACGTCAATCAGTAAGAGCACTCACCGCGTTGCAGTTGCTCGTAACGCGTCGGGAAAACTTCCTTCAAGTAACGGCGGCTCTCGTCGAAATCATCATCGGCTTGTTTCGCCAGTTCGGGATTGATCGGGAACGGCTTGTCGATCAGCGTGTAGTGCAGACCCGTGTAGTTGATACCGGCGGCTTTCATGGACCGTTGCATGTTGGTGATGTTGATCATGCCGTCGTCGACGAGAATGACGCGATCATATTGGCGCTTCATTCTGTCCAGCAAGAACAGCAACATAACCCCTTTATCCTGCCCCGTCGTCATGAACACGCCTTCGTGGTAGCTCAGCAAAGCCTTGCGCGAGCCATCCGCATTCTGCCAATTCCAGATGCGACCGTCTTCATTCCCATCCAGCATCTTCGGGAACGCAATGCCGTTCTTCGTCAATTCGCGGATGGTTGGGCCACGGTAATTTGCGCCGCGCGACGTCAAGAATAACTTGTCATGGGTGATGCCGTTGAAAATCGCCGCGGCGTCCTGCTGTGTCGGCTTCATGGTTTGCGCTTCGAAGTTCAAAGCGATGTAATCGAACTTGCACGAGACCTTTTCGGACTTACCCAAATTCTCAGGCTTCTGCCATTCGTACCAGTAATCACTGCCGAAAAATTGCTCAGCCGTCAGTGTCGTATCATCGATGTCAAATACCACCAAGGTGCGTGCCGTTGTATCGCGTAGCTCATCAACCACACTCGCGAGATCCTTCGTTTCCTTTACCTCGCTGACGGCGTTGGTTGAGACAGGCGGCGTTTGCACGGGTGAAACAGCTTGCATTGTCGCGCAGGACGATAGCGCCAATGACATCGCTATGACAGTGGTCTTAATCAGCGTGGTTCTCATGAATCGGTTTTACTCTTTTTGGCAAATGGCACCCACATCATCAACGGTGCGATAAGGAACAGTGTAAACCTTCCCACCACTGGCCATTGCAAACTCACCAACCACGATAGACCAAACACCAAAGGCATCACCAACGCGCGCCACTTGCCTGCAAGGACATGGTTATCCGGAAAGCCTTCTGCAACTCCGTTCGCAGGATCGCCAATGTAGCGCCATAGCAGGTAATTGATTACGCCAGTCGCAATGATATTACCCGCATAGATTGCGTACGGACTGCTCAGATGCAGGTGGTGCACATTCGAAAATTCACTGTACATCGCCGTCGTGTACGGCATCGCAACGATGGTGAACATGAAAATCAAATTCAGCCAAATCAACTTGCCCGTGTAGCGCGTGACGTAACCGAACATTTCATGATGGACGAACCAGTACATTGCAATGATGAAGAAGCTGAGGACGAAACCGACGATCTTCGGTGCAATTGCAGCCATCGCCTTCCAGAAGTCGGCGTTCGTTGCATTGTCCGCAAGCTCGGGCACTTTCAACTCAATGATCAGCAATGTAATCGCGATCGCGAATATCGCATCACTGAAGAACAGAATCCGTTCCAGCTGAAACTCACCTTTCGTTGGGTGGTGTTGTGCGGTCACTCGGAATCCAGGTTCGTGGCAAGTCAGGTCAGTTTATGCCCCGATCACGTGATGATCAACGTGACACCTTGAGTTGGTCGGGACGGCCGGATTTGAACCGACGACCCCCTGCCCCCCAGGCAGGTGCGCTACCAGACTGCGCTACGCCCCGACGATGTACTCAAACGTAAAAAAGCCCGTCATTGCAACGGGCTTTCCATTATAACGATTGCGCGGAGAATTATCGACGCAGCATCTGCAGGACTTCTTCCAGTTCCATGCGGACTTGCTTGACGATCTGCGAGCTCAACGCCGATTCTTCCTTGCCTGCATCGCCTTCCAGTCGCAGTCGTGCACCACCGATGGTGTACCCCTGCTCGTACAGCAAGCCGCGAATTTGACGCACCATCAGCACTTCATGGCGCTGGTAGTAACGACGGTTGCCACGGCGCTTGACCGGGCACAGCGATGGAAATTCAGTTTCCCAGTAGCGCAGAACGTGCGGCTTGACGTCGCACAGCTCGGAAACCTCACCGATCGTGAAGTAACGCTTGGCCGGAATTGGCGGGAGTTCCTTATTGCTGCTCGGATCCAGCATACGCTTCCACTCGCTCCTTTAATTTCTGACCCGGACGGAAAGTGACGACCGTCCGCGCCGTAATTGGAATCTCTTCACCCGTCTTCGGGTTGCGGCCCGGACGTGGACTCTTGCGACGCAGGTCGAAATTGCCAAATCCGGAAAGTTTCACTTGGCGGCCATCTTGCAAGGCAGTTCGCAACACATCAAAAAACGCATCCACGAATTCCTTCGCCTCGCGCTTGTTGAGTCCGACTTCATCGAACAGACGTTCAGCCATTTCGGCCTTTGTCAGTGCCACGGTAACCCTCTCATTGACCAGTAAAAACAAGTTCCGTTCAGTTTGCAGCCATGTAGCTGAAAAACGTTACGGGATTGTTAGATTGCGACATTCTTTTTTGAAAATCAAGCATCTAGCGAACATTCTGCAACTGCACCCTGCCAAATGTCGCCTAGGGCGGTGTTTCTACGCCTGTTTTCAGGACTTACGCCCATTCATCCCTAAATCACCTAGCTGTCCGTCGCCATACGTGCGTGTGACCTCCGAAATGATGATCTGGTAGCCGTTGTACCACCTCGCGTATTCGCGCTTCGCCTCCAGGTGCGTCGGGTGCTGGGCGAACATTTGGAGTGATTCCATGTCTTTCCAAAAATAATTGGCACACTTGCGCTTCCCATCCTTCGACACCCATCCGTCTACGCCGATGTAGCCGGCGGAGTAGTCGGCGACTTTCTGGATCAGGTCATTCAACCGATGGAATTCATCGTCGTACGTCCCCGGCTCCCAAATGAAAGATGCGCAGATCATCAGCAGGCCGCAGCAGTTGCGCACGACGCGCTGGTGCTTGCGACCATCGCCGGCATCACTGCAGCGACAATCACGGCCGCTTGCACGGATTGAATGACGTCATTCGTCGCCTTGCTGATCATGTCACCGTTGATGATTTGTTCGATGCGCTTCATGTATGGCTTCAAAGCTTTGCGCGTGAAATTATCGGCGAGCATCCCATTGCCGTCAGCTAACGCGATCAACACTGCCGTCTTCGCATCCACCTTACCCGTCGAATCAAAAATCGCCTTGCGAATCCGCGCCACAATCCGCTGCTCCGGCACCGGATTGATTTCCGGGTACGTCTTCACCGTAAAGAAAAACAACACCTTCTCGGGATCTTCCCTGACGATCTTGCGTTCGCAGAGTTGTCGCAGGATCTTTACGCGGAAGTGCTTGATCCTCGCAAGTTTCTGCACCCAGGTTTGCACCGAGGAACGTCGTCTTTGATCGCTCATTTTGCGCAGGCATTCATCAATCACCGGATCGCCGGTCGGAGATGCGTCAATGACGCGAACCAACAGCTTCTTCTCGTCTTCGATCTTGATGCGTCCATCAAGGAGTAATTCGGCAACGACTGCACCGGCCGTTGAGTACTCCGAGAAACCGAATTTCTGGCGACCCTTCTTGTTATTCAATGCGAGCAACATGAGTTCTTCGTAGATGTGCAAACCTTTCATGCGTTCTCCCTAAAGTAACTTCGTGCCCAGCGGCACATCCATATCCGGTGTGCACAGGACGACGTGATTGTTCTCGTCGTGAAAACCCGTCACCAAACATTCCGACATCAGCGGACCGATTTGCTTTTTCGGAAAATTCACCACACCCACGACCAACTTGCCCGCAAGTTCTTCAGGCTTGTAGTGTTGCGTGATTTGCGCGCTGCATTTGCGCATGCCGATCTCCTCGCCGTAATCGACGCTGAGAATGTAAGCAGGTTTACGGGCTTGCGGAAACTCCTCCGCGCTGACAATTCGGCCAACGCGAAGTTCCACTTTCAAAAAGTCATCAAACGTGATCGGGTCCATACACCCGAAAATATCACGTTATCCCGGCAATGCAATTACAGTGCGAAGTTGCCTTCGCGTTCCGGTTGCTCATCCACGCGGACGATGATGACTTCGTGTGCTTCACCGCCGGCGACCGGCCAAGCAATCGTTGCGCCTTCGCGCATGCCGATCAATGCACTGCCGATTGGCGCAAGAATCGAAATCTTATCCGCGCTGCCGTCCGCATCCTTTGGATAGACGAGCTTCAGCGAAAATTCCTTGCCATTCTGGTCAATGCGGAACGTGACTTTCGAATTCATCGTCACAACGTCTGCCGGGATGTCCTTCGACTCCACAACGGTTGCACGCAGCAGTTCGTCCTGAAGCTTCTCGATGCCAGGCGCAGTATTGTTCGGCAAACGGTCAATCAAAGCTTCCAGACGCTCTGCATCCAGCTTGGTCATGATGATGTTTGGTTGTGCCATTGTCGTACTCCCGCGCCCCGTCTTGGTGCAATTTGATCCAGAAAAAAAGCCGCCATGCATCGTCACGGCGACCTCCTGTCTAGATTAGCGCAATGGCGCGGTTTTCGCCACTATTTGAGGGCTTTCTGAACCACTTTCGCAATCACGACCGCTTGGTTGTGTTCTTCGTCGCGGGCGCTGTAGATCAGGGTCACTTTCCCCTTCTTCGCGAGCGTGATCAGTTCGCTGAGGGCGGCGTTCGTTTTCAGCTCTTTCTCGTATTTAGCTTCGAATTCCGGCCACTTCGCTGGGTCGTGATTGAACCACTTCCGCAGCTCTGTCGACGGCGCAACCTCCTTGAGCCATTCGTGGACATCCGCTTCCGCCTTCGTGATCCCTCTCGGCCAAACGCGATCGACCAGGATTCTCGTACCATCCGACTTCGCCGGCACTTCGTAGACCCGTTTGATCGCGATGCTCATCCTTCTTACGCCCGGTCGACGATGCTGCAAATCAAACCATCGCGAAATTGAAATTCCGACTTGCCCACGAGATGGATTTCAGTCCCCGCCTTCGGCCCATTCTCGAAATCCTTCGCGAGCGTTCCCTTGAACTCGACGACCGCGACGGCGTTGTCGTCATCGCTTCTCACCGAGACCAACTTCTGTTCGCGCGTGGCAAAAAGATCCTTCGATCCCTCCGCAATCTCCTTGAACTTGTCTTTTCCGTGTGATTCGACCGTCAATTGATCGTCGAGGTAATTGCGGAAGTGCACATCATCACTCAACAACGCCAACATGCCATCGATGTCGAAGGACGTGTAGGCGTCGAGATATTTGCGGATAACGTCCCTATTCAACTCAATGCAACCCCATCAGTAAGCCGCCACGGAAAGAAACACCAACGAGCACAAACAGCACGGCGAAAAGCGTCACCAACCGAATTCGCCATGCCATCTTCGGCAGCGTATCCGCAGTGAGGTGTGGGATGATGCGCGTCTTTGCATCCAAGGCCGTCAGTCCGGTTCCGAGTAGCAACGCAACCTTGCAAAAAATCAAAATCGCCTGCGGTGTCGCAAACGAAAACCATGCAGCCACATCCGGAATCATCGTGTACGCCATCCACAAACCGCTTAGCAACTGAAAGATCAATGCGGGCATCCCCAACTTCTCGTAACGCGATTCGAAATCGAGAATCTGCTGTGGATCGCGATCTTGCAAAGCACGCGGCAAAACCATGAACGCGACGATCAAATGACCGCCGGTCCAGATACATGCGGCAATGACATGCAGAAATAGGATGACGTTATACATACCTATCACCACTCTAGCGCGGAACGCGCCGCGTTACTTAGACGTACTTCGGCTTTCGGGGTTTCGCGAGGTGATACCCAAGCAATGCCGCTGGCAGGTAAGCCACGATCACGTCGAGTGCTTCAAACCACAATGGTGCAGGCAGAATCGATGCCATGTATGCACCACCGCCAAGGAACACCGCACCTACGATGACTGCCGGGATCGCGCGATAGGACGGCGCGATTTTCGTTGCGAGGAAACCACCAACTAAGCTTCCAAGTGCGTGTGCGAGGAACGGCATGAGGAAATGTTGCGGCCCCATCTGCGCCATCGCCGCTTTCAATCCCGCTTCGGTGTGGAGGTCAGCACCCGGTGGCGGTGCAATCACGTGCGGACTCATCGAAATGATTGATCCATTGACGATGGAACCGACCACGAGACCAATGACGACACCGATGATTAACTTAAGCCAATTTGGCATATCCCTCTACCTTGCTTTCCGAATGTTAGATCCAGTTTAATCACGCTCGGTAACATCTGC
Source organism: Lysobacteraceae bacterium CU05-9 (assembly GCA_007556525.1). Classification (GTDB taxonomy): domain Bacteria; phylum Pseudomonadota; class Gammaproteobacteria; order Xanthomonadales; family Xanthomonadaceae; genus Aquilutibacter. The sequence goes on along the minus strand of SWJS01000001.1, from coordinate 123,290 downwards.
AAAAACAAACCCATCTCTCTCCACAATGTCGCCCACCTGGATTTGCAATGGATGCTTGAACATCGGTCCGTCGTGCACGAATGTGTGGAACTCGCCGTTCTCGCCGCATGGATCGACGTTGCTTGGTAGCGCGTTGAGAAATGCATCGTCGAATTGCCGTCCCGCAAAGCTCGCGTCCAAAACTTTCGGATCGATGCAAGTGATCACCGCCTTCGTGCCATTGGCGATGATTTCCTGTGCGAGCTTCGTCGTGTCGCGTTTCCACAATGGGAAAAACGTCTTGATGCCCGTTGCCGCCATTTGCTTCTCGCGATAGTCGCGAATGTCTTCCAGCAACAAATCACCGAACGCCATTTGCTCTACGCCTTGAGCCTTTAATTCTGCAAGCGCGTTTGACATGACGGCTTCGTACTGCTCATTCGTACAAGGCGATGGAATGTTGACGATGCGCAGTGGCAACCCAACTGCATCAGCTTGTCGTTGCAGCAAATCCCGCCGCACTGCATGCATCGCGACTCGATCGTGAACTTCGTTGACCGTTGTCAGCAAACCAACGACTTCGATACCTGGATCGTCGCGCAAGACACTGAGTGCCGTTGCGCAATCCTTACCACTGCTCCAGCTAAGCACGGTCTTGATAGGCGTCACTTCTTTCCGCACTTCATCGCGTTGAGATCGCACAAAAATGATTCCGGCGCGGGACCACGCCACGTCCGTTGCGAAAATGCCAACTCAAATCCATCGCCGGCATCGAGGCAAATGGAATACGTTTGCTCAGGACTCACAAACACCTTGCCAGCACCCCAGTCCTTGATCGCCTTGAAACGGAATGCACCGTTGTTATCGGATTGAACGGTTTCCACGGGAACCTTGCACTCATCCTTCGATAGGCTCAACGCCAATCGTACTTGCGCCGCCGGAGCACCATCGCGAATCACTGTGCCTGTGATGTCGGGAACGCGTGTTTGCCGCTCGGGGAAACACCCTGAAAGCAGTAGTGTAGTAACGATCGCAAAACCAACTCGAATCATCAGCTCTCCAACTTCCTCAATGCGCCACCCTTGTGTGCGGCGATGTGATCAGTCTTGTCACTTTTGATTTCGTACTGCGGATCATCGGCACTCGCGTGATGCGTGTAACCCTTGTAGTCGAAATCGGCGGTGCGAATTTTGACGATATGTCCGCTGACGCGTCCGGCTTCGGAATTCCAGGACACGTGATCGCCAACCTTGAACGTTGTGCTCATCGTCGTCACTCCTTCATGGCGTCGGTGTTACAACCATTCTACCGATGTCGCGTTAAGGGTCAGTCACCCAACCAAACTTGCCCTGCTCGCTTTCCTGCATCTCACCGACGATGTTGCAACCTTCTTCTTGCAAAACTTTCAGCAGCGCTTCGACATCTTCGACTCGATAGTTGACCATGAAAGATGACTTGCTCGGTTCCATGTAATCGGTGTCCGCCTTGAAGGGACTCCACACGGTCATGCCGCTTTCACTACCTTCACCACCCCAATCCGTCACATCCACTCCGAGGTGTTGCTTGTACCAAGCACTCAACGCCTTCGGATCTTGCGCCTTAAAAAAAATCCCGCCAATTCCCGTCACTCGTTTCATCGATTCAATTCCGTGTGTGTTTTCCGCAGTATAAGTCAGAGATATTTGAGCAGCAGGAAATTCACCACCGCAGCGACAATGGCAAGCGCAGTGATGACGAGCCATCTCGGCGTCAGCATCATGAAACTTGCGTTATCTGTTTCGCCTCGCTGGATTCGCGCGTAACGCTCTTCGTTGTAGCCGGGAAACAGAAATGCACCCAGCCCAATTACCGCAAACGCTGGAAAAATAAGTGCGACCCGCAAATCAAACCGTCCTTCATTCATCCGCGTCACCCACGACCAGACAATGAATCCGATTGCGATGACGGCCATGATCAGTCCGCCGTATTTTTGGCGGGTTCTCGGAACAATCCGTAGCGGTGGAGTTTCATGCGCATTCTTCGGTGTTGCGTGACTTGCTTCGAGCCATCGGTCCATGTCGCGATATTTATCGAGACCAATCGAGTCAAATTGATCCTCGCCATTTTCGCGAGTCACACCGATCGCATTCAACGCCCGATTGATTGGACCGAGCGGCGCAAATTCATACGGCATTTTCACTTCGCCGTTTTCGTAGACCGCCGCACCTTGCGAGCCGCTTCCTCCCAAGTACTCCGTGATGACGAACGCAACCGGTCCCTTCAACGACGCGTGCTTAATCAGCCCTTCCATCAACGGCGTCAGACTGTACGTGCCCCATATGTCCATGTTCGTTTCCTGGCCGATCTCATCTAGCCGCTCCTGCATCAGCGGCAGTAGCTCGAAGTCCTGGTTCAATGGAACCGCTCGCGGGAATCCAAGCTGCACTGCAAACTCGGCTAGCGTACCGTTCTTCGCGATGATTGCTTGCAATGAATGACTCATGGTTGTTCCAGCAAATTGACGAGACTTGAGCCATCCTCGTATTTGATGTCGGCAATCCGGGGGCCTTGCTTCGTTTGCTCAATTCGATATTTCATGGTGACTAATTCGCGTTTGCCGTAATTATGGCGATACGTCACCACAACGATTTCCGGTTTGGCAGACTTCGCAATTCTCAGCGCCTCAGCGGATGGATCTTGTGATGCCCAAAACGGATCGAAATCCAGATTGCAATCTTCCTCATTCCGTCGCTGACATTCCCCCTCGCGATAGAGAAGTTTGATCAACTTCGGTGTCATGAACTTCGCATCCGACTGTGGGGTGCTCGGCGTATCAAACGATGCGTAAAATTTCTTCACCAACTTCACGTTGGGACTGTCCGCAGCCTGCACCATTGCCGGTGCAATGAACATCGAAAAAACAAGGCGTACTGCAATGAACTTCATGACACTCAACATCCTTATCAAGCGGGTTCAATCGTGGGCTTTCGAAATCAAACTACCACAGTTCTCAACTATCACCGACGATCTTTTCGTATGCCCGCCGCGGCGCCCCCTGGAAAAATATCTCCCCGCAATACGTGTATCCCAGTTTCTCCAGAACCTTGAGCATCGGCAGATTGTCAAAATTCGTATCCACCCGGATACTCGCGACACCCTTGGCAGAACAGAGCTCCTCCGCGAATTTGAAAACTTTGAACGCAAGCCCCCGCGTTGTCGCGTCTGCCGAACGTGCAACTCGATGCACAACTGCGTACTTGCCAAAGGTGAGCCAAGCGCCGTCAATCTCGGCATAGGCAGGCTCATCTTCAAAAACGATAGCGGCATACGCGACAGGCACATCATCCTCAATGATCAGATAGCCACATTGCGCCGCTATGTCTTCGGCGACGGATTCCGGATTTGGATATCCGTTTTGCCATTGATCGCTGCCCTCGCTCTTCCGTTGGGCGATCGCATCCTGCAGAATTTCCCAAATGACCTGCGAATCCGAATCAGTCGCCTTCTTAAAAATCAAATTCGACATGCGCTCGCTATTCGCCAGTGCACATCTGCATCGTTCTAGGCTTTGGGTACTGCTCGCTTCCAAAGCAATACGACGTCCGAAGTTTGCCATCGATTCGACGCAGGTAGATCTTGTACGTTTCCAACGGCGAAACGCTTAGCCCGCAATCTGCGCCACCGTAACCACTCATCACACTGATCTCGTTTCCGCCTTTGCCCTTCACGTAGTTTGATACGGCAAAAGTCAATCGAACGGAATCCAGGTGTCCGCGAATTCTGATCTCGGACTCACGGGGTGGCGATCGTCCAACCAATTCCGCGAAAAAATCAAACAGTCTTTGCCAGATGGATCTATCGTCCGGCAAGACTTCAATTTTCGTAGGCCGTCCGATAAAAATGATTTGAGCCTTCTCATCTTGTCGCCCCAGATCATCCGGATTGCACGAACAGGCAATTGCATCCGCCGCAATCAGCGCTACACAGAGTGTCAGCAAAATCAGGATTCTCTTGATCAACGCTCTACCAGCCTCGCGTGAGAAATTTCCAGCGGCATCAGTCCATCCAAATGGACCTCACTGTCTATTCAGTTGAATATGCACTTGGAAACATCATTTTGGCAAGTTTTCCACCGACCCATACCTGCAACGGCAACGTCACGATGATTGCAATCTTGAACCACAAAGGCTGCGCCGCTAAGTACCCAATGATTCCGAGCCAATCAATGATCAGCATCGCGACGAGGAATAACCCCATGTGCAACCTCAGCCGATGCCGCGCGATCGCTCCAACAACAAAGCTGCCAACAATTCCGGCAAGAATAGAAAGCAGCAGCATGAGCGTTCTGTCAGCATCGTTCGCGAGGTCATTTGCATATAGCTGTGGCAACCCTAATTTCGCTAACTCATGGACCAGTGAAATTGCCACGAGTCCGAGCGGCAGGGAAATGACGGTCCTAATCCATGGCCAGATCCGCGACATGTCAGTCCTTCTTTTTGCGCCAATACTTGTTCGCAGCGGCGATCGTTTGAAAATTCAACGCGATCACATGGGAGGCCGCCGTCAAGGCGTCTGCTGACGTGGCATATTCCGGCCGCAAACTTTTCAAAACACTCGCGTCCGGCTGCGTGTACTTCACACCGCGGCGGCTCAGCATGATCGCGAGCTCAAACCCTTCCTGTGGCGTGTCCGTGATTAATGATTCCAACCAGATGTCGGTCATATCAATGCTCCTTTTGATGGGCAAAAAAATCCCGCATCCACTCCGCAGGACCCCTTCCAGCATACATCTCATCACACCAAACGAAGAAACCCACTCAATTGAGTGGGTTTCCGTTATCACTTAGCTGCGGATCGAAGCGCCCTGCTCTGACGCCATCGCATCGATGACTTTGGAGACGACCTCATCAACGTCCGCGTCCGTCAACGTGCGGGAAGCATCCTGCAGTACCAATCCAATCGCAAGGGACTTGTGTCCATCTTCAACGCCCTTGCCTTGGTATTGATCAAACAACACCAGCTCCTTCAGCAACGGCCCGGCAACGTTGGCAATCGTTGAGCGTACCGCCGACCATTGACGTTCCTGTGGCAAAACAAACGCCAAGTCACGACGCACCGATGGGAACTTCGAGATCGAGCCATCACCAGCACGTGCAGCCTTCAACGTTAGCGGAGCGAGATCCACTTCGAAACCGTAGATTGGCGTATCGATTTCCATTTCATCAGCGAGCGATGGATGCAATTGACCGACCCAACCGATAACCGTGCCATCACTCAACTTCACGATCGCGCTGCGACCTGGATGGGCAAAAGGCAGCGCCTGATTCTCAAACACCAATGTCACGCCCGACATCGCTGCGAGCGATTCGAGATCACCCTTCACTGCGAAGAAGTCCACTGGCACCGACTTGCCATTCCATTGCTCAGAACCACGCGATCCTGCAGCGACTGCGGCAATGCGTTGCGTATGAACCGGCCCATTATCTTTCAACGAAACCACGGCATCCGTGATGGAAGCAGAAGCACCCGATGGCGTGAACACGTTACCAAGTTCGAAGAAGCGAACACGCGATTGCTGACGCGCCAAGTTGCGCGAAGCTGCCGAAGCCAAGCCTGGCAACAACATCGGACGCATGACGGCAAGTTCCGCGCTCAACGGATTCGCGATGGCGACGTGATGGGTTGCGTCAGTTTTCCACGTAGCCAACAGCTCCGCGTCAACGAAGGCGTAGTTGATGTTTTCGCGGTAATCACGCGCAGCCAACTGGCGACGCAGCGCACTCGAAGGCACGATGGATTCCGTAGGTGCATGCAATGGCGCCGAGCCATGCGGCAACGTCGTTGGAATCGTGTCGTAACCGTAGATACGCGCGACTTCTTCGATCAGATCCGCTTCAATCTCAAGGTCAAAACGACGCGTCGGCGCTGTCACCTTCCATCCGTTTTCGGTGCGCTCCGGCGACAATCCAAGCGACGCAAGAATTTTCGTCACTTCATCATCCGCCACCGCAACACCGAGCACGTCATTCAAGCGCGATTGACGCAGAGTGATTTCACGAGGCTTCGGCAACGTATCATTCAACGCAACATCAACGACCGGACCTGCCGAACCGCCTGCAACCTCGAGGATCAATGCTGTCGCACGTTCAATCGCAGCAACCGGCAACTCCGGATCGACACCACGCTCAAAGCGATGCGATGCGTCAGTATGCAACCCAAATTTACGGCCTTGACCCATGATGTTCGCAGGGGCAAAGTGCGCAGCTTCCAGGAACACGTTTGTCGTTGCGTCCGTGACCTTCGACAACTCGCCACCCATGATGCCGGCCAATGCGATCGGCGCATCATTGTCAGTAATCGCCAGGAACGTATCGTCCAGTTCGACTTCGCGACCGTCAAGCAGTTGCAACTTCTCACCGCGACGTGACATGCGAACGCCAACTTCGCCTTGCAACTTATCATTGTCGAAAGCATGCATCGGCTGACCCAGTTCCATCATCACGTATTGCGTGACGTCGACGAGGAAGCTCAATGGACGGATGCCACTGCGACGCAATGATTCCTGCATCCAGATTGGCGTCACAGCACCGGCAGTTAAACCGGTAATCACACGACCGACATAGCGGGGAGCCGCAGCACCGGCATTCAACGCGATCGCACGCACGGCATCGGATGTCGCGGCAACCGAGGACGAGTCAAACTCAGACACCGCACCACGCGTCGCCGCAGCAACGTCATATGCGATACCACGCACGCCGAAACAATCTGCGCGATTCGGGGTCAACTTAATTTCAATCGAGGAATCCGGCAACGACAAATACGAAGCCAGCGAAGCACCCACCGGTGCATCGGAAGGAAACTCAATGATTCCCGCAGCACCTTCATCAATGCCAAGCTCCTTACCGGAGCACAGCATGCCGAACGATTCAACGCCACGCAACTTGGCTGGCTTGATCTTAAAATCACCCGGCAAAACAGCACCCACCGTCGCCAACGCCGTTTTCAAACCGACGCGTGCATTCGGGGCACCGCAAACAATTTGTACTGGCTCTGCACCACCGAACGCCACCGAGCAAACTTGCAAACGGTCTGCTTCAGGATGCGGCTCAGCCGAAACAATCTCAGCGACGACGACACCTTCGAGCGACTCACCCAACGGCGTCACTTCTTCGACTTCCAAGCCAATGGCCGTCAGCGTGCGGACCAACTCATCATGCGACAACGACGACGGAATGTGCGAGCGCAACCAATTTTCCGAAAATTTCATTCCATCAATTCCTTATTGATATGCCTGCAGGAAACGCGCGTCATTTTCAAAAAACTTCCGCAAGTCATCCACGCCATAACGCAACATCGCAAACCGCTCGACGCCGAGACCAAACGCGAAACCGCGATATTTTTCGGGATCGATGCCAACCGCGCGCAACACATTCGGATGCACCATGCCACAGCCGAGCACTTCCAACCACTTCGACGAACCATCCGGTTGCGTCCATGCGATATCGACTTCAGCCGACGGTTCGGTAAACGGGAAATACGACGGACGGAATTGCATTTCAAAATCACGCTCAAAAAACGCCCGCACAAACTCCGTCAACGTGCCCTTCAAATCCGCAAATGAAGCATGCTCATCAATCAACAAACCTTCAACCTGATGGAACATCGGCGTATGCGTTTGATCGCTGTCCGAACGATAGACCTTGCCTGCAGCAATCATGCGCAGTGGTGGTTTGTTCTCGAGCATGTAACGGATCTGCACACCCGAGGTATGCGTGCGCAACAGACGACCATCCGGGAAATAAAACGTATCGTGCATCGCACGCGCCGGATGATGCGGCGGGAAGTTCAACGCTTCAAAGTTATGCCAGTCGTCTTCGATCTCCGGACCGTCAGCGAGATCGTAACCAAGCCGTCCAAAAATATCCGCAATCCTCTCCAACGTCCGCGACACGGGATGGATGGAGCCAACGGAGACATCCGTTCCCGGCAACGTCACGTCAATCGCTTCCGCAGCCAGCTGCGCATCCAACGCCTTTGATGCCAACTCAGTCTTGCGCGATGACATCGCGTCACCAATCGCATCACGCACGCGGTTGATCGACTCACCGGCAGCCTTGCGCTCCTCCGGCGCCAATGTGCCCAGCGTCTTCAAAAGACCACTGATGCTTCCTTGCTTGCCGAACAACGAGACGCGCAGCGCTTCGAGTTGGTCGGGCGATGCCGCGGCAGCAATCTGTGCCAGGGCGTCCTGTTGAACTTGATCGAGAGAGGTGGTCATTGGGTGATCACAAAATTTTTGGACAGAAATAAAAAACGGGAGAGGACTCGCGCCCTCCCCCGTTGATCAGGGTCGTCAGCGCTCCGCAAATTACGATGCGCTTACAAATCCTTGACGATTACAGCGCAGCCTTTGCCTTCTCAGCCAAAACTGCAAAACCTTCTGCGTCATGCACTGCGATATCAGCCAAAACCTTACGGTCCAGCGTGATACCAGCCTTCATCAGGCCGTTCATGAAGCGGCTGTAGCTCAAGCCATTGATGCGTGCAGCTGCGTTGATGCGGGTGATCCACAACGAACGGAAGTTACGCTTCTTCTGCTTACGGCCAATGTATGCATATTGCAGTGCCTTGGTGACAGCTTGCTTAGCTACGCGGAAGACCTTGCGGCGTGCATTGTAATAACCCTTCGCTTGCGAAAGGACTTTCTTGTGACGACGGCGTGCTTGGACGCCACGTTTTACTCGTGCCATTGTTCTATATCCTCTCTAAGTGTTTATGCGTACGGCAGCATGCGATCGATACGGCCAGCATCACTCGGATTGACGTGATTCGTCTGGCGCAGGTTACGCTTGCGCTTGGTCGCTTTCTTGGTGAGGATGTGGCTGCGGTTTGCGTGGCCACACTTGTACTTGCCAGTTGCGGTCTTGAAGAACCGCTTACCGGCCGAACGGCTGGATTTCATCTTAGGCATACGATGTCCTTATTGTGAAAAATACTGACCTAGGCGGCAGGTCCCCCTGCTCTTTCCAATCCTTGCCCAATGTCGGTTAAAAGCCTTCCGGGTACTTCCCGGCGGCGGGTCCATGTAATACCGTCAGCTCATCGCGTCTGGTAGCCCGCCATTATGACAGGGTTTATTTCTCGCCGCAAGCAGGTTTGATAACAAAAACAAGCACTTGCACCCTGGCGATTATTTCACCAGATGCCGTCCGTCATGCCAGCACAACCGGGAACCAAATCTCGAATTGGGAGTTTTCGCTGGTTGGGTCGTATTTGTCGCCGTAAATCTCCAGCGGCGGGCTCGCGCCATCCTTGTAACGCCCATTCGTGTGGATCCAATCCATGATCGCTTCCCAGGTCTCCGGGATCTTCTCATTCGCACCCACATGCGTAAAAACCGCATACTCCGCCGCTGGCACCGCCACTCTCCCATTCGGAATCGCCGCATCGAGATTTGCGAAGTTCTCCACTCTAACGCCTGCCATGTACTCGATGTTCGTTCCGTCATAGGCACAGGTGATACCGTACGTCTCGTTCCCGATCTGCCCAGGCAAAGGTGTCGTCGCCATGAAGTCGCCCCAGATCGTCGGAATCAATTCTGACGCGCGGCTCAGTGCCACTTCCCGTCGATCTCCGACGAACCACATCGGATCGGCAGGCTGGAGTCTGGATGGAATGATGCGGGACATGATTTGTTCTACGATTTCTTCGGGGCGTGTTTGGTCAGGATATCAGCCATGCGTGTCTTCTACATCAAAGAATCGAAGTCAAGCTGTTTGACCTCGACGGAGGGCAACAATCGTTCGGTGAATTGACGCTCCTTGTAGTACCGGATCTTCGAACACATCACCGGCGACTTCATGCCTTCCACGATCAAAATCGCGCGATCATCCCCCATCGCTTTCAACTCCTGCGGCAACATCAGAGCCCGGCGCTCCTCCGATTCACTGACGGACGTTTCTTTCGCTTTGGTTCGACTGAGTTTGATCACCGTCGTTTCGCCGAGCATTTCGGAATAGTCCTTCGCGTCCTGCTGTTCGCGTGGTGCATACAAAATCTGCAACGCATGATTCGTGATCAACGTGCGCGACAGTTCCTTGCCATACACCGCATCCAATTGCGCAACACTTTGAATGATCGGCAGCAGTCGCAGGTTATATCCGGCCATGTAGGCAACTGCGGTTGCAATGATCTCCACCTTACCGATGCTAGTGAACTCATCGAGAAGCAAGAGACATTGGTACTTCAGTGACGAATCGTTTTGGGGAAGCTCCCGCGTATTGACGTTGAGCAACTGCGAAAAAAACAAATTCACCAACAGCTTCGCCTCCGCCAACTTACTTGGCGGAATGATGACGTAGATGCTCGTTTTTCTGCGGCGAACATCACGCAAGTCAAAGTCGTCCGCCGCAGTCGCCGCATCGAGAATCGGATTCACCCATGCGTTCAACGGCTCACGAACACTGCCCATGATCGATGCAAATGTTTCATCGGCTTGAGATAACAAGCCGTCGAATGCCGTCCGTGTTCGGTCAGCAGTAAATGGCTGGTCGCGTAACGAACGAAGTGCAGAACGAAGATCCGACTCCGTGCCAACGCTTAACCGGTAGATCTGGCCGAGCGAGGGTTTTTCGGCATCACCATTGAATCCAAATTCGTTGAAGTGCGTGAACCGATCAAACGCAAACATGGTGAGCGCGAGAAACGCGTTGCGCGCTTGACTGACCCAAAACTTCTGCGCCGCATCACCATCCGGATACAGCATCGCCGCGATCGCCATTAGATCGGAGATGCGTTGCGACGGATCATCATCCACGTAACTCAGCGGATTCCAGCGATGAGTGCGACCATCCGTCGCGAACGGATCCAACCGATAAACGCTTTGACCCTGCGACGCACGCCAACCGCTCGTCAGGTCAAAATTTTCGCCCTTGATGTCCAACACAACAACTGAGTCCGAATACGTCAGCAAATTCGGAATCACCACGCCGACGCCTTTGCCGGATCGCGTCGGCGCAGCGAGCATGACAAACTGCTGACCTTGGAAACGGAGCAACTTGGTGCCGAGGCGTCCGACGATGATGCCCTGCCCGTCTTCGTTGAAAAGCCCTTTGCGCGCGATTTCGGAAGAAGGAGCGAAGCGGGAATCGCCGTACATTTTTTGGCGGGTGCCGCGCAGGACAGCAAACAATCCAATCGCAATCAATGCAGCGATAGAACCAAGAACTCCGACCAAAACATTCCGCATCGATGCAACGTACGGCACAAGACGCGGATCGGATCTCATCTGCCAGTAGCGCCAAGCATCAAGCATGCCAAGGTCGGACGTCCCAACCTTGAGAACCAAGCGCACGCCATAAGACGCGAGGTAACAAGCCATGACGAAAGCAATCACGATCGTCAGACTGACGACCGTGATTTTGGCAATTGCATTTCCGTCGGTGACTGACACTCAATGTGTCCTGCCTTGGGACTGACCTGGAATGACCATGCTTCCGAATTCCTTCGCCACGTTCATCGCAAACTTGCTGACGTCATGCATGTTCGTCATGCTGCTGTTGGCAGGCATCTCGATGGCTTCCTTGACGACCACATAGGCCAACACGCCAGTCAATCCAGGACCACTGCGCAACACAGCAACCTTCGCCAGATCCTTCGAAAATTCAACCGCATCCGCTTTATCGATTCCCGCAGATTTCGCCGCAAAGCCCAGTGCGGCACTGATGTTCTCACTGGCGGAGTTCCACACCTTTCCAATCTTTGTTTCTGCAGTGTGCAACTTGTCGCGGATGTTGTTGACGAGATTGAAATCCTTGTGCCGAATGTCATTGAACTTTTCGACAAGCAATGACTTCGTGCTCTCGCCGGCGATGCCGTCCGGCTTGAGCCCATTCGCAGTTTGGAATTTCTCTACTGCGGCTTTCGTGTGCTTTCCTACAATGCCATCAACAGCTAACGGTTTGCCTTCAGCATCACGGAATCCGACAGCATTCAGAGCCTTTTGTATTTCCTTGATGGAAACGACGTCTGCTGCCAGTTTAGGGATCGGGAGCGGCGAAGGTTTCTGCGATGCCAACGATGGGTCGCGGCATTGCAAGACGATCTGGTCGAGCTTACCTTCCCATTTCTTTGCGTAGCTGCCACAAAGGTTTGCCGCGGTAATGGTTTCCGGACGAGATTTCAGAACGCCGTTGACAACGCGACGTGCGCCCATGAAGTCTTCGTTATCGCCGCCGATGAATTTACCAATCGGCTTACCGGTAAACATGCCATCACGCATGCCCACAACGAGAATCTTGGCTGCGATCTTCGGATCCGCTGCAAGCTCAGGATTCTTGATCAAGGCGCCGTTGAGGCCGAGTGCCTTGTCCATTTTTTCGTAATTGGCCTTGTGCGTAAGCTGCACAAAGCCACGACCGGCGTAGTCCGCGCCACCTTCGTAACCAAGACGCTTCGCTTGCGCCGCTCCACCAATCTCACGCGCGTATTTGAAATTGCCTGACTCATGTTGCGCAGTGCCGAGGATGTAGGCGATTTGCTTTGGATCCGTGACGTTGTTGTTCAAGCATTCCTGGACAATGAGGTTGACGCAGTCTTTCTTGGAAATACCGAATTGGGATTGTGTCTTTGCCGACATGATGAGTTCTCCTTAGGTCATACGTTGAATGGACGGATTGCGGAACGGCGCTTGTCCCTGGAATCCGTTATGGGTCATGAAGTGCCCGACCGACCCTTGAAAAAATGCCGCGGCCATCGGTGGCGTCGAAATGATCAGAACCGTCAGCAGCAATCCGAGCCCACCCTGCTGCAATGCTTGACTGGTGATGCCTTCATCGAAATTCATTCCCGTCAGAACAGCGGTGAAGCGCGCGCCCCAAAAAGCCTGCGCAACCGCCGACACCATGCGCATGGACAGATGCGTCACGAAACTGAGCATCGCCATCGAGAACAACGTTCCAACGCCGTAGAACAACCATTTTTGGAATAATGGCTGCGTCGACCGGAACAGCAAGCAGATGATGAAGATGGGCCCGAAGCCGATGAACAACGCCAGGGCAACTTCGAAGAGCAACAACATCGCTGCAGCTGACATCGCCGGACCTGCTGTGCCAAGCCCTGCAAAAAACTGCGCACGATTTTTCTGGTCTGCCAACGCTTGGTCATCCTCCGTTGACAATGCATCGATGCCGCTCATCGCCATTTGCATGTAAGCGAGATTCTTGTCGATCGCCTGTTCAGGCGTACCGTTTCGACCGGTTACGACCTGATGAATCTCCGCATTCAAATCACGGGTCAAGAAGTCATACAGATTCGTGCCGCCAACACTCATTGCCGTCGCGATGGATACGATCAGCGTTGCTTTCAGCATCTGATTGACAAGCATCGTCAGCGATTCACGCGATTGACCAATGGCAATGAGATAACCCTGCAACATGACCCACAGCGTCAACAAAACGAGTGCGATGGAGCCAATCCAAGCCATCGTCCGCCCCATCAGCTCGATGCCGAACGTGCGGATTTCGTCCGCGAGGAACTCATGGATCAAGTGATAGAACAGGAAGTCACCTGCCTGTGGCAAGTTCTGGGCGAGCACGGAATACACAACTACCTCCTCGCGTTCTCTAACGCCATCTTCAAAGCCAGCGCCTGTACCGCAGAACCGATGACGCGATTTTTGCCTTGCAGTGCCTGACGGGTAATTCCGGTGGAGTAGCCACGCAACAGCTGCACGTAGCGTTCATAGGAATCATTGGTCGACTGCCACTCGTTCATGTCATTTCCCGTCGCCGCCAAAAATCGTTCCACATCATTACTGTTCGTACTCAGATCACCCATCCGGTTGCCAACCGCATTACGTGCACGCTCGATCTCTTCCATCTGCTGGCCACGCGAGCGCAGACGTTGCAAAAGTCGTACCGAATTGTTGAATTGCAGATTGCGTGCGATGGCGATTTGGCGGCAGATCATTTTCTGTTGTTCGGCGAGATCAACGTCTGCGCGAACTTTGACCACCGAGGCCAGGTAGCCTGCGACACCCTGCCCACTTCCAGGGCACTGCTCTGCCACACCCTCATTGGGATCGCGCTCCGCAAGAGTCGGCAGTTCATTGCCACGGAAATTGACGAAACGCTGCGCTGAAACGAGTTGCCTCGCCATATGTTCGATCTGTGCGAGGTTGTGTTGATTTTGCTGTGCCCAACGCATCGCCTGCTTGCCAAACTCGGCGGTCGATAGACTGCCGTTATACAGCTGCGTGTAGACGTTCTGGATCGTGTGCACGCTGTCATAAACGGGCATGCCGGCGGCAGTCGCAGGACGTAGGGACACTGCGAGTGCAACAGCCATGACCGCCACGGAAAGAATCTTGATTTTCATACGACCTCCAAGGTGGTTGGTAGTTGATGGGAAACTTGTTCGAGAACGACAGGAAGCCATTCGCGGAATCCTGATTGGGATTCGGGCAAATTTTGTAACGCAGTGACGGAGGCAGTGGTCGATGAAAGAACGGCGAGGATGTCGGTAAGACCGGACAAGTCGAGTTCGCAAAGCGCACATTGCGTACCCTGTTTGACCAGGAACCTTCTCGAGTGCTCACCCAGTGACTTCACCAATTCGAATTCCTCCTCGGTCAGCTTCAGTCCGTCCACATAATCAGTACGTGTCGCATTTGGATTGGGTAAGAGAAGCATCGTGGCAGTCTGTTCGATGATTGCGGTGGCAACAGGACTGCGAAGTGCATCCTCCGGGCTCTGTGTCGCGAAAATTCCCAGACCATTCTGTTTGCGAATTGTTTTTTGCTTATTCCGTGCAAAATCGCGTAGACCGGATTCGCCTTCGAGGATTTTCCAAAACTCATCCATGACATAGATCAAGCGACACCCGTCGATGATCGATTCAAGCCGGAACAGAAGATATTGAATGACCGGAATCCGCAGCAACGGATCATCAAGGACCTCCGTGTAATCGAACGCGAAGATCGAATGTGATTCGACGTTGAGCAAGTCATGTGGATTGTCGAACACCCAACCAAGAGGTTGTCCCGCAGTCCATTTGCGTAAACGTGCGAAAAGACACTCATCGCCCCGATTCGGCAAGCTGCGCCGAAGATTGCTGATGGTCCTCAAGTGAGGCTCCGCATCCAGAATTGCCTCAATTGCCTGGTGAAGCTCCCTTTCTTCAACTGGCGATAGAGATTCGCGATCAGCAAGAATACGAATCCAGTCCGCAAGAAACGCAACGCGCCCTGGCACCGGTGGCATCTGTAACGGATTCAATCCACTCGGCACCCCCTTTCGCAATCCGAAATGACGACCACCCATCGCTGTCACGAACAGCGCCGCCCCATGATCCTTGTCAAAAAGAAACAGTCGCGGCGCGGGCTTCAAATTTTGTGACATTGCCAACAGGAAATTCACCAACGCAGTCTTACCTGTGCCGGACTTCCCGATGACTAATGTATTGCCAAGGGCCATCTCGCCCGTGTCGTCACGCGTACTCGTTGTTGCATGAAAGTTGAAATGAAAACGCTCTCCCGATGCCGAGCGCAGAGATGCGATGGAACTTCCCCACGGGTTCCCATTGGCTTTACCGCGTGCACCACGCTGAAATGATGACAGCCCGACAAAATTCCTTGAGCTCAGCAGTCGAATTCTTGGTCGGTATTTCCAGTTCGCGGGTAGCTGCGCCCAAAATGCGGGTACTGTACCGAGCGTTTCGCGTGTAGCAATGAAACCTAGGTCCGTTAACGCCGCGCATGCTTCCGCGGCATGCTGCGTCAGCTCCTTTCGACTGGACGCAAGCACTGCAAGCGAACAATGATGCTCACCAAACAGAAAAGCGCCGCTGCTCAGTTGATCCATGGCCTCATCAAGCTCGCGGATCTGACTGACAGACTTGTCACCCACGGAAATCAGACGGCCCTTCGTACGCTCCAGCGATCGCAACGCTTGGTGTCGGCCCAACGGCGAAAATGATTGAGTCAAGACATATTCAAACGGCAATGACTGCAGGACATTTAACGCGCCTGGCGACGTGCGATCCGTGAATTCCTTGATGCCGATCATCGCGCCAAACTTTCGCTTGCCAGTCGGCATCCGGATGCTCCACTCGGAGGCATCTGCAGCAAACTGTATGGATGCCGTTGCCAATGTCGTGTGCAAAGGCGCACGGACCACAGGCGGAGCTTGATTCACTCCATTCAAGAATCGTGCCAAAAATCCTGCCAGCATCGAAACATCAGGCGCTTCCGCTCTACGCTCAATGCCAAGACGGGTCGGCCCATAATCATGCAAAACTTGCTCGAGCATCGAGGCAAGTTCATGCAACTTCGACACCTGGATCGTGATATCCGCGTTGAAGCTATGCGATTGTTTCTTGCGTTGAAGCGGTCGCAGGACGAGTGTCAGGAAATGTTCCGTGCGGAACAGTGGCCTTCCGGAAAGCTTGCGCTCATACTGCGCAGACAAATGATCGACAAACTCGCTGCCGGTGTCATGTCGCGAATCCTGGTTGTTTTCCAAAGTACGGAACTCGTGCGTCCACAGCGAGATGTTGCTGGAATCAGGCGCCCGTAACGACTGTACCCAACGATTCAATACGTCATGGCGGTGATTCAGTACGTTGCTGTCAATGCCGATGTGCGCAACCCCATCGAGGCGCCAAGTCATCAAGTACTCTCCGCCGACTGTCCGAACGACATCCGGAGCGATATGCGACGAGTATGGGATGAAGGACTCGAATGTCGTATTCGGTTTCATTGGTCACTACCCCCGAACTTGCGCAACGCCGACTCCCGCACGTCCAGTGAATCGAATCGCCACACACCGTTGTTCTCACGGACATTGCGGGTCAACATCCTCAGACCGATGCGCAGGTAAATGAGATGAAAAAATGCATCGTCATTCGCACACAGCTGCCGGCAAACGAGCACCAGAATTGGTGCCAGCGCCAAAAACCAAAGACTGAAGTACATTGCCAGGACCACACATCCTCCCGCCGTCACCAGGAATGGCAACAATGGAATCCCGAGGAAAGTGGCTTGTCGCGTGCACCCTTTGAACACTGTGTCTTTGACGAGCTGCGGCGAACTGTTCATTCGAAATCCCTCACACGCCGCAATACGATTGATCGCCGATCAACATACGTGCGATCTGTGCCGCCGCACCGATCAGAAGCCCGCCAATGAGGATCGGTGCAACGTCATTGATCCGCTTATGGGCAAACGCAATCTGATAGCCCGCAAAAATAATCGCAATCGTCACAATTGAAATCGATGCCAGGTTCAGCAGGGTCGTCAGGTTCTCAAGAAGTCCGCACAACTTGCTGCGCGTCTCCCCGAGCCCTGCATTCGCCTGCGCCGACGCCACGCCTGGCACGACAACGGATGACAGCGCGACAAACCATGCACGCAATTGAACGGAAACAAGCTTGAATTTGCTCATGGTCGAACTTCCTGTGTTGTTATGTTGGAAGTCCATTTTTTGCAGAAGTGGAACGCCTGGAATTTCTACTAGGCCTTTTGGGCGACGGACGGTTCGTGTGAATTGATCAACGGCATCGTCAAAAACATCTGACCATCAATCAGCGCAAGTTGCGTAATTCACTGACATATCAACGGGCACAATTCCGATGGCGTGCGACGTCACTTCGGAACATCATCGACTGATGAAAGATTCAAGTCGCAAACATGAGCAAGGATTTACGCTGATCGAACTCTGCGTTGCGATGGCGGTACTGATCATTGCCGGATTCATCGCAATTCCACAGCTCGCCAGGTTGCAATCGCAGTGGACGTTACAGGGCGTAACGCAGACCAGCCTGACGACACTCAATGCTGCACGTATCCACGCAATGAAATCCAACAAAGTCATCGCAGTATGTGCATCGGCGGACAATCAAACCTGCGGCACGTTTGATGCTTCAAGTCGCTTCTGGCTGATCGTTGATGAGCGCGATGATTCTGTTTTGCGGTCGTTTCGCGTCGCTGATGGCTATGCGCTTCAGGGCGCCGCAACCAGGCCCCGGGTTCGGTTTCAGCCGAACGGATGGTCGTCGGGCGCGAACATGACCATCAAGGTTTGCGATCCGGAAAATGCCTGGCGTAAGGACATCATCATCAGCAATGCCGGACGCATTCGCAGCCAGACATATAGTGAACATCGACAATGCTAATGATCGAGATCATGCACTTGGGCGGGTGTAAGAAATCTCCACTCGCCCTTATGCAGCTCACCGATAACTACGGAACCGATTGCCACACGAACCAAGCGCAACACGTCGAATCCCAACGTTCCTAGAATCCGGCGGATCTGTCGGTTCCTACCTTCATCCAGCACAATGATTAGCCAGCTCGTGCGTTCTCCGCACCGCAAGATCTCCGCTCGTTTCACGCGCCAAACGTCATTCAAAACGTCGACGCCGGATTGCATCGATGCAAGATCTTCGACTCGTAGATGACCGCGTACTTGCACATGGTAGGTCTTGTCGAGATGTGATTCGGGACCCGTGATGCGCGCGGACCACTCCGGATCATTGCTAAACAGCAATAACCCTTCACTGGCTTGGTCAAGCCGCCCGACTGGCGCAATCCATGGGAGATTCGACGACTCAAAACATTCGTATACCGTGTGGCGGCCTTTCTCATCACTCGCGGTCGTCACAAGTCCACGTGGCTTGTTCAACGCGACGTAAATCCGTTCCGGGCGTGTCAGGGAAATGCCATCTACGCAAACATGCGCTACTTCCGACGACAACACTGGGAAGTCGGGGTTGCTGACGATTCGACCACGGAAAGACACACGGCCTGCGATCACCCGCCGCTCCGCTTCAGAACGCGAACAAAGCCCATTCTTCGAGATCACTCGCGCAATGCCGTGTCGAGGTCGAACGGCATTGTGCGGGGTCATATGGGGATTGGCTTACTCTGGTTTCGCAGGCACGGTTGCGCCCTGGCTCGGCGTCGTACCGGGAGCCACGGCAGCAGGTTGTGGCTGCGGCGCACCCTTGGCAACGCGGACACCCTTCGCCTTCATCCACTCGTCGAACTCATCCGCCGTCATGCGCTTACCGTTCTGCGTCATGTTGAAGCGCCATGGCGTGTTGTCGAATTCAGTTTGTGGCTTGTATGTCGCGGCATCAACCATGTCACCCGGCAATCGGGTCGGCGTGGCGCTGGCCAAAGCGCGGCAGTTCGAAATCTTCAAACGCGTAATCAAGCTATTGACCGACAACGTCTGATTGTAGGACTGTGCCAAAACACCATTCGCTCCACCCAGCAGATAGCTCGACGGCGAATCAAGATCCGGTGCAATCGAAAGATCCTGCGTCTGTACCTTTGCGATGGCGCCACAGGTGTTGTCCTGCGCGAATGCCGCACCGGCCAAACCCAATCCTGCAACCAACGTAATCACACCCAACCCGACTCGACGCATTCCAAACTCCGCGGCACAAATTATTGACTTCCCCAACTGTACAAGATGTGCTGTGACAATGGAATGATTTTTTGACGCACAAAAAAAGAGCCCAACCGAAGTTGGGCTCCTTATGCTGCTTGAACTTAACCGTTAGGTCGACAGTTCCGAGCGTTCAATTAGTTTTGAACGTTCAGTTCCGTACGACGGTTGGTTTCGCTCTTACATGCTGGGATCGTTTGTGCCGTTGGGACCAGCGGACGGCTTTCACCGTAACCGTTTGGACCTGCCAGACGCGACGAATCGATACCGTTCGAGGTCAGGTAGTCATATACAACGCGTGCACGACGCTCCGACAGACCTTGGTTGTACGAATCGCTACCGCACAAGTCGGTGTGACCAGCGATTTCGACGCGCAGTTCTGGGTAACGGCTCAGGATTGCAACAGCTTCGTTCAAGATGCCGATTGCGTCTGGACGCAGGGTCGACTTATCGAAGTCAAAGTTGACGCCCTTCAGGTCGAGCGACAATGGAACTGGGCAACCGTCTGGACCGACAGCTTGACCAGCTTGCGAGCCTGGGCAACGATCGTTACAGTTGTTGACGCCGTCGCCGTCGTCGTCCAGGTCAGCACAGTTAGGGGTAACTGGAGCTGGAGCAACTGGAACTGGAGCTGCTGGCAGTGCGCCCAATGGGATCACGACACCAACCGAAGCCAACAGGTCAGCGAAGCTGTCCTTGTCGTCGATCGAACCGTCGAAGTTCGGCGAAATTGCTTCGTCGTCGAGGTCAATGCGGTAAGCCAATTCGGTGCGGACCTTCACGCGGTCGCCGCCGGATTGCAGACCCAGACCCAACTTAGCAGCCAAGTTGCCGCCTTCACGTTGGTTGATACCTGGGTTCATGCCACCTGGCATCAACTGGGTGTACTCTTCTTCGTGACGCTGGTAACCAAGACCACCGACCACGTATGGACGCCACGTGCGGTCGTTCATGAAGAACTTACGCAGGTCAACCGAAATACCGTACTGCGACCAGTTCAGGTCGTCGCTACGGGTTGGGTGTGGGTTCTGATAGTTCAGTTCCAGGTCAACAGCGATCGACGGCGAGATTTGCTTGCCGAAACCGAGCGTGCCGAATGGAGCGTCTTCAGTGTTGCGGTCGTTGTCCTGGAAATTCATACCAACCGAACCGGTGATGTACCAGCGGTTGTCGAAATCTTGGGCACCTGCAACGTTAACAACTGCAACGCCAGCAATGAGCGCGGCAGCCAAGAGGCGAATCTTCATCTTTAAACTCCTAATGACAATTTATTTATATGTGAACTGTCGAGATTTTCTTCTAAGTTAACGACCGACACTCGTCCCCGTATCTGGTTCCGATGTGACATTCGCTGAATCAATATACACTTTTAGCGTTGTTTTAACAATCAACTGAACAAATAATTTCAGTTGCGTTCATTTTGCGGATAGCCCGGTGACGACAGCGTGAAGGCCCGTAACCTGCCCTGTATCAGGCTCTGCACCCAAATCCCGCCCAAAAAGAAGCCCAATCTCTCGACTGGGCTTCCTTGAAATCAACCTCCGGGGAGGCTAAACGCCTTAACAATTAGTTTTGGACGTTCAGTTCCGTACGACGGTTGGTTTCGCTCTTACATGCTGGGATCGTTTGTGCGGTTGGGACCAGCGGACGGCTTTCACCGTAACCGTTTGGACCTGCCAGACGCGACGAATCGATACCGTTCGAGGTCAGGTAGTCATATACAACACGTGCACGACGCTCCGACAGACCTTGGTTGTACGAATCGCTGCCGCACAAGTCAGTGTGACCTGCGACTTCTGCACGCAGTTCTGGGTAACGCTTCATCACGTCAACTGCTTCGTTCAAGATCGCAATCGCGTCAGGACGCAGCGTCGACTTGTCGAAGTCGAAGTTAACACCCTTCAGATCGATCGTCACTGGAACTGGGCAACCGTCCGGACCAATCGTTTGACCGGCTTGCGAGCCTGGGCAGCGGTCATTACAGTTGTTCACGCCGTCACCGTCGTCGTCCAAATCAGCACAGTTAGGCGTAACTGGCGTTGGAGCCACTGGAACCGGAGCTGCTGGCAGTGCGCCCAATGGGATCACGACACCAACCGAAGCCAACAGGTCAGCGAAGCTGTCCTTGTCGTCGATCGAACCGTCAAAGTTTGGCGAAATCGCTTCGTCGTCACCGTCATAACGGTAAGCCAGTTCAGTACGGACGCGGACGCGGTCGCTCATGCGGCCTTCAAGACCGATACCGGCCTTAGCGGAAATGTTGCCGCCCTTACGTTCCTGAATGCCTGGGTTCATGCCGCCTGGCAGCAATTGCGTGTACTCTTCTTCGTGACGCTGGTAACCAAGACCACCGACCACGTATGGACGCCACGTGCGGTCGTTCATGAAGAACTTACGGACGTCCAAAGAAATACCGTATTGCGACCAGTTCAGGTCATCGCTACGGGTTGGGTGTGGATTTTGGTAATTCAGTTCCAGGTCGACTGCGACCGAAGGAGTGACTTGCTTACCGAAACCCAGGTAACCGAAAGGTGCGTCTTCAGTATTGCGGTCGTTGTCCTGGAAGTTCATTCCGACGCCACCGGTGATGTACCAACGGTTGTCGAAATCCTGTGCGCCGGCGACGCCCGCAATTGTCAGACCGCCCAGCAGCGCCGCTGCAAGAATCTTCTTATTCATAATGTTGCTCTCCGTTTTATGATCTATGCATGTAGTTAAAAAAAACTAATCGAGCTGCTTCGTTCCCGATGAATGCCAGAATAAGAATTGCTAAATGAAGTCTAAGTTAACGGGCTGATAACACGGAACTTTTTGCACAGCATGGGTTCAGTTATACGTTCACACCTCTTTGACATTCGAAAATGACGCTTGAACAATTTCACACTTCGGGTGAACCTATTGCTTCAATCAGGGACGGAAATTTAATGTCGCATCCACACTACCCTCATCTGTTTACCCCTTTAAATCTAGGCTATTGTGAACTTCCGAACCGTGTTTTGATGGGTTCAATGCATACGGGGCTCGAAGACAAGTCGAAAGACTTCCCGAAACTTGCGAAATATTTTGCAGAACGTGCAGAAGGCGGTGTTGGATTAATCGTTACCGGTGGCTTTGCGCCGAATATCGTCGGTTGGTTGAAGCCTTTCGGCGGGATGATGAAGTTTCCGTGGGAAGTGAAGAAGCATCGCCTTGTCACGGACGCAGTGCATGCCGCTGGTGGTCGCATCTGCCTGCAAATCTTGCACGCAGGTCGTTACGGCTATTCACCGCTGCAAGTTGCGCCATCGCGTTTGAAGTCACCGATCAATCCTTTTACACCGAAAGCATTAACGGCACGTGGCGTCGAAAATCAAATTCGTTCCTTCGTGAATTCCGCAGTCCTTGCGCGCGAAGCCGGTTATGACGGCGTTGAAATCATGGGTTCGGAAGGCTACTTGATTAATGAGTTCCTTTCGCCTGCGACGAACTTACGCACGGATGACTTCGGTGGCGATGCCGCAAAGCGCATGCGGTTTGCGGTGGAGATCGTGCGACGTGTGCGTGAAGCTGTTGGTAAGGACTTCATCATCATCTATCGGTTGTCGATGATTGATCTCGTTCCTGGCGCAAACGCTTGGGATGAAGTTGTCATGCAAGCGCAAGCCATCGAAGACGCCGGTGCAACCATCATCAACACCGGCATCGGTTGGCACGAAGCACGTATTCCAACGATTGCAACGTCGGTGCCGCGCGCTGCGTTCACCGGCATTACCGCGCGCTTGAAACCACACGTTTCATTGCCACTGGTGACAAGCAATCGAATTAACATGCCGGAAACGGCGGAAGCGGTTTTGTCGAATGGCGAAGCGGACATGGTTTCCATGGCACGCCCTTTCCTTGCGGATTCGCACTGGATTCATAAGGCGAAGAATGGCCAGCGCGATTCCATCAACACTTGCATCGCATGTAACCAAGCATGTTTGGATCATGTGTTCGAAGGCAAAAATGCAACATGCCTCGTCAACCCACGTGCTTGCCGTGAAACTGAGATCATCGTGAAGCGTGCTTCTTCGCCGCGACGTGTTGCGGTCGTTGGCGCGGGTCCTGCAGGTTTGTCAGCCGCCGTCACCGCTGCCGAATGTGGACATGCCGTGACGTTGTTTGAAGGACGCGATGAATTGGGCGGGCAGTTCAATTTGGCGATGAAGATTCCGGGCAAGGAAGAGTTCCTTGAAACGATGCGCTATTACCGCACACGTCTTGATGCGTTGAATGTTGATGTTCGCTTGAACGCGCACGTGAATGCCGACGACCTTGCTGATTTCGATCATGTGGTTGTCGCGACGGGTGTTGCACCACGTGTCATTTCACTTGACGGTGCAGATCATCCGAAGGTTGTTGATTATCAGCAAGTCCTTCGCGGCGAAGTCGAAGTCGGTAAGCGAGTTGCAATCGTCGGTGCGGGTGGCATCGGTTTCGACGTTTCGGAATTCCTCGTGCATGAAGGGGTGTCGCCATCGTTGGATGCAGCGTTGTGGCGTGAGGAATGGGGCGTGGACTTGAACTACACGGATAACCGCGGTGGATTGAAAAAGCCAAACGTCGAACCACCAGCGCGTGAAGTCTGGTTGTTGCAACGGACTGATGGTAAACCCGGCGCGAAGCTCGGCAAGACGACAGGCTGGATTCACCGCGCGACATTGAAGCAGAAGCGCGTGCACATGCTCGGTGGTGTCACCTATCAACGTGTCGATGATGCTGGCTTGCACATTGATGTCGGTGGTGAATCGAAAGTTTTGCCAGTTGATCATGTGGTGATTTGCGCGGGTCAAGTTTCCGTGCGTTCTTTGGCAGATGACCTTGAAGCGGCGGGCAAGTCGTATTCCATCATCGGTGGTGCGGACGTCGCCGCGGAGTTGGATGCGAAGCGCGCGATTGAACAAGGCGTACTGACGGCAATTGCGATCGCTTGAACTTAACGCGGCTTTAGCGTGTCGTTTGCGAAAATGGATGGGTTAAATAAGGAGATTTTTGAATGAAATTGTTTACCAAACCAGGTGCATGTTCGACGGCTGACCACATTGCGTTGGCGTGGTCCGGATTGCCATATGAATTTGAGGTCATCAAGGATTTGAAGTCGCCGGAGTATCTCGCGATCAATCCGGCAGGTGCTGTTCCAGCCATTCAAGATGGCGATTGGATCCTCACGCAGAATGCGGCAATCATGCAGTACATTTCTGATCTCGCACCGGATGCCGGTTTGGCAGGTGATGGTTCACCGAAGCAGCACGCTGAGGCGAATCGTTGGTTGGCGTTCGTCAATGCGGACGTGCACCCTGCGTTTAAGCCGTTGTTTGGTTCGGCCGGTTATCTGCCGGAAGAATCGCAGAAGCTGGCGAAGGACAACGCCCTGAAGTCATTGCGTGGTTATTTTGAGAAGGCCGATGCGCAACTCAAGGATCACGATTACATCGCAGGTTTTCGTTCGTACGCGGACCCATATCTGTTCATCGTCACTCGCTGGGCGAAGGCAGTCGGCGTAGATCTGACAGGTTTGGATGCGCTTGAAGCATACTACGCACGCATGCAAGCCGATGCCGGCGTGCAGAAGGCCATGGAAGCGGAAGGCTTGAAGGTTTAATCGCTTGGATGAAGAAAGCCGCGAGAAATCGCGGCTTTTTTTGTGGCTAAAATTCGTCGGGAACCCTGACACTTCCTTCCATCAGGACCCGCGCACTGCGGCTCATGATCGCATTCGTCACGATCCACTTGCCGTTGCTGTCCTGCTCCACCTTCGCGCCAACTTGCAGCGTTCCGGATGGATGACCGAAGCGGATGCTCTCCTTCGTGCCACCACCTGCCGCCTTGTTGACGAGAGTTCCCGGAACACCCGCTGCGGTTGCGATGGCAACGGATGCGGTGCCCATCATGGCGTGATGCATTTTGCCCATGGAAAGCGCGCGCACTTGCAGGTCGATGTCTTCCTTGCGGATATGCTTCCCTGCACTTGACGTGAAATCTGCTGCGGGCGCAACGAACGCGACTTTCGGTGAGTGCTGGCGTGTCGCCATTTCGGATGCGTCCTTGATGATGCCCATTTTCAAGGCACCGGCTGTGCGGATCGCTTCGAATTTCGCTAGCGCTTGTTCGTCGTTGTTGACGGCATCCTGCAATTCGTTGCCGGTATAGCCGATGTCGTTTGCATTGATGAAAATCGTCGGGATGCCTGCAGTGATCATGGTCGCTTGCAAGGTACCTACACCTGGTACTTCCAACTCATCGATCAAGTTGCCAGTCGGAAACATGTCACCGCCATCTTCGTCATCATCAGACGGGTCCACGAATTCGAGAACGATTTCAGCGGCTGGAAACGTCACACCATCCAATTCGAAATCACCGGTCTCCTGCACTTCCCCGTTCGTGATGGGAACATGGGCGAGGATGGTCTTGTTAATGTTCTTTTGCCAGATTTTGACAACAACTGTGCCGTTGTGTGGAATGCGATCCTTCGGAATCAATCCATTGCTGATCGCGAACGGACCCACCGCAGTGCTCAAGTTGCCGCAGTTGCCTGTCCAATCAACGAAGTCTTTCTCGATGGCAACTTGGCCATACAGATAATCAACGTCGTGACCTTCCTTCGTGCTCGGCCCGATGATGACGCACTTGCTCGTACTGGATGTCGCTCCGCCCATGCCGTCCGTGTGCTTACCGTAAGGATCCGGCGAACCGATGACGCGCTGAAGCAACTTGTCGCGTTGCTTGCCGGGTTGTTGTGCAAACTCCGGCAAATCACTGAGCTTGAAGAAAACTCCCTTGCTCGTACCACCCCGCATGTAGGTCGCGGGGATTTTGATTTGCGGTTTCATATCAAACGCGTCCTTCAATGAAGTCGTTCGCGAAGCGCTGCAAGATACCGCCTGCATCATAGATGCTGACTTCTTCCGCAGTATCCAAGCGGCACTTCACATCAACCCGTTCGCTCGACCCGTCCTTGCGATGAATCACGAGCGTCATGATGGCACCAGGAGTCGTCTCACCTTCAACGTCAAACGTTTCCGTCCCGTCGATGTTCAACGTCTTGCGATTGGTACCTGGCAAAAATTCCAGCGGCAACACACCCATGCCAATCAAGTTCGTGCGATGGATACGTTCGAAGCCTTCTGCGACGATCGCTTCCACGCCGGCCAATCTCACACCCTTCGCCGCCCAGTCGCGAGAACTGCCTTGACCATAGTCGGCACCTGCAATGATGATGAGCGGCTGCTTGCGGTCCATGTAGGTTTCAATCGCTTCCCACATACGCGTGACTTCGCCATCAGGTTCAATGCGCGCTAGCGAACCTTGCTTGACTTCACCATCGACGACAGCCATCTCGTTGATCAATTTCGGATTCGCAAACGTGGCACGTTGCGCCGTCAAGTGATCACCGCGGTGCGTTGCATACGAGTTGAAGTCTTCTTCAGGGACACCCATCTTGGTGAGGTACTCGCCCGCGGCTGACGATGCCAAAATCGCATTCGACGGCGACAGGTGATCGGTCGTGATGTTGTCGCCGAGCACTGCGAGTGGGCGCATGCCCTTCATCGTGCGTTCGCCAGCCAACGCACCTTCCCAATATGGCGGTCGTTGAATATACGTCGACTTCGGATTCCAGTTGTAAAGCGGATCGACCTTTTCGCCGTGCAGTTCGCTGATCTTGAACATCGGCTCATAGACCTGACGGAAAAATTCCGGCTTCACCGACTGCTTCAACACCGCATCAATTTCTGCATCCGTCGGCCAGATATCCTTCAAACGGACTTCGTTGCCATCTTGGTCAATGCCGAGCACGTCTTTTTCGATATCAAACCTGACCGTGCCCGCAATCGCATAAGCAATCACCAATGGAGGCGATGCGAGAAACGCTTGCTTCGCATACGGGTGAATGCGTCCATCGAAGTTACGGTTACCCGACAACACTGCCGTCGCATACAAATCGCGTTCGATGACTTCTTTCTGGATCGCAGGGTCCAACGCACCGCTCATGCCGTTACAAGTGGTACAGGCAAAACCCACAATCCCAAACCCAAGCTCTTCGAGTTCCGGTAGCAACTCCGCATCTTCGAGATACAAACGCACCGCAAGCGAACCTGGTGCCAACGATGATTTCACCCAAGGCTTGCGTGTCAGTCCACGCTTGTTCGCGTTACGTGCGAGCAAACCTGCTGCAATCACGTTACGTGGATTCGATGTGTTGGTACAGGAAGTAATCGCCGCGATGATCACGGCACCATCCGGCAACAAGCCTTCCGCTTCTTGCTTCTGTGCTTCATCGAGATTGACTGCAATGCCACGCTCTTCCAACGCGCTCGTTGGCAAGCGACGATGCGGATTCGAAGGGCCGGCCATGTTACGGACAACCGAGCTCAAGTCGAACTTCAAAACACGCTCATATTCCGCAGTCTTCAATGCATCCGACCATAATCCTGCCTTCTTCGCATAGGTCTCAACCAATGCCACTTGCTGATCATCGCGACCCGTCAAGCGCAGGTAATCAATCGTTTGTTGATCGATGGAGAACAACGCAGCAGTCGCGCCATATTCCGGCGTCATGTTCGAAATCGTCGCACGATCGCCCAACGTCAAATGCGATGCACCTTCACCATAGAACTCAAGGTATGCACCAACGACGCGTTCATTACGCAAAAACTCCGTCAACGCCAACACGATATCCGTTGCCGTAATGCCTTCCGCAGGTTTCCCCGTCAGCTCCACACCGACGATGTCCGGCAAACGCATCCACGACGCGCGGCCGAGCATCACGCTCTCCGCTTCCAAGCCACCGACACCCACCGCGATCACACCCAGCGCATCAACGTGCGGGGTATGCGAGTCAGTACCTACGCACGTGTCCGGGAAAGCGACGTTGTCGGCGACATAGACAACCGGACTCATTTTCTCGAGGTTAATCTGGTGCATGATGCCGTTGCCCGGCGGAATCACGTCGACGTTACGGAACGCTTTCTTGGTCCAATTGATGAACTCGAAACGATCGGCGTTGCGACGGTCTTCGATGGCACGGTTTTTGTCAAAGGCATCCGGGTCAAAGCCACCACATTCCACCGCCAACGAGTGATCCACGATCAACTGCGTCGGAACGACGGGATTCACTTGCGACGGATCACCGCCCTTCTCCGCAATCGCATCACGCAGACCAGCAAGATCGACCAATGCAGTCAAGCCAAGAATGTCGTGACAGACGACGCGCACGGGATACCAGGGGAAATCGAGATCGCGCTTGCGATCGATCAATTGCCAAAGGTAATCGTTGAGCTTTTCGGGCTCAGCACGGCGCACCAGATTCTCTGCATGGATTCGCGCGGTGTATGACAACTTGTCATACGCACCGGGCTTCAACGCATCGACAGCTTCGCGTGCATCGAACCACTGCAGCGATGTGCCTTCAAGCGGCTTACGGAATTGAGTGTTCAATTTTTTACTCCTTGTTATCCGGCGTCCAGAGCCGCGACATTTCCAGATAAGTGAAACTGGCCGACCACGTGACCAACAACATGCCGGTCACAGACTCCAACCCTGACATCAAACGGATCGGTCCCATCGGTGCGAGATCGCCGAAACCCAATGTGCTGTACGTCGTAGCCGACAGGTAAATCATGTCAAACATGTTCTCAACCGCGTGCTGGCCGATAACGACGCTTGTATTCTCAACTTTCAGGATGACCCAGTAAGCGATTCCAAACACCCAAATCTCGAGGAAATGCAACAAAAGCAGGCAGTAAACCGTCTTAAGCATTGTCCGACGATGTTTGAGTGCGCGACTGGCTTCATTGCGACGGACAATCCACCGCAATCCCTCGTAATGGATGATCACGGCCAAGGCAGTCACGGCGAATGCAATCACCGCGACCAGTGCATACTCGCCAAAATGTCCGTTAGGAATTAACCAGTCCACGTCAGCCCATGCAATCTCAACGCTTGTTGATCGGCACGTACTTGCGGTCTTCCGGTCCGGTGTAGTTTGCGGATGGACGGATGATCTTGCCATCTTCGCGTTGTTCGATGACGTGCGCCGCCCAACCTGCCGTACGCGCAATCACGAACAGCGGTGTGAACATCGCCGTCGGAACGCCCATCATGTGGTATGCCGAAGCGGAGTACCAATCGAGGTTCGGGAACATTTTCTTCGTGTCCATCATCAGGTTCTCGATGCGCTCCGACACGTCGAACAGCGTTTCGTTGCCGCCGTCCTTGCAGAGCTTCTTCGAGATCGACTTGATGATTGGGTTGCGAGGATCGCCGATCGTGTAAACCGGATGGCCAAAACCAATCACGATCTCCTTACGTTCCATGCGCTCACGGATATCCTTCTCGGCGTCGTCAGCATTCGCGTAGCGAGCAATGATGTCCATTGCCACTTCGTTCGCACCACCATGCTTCGGACCACGCAGTGCACCGATCGCACCCGTGATGCACGAATACATATCCGAACCGGTACCTGCAATCACACGCGCCGTAAACGTCGATGCGTTGAACTCATGTTCCGCGTACAAAATCAGCGACTTATCCAACGCTTCTTCGTGCGACGAGCTTGGCTTATGACCATGCAACATGTGCAGGAAGTGACCGGCAATCGTATCGTCTGACGTTTCGACGTCGATACGACGGCCCTTACGCGTGAAGTGCCACCAGTAAAGCAACATCGAACCGAACGATGCGATCAAGCGATCAGCAATGTCGCGTGCTTCTGCAGCCGGATGCGTTTCGCGCTCTGGCAAAACCGTACCCAACACCGAGCAACCCGTACGCATGACATCCATCGGATGCGCATTCGCCGGAATCAATTCCAACGCTTCCTGGACAATCACCGGCAAGCCACGCAAGCCCTTAAGCTTGCGACGATATGCCTTCAATTGCGAAGCATTCGGCAACGTGCCGTGAATCAGCAAGTGCGCGACTTCTTCGTACGAAGACTTGGTCGCGAGATCGTGGATGTCATAACCGCGGTAATGCAAGTCGTTACCCGAACGTCCGACCGTGCACAGCGCCGTGTTACCCGCAGGCGTGCCGCTCAATGCAACGGACTTCTTTACCTTTGGTGCAGCAGGCGCTTCCGGCGCAGCAGCTTCAGTGGTCACTTCGATTTTCTTTTTCGTAGCCATAACGATGATCTCCTGAAATTATTTGCCAAAAAGCTCATCGAGCTTCGTTTCGTATGCGTGATACCCAAGATAGTCATACAGCTCTTCGCGAGTTTGCATGGTATCGATGATGTTCTTCTGCGTGCCATCGCGGCGCACAGTTTCGTAGAAATTTAACGCAGCCTTATTCATTGCGCGGTATGCACCACAGCAGTACAACGCAATGTCGACACCCGCATCATTCAACTCGGAGGTCGTAAAGAACGGCGTCGAACCGAACTCCGTCAAGTTCGCAAGAATCGGCACCTTCACCGCATCCTTGAACTTGCGATAGTCTTCCAGCGTGCGCATCGCCTCCGGGAAAATCATGTCCGCGCCAGCTTCCACATAAGCCACCGCACGTTCAATCGCCGAGTCAATGCCTTCAACCGCAGCCGCATCGGTGCGCGCCATGATGACGAAGCCACTGTCCGTACGACCATCAACGGCAGCCTTTACGCGATCAACCATTTCCTGCGTCGACACGACTTCCTTATTTGGGCGGTGACCGCAACGCTTCTGGCCAACTTGATCTTCCATATGCACAGCGGCAACGCCGACGCGCTCGAACTGGCGGATCGTGCGCGAGATATTGAACGCCCCGCCCCAACCCGTATCGATGTCGCAGAGCAATGGTAGTTGCGTGGCTTCAACGATGCGGCGCGCATCCGTCAAGACATCTTCCATCGTGCTGATGCCAAGATCCGGCATGCCCAACGAGTTCGCAGCGACGCCGCCACCCGAAAGATACAGTGACTTATAGCCAACACGCTTCGCCATCAAACCGGCATACGCCGTGATCGCACCGACAACTTGAAGTGGATGTTCATTCGCGACCGCATCGCGAAATTGCTGACCCATTGAAACTGACACGATTGAACTTTCTCCGTAAAAAACAAGGCAGCCCTGAAGCCGCCCTGTTTGATGTTGCTTTGCTTAGTTCGCCAACAAGTGAGCGACACCAGCACGTTCTTCTTCCAGCTCTGCCAGGGTCTTATCCATGGCCGCGCGGGAGAAATCATCAATCGGCAAACCTTCAACGCGAGTGTATTCACCATTATCGGTCGTCACTGGCACGCCGTACATGACACCTTCGGGAATGCCGTACGAGCCGTCCGATGGAATACCCATCGTGACCCACTTGCCATTGCTGCCGAGAACCCAGTCGTGGATGTGATCGATTGCGGCATTCGCTGCCGACGCTGCCGACGACAAGCCACGTGCTTCGATGATCGCCGCACCGCGCTTACCGACTTGTGGAATGAACGTGTTGGCGTTCCACTCTGCGTCATTGATCTTGTCCTTCAGCGATTCGCCATTGACCGTTGCGAAACGGTAATCCGGATACATCGTTGGCGAGTGGTTGCCCCAGACCGTCAACTTTTCGATATCACCAACCGCGACACCGGCCTTCTCAGCCAACTGCGACAACGCACGGTTGTGATCCAAACGCAGCATCGCCGTAAAGTTCTTCGCTGGCAGATCCGGCGCCGACTTCATCGCAATGTAGGCGTTCGTGTTCGCTGGGTTACCGACGACCAACACCTTGACGTCACGGCTGGCAACACGATTCAACGAAGCACCTTGCGCCGTGAAAATTTCTGCGTTCTTCAACAATAGATCCTTACGTTCCATGCCTGGACCGCGTGGCATTGCGCCGATGAGGATTGCGATGTCCGCATCCTTGAACGCAACGTCCGGATCACCTGTACCGATCATTCCAGCGAGCAATGGGAATGCGCAGTCTTCGAGTTCCATCATCACGCCCTTCAACGCAGCTTGTGCCTTGTCGATCGGGAGATCCAGCAGTTGCAAAATCACCGGCTGATCGGTGCCGAGCATTTCACCCGAAGCAATGCGGAAGAGGATGGAATAGCCGATTTGGCCGGCTGCACCGGTGACGGCAACGCGTACAGGTTGTTTCATATATTTTCCTTAAGCAAGTTCTGCAAAAAATTCTTTGATCCGTTGCATGCCCGGCTCCAGTTGCGGAGTTGGACACGTATAGCTGATGCGCATCGAACGTGGCTCACCGAATGCCGAACCCGGCACGACGGCGACGCCCTTCGCTTCCAGCAATGCATTGCAAAAATCGATGTCATTCTCGATCTTCAGACCGGTTGGACCATGCGTCTTGCCATACGAGCAAGAGACATCCGGGAACACATAGAACGCACCTTGCGGACGCGGACAGATGACGCCGTCAATGGAGTTCATCACGTCCATCACGAGGTTGCGCTTGGCTTCAAATTCCTTGCACTTCTCGGTCGGAACATCTTGCGGACCGTCCATTGCGGCAACACCCGCAGCAGTGACAATTTCACTGACGTTGGTGATGTTGTTCGAGTTCATCGTGACCAACGCATCGATGACCTTCTCCGGACCCGCTGCGAAGCCGAGGCGCCAACCTGGCATGCCGTACGTTTTCGACAACGAATCCACAAACACGACGCGATCGCGCAACTCTGGCTTGCACATCACGAAGTTGGTGTACTTCAAACCGTCAAAAATCATGCGGTTATAGATGTCATCCGTAATCACCCAAGTGTCCGGATACTTCACGAGCACTTCCGCCAACGCGGCGACTTCATTCGAGTCGTAAACCATGCCGGTTGGGTTCGATGGGTTGTTGAACAAAAACACACGCGGCTTCTTCGCCAACGCTTCGTCCAGTTGCTCCGGAGTAATTTTGTAATTCTGTGATGGCGGCGCAGGAATCAAATCAATTTTCGCGCCCAGAATTTCCGCGATGTCCATGTAGCTCGTCCAGTAAGGCACTGGGAACGTAATCGCATCACCTTCGTCAAGCAGCGCTTCGAACAAGTTGTACAGAACTTGCTTTGCACCGATACCCGTCGCGCAATTCTTGCGGGTGTAACCGGTCAAGCCGATTTCTTCCATGTGCTTGATGAATGCATCGAGCAATGCATCGGCGCCACGGTTGCTGCCGTACTGACCGCTATCGTGCTTCAGCGCATCCTGCACGGCATCGTAGACATGTTGACCCGGGAGGAAGTTTGGAACACCAATCGAAAAACTAATGATGTCCTTGCCTTGAGCCTTCAAATCCTTGGCTTTCATGGCAACTGCCATAATGGCACTAGGCTTAGCGCGGCCAACCCGTGCAGCGAGCTTCAACATGAATCGATTCCTCAGCAGAATGGTAGTTCTCTATTCTAACATGGACGCTCGGTTCGACTTGCCCCTCTTAACCCGCGGAGACCCTGATGACGCCCACACTTTTGATACCCGGATTAGCCGCTTCCGGCGCCCTGTACAAGGAACAAATCGGGCCTTTGAGCAGTTTTGGACCTGTGCACGTCGCGGACCACCGCCAGGCAGACACCATGGCGGGACTTGCCGAGAGCATTTTGAAGACTGCCCCATCGTATTTCCGGCTGTGCGGTCTCTCCATGGGTGGCTACATCGCGCTGGAAATCATGCGTCAAGCGCCTGAGCGCGTATCGGCGCTGGTGTTGATGGACACCTCAGCGCGTCCGGATACTGCAGAATCTGCCCAAAAACGACTCGACTCCATCGCCCTCGCCCGCAAAGGTCAATTTTTGCGGTTGATGAAAGAATCCATTCCCAATCTCGTGACCGAAGCGCGCGCATTGGATCCTTACTTCCGCGAATACATCGTAACGATGGCGGAACATTGCGGCGTTGAAGGTTACATCAACCAACTCGAAGCGTGCCGCACGCGGATCGATTCGCGACCTTACCTGTCTGCCATTGATGTGCCGACGTTGGTGTTGGTTGGCGAGATGGACAAACTGACGCCGGAAGATCTTGCCGAAGAAATCGTGGATGGTATTGGCGAAAATGCGGAACTCGAAGTTTTGCAGGATGCCGCGCATCTCACGCCGATCGAACAACCGATTGCGGTGACGGCGGCGTTGTCGGAGTTTTTTGCGAAAGTCGGCTAAAAAAATCCCGCCATTCGGCGGGATTCTTCTTCTTGCGTTGTTACTTAAGCGCGGGCACGTTGGTCCAGCGTTTCGTTCCACTTCGCAACGCGATCAGCCTTCGCATCCAATGCAGCCTGTGCGTCGCCTTCGATCGTAATCTTGTTGATGATGTCACCTTGCTTCACGGTGTCGACAATGTCCTGACCTTCCAGAACTTTGCCGAACACGGTGTGCTTGCCGTCCAACCATGGGCACTGCACATGCGTGATGAAGAACTGCGAACCGTTGGTCTTCGGACCCGCATTCGCCATCGACAAGACGCCGCGATCATGGCTCAAGCCGTTATCGGTTTCGTCTTCGAACTGATAGCCAGGACCACCGTTGCCGATACCGTTCGGGCAACCACCTTGAATCATGAAGTCGTTGATGACACGGTGAAAATTCAGTCCATCGTAGTAACCACGCTTCGCGAGGTTCACGAAATTCGCAACGGTCAATGGTGCTTCGTTCGCCGCCAGCTCCACTTTGATTGGACCGCGGGAAGTATCGAAATTAGCAATCAAGCTCATCAGTTTGTCTCTGTGTTTGTTGTTTCGGAAAAATGTCGGCGATCCCTGCAAGGTCACCAATGTAAACGATGTTGGGTTGAAATTTGGTAAATCAATGCCTCGCTCACGCCGACATCCTGCGCGAATTCAGGCCATTTCGTGACGGCGTCCAAAACGTCCTTCATCAAACTCCGCACTTTCGCTTTGTTCACGCCAACCGTTTGCGCACACCTATAAAAATCTTCGATTGCAAAGTGATCGCGCTTGCCATTGATGCTCATCTGATGCCGGCTCGTCCATGCACCATTCGGGTTATAGCTGTACGTCAGGTCGTATGCCGGACTAAGTCGCCATTGACCGCGGCGGTTCATGAGGAAGGCGATGTTTTTGACATGATCATCCTGGTTGCGCGCGATTACGTTGAACAACATGCGTCGCACGAGTTGCTCGCTTTGCCGTTGATCGTTGCTCAACGTCGCCGTGATTTGCAGCGCTTGTTCGTAGCTGTTCGCACCGGCCATGTTGAAGTCAAAATGCGCCATCCCCGCCAACGATTGCAGATGCAAGCGATCACCATCATCCGTTCGGTCAAAGCGCTTGGTCATGAAGTGCGCGCGCGGTCCTTCCTCCAGCAAATGACATGCGGTCATTTCGATTCCGGCATCCTTCGCCATGTTCGAATACGCGTATTCAATCCTTCCGAAGCCCATCGGATCCGCGAGTTCCTTATCGCGATTCGCACTCACGCCATCGAGCTTGAGCAACCATGCTTCGAATCCATCCGGGATATTGCCCTGCCCCGTACGGATTTCGTTGGTCATCGGATTCCATGCGATCAATGCTTTTGCACGTGCTCCACCCGCCGATGTTCCGATACGCAAAATCTGCTGCAGCGCTTTGGTCTCTTCGGGATCATGCAGATGCGTCAGCACTGTTTCCTTCTCTGCCAAAATCTGCGACGCCAACTCCACGATGCTTTCCACTTGAACTTTGTCATTCCTGTTCGCGTGAGCTAGCAGGTGCGGCTTGAATTCCAGCGCACCCATGCCTCGTGTACCGACATAACAAAGCCGATCAATCGAACTGAATTGCTGCGGTGTTCTGCCTTGTTGCGCGAGCCAAACATCAATCAACGCGTTGCCGAATTTATCGGGCAAGGAATCCGCGAGCAGTCCGGGCAATCCATGGAAGCTCGCGCGCGACAATTCGGGAAACGAAAACACTCCCGCTCTCAGCGGCATCATCAGCGGACTCAGTTGGATTCCGCTCTCGAGAAATTTCGGGTCGTACTCGAAGTACGCGACGCTATCGGGCGTGCTCTGCGTCACCGCCGCAACCTTCGTGCCCCACAGCCACACTTCGGCGCCCCAGCCAGGTTCGAGCTCCGGCGTCATTTTTCGTCGCCCCAAATCCAATCATTGTCGGGGACTTTGACGTCTGCTTCCCTCGCCTTGCGGACACGCTGGCGTGGCGCGCCTTTGGTCAGTGCACGCACCTGCTGAATCGGCGATACGCCCTCTCCGGGGATCTGGCGGAAAATGGCGTCCAAAACATCGAGCCGCGCCAATATCGCCAGCAAATTCGGGGTCTGCACTGGCAGTCCGTTCTCAAGCCGTTCCAGCGTTCGCTTCGACACTCCCGCCTGCTCCGCCAGCTCCTGCTGCGTGAGGTTGAGACTGATGCGGCGCTGACTGACACCCTGTCCCAGCTTATCCAGCGCAACCTGCTCATTGAATGCTTTCATTTCATATCTCGCAAGAAATAGCGACTTATTGCTAATTATTATAATAAATCGTATGTACTGACGATTTACGACGTCATACTACCCTAGAAATCGCAAGCACTGCTCTATTTAATTCGTTATATTTAGCGACTTATGTGGTTATTGAACTACATTTCGCATGATATGACGATTTATGCAAAGTTAGTGATCGAATGACCTAATGAACACGAATTCATTCGTGAAAAGCCAGAAACCGCTATAATATGCGCTCTCAAAAATTCACCCTATTTCGATGTGATAGCCGATCCAGTGCGCACGTCGAGGATTCCCTGTATGTCAATTGAACGCCTCCGCAATATCGCCATCGTCGCCCACGTCGACCATGGCAAGACCACACTCGTCGATCAACTTCTGAAGTCGTCCGACACACTCGACGATCGCACGGTTCTGCAAGAGCGCGTGATGGACAGCGGTGACATCGAAAAGGAACGTGGCATCACGATTTTGTCGAAGAACACGGCGATTCGCTGGAAAGACAAGAACGGTGACATGTGGCGCATCAACATCGTCGACACCCCGGGACACGCCGACTTCGGTGGTGAAGTGGAACGTGTTTTGTCGATGGTGGATTCGGTGCTGGTGCTGGTTGACGCAATGGACGGTCCGATGCCGCAAACGCGCTTCGTGACGCAGAAAGCTTTTGACATGGGCTTCAAGCCTATCGTCGTCGTCAACAAGGTTGACCGTCCTGGCGCGCGTCCAAGCTGGGTTCTCGATCAGACGTTTGATTTGTTCGACCGCCTCGGCGCGACTGACGAACAACTCGACTTCCCGGTTGTTTACGCAAGCGGCCTGCAAGGTTACGCCGGTCTCGATGAGAGCGTGCGCGACGGTGACATGACGCCGTTGTTCGAAGCGATCTGCGAACACGTTCCTGCACCACCGGTCGACCCGGATGGTCCGTTCCAAATGCGCGTCACCTCGCTGGATTACAACAACTACGTTGGCGTGATCGGCGTTGGTCGCATCCAACGCGGCAAGGTCAAGACGAACCAACAAGTGACCGTGATCGGCACCGATGGCAAGACGCGCAATGGTAAGGTTTTGCAAGTACTTGGTTTCATGGGACTTGAGCGCGTTGAAGTTGGCGAAGCACAAGCTGGTGACATCATTGCGTTCTCGGGCGTCGAAGGTCTGGGCATCAGCGAAACGCTTTGTGATCCAAGTGCCGTTGAACAACTGCCGGTTTTGACCGTTGACGAACCAACGATCTCGATGACGTTCCAAGTCAACGACTCACCGTTTGCAGGCGTGAAAGATCGCAGCGGCGGCAAGTTCCTGACGAGCCGTCAGTTGCGTGATCGTTTGACGCGCGAAACGCAGCACAACGTCGCATTGCGCGTTGAAGACACTGCAGATGCCGATAAGTTCAAGGTGAGCGGTCGCGGTGAGTTGCACTTGTCGATTTTGATCGAGAACATGCGCCGTGAAGGTTACGAGCTCGCCGTGTCGCGTCCGGAAGTGATCATCAAGGAAATTGATGGCGTTGTGTCCGAGCCGTTTGAATCGCTGGTCGTTGATCTTGACGAACAATTCCAAGGTGGCGTGATGGGTCGCCTGGGTGAGCGCAAGGCGATTTTGCAAAACATGGAACCGGACGGTAAGGGTCGCGTGCGTCTCGATTTCATCATTCCTGCACGTGGTTTGATTGGCTTCCAAACGGAATTCAAAACGCTGACGGCGGGTACCGGTTTGATGTTCCACGTGTTCGACCATTACGGTCCGAAGCAAGATGGCGCGATTGGTCAGCGCACGAATGGTGTTTTGATCAGCAACGGTCAAGGTCCATCGCCGGCATACGCGCAGATTGCGATGCAGGAACGTGGTCGCTTGTTCATCGAGCCAGGCGAAGAAATCTATGAAGGTCAAATCGTCGGCATCCACGCGAAAGACAACGATCTGACGGTCAACGCATTGCGTGGCAAGCAGCTGACGAACTTCCGCGCCTCGGGTACGGATAAGGACGAAGGCCTGATCCCTGCGATCAAGATGTCGCTGGAGCAAGCGCTGGAATTCATCGACGACGACGAACTCGTTGAAGTGACGCCGAAGCAAATTCGTCTGCGCAAGAAGCACCGCACCGAAAACGACCGCAAGAAAGCATCACGCCAAGCGGCCGCGTAAGGAACAAAGAGAGACTGGGGAAACCCGGTCTTTTTTTATGGGTGCGAATTGAAGATCGGGTTGGCCGCAAACGAATCGCGTAAGTAATCCATCATCGCGCGCACACGGGGTGGAACAAACTCGAGTTGCGGGATCACCGCGTGGATTCCTGATGAAGGCAACGCATAATCTGGCAACACCTGTATGAGTTTGCCTTTGCGAATGTCTTCTGCCACATGCCACCAAGAGTGCGTTGCGATTCCAAGTCCACGCAACGCTGCATCACGCAGAAACTCACCCTGCGTGCTTTCCAATCGACCGGACACATTGACAGCAATGGGCCGTCCACCGCGTCGCTGGAATGTCCAACGATCAGAAGGACCGCGCGTATTACTGTGCAAAAGACACTCATGCTTTGACAGGTCGGCAGGTGTCTTCGGAGCGCCATGCTTGCGCACATACGCGGGCGATGCGACAGCCACCCGATGATTCGGCGCCAGCTCCGTCGCGATCAACGACGAGTCCTCGAGTGCCCCGATACGAACAGCCAGCTCGATGCCCGACTCCACAAAGTCCACCATCGTGTCAGACATGTCCACGCTGACGCGCACGTCCGGATATCGCTCCAGAAACTTCGGCAACAATGGCGCGAGATACATCGCGCCGAACGTCGCTGAAATTGTCATACGCAATGTACCAGTGACCCCATCGGCATCCGACACCACACTACTCTGTAGCCGGCCAAACTGATCGAGAAGCTCCCTCGCCTGCTCCGCGACGCGCAAGCCCTCTTCGGTTGCAGACAAGCGACGTGTTGTCCGATGCAGAAGGCGAACCTTCAGCGAAGCTTCAAGACGCGCCAACCGCTGGCTAGCCATTGCAACGGAAATATCCATATCGCGGGCTGCGCCGCTGATGCTGCCAGCGTCCAAAACACGCAGGAATAATGCCAAATCGTCAAGTCGGTCCATTGTTTCGTATTTTTTGATAATCCTTATTAATTTTATGGGTTTTTCACGAGAAACGCACTCCATAGACTAAACGGCATGAACACAACCACCAAAACTCCCTGGGCACTCTACGCCCTGACCGTCGGCGCCTTCGGCATAGGCACGACGGAATTCGTGATCATGGGTCTGTTGACGCAAGTCGCCGAATCCTTGAACGTGTCGATCGCAACCGCAGGCTTGTTGATTTCCGGTTATGCGTTTGGTGTTTTCGTCGGTGCGCCGTTGCTGACGATCGCAACCGCTTCGCTACCCCGCAAGAAGGCCCTACTCGCATTGATGGCGATTTTCACGGTCGGCAATGTACTTTGTGCCGTCGCGCCAAATTACACGACGTTGATGGCGGCACGAATTGTCACCTCTCTTGCGCACGGCACGTTCTTCGGCATCGGTTCGGTCGTCGCGACATCGCTGGTGAGCGAAGACCGCAAGGCGAGCGCGATCTCCATCATGTTCACCGGCCTCACGGTTGCAACATTGCTTGGCGTTCCCGCAGGCGCGTGGCTTGGCCTGCAACTTGGCTGGCGTGCGACATTCTGGGCCGTCGCATTGATCGGCGTCATTGCGTTTGCAGTTCTTCTCTACTTCGTCCCCAAGAGCACCGAAGACGCTCAACGCATCGATGTCCCTGCCGAGTTGAAAGTGCTCAAAAACAAGCAGGTGCTGCTGGCGTTACTCGCAACGGTGTTCGGCTTCGCCGGTGTATTCGCCGTTTTCACATTTATCCAACCGATCCTCATGCAAGTCACTGGCTTTAGCGACAACGCCGTATCCTCGATCTTGCTGGTATTCGGTGCAGGCATGATTCTCGGCAATATTTTGGGTGGCAAGCTTGCCGATCGGGATCTACGCAATTCCTTGCTCATCACTCTCACCGGCTTGCTGATCATCCTCGGATTGATGGGATTTGTTCTGTCGTCAAAAATTCTCGCCGTCCTCTTTGTTGGTCTGCTCGGAATCGGTGCTTTCGCAACTGTCGCGCCCTTGCAAATGCGCGTGCTTGAGCAAGCGGCCGGAGAAGGTCAGAACCTGGCATCGAGCCTCAACATTGCCGCATTCAACTTAGGCAACGCGTTGGGTGCTGCTTTCGGCGGATGGACAATCAGCTCAAAGCTGGGGCTTCACGGATTGCCTGCGATGGCCGGAGCACTGACGGTTATTGGCATCGTCGTCGTGCTCTGGTCGTTACAGTTGGAACGCCGACGTACGGCGCAGATTGCATCCGAGTGCATTGCATAATCGAATCGAAACCGCCAATCTGTCCTGATACATGGCACGGAGTACTCCATGAAATTCAGGATAGGATTGGCGGCGTGCGCTGTCATCGCAGTAGCAAACATCGCAAGCGCGCAGCAACCTTACAACATCGCCGAGAAGTCCATCAGCGACTTGCGTAATGCAATCTACGCGAAGCAACTCACGCCCACTGAAATCACGCAGCTTTATCTCACGCGCATTGATGAGATTGATCACAATGGACCGAAGCTCAACTCCGTCATTGAAGTGAATGCACAAGCCCTCGACGAAGCGAGACAAATCGAAGTCGAGAAAACCAATGGCACCTCGAAGGGCAACGGCAAGTTGTATGGCATGCCGATCCTCGTGAAAGACAATCTCGATGCAACGGGCATGGTGAATTCGGCAGGATCGTTGGCACTGAAAGATCACCGGCCAACCAAGGACTCGACCGTGGTTGAGAAATTACGCGACGCTGGCGCGATCATCATTGGCAAAAGCAACTTGAGCGAATGGGCGAATTTTCGCGGGAATCGTTCGACATCCGGATGGAGCAGCCGTGGTGGTCAAACGAAAAACCCTTACGCACTCGATCGCAATCCATGTGGCTCGAGCTCCGGCACGGGCACTGCAATTGCCGCGAGCCTCGCGGCTGCCGGCATCGGCACGGAAACCGATGGCAGCATCATTTGTCCATCAGCGGTGGCAGGCCTTGTTGGAATCAAACCCACCGTCGGGTTGGTCAGTCGTGCGGGTATCATCCCGATTTCTGCATCGCAAGATACATCAGGTCCGATGGCACGCACGGTTGAAGATGCCTCATTGATCCTCGAAGTCATTGCAGGTCCTGACGAGCGCGACAAAGCGACGTTGCAGATTCCGGAGAGCATGACGTTTGATTTTGCCAAGCGTTTGAAGCCCGATGCACTAAACGGCAAGCGGATTGGTTTCATCAAAAACAGCGGCGACTACCATCCCGACTTGGCGAAAGCATTCGCCAAAGCGCAGGAAGACATGAAGCGCCTGGGTGCGACGCTGGTGCCGGTGACGATTCCAACGAAGGGACAATGGGACGACGCGGAGTTCCAGGTTTTGCTGTATGAATTCAAGGATGGACTTGAGGCGTACCTCAGGGAATCAAACGCCCCTTACAAAACGATGAAGGAACTCATCGAGTTCAACCGCAAAAATGCCGACACCGTCATGCCCTATTTCGCGCAAGAGCTGTTCGAGAAAGCCAATGCCAAAGGCACGTTGAAGGAGAAGGAATATCTCGACGCGAAAGCGAAGGCACGATCACTGGCACGCGAGAAAGGTTTGTACGCCGTGATGGACGCCAACAAGCTTGATGCCGTCATTGCACCGTCGACTTCACCGGCATGGCTCACGGATCCAATCAACGCCGATCACTTCACCGGCGCCGGCTACGGCATGGCCGCAGTTGCCGG
Source organism: Lysobacteraceae bacterium CU05-9 (assembly GCA_007556525.1). Classification (GTDB taxonomy): domain Bacteria; phylum Pseudomonadota; class Gammaproteobacteria; order Xanthomonadales; family Xanthomonadaceae; genus Aquilutibacter. The sequence continues at coordinate 80,686 of SWJS01000001.1, read as the reverse complement.
CACACCGAGCATCACGGTACCGATGGGCGACGTGCACGGACTTCCGATCGGCATCACATTCATGGCGAAGGCCTGGCAAGAACACAAACTCATCGAGCTTGCATACGCGTACGAGCAAGCCACGAAACATCGTAAGGCGCCAACGTATCAGCCAAGCATTTCGCTGCAGCCACAGAAGACAACGTTACGTGTTGTGACGTTGAATATTTTCCATGACAAAAACGAATGGCTCACCCGTCGTCCGCAGATCACCGACACCTTGCGCGAACTTCAACCGGATGCAATCGCATTGCAGGAAGTGATTCAAACGGAAAACACCGCCAATCAAGCAACGGTACTCGCATATGACCTCGGCTACCACGCAACGTTTGTCAGCACAGATCCGAAGGGACAAGCCAAACGCTACGGCAATGCAATTCTCACGCGCACGACTCCGACACGCACTGCAGAAACGAAACTCAATCCGCTTGATGATTCAAGAACGGCGGTGATGACGGAAATCGAAAAGGACGGAAAGAGGTTTGCGATTTTTGACACGCATTTGAACTTCGAAAACAACGCCAACGGCGAACGCATCCGCAGCGAACAAGTCGGCGATCTCGTTCAATTCATCGACAAGAACCGCGGCAACGCAATCACCGTCATCGCCGGCGACTTCAACACCGTTTCAAACGCAAGGGAACTCGGCAAACTCACCGCAACGTTCCACAGTGCGTACGACGCGATCCACACAGACGCCAACCGCAACGAGCGCGACCACACCACACTCAATCCGAAATTCTTCAGCGAGGAGCGTGACCTCAGACGAATTGATCACGTGTTCTACGATGCAAGGAAACTCGCGCCGAACAATTCAGAACGCTTGTTCCTGAAACCTGACCGCAAAGGCGTCTATGCAACCGATCACTTCGGCGTGATCGCGGACTTCACCGTCAACTAATCGATGCGGTAAACGCGCGCCTTCGGCAAGTTTTCGTCGAACTCCATGAACCAGCGGCCGGCGACACCGGGAACAATCAACACCGGGAAATCCGAACGCGGCGCTCGCAGTTTGCCGTAACCCTTCAGCACTTTCCAGCGTTGACCGTTGTCGAGCTCTACGACCGTGCCAACATCCCACGAAGCAAACGCCCCTTTCAATACCGCCTTAATCGGTCGCCCATCAAGCGCATCCAGCAGCGACGCTTCACGCTCAGCACGTACCTCACGCTCACGCGCAACTTCCTGATGCTTGACCGCTTCCTGCCCTGACAAAATCTGATTCAACAACTTCAACTGCTCGGCACTTAAAGTCGACACACCCGTGGCTTCACGTTGCTCCGCCGTCAAACGGTTTTCGATAGGAACGTACGACTGCGCGAATGCCAACGAAGGCATGACCAGCGCGACGAGGAGAAGAAGTTTTTTCAAGGGGAAACGCTCCGGACCGAAACGTCTAGGTTATTCCCCGTTTGTGACACTACGTTGACGGATAATTGCCATCGTCAGTTCCAGCGCTTGCTCATAGTTCAAACGTGGATCAACCGTTGAGCGATATGCACGCTCAAGATCCTGCTCGGTGAGGTCACGCGCCCCACCCGTGCACTCTGTAACGTCTTCGCCGGTCACTTCCAAATGGACACCACCAAGGATCGTTCCAGCAGCGTCGTGAATCGCGAAGGCTTGCTCGACTTCGGACAAAATGTTTTCGAACTTACGCGTCTTAAATCCGTTTGCGGTTGTTTCCGTGTTGCCATGCATCGGATCGCACACCCACAACACCGGGCGACCATCGCGCTTCACCGCGTCAACCAACGAAGCCAGCGAAGAGCTAATTGACGACGCACCCATGCGATGGATAAATGTCAAACGCCCAGCCTCGCCATTCGGATTAAACACATCCATCAACTCAAGCAACTGCGATGCAGTAACTGACGGACCAACCTTCACGCCAATCGGATTACGGATCCCACGGAAAAACTCCGCATGCGCCCCGCCTAACGAAGCCGTCCGCATCCCAATCCACGGGAAGTGCGTGCTCAGATTGAAATGCCCAGGGTGACGTGGCACCTCACGCGTCAACGCTTCCTCATACGGCAGCAATAACGCTTCATGCGAAGTGTAAAAATCCAGGCGCTTCAAATTCTCCGAGCGCGTGCCGCTGATCGATTCCGTAAACCGGACCGCATCACCGATCGCCTTGACGTGACGCGAGTAATCCGACGCCGAAGAAGATTCCTTCAACCACGCCAAATCCCAATACTCCGGATGGTGCAGATCCGCGAATCCACCATCGACCAATGCACGTACGAAATTCATCGTCATCGCCGACCGCGCATGACCCATGATCATCCGCACCGGATCCGGCTCACGCGACGCCGCATCAAATTCCGGCTGGTTAATCAGGTCACCGCGATACGATGGCAACGACACACCATCACGCGTTTCGAAATCCGACGACCGCGGCTTTGCATACTGCCCTGCAAATCGCCCAACGCGAATCACCGGCTTCCGCATGCCATGCGCAAGCACGACGCTCATCTGCAGCAGAACTTTCAGCCGATTCGAAATGACATCCGACTGGCACTCATTGAAGCGCTCCGCACAGTCGCCACCTTGCAGGAAAAACCTCTTCCCTTCCTGCGCATCCGCAATCTCACGGCGCAACGACTCGATTTCCCACGAGGTCACCAACGGCGGCAGCAACGCTAACTGCGCCAACGAATCACGCAAGCGCGCAGCATCTGCATAGACCGGCTGTTGCGACGCAGGAAATGCCCGCCACGACGATGGCGACCACTCCGACGCATGGACACTGGAAGGAAACAAAGGTGTGACTGAGGCGCTCATTTCAGCGGCGGCAAATCACTTTGCATGCACGATCGCGAGTAACGCCCACAACGCCAAGCCGACAAACACGAGCAAGCTCCATTCCGGCATCGACAGACCGAGCAAACGCCAATCCACGACTGCGCATTCACCCGAACCGGTCAAAACGGACCGAATCATTTTGCCAGCGCCCATCGAGTTCATCATGTACTCGAGACCCGGACCACACTGCGGCACCTCGTCAGCGGGCAAGTGGGTCATCCACACGTGACGCCACGCGATGCCAATACCCACCAACGCAGGAATCAACGCCAAAACACCGGCGATACGACGGCGCGATCCAAGCAACGGATTCCACAACGCACCGATCAAGAACATCAAACCGGTTGCCGCGAAAGCGATTCGTTGGAATATGCACAACGGACAAGGATTCAACGCATCCTTGTGCTGGAACATGATTGCCAACGCAATCACGCCGAATGACAGTAATGCGCCGAGGTAGAAGCGTAGACGGAAAGTTTTGGACTGGACGGACGACGTCGCAGTGGAAGCTAAGGAATCCATCTCCATAGGATACACGAGCAAACCGTGACGCACAAAAAAACGGTCACCCGAAGGTGACCGTTCCGATACAGCATTTAACAAGCGTAATGGCTTATTCTGCGTCGCCTTCAGCCGAAGCTGGACGGTCAACGAGTTCAACATATGCCATTGGTGCGTTATCGCCAGCGCGGAAACCGCACTTGAGGATACGCGTATAACCGCCTTGACGTTCCTTGTAACGAGGACCCAGGTCGGTGAACAGCGTGCCGACAGCTTCCTTGTCACGCAGACGCGAGAAAGCCAGGCGACGTTGTGCAACGCCGTCGTTCTTCGCCAAAGTGATCAGAGGTTCTGCGACGCGGCGCAGTTCCTTGGCCTTAGGCAAGGTGGTACGGATCAAACCGTGCTTGATGAGTGACGCGGCCATATTCGTGAACATCGCATCGCGGTGTGCACTCGTGCGGCTGAATTTGCGTCCGGATTTTTGGTGGCGCATTGTGAAAGTTCCTTAGCTAAAATCAGCCCATCATGCCGTGCGACATCGCGCCGGCAGGTGGCCAGTTTTCGATTTTCATACCCAACGAAAGGCCGCGTTGTTGCAACACTTCCTTGATTTCGGTGAGCGACTTCTTGCCGAGGTTCGGCGTCTTGAGCAATTCAACTTCGGTCTTCTGAACCAGATCACCGATGTAGTAAATGCTTTCTGCCTTGAGGCAGTTGGCCGAACGGACCGTCAATTCCAGGTCGTCGATTGGACGCAACAGGGTTGGATCAACTTCAGGCCGGTCTGGCGTAGCACTCTTCGTAGGCAATTCGAAATCACCCAGAACCGAGAGTTGTTCCGTCAGAATACGCGCCGCAGCCGTAATCGCATCCTGTGCACCGATCGTGCCATTGGTTTCGATTTCGAGGATCAGCTTGTCCAGGTCGGTACGTTGTTCAACACGTGCTGCTTCCACAGCATATGCAACGCGACGGACAGGCGAGAAGCTCGCATCAAGAACCAGGCGACCAACTTCACGGGTGTCTTCGTCCGCACGGCGACGCGTCGTTGCAGGCTGGTAACCCAGACCGCGTTCGATGCGCAGTTCCATGTGGAGTGGACGGTCCTTCGTCAACGTGCAGATGACGTGTTCCGGATTCAGGACTTCAACATCGTGGTCTACCTTGATGTCACCTGCGCGGACGACGCCGGTACCGCTGTGCGTCAACGACAAAGTCGCCGAGTCACCGGTATGCATCTTCAACGCAACGTCCTTGAGGTTCAACAGAACTTCGAGCACGTCTTCTTCCATGCCTTCCAGCGTGGTGTATTCGTGTTCGACGTTGTCGATCTTCACTTCCGTGATGGCCGAGCCAGGGATCGAGGAGAGCAGGACGCGACGCAGGGCGTTACCCAGCGTATGTCCATAGCCGCGCTCCAAGGGTTCGATCACGACCTTGGCGCGGTTTCCACTGAGCACTTCAATTTGAGGTGCTTTCGGGCGCAATACTTGGTTTGCGGTAACCGTCATGTTTTGTGGTCTCCTATAAACCCTCGCCACAGACGAGCGAGGGCAAACTTAAAAAAATTACTTCGAGTACAGTTCGACGATCAGTGCTTCGTTGATGTCTGCTGGCAGATCACCACGAGCCGGAACGCGCTTGAATTCACCCGTGAACTTCGCACTGTCAACCGAAACCCAATCCGGGTTCAGGTCCATCGACGATGCGACATTCAACGATTCCTGCACACGCAGTTGCTTCTGTGCACGTTCCGACAGAGCGATCACGTCACCGGCCTTGACTTGGTACGAAGGCAGGTTGACCGACTGACCGTTCACCGTTACGCCGCGGTGCGAGACCAACTGACGTGCCGCAGGACGCGTTACAGCGAAGCCCATGCGGTAGATGACGTTGTCAAGACGCGTTTCGAGAAGTTGCAACAAGTTTTCACCCGTGTTGCCCTTCTTCGTCGAAGCTTTCTTGTAGTAGTTACGGAACTGACGTTCCAGAAGACCGTAGATACGCTTAACCTTCTGCTTCTCGCGCAGCTGGGTCGCGTAGTCCGACATCTTACCCTTACGGGCAGTTGGACCGTGCTGACCAGGCTTCTGATCGAGTTTGCACTTGGAATCGAGCGCACGCGCAGGCGACTTCAACAGCAAGTCGGCGCCTTCGCGACGGGAGAGTTTACATTTAGGACCAATATAACGTGCCATTTCTCATGTCCTCCTTAGACGCGACGCTTCTTAGGCGGGCGGCAGCCGTTGTGAGGGATCGGCGTAACGTCAATGATGTTGACGATCTTGTAGCCGACGCTGTTCAACGAACGCACGGCCGACTCACGGCCTGGGCCTGGGCCCTTGATGCGAACTTCGAGCGACTTCAAGCCGTAGTCCAGAGCTGCCTTACCGGCCTTCTCTGCTGCGACCTGCGCTGCGAACGGGGTCGACTTACGCGAGCCGCGGAAACCCGCGCCACCCGAAGTTGCCCACGAAAGAGCGTTGCCCTGACGGTCAGTGATCGTGATGATCGTGTTGTTGAACGAAGCGTGCACGTGTGCAATGCCGTCGGTGACGACGCGCTTGATCTTCTTCTTAACTTTCTGTGTTGGCTTGGCCATGATCTATTCCTTACTTCTTGATGGCCTTGCGCGGACCCTTACGGGTACGTGCATTCGTCTTCGTACGTTGGCCGCGCAGAGGCAGACCACGACGGTGACGGAGGCCACGGTAGCAACCCAAGTCCATCAAACGCTTGATGGCCATACCGATTTCACGGCGCAGGTCACCTTCGACGACGAACTTACCGATTTCGGCGCGCAGGCGCTCGACTTCAGCTTCGGAAAGGTCACGGATCTTAGTCGTCGATGCAACGCCTGCGGATTCGCAGACTTGCTTCGAACGGGTACGGCCGATGCCGTAAATGCTTTGCAAGCCGACCCAAACATGTTTCTGGGCTGGCAAATTGACGCCTGCAATACGCGCCATAGAGCGATCTCCAAATAAAAAATTCCCATCCGAGTCATCCCCGGAAGGTAGTTAATCGACAATTGCGGTGTAAAAATCCCGAGACGTACAGAACTGAAACAAATCACTTCAGTCCGGCATGGGGAGTGTGCCCATGCTCCGGCGATGGCAACAAACTGCAAATGATCAGGTTGTCTTGGCCCTGACCACCGCGGCACTTACTACTCTGGCAAGAGCTCCGGTTTGAAACCACCCAGACACGGGATCAGTGTCTGGGTCGCCCTTTGCGTCGATCCACTGGAGATCAGCAGTGACGCGAAAAAACTTTGGGACTTAGCGTCGACCTGCGTTAGGTTGACGTCCCTTGAGGTTCGCCTTCTTGAGAAGGCTTTCGTACAAGTTACTTTGACGATGCGCTTGCAACTGCTGGATGAAGTCCATGACCACAACCACGACAATCAGCAAGGACGTACCGCCGAAATACATTTGGGTATTCAACTGCGAACGCATCACTTCAGGCAGCAAACACACCACCGTCAAGTAAATTGCGCCGGCAGCGGTCAAGCGAGTCAAAACACCATCGATATAATCGGCAGTGGACTTACCTGGGCGAATACCCGGAATCAATGCACCCGATTTCTTCAGATTCTCAGCCGTTTCCTGCGAGTTGAACGTCAGGGCGGTATAGAAAAAGTCGAAGCCAATAATCAGCGCCGCATATATTACCATATGTAGCGGTTCGCCGGGGGTTAACATCTGGCTCAACTTCACCAGCCATGGGCTGCTTTGGTTGCCAGTCGCCGTTCCGAGCCACTGCGCCGCAGTCGCCGGGAACATCACGATGCTCGATGCGAAGATTGGCGGGATCACACCCGTCATGTTCAGCTTCAGCGGCAGGAAGTTTGATTGCTGCATCATGCGACCGCCACCTTGCTGCTGGCGACGCGCATAATTCACAGTGATGCGACGCTGTCCGCTTTCGATGAACACAACCGCATACGTAAAGAACGCAACGATCAGGAAGATCATCAAAGCAACGATGAACGTCATATCGCCGTTCAGCACTTGCTGGAACATCTGGATGACCGCACCAGGAACTCCTGCAACGATACCCGCGAAAATCAGCAACGACACGCCGTTACCGATGCCGCGTTCGGTGATTTGCTCACCCAACCACATCAGGAACATCGTACCTGCCGTCAACGAGATCACTGCCGTCAGCATGAAGCCGGCACCTGGCGAGTAAACCACGTTCAAGCCTTGCGAGCTACCACCGGCCTGCAATGCCGTCGCAATACCCCAGGACTGGAAGATTGCCAACGGGATCGCGCCGAGACGCGACCACTGGTTGATACGCTTGCGGCCCGACTCACCTTCCTTCTGGATTGCCTTCAGGCTTGGCACAATTTGCACCAGCAGCTGCGTGACAATCGATGCCGAAATATACGGCATCAGGTTCAGCGCGAAGAGACTGAAACGGCTCAACGCGCCACCCGAGAAGAGGTTGAACATGTCAACAATGGTGCCCTTCTGGGACTCCATCAATTGCAGCATGGCATCCGGATTCACACCGGGAACTGGAATATAGCAGCCGATTCGGTAAACCAACAACGCACCCACCACGAAGAGGATGCGTTGAACGAGTTCCGAGCTCAGTCCACTGTTGTTGCCCGATGATTGGGCCATTGCCTTGGCATTACGCGACATGCGGGAGTCGACTCCTGAAAATCCTAACTAAAAAACTTACTCAGCCAGCTTGCCGCCGGCAGCAATGATCGCTGCCTTAGCACCGGCCGTTGCGAGCAAACCCTTCAGCGTGAATGCCTTGGTGACTTCACCTTGCTTCACGATCTTGGCTTGCTTAGCTTTAGTTGGGACCAACTTCGCTTCTTTCAACTTTGCAAAATCAACTTCACCGGCTTCCAGCTTGTCCAACTGATACAACATCACCTGTGCGACGTTGTCCTTCAGCTTCGAACGGAAACCGATCTTCGGCAGGCGCATGTACATTGGCATTTGACCGCCTTCGAAACCTGCCTTGATCTTGCCCTTACCCGAACGTGCAAACGAACCCTTGTGACCACGACCCGCGGTCTTACCCAGACCCGAACCGATACCGCGGCCAACGCGGGTACGCGCCGTACGTGCGCCCTTTGCAGGGCTCAATTCATTCAAACGCATGATGATTACTCCTCAACCTTGACGAGGTAGTGAACTTTGTTGATCAGTCCACGCACTTGTGGGCTGTCCTTCAGTTCACGGACGCTGTTGAGCTTGCCAAGACCCAGGGCCTTCACCGACAGGCGGTGCTTAGCTTGGGCTCCACGCAGACCCTTAACCAGACGCACCTTGACGGTGCCGGTCGACGTTTCGTTCTTAGCCATTGATCAAATCCTCTACCTTCTTGCCGCGCTTCGCAGCGATTTGCGAAGGCGAATGCATTTCGGTCAGACCCTTGATCGTTGCGCGAACCAAGTTGATTGGGTTGCGCGAACCAACAGCCTTCGCCAAAACGTCATGAACGCCAACTGCTTCCAGGACGGCGCGCATTGCACCACCGGCGATGACGCCAGTACCTTCCGAAGCAGGCTGCATGTAGACACTTGCTGCACCGTGGTGCGACTTGACGGAGTGCCACAGCGTGCGGTTGTTCAAGTCAATCGTGTGCATGCCCTTGCGAGCTTGTTCCATCGACTTCTGGATTGCAGCAGGAACTTCCTTCGCCTTGCCGTAACCAAAACCAACCTTACCATTGCCGTCACCGACAACCGTCAGTGCAGTAAAGGTAAATTGGCGACCGCCCTTGACGGTCTTGCTGACGCGGTTGACCGCTACCAGCTTTTCGATCATGCCGTCGTCGATTTCTTCGCGCTCTTCGCGCTTACGACCACGGTTTTCACGTTGTTCGTTTGCCATGTTAAAAATCTCAGTAATTAAAGGGTTATTTACGACTCAAGTCGCTTGTAGTTGTGATGTGTTGCGGGTGATTCGCGGACACCGCAACCGATGTCCGCGCCGGATCAGCACTCCTGATCCGCGAGTGAAATTAGAACTGCAGGCCGCCTTCGCGGGCAGCATCTGCCAAAGCCTTGATGCGGCCGTGGTAGCGGTAACCCGAGCGGTCAAATGCGACCTTCTCGACACCGGCTGCCTTAGCGGCTTGAGCAATTGCCTTACCGACAGCTGCTGCGGCTTCCATGTTCTTGCCCGACTTCAAGTCACCCTTGACAGCGGCTTGCGTCGTCGACGCCGAAGCAAGACACTTCGAACCGTCAGCCGAGAAAACTTGTGCATACAGGTGTTGGCCGGTGCGCAGAACGGTCAAACGCTCGACGCCCAAATTGCGGATGTGCGAACGGGTCGACTTGGCGCGACGCAGACGTGCATTATTTTTGATAGACATTTCTATAAACTCCAAAAAGCTGAAGGAATGTACGCAGGATCCACCTTCTCAAATGGACCCAACGATCATTAGGCCTTCTTGGCTTCCTTGCGGATGATGGTTTCGTCGGAGTACTTGACGCCCTTGCCCTTGTAAGGCTCTGGCTTGCGGTACGCACGGATCTTGGCAGCGACTTCACCGACCATTTGCTTGTCAGCGCCAGTCACAACGATTTCCGTTGCCGATGGCGTTGCAATCGTGATGCCTTCCGGCGTCGCGAACAAAATTGGGTGCGAGTAACCGAGAGTCAGGTTCAGGTCCTTACCTTGCATTGCTGCACGGTAACCGACGCCGACCAGTTCGAGCTTGCGTTCGAAACCTTCCGAAACGCCCTTCACCATGTTGGCCGTCACTGCGCGCAGTGTGCCGGTCAAGGCGATTTGATCGTTATTTTCGGTTTCGAAAACGAGTTCGTTGTTCTCGTTCTTGATTTGCATCGAAGCAGGCTTAGCTTGCGTCATCGTGCCCTTAGGGCCCTTAACGGTGATGAGCTCGTCTTCGATCTTGACTTCAACGCCCTTAGGCAGTGCGATTGGCTTCTTAGCTACGCGAGACATGTTGTTATCTCCTTATCCTTAAGCCACAAAGCACAGGACTTCGCCGCCGACGCCTTGTTGGCGTGCTTGCGCATCCGTCATGATGCCCTTGGAGGTGGAAATGATTGCAACGCCGAGGCCACCGAGGACCTTAGGCAAAGCATCCTTACCGCGGTATTGACGCAGACCCGAACGCGAGAAGCGCTCCAGGCGTTCAATGACCGGACGGCCGTCGTAATACTTCAGTACGATTTCAAGTTCTTTCTTGCCAGGGCCGATTTCAGATACTTGCGAACCCGAAATGTAACCTTCGTCTTCAAGGACTTTGGCGATTGCGACCTTGGTCTTCGAGGACGGCATCTTTACCGTCGTCTTGCGAACAGCTGCTGCGTTCTTGATACGCACCAGCATGTCTGCGATTGGATCAGTCATGCTCATGGAAAAGCGTTCCTTCTAATGAGTGCACCGATATCCGCGCATGCGAATAATTCGATTGTGTTGTAGTAAACTCCGCGCGCAATTCGCACGAAGTCGAACATTGTAATGGGTTTTTCGGGCTAGAGCAATAGCCCTGGATGCATTCGAATCCAGCCCCGTGACGCATTGCAACATGGTTAAATGGTCGTCTTTCATGACAAAACCACCCCAATGACCGACCATCCGCGCCCCAGCGGGCTTGCCCTGCTCCCGTTGTTGCTGTTTCTCGCCGTATTTTTCGGGGCGGGAATGTATTTCACGGCGTCCGGAACCGACATGGGGTTCTACCAACTGCGGGCGCCGGTGGCGATTTTACCGGCAATTGCGCTGGCGGCGTTTATCGCCTGGCGTCGCGGTGTTCAGCCTGCTGAGTCGTTGTTGCACGGCATGGGTCAGCCGAATGTGATGTTGATGGTGCTGGTATTCCTGCTGGCGGGCGCTTTCGCGACTGTCTCCAAAGCCATCGGCGCTGTCGATGCCGTTGTCGCATTGGGTTTGGGGAATTTGCATCCGTCTTTGATTTTGCCGGGGCTGTTCATCGTCTCTGCGTTAGTCGCGCTGGCGATCGGCACATCGATGGGTACGATCGCCGCCGTCACGCCGATTGCGTTGGGCATCGCGCAAGGTGCCGGATTTGACTTGGCATTGACGATCGGAGCCGTTATTGGTGGCGCGATGTTCGGCGATAACTTGTCGATGATCTCGGACACGACGATCGCCGCAACGCGTTCGCAGGGCGTGCGCATGAAAGACAAATTCCGCGAAAATTTCAAAATCGCCCTCCCCGCCGCGTTGCTCACGGCGATTGTTTTGTTCGTGATCGGCCCTGAAGCGCAAACCATAGCACCATCGCATCAAGGTTGGTGGTTGGCACTGCCCTATCTCGTTGTGCTCGTGCTCGCCTTGATTGGGATGGACGTGCTGTTGGTGTTGAGCATCGGCATCGTGCTGGCGGGTGTGTTCGGTTTTCTCAATCCTTCGATTGACTACGGCGCAGTGTCATTCGTTGGTGACATCTACAAAGGCTTCGAAGGCATGGTGGAAATCACGTTGCTTTCGATTCTCATCGGCGGTCTCGCGGAGTTGATTCGTGAGACTGGCGGCCTTGCATGGCTCGCCGCCAAAATCCACTCCTTCGCCGGCTCCCACGCATCCCGTCGCTCCGGTGAATTCAGCATCGCCGCTCTCGCCTCGTCCACCGATGCGTTGACCGCGAACAACACCGTTGCGATTCTGATCAGTGGCCCACTCGCGAAAGACATCGCCACACGTCACGGTGTTTCAATGAAGCGCAGCGCGAGTTTGCTGGATATTTTCTCGTGCATTGTGCAGGGCGTGATTCCCTACGGCGCGCAAATCCTTCTGGCATCGTCGCTTGCAAAGGTTTCGCCCCTCGCTTTGGCCGGCAACGTCTACTACTGCTGGATCCTCGCAGTGATCACGATTGGTTTCATGATTTTCCAAAAGCCGAAATCAACCGTCGAGTGACAATTCAACTGGAACTACCGCGGATTAACGGACCTTGCGACGGTCACTTGGAATTGCGGACGGGTTTTGCCCGTTCGTACTGAAGTCATCGAGTGTTTGCCGTCGTTAAATGCAAATGCCGTCACCGAATCGCCCGCAATCAAGTTGGACATCCCTAATGATGCAGTCCACCGTGGGTTGAATCGCCATGTCGTCGCGACCCTTGCGGATACTGGATTGTTCATTTCCAACCAGTAAGCGGGCCCACTGTAAACGCGCCCATTGTCTCGCTTACCGAGGGACGCCGTGAAAACTGCACTGCCCGCTCGATATTCCACGCGCAAATCGATGTTTGAAATGGGCACGCCGGACACGGTATTTGCCTTGTTGTTCCCAGCCAAGTTTGCCCAGTTACGGCTCGCAGAAAATTGCACGTCAATTTTTCCGGCGACAGGCCAACCAACATCGCGGCCACGTTTCGCAGTAAAGCTCAAACCACGTACCGTTGCGTTCTCCAAAGTCCACGGTTGAATGAGCCAAGTACCATCGACATCAAAAATCCGGTCGCCGAATGTATCGCGATAATGATGCAGCGCGCCGCTCGCAAACATTTTGAAATTTAGAAAATCCGGCAAGTCGGAGGTCACGACAATCGAATCGACCTTATTGAGTCGCGCACCTCGCTCACCAAAAACACGTGTCGCGAACAAGGGCATATTCTCGTAACCCAGAACCGGCAACGGATTGACTTGCAGGCGGTGAACTCCTGGCACGTTGACGTTGCGGCTCAGCGCAATTGTCGTGCGACGGTTGTGCGCCTGATTGACAGAGAACGTCACACTAGGTTCTATCCAATTTTCGTTATAGGAATAACGTGGGGAGGTCAAAATGGATCTTGTACCATCGAGCTTTGCGCCTGCATAACGCAGACCCGCGTTCATGGATACGCGCTTCCCGATTGGGGCAACCGCCTTGACGTACGCGGCTGATAATTCACGTTGATCGACCGAGTGACTTTCGTAATCGCCACCGTCACCAAACCACGTGTACGAAGTATTTTGCTTATCCTTCGAGTAATTCAGTCCAACCGACCAGTTCACGCGTGCCAGCTTCGGCAGTTGGTATCCCAAATCGAAAAGCAAATTGCTTCCATCCGACATTGACGAATTGCGACTGGCGCGTGTTGAGTTCAGCGCCGCTTCTTCAATGATCATCGAATCACTGTCTTCCGTCCGCCCAATGCGCGTCAGTGTTGCATTGACAGCCGAGCCGTTCGCGAATTTCTTTTGCCAATCCATGCCAGCGCTGTTCGTTGCCGTCGAGCGGTCTGCGATTCTTTCGATCAGCGGTAGCCCAAGAATGTCACCGCGCCAATTTGAAAAATAATCGTTGTTCTCGAAATCAGATTGATTTCTGCGGAGACTCCAGCGGAGTGAGGAGCCGCCGGGAAGCAAATGCGTGATCGTATATCCGGCAAATCCAACACGGTTCCGCGAAATTGAGTCACGGTCATTTGAGCTAGTTCCGTTCGGACGGGACAGACCACTCCAACGGTAGTCATTCGAGCTGCCGGAATTATCTGATTGAATGTCCAGCCATTCCAGGTTACAGCTGTGCGATGAGTACATTCCGATCGGATGCGCGCCACTCGCGTGCAATGTCAAGCCAGTATCATTGCCACCGCTCCGTGCAACGGAAATCGACGACCGCGGCTTCACTGCATTTCGTTTCGTGATGAAGTTGATCGTTCCACCGATGCCACTCCCGGGAAATGCAGCATCGGCACCAAGAACATATTCGATCCTTTCCAGATCAGATGCACGCAATCTCGTGATGCTGAATCCAAGTGGCGGACGTCGACCATCCACAAGCACGCGCGTTTCACTCTCTGCCATACCAAGCATCGAGATGCCGCGGTTCGTCACCACAAGGCCTGGCTGCATTGCCAACTGCTGAATCGCGAGTGGCTTGTCCGGATCTGCCAGATCCTTCTGCGATATGACGCGCTTCGTATCATCGGCATTCGCACCCGTTCCAGTCACTTGGACGCGCCCGACCTGCAATGGCGGTTTACCGTCGGACGATGCCTCATTAGCAGGAATGCAGTGTGGAGGCTTCAGGACTTCTGCGTTTGGATTAGCCTTCGGAGCCGTTTGCGGGCCGACCATCTGCACTTGAACATCGCGACCCAGTCTCTCCCGCAGAGCACGTCGAAGGAACTCCTCATTGCTCTCGACCGTCGTCGTCGATTTCGCGGTCGACTCCGGACATATTGGTAACGACTTGGATTCTTGGGCCGTTGCACTGGCTGCTGCACCGAAAACTGCAACGATTACGACAAAGAGTCTGTTGCGCTTCAATGATTCAAGTGACAACGTCGACACCGTTGTCGCAGACGCTGCCCCCCCCCCACACACACACTCGTGAAACTTGTACTGCTAAACAAATCGCTTACCTTCACTCTAAATCCAGCGAAGTGGGACCCTGGAGCCATCAGTGAGATTGTATATTTTTCAAATACTTATCTCAATGTTGCCGGCATGCGATGATATAAACATCGCAACGATAAATTAGGAACATCCATGTTCTGCGCAAACTGTGGTCAAGCAATTCAGGGCGAACCTAAATTTTGTCCGGCATGTGGCACACCCACCGCCGCGGTAACGGATGCTGAAAACAAACCCACTGCGAGCGCGCCCGTGAAGCCGAAGTCGCGTTTCCCCAAATGGCTGCCGCTGGTCATCGGGTTCGTTGCGTTGCTTTTGATTGCCAAAATGTGCACACCCAAACATCCAAACCAGTCGCAAATGGATGAAGCCGCGAAAATCGTCCTTGGCCAAAAAGACCCTGCACCATCGACGGAAAGCGTCAGCGATGTTCTCCGCCGCAGTGCAGAGACAGCGCGAGCGTCGATACCTCGCAAAGTCGATGAATACACGACACTGCATGGCGCTGAACTCATCGGCGACAAACGACTACGCTTCGATTTCCGCATCGACTCGCCAAACACCCCGATGGAAACCACGAACCAAATCCGTGGCGTGATGCATCAGCAAACGATTGCGCAGGACTGCTCCACTGCTGACCGCCGTCGCGTGCTTGACCAAGGCGGGGAGTTTGAATACCGCTACCTCAACGCAGACGGTAGCCATGAGTACGGAAGTTTCGTCACGCGTGGCAGTGATTGCTCTGCATCAACATCAGCACCGACTGCAGCAACAACCTCAGGCGCAAATGTTGCAAGCAATGCCACGGGACTCGAAGCCGCGCTGACAGATATGGCAAACCAAATCAATCAACGTGCACCAATGCGCATCGATTCCAAAACCGTCGTCACCGGCGCCGCAGCAACCAGCAAGACCTTGCGCATGATCATGAATATCGATCACCCGTATCCGCGCGATCAGGTTTTGGCAATGATTGAATCCAACATGCCGGCGTACGTACGGTCAAATTATTGTTCGCAGCCATCGCAACTGAAACTGCTGAAAGATGGCGCGATGATCCTGCTGGAGTTTCGCAACCGCGACGGGAAGGAGCACTACGCCACCGTTCCCGTCACGCTTGACCAATGCGGTTAACGCTGACCGCGGAAAATCCAGGTCTGACCGCTTTGCATCTTCATGTTGAGTTGTGGCGGCTCACTGCGCGTCATCATCATCGAGTGCGTGCCCTGGATACCACCACCGACTTCGCGCTCGAGGTTGCTTAGACGATTATCGGCACACGCCATCATCGTCGATGCCATTTGCGTGATCGTCACAGTGGCACCGGATTCCGTGAATCCGCCGCTCATGCGGTTGCACAGACCCGCCAGCGAAACGCGACCGTCTTTACCAAACGTCATGACGACGTTGTCCGCGTTGGTCAACGATGCTGGACCCGATGCCAGCTTCCACGTGTATGCCGTCAACGCACTATTGCTTGGCGCGGGCGTATCAACAGGTGGTTGCGTTGCACATGCACCCAGCGACACGGCACCGGCAAGTGCAACAGCGATCATCAGACGTTTCATGGATTCTTCCGTTGTGAATGGATGGGAGTATTTTCGCAAGCAGGCCATGAACGCCGTATCAAGACGCCGCCGAACAATTCAGCATCCATAAAAAAATCCCCACACCTCTCAGTGCAGGGATTCTTTCAATCAATTCCGGAGAACGATTACCAGGAAGCTTTACGCAGGCCTGGAACGTCACCCTTCATCGTGTGCTCGCGCAACTTGTTACGGCCGAGACCGAACTTGTTGTACACGCCACGTGGACGGCCGGTGATGACGCACCGCGTTTGTTGACGCGAAGGCGACGAGTCACGTGGCAACTTCTGCAACTTGGTTGCAGCGTCCATCTTTTCTTCAAACGATGCCGTTTGCGACGAGATGATCTTCTTCAGCTCTTCGCGCTTGCCCGCGTACTTGGCGGCCAGCTTGGAACGCTTGAGATCGCGGTTGATCATGGAGGTCTTAGCCATTACTAGTCCTATCCTTAATTAACGGAATGGGAAGCGGAACGCTTCCAGCAAGGCCTTGGCTTCCGCGTCGGTCTTGGCAGTGGTGGTGATCGCAATGTCCATACCACGGACGGCATCAACTTGGTCGAAATCAATTTCAGGGAAAATGATTTGTTCCTTGACGCCCATGTTGTAGTTACCACGACCGTCAAACGACTTGCCCGACACACCGCGGAAGTCGCGGGTACGTGGCAGCGAGACGTTGATCAGGCGGTCCAGGAATTCGAACATGCGGGCCGAGCGCAAGGTGACCTTGCAGCCGATTGGCCAACCGTCACGGATCTTGAACGATGCAACCGAAACGCGCGACTTGGTGACGATCGGCTGTTGGCCGGTGATCTTCGCCATGTCGGCAACGGCATTCTCAAGAACTTTCTTGTTCGTTGCCGCTTCGCCCACACCCATGTTCAGCGTGATCTTGACGATCTTAGGCACTTCCATTGGGTTCTTGTAGCCGAACTTCTCAGTCAACTGAGGAACGACTTCTTCTTTGTAAAACTTTTCGAGACGTGTAGTCATTTCTGTAATTCCTTAAACTGCAGCGCCCGAACGGAAGTGACGTGTACGCACGTTCTTGCCGTCGACCTTTTCGACCTTGATCGAAACGCGCTCACCCTTGCCCGTGGCAGGGTTGAACAGCATGACGTTCGAGATGTGGATCGGTGCTTCACGTTCAACGATTCCACCCTGGTTGCCCAGTTGTGGATTCGGCTTCGTGTGACGCTTGATCATGTTGACATTCGCTACAGTGACCTTGTCGCCTGCAACTTGCAGGACTTCACCTTGCGAACCCTTGTTCTTACCGGCGATGACGACGACTTGGTCGCCCTTCTTGATACGGTTCATTCTGAGGCCTCCAATTACAGCACTTCAGGTGCGAGCGAGACGATCTTCATGAACTTCTCGGTACGCAATTCGCGGGTGACAGGTCCAAAGATACGAGTACCAATTGGCTCTTGCTTGTTGTTCAAAAGAACAGCGGCGTTGCCGTCGAAACGAATCAACGAACCATCCGGGCGGCGGACGCCCTTACGCGTGCGGACAACAACGGCGTCGTAAACGTCGCCCTTCTTGACCTTGCCACGTGGGATTGCGTCTTTCACGGTCACCTTGATGATGTCGCCGATCGCAGCGTAACGACGCTTCGAACCACCGAGCACCTTGATGCACATGACTTCCTTTGCGCCCGAGTTATCAGCAACGTCGAGGTAGCTTTGCATTTGAATCATGAGTCAGCTCCTCTAACTTACTCAGCGGCGCGGTTGACGATTTCAACCACGCTCCAGGTTTTGGTCTTTGACATCGGCGCGATTTCCTTCACGCGAACGACGTCGCCTTCTTGGCATGCATTCTCAGCATCGTGAGCGTGCAGCTTGGTCGAGCGACGCACGTACTTGCCGTACAGTGCGTGCTTGACTTGACGTTCCACCAGAACAGTGACGGTCTTGTCCATCTTGTTGGAGATGACTCGGCCTTCTACCGTGCGAATGGCTTTCTCTGTATTGTTGTCGGTCATTGGGAGTCCTTAAGCTTTCTTGCCAGCTTGCTCAGTGAGCAATGTGTTCACGCGAGCGATGTCGCGGCGAACGCGCTTGGCGTTATGGGTTGCGGCGAGTTGGCCGGTGGCCTTCTGCATGCGGAGAGCAAACGCTTCCTTATGCAGGTCGGTCAAATAAGCATTCAACTCGTCGGCGGACTTGGAACGAAGATCTTTCGTGTTCATTAGCGCACCGTACGGGTGATAAAGGTGGTGGTCACCGACAGCTTGGCTGCAGCCAGGCGGAACGCTTCGCGTGCCACTTCTTCGCTGACGCCTTCGATCTCATAGATCATGCGGCCGGGTTGGATTTGGGCGACCCAATACTCAACGTTACCCTTACCGGAGCCCATGCGGACTTCGATTGGCTTCTTGGTGATTGGCTTGTCCGGGAAAACACGGATCCACATCTTGCCACCACGCTTCACGTGACGGGAAATCGCACGACGTGCGGCTTCGATTTGGCGTGCCGTGATTTGACCGTGAGCAGTCGCCTTCAGGCCGAACTCGCCGAACGAAACTTGGTTCGCCGACCAGCTCAGACCGTCATTGCGGCCCTTATGGACCTTACGGAATTTAGTACGTTTAGGTTGCAACATGGCGGATTACCTCGCTTCACGTGCTGGACGGCCACGACCCGGACGGTCATTGCGGTCGCCGCGATCACCGCGGTCACCGCGACCTTGTGGGGCGCTGTCGTCTTGCTTTTCTTGACCTACTTGCGAGAAGTCAAAGACTTCACCCTTGTAGATCCACACTTTGATACCGATGATGCCGTACGTCGTCAGCGCTTCAGCAGTACCGTAATCGATGTCTGCACGCAGCGTGTGCAAAGGCACGCGGCCTTCACGGTACCATTCCGAACGTGCGATTTCCGCGCCGTTCAAACGGCCTGCAACGTTGACCTTGATGCCCAGGGCACCCAGGCGCATCGCGTTACCGACGGCGCGCTTCATGGCGCGACGGAACATGATGCGGCGTTCCAGTTGCTGTGCAATCGATTCGGCAACCAACTGAGCGTCGAGGTCAGGCTTACGGACTTCGGTGACGTTGATGTGCGCAGGAACGCCCATCACTTCCGAAACTTCCTTACGCAGCTTCTCGATGTCTTCACCACGCTTACCGATCACAACGCCTGGACGGGCGGTGTAGATGGTGACGCGTGCATTGTTGGCCGGACGCTCGATCAAAATCTTCGAGACGCCTGCTTGTGCCAGCTTCTTACGCAGGACTTCGCGGACCTTCAAATCGGCAGCGAGGAACTCGGCGTATTGCTTCTTGGTGGCAAACCACTTGGAGTTCCAGTCTTTGGAAATGCCCAAGCGAATGCCGGTTGGATGAACTTTATGACCCATAGTGCTCTGCCTTAACCTTTCTTGCCTTCGCCCACGATCACAGTGATGTGGCTCGTGCGCTTGAGGATACGGGTGCCGCGACCCTTCGCACGCGCCATGAAGCGCTTCAGCGTAGGACCTTCGTCAACCATGATGGTTTGAACCTTGAGTGCATCGATATCTGCACCGTTGTTGTTCTCAGCATTTGCGATTGCCGATTCCACGACCTTCTTGATCATGTGTGCAGCTTTCTTGTCCGAGAACTTCAACAGGTTGACCGCGCGCTCTGCGGACAAGCCGCGAACTTGGTCAGCCACCAGGCGAGCCTTCTGCGGGGAGATGCGCGCGGTGCGCAAAATTGCTTTCGCTTCCATCGTCATATCTCCTTACTTCGACTTCTTATCTGCGCCGTGACCTTTATAGGTACGGGTCAGGGCGAATTCACCCAGCTTGTGGCCAACCATTTGCTCATTGACCAAAACTGGAACGTGGTTCTTGCCATTGTGGACAGCGATCGTGAAACCGATCATTTCCGGCAAGACGGTGGAACGGCGCGACCAGGTCTTGATCGGCTTCTTGGTGTTACCCGCGGCTTCGACCTTCGCCATCAAGTGGTGATCGACAAACGGGCCTTTCTTCAGTGAACGTGCCATGGCCTATTAGCTCCTACGATCACGCACGATGAACTTCTGCGTGCGCTTGTTATGACGGGTCTTGTAACCCTTGGTTGGGACGCCCCACGGAGTGACTGGATGCGGATTGCCTTGACCGGCCTTCGCTTCACCACCACCGTGCGGGTGATCGACTGGGTTCATAGCCGCACCGCGGACGGTTGGCTTGATACCACGCCAGCGCTTCGCACCGGCCTTACCCAGTTTCTCAAGGCTGTGCTCAGAGTTACCGACTTCACCGACAGTTGCGATGCAGTCAACTGGAACCTTGCGCATTTCACCCGAACGCAGACGCAGCGTAGCGTAACCGTGTTCGCGGGCAACGAGGTATACACCTGCGCCTGCTGCACGTGCCATCTGTGCGCCCTTGCCTGGCTTCATTTCCACGCAATGGACCGTCGTACCGACTGGGATGTTGCTCAGTGGCAGCGAGTTACCTGCACGGATCGGAGCATCGCGACCGGCGAGAACCTGGTCACCTTGCTTCAAACCCTTAGGTGCAATGATGTAACGACGCTCACCGTCGATGTACAGCAACAATGCGATGTGCGCGGTACGGTTTGGATCGTACTCGATGCGCTCAACCTTCGCAGGGATACCGATCTTATCGCGCTTGAAGTCGATGATGCGGTAATGCTGCTTGCTGCCGCCACCGATGTGACGGGTCGTGATGCGACCGTAGTTGTTACGGCCACCCGAACGGCTTTGCTTCTCGAGCAAAGGCGCATAAGGAGCACCCTTATGCAGATCCGGGGTAACCACGCGGACCGCACTACGGCGACCTGGCGAGGTTGGCTTAAATGTCATTAAAGGCATAGTCTTCTATTCCTCAAGCCATCGCAGTGACGTCGATCGTTTGGCCTTCAGCCAACTTCACGTACGCCTTGCGCCAGTCCTTGCGGCTGCCATCGCGGAACTTGAACGAACGGGACTTACCCTTGACGTTCACCACGTTGACGGCTTCCACGCTCACATTGAACAGCTTTTCGACGGCGACTTTGACGTCAGCCTTCGTTGCAGTCGTTGCGATTTCAAAGACGTATTGATTGGAAAGTTCCTGCAGGCGTGCGGTCTTTTCGGACACGCGCGGTGCGCGGATTACGTTGTAGAGCTTAGCGTCGTTCATGCCAGCCACTCCTCGATTTTCTTGAGTGCGTCGACCGTTACGAACACGGTGTCAGCGCCGACCAACGACACTGGATCCAGACCTTGCACATCACGCACTTGGACGTAAGGCAGGTTGCGGGCCGACAGATACAGATTCTCAGTTGCATCTTCGGTCACGATCAGTGGACGCTTGCCTGCGTTGAGATCCTTGAGCTTCGTCACCAGACCGGAAGTCTTCGGTGCGTCAACGTCAAACGACTCGACAACAGTGATGCGACCTTGACGGTTCAATTCCGACAGGATCGATTGGATTGCAGCGCGGTACATCTTGCGGTTGACCTTCTGCGCAAAGCTACGTGGCTTCGCTGCGAACGTCACACCACCACCGACGAAGATCGGAGCCGTCAGCGCGCCGTGACGTGCGCCACCGCCCTTCTGCTTCTTCGACTTCTTGGTCGTACCGGCAACTTCCGAACGGGTCTTCTGTGCTTTCGTACCGGCGCGGCCTGCGTTGCGGTATGCAACGACGACTTGGTGCACCAGGTCCTTGCTGAAATCACGACCGAAAACTTCGTCCGAGACCGAGACCTTGTTGCTGCTATTAAAAACAGTCAGTTCCATTATTCTCTACCTCAACCCTTGCTCGAAGGACGGATGATGACATCACCGCCTGGAGCACCCGGCACTGCGCCCTTCACGGCGATCAGGCCGCGTTCGACGTCAACCTTGACAATTTCAAGGCCTTGCGTGCTTTGTTGGACATCGCCCATGTGACCCGACATCTTCTTGCCTGGGAAAACACGGCCCGGAGTTTGACGCTGACCAATCGAACCCGGCGCGCGGTGCGACAGCGAGTTACCGTGAGTCGCATCACCCATGGTGAAGTTCCAGCGCTTAACCGTGCCTTGGAAACCCTTACCCTTGGTGACGCCTTGAACGTCAACGATTTGACCGACTTCAAAAATGTCAGCCTTGATTTCACCGCCGACTTCAAAGTCAGCAATCTTGTCGTCTTCGACGCGCAGTTCCCACAGACCACGGCCGCCTTCAACCTTGGCCTTCGCCAGGTGACCGGCAGCTGGCTTGTTGATCAGCGCAGCGCGACGGACGCCAACGGTCACTTGAACAGCCGAATAGCCGTCAGTTTCCTGCGTCTTGATTTGGGTGACGCGGTTCGGCGTGGCTTCAATCAAAGTCACTGGAACCGACTTGCCGTCTTCCGTGAAGAAGCGGCTCATGCCAGCCTTACGACCGACGATGCCCAACGAATATTTCTTCGCAGTCATGGTTCAGTCCTCAGCTCAGCTTGATCTGGACATCAACGCCAGCGGCCAGTTCGAGCTTCATCAAAGCGTCGACGGTCTTGTCGTTAGGGTCCACGATGTCGAGTACACGCTTGTGCGTGCGGGTCTCGTACTGGTCACGCGCGTCCTTGTCGACGTGCGGGGATACGAGGATGGTGTAGCGTTCGATCTTGGTCGGCAGCGGAATTGGGCCCTTAACTTGGGCGCCGGTGCGCTTAGCCGTCTCAACGATCTCACTTGCTGAACGGTCGATCAGTCGATGATCGAAGGCCTTCAGCCTGATTCGGATCTTTTGGTCCGCCATTACGGTAGTTCCTGTTCAAAAAAGAGCGACGGGTTGAGCAGCACATGGTGCCCAACCCCATGAATAAAACGGGTGAAACAAACAACAAAAAAGCGGTCCGGTTTCCCGGTCCGCCTGACTCAAATGCTTATGTGGCGCAGAACACCGCTGATGCGCAAAACCCCTATAAAACAAGGGATATTGTGACTACCAGCAAAGCCATGCGACGCATCCGTGTCGGGCGAATACGAAGCAAATCCTATGCCTCATTTCGCAGTATTTACACATCGAGTTAACGAAGTGAGCCGCCATTCTAACCTGATTTTTGGGCTCTGTGCAAGTGCAAACGCACAAAAATCATGCACTTAGCGCCCTCAAACGGTCAGGCGACGAAAGTGCCCGTGTTGGACCCGCTGGACGGTGGATTTCCGTCATTGCCAGGACCCGGAGGAAGATGGCGACGTCTTTTGAGGTCAAAAAACGCACTCGCCTGCCGACGATACAGCAAAAATGCCAGCCCACCCTGCAACGCCGCCGACAGCAGCATGACCGGATTGCCCTGCATCACACCCATCAACAGCGCCAAAATTGCGATCGCCACCATCGCAATCCGTGCCCAATTCAGGCCACGGAGCAACCCAATGCCGATCAGGCCGATGACCACGCTGGCGAACATCGCAATCGGGATCGCCTGCGAGAGCATCTCCGGCGTCGCGCCCGGTGGCAGCATTTGCGTCAGCAACTCCGGGTTACTGCGGGCGGCGGACAGCGAAAACAGGTTCAACGCCGCCTGGACGATGACGAAGATGCCGATGAGGGTGACTGAGAGGGGTCTTTTTGACATACGCAGTAGAATAGCAAATCACCTATGAAGACGAAGGCGGCTGACTGAATGACTTTGCGACTGGACGATCTGGCGACGCGGCGCTCCGTGCCGAATATGCAGCTTGAGGCGCCGGGACCGGATGAGGAGACGTTGAAGCGGATTTTGGCGGTGGCGACCCGGGTTCCTGACCATGGCAAGCTCGTTCCGTTCCGTTTCGTGACGATCACCGGCGACGCGGGTGCGCGGCTGGGAGAAGCGATGGCTTCACATCACGCTGCGCTTGAGCCCGACGTTGCGAGTGGCATTCTCGAAAAAGACCGTCTCCGTTTCACCTTCGCCCCATTGATCATCACCGTTATCGGCCGGCAGGTCGAGCACGCGAAGGTACCGAAGGTCGAGCAAGTCCTCAGCGCAGGCTGCGTGGCATTCCAGTTATTGCAAGCCGCGCAGGCGGAAGGCTTCCGTGGTTGCTGGCTGACCGGCTGGGCGGCGTACGACCGCACCGTGATGGACTGGTTCGGTTTGGAAGAGAACGAAAACATCATCGGCTTCATCCATCTGGGCACACCGAAAATTAATGTGCCGGAACGCGATCGACCGGATGCGATGTCGTTGGTCTCTGCATTCGACGTCTCACGTTTGCCGGGAGCTGTTTAATGTCGGCACGCAAGTTGTATCTGGTGGATGCGAGCATCTACGTGTTCCGCGCGTGGCACTCCATGCCGAACGAATTCACTGATTCCGAAGGCTGGCCGACGAATGCGGTGCAGGGGTTTTTGCGGTTCTTGCTCGATGTCGTTGAATATGAGAAGCCCCAAAACATTGCGATCGCCTTCGACGAAGCGTTGGACCGTTGTTTCCGTAACGAGATTTACGATCTCTACAAAGCGAATCGCGAGCCCGCGCCGGAAGAGTTGTTACGCCAGTTTGCGTACTGCCGTGCGTTGTGTGAGGCGATGGGATTGAAAGTTTTGTCGGACCATCGATACGAAGCGGATGATCTGATCGGCAGCGCGTTGCATGTGATGCGTGATCATGGCTATCACGGCGTCATCGTGTCAGCCGACAAAGATCTTTCGCAGTTGCTCGGAGCGAATGACCTGCAATGGGACTTCGCGCGCAACCAACGTTGGGGCTTGGATGGCGTGCGTGATAAGCATGGCGTGCATGCGCATCAAGTTGCAGATTATTTAGCGCTGAGCGGTGATGCGGTCGATAACATTCCGGGCATTCCCGGTATCGGTGCCAAAACAGCCGCCCAACTCCTCAACCATTTCGCTTCGTTGGATGAACTGCTGGACCGGATTGATGAAGTACCTTTCCTAACGATGCGTGGTGCGAAGTCCGTCGCTGCGAAGTTGCATGAGCATGGTCACTTGGCGCGCTTGTACCGTCAGCTCACGGTGATCGCGTTGGATGCACCGCTGGGTGATACGTCGCATCATTTTGTCCGTCATTCGCCCGACGCCGAAGCGCTATCGGAACTTGCATATCAATTGAAACTCGGCCCAATTACACGACGCCGTCTCGCGAATGTTGCCGGCGTTGAGCTGACGAGCTAACTCAATTTGATGGCGGCTGCGTTGGCGCGATTTCATCATCATCCACGTAGTCTTTGCCATCATCCTCGACCTCAATGTCATCCAGGAATGATTTGTCTTTCGTGCTGACCCGCGATGTCTGGGTCTTGCCGCCGAATTTCACGCTGACCTTCCCATATCGAGTTGCTGCGGCTGTGAAGTCGTCCTTGAATGTTTTGTACTCTCTCACGTCCCAAAACTTGCGCGCGTAGTACGCACTAGGTGAGTAATCATCATCCACAGAGCCGTTTTCGTGGTTGTAGACGATCATCCCTCTAATGAGGCGACCACTTCCCTTGGTCATGAAGTATTGCTTGCGGTTTCGCCAATGTTGCTGAAGTTTGAGCAACGTAACCTCGTCTGAATAGCGCCCCAGAATTTCGTCCGCGATTTGCTCAACGGCTGCGCGCTCAGCCGGCGTTAGCCCTTCCCAATAGGTTTCGCGAATGCGCAGCAGGAAGGGGTCATTCATTCGTTCGGCAGCAACGTCCGCAAGCGCGTATGCTCTCACGCGGTCGACGGGCGTACCCTTTCCTTCCCAGTACATTTCGGCAAGCATTGCCTGTGCGAGCTTATCTCCGAAATAGCCGGCGCGGTCGAAATTCCAAATGGCACTTTGATAATCGCCCGAGAAAAGCCGTTTGCGACCAATCAACAAATGCTTGACGTCGGGGTGCTCATTCAGCCACGACGGACTCGACATCGCCTGCGACTCACGATACGTCAACACCACCTTTCCGTCTGGCGCGATGATTGGAGCCGGATTCTGATGCGCTTCCTTGTAAGGAACTTTCGGCTGAGCGAAAAGTGCAATCGGCGCGGCTAAAAATACAACAGCAAAAAACGGCTTCAGCATGGGGGACGCACCTCGTCTTCTCGTTACCAACATTAATAACATACCCCCCCCCGAAGTGAAGTATGTAGCGTCACGGTGCGACTAGACTTTATGTAAGTCGCTGGCGGCTGGTAACATCGGAGTAGTCCAAATATGGGTGGAATATGTCAAAAGCAGATCTGCACTCCCCTATCGCTAAGTTGCCCGTTGAGACTGTTTACGAAGGCAAATGGGTCCGCATGAAAAAGCGCGGGAGCTGGGAATACGTCGAACGCGTACACGGCATCGGCATGGCCGTCATCATCATTGCAGTGACCGCTGATGACAAAGTCGTTTTCGTTGAGCAGGACCGCATTCCGCTGGGCAAGCGCACGATCGAAATGCCGGCGGGTCTCGTCGGTGATCAAGAAGGCGAAGACACTTTGGAAGATGCCGCACGTCGCGAGCTGATCGAAGAGACCGGGTACGAACCCGAGCATGTGGAAGTTCTATTGATTGGTCCGACGTCAGCCGGACTGAGCACTGAACGCATAGCCTATGTGCGCGCGATGGGATTGCGTCGCGTGTCCGATGGCGGTGGCGTCGATGACGAAAACATCATCGTCCACGAAGTGCCCCGCGAAGAGGCACCGCGTTGGTTGCTCGAGAAACAAGCGGAAGGTTTCGAATTGGATCTGAAACTCTGGGGCGGCTTGTGGATGATCGAACGCAATCCGGATGGATCGCTGATCGAACGCTAATTGGAATTTGAATCCTCAGCATTTTCATCAGCACGGACGCGGCTGCTTTGTTCCTGATCTCCCATCCGTACTTTCACAGTACCGTAGCGTGACGCATTGGCAACGAACTTGTCCTTAAACTCCTGATAGCGTTCGAGATTCCAGAATTTCTCGGCGAAAAACGCATCGCCACGTACTTCGCTCGACGTGCCGTCGCTGTAGTTGTCGAGAACGATGAAGCCAAGCAAACGGCCTGCACCGGATGGGCGACGCATGTCCCTGGAGTTGCGCCAGTGCTGTTGAACGCGTCGGTTTGTGTTGACTTCGCCGTAGCGATCAACGATTTCCTTTGCGATGCCCGGAACTTGCGCACGCTCCGCTTCTGTCAACGCCTCCCAATAGCGCTCACGAATGCCGACCAGGAACGGATCATTGAGACGCTCCGAAGCGATGTCAGCGAGAGCGTATGCACGGACTCGGTCGACTTTCGTTCCCTTTCCTTCCCAATGCATTTCGGCGAGCATCGCCTGAGCCAACTTATCCCCGTGCGAACCAGAGCGATCCAACGCATAGAGCGCTCCCGGATAATCACCGCTCAACAGTCGTTGGCGACCGATCAATAGATACTTGATGTCCAAGTGCGAATCCATGAAAGCATCCGTGGACATGGCCTCCGCCTCATCGCGGGTCAGAATGACCTCGCCTTCTGCAGTCTTCGTCAATCCCAGCTCGACGGTTGGCTTCGTATCCTCCTGCGCAGTTGCAGTGAGTGGAAGCGAGAACATCATGGCTACAGCAATACACTTCAACATAGATATCTCCAGGGAAAAGTCGGGTTGCAGCTTCGGGGTATATGTCCAGTTTTAGCACGCCCATCAGAAATAAGATAGGCATCGCATTTCCCGGATTATTTCTTCGGCACGATCTTGATCTTGCCGTTGACATCTTCGACTGCACCGCCGAACTTCACTTTCACGCGGCCGTTGCGGATCATGCGGTTCGTGACGTCATCACGCATCTGCATATATTCCTTCGGCTCCCAGAACTTGCTCGCGTAGAAATGGCTTGGGTTCACTTCTTCGGCATTGAGGTTCTCGTCATTGCCATCGTCGCCGTGAATGAGGACACTTTGCAAACGTCCCGGCGGAACACGGATACGTGACAACCGGTCAGTGCGGAATGCGATCGCCAATTTCTTCAATGCCGCATCATCGGAATATTTACTGACAATGTCGTCACCGAGAGCAATCGCTTTCTGGCGTTCCGCTTCCGTCATGGCTTCCCGATATTTCTCGCGGATGTTCAAAAGATCCGGATTCGTTGCGCGCTCCGCTGCAATATCCATCAACGCATAAGCGCGCGGACGATCGACCGGACCACCCTCACCTTTCCAATTCATTTCAGCGAGCATTGCCTGCGAAATCTTGTCACCGTACAAACCGGACAAGTGGAAGCTGCGGCGGGCCTTTTTGAAATCTTTCTTGTTGTAAGCAATCACGCCTTCGCGGAAATGCAGCAAATCAGGATGCGAGCGGATGATGCCCACAGAATCCATCATCGCGGTTTCCTGCGTGCTGAGTAACTTCTCCGGCTTCGGCGCAGTAGGTGCCGGTGTCGATTGCGCCATCGCGGCGCCGGTTGCAAACATCAATACAGTTGCAAAAACTCTCACTTAGATTTCCCTTGAACTTCGTCTTCTTGCTTTCCGCCAAATTTCACTTTCACGGTACCATGCCGGATTGCTGCGCCGACGTATTTGTCCTTGAACGTCACGTATTCCTTCGGATCCCAGAACTTCTTCGCAAAAAATGCATCCGGCCAAATGTCTTCCTCAGCGCTGCCGTCGGCATTGATCGCAATCATCTTCGTCAACAACCGTCCGTAGCCCTTCACACGGTGCGTATCCTGCGAATTGCGCAACATCTGTTCCACTCTGGGGAACGTCGCCTTGTCGGAATAACGTGCCAAAATCTCTTCGCTCATCTCAACTGCATCGCTGCGCTCTTGCGCTGTCATTGCATCCCAGTACCGTTCGCGCAATGAAACAAGGAATGGTTCGGTCATTCGTTCGGCCGCAACGTCCGACATGGCATAGGCTCGCGCCCTGTTCACAGCAACGCCTTCGCCGTTCCAATACATTTCAGCGATCATCGCCTGCGCCAATTTCTCGCCGTAGTATGCCGAGCGATCCAACTCTTGCATCGCCTTCTTGAAATCACCCGCGAGATAGGCTTTTCGTCCGAGCAACAGATACTTCAAATCCAGGTGAGAGTTGAGGAACGTATCCGTCGACATCGCCTGCGCTTCACGATAGGTCAGCAGTTGCTCACCTTTCGCCTTGATTGCCGATGGATCCTGACGAGGCTCTGCGGCCACCGTCATCAGCGGAACCATCAACACCGATACGAGTGCGATGCGTTTCATTTAGCTATCTCTCAATCCGCAAATGCGTCGGTGGCTTCGACAAGCGCAGCAGCATTCTCAGCTTCGAAGGCACTGTGACCCGAAGCAGGCGTAATGATGAGCTGCGCTTTCGGCCACACCTTATGCAAATCCCACGCGTTATTTACCGGACACACGACATCGTAACGACCGTGCACGATGACGCCGGGGATGTCCTTGATTTTGTGAGCATCACGCAACAGCTGATCATCAACTTCAAAGAAGCCCTTGTTGGTGAAGTAATGATTTTCGATCCGTGCAAAAGCCAGCGCAAACTGTGGATCTTCATGCGCATTGGCAAAGTCATCGTCGACGTGCAAGAAGCTCGTCGCACCTTCCCACACACTCCATGCTTTCGCCGCGGCCAATCGCGTTGCTTCGTCATCCGACGTGAGTCGCTTGTGATACGCCGCAATCAAATCACCGCGCTCCTCTTCCGGAATCGCCGCGAGGTAATACTCCCACGGATCCGGGAACAAACGATTCGCACCTTCCTGATAAAACCACTGCAACTCCCAATGACGCAGCATGAAAATGCCGCGCAACACGAGCTCGGTGACGCGCTCCGGAAATTTCTCGGCGTATGCGAGTGCCAATGTTGATCCCCACGAACCACCGAACACTTGCCATTTGTCGATGTTGAAAAGTTCGCGGATTTTTTCGATGTCGCTGACGAGGTCCCACGTCGTGTTGTTGACCAAATCCGCATGCGGTTTCGAACGGCCGGAACCACGTTGATCGAACAAAATGATGTTGTACTTCGCAGGGTCGTGGAACTGTCGCATTTTCTCGGTGCAACCACCGCCAGGACCACCATGCAACATCACCACCGGCTTGCCATCGGGATTGCCGCACTTCTCCCAATACAGCGTGTGACGGTCATCGACTTGGATCGTGCCAGTCCCGTATGGTTGGATTGCCGGATAAAGTTCGCGCATTTTTTGGTCCCTGTTCGAAGTGCTTCAAGTTTACTTCATGCGCGTTGTGCGCAAGTGACGCGGTCGTTGCCGCCGAAGTCTTTGTGCGTTTGTACGTTGATGAAGCCATGTTGCTGCATCAATGCCTGTACTTCCGCTGCTTGGTCGTAGCCATGTTCGAGCATCAACCAACCGTTTGTCTTGAGAAAATCACCCGCTCTCGCCGTAATCGCGCGAATGTCATCGAGTCCATCGGCGCCCGACGATAATGCGCTGCGGGGTTCGAAGCGGAGGTCGCCTTTGCTGAGGTGCTCATCGTTGTCACGAATGTATGGCGGGTTGCTGACCACCAAGTCAAAACTCTGCGCCGACGCAAACGCGCCAAACCAATCGCCTTGCATGAAGCAGACGTTGCGGATCATCAATCGGTTCGCATTGCGCGCGGCCATGTCGAGTGCTTCGGGACTGCGGTCCGTTGCGATGACGGTTGCGTCTTTGCGTTCCTTCGCGATGGCGAGTGCGATGGCGCCGCTGCCGGTGCCGAGGTCGAGGATTTTGGGTTCATCGATTCCTTGCATCGAATGCAACGCGGCTTCGACGAGCGTTTCGGTATCGGCGCGCGGGATCAACGTGTGTTCGTTGACATGCAAGTCGAGCGACCAAAACCCACGGCTCCCCGTAATGTACGCCACTGGCTCTCCGCGCTTGCGTCGTTCGAGGCATTCGCTGAGCCGTTGCAGTTGCGCGTCGGTCAGTGCGTCTTCGCTACGGATGATCAGCTGGGTCGGATTCCAGCCGGTGACGAATTGCAAGAGCGCGTCGGCATCTTCGGTTGCGACTTGTTCTGACGCGTTGCGGCGCCATTCGCTGACTTGCATTGAATTTTTCATGGAATATCCACTGATTTGTCACGGGTATTGTCACAGACTATCTATATGGATTCGAGTGCTGATAGTGCTTGCCTATTAATAGAATCCAAATAATCAATTTGATTGATTCATAGCGGACGCCTATCATGGTGTCACTCGATTTTTACCCCACCTCTACGAATGAAGGAAATCTGATGTCGTTGATTAATACCAAAATTAAGCCATTCAAAGCCCAAGCCTACAAGGAAGGCAAGTTCATCGAAGTGACGGACGCTGACCTGGCGGGCAAGTGGTCGGTCCTCGTGTTCTACCCAGCTGACTTTACGTTTGTGTGCCCAACCGAACTGGAAGATCTGGCTGACAATTACGAAGAGTTCAAAAAGCTCGGCGTCGAGATCTACTCGGTCTCCACCGACACGCATTTCGCGCACAAGGCATGGGCTGACACTTCGGAAGCGATTGGCAAGGTCAAGTACACGATGCTGGCTGACCCGACGCAGGTTTTGTCGCGCAACTTTGAAGTTTTGATCGAAGAAGAAGGTCTGGCGCTGCGCGGTACGTTCGTGATCAATCCGGAAGGCGAAATCAAGGTTCTCGAAATCCACGACAACGGCATCGGCCGCGTCGCTTCGGAACTGCTGCGCAAGGTCAAGGCGGCTCAGTACATCGCGTCGCACCCAGGCGAAGTCTGCCCAGCCAAGTGGGAAGAAGGCGCGGCAACTCTGAAGCCATCTCTCGACCTCGTCGGTAAGATCTAAGCTTCGCTTGATCTACCGCCTCGCTCCGAGTTCGAGTAGGAGTTAGAGGAGTGAGTAAAAGCCCGGTGACCGTTTGGTTGCTGGGCTTTTCTCTTTCTTGGGGTGTCACAATTGTGACAAAACGCGACAAAACGCACCGAAATGGTGGCGTTTTGGAACCATCTCGCAAGCAAAGCGCATCAATTTGTCACAACTGTGACACCCCGAGAAAGGGAGAGTGGCCCGCCGCAGTGCGCCTCAGACTGCGCAGCGGCTGTCACTCACTCCTCTAACTCTAACTCGTGCTTATAGACCATCTCTATCGAGATTATCAGCATTATCAAATTTACAAATAAAGCCTGAGTCGATAGAATAGGTATATCGAATTTTACAAACCCATTGGAGACAACCACATGTTAGACCAAGAGTTGCAGGCTCAGATCAAGGCGTACTTTGAGAAATTGGTGCATCCGATTGAGCTGATTGGCAACCTCGATGACGGTTCGTCGTCGGCGGAGTTGCGCGACTTGTTGAATACCCTGGCGTCGCTGTCGAATAAGGTGACGGTCGTGGAAGGCAATGATCCGGCGGCACGCAAGCCGAGCTTTACGATTAGGCGCGCGGGCGGTGAAGAACAAGTGAGCTTTGCAGCGATCCCGCTCGGCCATGAGTTTACGTCGTTGGTTTTGGCACTGTTGCAAGTCGGTGGTCACCCTGCCCGCATCAGTGATGAAGTGGCGGACCACGTGCGTTCGTTGGATGGTGACTTCAAGTTTGAAACGTTCATGTCGCTGCAATGCCAGAGCTGCCCGGATACGGTGCAGGCGCTGAACTTGATGAGCGTGTTGAACCCGAAGATTCAGCACATTGCGATCGACGGTGCGTTGTTCCAGGATGAAGTGAAGCAACGCGAAGTGATGGCGGTGCCGACGGTTTTCCTCAATGGGGAGTTCTTTGAGACAGGTCGTTTGAGCGTTGATGAGATCGTTGCGAAGCTCGATACGAATGCGGGTGCGCGTGCGAAGGATCAGATCAATGCGAAGGAACCGTTTGAGGTTTTGATCGTTGGTGGTGGACCGGCAGGTGCAGCGGCGGCGATTTATTCGGCGCGTAAGGGCATTCGCACGGGCATCATCAGTGAGCGTTTCGGTGGGCAAGTATTGGATACGATGTCGATCGAAAACTTCGTTTCCGTTGAATACACGGAAGGTCCGAAGCTCGTTGCGAACATGGAACAGCATGTGCGTCAGTATGAAGTCGACATCATGAATTCACAGCGCGTCGCGAAGTTGATTCCGGCGACGGTGGAAGGTGGTTTGCATACCGTCGAACTCGAGAATGGTGCGATGGTGAAGTCTCGGACGGTGATTTTGTCCACGGGTGCATCGTGGCGCACGATGAATGTTCCCGGCGAAAACGAATTCCGCAACAAGGGCGTCACGTTCTGCCCGCACTGCGATGGTCCTTTGTTTAAGGGCAAAAAAATCGCCGTCATCGGCGGTGGCAACTCGGGTATCGAAGCCGCGATTGATTTGGCAGGCATCGTCGATCACGTGACCGTCCTGGAATTTGCGGACACGTTGCGTGCGGATGAAGTTTTGCAGCGTAAGTTGAACAGCATGCCGAACACGAAGGTGATCAAGTCGGCGGCAACGAGTGAAGTGTTCGGTGATCAGAAGGTGCAGGGTTTGCGCTACACCGATCGCACCAGCAACGAAACGCATGAGCTCGATATCGAAGGTGTGTTCGTGCAAATCGGTTTGGTGCCGAATACGAAGTTCCTGAAGGACGTCGTTGACTTGACGCAGACTGGCGAGATCATGATTGACTCGCATGGCCGTACGAATATTCCCGGCGTTTTGGCAGCAGGCGACTGCACCAACGTTGCATACAAGCAAATCATCATTGCGATGGGCGCGGGTTCGACTGCTGCGTTGAGCGCATTTGATTATCTGATCCGCACTCCTGCGGCAGAAGAATCCAAGGCAGCATAAAAATGAATCTTCGCGATCTGAAATATTTGACGGCGCTGGCGGATTACCAGCATTTTGGCAAGGCAGCGACGGCATGCTTTGTCAGCCAACCCACGTTGTCGACTCAGATCAAGAAGGTTGAAGAAGAGCTCGGCGTGACGATTTTCGAACGCGCGCCGGGCAACGTGATGTTGACGCCGATCGGTGAACAGATCATTGCGCGTGCACGTGAAGTGTTGCGTGAAGTCGATGAGATGGTGACGCTCGCCAAGCGTTCGCAAGATCCGGAGAGCGGTGAGGTTCGCCTCGGTATTTTCCCGACGCTAGGTCCGTATTTGCTGCCGCACATGGTACCTGCGTTGCACAAGGAATTTGAGCGGATTGAGTGGTTTTTGATCGAGGAAAAAACCGACAACCTCACCGAGCAACTCAAACAAGGTAAGCTCGATGCCGCGTTGCTCGCAATGCCCATTAACGATGAGCAGTTGACGGTGGCGCCGTTGTTCAAAGAAGAATTTTTGTTGGCGACGCCAAAGCAACATGCGTTGTCGCGGGACAAGCATCTTGAGATGAATGACTTGAAGGGTGAGACGTTGTTTTTGCTCGATGAAGGTCATTGCTTGCGTGATCAGGCGCTGGAAGTTTGCAAACTCAGCGGCGCGCGTGAGCAGCAGGATTTCCGTGCGACGAGTTTGGAAACGTTGCGGCAGATGGTCGGCACCGGTTTGGGCATTACGTTGTTGCCGAAGCTCGCGACGTTGCCAGTCGTGCATGGCTCGGAAGAAATTGAAGTGACACCATTCGTTGGCGAGCCGCCGTATCGTGAAATCGCGATGGTGTGGCGTCAAAGCAGTCCGATCACTCCGACTTTGCAATCCGTTGCGGAGTTCATCAAGACGTTACCGATCCTGCAATCGCTGTAAAGTGATGGGATGAAAATTCATCTCACCCTCGTCGCGATGTTGGTCTTAGTCGGTTGTACACAACAGCCGTCACCGCAACCGGAAGCCGTCCAGGAAGTTGTGAATGCCGTGCATTTGCCTGCGACGGTGCAAGCGCGCGAGCGTGGCATTGAGACGGTGTTCGGCAAATGTGCCCCACCCGCGCAGAAAAGCTTGGGTGACGAGCCCGCGCAATCGCCTTTACCCAAAGGCATGGGCACGTATTCGTTTAACGAGTATCGGTTGAAGCCGCTTTTTGGTTTTAGCGTGGATGCAACCGTCATGTCGCGGCATGACTATTCCGAAGACCGCGAAGCGGATTTGGCGCCGATTGATCTTGCGTTGGCCTGGGGCAAAATGCGTGACGACAACATCATCAAGGCGTTGAACGTTACGCAGCGCAATCGCTGGTATCACTGGGAATGGCACGGCGTCGAACCCTTACCTTCCGCCGAGATCATCAGTTCGAGTGCGAACATGCACATGATTCCGTCGGATTACAAAGTTTTGAAAGCGCTGCAATCAATCAAGGCAGGCGATGACGTTCGCATCGACGGTTGGCTGGTTGAAGCACGCAGCAATGATGGTTGGGTTTGGCGCAGTTCAACCTCCCGCGGTGATACCGGTGCGGGTGGTTGCGAAGTGATTTACGTTTGCGCAGTCACGCCGGTGCCGCGCAAGCCGCAGTAACCGTTTGGATTTTTTTCCAAATATCTCTGGTGATATTCTTCCGCCGGCCAGAATTCCGGCGCTGGATAACGAATCTGCGTGGTGACGGCACCCAGTCCTTGCTTCGCGAGTGCTTGATCGTAGGCGTCCTTGGATGCAATGGCTTCGGCGTATTGCTCAGGTGACGTTGCGTAGATCACGGAACGATATTGCGTGCCGATGTCGTTGCCCTGACGATTGCCCTGGGTTGGATCGTGTGATTCCCAAAACACCTTCAACAACGCACTGAGCGACGTTTGCGCCTCATCGAAATCGACGCGCACCACTTCGGCATGACCCGTGTCACCCGTGCAAACGGAACCATAGGATGGATTGACGGTATCACCGCCCGCATATCCCACTTGCGTGCCAATTACACCCGGTTGCTGCCAGAAACGGCGTTCTGCGCCCCAAAAACAGCCCATTCCAAAATACATTGTCGCCACGGTCATACCCCGCTGTCGGTTACAATTTCGAGTCTACATCCAATTATATGAAGTCGCATGTCTGAACGTATTGAACAACCCGCCGCATCCCGCCCTGAAACTGATGGCACCACGGGAACCGTGAAGCAGGATTTCATCCGTCAGATCGTGCGTGATGATCTTGCAAGCGGCAAGCACACTTTTATCAAAACGCGTTTTCCGCCTGAACCCAACGGCTATTTGCACATTGGTCATGCGAAGGCGATTTGCCTGGATTTTGGGATTGCACAGGAATTTGCGGGCACCTGCAATTTGCGCCTCGACGATACGAACCCGGTGAAGGAAGATCCCGAGTACGTCCGCGCGATTCAAGAAGACGTGCAGTGGCTCGGTTTCAACTGGGCGAACTTGCGTCATGCGAGTGATTACTTCGAAACGTTTTATCTCGGCGCATTGAAGTTGATCGAGCAAGGCGATGCGTTCGTTTGCGACTTGTCGGCTGAAGAAGTGCATCAATACCGCGGAACGTTTACGGAGCCAGGTCGCAACTCGCCTTTCCGTGATCGCAGCGTTGAAGAAAATCTCGATTTGTTCAAGCGTATGCGCGCCGGTGAATTCCCGGATGGCGCACGCACATTGCGCGCAAAGATCGATATGGCCTCGCCGAACATGAACATGCGCGATCCGGCGATCTACCGCATCAAGCACGTTGAGCATCAGAACACCGGCAACGAATGGCCGATCTACCCGATGTACGATTACGCGCACTCGTTGGGTGATGCCGTCGAAGGCATTACGCATTCGCTGTGCACGTTGGAATTTGAAGATCACCGTCCGTTGTACGAATGGTGCGTCGAGAAGGTCGATCTGGCGAACTCGCCGGAATTGCTCGCTCCATTGCAAGCATCGCATGGCATTCCAAATGAAGCCGGTACGCCGCGTCAGATTGAGTTTTCGCGTGCGAACTTGAACTACACCATCATGAGCAAGCGCAAGTTGATGCAACTGGTGCAAAACAATCTCGTCGATGGTTGGGATGATCCGCGCATGCCAACGCTGCAAGGCATTCGCCGTCGCGGCTACACGCCAGCTTCGTTGCGTTTGTTCGCAGACCGCATTGGTATCAGCAAACAAAATTCATTGATCGATTTCAGCGTCCTCGAAGGCTGTCTGCGCGAAGACTTGGATGCAACGGCGGAACGTCGCTTGGCGGTGCTGGATCCAGTCAAGGTCATTCTCACCAACGTGGATCCATCGCATGAAGAAATGCTGACGTTCCACAATCATCCGAAGAATGAAGAAGCCGGCACGCGCGAAGTTCCTTTTAGCCGTGAGCTTTGGATTGAACGTGAAGATTTCGAAGAAGTTCCACCGAAGGGCTTCAAGCGTTTAACGCTCGGCGGTGAAGTCCGTCTGCGTGGTGCGGGCATCATCCGTTGCGATGAAATCGTGCGCGACATCAACGGCGACATTTCCGAATTGCTCTGCACGTTGGATCTCGATTCGCGTCCTGGCATGGAAGGTTCGAACCGCAAGATCAAGGGCACGATCCATTGGGTGAGCGCGAAGCATGCGGTGCCTGCCGTTGTGCATTTGTATGATCGCCTGTTCGTCGTTCCGGATCCGGACAACGATGCGGAAGGCAAGTCGTACGAGGATTATTTGAATCCGGATTCACGTCGCACGGTGACGGGTTATGTGGAGCCGGCGGCGGCGAATGTTTTGCCGGAAACCCATTTCCAGTTTGAACGCACGGGTTACTTCGTGACGGATCGCAAGACGCACAAGGCAGATGCACCGGTCTTTAACCGCGCAGTCGGTCTGCGGGATTCGTGGCAAGGAGGTTAAGCAATGTTGTATGCGCAAGTTCATTTGACGTTGCCTGCGTGGGTGCATGATCTCGACGTGTCGGGCACGTATCCAAGCGACGAAGACAAAATCAATCTCGCCATCGAACTCAGCCGTCTCAACGTGGAGCATCGCAGTGGTGGGCCGTTTGGGTCGGCGATTTTTGATGCGAATGATCGCGTGATCTCCGTTGGCGTGAATCGCGTCGTGCCACAAGCCTGTTCGTTGGCTCACGGCGAGATCATGGCGTACATGACCGCGCAGCAACGCACGCAACGCAATCGCTTGAATGCGTTGGACGACGGCACTTACGTCGGCCCTGTGACGTTGGCGACTTCCGGTCAGCCGTGCTGCCAGTGCTATGGCGCAACTGTTTGGGCAGGCATCGATCGCTTGCTGATTGCCGCGAACGCCGAAGACATTGAAACGCTTGCCGGCTTTGACGAAGGTCCATTGCCTGCCGATTGGCAAGGCGAGTTGGCGAAGCGTGGCATTACCGTTGTGCAGGATGTGCTGCGTGACAAAGCCCGTGGCGTTCTCGAACAATACCGCGATCAGGGCGGCGTCGTTTACTGATGCCGAACGCAACCGGCTTGCTTGCGTATTGCCGAGCCGGTTTCGAACCGGAGCTCGCTGCCGAGTTTCACGCACGATCTGCTGAACTTGGATTCGCAGGCTACGCGAAAACCCAACGCGACTCCGGCTTCGTCGAATTCATTTGCGACGATGCGCTCGCGTTGAGCCGCGAGTTGAATGCGTCGACGTTGATTTTCGGTCGGCAATGCATCGTACAGTTCGCCGCGTTGAATCTCGTATCGCGCAATGACCGTGCCACGCCGATCGTCAATGCCGTTCGCGAATGGCTCACTGCCAATGACTTGAAACCATTTGGTTCCGTTGTCGTCGAGCACAGCGATGCAGATGAGGGTCGCCAACTCGCAGGACTCTCACGTAGCTTCGGCAATGCATTGCGCGGCATTTTGCGCAAGGAAGGATTGATCGCGCCGAAGGACAACCGCCATGAAGTGCAATTGCATGTTTTCCTGAAGGACGAAACGTCTTGCGCGATTGGCTTCAGCGACTCGAGAACTTCCAGTCCTTTCGAGATGGGCATTCCCCGCTTGCGGATGCACGCCGACGCACCGTCACGCAGTGCGTTGAAACTGGAAGAAGCGTTTTTGGTTTTGTTGGATGCGAATGAGCGTGCGAAATTTTTGCGCGACGGTATGACAGCGTGTGATCTCGGCGCTGCACCGGGTGGTTGGACGTGGGTGCTCGTGCGCAACGGTTTGCAGGTGACGTCGATCGACAACGGTCCGCTGCGTGAGAGCTTGATGGAATCGCCGCGCGTCACGCATCTTCGTGCTGACGGATTCAAATGGTCGCCATCACGCACATTGGATTGGATGGTCTGCGACATGGTGGAACAGCCGCGTCGCGTCGCCGAACGCATGGGCGAATGGTTTGCGAATGATTGGTGCCGCAACAGCGTTTTCAACCTGAAATTACCGATGAAAAAACGCTGGCAAGAAGTCGAACTCTGCCTTGAACGTTTCGAAGCCGTGTGCGGTAAGCCGATGACGGTGCGGGCGAAGCAGCTCTATCACGATCGCGAGGAAATCACGGTGTTCGCGCAAGCGAAGAAGCCCTGAAAAGGGAGATGGGAAAAACGAAAAGGGAATATGGTCCATCCCATTTCCCATTTCCTTTCTCCCATTTCAGCGTCAGCTTAGGCCAGCCGCCTTCTTCCAAAACCACAGCGACGCACCAGGAATCCGGTTCACCAATCCGAGTCCCTTGCCACGAATCAGCACAGGCAGAACATCCTCGTTCGAGAACAACGAATTCAATGCGGTGAAGCTTTGCGCTGCGACGGTGCTTTCCGACTTGCGAACGCGTGCCCACTTCGCAAGCGATGCCGGTGAAACGCGGCGCGATGCATAAAGATCACGCAACGCAATCACATCGCGGAATCCTAGGTTCACGCCCTGCCCCGCCAATGGATGCACGACATGTGCCGCATCGCCAATGAACATGACATTGCCCGATAAAAACGTCGAAGCGATTTGGTGACGCAGCGGAAACGCCGCACGCTTGGAAACTGCAGTCAACGTACCAACAGGTCCATCAAACGCATTGGAAAGCTCGCGCAGGAATGCCTCGTCATCAACGGCAAGCAAACGATCGCATTCCTCCGTTGGCAATGTCCAGACGATCGAACTACGCTTATCACCAACCGGCAAAAACGCAATCGGTCCCGATGGAACGAACCGCTGCCAACAGGTGGCTTGATTCGAGGCGGTGTGGTCGATGTAGGCGACGAGGCCTTTTTGGGAGTAATCCTTTCCAGAGACTTCCACACCCATCATCGATCGGATCGACGACTGTGCACCATCGGCAGCAATCACATGCGACGTTCTCAGCAGCGTGCCATCTTCGAGCTGCACCATTTCGCCATCCAGCGAAACAACACGATTCCCGAGCAAAACACGAATATTCGACGCGCGCACCTGTTCCCACAAAGCATCTTGAATCAAGGCATTTTCGACGATGTAACCAAGCTCACGACGACCGAACTTGTCTGCATCAAACTCAATGAAATCCGGCGCCGAAATATCCCACACCTGCATGCGGCGATATGCCGTAGCGCGCGACGTCGCGATGCGATCCCACGCACCTAACGAACGCAACAGTTCAATCGAATCTGCGGCCAATGCAAATACGCGCAAGTCCGGCACTTCGCGTGACCAAGCACGCGGCTCGTTCAATTCGATCAATGCAACGCGCTGACCGGCTTGCGACAAAGCCAGCGCTGCAGCCGCACCAATGGCGCCACCGCCCACAACAACGGCATCGTAATCCACGCGGCTCATGATGCACTCCGGCAGTAACGCGGCACATCGCCGGCATAACCCATCGAGCCACCCACCAATCTCGCTTGCACCGACTTCACGCGACCCGCACCGACCATCGCAATTTCGCGCATGACACGCGAAGCAATATCTTGTGCTGTGCCAATCGTTGCCATCGAATGACTCATCTGCATGGTGCGGTCACGGTCTGCCGAACGTCGCGAAACATACGAAGACAGCATCACCGCGGAACCCAAAGACGATTCACCATCTTCAATCAACTCGGCTAACGTCATCGCATCGCGCAGACCTAAATTGAAACCTTGCGCTCCGACGGGATGCAACGATTGCGCAGCGTTGCCAACCAACACAGCGCGGTCCGCAACAACCGACGACGCAACAACGCGCATGCCCGGATAAACCGAACGCTCGCCGACGGACACGAATTCGCCGGCACGATAGCCAAAACGATCCTGCGCATACGCCACATACTCGGCATCCGACATGCCACGCACACGCGCAACATCATCAGACGCAACACCAAGCACCAAGCCAAAATGTCCGTCACCACGCGGCAAAACTGCAATCGGCCCTTCCGCACTCAAGCGCTCATATGCAATACCGGCAGGCGGCTTACGCATTTGCAGCCGGCACACAAACAGCGAATGACCGTAATCAAAAGACTCCGACGGAATGCCCAACGACGAACGCACGGACGACACTGCGCCATCCGCACCAACCAACAACGAACACGTCAACGAATGCTCTGCACCGGATGCATCCGAATAAACAACAACGCGCGAATCACCATCCAACGTTGACGAAACAAACTTCGCCGGACGGAGGCGTGTGAGGTTGGGTACGAGAGCGAGTCTTTTTTCGAGGGCTTCACCGAAATCCGATGCGACCACAACTTGACCGAAGTAAGAGCGACCATAATCCGCGGCGCGCAACCAAACCCGTCCAAAATCTCCAACCCGCGACGTCTCAATCGACGCAATATCGCCCGACGGACGCGACAGCATCGGCAACACACCCAGATGCGTCAACGCATTCAATGTCGCTTCGTTGAAACTCAAATTACGCTGATCAAAAACCGCCGGCATCGCCCCGCCACCCTGCGCTTCGAGCATCGCAACGCGTAGCGGAAGTTTCTCGAGGGCAATTGCAAGACACGCACCAACTAAGCCACCGCCGACGATGACGACGTCAAAAGCGCTGGAAAGGTCCGTGTTGAGTTTAGATTCGGTCGGCATTGCGTTATCCTAATGGTTCTATCTATTGTCCGACAATTCAACATGAACGATTCACGTCACTCCAATTCTTCTTCACTTGCACTGGGTCCTTGGATCCTGGCTGCGATGATCGTGCTGGCTTGCCTGAGCCGTTTCATGCCGCACCCGCCGAACTTCTCGCCGGTTGCCGCGGTGGCGCTGTTTGGTGGCGCGTTTTTTGCGAATCGCACGTTGGCCATTCTCGTTCCGATCGTTGCGTTGTTGATTTCCGACTTGATCATGGCAGCCGGCAATGGTGGCCTGTATAGCTCGTACCTGGGCAGCACCAGCCAAATCCTCGTGTTTGGCGCGATGGTTTTGACGAGCATCATCGGTTTCAGCCTGCGCAACAACAAGCGTTCGTTGCCAGTCATCGGCGCGGCGATCGTCAGCACGGCGTTGTTCTTCCTGATCACGAACTTCGGCGCATTCATGAGCTATGCGATGTATCCGAAGACCTTCGCAGGTCTCGGCCAAGCGTACGTTGCCGGCATTCCATTCCTGAAGTGGTCGTTGCTGAGCACGCTGATGTATAGCGGCATTTTGTTCGGCGGCTTCCAACTGCTGCGTCGCACGAGCCCAGCTCTTCAAGCACAGACGGTTTAATGGGAAATCGCCTTTCCAAAATCTACACCCGCACCGGTGACGATGGCAGCACCGGTCTGGGCGACGGATCACGGACAGGCAAGGATTCCCTGCGAGTTAACTCGTACGGCACCGTCGATGAAGCCAACTCTTGCATTGGGTTGGTTCTCGCATCGCCTGAAGTGCCCGACGACATCCGCGCATTGCTGGAACGCATCCAGCATCAAATGTTCGACCTCGGTGGTGAGTTGTGCATTCCGGGGCATGCGGCGATTTTTGACGCTGACATCGATCATCTCGAGAACGAACTCGACAAATACAACGAAAATTTGCCTCCGCTGAAGGAATTCATTCTTCCAGGCGGTGGCGA
Source organism: Lysobacteraceae bacterium CU05-9 (assembly GCA_007556525.1). Taxonomy (GTDB): domain Bacteria; phylum Pseudomonadota; class Gammaproteobacteria; order Xanthomonadales; family Xanthomonadaceae; genus Aquilutibacter. The sequence goes on along the minus strand of SWJS01000001.1, from coordinate 37,819 downwards.
AGCCGGCGCGCGTGCACACATTGCGCGTACCGTTGTGCGCCGCGCAGAACGTGAAGCCGTCGCGCTATCACGCGAAGAAGACGTGCGTTCTGAAGCCATCCGTTACTTGAACCGTTTGAGCGATCTGCTCTTCGTTCTCGCGCGCGTATTGGCTCGCGCCAGCGGTCACGGTGAAGTGACTTGGCAGCACGAACGCCGGAAGGCGTAAGCTCTAAGGCCGAAGGCCTAAGGCTAAAGGCCTAAGGAACAACTCCAGGCATTCTTTTTGAAACGGATGATTTTCAAACTTGATCCATTAGCCTTAGGCCTTCGGCCTTTAGCCTTTCGCCTTGAAACTCAGCGCAGCTGAGTTAATGCAGTAACGCAGCCCAGTCGGCGCCGGCCCATCCGTGAAAATATGTCCAAGATGCGACTGGCACTTCGCGCACTTCGCCTCGACGCGACGCATGCCATAGCTCTCATCAAAATCTTCCTTGATCAGATCGACCGACAGCGGCTGGAAATAACTTGGCCAGCCGGTTCCCGAATCGAACTTGGCATCGGATGCGAATAACGGTGAGTCGCAAACCACGCAGTGATAGACGCCTTCGGAGTGGTGATCCCAATATTCGCCGGTGAACGGAGCTTCGGTCGCTGAGCAGCGCGTCACATTGTATTGTTCATCCGTCAACTTCGCGCGCAATGCGGCATCGTCAAAGTCATTTGTTTGCGTCATGTGAATGCCCGAATTTTGTATGAATGATAAACACCGTGGTGGATTGTCGATTTCACCGCAATACCGCAAACTAGCATGATTATTAATGCCGACGTGGATTTACTTGCGTGCACCGAACATTTCGTTTGCTACCGTTAACCCTGGCTGTGCTTGTCGCGCTGCCTGCCTACGCCGAAGATCGTGACAACCTCGATTGGGGTCTGTGTCCAATCACGGATGCTGTTCCGAAGTTTTCGGATGCCGGTAAGCCGAGCTCCGATGCGTTGAACCGTCTTGGTCAGCCGACCGACATTGAAGGTGACAGTGCGTCCGGTACCGAAACTGAGCAGGTGTTCAGCGGCAACGTCAATTTGCATCGCGGCGATCAGTTCCTCGGAACCGACGACCTGAAGTACAACGACGAAACCGGCGAATATAAGGCAAGTGGCTCGGTTCGCTATCAGGATTCAAATATGCGCCTCGTTGCGGAAAGCGCGAGCGGCAACCAAGCTGCCGACACACACCGCGTTGAGAATCTGCAATATCAATTGCTCGAACGCCGCGGCAACGGTAAGGCGAACGAAATTAATTTTCATGGCGATGTCGGCAACATGCGTCAAGCGACGTATTCGACATGCCCACCTGAAGACCGTCGCTGGGAAGTGATTGCAGATGAAATCCGCGTGGACAATGCAACCGGATTCGCAACGGCTCACAGCGCGAAACTGAGAGTCTTCAATGTGCCTGTCCTGTACATGCCTTACTTCAAGTTCCCAATCGACGATCGCCGTCGCAGCGGCTTGCTGTATCCGGCGATCAGTTTTTCGGGACGTAATGGCCTCGACATCAAGCAGCCTTACTACATCAACATTGCGCCGAACATGGATGCGACGATCACGCCGCGTTTGATGACGAAGCGTGGGCTGGCGGTCGGTGGTGAATTCCGTTGGCTGTATGAGAAGGGTAACGGTATCGTCAGCGGCAACTTCCTGCCGAACGATCGTCTGCCGAAGAACGATCCGCTGCGTTACATGCAGGACAAGAACGGTGTGCCTTATCCGAACCAGGATATTCCGGATAACCGCGCATATTTTGGGTTCAAAAATTTCCACCAGTTCAACCGCACTTGGTGGCAATCGTCGAACCTCAACTGGATCAGCGATCTTCATTACCTCGAAGACTTCAACAATTCGCGCTATGGGTTGGCGGAGTATTTGATCGCAAGTAATGCGGGAATTTTTGGCCGTGGCCGCTATTGGTCGGCGTCCGTGACCGCGGATCACTATCAACTTGCGGATTACACACTGACGGATCACGCGTTGCCATTCGACCGTTTGCCGCGCGTTGTCTACGAGTACAACCGTCCGTTCGGGATGCTGGAAGCCGGTTTCGCGGGTGAAGTCGTCAACTTCCGTCATCCGGAATACCCGGGCGGTGCACGCATGGATTTGCGCCCATATTTGAGCATGCCGTTGCAGGGTGCTAGCTGGTTCGTGTTGCCGAAGGTTCAATATCGCTTCACGGGTTACACGCTGGATGAGAAATTGGCGCAGCAGCTTGGCGGCAACAAGACGCCGACCCGTTCGTTGCCAATCGCGTCGGTGGATGCGGGGATGTATTTTGACCGTCATATCAGCATCAAGGGTAAGGAATATTTGAATACCCTCGAGCCACGACTGTTCTACCTGTACACGCCGTATCGCAATCAGGACAATTTGCCGGTGTTCGATACCGTGCCATTTACGTTTAGCTGGGGCCAACTATTCCGCGACAACCGCTACACCGGCGCAGATCGCCAGTCCGATGCGAACCAGCTGACCGCCGCGTTGACGACCCGCTTAATTGACGAAAATAGCGGTAAAGAGCGCCTCGCGCTTTCGGTTGGACAGATTCATTACTTCAGTGATGTCCGAGTCGTGATGCCAGGCGAAGTCCCCGTGGAACAAGGCAAATCCGCGTACATTGCGGAAGCCATGGTTGCGCCGAGCGACCGCTGGTTGATTAACGCCGCTTACCAATGGGATCCCAAGCGCACGGGACGTGACCTGATGAGCCTACGTGCCCGTTACTTGATGAACAACGACGGGATCGTGAATCTCGGCTATCGCCATCGTCGCAGTCCGGTCACCTCGCAGGATTTGGTGAAGCAAGCCGACCTGTCATTCCTGTACCCGATCAACGCCAACTGGAGCGCGGTCGGACGGTATTACTATTCGTTGCTTGATAAGAAGCGTCTGGAAACCCTTGCTGGCGTACAGTGGGAGAGCTGCTGTATCGCTGCGCGCGTTTTGGTCCGTGAATACATGCGTGACCGTACTGGACAGCTCGATCGCGGCATTCAGTTTGAGTTCGAACTCAAGGGCTTAGGCTCTGCCGGTCAGGATACCCGTCGTATTTTGCGCCGTTCGATCGTCGGTTACGACCGCGACGACCTGTATCTCATCCCACCGTCCTTGCAGGAAAGAGGCGGCGATTCCAATTATTCGGACTAAAATAGCGGCATGAAGAAATTTATATTCCCTACCCTGATTTCGCTGGCGCTTGCGTCTTCGGCTTTTGCTCAAACTGCGCAGTTGAATGGCATCGCCGCAACGGTCGATGAAGACGTCATTCTCAAGAGCGAGTTCGATCAAGCGATGACAACTTATGCGCAGCAGTTCGCGCGTCAGAACAACGGTCGCATGCCACCTGAAGACATTCTCCGCCGTCAGGTGATGGAACGCCTAGTCATGACGAAACTGCAGGTCAACCGCGCAGAAGCGAGCGGCATTACCGTTTCCGATGAAGACATCATGGCAGCCATCAACGAAGTTGCGCAGAACAACAACTGGACGATTGCTCAGTTGCGTGCGAACCTCGAGAAGGACGGCATGAGTTTCGCAAGCTACCAAGCAATGCTGCGTGATGAAATTTCGACGCAGCGCTTGCAGCAGAGCTTTGCGCAACAGCGCATCGCCGTTAGTGAAGCGGAAGTGGATAACTTGCTGAAGAACTCGGCGAACACCGGCGTGCAAATGCATTTGGCGAACATTCTGGTCACGGTGCCGGAAGGTGCTACGGCCGATCAAATCGCCGCAGCGAAGAAGAAGGCTGATGCCGCTAAGGCCAAGCTGGATTCGGGCGCAGATTTTGCTGCGGTCGCTACGGAATATTCGGATGCTTCGAACGCACTGCAAGGTGGTGATCTCGGCTGGCGTTCCGTCGCGGACATCCCGCCTGCTTTAGTTGACACGATCCGTACATTGCAGCCTGGTCAGGCGAGTCCACCTGTGCGTGGTCCAACTGGCTTCCAGATCCTGCAACTGAAGGAAGTGCGCGAAGGTGCTGGCGCGCAAATGGTTACGCAGTACAAGGCACGCCACATCCTGGTCCCGATTACCGGTGCCGATGATGCCGCCGCACTTGCGAAGGCCAACGATCTTCGTAACCGCATTTCCAAGGGTGCGGATTTCGCGAAGGTTGCCAAGGACTATTCTGGCGACGTCGCGACGAAGGCATCAGGCGGTGACTTGGGTTGGTTTGACCCTGAAGCGCATGGACCGGAATTTGCGACCGCGTTGCAGAATCTTGCGAACGGTGCCGTTTCGACGCCTGTTAAGACCGCTGCCGGCTACCACATCATCCAACGTCAGGACATGCGTCAGGTTGCGGGTGGCAACGAAGCGTTGCGTAACCAAGCGCGTGAAGCGATTGGCCGCCGTAAGCTGGAAGATGAGTGGAACCGCTTCATGCGTTCGATGCGCAACGAAGCATTCATCCAGTATTTCATTCCGGGCTTCGAGAACGAGCCAGGTACGACCGCCGTCAAGTAATCGGTTGGTCGTAATGCGAAAGAGCCCGGAGATGATCCGGGCTTTTTTGTGCATGCTTTAAACTGGTTGGCATGATTGATGATCGTCCATTGCTGGCTGTCGTTCCGGGTGAGGCTGCGGGTGTCGGCCCGGAGTTGTTGGCGCGGATTGTTTCGATGCCGCAGCCTGCACGCTTAGTTGCGATTGCGAATGCGGATACTTTGCAAAAATCCATCGCTCACCTCGCCCTCCCCATTTCCATTCAAGTCATCGCGGATTTGGGTGAGGCGGATTTCTCGCGCGCGGATGTCTTGCATGTGTTGGATGTTGCGCAATCAACGCCGACATCATTTGGCGAGTTGGATTTGGCGAATGCGGCGAGTGTCATTGATGCGTTGAATTTAGCGTCGGATCTTGCGTTGCGCGGTAACGTTGAAGGCATCGTGACGGGTCCAACACACAAGGCGCATTTGATCAACGCCGGTTATCCATACACAGGTACCACGGAGTGGCTGGCGGATCGTGCTGGCGTGAAGGTCGTGATGATGCTGGCGCATGATGCATTGCGCGTTGCGTTGGTGACGACGCATTTGCCTTTGCGCGATGTCGCGGATGCGATTACGACTGACGTGTTGCGCGAATGCATTGAGATCGTTGAGCGATCGATGCGCGACGACTTCGGCATCGCCACGCCGCGCGTCGCGATTCTCGGATTGAATCCGCACGCCGGCGAACAAGGTGCACTCGGTCGCGAAGAGATTGAAGTGTATGCACCGGTGCTCGAGGAGTTGCGCGAAAGAGGGTTCGATTTGGTGGGACCGCTGCCGGCGGATACAGCGTTTTTGCCGCAGAAAATGAAAGCTTTTGATGCTGTCATTGCCGCGTATCACGATCAAGGATTGCCGGTGCTGAAGTATTCCGGATTCGAGAAAGCGGTGAACATTACGCTGGGTCTGCCCTACCCGCGCGTTGCGGTGGATCACGGAACTGCGCTGGATTTAGCCGGCACCGGAAAGGCCGACGCGTCGAGCATGCAAATGGCGGTGCAGATCTGTGCGCAGATGGCGCGTGAAAGACGGCGCACACGGAATCAAGGACAATAAGCGCATGGCGAAGAAAACGACGAAATCACGCAAACACGCAGCGCATTACGGCGATGGCAGCAACCGCGCTGCAGGATTCGACAAGGCGGCGAAGAAACAATTTGGCCAGCACTTCCTCACGGATGCGAACATCATCCGGCAAATCGTGATGGCGGTGAATCCGCAGGATGATGATCGGTTGGTGGAGATCGGTCCCGGACAAGGCGCAATTACTTTGCCACTGCTCGATGCGCATGGTCGGTTGACGGTGATTGAGTTTGACCGGGATCTGATTTTTCCGCTGACGGAAGCGGCTCGCGAACACGGCACGTTGCGTGTGATCCATCGTGACGTCATGCAAGTGGATTTCACCGCGTTGGCTGAGGACGAAGGCACGCATGATGATTCTCGCATCAGGCTAGTCGGTAACTTGCCGTATAACTTGTCGTCGCCGATTCTGTTCCATGCACTCGACCACGCTGCGGCGATCAAGGACATGGTTTTCATGTTGCAGAAGGAAGTCGTCGACCGCATGGCCGCCGGCCCTGGCAGCAAGGTTTATGGAAGACTGAGTGTCATGCTGCAGGCTTACTGCGATGTGGCACCGTTGTTCGATGTGCCGCCGGAAGCCTTCAACCCGCCTCCGAAGGTTGACTCCGCGGTCGTGAGATTGGTTCCGAAGAAGCCCGAAGACATCCACGTGCAGGATCACAAGACGTTCGCTGCCGTGGTGCGGGATGCGTTCGGCCAACGGCGCAAAACGCTGCGAAATGCCCTGAGCAACATCGCAACCGCGGAGCAGATTGAAGCGGCGGGCATCCGTCCGGACCTCCGTGCTGAACAGATTTCCGTCGATGACTTTGTGCAACTGGCGAACTCGCTTAAAATAGCGGCATGAACACCGCGCGCGACTATGCCATCGACATCGAAGTTTTTACCCAGTATGTCGACGAACAATCAATTCCCGAGCAGGAAAAGTTTGTGTTTGCCTATACGATCAGTATTCGCAACTCCGGCACGGTTGGTGCGCGTCTTTTGAGCCGTCATTGGGTGATCACCGACGCCAATGGCAAGACCGAGGAAGTTCACGGCGAAGGTGTCGTGGGCGAACAGCCTTGGTTGGAGCCGGGCGAAGGTTTTGAATATACATCCGGGGCGGTTCTACCCACAGATTTAGGCACGATGCGCGGCAGTTACGAGATGGTGGCCGATGATGGCACCCACTTCAATGCGGAAATTCCGATGTTTACGCTGACCGTCCCGCGCACCTTGCATTAACCCGAAATGGTTGATGCTTAAGAGCAGTGCCTTGAAAAATAAATTGGAACAACATGGCGGTTTGGGCAATTGGGGACCTGCAGGGATGCTACGACATCACTCAGCGCCTCCTGGAAAGGATTAAATTCGACACAGCACGCGATACGATCTGGTTCTGCGGTGACCTTGTCAACCGTGGCGGACAATCGCTGGAAACGCTGCGTTTGGTGCATTCCCTGCGCGATCACTCGGTGACGGTGCTCGGCAATCACGATTTGTCGCTCATTGCGGTGGGTCAGCGCACCAAGGACGAGCAGCGCAAGGTCAATCCGGACCTGCAACGCGTCGTCATGGCGGAAGATGCACCGGAACTGCTGGAATGGTTACGTAACCAGAAGATGTTTCATGCCGACCGCGAACTTGGCTGGGGCATGGTGCACGCTGGGTTGCATTCCTCGTGGACGATCGCGAACGCTGAGCGCTACGCCCGCGAAATCGAAGAAAAGCTGCGTGGCAAGCAATTTGAGCGTCTCTTGCGCAATATGTACGGTGATAAGCCAGGCTGGAATCCGCAACTGGCGGGCATGGAGCGTGCGCGCGCCATCATCAACATCATGACTCGCATGCGCTATGTGACGCCGCGTGGACGGATTGATTTTGATGCCAAGGGCGCGCCTGGAACGCAACCTGCCGGTCTCTACCCGTGGTTCTCAGTGCCCGGACAAGTTCAGCGCGATCTCAAACTCGTCGTCGGACACTGGTCGACGCTCGGACTGACCATGTGCAACGGCGTGCATGCGATCGATACCGGCGCCGTTTGGGGCGGCAAATTGACCGCGCTGCAATTGGATGCGGAGGTGCCGCGCTTCGAGCAAGTGGAAGGACGCGACGTTCCGGCGCAGGTTAAGCCTGCAACGAAGAATACGTCTGCGAACAAGGCACCTTCAAAGCGTACGGGGCATCGTCGTCGCCGTGGCGGTCGTGGTCCACGTCCTGCAACACCGGCAACGCCACCGAGCGCTTAAGCGGCTTTCCGCACCAACGTCAGGAACGTGTAAGGCAGCGGCGCGTCGGTTACCGGCGTGCGTTGCGTGACTTCCCATTCGTCCATGTTGAGCGGCGGGAAAAACACATCCGCCTCAAACTTCTCATGCACGATCGTCAGTTCAATTTCGTCGGCGAATGGCATCGCGAGAGCGAACACTTCTCCACCACCGATTACCCACAACAAGTCCCTGCCCTCCGCGCCTTCTTCCAACGAAGCAACGGGGACCATGCCTTCAAACGGCACCTTGCCTGATCGTGTCAAAACCAAATTCTCGCGACCCGGCAACGCACGTCCCAATGACAACGCCGTCTTGCGACCCATGAGCATTGCGGCGCCCATGGTGAGTTTTTTGAAACGTTTCAAATCATCGGGAATCTGCCACAGCAATTCGTTGTTGCCACCGATGCCATTGTTCTCGTCCACCGCGACGATGAACTTGATCACGCACGAGCCGATCATACGGCAACCGGCGCCTTGATCGCAGGCAATGGATCGTAACCTTCGATCGCGATGTCGTCGAACGTAAAGCTGAAAACATCCTTGATTTCAGGGTTCAACTTCAATGTCGGCAACTTGCACGGCTCACGCGACAACTGCTCTTCCACCTGGTCAAAATGATTCGAGTAAATGTGCGCATCACCAATCGTGTGCACGAAATCACCGACGTCCAGATCACACGCCTGCGCAATCATGTGCGTGAGCAACGCATACGACGCAATGTTGAATGGGATGCCCAGGAAAATATCACCACTGCGCTGATACAACTGGCAACTTAATTTTCCGTCCGCAACATAGAACTGGAACATCGTGTGACATGGCATCAACGCCATCTGCGGAAGTTCGCCAACATTCCACGCCGAAATGATCAAACGGCGCGAATCCGGATTGCGTTTGATCTCATCAATCAACCACGATATCTGATCGACCGTCCGACCGTCGCGCGTTTCCCACGAACGCCACTGCTTACCGTAAACCGGACCAAGATCGCCGTTGGCATCAGCCCACTCGTCCCAGATGCTGACCTTGTTGTCCTTGAGATACTTGATGTTGGTATCGCCATCGAGGAACCACAGCAACTCATGGATGATCGAGCGCAGGTGTAATTTCTTCGTGGTGACTAAAGGAAATCCTTCCGATAAATCAAAGCGCATTTGATACCCAAAAACACTCCGCGTACCCGTACCGGTGCGGTCACTTTTGTCCGTACCATGCGCTATCACGTGACGCAGCAAATCGAGATACTGCTTCATGGCGCTGGCTGCAAGGTTGGTTCCGTGCGCGAGTACATCATCATGCCCAGACCCAGCAAGATCAAAGGCACGCTCAACACTTGTCCCATCGTCAGCCAACCGAACGCCAGATAGCCCAACTGAGCATCCGGCACTCGCACGAACTCCACGATGAAACGGAAAATGCCATACAACAGCGCAAACAAGCCCGCTACGGCGAAGCGAGGCCGTGGCTTGCGTGAGTACATCCACAAAATCACGAACATCACCAAGCCTTCCAATGCGGCTTGATAGAGCTGCGAAGGATGACGCGCGAAGTGATTCAACGCACCAGTCGCAAATTGCGAGCGGACCTCGTCCATCGGCACCTTCTGCAATTCAGGAGCATAAGGAAACACGACGCCCCAATCCGACTGCGTGAACTTGCCCCACAGCTCGCCGTTGATGTAATTGCCGACTCGACCGAAGCCCAAACCTGGCGGCACCAATGGCGCGACGAAATCGACGGTATCCATGAAATGGATCTTGCGACGGCGCGACCAGATCCACGCGGCGACCAACACACCCAACAAACCACCGTGGAAGCTCATGCCGCCTTGGTTGATTTTGAGAAGCATGATCGGATCTTGGATAAAGTCATCAAACGCGTAGAAAAGAATGTATCCAATCCGTCCACCCAGAATCACGCCGAGAATGCCGTAAAACAGCAAGTCACCGAATTGATTCGTGTCGACGCCCGGCAACCGACCTTCCTTGATGCGCTTCGTACCGAGCCACAATGCCGTCGCGAAGCCCAGCAGGTACATCACACCGTACCAATGCAGTTGAACCGGTCCGAACCCAAACAGCACCGGATCCATGTCATGAAGAATGGTCATTTACAGCCTTTTCACCCAAAAAATATCAAAGAATCACCGGCAAGTCCGACAATTCGTTCAGCACCACGTCTTCAGGACGACGCGGAAAATGTTCGGTAATGATCGCCGAAATTTGATCAATCGCATCGACGACCGCATCCGTTGCATCACCTTGTTGCAAGCGTTCTTCCAGCAGCTGACAAACGCCACGCCACTGCTCATCGCTCACAACTTCATGAAACCCGCGGTCCGCAATCAATTCAATGCGATGTTCCGCCGTCAGCAAATACAGCAAAACTCCGCTGTTTCGCGCCGTATCCCAAACACGCAAATTTGCAAAAACCTGATGCGCCCGATCCCGCGCCGTCATTCCATCGAGCACGTTACCCACGCCCAAAGAACGCTCAATCGCGAAACAGATCTGTCCGTTATGCAACGCTTCGTTGGCCATAATCGCCGCCGCGATGCGTGGTAGATCCTCGCTCGGAATCATCGTAGCGATCGGCATTGCAAAAAAATTCGTAATCCACCGTGGCATCATCACCAGCTCCCCGAAGCGCCGCCGCCACCACTCATACCACCGCCGCCGCCCCAGCCGCCACCGCCGCCGAAACCACCGCCTCCACCGAAGCCGCCGCCACCAAAACCGCCACCGCCCCAGCCACCGCCACTCGGCGGAAAGTTACCCCAGCTGCTGCTGCGCGCAAAGCGTCCGCCGCCCATCGTCGCCAGAAAAACCAACAAACCGATCACGCCTCCCATGACGCCAATTAGCATCATGGACGAAGCGGAAAGCGCCAGAAAGCCTGGGATCGCGAGTGATGCGGGGAAACGCAGGATCTTCGGCAACCAGCGGAAAAAAAGATTAATGAAAATCGCCGCGAAGAGCGCCATCATCAGAGCCGACAAGACGTCCGAACTTTGATTGCTCGCCCGCTCTTTCACCATCGGCGCCGGCAATGGTTCGCCATCCACCAACTTCACCAACGTTTGCGTCGCATCCGTAATCCCGCCTGAGAAATCACCCGCGCGAAACTTCGGAACGAGATATTCCTGGATCACGCGCGACGCAGTCGCATCCGGAATCGCACCTTCCAACCCGTAGCCGACTTCGATGTGCACTCGGCGGTCGTCCTTGGCGACCACCAACAACAGACCATCGTCGACTTTGGCGCGACCAATCTTGTACTGCTCAAAAGCCCTGACCGAATATTGCGCAATGTCTTCCGGTTGCGTCGTTGGAATCACCAAAACCTGCAACTGCGAACCCTTTCGTTGTTGCAATTCCAAAGCTTGCTGCGTCAGCGATTGAACGGTCGCAGCATCCAACGTTCCCGTCGTATCAATGACCGGACCGGTCAACGCCGGAATGGGTGCAAGCGCTTCCTGCGCAAGCGCAGGCAAGCTCGCCATCAACAATCCGCAAAGCAAAACAAGCCACGCCAACGTCGCTTGAAGACGTTGTGTGGCTTGCTTGTAAATCGACCGTTGCATCAGCACGAGGCCTTAGCTTCGATCACTGTGCCGGAGCAGGAGCTGGCTGTTGCTGTGGCGCAGGTTGCGTCGTTGCAGGTGGATTCGACGTACCGAAGTCCACTTGCGGCGCCTGTTGGATTGCACGCTCATTTTCGACCGTGAAATTCGGCTTGACCTTATAACCGAAAATCATCGCCACAATGTTCTGCGGGAACGAACGGATGTACGTGTTGAAATCCTGCACCGTTTGGATGTAGCGCTGACGTTCAACCGTAATGCGATTTTCCGTACCTTCCAGTTGCGCCTGCAATTGCAGGAAGTTCTGGTCAGCCTTCAAGTTCGGATAATTTTCCGCAACCATCATCAAACGACCGATCGCCGATTGCAGGCCGGCTTGCGCATCTTGATAGGCCTTCAACGAAGCCGGATCATCCGCGTTGACATTGATCGAGCCGACCTTCGCACGGGCTTCAGTCACTTGCGTGAAAACTGCCTGTTCGTGCGCGGCATAACCCTTCACCGTGTTAACCAGATTTGGAATCAGGTCTGCGCGGCGTTGATAGACGTTGATGACTTGCGACCATGACGCCTTCACGGCTTCATCCTTCTGGATGATGGTGTTATAGCCACAACCACTGAGCATGCTGGCCATCACCACAGCGACCAGAACCATCATAATTTTACGCATTGCATTGCTCCGCAAGGAATTGGAAAAACAAGGTCATCATACCGAAAAAAGCTTAATTTCCTATCAAGTTCTTTTCACGGCGACGACGTGCCCAGATATTGAGCGCTTCCACCGCCGCCGAGAAGCCCATGGAACCGTAGATATAGCCCTTCGGAATGTGGACGCCCAGACCGTCAACCAGCAAGTACGCGCCGATCAGCACGATGAAGGCCAGCGCCAGCATCTTGATGGTCGGGTTGTTATCGATCAAGTTACCCAACGGCTTGGCGGCGAGCAACATCACTGCCACTGCGATCAGGATCGCCGCAACCATGATCACCTGGTATTCGGACGCCATGCCGACCGCCGCAATCACGGAGTCCAGCGAGAAAACGATGTCGATGACCGCGATCTGCGCAATCACCATCCAGAACGAATTCTTAGGCTTCGTGTGGATGTCGTCCTCTTCCGGCTCACCGGCGATGAGATCCTTGATTTCCGCGATGCCCTTATAGATCAGGAACGCACCACCGAGGATGAGGACAATATCACGGACAGAGAACCCATGTCCCATGATCGTGATGATGTCTTCTTTCTGGTTCGCCAGCCACGCCAGCGAAAGCAGTAAAAGGATCCGCGTAATGCAGGCTGCAGCGATACCGAATTTGCGCGCGCGTTCACGCGGCACCGGATCAAGATGGCTGACTGCGATCGAGATGAAAACGAGGTTGTCGATGCCCAGCACGATTTCAATCGATGCGAGGGTGATCAGCAGGATCCAGGCCTGCGGATCGGAAAGGAGTTCTAACACTTGGGAATCCCGTTAAAGTCGATTGGTTATTCTACAAAAATCGCGGAGCCAATATCAGACCCCACGTCACCAATACATTCATCATCAGTACGAAAACCGCTGCAGATCCCATGTCTTTGGCGCGTCCCGCCAGCTCGTGATATTCGTCACCGTAACGCGCAATCACCGCTTCAACTGCCGAATTGGCCAATTCCATTGCCAGCACGAGCAGCATCGAACCAATCATCAGCGCTTGCTCAATCGGACTCTCTCCCAGCCAGATCGCCACAGGCGCCAAAACCGCGATTAGATAGCATTCCAGCCGAAATGATGACTCGTGCAGCCACGCCGCCTTGATGCCCTGCAGCGACCATTTCGCCGCCTTGAAAATTCGTGCGGCTCCGCGCGGTAAATGTCCGTATTCGTCAGCCATTAATCAATTGCCCCGAGGTGCTCTGTAAATTGCCTTGATTTTGGCACATTGCCCGTGGGAAATGACGATTATGCGTCGGCCTTCGGACGCCAGTTGAGTACGACGCACGTTCCTTCACCCACCGTACTTCGCAGTTCAATGCCCCACCCTGCACGATCAGCAAGCTGTCTCGCAAGCGACAGTCCCATGCCGCTATTGCTGTTGCGTGCCGGATCTTCGCGGAACAACGGATCAAAGGCCCGGATGCGCGCCTCGTCACTCATTCCGATGCCGGTATCGCAAACCTGCATTTCGTCCTCGTAAACATGCACGACGATTTCGCCTTCTTCCGTGAATTGCAGGGCATTCGATAGAAGCTGTTCCAAAATCAACCCCATCGCAATCGGCGCCCCCACCACCATCGGATCGGCATGCTGTTCAATCCGAATTGGCACCGAATGCGTCTCGCCATTAGCCGTCGCCAATGCAACTTGTTCATCCACCACGTCGTTGACATCGAACGGTTCGCGCAGAAGGTCCAGTTCGTTTTCGCGGGTCAGCAACATCATCGCCTTGATGCGTGATTCCATGCCGTCCACGGCAGCGGTGATTTTGGCAACGTTGCGCTGACCCCAATCACTGAGCTGATCATCAGCGCGCAACATGTCCGTCGCGACTCTCACGACAGTCAGGGGCGTGCGCAGTTCATGACTCGCATCGCGCAGGAAATTGCGTTCGCGACGGACGAAATCGTTGACTCGCACGGCAAGCCCTTGCAGCGCTTTCCACAAGCTCCGCGCTTCGGCACTGCTGAAACTTTGCGTCTCCAAAGCTAGAAGCATGGATGGATCGAGTTGGCCCGGACTCCAGGTCTTGACTTCATCCGACAACCCCTGAATCGGCTTGAGCAACCGTTTCGCGCTGAGATACGTCTGCCATGTCACCAAACCAAACGTCAACAGGACCAAGGCCGATACCAGTGCCATCAACTTGAAAAAAGCATCCTGGATGTACTGAACATCCTTCACCACAAACGCGGTGCGTGCGTTCTGGGTGATCTTCGTGCCGCGCCACCCGTTGCGGAAATCAATGAATTCGTCGTCGCGCGCTGCAAGCTCGCGCATTTGATCCATCGCTTGCTCGCGCAAGACCTGATCGCGACTCATGTCGAGTTTAATGGCCTGCGGTGCGACGACTCCGCTCGCGGTGCTTGGCACCACTAACGTCAGTTGCTCCGGCAACGCAATCGAATTGACGCGCGTATCCTGCTGCGAATATTCAAGCGCATGGATGGCTTCGCGCTGCAGAAGATCGCGAACCATGTACTCCTTGAAAAGATACCCCAGCGCAAACAATCCGATCAGCGCCATCAGGCAGCCAAAAAAGCCTAGCCTGATGAACGCAATCTTGAATTGTGCGGGCAGCCGTTTGGACATCCGCCAATTCTCCCCTAATCGGTGTTAAACCGAAGTCTGCACGTCCGCAATGCGGTAACCGGCAGATTGAACCGTGTGGAGGAGTTGACGGTCGTAATTTTTGTCAACGGCCTTGCGCACGTTATACAAGTGGCTGCGCAATGTATCGGAATCCGGCAGCGAATTACCCCAGATTTCGCGTTCGATTTCCTGACGGCTGACGACGCGCGGCGATTCGCGCATGAGGATCGTCAACAACTTCAGTCCGATCGGCGACAACTGCAATTCCGTGCCGGCGCGTGACGCACGCATGCTCGATGGATCCAGTTCGAGATCTGCAACCTTAAGAATTTCGCCACCGATCTGACGGCGTTCGCGACGGATCATCGCACGCAGGCGCGCTTCCAATTCCTGGATCGCAAATGGCTTCGTCAAGTAATCATCGGCACCGACGGAGAGACCATGTAGTTTTTCGTCGAGAGTGTCACGCGAGGTCAACATCAAAATCGGCGTGGCCTTCCGCGTATCTTCGCGCAGTCGACGGCAAATTTCGACACCGTCCATGCGTGGTAGCATCAAGTCCAAAATAATGACGTCGTACGTGTTATCGACGGCAAGGCGATAGCCATCCAGACCATCCGTTGCGTAATCGACCTCGAAACCTTTCATCTCAAGATATTCGCCGACCATCTCGCTGATTTCGCGATTGTCTTCGATGATGAGAACCAAACCGCCGTCGCGCTGACTTTGCATAACACGTGTCCCTATGTTCGCCCCTTGAAATGGGGTCTATTTAAAAAAGAATATCTATAGTTTGCCGACTTCACCTGAACGGGATTTCACACGGTCCCAAAGTTCTTCCATCTGCGTGAGACTCAGGTCACTGAATCGGGAGTTCGTCTCCACTGCCATGGCTTCCATTCCCCGGAATCGCTCCTCGAACTTACGGTTGGCTTTGCGCAACGCCTCTCCCGGGTCGACGTCGAGATGCCTTGCGAGGTTGACCGCCACGAACAGCAGGTCGCCGACTTCGTCTTTCATGGCGTCGTCGTTTTGGTGACCGTCCTGACGTTTGATGTACTCCGCCTCCACTTCGTCGAGCTCTTCGCGAAGCTTGGCGAACACCGGAGTTGGACTTGGCCATTCGAAGCCGGTGCGTGCAGCTCTCTTCTGGAGTTTGATCGCACGCATCCATTCCGGCAATCCATTCGCCACACCGGCCAATGCGCTGGTGTCCTGCTCGCCCTTCGCGTCGCGTTCGCGCTTCTTGTGCTCTTCCCAAAGCTTGGTTTGTTCTTCCGCGTTCGCAACGTCATCATCGCCAAGAACATGCGGATGCCGGCTGACCATTTTGTCAACGATTGCCTTGACCACATCATCGAAGTTGAACGCGTTCTGCTCTTCGGCCATGCGTGCATGGAATGCAACTTGCAGCAGGAGATCGCCCAATTCTTCCTTGAGGTCGTGCATGTCCTTGCGCTCAATCGCATCCGCGACTTCGTACGCTTCTTCGATGGTGTAAGGCGCGATGGTGTCGAAGTTTTGTTCGAGATCCCAGGGACATCCATTCTCCGGATCGCGCAAACTCGCCATGACATCAATCAATGGTTTGACGTTACCTTGCATGTTTCATTCACCCCTGCTCGCGATCCATTCGCGCCATGGCAAGTTTGGATCTGCGAATGCCACGAGATGTGGGTTAGTCATGTCATCGCGATTGTATTTGAGCGGATTGCCATCGAGGTCAGTCACACTTCCACCAACGGCTTCGAGGATGGCTTGCGGTGCCGCCGTATCCCACTCCATGCATGGATGGAAGCGCGGCATGAAATCAACGTCGCCTTGGGCGATCGCGCAATACTTCACGGAGGAGCCACGCTTCTCGATGATGACCTCACCGTAACCGGATGCATTGATCGCGTCGACAATGCTGGTTTCGTTCCGGCTGGAATGACTGCGGCTGATCAATGCGCGAAGTGGCTTGTGTGCAGGGATTTCCGGTGTCAGCGGTTGGTCTTCGTTGGTGTCGAGATCGCGATTGAACGCGCCGTATGCTTTGCCGCCATGCCAGCATTGATTCATCGCCGGTGCGAGAACCAATCCCCAGTGTGGTTCGTTGTTGTGGATCAAACCAATGTTGATGGCGAATTGACCGGTGCGGTTTTTGAAATCTTTCGTCCCGTCCATCGGATCCACGCACCAGTAGGTTCTCCATTGCTGCCGCACTTTCGGATCGTGTGCTTCCGGTGATTCCTCGCTCAGCACTGGCCATTTGCCGCCGACATCCGGCAACAAGGATTGGATCAGTGCGTCGGACGCTCTGTCGGCTTCTGTCACTGGGGACGCATCGTCCTTATGGTCCACTGCGAAGTCGGTTTCATAGACTGCGAGGATTTCCTTCGCTGCCCTTTGGGCAAGCGCAATCACGGCGCCGATGTCATCGGCACTCAATAGTTTCTGCATTCGAAATGCTCCTTATTCTTTATGGATTTCGCGCGAGCCATTCGCGCGCAGTGAACAATGCGGCAATCGCACGTCCGTCAGTTACGTCATCCCGCAACAAAAGATCTTCCAACTTCGCCAACGGCCACCGAACGATCTCCAGCGTTTCCGGCTCATCACCTTCCATCGATGCAGGATACAGGTCACGTGCAATGACGAGATCCGCCGCATGCGTCATGTAGTTTGGGTTGAGGCTGATCTTGCGGATGTGGTCGAGCTTCTTCGCACCGAACCCAATCTCTTCCATCAATTCCCGGTTCGCCGTTTCCAGCGGATGTTCGCCTTCGTCGATACGTCCCTTCACCGGACCGAGTTCGTAATGGTCCATGCCACAGGAATATTCGCGGATCAGCAAGACGGTCTCAGGATCTTCCAGCGCCACGACATACACCGCGCCAAAACCCGACATCAGCATCCGACGATACGTTCTCCGCTCACCATTCTGGAACTCCAGGTCGACTTCTTCGCCGTGTGGAGTGTGACCTCGGATAGGTCTGCGTGCGTGAATGATCGGATAGCGTCGCGTCATGGATAATAGACGAATGAGTGAGTTCAATTCGCAATCCATCATATCAGACGATTCTTGGCGTCAACGCGATCTCGCAGTTGTTTGGCATCCTTGCACGCAAATGTCTGAGCATCCCGATTTGCTGCCGTTGGTCCCAATACGTTCGGGGCACGGGGCGTATCTCGAAGACTTCGAGGGGCGCTCGTATCTGGACGCGGTGTCGAGTTGGTGGGTGAATCTGTTTGGCCATGCGAATCCCGTGATCGCTGCGGCGGTGGCGTCGCAAGCTTCGTCGTTGGCGCATGTCATCCTCGCTGGCTTCACGCATGCTCCTGCGGTCGAGTTGGCGGAATCGTTGCTGCGTATCGCGCCACGCGAAAATGGACGCGAGCCATTGGCGAAAGTGTTTTATGCGGACAATGGTTCGGCGGCAATCGAAGTCGCCTTGAAAATGGCGTTCCATTATTTCGTCAACACCGGTGACTCAGCGCGGACCAAGTTCCTCAGTTTGCATAACGGTTATCACGGCGAGACGTTGGGTGCGTTGGCGGTCGGTGATGTGCCGTTGTATCGCAAGGTCTATGCGCCGTTGTTGATGGAACCGAATTTTGTGAGGTCGCCGGATGCGTTTGGCATGGATCCGGAAGAAGCCGCTTCGTTAGCGCTCGCGGATTTGCGTGCGGTGTTGGAGCGCGATGGTGCGTCGGTTTGTGCATTAATCCTTGAGCCGTTAGTGCAATGCGCCGGCGGGATGCGGATACACTCGCCTTCGTATCTGCGTGGTGCGCGCGAGTTGTGCGATGAGTTCGGTGTGTTTTTGATTGCTGATGAAATCGCAGTTGGATTCGGACG
Source organism: Lysobacteraceae bacterium CU05-9 (assembly GCA_007556525.1). Classification (GTDB taxonomy): domain Bacteria; phylum Pseudomonadota; class Gammaproteobacteria; order Xanthomonadales; family Xanthomonadaceae; genus Aquilutibacter. The sequence continues at coordinate 19,239 of SWJS01000001.1, read as the reverse complement.
CACGGGAACGATGTTTGCGTGTGAGCAGGCGGGCGTGCAGCCGGATTTTTTGTGTTTGTCGAAAGGCTTGACTGGCGGCACCATGCCGTTGGCTGCGGTGCTGACATCCGATCGTGTTTACGATGCATTCCTCGATCGCAGTCGCGAACGGGCGTTCCTGCATTCGCATAGTTATACGGGCAATCCGTTGGCGTGTGCGGCGGCATTGGCGTCGCTGTCGTTGTTTGAGTCGGAAGATGTGTTGGCGCGCAATGTTGAGCGTGCTGCGTGGATGGCGGAAGAAGCCGCGGTACTTGCCTCGCATCCGAACGTTTGCGATGTGCGGCAGACCGGAATGATCGTGGCGTTTGAACTGTCACCGGATGGGACTTGTTCTTCGTCGTTCGCAGATGCAACTTCGGTGGGACGTCATGCCTATAAGCGTGCGATGGAGTTGGGCGTGGTGCTGCGGCCGTTGGGGAATGTTTTGTATTGGATGCCACCGTATGTGATGAATCGCGATGATGTGCGGATGCTCGGTGAAGTGACGCGGGCGGCGATTGATTTCGCGATGTCAATGGAGGAAGCTTGATGCGCGTGACGCGAACGTATGTGGATATGCCGCTGATGGTTGGCGCTGAAGTGACCTTGCCCGAAGATGTCGTTGCACATCTGGGTCGCGTGTTGCGTTTGAGTGCGGGTGATGCGTGCGTGCTGTTCAATGGCGACGGTCATGACTATCAAGCCGAGGTCGTTGCGATGGAGAAGCGTTCGGGTTCGGCGCGAGTTGTATCGATCTCTGCTGCGGAGCGTGAATCGCCGTTGCAAGTGACGTTGGTGCAGAGCATTGCGCGTGGCGAGAAGATGGATTGGATTTTGCAGAAAGCCACCGAACTCGGCGTCACCTCTTTCGTGCCGGTTTACTCGCAACGTGGTGAAGTGAAGCTCGATGGTGCGCGTGCTGCGAAGCGCGTTGAGCATTGGCGCGAAGTCATCATCTCGGCGTGCGAGCAGTCCGGCCGTGCTGCTGTTCCTTCGGTAACGGCACCCGTTGATCTCAAGTTGATGCAGCTGACGACCGATGAACGCATCTACCTTGAGCCTTTAGCCTTGAAATCGCTGCGCGATTTGCCTTTGGCCTCTTCACCTAGTGTCACGATCGCAATTGGCCCAGAAGGCGGCTGGTCGGAGCAGGACTTGCTGACGCTGGATGGACTTGGTTTTTATGGTGTACGCATCGGTCCGCGGATCTTGCGTACGGAAACGGCGGGTATTGCCACAGTGGCTGCCCTACAATGTTTGTTTGGTGATTTTTGAGCATGAGCATGAACTACAACGTCATCGTCGTGATGGACCCGATTGAGAAAATCAAGATCGCAAAGGACTCCACCTTCGCGATGATGCTCGAAGCGCAGCGCCGAGGCCAGCGATTGCTCTATGTGAAACCGGGTCACATGCAAATCGCGCAGGATCAGGCGCAGGCATTAGTCGCACCGGTCAAGGTGTTTGACGACGAAGCGCATTGGTTCGAGATGGGTGAGTTCGAGTTGCACACATTCGGCTCCGATGATGTCGTGCTGATGCGCACCGATCCGCCCGTCGATCACAACTACATCCATGACTCGCAGATTCTTTCGATGGCAGCATCGCAAGGTGCGCTGATCGTCAACAACCCGCAAGGTTTGCGCGACTACAACGAAAAACTCGCCGCACTTCCCTTCCCACAATGTTGCCCACCGACTTTAGTTTCACGCAGTGCGTCCGCGATGAAGGCTTTCATCAAGGAACATGGTGAAGTGGTGTTGAAGGTGCTCGATGGCATGGGCGGCAAGTCGATCTTCCGCGCAAGTCACGGTGATCCGAACGTCAACGTGATTCTCGAGACGCTTACGAATAACGGCAAAGACCTTGCGATGGCGCAACGATACATTCCGGAGATCACGGAAGGTGATAAACGCATCCTGTTGATTGACGGTGAACCCGTAGACTACGTGCTCGCGCGCATTCCGCAAGGTGATGAATTCCGTGGCAATCTTGCAGCCGGCGGTCGTGGCGAAGGACGTCCAATCAGCGAACGTGATCGTTGGATCGCATCGCAAGTCGGACCCGTCATGCGTGAGAACGACATGCTGTTCGTCGGCTTGGACGTTATCGGCGATTACTTGACGGAAGTAAACGTCACGAGCCCAACGTGCATCCGTGAATTGGATGCACAGTTTGGACTCAACATTGCCGGTCAGCTATTCGATGCCATTGAGCGCAAGCGCGCTCAATAACCCTTCGACTTCAGCCAATCCAGCGTCTGCTTGCGCAGGCGCGCGTTCATCGCAGCATTGACCTTGATCGCATTGATCGCGACGCCGGTGTCCTTGCGGGCGGTGGCGGGAATGTTTTTGGCGGCGAAGTTCTGCAGCTTCGCAATGTACTCCTGCTTATCCGATCCCTGGATGAGTCGCGGATAAAAACGATACTGCGACGTCGTATCCACCAGCTTGTGGACCTTCGCAACGTTTGCGACCGCGAAATCAAATGCCAACTCCGGATGCTTGGATGCAACGGTCGAGATCATTGAAGCGCCCTGCGTTGCTTTGACTTCATCAGAGATGGCGAGCTCCAATGCCTTCTTCGCAAGCTTCGGATCCTTGGTCGATGCAACATAGCTGAGCAGGCGTGATTGGATCAGTGGCGTTTTCTCGGAGAGTGCCGCCTTGCGGATTTGATTCCACGTTGCTTCATCGGCGTTGTCAGAGACGATGTTCCAGACGGCATTTTTGGCATCGCCCTTCAACGGCGCACTGCCGTCCAAGTCCTTGGCGAACATCGCCCGCGCCGTCGCCAAAACTTCCGGATCACCCATCCAAGCCAAGTTGGAAATGACACGGCTGCGAACGCCTGGGATGTTTTCGTTTTCGCCTGGCTTCGCGTCCCAGCCAAGTCGCGCAAGGAGCGGAGCGAGAACCGAGCGTCCATATTTCGCAGCGCGAGCGCCGTTAGACGCATCATGTTCAAACAAGTTGTAGATGCTCGCAGCGGTGGAAACCTTCTCGCTAAGTAGCGCGGGATTCGCGTCCAATGGAATCTTTTCGGCGAGATCATACATGCTGCCCGCGGAACCCAGATTCGCCGCAACCAACGCCTGCTGATTCGATACCAATCCCAGCTGATCGATCGTATCGAGCTTGCTCAATTGCGAAGTCAGCGCTTTCATTTGCGCAGCGCTATACGCGATTCGGTAGTAGCCCGTTTGACCTTGATCCAACTGCACAGGACCACATCCGTCGAGTGTCATGTTGGCCTTGCGGTTTTGCATGACGACCCATTGTGGCTTTTTGCCCAAAACATTCGCAGCCACAGGAACGCGCCAAGTCAAAGGCTTCTTGTTCGGACGGTCGAGCGTGTACTCATCCTGCTTCAATGCCAGCTTGGTCTTGCCGTTGACGCATTGCGCGCTCGCGATCTTGACGAGGGGTACGCCGGGCTTCAAGGTAAAATCATGCGCGATGTCGAGAACCGGTTTGCCCGCTGCAGCTTGAACTGCGGACCATAGATCATCGGACTTCGTGTTCCCGTATGCATGCTTCTTCATGTAGGCACGCACACCGTTACGCCAATTTAGGTCGCCGACGTAATGCTCCAGCATCGCAATGACGCTGCCGCCCTTCGAGTAAGTAATCCCATCGAAAGCCTGACTGGCTTGATCGACATCCTTAATTGGGGTCACGACCGGGTGCGTCGATTCCACCGCATCCATGTACATCGCACCACTGCGACGCCCTACTCGATTGAGTTTGGTATCCCACTCCGGATGCATCTGCTCCGTGACGCGACCGGCCATCCAAGTTGCAAAACCTTCATTGAGCCAAAGGTCATCCCACCAGTCCATCGTCACAAGATTGCCGAACCATTGGTGTGCGATTTCATGCGCGGCCACGCCGAACACGCGTTGCTTCGCCGACGTCGTCGAGATCACCGGATCAATCAGCAACGTATGTTCGAAAGTAAAGATCGCGCCCCAGTTCTCCATCGCCGAAAAGAACTGACTGCCACCCGGCCCCGCGACGTTGTCCAACTTCGGCAATGGGAATGGCGTTCCAAAATACTCGTTATACGCCTTCAACACTTTCGCAGAGCCATCCAACGCGAATTTCGCTTGATCGACCTTACCCCTCGGAGTGACGACACCAATCTCGACGCCGTCGGCCATCGTCGTTGCGCGCTCGAAATCACCGAGACTGAAGAACAATAAGTACGTCGACATCTTCGGCGTCGTTGCAAACCTCACGCCCTTCTTGCCGCCTTCCAATTCATTGGTTTCTGCAACGGGCATGTTGCTGACTGCCATTTGCGTCGACGGCACAATCGCAGTCAGGTCGAACGTGGACTTGTACGAAGGCTCATCCCAGCTCGGGACAAAGCGTCGCGCATCGGAGTTTTCGAATTGCGTAAACAGTCCGCGTTTTTTACCTTCAACGTCTTCGTAATCGAGCGAAAACAAGCCATTCGCCTGCGTGTTGATCTCGCCGGTGTACTCCATCGCCAGCTGATACTTGCCGGGCACCGCTGGATCATCGAGCGTGAGCGTTAACGTCTGCGCCTTCTCATCGTGTGTGATCTTGGGCTTGCGTGGAATGACGCGTGCCAACGGATTGACGACATACCAGGTCGCGTCCGTGACTTTGAGATTCGCCTGATTCATCACGATCGTCTTTGTGTCCTTCAACACCTCGACGTCGATGAGCACACTACCCTTGAAAGTCCGGCTCGCAGCATCGGGCGTCACCGTGATCGCGTAGTGCGACGGGTTCACCGTTCGCGGAAGTTGCGTGGTGGTCGCCGCCGAGGGTGCTGCTACAGCACCCCCTGCGTAAACCAATGAAGACAAAACCAAACCTACTGCCAATGCGAGACGGTGCTTCATATGGGAACCCTAGTTGTGTGTGATGTTACTTAGCCAAGCAAAGCCAATGCATCGTTGAGTGTCTTGCTCGGGCGCATGATCGCTGCAAGCTTGCTCAAATCCGGACGATAGTAGCCGCCCATATCCTGTTTGCTGCCCTGCACTGCGTTCAACTCATCGACGATCTTCGTTTCGTTCTCGGTGAGTGCCTTTGCGACCGGTGCAAACTTCGACGCCAACTCAGCATCATCCGTTTGTTCGTCCAGCGCCTGCGCCCAGTACATCGCGAGATAGTAATGCGAGCCGCGGTTATCGAGCTGACCCACATCGCGCTTCGGCGAGCGATCGCTGTCGAGGAACTCACCGTTCGCCTTATCCAATGTCTCTGCCAAAACCTTGATCCGCTTGTCACCCGTCTGCTCCGACAGATGTTCCAACGATGCAGCCAACGCCAGGAACTCGCCAAGCGAATCCCAACGCAAGTGATTTTCGCCGCTCAATTGTTCAACGTGCTTCGGTGCCGAACCGCCCGCACCGGTTTCAAACAAACCACCGCCGGCCATCAATGGAACAACCGAGAGCATCTTCGCCGATGTGCCCAACTCCAGGATTGGGAACAAGTCCGTCAGGTAATCACGCAGAACGTTACCGGTGACCGAAATTGTGTCCTCGCCCTTACGCGTGCGCTCCAACGTGAACTTCATTGCATCCATCGGCGACAAAATACGGATATCCAAACCATTCGTATCGTGATCCTTCAAGTACTGCTCAACCTTGGCAATCACATTGCGATCATGCGCGCGACCGCTGTCCAGCCAAAACACCGCCGGCGTGTTACTCAAGCGTGCACGCGTTACGGCAAGCTTGACCCAATCCTGGATCGGGGCATCCTTGGTTTGGCACATGCGGAAGATGTCGCCGGCTTCGACCTTTTGCGACAACAACACGTTGCCGTTTGCATCACGCACTTCAACGGTGCCGTCATCGCTCAACTGGAATGTCTTGTCATGTGAGCCGTATTCTTCGGCCTTCTGCGCCATCAAACCGACGTTCGGCACGGAGCCCATGGTGGCCGGGTCGAAAGCGCCGTTCTTTTTGCAATCTTCAATGACGACTTGATAGATACCCGCGTAGTTGCGATCCGGAATGACAGCCTTGGTATCTTGCAGTTCGCCCTTGGCATTCCACATGCGACCGGAATCGCGGATCATCGCCGGCATCGAAGCGTCAACGATGACGTCCGACGGCACGTGCAAGTTGGTGATGCCCTTGTCCGAATTGACCATCGCCAACGCAGGACCTTGCGCGTATTCCGCAACGATCGCATCTTCAATCGCCTTACGTTCATCTGCAGCCAAATCACCGAGCTTCGCGTACAAATCACCAATACCGTTGTTCGGATCAAAACCAATCTTATCCAGCTGATCCTTGAACTTCGACAGAACTTGATCGTAATAACGCGAAACAACCACACCGAAAATAATCGGATCCGACACCTTCATCATCGTGGCTTTGAGGTGCACGGAGAACAAAACATCCTGCGCACGAGCGTCGGCAATTTCATTGCCGATGAATTCCGACAACGCCTTCACATTCATCACCGAGGAATCGATAATCTCGCCAACCTTGACCGGCGTCTTCGCCTTCAAAACTTGACGCGAACCATCCGTCTTCACCAACGAGATTTCAACGTCACCCGCTTGCTCCATCACCGCGCTGTTTTCGGAACCGTAGAAATCGCCGGCATCCATATGCGCCACATGCGTCTTCGAGTCCGCAGTCCACTTACCCATGCGGTGCGGATGCTTACGCGCGTAATTCTTGACCGATGCCGGTGCACGGCGATCGGAGTTACCTTCGCGCAAAACCGGATTCACCGCCGAGCCCTTGACGCGATCGTAGCGAGACTGCACGTCGCGCTCTTCGTCATTCGATGGCTCTTCCGGATATTCCGGCAGCGGGTAACCTTGTGACTGCAATTCCTTGATCGCAGCCTTCAATTGCGGAATCGACGCCGAGATGTTCGGCAGCTTAATGATGTTCGCTTCCGGCTTGGTAGCCAGCTGACCGAGTTCGGTGAGATCATCGCTCACCTTTTGGGCATCATTCAATAACTCAGGGAACTGTGCCAAAATCCGCCCCGACAACGAAATATCCCGCGTCTCCACGTTGATGCCTGCCGTTTTCGTAAAGGCTTCGACAATCGGCAACAGGGACGCCGTCGCCAACATCGGCGCTTCGTCAGTCAGGGTGTAAATGATGGTCTTATCGGACATGGATCGCAGCTCCAGCTATTCGTTATGCAATCCTTCCATGATAACCCCGTCAGGGTGTGGACTCACACCCTTTCAGTACGTCCCGGTCCGCCACATACTCCGCCGTACGCACCTGCATCAACCCAATCACCGAGTGGAAGAGGTTGTCGTGGCTCGCTGGCTTCTTCGCACGTTCGCGCAAGCAGGTCTCGTTGATGCCGCGGTCCTTCGCGAAACCTTGCGAGAACCACATGAACATCGGAACGCTGGTTTGCGTTTTCGGCGCGATGGCATACGGCATGCCGTGCAGGAACAATCCACTTTCACCCAGCGACTCCCCATGATCGGAAATGTAGATCATTCCGGCATCGCGGTCTGTCAAGGTTTCCAGATACTTGATGGTGCTTGCGAGAAATGCATCACTCGCAACAATGGCGTTGTCATAGCCGTTGATGATTTCCTGCGTCGAACAATCGCTCAACTCATCCGAGACACACTCAGGCAAAAACACTTTCGCAGCTGGTGGCGATCGTTTGTAATAGCTTGGTCCATGGTTCCCCAGTTGATGGAGCACCACAATCGCGTCCTTCGTACCTGCCGTGGGCAAATATGCCTTCAAGCGCGAGAGTAACTCCATGTCGTAGCAGCCGGCATCGACTGTGCAATGATCCGTTGCCGCGGTCACTTGCTGGATGGATTCGAACGGAAGGTCGGCACAAACACCTTTGCATCCCGACTGATTATCAATCCACATCGTTTGCACGCCCGCACGGTTCAACACGTGCAAAAATGATTCCGAGTTCTTGATCCTCTTCAGATCCAAATCACCCCGACCCCATGGTGTGAACATACAGGGCAAGGACGTCTCAGTCGCCGTACCGCACGACGAGACATCCGCGAAGCTTATAGGATTGATCTTCGCGAGTTCCGGCGTTGTTTGACGCGCATAACCATTCAAGCCCCAATTCTGGGTACGCACCGTTTCACCGATGACCAGCACAATCAAGCGAGGCTTCTCTCCGCGGGAACGCGTTGAGACAGCATCTTTACCGAGTGTTTGACGCGGCGCCTTGCGAGTATCTTTCAAAAAAACACCCGCAGTACCAGCCAGGAAATTCGCCGGTGTCACAAGATAACGCAAGGGCTTGTGATTGCGCATCATCGACGACACCGATTGGTACGAGCTGAAGATCGCACCGAGAATCACGGCGGCAGTGACGGCAAGAACTGCGAGTCGCTTCAAGAACGAACGCAACACAGGTGGCTTCTTGACCTTCAGCAACACGATAAATATCGACGGCAACAAACCCAGGAAAATGATGTTGCCAACCATCCCGGCGGTGATGACTTCGCGGGATTCTTTTTGGTCGGTATTCAACACATTGCGGATCATGTCACCGTCGATGTAGACCGTATAGTGCGACGTGAAGTATGCCGCCGCGGCAGAGATCATCAGGACCAACGGCACGACTACCTTTAGCGACCAGCGATTGCTGAGCAGCAACAAGATGAAATAATGCAACGCCGTGATCACCACGAAGAGGACGATCGCCGTCCACACTCCTGATGCACCTGTGAAAATACCGGTCGCAGCCGTCTGCTTCCAGAATGCCGCATTGAAAACGAGCGACGCATACAAACTCACCGCGAGGACGATGGACTCAACGGAGAGCTCGCGCTTAAGGATGAACTGCAATGGGTTTTTCATTTCGGTAATTGTACTTCCCAAGATTGTTGAAAGCGGCATATGCAATTGCGCCGATCACCCAGGCGATCCATGCAGTGGTCAAATCATGTGACAAAAAGTGTGCACCGCGAATTTGTTGAGCAATTCCCAACAACAGTCCAAAGCTGAGGCCCACTGCCAGTCCCTTCCAACGCCATTCGGGTTTGTAGAGCAATGCCGCGAAATAGAGTGCAATCCATGCGTAGCCCGCGCTCGCCTGCCCTGCAGGAAAACAGCGACCTGGTTCGGCATTCAAGAAGTCACGCTCAAGCAACGGCACGTAGACCTTGTGCCCTCCGAAGATGGTCAAGTCCCATGGGCAATCCATGTGGGTGACACCTTTCAACGTCGACGCAATGGTGGTGGTGGCAATGACTGCGATGATGAGGAGAAGCAGTGCTTTTTGGCGGGGTGATACCAGCCCGTCCTTACGGTGACGTATGAATACGGAAATGCACGCGAACCACGCGAGGATCGAAACATACTTCCCGAATTGGTGGAAACCAACTTCAAGCAAGGCGTTATCACGCAATCGCCAGCTACCGCCTAGCGCATCAAAGATTGCGCCGGCGATCGCATGATCCAAGCCGCTGTAAGTCAGTGCCAGGAACGCCGCCGCAAAAGCAATCGTCGGAATCAGGAGATACCGGCGGAGGATGGCGCTCTGGGTGAGGGAGTTCGTATTTTGCACGTCTCCACAGTAGTGACCGAAATGTCGGAAACCTGTCAGAATGCGAGCATGATTCGGATTTTGGTGATTGAAGACAACCGTGACCTGGTGGGGACGCTGTTCGATTACTTCGAAGCGCGTGACTATTCGATGGATTCCGCACCTGACGGAAAGACTGGATTGACACTCGCGCAGTCCAACCACTACGACGTCAACGTTCTCGATTGGAACCTTCCCCGCCTGAGTGGATTGGAGGTCCTCGAACAGCTACGGGCTGCCGGCAAGGCGACGCCGATCATCATGCTGACGTCGCGCGGCGAGGTGGAAGATAAGGTCAGTGGTTTTCGCGGCGGCGCAAACGACTATCTGACCAAACCATTTGCACTGCAGGAGCTCGAAGTCCGTATTGAAGCATTGGTGAAGCCTGTTGCTAATCGTGTGAACACGGTGCTGCGTGTTGGCGACCTCGAGTATGACCGTGCATCCATGCAAGTCCGACGTGGCGATCAGGTGCTGCATGTTTACCCTGCATGCCGACGTCTGCTTGAAGTTTTGATGCAAGCCAGTCCCTCTGCCGTAACGCGCGACGATCTCGAATTTGCGGTTTGGGGGGATGAACCACCGGATGCCGACCGTCTGCGCTCACACATCTATGATTTACGCAAAGTCATTGACGGTCCATTCAATGACAAACTGCTGCAGACGCTGCCACGAATTGGCTATCGCTTGGCGCCAGTGACGGACGAGGCGACCGGCAAATGAAACTTGCACTGCGAAGCCTCCGCCAGCAATTGGTCGCTGCACTCGTGATCTTTCTTCTTGCAATCACAACGGTGATTACTGCATTCACCGTGATCAGTAATGAGCGCGCGGAAAGGTTCACCTGGACGACGATGCTGGGTTTCGAAATGGACCGCATTGAGCATCTGGTCGATGATGACGATGCCGGAACCATAACGACGACGGACGACGGCAAAAACAAAATTCTATATTTCAGCGAAAAATCGAACGCTACGATCCCAGCCCCGTTCGCAGCATTGGGTAAAGGTGTACACGACGATATCAAGGTGGATGGGCGTCTTTTTGCGGCGATGGTCCGTGGCGAAGATGATGATCGGCGCGTACTCGCAGTGGATGTCACGAGCGTCGAAGAAAAAGAACGCGAACTCGCCAAGCAAGTCCTGATTACGATGGCCTCACTGATGGTGTTGTTCGGTTTGATTGCATTCTGGGGATTGAACCGATTCTTGAAACCGTTGCGTCAGCTCTCTGACGAAATCGCGTTACTCAAACCGGAGAACGCCACGCAATCCGTACCACCCATTCCCCGCGCCACTTCCGAAATCACCACGATCTCCGATGCAATCAACGCGTACGTCGAGCGTAATCGGCAGTTCCTTGAGCGTGAGCGCGAATTCATCAACACGGCAAGCCATGAGTTACGCACGCCGATTGCGATCTTGCGCAACAATTTGCAGTTGTCGCAAACGGACTTACGCAACAGCACTGATCCTTTGCCGCGCTTAGAACGATCGTCGCAAGTAGTGGACGAAATGGCAGATCTGCTGAGCGTTTTGCTGGTGCTTGCACGGGATCCTTCCAAACTCGCGCCGCTTTACGAAGAGTTTGATTTGCGGGACCTACTCAATGAAGTCACCGCACAACACTCGCATCTTCTTGAGCTGAAAGAGTTGAGCTTTGAAGTTGCAGGTGCCGGAGTCATCGTTAACGCACCGCCCAAACTCGCGCACGTTGCACTTTCAAACCTCATTCGTAACGCCATCGAAAACAGCGATCGCGGGGTTATTCGCGCTGTGATTGCCGCGCCTGGCACGGTGACCATTACGGATCCCGATCATGGCATGACGCCTAAGGAGATCAGTGCGCTTTATGCCAAGGCTGCGAGAGGTGGCGGCGGAGATCGACAGTTGGGGATTGGGCTGCAGCTTTTGTCACGTATTTGCAGCCATCTCGGTTGGTCTCTCAACTTCGCGGAGTCAGATGACGGCCATACTCAGGCAACGCTAAATTTCCCATCGGCTGAGAAACTCAGTTAGTCTAATCAAATTCCCACAAGGGTTTTGATCCCGAGGCTTGCATGGCGAACTATACTCCACCTCCTTCGACATCGACCGTAGACATCAAGCCAGCCGGCGCATCGAAAGTCATTGGCATCTCCAGCATTGCGGCGTTGGGCGGATTTCTCTTCGGATACGACTCCGCTGTTGTGAACGGCACGGTCGATGCGATTCGCGATAAGTTCGGCATGAGCGATGGCTTGCTCGGATTCGTCGTTGCCTCCACGTTGATCGGTGCGATGCTCGGCGCATGGTTTGCGGGCAGCTTGGCGGATCGCTATGGTCGCGTGCGCACGATGTTGATTGCGGCGATCATGTTTTGCGCAGCATCGATTGGTGCGGCATTCGCGTTTGGCGTTTGGGATCTGGTTCTTTGGCGTGTTGTTGGTGGTGTCGGCGTCGGCATGGCGTCGGTGATTGCGCCAGCCTACATTGCGGAGATTGCACCGGCGCATGTGCGTGGACGACTGGGCAGCCTGCAGCAGCTGGCGATTGTGACGGGTATTTTTGCGGCACTGTTGTTCGATTATTACGCCGCGAAAGCTGCGGGCGGTGCAGCAAACCCGTCGTGGTTCGGCTTGGAAGCGTGGCGCTGGATGTTCCTGAGCATGATCGTTCCATCCGTGCTGTATGCAGTGTTGGCGATGACGATTCCGGAATCACCGCGCTATCTCGTGGCCAAGCGTCGAGAGGATGAAGCCGCACGTGTTCTCGGTCGCATTCAAGGACTGGATGCCTCGCAGCAAAGTTCGATGGTTGCGAACATTCGCGAGACATTGAATCTGCAGCATCGTCAGTCATTCCGCGACTTATTCGTCGGCGGTAAGCTGCTGCCGATTGTTTGGGTCGGCATTCTCGTGTCGGTGTTCCAGCAGTTCGTTGGCATCAACGTGATTTTTTATTACTCATCGATGTTGTGGCGTTCGGTTGGATTCACGGAAGACCATGCGTTGCAGTTGACGGTTTTGACATCGATCATCAACATCGTCGTGACCATCGTTGCAATCATGTTGGTTGACCGAATTGGACGCAAGCCATTGTTGCTCATTGGTTCCATCGGCATGGCGATTACGTTGGGCATCATGGCGTACTGTTTCTCGCAAGCAACCGGTTCGGGCGACACGTTGGCGTTGCCGGGCAATGTCGGAACATTGGCTCTGGTTGCCGCGAACTTGTTCGTGATTTTCTTCGGCGTGAGCTGGGGTCCGGTTACGTGGGTCTTGCTGGGCGAAATGTTCCCGAATCAAATCCGTGCGGTCGCGTTGTCACTTGCCGCAGCGGCGCAGTGGTTGGCGAACTTCCTCATCACCATCAGCTTCCCTTCCCTCGCTGCTGCGGGGCTGCAATTCGCGTATGGCTTATACGCGTTCTTTGCATTGCTCTCCGCGTTGTTCGTGATCTACATGGTCAAGGAAACCAAGGGCAAGGAACTCGAACAGATGTAACGCAGAAAGCCCCTCATTACGAGGGGCTTTCCTTTGCCATGGTGAGTCCTGGCATGCCGCTTTAGAGTGGCTTTTTCTTCTTGGACTTTGCTACCTTTTTGGCAGGCTTTGCATCTGCCTTCGCATCAGCCGTCGCGTTGACGTCTGCCGACGCATCTGCGCTCACGCCTGCTTGTGGATCAGTCGACTGATGTTCGCGTGCGACAGCGGTTGGATCCAACGATGCGTTCGCATTCGCGCTGACATCCGCATCGACCTTCACAGCAGGTGTTGCAGGTACGGCAGGAGTTGCGGGAACGGCCTTTACGGCATCCGTTACATCATCCACAGTTTGACCCACTGCTTGAACGGCTGGCGTTGCGGGAACTGCCGGTGTCGCCGGCACCGCAGGCGTCGCGGCTTGTGTTCCGAGATTCACTTTCGCATTGGTGCTCTGTGCAAATGCACCCGTTGCCGAAAGTGACAGCGCAATCGCCGCTGCAAGCAAAGTGGATTTGGTGTTGATACGCATCTTGTGCTCTCCAAGTTTTAGATCAGGATTTCACTCACCGCACTGCAGCGAGTCAGCACAGCTTGCCGTTCACCACGTGAACGATTCACCCAACAAAAAACCGCACAAAACGGAAATGTTGCGCGGTTCATTTTCAGCAACATCAAGCAACGCATCGAATGTGACGACCGTTACCCGTGTTCACGTTGAGGCTCGCACTTCCGCGTGAATCAACACGAAACATTCAAAAGCAGTTAACGCGTTTCGACCCAAGCCTTGAAGCTGTCGAGAATGTTTTGCCAACCTTGTTGCTGCATCTCAGGTGGATTCATTCCTTCAGGATCAAACCACTGCGTCATGCGTGTGCCGGTCTCCGTCGCTTCGAAGTCCACTTGCGACTGCCGCCCATCATCCATCGTGTACGCAATGCGCTTGCCTTCCTGCACATCATCATACGTGCCACCAAAGTCAAAACCCATGCTGCCATCCTTCGCTTCCATTCGATAGTTGAAGCGACCACCCTTCTGCAAATCATGCTCTGCACGCGGCGTATGCCAATCCGGATGCGCGGTATTCCATTGCGTAATCGACTCAGGATTGGTGAACTCACTCCATACTTGTTCAATCGGACGGCTGATTTCTGCGCCAATGTTCACGCGATTGTTTGGATCGTAAGTTGGATTTGTCATGTCAAAAAACCTCTCTCAAGTTTCACACCGTCAGCTTATGACGGATCGGGTTATTTCCGCGTCGAAGCTGCGTTAGCGTTTCAGCCTTTGAATTCAATCACGCGCACGGGACTTTCGCGGCGGATGCGGAAGCCCAATTTCTCGTACAAATGAACACCGACCTCATTGTGCGAATAAACGTGCAACCAGGGAATCTCGCCTCGCTTCAATCCGCGGTGCATCATCTTGCGCATGAGCTTGCCAGCCAATCCGCGGCCTTGCACGGAAGGATGCGTGCACACACCGCTAATCTCGCGATGCTTGCCAACATGCATCCGCTCCCCTGCCATCGCGATCAAGCGGCCGTCTTCGAAGTATCCGAAGTAATCACCGAGCTCGATTGTCCGTAGGCCAAACGGCCCGGGCTTCGTCAGCAATGCCAAGTCCAATGCCTGTTGTGCGTGATCGGCGGTCAACGGTATCGCATCCAATGCATCATCATCCATGGATGGCTGTCCCGCATAAACCATCTGCTGCATCTTGGTATCCATGTTTAACGCAACGTTCGACGGTGGCTCGCCGGTCCAGTAGACGCAGAAAAATTTCTCGCCGAGGTCGCAATACGGCCGCAACGCATCGAAGTCCGGATTGAATGGATCCGGGAATCCAACGATCGGTGAGAAGCCATGCGCAAACCGTCTTGCGCGATCATTCCCTTCCGAAAAGTGCTTTTGGTGTCCGTTCAGCGCATGCCAAACAACATTGTCGAGTGCGGGATCGTCTTGCATTGATGTCCTTTCAATGACTGCTCTTGACGGACGCAACGGTTTCTACAAATGGAAGATGCTCGGTGTACCCTTTCAGACAAATCGAGTAAACACCGGGTTGGCACTGTTTGTCATTCTCACGCAACAATGCAAAAACATGTTCCTTCGCAATGCCGGCTCGCTCGTACGCCTGGAAATCGGTTGTTGAGTCGCCGTATGCGAATGCGATCTTCCAACCGACCTTCTTGTAGTTCTCAAGCATGTTCGCTTTGAACGTCGCAGGGTCTTTACGGTCCTGTGACGTCTGCGCCGTTTGCAAATCTCCCTTCGGGAAACCGTAGCGATTTAACCAATAAGGAATTGGCTGCTGCAGATGCAGCGACCGCGCAGTCAGATACAAAATTCGATAACCCTTATCCGAATATGCCTTTACAACATTGACCACATCTTTCCGGACTTCCAGTACGTCGATATTCTCCGGCGTCAACGTGCCATCGATATCAAAAACCACGACCTTCCCCGGACGCAATGGCGCATCAACCGGAGTCGACGGCAACTTGGCGCAACCAGCCACGCACAGCGCGGCAAGTACGGTCGAAGCAATTGGTTTCATGTGCGATTTGGTTTCGGCGATATCCACATCGCAATCTTGGCACGAAAAACCTGAGTACCGCCTGTATCTGTCACCAGCACCTCAACGGGATATTCGCCCGGCGCATCCAACGGCATTTCGCCGAGCGGCTTCGCTACAGCCTTGAGCTCCGTCGCCGCCTTGTTCAAGTATTCAACGGTCATGCCCTTTGGGATCCATCGATGCGTTTTCGGCACGGTGACATCCGTCATCGTTCCCGCGGCCAGCTCAGCCATGTTGCACATTGCAATCGCATGCACTGTGCCAATGTGATTCAACACGGCGCGACGTTTGCGGATTCGCACCTCACACGAGCCCGGCATTAACTCTACGAACACAGGCTTGATGCTTCCGAAGTAAGGTGCCTTGTGGCACAGCATCTTCGAAAACAACTGTTTGCCAAACGGCTTCGTCTTGAAGCGCTCCCAAATTTCCAGCGTTGTTCCCATCACTCACCCTTTACTGCTTTCTCGTGCATTGCATTGACGTCCATCAACGAACTCGTTGAAAACAGAGTGTGATATTCCGCAATCATTTCGCCGGTCTTGATCACTGGATCTGTGGCGACAAGCTCTTTCGCTTCATCAATGCTGTCAACCGCGAGGATGAAAAGTCCACGCCATTCACCACCATCCGTAAATGGACCTGCTACGGATAGCTTCCCATCCTTCGCCAGCCTTTCCATATTCGCAAAATGTCCTTGAAACATCTCAGCACGTGCCTGTTTGTCTTCCACTCGCGTCGGACCCGTTTTCAGGACGACCAACACATAACGCCGCATGTTTTTCATCATGTCCGCTTGCTTCGAAGGCTCAGCAGAATATGACGGTGCCGCAACGATAAGCGACAACGCTACCACCACGAAGATCATTCGCAAAAAACGTTTCATCTCAGAACATCCCCAATTCGTTTGGAAAATCCTTGGACACCAGTGCAACGTATTCATCCCGTGCAATCGCCGCACCTTTCGCAAGATCGCTCATCGCATCATTCCTTTCTCAAAGCCATTCCAATGGAATTCGGCGCAGTCAACGCAAATCCGAATTGAACATACAACCGGTGCGCCTCACCATCCGCAAGCAAACTGACGTAACCGGTCAGCGGCACTTCCCGTTCAATGTATTCCGCGATCTCACGTATGATGAGCTTGCCCAGACCTTGGCCTTGATACTCCGGCATGACTGCGATGTCGACCACCTGGAAAAAACATCCACCATCCCCAATCAC
The DNA here is from genome assembly GCA_007556525.1 of Lysobacteraceae bacterium CU05-9. Lineage (GTDB taxonomy): Bacteria > Pseudomonadota > Gammaproteobacteria > Xanthomonadales > Xanthomonadaceae > Aquilutibacter. The sequence continues at coordinate 2,406 of SWJS01000001.1, read as the reverse complement.
CCTGCCCATCCCGACGATCCTTTCACCATCCAGAATTTGCACTCCGAATAATGTGTTGGCCAATCCAACTTCCGCAGCTTCCCGCGCCTTCGGACTCAATCCCGCGACTTCGCGCAGCCGACAATAATCTTCAATTCCCGGTGCAGCGTGGCGAACGGTAAACTTGCCATCACCCGTTCGCGTCAAACGCCTGTGCTGTTCGCTTCCGCCGCCCACTTGCTCCAATGATACGTCGCAAGTGACAGTCCCTTCGATCGACGCAAACTCGGGCGAGTCACCGGCATCGCGGCTTCCCAATCGGCCTGCGCCAATTCCTGCACAACGCTCGTCGGTGCAGACACGAATCCCATGTGCCACTCTGCGAAATTGCGCTCTTCAATCTCATCGCGCATTAGGATATCGATGTCGCCATGTGCACGCGCCTCTTCGATCCTCGCAAAGACAAGCGCAATCGCCTGCGGACTTCCTTCAATTACCTGAAAAAATTGCCCATTGCAGTGAAATAGCACACCACTGATTCCATTCTCACTGTTGAACTTGCGCGCATCCGCCAAAATCCCATCCACTTCACCGGTGGTCAATTCGCGGCTCGCCTGGCTCACATAAGCGAGCGTTTCCAGTTGTGTCATATCAGTTCCTTCAGTTCGACTTATTAGCCTACACGCTTTCTTCACTTAAGGAAAAAACCCGCGCATCCACCAACTCATCGAACACCTCCGCCTTGGCTTCCACGATGCCTTCATCCACTGCACCAAGCTTCTGCGCCACGCGTATGCTTGCCAGATTATCGGGCAACACCACGATCTCGATCCGCTTGAATCCCAACTCGCGCAATCCGTATTCCATCATCTGCCGCGCAGCTTCCGTCGCAACACCACTGCGCATCACATCCGTCCGCACCCAATAGCCGAGGTTCGCAATACGGTTCACACGATCAATTTTGCTCAACCCAACACCGCCAAGCAATCGCCCACTCTCATCGAACACGCCCATCGGAAACTCCGATCCACGCAGCCAGCAATCCAGTCCAAAATCCACCCATCTCCTCGCATCCTCCCGCGAGTAACCGGGATGGCACCAAGGCAACCACTCGCTCAACTCCTGCATCGACGACCGCACCGCTTCATGCAATGCATCGACATCATCGCGCGTCATCGCACGAATGACGACTTTCACGTCCGTTCCCAATCCGCGATTCCACCCGGCTCGACAACAAACAGCGGATGCACTTCAACGTCAAAAACCCCTTGAATCTCAGCATGTTTCGCAGGATCACGCTTCAGGAGCTTTGCATCCAAATGCTGCCACTCATACGCAACCTGCCCATCCGTCACCGGCATGACTTTCGGTTTACGCACCTTTTCAAACTTGCTCGCATCAAAGTTGTAACCGCGCCGCACTGCCTCAGCATGGATATGCATCAAGTAAAAATCCATCGTCTTCTTCGGATCTCTCACCGCCTTGAAGCGATCCAGCTGCGGGTGATTGCGGTAACCCTTCGTCTGCTCATGCAAAACCGCCCGCGCAAGCAGCGTCTCACGCCATAGCGCAACTAAGCCCTTGGCGTCTAAGTATTTGGGATGGAGGGACCACAAGCGCATAACTCTGAAAGGTAGAGGTAGAGGTAGACTATTCAGTGACGGCGCCTTCGGCCAACAGCCACTCTCACTAACTCTAACTCCAACTGCTTTAAAGTGTCACTTCGGCGCGACCCAGGCTAAAGCGAAACAGCTGAGCACAGACTGTAAACACAACGACATAAAACCCATTCAACATCGCCAACTCCAGCGGCGGACTGTATGGCATTCCCCATTTCATCACGATCGCAATTACCGCGATGATCGCTTGCACCGTCGCCATCGCATACAACGTCTTCGCCATCCCCGCTGCACCCAACCGCGATCGAATCGCACCAATGATTCCAACCAAAATCACCGCAGCATAAACCACATTCAGTGGCTCTCCATCCGCCCCGATGATACCAATGCCCAAACTCATCCAAATGAGTAACAGTGATCCGATAACGGTGCCGGCTAGGGCGAGTTTGTAGCTAAGTGATTTCATAGAACTAGTTATAGGTAGAGTTAGACGATGTAGTGAAAGCCGCTGCGCGGCAAGCACGCGCCGTGGCGCGTCCATCTAGATAGTCTACCTCTACCTCTAACTCAACCTAAGTGTAAGAATCGAACACCCAACAACAAAAAACCCTGCAACTTTCGTTGCAGGGTTCTTGATGTTGCTCGGGTGTGTCGAGATTACTTGATGATCTTCGCCACAACGCCCGCGCCAACCGTACGGCCGCCTTCGCGAATTGCGAAACGCAGACCTTCGTCCATTGCGACTGGGTTGATCAACGAGACGTTCATCTTGATGTTGTCGCCTGGCATGACCATTTCGACGCCTTCC